>NZ_JBVJAP010000001.1:351179-1455676 GCF_055590505.1 Nocardia sp. NPDC041819 | reverse complement strand
GGGCTCCGGCTCGAGCGGGCTCCACGAGCCTGCTACTCAGCCCGCCGCAGCGTGAAACTGCTCCCGATGCTCCGCCCACGGACGCCCCCGCTGCTCCGGACTCATCGCCAACAACTCCCGCAACTTCCCCCACGCCACCTCATCGACCGGCGTATACACCTGCATCCACGCATGCGGCACCGACGGCAACGACATACTCGTCAAAAACATCTCCAACTCCCCCACCGCCAAATTCCGCACCGACTTCGTCCTACTCGCCGGCACCGCCACATCATTCAACGCCCACAACGACGCGAAACTCTCACTCTCAGCACACAACTCCGCAATGAACCCCTCCCACTGCGGATCCCCCAGATTCTTCGCATACGCACCCCGCAAATACCCCACCATCCGCCGCAAATCATCCCAATTATGCCGATACGCGTTACAGCACTCCGGCGTCAAGAACACCCGACGCGCCACATTCCGCTCCCCCGACAGAAACCCAGGACACAACGCCTCATACGACGAATTGTGCGCCAACACGTCATACCGCGCACTCAACACCACACCCGGCAACGGCTCCAAATGATCCAAGATCACCTGCAACTCCTCCGGCAACGCCGACCCCGAAGACACCGAAGGCACCGTCGGCACATCCGCCAACCGATACAAATGCGCCTTCTCCGCCGCATCCAACGACAACGTCCGCGCCACCGCATTCAAAACTTGCACGCTGACATTGATTTCGCGCCCTTGTTCAAGCCACGTGTACCACGTGATCCCTATCCCGGCCAATTGAGCCACTTCTTCCCGGCGAAGGCCCGGGGTACGTCTGCGCGGTCCAGGCGGTAGTCCTACGTCCTCGGGCGAGATCCGGGCTCGACGGGACTTCAGGAAAGCCCCGAGTTCGGCACGCCGGGCCTTGCGGACCGCCTGGACGTCGACAACATCGGTCATCCTGAGATCCTCCCGTACCGTGCCACAGGTATCCAGGTGCTGGTAATACCAGTTTCGAAGGCGGGCCGGGCGGGGATGTTCGGTTCGACTTCACTGGGTACGCCTGTGGAGTGGTGCGACGGAGTGAGATGCTCGAAGGCGTCACGGCGTTCCTGGCCACGGCGGTGGCCGGGCTGCTGCTGGTCGTGCCGCTCAGCTTCGGGCGGACCTGCCGTTGCACGCCTTACCAGGTGAACCGGCTGGTCCTCAGCGTGCCGCGCGAGGCGGCGATCGGGGTGTTGGTCGCTGCGGTGACGGCGGTGGTCGCGGTCAGCCTGGCCCGGCCGCGCACCGCGTGGTGGATCGCGCTGGCGGGGACGCTGCTGCTGTTCATCACGCACACCGTCGAAGCGCACAGCTCTTCGCCCGACATCCTGACGACCACCGCATACCTCGACGCGATCAGCAGCGGAATCCTGCTCGGCGCGACGGGAGTGGCGGTGCTCGGCCGCCGCGTACCCGGGATGGGGTTCGTCGTGGGCGGCGCCGGCTGCTTCGTGGTGATCACGCTCTCGCAGGCGTCGGGACTGCTGGGCAATCCGCACCGGGCGACGTCCGAACCGCGCGTGTGGTCGGTGTTCGGAACGCAGCCGCTCTGGTTGCTCGCGGCGGTCGCCGTGCTCATCCTGGCGTGCCAGCTGGCCACCCGGCAGCGGTTCACGCCGGAACCCATCTACCCGGAGTTGCCACTCAGCCCCGTCGTCGCCGCGATCGTGCTGGTGATGACCGAATTGGCCGTCGCGGAGTGGCGCTTCCGCCACGGCGACGGCAGCATCGGGCTCATCGTGACGGCCGTGTGCACCGTGCTGGCCACGACCGTCGCCGCGTGGCTGCTGCCGCGCCGGGACGGGATCACGATCTTTCTCGCGGTCGCGCTCAGCGCCACCGGCAGCGCGGTGGGCAACGGGCCGCGCCCGGCATGGAGCGTGCCGGTGCTGCTCGGTCTGATCCTGCTGGGCTACCTCGGCGGAATCCGTTGGGCGAGTCCGCTGGTCGGCGCCGGATTGCTCGCCGCTGTCGCGTTGCTGGCCGCCATTGCTCCGGCCGGTGACATGCGCAACCTCGCCACGGCCGCGCTGGCCGTCGTCGCGGGGTACTGCTGCGCTTACGTCCAGCCCCGAACGGCGGGCAGCATCCTCGCGATCGCCATCCTGTGGCGGCCGTCGACCGTGGCGCCCATTCGCACCGAATCCTTCGACTGGACGATGGTCTCGCCGCAGAATCTCGGCGACCGGGGCCCCATCACCGTGGTCTCGGGATCGGCATGGGCGGGGTTCGCCATCGTGGTCAGCTGCGGGATCGGACTCGTACTCCGCGCTTTTCCCAAAGAGAAAGCAGCCTCGGATCTTCGCGATCCGGCCGCCGAGGCGGGAGATACCCACGCTGCAGCGGGGCGGGATGCCCAGAACGTCGGTGACTCGACATGAACGCGTGCGAGGGAGTTACTACGCCGTCCGAGCGGCCGATGCGCGGTGGGGAACCGCTCGACCGAACGGCATCTGGGGAACCGGGGGTGCGGGTGGGGTGAATCGCAGAATCTCGGGGAAACCCCGAAAGCCACCGGGAATGGGGACTTCTACCGGGACGTCGGGTGCGCCGCGCAGGGACGGTTGCGCAGCGGCGGGCGCGGCGGCGAGTACTGCGGTGGCGGCGGCAATCCCGGCTGTCATGACCTGCCACGAACGACGTGACGGGCGTCGAACAGGTCGAGCAGGTCGAACATCGGCCTCGAACGCCATGCTGCGGTCCTCCGATCTACGTCGGCCGGGCCCGGTACGACCCATCCGACGCCACGGGGACGTCACCGAGCCTCGAATTGATTCGAAACACCACGGTGCTTGCGGTCCACTGGATCCGGACTCATGCTCCCGCACTCGATCGAAGTGCGCGCCCCGGACACTCCCGAACCGTATTACGAACCGATAACGTAGCGCGGGCCGAAGCGGCCGGTTCGTGAACCGGCCGCCGACGGCATCCGTCAGGCTTTGACCTGCGCCGACGAGCGGGCCGGGTTGGCTTGGCCGGCCGCCTTGGGATCGCGTTCGTCCTGCTTCGCGCGCACCCCGGCCTCGACCCGGTCGCCGAGGTTCTTGTCGACATTGCGCCAGTACTCGAAGGCGCGTTCGAGCACCGGCGCGGTGACACCGTTCAGCAAGTGTCCGACGATGTTGTCGACCAGCCGCTGGCGAGCCGCGTCGTCGAGCACATCACGGACCAAGGTTCCGGCCTGACCCCAATCGTCGTCGTCCCGGTGCAACGTGTAGGCCGAGCGCACGAGTTCGCCGTCGGTGTGCCAGGTCGCCGGCGGACCCGCGGCCGCGGGATCGGCATGCGGGCCGCCTTTGGAATTCGGCACGTAGACCGGGTCGCCGGGGTTGTGGTGGCGCAGCGCGCCATCCTTGCTGTACGACCGGACAGTGGTGGCGTGCGGCGTATTGACCGGCAACTCTTTGTAGTTGACGCCGATGCGGTACCGGTGTGCGTCGGGGTAGGAGAACCAGCGAGCCATCAGCATCTTGTCCGGGCTGGGGCCGGTGCCGGGCACCGAATTGCTCGGCTCGAATGCCGCCTGTTCGATCTCGGTGTGGTAATCCACCGGATTGCGGTCGAGGGTCATCTTGCCGACGTCGATCAGCGGATAGTCGCCGTGCGGCCACACCTTGGTGAGATCGAAGGGGTTGAACCGGTAGTGCCTCGCCTCGTCGAACGGCATGATCTGCATCTTCAGCGTCCAGCTCGGGAAGTCGCCGCCTTCGATCGATTCCCACAGGTCGCGGGTGTGATAGTCGGTGTCCATCGCCGCCATCTGATCACCTTCGTCCTGGGTGAAGAACTCGATGCCTTGATCGGACTTGAAGTGGTACTTGACCCAGAACCGTTCGCCCGAGGCGTTCACCCACATATAGGTGTGGCTGGAGTAACCGTTCATGTGCCGCCACGTGCGCGGAATGCCACGATCGCCCATCAGCCAGGTCACCTGGTGCGCGGATTCCGGTGACAGCGTCCAGAAGTCCCATTGCATGTCGTGGTCGCGCAGATTGTTGTCGGCGCGGCGCTTCTGGGAACGGATGAAGTCCTGGAACTTCATCGGATCGCGAACGAAGAAGATCGGTGTGTTGTTGGCGACCATGTCGAAGTTGCCCTGCTCGGTATAGAACTTCAGGGCGAACCCACGCGGATCCCGCCAGGTGTCGGGGCTGCCACGCTCGCCGGCGACGGTGGAGAAGCGGGCCAGCATCTCCGTCTTCTTCCCCGGCTGGAAGACGTCGGCCATGGTGTAGGCGCTCACGTCGTTGGTGACCTCGAAGACGCCGAAAGCACCGCCGCCCTTCGCGTGGGGCTGGCGTTCGGGCACGCGTTCCCGGTTGAACACCGCCATCTTCTCGATCAGATACCAGTCCTGCAGCAGGATCGGTCCATCCGGCCCGACGGTCAGCGAGTGCTCGTCGCTGGGAACCGGGATACCGGCGTCGTCGGTGGTGTGGTTCGGAACAGACATCTCTCTCCTCTCCTACAAGCCGCGGGCGGAGGGCCGGCGACGGAACCGTCGGGACGAGGGGCACGAGATCGCGATACCCGGCCGCGAAGTGGCTGCGGCGGTTCGGCCGGAAGCTCTCCGATCGGCGTTACAACCGACCTGCCTGCCGAGGAGCGCGGCCACGACGGGGCCGATTGCCGACCCCATCCCGTCGGTCCTGTCGATCGACTTCCCAGGGGTCCGCTGCTCAAACCGCCGCCGACCGGGGCGGCTGCGCGCGAGAAGGGCGACCGGTTCGACCGCGTCCCCGCCGGAGGATCGGCCGCCGACGATCGGTGCCACGCTCTTCGGCGCACTGGCCTGGTGGACGGCTCGGGGTGCGGACCGCGGGGCGGCGGCATGGCCGCGGCACTGCTGGACCTCGGATACGCGGCATGCCGGGAGCCTGCGGCCGGAACGCCCGACGGCGGCGGCGTGGTGCAGGTGAGCGCCACCAATCGGTGCGCGAGGCCGCAGCCGTGGTGGTGGCCGCCGAGCGGAATCTCTGCTGAGCGGCGGCCGACGCGACCTGGTTCGCGGACGTCGCCTGCCGCGAAACGGCGTGCGATGCGGGCTGACCGGAATTCCGCCGCGCGTTGGGTAGATTCCCCCGCGATGTCCAGACTCCCTGCCCCATCCGGTGCGAACGACGTGACCGATGCCGCGCTTCCCGCCTCGATGGTCGGGCGCCGGTATCGCAGCAGCGATTACTACGAAGTCGGGCGCGAGAAGATCCGTGAGTACGCCCGCGCGGTGCGCAACCACCACCCCGCGCATCGGTCGGAGGAGGCGGCGGCCGATCTCGGCTACAACCGCCTGCTCGCTCCCCCGACCTTCGGCGCGGTGCCGGGGTACCTCGCCTACGCCGAAGCGTTCGAGACGATCCTGCCCGGCTACGACCTGAGCCGGACCATCCAGACCGATCAGATGATCGAATTCCACCGCCCGCTCCAGGCCGGCGACCGGATCGACTTCGAGATGTGCCTGGACTCGTTCCGGCACGCGTTCGGCGGCGACCTCATCGGCCTGCGCCAGACCATTCTGGATCAGGACGACCGGCCTGTCGTCACGTCCCGCACCAGTTTGGTCGGGCGAGCCGACGAGGCTCTCCCGACGTGGTTCGACGCGGTCGTGATGCACGGCGCCCGCCCGGAAGCACGGAAGCAGCGCCGCGCATCCCACCCTCGATATGTCGGGGACGGCAGCGAGCCCGTACGCCGGACGCCGCCCGCACCGGCCGGTCCCCATGTCCGGCCCTTCGACACCGTGAGCCTCGGGGCGGAGCTGCCGCCGCGCGCCCTCACGGTCACCCGGGGCGATCTGGTCAACTACGCCGGAGTCGCGGGAGATCCGAATCCCATCCATTGGAGCACCCCGGCCGCCGCGCTGATGGGGCTGGAGACCGTCGTCGCGCAGGGCATGTTCACCATCGGTCTCAGTGTGGACTTGCTCACCTCCTGGCTGGGCGATCCCGGCGCGCTGCGCTCCTACAACGTGCGCCTGACCAATCCCGTCCACGTCGGCGTGACCGGCGGCCGGATCGAGTTCGCGGGCCGGGTGAAACACCTGGACACGGACACCCGTACCGCCACCATCGCGATCACCGCCGAGCACGACGGACGCAAGATCTTCGGTCGCGCGACGGCCGAGGTCGTCCTCGCGTGACCGCACGCCCCGTCCGCGCCGCACGAATCGATGGGTTTGGCCCGGAGCAGCCGGGGCACGTTGGAGGCGGAGCGCGCGCCCGCCGGGGTCGGCGACGCGAACTCGGCACCCGATCGAGCGGGCAAACGGCCCGCTCGCACCCGAAAGGACCGGTATCTGTCGTGGTTGTGCTTCTTGCTGTGATCGGCTCGGCCTCCCTTGCCGTCATCGCGGTTCATGCCACGGTCGTCGCCCGCAGCTTGGCGGAACTCCGTTCCCCGCGCCGCTGTGGCGCGGTCCGGGAGGCCGAGCGGGACACCGCGCGGCTCACCGGCACCACGGTCTGATCGCCCGCGCCATCCAGTCGGCAGCTACTCCATCCGCGCAGGTCGGCACGGCCATGTCTCGGTCGGATGTCGGATCGGATACGATCTTGACTGTTTCTCGGTCCAGCAAACGGCCGCGGAGACAGTCGGCGTGCGCTGGTGCCGCCCCATGGTGATCGGAGGCCGGGTTGTCGGTGTTCGCCGACGACGGCAATCGTGCTGTCATTCGTTCTGCCACAATCGGACCCGCGACCGGTGGTGTCCGTGCGGCGTGACGGGACAGACGACGATCCCGAGCTGATCGTGGACGCGGATTGGCCGTGGCAGCAACCTTCTGTGCTGCTGATCGAGGACGATCCGGGGGACGCGCTGCTGGTGGAGGAACTGGTCGTGGACGGCGCGCCCGGGTTGCAGTTGCACTGGGTCCGGTCGCTGGCGGAGGCCGCCGAACATCTGGCCACCGCCGAGCCCGACTGTGTGCTGCTGGACCTGCATCTGCCCGATGCCCAAGGGCTCGAGGCGGTAGAACGTATCCGCCGGCACACCGACCAGGTCGCGATCGTGGTGATGACCGGCCTGGATCAGGAGCAGACCGGTTTGGCCGCGGTCGCGGCGGGAGCCCAGGACTACCTGGTCAAAGGTCGGGTCGAGCCCGAGCTGTTCGGGCGTGCTGTGCGTTATGCGATCCAGCGCAAACAAGCCGAGCGCACCAGCGCGGCCTTGCAGGCGATCAATATGCGCGCGCAGGAGAACGCGCGGCTGGAACGCGGCCTGCTGCCCACTCCGCTGCTGCGCGGGAAGCGGGTCGTCGACGTGGTAGCGCGCTACCGTCCCGGCCGGGCCCACGCTCTGCTCGGCGGCGATTTCTACGACGTGGTGCAGGACTCGGACGGCACGGTGCACGCCGTCATCGGTGACGTGTCCGGGCACGGTCCGGACGAGGCGGCGACCGGTGTGGCGTTGCGCCTGGCGTGGCGGACGCTGGTGCTGAGCGGGGTGACCGGGGCGCGGCAGTTGCGGTTGCTCGAACAGGTCCTGCTGGCCGAACGCACCGGCAGGCAGACCTTCGCGACGGTGACCAGCCTGATGTTGCATCCGGGTGAGCGCCGTGCTCAGGTGCTGCGGGCCGGGCACCCGGGGATGTTGCAGCGCTCGGCGTCGGGATTGACCTGGGTCGAGGTGCCCGGCGGGCCTGCCCTCGGCTTCCTGCCCGGTCGCGCCGAGTGGCCCGTGCACGATGTGGACCTGCCGCTGGGCTCCGGGCTGATGGTGTTCACGGACGGACTGTTCGAGGGCAGGGTCGGGACCGACCAGGAACGTCTCGGCGAGGAAGGACTGATGGAGGTCGCCCGCGCCGTCCGGGCCGCGGATCCCGACTGGTTCGTCGACGAGCTGATCGGCCGCGTCGAGGCACTGGCGGGGGCGTCGGGCGGTTTGGACGACGATGTCGCCATCCTGTATCTGGGATGGCACGGCGACGGGCGAGGACAGGACCAGAACCGATGACGACGAAGACCGGGCGGCCGCCCCTGAGCACGCGATTGACCGCCCAGGCCTGGTTTCAGCTGGTGCTCGCATCGATGGTGTTGGTGGTGATCATCGGCACCGTGGCAGGCGCCCAGGTGATCGCACAGACCAACCGGGGGGCCGATCGGTTGCTCGACAAGTCGTTGCCCGCGGCGGCCGAGGCCTACAAGTTGCAGAGTGCCCTGGTAGACCAGGAGACCGGCCTGCGTGGCTACGGCATCACCGGCGACCCGCAGTTCCTGCAGCCCTACCGGGACGGCACCCGCGACGAGGCGCAGTCGGTCGCCCGCTTGCGGGAGCTGCTGGCCGACCGCCAACCGTTGCTCGACGAGCTCGACGCGGTGGAGCAGTCCGCGCAGCGTTGGCGCGCCGAGTACGCCGAGCCGCTGGTAGCGGGATTGACCTCCGGGGCGACCCGCGGCCTCGAGCCTTCCACACCGAGCCGCGGTAAGCCGCTGTTCGACGAACTGCGGACGCGCTTCGAGACCCAGAACAACGGTCTCGAGGCGGCCATCGCGGACGACGAAGAGGAGCTCGCGCACACCCGTACCGTCCGGGACGCCGTGCTGGCCGGAATGGTCATCGCGTTCCTGCTGACCGGTGTGTTGCTGACCGTGTTGGTCCGGCGCTTGATCGCCCGTCCCCTCGGCTCCTTGACGGACGCGTCGCTGCGGGTGGCGGGCGGCGACTTCGATCATCACATCGACGTGCGCGGTCCGGCCGACTTGGCGACCGTCGCGCAGGCTGTGGAGAGCATGCGCCGCCGTATCGTCGCCGAGCTGGAATCCTCGCGCGCTCAGGAAGCCGTGCTCGCCGGGCAGAAGACCGATCTCGACCTGCAAGCCGTGGAACTGCGCCGATCCAACGCGGAGCTGGAGCAATTCGCTTACGTCGCCTCACACGATCTGCAGGAGCCGCTGCGCAAGGTGGCGTCGTTCTGCCAGCTGCTGGAGAAGCGCTACGGCGACAAACTCGACGAGCGCGGTAAGCAGTACATCGACTTCGCCGTCGACGGCGCCAAGCGGATGCAGGTGCTCATCAACGACCTGCTCACCTTCTCCCGGGTGGGTCGCATCACCGACCGCACCGAGCCCACCGGCCTCGGCCAGTCCCTGGACAAGGCGCTGACCAATCTCTCGGCAGCCATCGATGACACCCACACCCGGATCCGGCGCCCGGAGGAGATGCCCGAGATCATCGGCGATCCGACGCTGCTGACGATGCTGTGGCAGAACCTGATCGGCAACGCCATCAAGTTCCGTGAGCCAGATCACTCCCCGGACATCGAGATCACCTGCGAGCCGGGCGAGGACGGCAGCGGCTGGCTGCTGTCGGTCTCCGACAACGGCATCGGGATCGCACCCGAATTCGCCGAGAAGGTGTTCGTCATCTTCCAGCGGCTGCACAATCGTGAGGAGTACAGCGGAACCGGCATCGGGCTGGCTTTGTGCAAGAAGATCGTGGAATATCACGGCGGCCGGATCTGGATCGATACCGATTACTCCACCGGCACCCGCTTCCGCTTCACGCTGCGCACCGCCGACGCCGACACCGCCGCTCGCACCGCCGACATTCCCGCCCCCGAAGGAGCCACCGTATGACCTCCCCCGGCCAGCCGATCGACATCCTGCTCGTCGAGGACGATCCCGGCGACGAGCTGATGACGCGAGAGGCCTTCGAGGACAACAAGATCGGTAACACCCTGCATGTCGCCAGAGACGGCGAGGAGGCGCTCGAGTTCCTCTACCGCCAGGGCCGGTACCCGGACGCGCCGCGGCCGGACCTGATCCTGCTCGACCTGAACCTGCCCAAATACGACGGCAGGCAGGTGCTGGAGAAAATCAAAGCCGACCCCGATCTGGCGCACATTCCGGTGGTCGTGCTGACCACCTCCGCGGCCGAAGAGGACATCCTGCGCAGCTACCGGCTGCACGCGAACGCGTACGTCACCAAGCCGGTCGACCTCGATCAGTTCGTGGCCGCCATCAAGCAGATCGACGACTTCTTCGTCCAGGTCGTCCGGCTGCCGCGCCAAAACCCGTAGCGGCGTTCCCCCTCGATACCCCGCCGGCTTTGCCGGGCTGTGGCACAGCGTTTTACGGATGCCGCACGATGGCCGGGGGCCGGATTCTCTGGGCCGCCACCCGGGATGAATGGCGAATGATCAACTGGGTATAGCCTCGGGGAGCATGGCACACGTACGGCGAACACGGCCGCCGAGCCCGATGACGGTCCACGTGCTCGGCGTGACGGGTACAGCGCACCGATCCCCGACAGGGAGGTAACGAGGTGACGGCGCATCGACGCCCTTGGCACGGCACGACGACGGGACGACCGGACCGCGACAGACGCACTCCGATCCCGTCGGCGGGTGCGCGCCCGTGAGCGCGGGCGAGCGGGTCCCGCTACCCAACGCCGTGACGCCGCTGGAGTTGGATTTCGCTGCCGAGGCGGTGCACTTGGCGACCGTCCGGCATACCCTCCAGGAATGGCTCACCAAGTGCGGGATGGCGGCCGCACCGGCCTACGACGTGCTGCTGGCCGTCGGTGAAGCGTGTACCAACGCCGTCGAACACGGCCATCACGGCGACGGCGGCGTGGTCCGCTTGCGCGCATCGATCGAGGGCGACGAACTCCGGGTGACCATCGCCGACAGCGGCCGATGGAAACAACCCGATCCCCAGGCGGATCCGCTGCGCGGGCGCGGCATGCCGCTGATCCGCGCGCTCATTCCGGACGTCACCGTGACCACCGGCGATTCCGGCACGGTGGTCGATCTGCGCACCTACTTCTCGGAATAGCTTCCGCGCCTATGCCGGGCCGGGCGCGTTGTCCCGCGCGTCCCGCAACCGGACGTTGTCGGCGTGCAGCCGGTCGTTGTCCGCGTGCAGGTCGGCGTTCGCGTCCTCGAGGTCGAGAATGCGGCGGATCCCGGCCAGGTTCACGCCCGTGGCGACCAAGTCGGTGATCCGCCGCAACCGGGCGAGGTCGTTGCCGCTGTAGCGGCGGGTGCCCCCGTCGCTGCGCGCTGGAGTCAGCAACCCGTGACGCTCGTACAGCCTGAGCGTCTGCACGCCGATTCCGGCCAGGCTGGCAGCGACCGAGATCCCGTACACCGCTTGGCCCGGATCCGGCAGATGCCCCGAGTCGCCCCTCTCCCGCGTCATCCATCCTCACTTCGAGTTGCCCAACAGATTTGCTAGTTTAGCGCCTTGCGCTCAACTTCTCTCCCTGCTATAAAAAATCTATGTCAGGTAGCAGAGGTTATCTGGCCCCTACTACGGAGAATGGAGTGAGTGGAGGTGGCGACCATGCTGATGCGCACCGATCCGTTCCGCGATCTGGACCGTCTGACGCAGCAGGTGTTCGGCACGAAGGCGCATCCAGCGGCGATGCCGATGGATGCCTGGCGCGCGGGCGAGGAGTTCGTCGTCGAGTTCGACCTGCCCGGCATCGACCCCGAATCCCTGGACCTGGATATCGAGCGCAATGTGGTGACGGTGCGCGCCCGCCGTCCCGAACTCGACTCGGGCCGTGAGATGATCGCCGCTGAACGTGCCCGCGGCGTGTTCAGCCGTCAACTGTTCCTGGGCGAGAACCTCGACACCGACAAGATTCGCGCCGAATACACCGACGGCGTACTGCGGCTGACGATTCCGGTCGCGGAGAAGGCCAAGCCGCGCAAGATCGAGATCGGTCGCGGCAACGGGCACAAGGCGATCGACGTCTGAGCCTGCCGCGGAGAAGCGGGTCCGGGATCCCGGGCCCGCACCCGGCCGGGAACGCGAAAGGCGTTACCGCACAGAGGTTATCCTTGCGAACGGAACACCTGATGGAGCACCCGATCATGATATCGACCGAACGGCACGACCCGCTGCTCGCAACGGCCGAGTCCGGAACCGAGGTTTCCCCCGAAGCCGCGGTCGTCTGGCCCGACCCCAGCCCGCTGGACGCCTGGTGGCAGCGGATCATGCACGCCGATCCGTTGCCCGACGCCGCGTGACCCGGACCATCCTTTCGTGACCGGCCTTCCCCACCACCGGCCCGCGGCGGATTTCTGGCGCCGCGGCACGGTGGTCTGGTTCAACATCGAGAAGGGCTTCGGATTCCTTCAGCCCGCCGACGATCCCATGCAGGTTTTCGTCGAGTACACCAGTATCGAGACGACCGGATACAAGTCGTTGTACGCCGGCCAGCCCGTCCTCTTCACCGCCACCATGCGCAAGCGCGGCCCCGAAGCCACGGCGGTGCGTCCGCTGCTTCCGGAGGCCCGGCCGCGGTCTCGATGATCGGGACCATCATGACGCCGCCGGCAGCGGCGCGACGACCGCGTGGATCACGATGTGCGCGGCCTGCGGGCAGGCCTACGCGCCGGGGCTCTCCGACCATCCGCGCTCGAGGCGTGGACAACCGCTACCGCGCTGCTCGCCGATACCACGACTCTGCGGGTCGGCGCCCTGGTGCTGTGCAACAACTTCCGGCACCCGGTGCTGCTCGCCCGCATCGCCACCACCCTCGACCTGATCTCCGGGGTGTTTCCGGGCGCCGACCTGCTGGTCGTCGCGACTTGCCACACTCGACCGCGGTGACGATCAGAGGCCGGGGCAGCGAAAAATAGGTATACCCCCGGCCGATCGGCCGTCGTGCGGTGAACCACGCCTACGAGAGGCTGACATGGTCGGTGACATCTGCACGATGATTTCGAGGCTCTATGTACCAGCGCGATCCGAAGCACACCGGAAACGTCGGTGACTCTCCCTCCGCTCGACGAGAGGCAACGCTGATGATCAGGCGTTGCGAATGTTGCGGCCACCTGCTGGCGCCCCTGTTCGACGCGTGTTCGTCCTGCCGATCCGCTGATCTGGCCTGGGTTCCGTGCTCCGGCACCGGATCGGTCGTGTCGTGGCGGGTGTTACAGTGCGCCGCGAATCCACGCGCCGAGGTCGAGCGCTCCACGATCGCCATCGTGGAACTCGATGAAGGTCCGTGGTTGTACACGACGATCCATGGCGAACTGCCGCCCTCTTCCACCGGGCCGGTCCGTGTGCGGTTCCGGGCACGTTCCCGCGGGGACAGATTTCCGGTGTTCGCGGTCAACCGCGAGGCGCTGGCCGCGGACGCCAGTCCTCAACCGGCATAACTCCGGCTTTCGGCACCGCGCTCCCTCGGCTGCGCCGAGCCGTATGCCGTCATCGCCTCCCGCGACACCCTCGACGGCCCACCGGGACATGCTATGTCCGAGATCTTTATTCTCGCATCAGAGAATTAGATTATCCACCGTCCTACGCCACGCTAGCTCGAGCCGTGGCGCCGAGCAGGAGGAAGCCGTAACGAGCAGCCTGGAAGAACGCGGCCGCATTCTGGGGGAACTTGGGTTCGTGAGGCGGGTCGCTCGGTCTTCGTGGCGGAGTTCGGATTCAGCGTCGACGCCGAGCCGATCGCCCTCGGGGCCGCTTCCTTCATGGTGGCGCCTGATCCGGGCGTGCAGCTGCCGCCGCGGCTGAGCGTCGAACTGCCGCCCACGGCGGAGCGGCTGCCGATGCCGTTGGCCGAGCGCGCCGGCTGCCTGCGGGTCGCCCCCGGAACGGTGGTACTGCCGCGGTCGACCGAGGGGCTCAATGCCTCCGACACCATCAACGGTGGCCTGCTCGCTTTGGCCGCGGAGGAGGCGGTGCTCTCGCTCGCCCCCGGCGACAGCCTTGGTTTCCTCGGGCTGCGCTACGTGCTCGGCGCCCGGGTGGGCCCGGTGGTCGCCGACGCGCGGTTGCACGAGGGACTCGGCCGGGCCGAAGTGCGCGACACCGGCAACGACAATCGCCTCACCACGCTGGCCACCTTTTCGGCAGGTGAACGGCCTCAGCCCTGCGGCACCACGCCGCGAGGCAGGATGAGCGCCAAGTCGTTGTAGGTCACGATGCCCGGGGCGGCGGCGACAACGGCGGGAACGGCGTTGATGACCGGCATGGCGGTCATGATGTGCCCGAGGGTCATGAAATCGGCGATCGTCTCGGCCTGGAAATCCGGGGGCGGCAGAAAGCTGACGACGTTCTGCACCGTCGGACGGCCGTCGACTCGCAGCACCCACCCGTCCTGCTCGATCCGCCAATCGGGCTCGAGCGTCTGCCCCTTGCGCCAGCGGACGTTGATCTCGACAAGGGTCCGCTCGCCCGCTCGCCCTTTCCAGCTGGCGTGGACGCCGGCGACACAGCCCGCCGGGATCGTCCAGGACCCCAGATCGAGATCGGCGGTGGTCTGCGCGTACTGCGCGTCACAGCGCACTTCGTCGAGTTCGACACCGAGAGCGTCGCCGATCAGTCGTACGGCCTCACCGAACACGCCGGTGCCGTGCGCGGTCATCGCGGGCAGGGCGGGATCGTCGATCGGCCTGCCGAACCCCACCGGCTTCTCGGTTTCCGGCGAGTCGTAGAACGTGGTGTCGGCGGCCTCGTCGATGGTCACCTTGTCGACCCGGTCGCAGATGCCCGCGGCCACCACTGCCAACAGGTTGATGTACCCCGGGCTGATGCCGGAACCGAACATGGTGGAACCGCCGCGGCGGCATGCCTCGGCGATCCGGTCGCGGCCGTCTCCCTGGTTGTGGCCGGTGATGAACGAAGCGGTCGCGACAACATCGACCCCCGCCGACAGGATGCGGACCAGTTCGTCCACGTCGATCCACATGGGGTTGTAGACCACGCAATCCGGCTTCAGCGCCAGCAGCGCCTCGATGTCGTCGGTGGCCGTGACTCCCAGGGGCTCGATACCGCACAACTCGCCGGCATCGCGCCCCACCTTGTCCGGCGACCAGGCGTAGCAGCCGACGAGTTCGAACAGCGGATTGGCCGCGATGGCCCGCACCGAACTCTTACCGACATTCCCCGTGGTCCATTGAACGACCCTGTACGCAGGTGTGTTTGACACGCGCTCAGCATAGAAGGCGACAGCGCCATCACGAAGTCGAATTCTCAAATTCGAGAACTTTGCTCTCATACTGTCCTGGGCACCGGACCCGTGGCGCGCTCAGGCCGGGGCGGACACTCCCAGGACCGCCGGAGTCGCCACACCGACGCAGACCTGCACCCGGTCCTGATAGAAGGCGACGTGCCCGTGCAGGCGCGCCACTTGGCCGATCGGGTCGTCGTAGCTCCAGCACACGGCGGTGTCGCCATCGCCGTCGAAACGCCAGTAGGTCGCCTGCCCTTTGAACGGGCATCGGCTGCTGCGCGCGTCGTCGCGCCGGAGCGCGACCCGCACGTCCTCACGGGGGAAATAGAACACCAGACCGTGGTCCTGCTCGTCGACGAGCAGGGGCCGCGTCGTCTCGGCGACGAGCCGGTCGCCGAGCCGGGCCGTGACGAGGTTGCGGCGGCAGTGGATGTCGACGCGATAGTCGGGTCTGTCCGCGAAACCGGAGTGTTCGACCTCCGCGGCGGTCCGCTGTTCATCCATCCGACGATTCCTTTCCGAAGCCCGACCGGTCACAGCCGCGCGGCCGCCGGGATCGCGGCGTGTTCCCGGCGCAGCGGGCGGATCATCGCCTCCTGCGTGAACGAGGCGATCAAGCGACCGTCCTCGGTGTGCACCTGGCCGCGGACATACGACATGCCCCCGCCGACCTGCGTGCTCTCGTGGGAGTACAGCAGCCAGCCGTCCCACCCGACCGGCTCGTGGAAACTCACCGTCACGGTCATGACCGCGGTCGAGATGGTGTGGTGCGCCTGGCTGGTGCCAACCCCCGCGTGCGCGCGCATGGTCGCCGAGACCGAGAGGTGACCGGTGAAGTGAGCGAGCAGGGCCTTGGCGAGGTCGTCGCGGACCGGAATCGGCTCGTAGCGCAGCCAGGCGGACAACTCGGGCGGGCCGACCTCCACGGGGTCGTTCACATCGGCGACGCCGACGATCCGCAGCTCGCGGCCCGCCATCGGCATCTCGGCCACGATCGCCTCCTCCGGCCCGGCGACTCGCGGGCGTGGCGCGTGATGCCGGATGACGTCGGCTGCCGGAGTATCGGCCAGGACGGCGACCGACGCGCAGCGGCGACCGTTCTGCTGCACCGCCACCGCCGCCGCGGCCATCGAACGTCCCTCATGGGTCACGTCGACCACGAACTCGAGGGGCTCGTCCGGATCGACGACACGGGTGAAGATGGCGTGCGCCGACCGGATCGATCTGCCGGGCAACCGTTTCGCGACCGCGACGAGGGATTGCGCGAGGAGCTGGGTGCCGTCGACCACCTTGCGCGATCCGCCGTCACTGGCGCCGGTGAAGGTGTTCACGTCGACGGGAACGACATCGAAGATCTCGAGCATCCGCGTCACCGAAGACTCGCCGGGCGCGCCCGTGTCCTCGATGGCGTTCGTCGCGTCTTCGCCCGGGCCGGCCCCGGGCCGGGTATGGGTCATCTGGTTCCTTCCGGGATGAAGCCTTCCAGCCACCAGGTCGCCCCCGCCGCCGCGATGGCTTCGACCGTGGCACAGGCCGCCTCGGGGCGGTCGGCGGGCGTCCGGCTGGTGATGACGACGTCGCACGCCGACCCGTCGTCCAACCGCTCGGCGACCCCACGGGCTCGGCCGGTTCGCCCCAGGTGCCGTACCCGGCCTCGAGAGTGAAGCCGAGTCCGGCGCCGAACACCAGGCGGCCGCGGGAGAGCCGGTCCAGCGAGGTCGTCTGCCGTGCCAGCGTGCCGGGGCGGCGGCGCGCGACCACCCGGCCTCCTCCGCGCATCGAGCCAGGTCGGCGACCTGACGCGGTTCGGCGAAGTCGCCGAGGCAGGGCGAAGAGGCCGTGTCGCAAACCGTTCTCACCCCCGGGCGTAGCCGTGTGACGGGCAGCCGCCTTTCACTTGAGCATGCTGCCCGCGTCGATCGGCAACGGAACACCGGTGACGAAACGGGACTCGTCCGAAGCGAGATAGAGCACCGCGTTGCTGATGTCGACCGGCTCCACCCACGGGATCGGCAACGTGTGGAACATCCGGCAGATCGGCTCGAGATCGGCGGGGCCCGGATTCTCCAGATCGGGGCGGAACAGCTTGAAGGTGCCCTCGTTCATCACCATCGGCGTATTCACGTGCGTCGGATGCACCGAGTTGACCCGGATCGAGTGGTGGCCGAGTTCCACGGCGAAGGTTCGCATGAGACCGACGACGCCGTGCTTCGCGGCGACGTAGTGACCCACGTTCGGGTACGCCTTGAGGCCGCCCACGGAGCTGGTGAGCACGATCGAGCCGCCACGGCCGCCCGCGATCAGATGCGGCGCACCGGCTTTCACGGTCTTCCACACGCCGCCCAGGTTGACGTCGATCATGTCGTCCCACAGGTTCTCCTCGAGGTCGAGCAATTGCCCGCCCTCGTTGCCGATACCCGCGTTCGCGACGATGACGTCCAGCCGTCCGAGCTGCTCGACGCCGCTGTCGACGGCGGTCTTCAGCGCGGCGAAGTCGCGCACGTCCACCTCGGCGGTGAACACCCGCCTGCCTTCGGCTTTTACCAAATCGGCGGTGGTCGCCAGATCCTCGGGGGTGGACATCGGGAAGGGCACGTTGTCGAGCTGCTCGCACACGTCGACGGCGATGATGTCGGCGCCTTCCTGCGCCAGCCGCACCGCGTGGCTGCGGCCTTGGCCACGCGCAGCACCGGTGATGAACGCGACCTTTCCTTCGACCCGTCCGGTCATGGTTACCTCTATTCGTTGTTCCGCCGAAACGGCTGGTTCGTGAGATCGCCCGAGAGCGGGGAGTCACCCCTGCTCAGGAGTTGGGCGTGAAGGTGATGTGCAGGTCGGTGAGCCCGCGCAGGATGTAGGTAGGCTCGTAGCTGTAGCGCCGCTCCCCCGCCGGGCCATGGCGTTCCTCGTCGATGGTGATGTCCAGCATCCGGTCCAGGATGCGTTCGATCGACACGCGCCCTTCGACCCGAGCCAGCGGGCCGCCGGGGCAGGAGTGCACCCCGCGCCCGAAGGCCATGTGTTCGCGGAAATTCGGCCGGTCCAAACGGAATTCGTGCGGATTCTCGAACCGCCGCGGGTCCCGGTTGGCCGCGCCGGGGCAGAACATCACCGTCGAGCCCACCGGGATGTCGACATCGCCGATGGTCGTCGCGCGCTTCGCCAGGCGGAAACCGCTCTTGACCGGCGAATCCATCCGCAGCGACTCCTCGATGAACACCGGAATCAGGCTGCGATCCGCGCGCAGCCGCTCCTGCACCTCGGGATGGTCGCCCAGCACCCGCAGGGACGCTCCAAGCAACTTCGCGGTGGTCTCCTGCCCGGCGGCGAACAAGAAGGTCGCCGAGCGCACCACATCGATGACCTCGGGTGTGGAGCCGTCCGGGTACTTCGCCAGCGCCAGCGACGTCAGGACGTCGTCGCGCGGCTCGCGCCGCCGATCGCTGATGTATGCACCGAATTTCTCGTCCAGCCACTCCAGCGGATTGCTCGACACGACCTCTTTGTCCAGCGCGCCGACCCGCGACCCCGGACGCTCGGCGCCCAAGGCGATGCGGAAGTCCTCGTGGTCCTCCTCCGGCACGCCCAGCATGTCGGCCACGACCAGCAACGAGAACGGCTTGGCGTATTCGGCGAGGAATTCACACCGCCCGCGCTCCAGGAATTCGTCGAGCTGGCGGTCGGCCAACCGCCACATGAAGTCCTCGTTCTCCTTCAGCCGCGCCGGCGTCAGCAACCGGTTCAGCAACGACCGCGCGTAGGTGTGCTGCGGCGGATCCATCGTCACCATGTGCTCGAACATCGGCAACTGGCTGCGGTGCTGTTCGAGCAATTCGGTGAGGTCGTCGCCCTGGACTTCGAACGGCAACGGCGGGAACGGACCTCCCACGGCGATCGCGGAGGAGAAGACCTCCGAGTTCTTCAGCACCTCCGTCGACTCCTCGTATCCGGTCACCGCGTACACCCCGTACCGCGATTCCCGCGTCACCGGGCACTTGGCCCGCAGGTGATCGAAGTACGGATGCGGATCCGGTACGACGGCCGGATCGGTGAAGTAGTCGACCGAATCGAAGTCAGTCATCGAGAGCACTCCTGAGTGATAGAAGCTACTTAGCGAAAGGATAACATTATTCTCTTCTGAGGCGAAGATCATTCTCACGCGGCCGCGAAGAGATTCACTCGCGCGGTGGAGCGGGGATCAGGGCAGGTAGACCCGGCTCGCCAGCCAGCGGCCTCCGACGAGTTCCATGGTCATCTCGACCCGGCTGCGATCCACTCGCGGATCCGCCGAGGCGGAATTGGTCACCGTCTGATCGATGAACAGCAGGACCTCGACTTTCGTCTCCGTCGCCGACTTGACCGCGGCGTCGAGCACCGTTCCCTTACCGGTCGCCTTGTTCTCCAGCAGCAGCTGGCGCAACTGGCCGCTGGAGCGGGTGTACATATCCCGGAACTCGCCCGTCGCGCCGTCCAGTACGGCGGCGAAATCACGGTCGAGGGTGCCCGAGTCCACGCTGGTCAGCGTCATGGCATACGAGCGGGCCGCGGAAAGCCCGGCCGCCGCCGCGGCGTCCACGTCGCGTTCCTTCTTCAGCTGCCAGCCCAGGACGGCCGCCGCCGCTATGGCGGCGACCGCGACGGCCGCGGTGACGGGCAGCAGAGCTCGCCGGATCAGCGGGGTCACGCGCGACAGCAGGCCCGGTCGCGCGGCCGCCCTCGGCTCCCGTTCGGCGGCGTCGCCGTCGGCGGGCTGCTCGGCCGGAGCCGAATCCGTCACCGCGGCCTTCTCCTCGGCCGGCTCCTCGGCCTCGTCCGGGGCGGTCGACAGCTTCTGCTCGGTCGCTACCGAGGTCGCGGTATCACTGTGGCTCATGATGACTCCTCGCTTGTGGTGGGTGTGCACTGTCAGGCCGGCCGTGGCCGCGGCCGGTCATCGCCGCGGCGCGGGCGGCGGGGGCGGCAGCGGCGGTCCCGCGAACGTGAGTGGAAGCGACAGCGGCCCGATCGGGGTGGGGGTGGCCTGCCGGTCGGCACGCACGCCCGGCGGCGGGCCGTCCGGGATCTCCTCTCCCGCTGGACGTGGCGCATTGCGCGCGCCGCGGATCAGCACCGAGGGATCGTGGTCGGGACACGACGTGTACAGATAGGGCTCCGGGAAGTCCGGCAAGGACGGCGGGCGGCGCGGCAGGTCGTAATCACAGCTGCGGCGCGGGTACAGATTCACCAGTCCCCAGACGCCGCCGTCGTGGAACGCCACGCCTATCGCGTCCAGCGTGGAACCGGCGCGCTCGGTCGGGAAGAAGAACTCCTGGAGAGCGGGCACTCGCTTGGATGTCGTGTCCGCCACCACCGCCGAGTTCTCCAGCAGCGCGGCGCCCGCGCCCGAATTCTCCGCGAGCACCGCGTCGAGCGCACGCAGGGTTCCCGGTGCGGCGCCGAGCAATTCGGCGTAACCACCGGACTTCTTCTCGACGCCGCTCAGCAAGGCATTCGTGTTGCCCGCGAACTCGATCAGACCCGGCCCGAAATCACGGATGGTCGCGAGCACCGACCGGCTGTCCCGCAGCAGGCTCACCGTCTGCGGGAGCACCGAATCCAGTGTGGAGACCAGGAATACGCCGCCGTCGAGGATTTCGGCGAGCTTGCCAGGCCCCGCCGGGCTCACGCCGAGCTCGTCCACGATGGCCGCCAGCTGGGCGGGATCCACTTGGGCCAGTGCCGAATCCAGTTCGGAGAGCGTCTTCCACAGCGGCGTCGGCGTCGTGGTGGCCTCGACGGCGATCTCCGCGCCGTCGGTGAGGTACGGCCCGCCATCACGGGTGGGGCGGAAGTCCAGGTATTGCTCGCCGGCCAGGGACAGGCTCGCCACGCGCACCTCCCCGTCGGCGGGCACCCGGATGTCCGCGTCCACGGCGGCGACCGCGACCAGCCCGGTGCCGGTCAGCTCCACCGATTCGACCCGGCCGATCGGTACTCCGCGCAAGGTCACCTGCCGACCGGCCAGCAGTCCGCCGGAGTCGGCGAGGTGCACCCGCACCGTGATCGTCGCTGCCGCCGGATCCACGCCGAGCGCGCCGAACACCAGATAGCCGACGCCCACCGCCAGGGTGAGCACCAGCGCGCCCGCGGAAAGGCCCGAGCGCCTGGATCGTCCCGCGCGCACGACCGTCACCAGCACGCGCGCCGGAAGGTCCAGCGCCGCCGCGCGCAGCCGGGCCGGTGTGCTCATCGGCCGGTTCCCGTCACCCGTTGCTGGAGCTTCAGCAGTGTGTAGGTGAGGGTGCCCACGAACGCTTCCCAATCCCGCGCGTCCGGCAGGCGGCTGGCCGGATCACCGGGATGGTTCGGGTCCGGCAGGACGCCGAGCGCCAGATCCCGCATGTCGGCGTCGACGCTCGCCGAGGTGCTGCTGGTCACGGCGATGACCGGTCCGAGCATCGCGTTCATCGCCGCCACGCTCGCGTTCGGGTCGGTCGCGGCGGCGTTCAGTTCCGCGGCGATCCGGTTGATGTCGGCGACCATGCCGGTGGTGGCGGCGCCGTTCAGCCCGGGCAGCTTCTCCAGCTGGCCGCTGATCTGATCCACCCGCCGGACCAGTGCCAGCGCTTGCCGCGCGTTGTCCTGCAGCGTGGTCAGCGCCGGGCCCGCCGCGAAGACCACGTCGTCGATGGTGCGACGCTGGGCGTGCACCTGCCGGGTGAGCTCGTCGATCTGGGCGAGGGTGGTGCGGATGTCCTCCGAGCGGGCGGCCAGCGCCCGCACCACTCGGGTGGACTGCTCGATCAAGGCGCCGACCCGCTCGCCGCGGTCGCCGACCGCTTGCCCGAGTCCGTTGACGAGAGTGGTGAGATTGCGGATCGCGCCACCGTTCACCAGCAGCGCGGCTGTGGTCAGCAACTCCTCGATGGTCGCGGCGGCAGCCGTGGCATCCCGGGGGATGCTGTCCCCGTCACGCAGGGCGGGGGTCGCGGGTGTGGCGTCCGGCGGCGGCGTCAGCGAGACGAAGACATCGCCGAGCGGGGTGGCGGTGCGCAGCTCCGCGCGCGTCCCGAGCGGCAGGACCACGCCGTGGTCGATGCCCATCGTGACGACGGCGGTGAAGTCGCGCACCGCCATGCCGGTCACCTCGCCGACATCTGCCCCGGAGAGCCGGACTTTCGCCTTGGCGGGCAGGTTCAGCGCGTTGGCGAAGTCGGCGTGGACGGTGTACTTCGCGCCGCCGACGCCGGGCGCGGGCAACGGGAGGTCCTCCAGCCCCACCGAGCACGCCGTCGTCGCCAGCACCGCGCCGAGTGCCGCGGCGCGCATCCCGAATCTCCAGTTCGTCATCGCGGCAACCTCGACATCGCGTCGAGCATGTCGGTGATCCCGAAGTCCGGACCGAAGTCCTGCAAAGTTCCGGTCGCACAGCCGAGTTGGCGCAAGCCCAAGATGTTGCACACCTCTTTGACGAGCTGACCGTCGAAGAACACCTTGTCCAGCAGTGCGTGCACCCGCACCCCGCGATACGGGAAATCGACCGCGTTGTACGCGTTGTTCAGCAGCAGCGGCGTCACGTCGATGAACTCGGCCAGCTCACGCCGGTAGTCGGCGAGCGCGCGCGTCACGGTGTTCGCGTCGGCCACCGTGGACCGGATGCTGTCCGCGTTGTGTGTGAGCAGATCGTTCGCTTGCAGCAGGATCTGGTTGATCTGCGCGCCCGTCTCCCCCGCGCCGATGTTCAGATCGGCCAGCGCATCGCCCAATTGTGCGGTGGCGCCGCCGAATTCACGGATCACACCTTCGTTGTCGGCGGCGGCGCGCGCCAGGACGGCCAGTTGGTCCACGATCCCGGTGATCGCGTCGCGGACCTGCGCGCCGCCGTCGTCACCCAGGCGCACCGCGTCGGCCAGTTCGTCCATGGTCCGGCGCAGTTGCGGGCCGCTGCCGGTAGTGATCGCCGCGGACACGCCCAGCAGCTCGGCGATCGGACCCTCACCGGGCCGTGCGCCCTGCAATCGACCGCCCATTCGGTCGGCGGCCCCCAGCAGGCGGTCGAACTCGACCGGCGTCCTGGTGCGATCGAGTCCGATCCGAGCGCCGTCGGCCAGGGTGGGGCCGCCCTGGTAGGCCGGCGTGAACTCGACGTGGCGGTCGGTGAGGACCGAGGTCGACAACGTGACGGCCTTCGCGTCGGCCGGGATGTCGACGTCGGCGTCGATCCGCATGGTTACCTCGACGTGCGAGCCGTGCGGATGCACCGCGGTGACCTCACCGACCGCCATGCCGAGTACGGCCACCGCGTTGCCGACGTACAGGCCGGCCCCGTTGTCGAACGCGGCGGTCACGGTCGTGCCGGTGTCGCCCGCCGCGTCACCGGCACATCCGGCCGACGCGACGACCAGCAGCACCGCGCCGAACCGGACCAAGACTGATAGCGCTCTCATCGGCAGTCCTCGAAATAGGGCGGGAGGTCGATTCCGGGGGCACGGCTGCTGATGGCGCACATCCAGGAGTCGATCAGCGGGCCTGCCGGCGCGGT
Source organism: Nocardia sp. NPDC041819 (assembly GCF_055590505.1). Classification (NCBI taxonomy): domain Bacteria; kingdom Bacillati; phylum Actinomycetota; class Actinomycetes; order Mycobacteriales; family Nocardiaceae; genus Nocardia; species Nocardia sp. NPDC041819. The sequence goes on along the minus strand of NZ_JBVJAP010000001.1, from coordinate 1,432,218 downwards.
GAAGTCGACTTCGTTCGCGGTGCCGGAGGCGTTGGCGAAGTTGCGCACCGGGACGGGCAGGATTTCCAAGGTGCTCCGCAGCAGTTGGTCGTTGCGGGCCAAGCTGCCGAGCAGTCCGTTCAAGCCGGTGATCAGTTCCTCGAGCTTCGGCCGGTCGTCGACGACCAGCACGCGCAGCTGGTCGGCGAGGCGGCGGGTGCCGTCCATCAGCCGCTCGATCGCATCGCGGCGGGCGACGATCTCGCCGAGCAGGTCGCGGCCCTGCGCCGTGATCGCGGCCAGGTCGGCGCGCTGCTCGGTGACCACCGTGGTCAACCGCTGCGTCCCCGCCAGCAGCGCGCCCAGCTCGCCGCGGCGATCGCCGATGATCGTGGCAAGCGCGCGCATGTTCTCCAGCAGTCCGGGCAGCACCGCGGGCACCCCGTCCAACTGGGTGGCGAGACTGTCGAGCGACTTGCTGATCTGCTGCGCGTCGATCTGCTCGAAGGTGACCGTGGCGTTCTCCAGGGCCTGCTGCAGGTCATAGGGAACGGCGGTGTGGCGCAGCGCTATCCGTCGTCCCGGCAGTACGCCCTGCCCGGCGGGCCGCAGCTCCACGTAACGGGCGCCGAGCAAGGTGGTCAGCTTGATCGCGGCGCCGGTCTCCGCCCCGAGCGCCACGTTGTCGTCGACCGCCAGCGTGACCACCACGTGGTCGCCGGCCAGTCGTTGCGCCTCGACGACCCCGACCGGCACACCGGCGATGGTGACCGAGTCGCCCGGGCGGATGCCCGCCGCCTGGGCGAATTCCACCTCGTAGGAGACCCGGCCGACGCCGAGCGCGTTGAACCCCAGCGCGGCGGCCAGGACGGCCAGCAGCACCGCGAGCGCCAGCACGCCGAGCACACTGCGCCGGTGCGACTCGATCGGCTGCCGTAACGTCCGAATGGTTTGTGCGGCGAACTCTTTCGATTTCATACTGTCACCTGCAGATCGGTGATTGCTGGGGCTGCCCGGTCGCGGACGCGAGCCCCACGATCGTGGGCACGAGCGTGGCGAGGCTCGGGATCAGGTCGACGCCGAAGTTGCACAGATAGGTGTCGAGATAAGCGCCTTCTTGGCTCACCCTGGCCAGGCCCTTCATCAGGGCGGGCAGGTTGAAGCCCAGGTAGGCGAAGGTTTCCTTGTTGTCCATGAAGTGCCGGGTGAAACCCGGTTCGCGATAGAGCATTTCGTCGAGTTCCGGTTGCACGCCCGCGACCACGCCCGCCATCCGGTCGGTCACGGTCGCCGCGGTGCTCAGCGTGCCGAGCAGTTCGTCGCGGTGCAGTGCCAGGCCGTCGATGACCGCGCGCGATCGCGTGATGAGCGCACTCACCTCCCCGCTGTGCACCGCGAGATCACCCACCACCTGGTTCAGGTTGGTGATGACCGCGCCCAGTACCTGATCCGGTCCGGCGAGCGACCGAGCCAGTGTCGAGACCTGCTCGATCAGCAGCACCACCGACGCGTTGTCCCCCTGCAACGCCCTGATCAGGGCACCGGTCACATTGTCGACCTGGGCGGGGTCGAGTCCGCCGAACAGCGGCTCGAATCCGTTGAGCAGCGCGGAGATGTCGAAGGAGGGTTCGGTGTGCTCGAGCCGGATCTCCCCGCCCGGCCGCAGCGGAGACGGGTCACCGAAATCGGCAGGCGAGAGGCCGAGGTACCGCTGGCCGATGACGTTCTGGTAGGTGATCGACGCCTTGGTGTTGCCGGACAGCCTCTGGGCGTCCTCGACCCGGAACCGCACCCGGGCTCGCGTGCCGTCCAGCTCGATCTTGTCGACGCGACCGACCCTGACCCCGGCCATCCGGACGTCGTCGCCCACCCGTAAGCCGCTGACGTCGCTGAACACCGCCGAGTACGGATTGGTCCCGCCGTCGATTCCGCGATCCAACGTCACGAAGGTGACCCACAGCAGTGCGACGGCGGCGGCCACGAAAAGGCTGACGCCGATCAGGGAGCGGCGATAGCTCATCGGGCACCTCCGCCGGGGAAGGGACCGTCACCCAGCAACGGCGCGAGCAGTGATTCCGCGCCGTCGGCTTCTCCGCTCAGGACGCGGCGGATCAGCTCCTGGAGGTCCGGCGGCAGATCCGGTGGGGACGGGTAGGTGCGCGGATCCATGGCCGGTGGCAGTTCCTGGGTGGGGGCCGCGGTGGGGGCGGTGCTGCAACTGGCTCCGGCCAATTCGCCGTAGCGGGGGCAGTCGGCCCTGGTGTAGGGCGTGTGCGGGGTGAACCGGAACTGGAACTTGCCGCGCCCGCGCGGGCTGTCCTGGTTCCAGAACTCGGTGAACCACAGGTCGGACAGCTTCTTGATCCGGACCACGATCGGCCCGAAAGCCGGTGAGCCGTCGGCGAAGACGTCGAGCACCGGACCCATCTGATTCACCACGGTGACCATCTGGTCGGTGCGCCGGTCCAGCGTGTCACCGACCGAGGACAGGGTCGTGCCACCTGCCGACAACAGCCCGACGAGTTGCTGGTTCTGCTCGGCGAAGGTTCGCATGGGCAGGACAGCGTGGTGCAGCGCGTCCAGCAGATCGGGCGCGGAGGCGTTCAGGGCGCGCACGGCGCCGGCCAGCACGGTCAGCGTCGGCGGCCCGCCGTCCGCGGTGAGCAGCGCGTCGAATTCCCTGGTGATGCGCTCGAGTTGCGCGCCGGCCGCGACGATGTCGGCGCCACGGCGGTCGGTCGCCGTCGCCACCGCGGCCAGCACGCCCACGGTGTTGCTCGCGCCGATCCGCGCCGCGCTCGCGATGATCTCGCGCAGTTTGGTGAGGGCGGTCTGCAGCTGCACCGTCGACAGACTGCGATCCTGGCGGATTTCGGCATGCGGGGGCAGCGCGGAGCCGGGACCGTTCTCCACCAACTGGACCGACGACACGGCGAAGACATTGCTCGGGACCACCCGCGCGGTCACCGTTCGCGGGATCCCGGCCGCGGCCGCGGGATTCAGGAGCAGCCGCACCCGGTTGGGACCGCCGGCGGCAGGCGAGACCTCGGCCACGGTGCCGACCAGCATGCCGCGGAACTTCACGTCCGACCGGGCGGGCAGCCCGTCGCCGAGTTGTTCCAGCACGGCGGTCACCTCCACCTTGTCGTCGAAGCGGCCGGTGGATTTCATCAGCAGCACCGTCACGACCGCCGTGGTGACCACGACGAGGATCAGCCCGCGCACGAGCAGCGAGATCACCGAGGGGCCGCGCCCGTCCTTCTCGAACAGGATCGACATGGTCATCCTCCGAGCCTCGCGCTGGCGCCGATGCCCCAGAGCGCAACGGTGAGCAGCAAATTGACGACGATCATCAGCGAGATCGCCGCGCGCATCGCCCGCCCGGCGGCGATGCCGACCCCTTGCGGGCCACCGGCGGCGTAGAAGCCGTAGTAGCACTGGACGGTCGAGGTGAGGATCACGAAGACGACCGCCTTGAGCAGCGAGTAGACGATGTCCGGTCCGTTGAGCACCAGTTGGAAGTAGTGCTCGTAGGTCCCCGCGGACAGCCCTCCGGACAGCCCGACCACCACGCGCACCGCGAGATAATTCACCGCGAGGCACACCACATACAGCGGGATCATCGCTAGTACCGAGGCCAGGATCCGGGTGCTGACCAGATACGGGATCGAGCGAATGCCCATCGACTCCATCGCCTCGATCTCCTCGGCGATGCCCATGGCGCCCAACTGCGCGGTGAACCGGCAACCCGCCTGGGCCGCGAACGCCAGCGAGGCCATGATCGGAGCCAGTTCCCGCGTGGAGGCGGTCGAGGCGATCAACCCGACCGTCGGCTCCATTCCGAGCAGATGCAAGGCGTTGTAGCCTTCCAGGCCCACGATGGCCCCACCGGCGGCGCCCAGCACGATGATGACGCCTGCCGTGCCCCCACCGACGACGATCGAACCGTTGCCCCACGTGACATCGGAGAGGATGCGCACGAACTCGGTTCGGTAGTGGCGCAGCATGACCGGTATCGAGAACAGTGCCCGCAGGAAGAACGTCATCATGTGCCCGAGCCGCATGACAGCGGTACCCAGCCGAGCGAGCCCGCGCAGCGCGACGCGGGTCCCCGGCGGGCGGTACGGCGCGGCCATCACAACCCCTGCCGGGGCAGCAGGATCATCGACAGCTGGGTGACGCCGACGTTCACGGTCATCAACAGCAGGATCGAGGCCACCACGGTCGAGTTGACCGAGTTGGCCACGCCGGCGGGGCCGCCCTTGGCGGACAGTCCCTTCTCGCACGCGACGACGGCCACGATGGCGCCGTAGACGACGGCTTTGAACAGTGTCAGCACCAGGTCGCTCACCGTCGCGAACGACGCGAAGGTCGTCACGAAACTACCGGGCGCCCCGCTCTGGACGAAGACGTTGAACAGGTATCCGGCCAGGAAGCCGACGAAGCAGACGACACCGGTCAGCGACACGCCCACGACCACCGCGGCGGCCAGGCGCGGGACGACCAGCCGCCGCACCACCGACACCCCCATCACCTCCATGGCGTCCAGTTCGTCCCGGATCTTCCGGGAGCCGAGATCCGCGCAAATGGCCGAGCCGACGGCGGCGGCCATGAGCAGCGCGGCCACCATCGGCGCCCCTTGCCGGATGACCGCCAGGCCGCTCGCCGCCCCCGCCAGCGAGGTGGCGCCGACCTGCCCGGCCAGCAGGCCGAACTGGATCGACAGCGTCACCCCGATCGGCAACGACACGAAGATCGTCGGCAGCACGGCCGCCGAGGCCATGAACGCGGCTTGCCGGACGAACTCGGCGAACGCGAACCGTCCGGTCACGATGTCCACGCACAGGTATTGCAGTGCGCGCACGCCCAACACGAACTGGCCGCCGACGGTTTCCAGGGCAGTGACGGGATGACGGCGCAGATAGCCCCGAAACCACGCGGTGATCTCCCGGGTCGCCGACGAGGCGCCGCTGTCGGCGGCCGCACGCGTGTTCTCGCGCGCGTCGGTCTCGCGGGAAATCATCATCGATCTCGAAACTCTTCGGGCCGGCATCCGTGGACGAGCGCGCGAGTACATCCGGAACAGGTTTATTCCACGCGAGCTCCCCGCACTGCGGTACGAGGAATGGCCGGACATTCGAACGGTCCAGTGACTGCCACGCTTCCGGAGCGTCGAGAATATGTTCCCGGGATGTCGGCTCGGCTGTCCGACTCGAATTTCGCCCCGAGTTCACTCCGGCGACGAAGCGTCACATCGCTATTGTGCGTGCCGTTACATCACGAGTCAATAGCGGGACGAACGGACTGTGGCGACTCGATCGAGCACGAAAAACCGATGAACGGCAGGATGATGAAAGCACAAATGGAGTGGCGGAGCGTCCCCACCACTCGAATCGTCAAAGTTCCGCGGAAACGGCAATTTGTTTCCGAAAACGTATTGTTTTACTCGAGTCGACGCGCGACGATATGCGCGCATGCCACGGAATCGGCGCCCCGATCGACCGCCGCTCACCGTGACCCCGTTACGAGCCTCCTGACTACCCTGCGTCCACCTGTCTCACACAACACGGCATCGGTACACCGCAGCCGGATCGACCTGCGCGGATTCGCGGTGCCGAGCGGGTGCTCAGCACCCTGCTGTGCACATGCATAGCACGACGGGGGACAATGCGTCAATAGAACCGGCTCCCGGTACTACGATACGAATTGATCCGATGACCGAATATTCCCGAAGGAGGCCGGTGGATGCCATCGTCCCGCAGGATCGGAGCACCCGACGCCAAGAATCGCGGCGTCCTGATCGACGCCGCCGAACGGCTGCTGCTGGAAGAGGGATGGGCGGCGGTGACCTCCCGCCGGGTGGCCGAGCGCGCCGGACTCAAACCGCAACTGGTGCACTACTACTTCCGATCCATGGACGAACTGCTGCTCGAAATCTTCCGGCGCCGCGCGGAGCAAGGACTCGAACTCCAGGCAGAGATGATGAAAACGGAAAAACCACTGCGCGCGCTGTGGGATTTCAGCACCGACGCGACGGCGGTGCGCTTCACCATGGAATTCGTCGGACTGTCCAATCATCGGCCCGCGATACGAGAGGCGGTGGCCGGCTACGCGGAGCGTTTCCGCAGCATCCAGACCGAGGTTTTGCAGCGAATTCTGAACGAATACGAATTCGATACCACGCGCTTTCCACCCGCGGCCATGGCGGTGCTGATGACGAGCGTTTCCCGCGTGGTCGTGCTGGAGCGGGCGCTCGGCATGTCCGGCGGCCACGCCGAAGCCTTCGAGCTGGTCGAGCGCGAGATCGACAGGCTAGAGGGCGAGCGCGGCGACACCGGGCCGGGCATCGCCTGACCGGCGGCGACCGGCCGGGTTCAGCGTGCCGGAACCAGGTCCACCTCGCAGCGGTAGGCCGGCGGCCGGAGTTCACCGGTCCGGAACGCCTCGCTCACGCCCACGGCCTCGGCGGGCAGCCCCGCCGCCGTGAGGGCGCACGACTTGAAAGCCCGCGCCGCCACACTCATCCGATGCTGCATGTGATCGACCCGGTGCTCCAGTTCGGCGGGCAGGTCCACGCCCCACAACGCGACTTCGGTGAGGCCGCGATCGAGGCAGTCGAGCACCCCGGCGCGCACCCGGCCGTCGGACCGGTAGGTCTGCGCGGCCACGGCGACGGCCGTCGGCCAGGTGTCGTGCACCGGCGTGGTCAGCGACTGTTCCAGGTCGAGCACCGTGGCGCCGAGAATCCGCAGCGGACGCACGTTCGCGTGGTCGGCGACCAGAACTGTCACCTCCCACCCGGCGGTGGTGCGGTCGAACAGCCAGCCGCCCGCGTGACGGATCACCTCGGTCGCACTCGGCGCCACGACCGCCAAGCGGTAGCGCAGCGGATGCCGCCGCGCATGGGCTCGCCAGCGTGCGACGGAGTGGAGTTCCCGAACACCTCGGTCGATGGAATCGACGGATCGTCTGACCATGGTTACCCATCCCGTAATCGAACGTGCAGTTCAGGGCAGGTCCGACCGCGACTCGCGCGAGCACACGCGGTCTCGCCGACACCGGAATCGGCGAAGCCGTGCTCGGCGGCGCCCGCACGTCGAGCCGAACGGTCGAAGCCGGAGCGGACGGCGCGCCAGGGCTGATGACGGAGCCCGTGCCGCTCCACCGGAAACCTACCGAACACACCGTAAATCGGTTCTTCCCACTGTGATAATCACCTTCCAAATTTGCACTATGTGATTTACATCACACCTGCGTCCGGGGCGGCTCACGGCCGTGCGTCACCCACCGGCGCGTGACCTGAAATCACTTGACGCGATTCATCACTCGATCGGCAGCTCGCCAGTGCTCGTCGGCCACCCAGAGCCGGGCGAACTCCGTGACAGCCTCCTCCGCGGGGACACCGCCGATCACCCGTTTGATCGCAGCGGCAGGCACGCTCGCCAGGGACCGGGCCACGGCCCGCCAGCCCTTGTCGAATCCGGCACGCGGCAGCACCTTGTCCACCAAGCCGACTCGTTCGGCGGACGCCGCGTCGAGGATGGCGCCCGAACCGGCGAGCAGCAGCGCCCGCCCCGGCCCGACCAGCCGGGTCAGCCGCTCGGCGCCACCCCACGCGGGCATGATCGCCAGCGACACCTGGTTGAACCCGATCTTGATGTCGTCGGCCGCGATCCGGATGTCCGCCGCCACCGCCACCTCGGCGCCGCCCCCGAGCGCGTGCCCGTTGAGTGCGGCGATCACCGGGCCGGGGAACGCGGCCAGCCGGTCGCAGATGCCGCGCATCCGCCGGGCCATGGCCGCGGCCTGCTCTTCGGTGCGCAGCGCGGCGAGCTCCTTCAGATCCCCGCCGGAGACGAAAGCGCGATCCCCCGCCCCGGTGATGACCAGTGCGCGGGCGGCGGCGTCGGCGGCGGCGTCGATCGCCTTCTCCAGTTCGTCCATCGTTCCGGGCGCGATGGCGTTGCGGGCGTGCGGGCGATTGATGGTGACGACCGCCAATCCCGCGTCCAGCTCGAACTCGATCATTGCTTGTTCTCCTACAGGGAAATGTGATTCTCTTATCGAGAGAACTATAGACGCACTCGCACGGCGCTCCGCCACGAGACAGGAGTTCGACGATGCGCAAGATCCCCGTCGACCTGGTCCAGCGTTACCAGGAGGAGGGTTGGTGGACCTCCGAGACGATCGGTGACCTCTTGGCAGGCGGACTGGTCGCCGCGCCCGGCACCGCGTTTCGCATCCACTCCGCGGTGCGGCCGTGGTCGGGGACGTTCGGCGATGTCGAGCAGATCGCCCGCAGGCTGGCCGCCGGGTTGCGCCGCCGCGGCGTAGGTCCCGGCGACGTGGTCGCCTTCCAGCTGCCGAACTGGATGGAGGCGGCGGCGGTGTTCTGGGCGTCGGCCTTCCTCGGCACGACGGTGGTGCCGATCGTCCACTTCTACCGGCGCAGGGAAGTCGGCTACATCCTGGCGACGGTCCGGCCGAAGGTCTTCGTGACCACCGATCGGTTCGGCAACACCGAGTTCGCCCCCGGCCTGCGCGACGCGGTCCAGATCGTCGGCGTGGTGGGCGAGGATTTCGAGGAGCTGCTCGACCCGGCGCCCATGCCGGGGACCCTTCCGGCCGACCCCTCGGGGCCCGCGCTGATCGCGTTCACCTCCGGCACCACCCGCGCCCCGAAAGGCGTGGTGCACAGCCATCGGACGCTGGGCCACGAGACCAGGCAACTGGCCGGGATGTACCCCGCCGACCGTGGCGACCAGCTCACCGGAGCGCCTGTCGGCCACTTCATCGGCATGGTGAACGCCTTCCTCATCCCGGTGCTCGACCGGGTGCCGATCAACCTGATCGATGTCTGGGATCCGGGCAGAGTGCTCGAGTTGATGCGCACCGAACACCTCACGGTGGGCGGCGGCGTGCCCTACTACGTCACCAGCCTGCTCGATCATCCGGACTACACGCCCGAGCATCTGCCCCAGCTGCGCTACGCGGGGCTGGGCGGCGCGGCGGTGCCCGCCGCGATCACCACCCGTCTGGCGCGGACCGGTATCACCGTGTACCGCTCCTACGGCAGCACCGAACACCCCTCGATCACCGGATCGCACCCGACCGCCCCCGAGGCGAAACGGCTGTTCACCGACGGCGCCCCGCTGGCCGGCGCGGAGGTGCGACTGGCCGAGGACGGCGAAATCCTCAGCCGCGGACCGGATCTGTGCCTCGGCTACACCGATCCGGAGCTCACCGCGGCGGCCTTCGACGACGACGGCTGGTACCACACCGGCGACATCGGCGTGCTGGACGCGGACGGTTACCTGACGATCACCGACCGCAAGTCCGACATGATCATCCGCGGCGGCGAGAACATCAGCGCGCTCGAGGTCGAAGAGGTACTGCTCACCCTGCCCGGCGTGACCGAGGCGGTGGCGGTCGCCGTGCCCGACGCCCGGCTCGGCGAGCGCACCGCCGCGGTGTTGCGCCTGCGGCCGGGGCGGGCCACGCCGCACCTCGACGAACTGCGAGCGCACTTCGGCGGCGCCGGACTGGCCAAGCAGAAGTGGCCGGAGGAAGTGCACGTCGTCGACGACTTCCCCCGCACCGCGAGCGGAAAGATCCAGAAGTTCGTCGTCCGCGCGAATCTGGCGGCCGCCCGGGTCGAGGGCGTTGCGGTACAACCCTGAAGAGAATAACATTCTCCTTAATCGAAAAGGAGGCTTCCATGACTGAAGTCGAGCTGCCCTACCAGCTCTTCGACGCCGACAACCACCTGTACGAGACCAAAGACGCCCTCACCAGGTACCTGCCCAAGGAGTACGAGGGCACCATCCAGTACGTCGAGATCAAGGGCCGCACCAAGATCGCGGTGCTCGGCCAGATCAGCGAATACATCCCCAATCCCACCTTCGACGTCGTGGCCCGGCCCGGCGCCATGGAGGAGTACTTCAAGCACGGCAACCCCGAGGGCAAGAGCAGGCGCGAGATCTTCGGTGAGCCGATGCGCGCGATCGAGGCCTTTCGCGATCCGGTGGAGCGCCTGAAGGTCATGGACGCGCTGCAATTGCAACGCGCGCTGATGTTCCCGACCCTGGCCAGCCTGGTCGAGGAGCGGATGCGCCACCATCCGGACCTGATCCACGCGGTGATCCACTCACTGAACCAGTGGATGCTCGAAACCTGGGGCCAAGACGGCAATTACGTGCACTCCGGCCGCATCTTCACCGTCCCGGTGGTCAGTCTGCCGATCGTCGAGAAGGCGATCGCGGAACTGGACTGGGTCGTCGAGCACGGCGCCAAGGCGATCCTGGTGCGTCCGGCCCCGGTACCCGGCCTGCGCGGCATGCGGTCGTTCGCGCTGCCCGAGTTCGACCCGTTCTGGAAGCGGGTCGTCGAGCACGATGTGCTGGTCACCATGCACTCCTCGGACAGCGGCTATTCGCGCTTCGATGCCGAGTGGGATGGCAACAGCCTGGAGATGCTGCCGTTCAAGACCAACACCTTCGCGATGACCAACCAGTGGCGGCCGGTTACCGACGCCGTCGCGTCCTGGGTCTGCCACGGCGCGCTGAACCGCTTCCCGGAACTGAAGGTCGCCGTCATCGAGAACGGCTCCTCCTGGCTGGAACCGCTGCTGCAACAGCTGTCGGACGTCTACAAGAAGGCGCCGGAGGGCTTCGGCTTCCAGGATCCGGTGGAGACCCTCAGGCGCAGCCTCTATGTCAGCCCGTTCTGGGAGGAGGACCTGCAAAGGCTGTCGAACACGATCGGCGCCGATCACGTGCTCTTCGGCTCCGATTGGCCGCACCCGGAGGGCCTGGCCGAGCCTGCGCGCTACATCAACGAGATCAAGGACATGCCGCTGGAGGATCAGGCGAAGATCATGGGCGGCAACCTGGCGCGGCTGCTGAAGGTATGACCTGGCAGACCCTCCCCGAGCTGGTCCTCGACGCGGCGGACCGCTTCGGCGACGCCGAAGCGGTCGTCGACGGGGACCTGCGGTGGGGCTTCACCGAACTCGCCGAGCGGGTGCGCCGGGCCGCGGGCGCCTTCGCCGCGGCGGGGATCGAGAAAGGCGACCGCGCGGCGATCTGGGCGCCGAACTCGGCGCAATGGATCGTCGCCGCGTTCGGCCTGCTCACCGCCGGCGGCGTCGTGGTGCCGGTGAGCACGCGCCTCAAGGCCGCGGAGGCGGGCGACATCATCCGGCGCAGCGGCGCCAAGGCGGTGCTGGTCCAGCAGGGGTTCCTCGGCGCCGACTACACCGGCGCCACCGATGTGCCCGTGATCGATGTGAAGTCGGATTTCCTGGACGGGGGCGCACCCTTCGAGCGGAACGTCGCCGGCACCGACATCGCCGACGTCGTCTACACCTCCGGCACCACCGGGCGTCCCAAGGGAGTGATGATGAATCACGCCCAGACGTTGCGCCTGTACGCGGAGTGGTGCGATCTTGCCGATCTGCGGGAAGGCGACCGTTATCTCATCGTCAACCCGTTCTTCCACACCTTCGGATACAAAGCGGGTCTGGTCGCTTCGCTCATCCGCGGCGCGACGATCCTTCCGGTGCCGGTGTTCGACGTCGATCGGGTGCTGGAGTTGGTGGCCCGGGAGCGGATCACGATGCTGCCCGGGCCGCCGACCCTCTACCACTCCTTGCTGGAGGCCGCGGGCGAGCATGATCTGTCCTCGCTGCGCGCGGCCGTCACCGGGGCGGCCGACATTCCGGTCGAACTCATCCGCCGGGTGCGCGAGGAACTCCCGTTCCAGTCGATCATGACCGGATACGGGCTGACCGAGGCGGGCACCGCGACCGCCTCCAGGCCCGGGGACACCTTCGAGCAGATCGCGACGACGGTCGGGAAGCCTTGCGACGGTGTGCGGATCCGGATCGCCGAAGACGGCGAGATCCTCGTCCGCGGTTACAGCGTGATGCAGGGCTACCTGGACGATCCGGAGGCGACGGCCGAGGCGATCGACGCCGAGGGCTGGTTGCACACCGGCGATCTGGGCAGCCTCGACACCGACGGCAGGTTGCGCATCGTCGGCCGCAAGAAGGACATGTTCATCGTCGGTGGGTTCAACGCCTATCCCGCCGAGATCGAGGGGTTCCTGCTGGAACATCCCGCGGTCGCGCAGGCCGCCGTCGTCGGCGTGCCGGACGAACGGCTCGGGCAGGTCGGCCGAGCCTTCGTGGTGACGAGAAACCCCGTCACCGAGGACGAGTTGATCGCCTGGAGCCGGGACCGGATGGCGGGCTACAAGGTTCCGCGCTCGGTGCGTTTCCTGCGCGCCCTGCCGCTGAACGCGACCGGCAAGGTGATGAAGGACCAACTGCGGTAGCTGACCCGGCGGCCCGCGCGCCGGATATCGTGCAGGCGCCGACCGCAGAGAGGATCCCGCATGACCGAGTTCCATGATTTCGACGCCCTGCGCGCCGCGGTGGGCTCCGTGCTCGGGCCCGGCGAGTGGCTCGAGATCGACCAGCGGCGCATCGACCTGTTCGCCGAGGCCACCGGCGACCACCAGTGGATTCACGTCGATCCCGGCCGCGCCGCGGACGGCCCGTACGGGGCCACCATCGCCCACGGGTTCCTCACCCTCGCGCTGCTCGCGCCGATCAGCCAGCAGCTGATGTCGGTGCGCTCGGCCCGGATGGCGATCAACTACGGGCTGAACAAGGTGCGCTTCATCAGCCCGGTCCGGGTCGGCAGCCGGGTGCGCGGCACCGTCACGCTCACCGCCGTCACCGATGTGCCCGGCGGGGTGCAGGCCGAACGCACCGTGACGATCATCGCCGAGGGCGCGGACAAGCCGGCCTGCGTCGCCGAGCATCTGGTCCGGTACCTGGCCTGAGCGGCCATGCTGATTCGTAACGCCACGCTGTCCGCCAGCCCGCACACCGACGTGCGCTGGCGCGGTGGGCGCATCGTCGAATGCGGCACCGGATTGCGGCCGCTGCCCGGCGAGGACGATCTGGATGCCCGCGGCGGCTGGTTGCTGCCCGGACTGCACGATCATCACCTCCATCTGCGGGCGCTCGCCGCGCAGGCCGGGTCGGTGCCGGTCGGCCCGCCGCACGTCCGGGATGCCGCCGCCTTCGCCGCGGCGCTGAGCCGGGCGGACGCCGAACTACCGGCGGGACAGTGGATTCGCGGCGTCGGCTACCACGACAGTGTCGCTGGGCCGCTCGACCGGACGGTGCTCGACCGCCTGGGCCCGGATCGGCCGGTGCGGATCCAGCACCGATCCGGCGCCCTCTGGGTGCTGAACTCCCGCGGCTGCCGGGAGACCGGGGTACACGGCTGCGCGCTGCCGGGGGTGGAGCGCGACCGGCGGGGCGAGGCGAACGGGCGCCTGTGGCGACTGGATTCCTGGCTCGGCGCGCGGGTCCCGCCCACCTCCGCCGATCCCGCGCTGATCAGCGCCCAGGCCGCGGCCGCGGGCGTCACCGGTTATACCGATGCCACTCCGGAACTGTCGCAGGAGGACGTCACCGCCTTGGCCGAGGCGGTGACGGCCGGAGCGATCCGGCAGCGGGTGCACTGCATGGCACCGCCCGGCGTGACCGATCCCGGGCAGCAGCGATTCTCGCTGGGACCCACCAAGATCCTGCTCGACGACACCGCACTCCCCTCGTTGCCGGATTTCGAAGCGCGCATCCGGGCAGCACACGCGGCCGGCAGGCCCGTCGCGGTGCACTGCGTGACCCGAGTGCAGCTGATCTTGACCATCGCCGCCCTCGACGAGGCGGGGCTGCTCGCCGGTGACCGGATCGAGCACGGCGCCATGGTGCCCGCCGATCTCATGGAATGGTTGCGCCGCGAGCGCGTTCCGGTGGTGACGCAACCGCATTTCCCGGTCGAGCGCGCCGAGCAGTACGCCCGCGACGTGGCGGCCGAGGACCGATGCGACCTGTGGCGGCTGGGCTCCCTGCTGACCGCCGGGGTCCCGGTGGCGGCCGGAACCGACGCCCCGTTCGGTGACGCCGACCCGTGGCGGGTGGTGCGCGCGGCCGTCGAACGCGATCCCGCCGAGCGGATCTCGCTGCCCGCCGCGCTCGCCTTGTTCTCCGGGCATCCCGCGCGGCCCACCGTGCCGCGCGCCGTCGCCGCCGGGGAGGTCGCGGATCTGACCCTGCTGCGCGTGCCGCCGAGAGAGATCGGTGTGCCGGACCGTGAACTCGTCGCGGCCACCGTGGTGGACGGCACAGCGGTGTATGTGGCGATCGGTTAGCGCGCTCCAGCGGTACCGGGGTCACCGTGCCGATGGTCGGCGTGTCCCCCGATTCATGTGAAAACATAATTCTCACTCGTGGAGAATTCACTCCCCAGTGTATGTAGCCGTCGATGGTCGACGAAACACCGGGATGACGTCCCCGCCCTGTCGACCCGGCCCGACCCTAGGTGTATCGTCTAATAGAGCTACGAGAGTGACATTCTCTTCTTCGAAGATTTATCGTCTCGAACTGCCGGAGCGCAGCCCGGCGCAGCGCGCGATCAGCGAGGAGTCCCGTGAACATCGACGACATGATCCTGGTGAGCATCGACGACCATGTGGTCGAGCCGCTCGAGATGTTCGACAACCACGTTCCGAAGAAGTGGGCCGAATTCGCCCCGAAGGTCGTCGTCGACGAGAACGGCATCGACCGGTGGGTGTACCGGGACCGGCCCACCGGCGTGGCCGGTCTGAACGCCGTCGTCACCTGGCCTGCCGAGGAGTGGGGCAGGGACCCCGCCGGATACGCCGAGATGCGGCCCGCGGTCTACGACGTGCACGCCCGTGTGCGCGACATGGACGCCAACGGCGTCCTCGCCTCCATGTGTTTCCCCACGTTCACCGGCTTCAGCGCGGGCCACCTCAGCCGCGGCGGACAGGACGAGATCACCGTCGCGATGATCTCGGCATACAACGACTGGCACATCGAGGACTGGGCGGGCGCCTACCCGGGCCGGTTCATCCCGATCGGCATCCTGCCCATGTGGGATCCGGCCCTGGCGGTGGCCGAGATCGAGCGGCTGGCGGCGAGGGGCTGCCACTCGGTGACCATGCCGGAGCTGCCGCACATCGACGGCCTGCCCAGCTACCACGATCTCGACTACTGGGCGCCGGTGTTCCAGGCGCTGTCGGACCACGAGACGGTGATGAACCTGCACATCGGCCAAGGCTTCGGTGTATTGCGGCTGGCGCAGGACGCCCCCATCGACAACCTGATGGTGCTGGCGCCGAGCATCTCGCTGATCGCCGCCCAGGATCTGTTGTGGGGCACCGCCTTTCGCAGCTATCCGAAGCTGAAGGTCGCGCTGTCCGAAGGCGGCGTCGGCTGGATCCCGTTCTTCCTGGACCGCTCCGACCGGCACTACACCAACCAGCGCTGGCTGCGCCGCGACTTCGGCGGCAAGCTGCCCAGCGAGGTGTTCCGGGAGCACGTGCTCGCCTGCTACGTGACCGACAAGACCGCGCTGAAGTTCCGCCACGACATCGGCATCGACAACATCGCCTGGGAATGCGACTACCCGCACTCGGACTCGGTCTGGCCGGACGCTCCCGAGTTCGTGCTGGGTGAGCTGCGGGCCGCGGGCGCCGACGACACCGACATCCACAAGATCACCTGGCAGAACGCCACCCGCCACTTCAACTGGGATCCGTTCGCGCACATCCCGAGGGAGCGGGCGACGGTGGGGGCGTTGCGGGCGAACGCGACCGACGTCGACACCTCGACCAGGTCGCGCAAGGAATACGCCGCGGCGTATGCCCAGCGCGCGAGCTGAGGCGGCGGAGTGCGGCTGCTGGTCTTCTCCACTCCGCGGGACGGAATGGACGCCGAATACAACGAGTGGTACGCCGGGACGCACATCCCCCAGATGCTCGCCGTCCCCGGCGTCCTCTCCTGCGCTCGCCACCGCTTGATTCGTGGCGACGCCGGTGAGGCCTGCTACCTCGCCGTGTACGACATCGACGGCGATGTCCACACCGTGCTGGCCGAACTCGGCGAGCGCGCCGCCGACGGACGCATGGCGCTCACTCCGGCGGCCGACCCCACCCGGACGAGAATCACCGTCTGGGAACAGATCTGAGCGGGGACAGCCTCGGTGCACGACGGTCGAGACCGTCCGCACCGGGGCTGTCCGCTGCCAGGACCGGGCCTCAGCGCGGCCCCTCCAGGATCGTCACCGCCGACACCGCCGTCGGCCCGCCGAGGTTGTGCGCCAGACCGATTCGCGCGCCGTCCACCTGGTTGACGGCGGTGCCGCGCAATTGCTCGAACAGCTCCACGCACTGCGCGACGCCGGTCGCGCCGGGCGGGTGACCCTTCGTCTTCAGTCCGCCACTGGGATTGACCGGCAGGGCGCCGCCGACCGTCGTCGCTCCGGCCTCCACCAGCTTGTGCGCCTCGAACCGCTCGGCGAAACCGAGGTCCTCGTAGCTGATCAGCTCGATGCCGGTGAAGAAATCGTGCACCTCGGCGACGTCGATGTCGGCCGAGGCGAGCCCGGCCATCGCGAACGCCGCGCGCGCCGCCCGCACCGTCGCGGGGAAGGTGGTCATGTCCCGCTTGTGCTGATGCATCACCGAGTCCAGGCCGAGGCCGACGCCGCGGATCCACACCGGGCTGTCGGTGTAGCGGTCCACGACGTCCTCGGCGGCGAGCACCAGAGCCGCGGCGCCGTCGCTCTGCGGCACGCAGTCGTACACGCCGAATGGATCGGCCACGATCGGCGCGGTCAGCGCCTGCTCCAGCGTGATCTCGAACCGCAGGCGCGCCTTGGGGTTGCGCGCGCCGTGCCGATGGTTCTTCACCGCGACCATCGCCAAGTGCTCCCGGGTCGCTGAGGACTCGTACAGATACCGATTGACGTGCAACGCGAAACCCGCCGGCGCGAACAGGCCGAGCTGGTAGTCCCAGGCGTTGTCCCTGGTCGAGTTCTCCCACTCGCGCAGCAGATCCTTCTGCGCCGTCTCGCGCAGCTTGTCGGCGCCGATCACGAGCGCGACGTCGACCGCGCCGGAGGAGATGGCGAACAGCGCGTTGCGGACCGCGTCGTGACCGGTGGCGCAGGAGTTGTCGATGTGCGTCACGGGCAGGTCCGGCAGGTCCAGCGCATCGGCCAGCACGCCTGCGGGGAAGCCGCCGGTGGTGCCTATGGCGCCGAACCAGGCGGCCTGTAGATCCGTCGTGCGCAGGCCCTTGTCGACCGAGGCTGCGCAGTCGGCGAACGCCATGAGCAGCAGGTCTTGGATGCCGAGCGCGAAATGTTCGGCGAAGGGCGTCATCCCAGCGCCGACAATGGCCACTTTCCTCATACCGCCTCCGGTTCCGGTTCGAACGCGTATCCGTAATCCGGCACGCCGGAGCGCACCGCGACCCGGCGCAGGACCATGCGCCCGCGATCACCGATGGTCACCGTGCCCGGGTCGGCTCCGGTGACCTTGGCCAGCGCCCGGACGCCGACGTCGTCGAGTTCCACGATCACCAGCGAGTACGGGCTATTCAGCCCGGGCACCGGGATCCGCACCGTCGTCTCGGCGTAGACGCTGCCGGTCCGCGGCAGCGGCACCAGGGTGTAGCCGGTACTGAGACTGCCGTCCCGGCCCACCCGGTAGCGGGGCGGGAAGTCCAGCTCCGCGCTGTCACCGTGCCTGCCCGCCTCCCAGCGGACCTTCGCCTCGAACGCGCGCTCGTAGGCGGCCAGCGATATCGGCAGGTCCGCACCGGGCAGGGCGACGACCTCCGGAACCGCCCGCGCGGGCGGTTCGTTGCGCCGCACCCGGGCAGCGCCCGGCACCACCATGACCCCGCTCAGGTTGGCCTGCTCCACGCCGACCAGCAAGCCGGCTCGGCCCCAGTCGGCCATCGCGGCGAGCGCGAACAGTCCGGCGCCGGCGCCCAGCGTCGGCAATCGCGGCGGTGCGGCCAGGCACAGCGCCGCCGCATGCTTGTGATCGACGCCCGCCACCGCCACCGGCGTGTCCAGCCACGCCGCCGAAAGCGAGGCGACCAGACCCCTTTCGTGCAGCAGCCGGGGATCGCCGTAGTCGTGCACCGCGCCGAGGGCGTTGCGGGTACGCACCGGCAGGCTGCGCGTGACGCGCGCCGCGGTGCGCACCTGAAGGCCTTCGCGGTCGGACACCCAGGCCGCCACCGCGCCCGCCGGTTCCAGGTCGACACCGATGACCAGGGTGCGCGGGCGCGCCGAACTCAAAGCGTCCAGCGCCGCCGGGGCGCCGCCGAGCCGCTCGATGACCTCCAGTTCGGGATCCAATCCCAGGCCGGCCAGCAGGACGGCGGCGTTGCTGCTCTCCACCAGCGGCAGATCACGGCTGACCAGCACGACGCGTTCCACCGGCTCGCCGGAACCGACGGCGGATCGCCCGGCCTCCACCGCCAGGGTGACGGCGTCCTCGTCGTCGCCCGCGATCCGGCTGCGCTGGCTACCCCAGCAGGGCAGATACGTGCCCAGCGATGCGATGTACGGCATCGGTCCCTCTTTCCCGCGCCTAGGCCACCGCGCCGGCGGTCTTGAGCGCGATGATGCGATCCCAATCCAGGCCGAGTTCGAGCAGGATCTCCTCGGTCTGGGCGGCGAATTCGGGCCCGGGCCGCAGTTCCGGCGCGCCGACGTCGAACTGCACCGGACTGGACACCAGTTCCAACTCCCCTGCCGGAAGCAGATATTCGTTCGCCCTGATCTGCGCGTCCTGCGTCACCTGCCACGAGTCCTGCACCGGAGCCCACGGCCCGGCCAGGGTGGCGAAGCGCTCGCTCCACTCGGCCAGCGTGCGTTGCTCGATCACCTCGCGCAGGATCTGCACCGCCTCGGCGGTGTGCGCCGCGATCTGCGCCGCGTCGGCGAAGCGCGGGTCATCGGCCAGTTCCGGGCGGTCGATATGCCTGCAGACGTCCGCCCAGAACTTGGCCGGTTGCAGCATGACGAACGACAGATAGCGATCATCGGCGGTGGCGTAGAGCCCCGACAGCGGATTGGTCGGCGCGCCGTGGGCGCCGGGCACCGGGGCCACCAGCGGTTTGTCCTGGCTGGCCGACAACGCGACGGTGTGCCCCATCGCCCACAGTCCGCTGCCGAGCAGCGAGACGTCGACCACCGAAGGTTGCCCGGTCCGTTCGCGTTTCAGCAGGGCGGCGGCGATCCCGCCGGCGAGATTGGTACCGGAGATGGTGTCGCCGAACGCCGGGCCGGGCGGTTGGATCATGCCCTGCGAGCCCGGCGGGGTGATGGTGGCCGCGATACCGCCCCGGCACCAGAACGCGGTCATGTCGTAGCCGCCGCGGCCGGATTCGACGCCGCGCGGGCCCAGCGCGCTGCCCCGCGCGTAGACGATATCCGGGTTCACCGCGCGGATGTCCTCCACGTCGATGCCGAACTTGGTGCGCGCCTGCGGCAGGAAGCTGGTCAGGAACACGTCCGCCCGCCGGGCCAGGTCGTAGATCACCTCCCGGCCCTCGGCCACCGACATGTCCACCCCGATGCTGCGCTTGCCCCGGTTGGCATGCTCCACATTGGGATTGGGGTCGCCCTCGATCTTGAACGCCCCCACCTGCCGCAGTCCGCGCTGCGGGTCACCGGTGACGGCGTGCTCGACCTTCACGACGTCGGCCCCCCAGTCGGAGAGCACCGCGCCCGCCGACGGGACGAAACCGTACATCGCGACCTCGAGCACCCGGATGCCCTCCAGCGGCTTGCTCACCGCGTCACCTCGCTCGGGCTCGCTCACGCGACCACCTCCGCGAGGGTCTTGCGCTCCAGGAACTCCTCGAGGCCGACGCGACCCATCTCCCGGCCGATGCCGGACTGCTTGTATCCGCCGAAGGGCGCGTCGGGATGGAAGTAGTTGCCGCCGTTGATGCTCAACGTGCCGGTGCGGACGCGCCGCGCCACCGCCTTCGACCGTTCGGCGTCGGCGCTGAACACCGCGCCGGACAGGCCGTAGATGGAGTTGTTCGCGATCCGTATCGCGTCCTGGTCGTCGGTGTAGGGGATGAGGGTCAGCACCGGGCCGAACACCTCCTCCTGCGCGATCTCACTGTCCGGGTCGACGTTCGCCAGCAGGGTGGGCTTGTAGAAGTAGCCCGGATTCAGTTTCTCGCCGCCGGTCACGAGCGTGGCGCCGCCCTGCACCGCACGCTGCACCATGCCGTGCACCTTGTCCCGCTGGCGTTCGCTGATCAACGGGCCCATATAGGTTTTGGGATCACCGGGGTCGCCCCAGGTGACGTGGGCGAAATTGGCCGCGATCAGCTCGGCGACCTTGTCGTGGGCCCGGCGCGGCACCAGCACGCGCGTGGTCAGCGCGCAGCCCTGCCCGGCATGGGTGACCACGCTGAACGCCGCGAACAGTGCGGCTTTGGTGTAGTCGGCGTCGTCGAGCAGGATCATCGCCGATTTGCCGCCCAACTCCAGGAACACCTTTTTCAAGGTGCCGCTGGCGGCGGCCATGATCTGGCGCCCCACCGGCGTGGACCCGGTGAAGGTGACGACGTCGACGTCCGGGTGGGTGGTCATCCGCTTGCCGACCTCGATATCGGAGGAGGCCAGGACGTTCACCACGCCGGGCGGGATGTCGGTGTGCCGGGCGATGATCTCGCCCAGCGCCAAGGTGGCCAGCGGAGTATCGGGCGCGCCCTTGAGCACCACGGTGCATCCGGCGGCGAGGGAGGGCGCGAGCTTGGCCAGCGCCAGCTGATGCGGGTAGTTGTAGGCGGCGATGGCTGCCACCACGCCCGCGGCTTCCAGCTCGACCCAGCGCCGGTGCTGCTGACCGCGGATCTCGACCACGCCGAGATCCTCGCTCCAGGCGTAGTCCGCCAGGAGTCCGGCGTAGTAGCGCACGATCTCGAACGGGACCTCGAGCTGGTTGCCGTGGGTCAGCGTGCGCGTCGCCCCGACTTCGGCGATGGTCAGTTCCCGCAGCTCCTCCACGTTGTCGCGCAACGCCTGGTACAGCTGGTTCAGACAGTGCGCCCGGAACTCGTGGTTCGTCGCCCAGTCGGTGGTGTCGAAGGCCCGCCGCGCCGCCGCGACGGCCGCGTCCGCCTCGGCCACACCGGCTTCCGGCGCGTAGCCGTACACCGCGCCGGTCGCGGGATCGAGCGACGCGAGGGTGCGCCCGGTCTCGACCAGCTGCCCGTCGATCAGCAGCCGCCGTGCCACCGCTCTCGCCTGTTCCTGCGTTGACATCCTGTCTCCTCGCCGGAAGTGGAAATTAGATTCTCAGTATTGGAGAATTTAACACTCGCGGTAGCGGAATGCAGCAACAATCACCTAGCTGCACAGGCTCGAAAATCCCACCTCCGACCCGGAGGGGGAAGCGAGCACCGGCTGCGGCGCGACTCTTGCGTCCGAGAACTGAACGAGAGTACGGTTCTCGCAATCGGAAGGGAGATTCTTGTGGTGGACACGACAACACGGATCCCGGTCTCGACGCGGCCGCGCGCACGCCGGTCGCCGATCGGCGCGATCACCGGAGAGGGGTCGCACGCGTGAAGACGGCCGTGGTCACCGGAGGGGCGTCCGGCATCGGGCTCGGCATCGCACAGCGGTTGCGCAGCACCGGATTCCACGTCGCGTCCCTCGACCTCAATCCGCCCGCCGAAGACGACTTCGCCTACCGGGCCGACGTCACCGAACCGGAGCAGATCGCCGACGCGCTGACCGCCATCCGGGCGAAGCTGGGCCCGGTCACCGTGCTGGTGAACGCCGCGGGCATCGACGGCTTCAAGCGCTTCCAGAACATCTCGTTCGCCGAATGGCAGCGGGTGATCGACGTCAATCTCAACGGCGTCTTCCACTGCGTCCAAGCGGTGCTGCCGGACATGCTGGCGGCCGGGTGGGGGCGCATCGTCAACATCTCCTCCTCGAGCACGCATTCGGGCCAGCCATTCATGACGCACTACGTCTCGGCCAAGTCGGCGGTCAACGGCCTGACCAAAGCGCTGGCGCTGGAGCTGGGCCCGTCCGGCATCACCGTGAACGCGGTGCCGCCGGGGTTCATCGACACCCCGATGCTGCGCAAGAACGAGGAGGCGCGCCGGCTCGGCGGCTCCGTCGAGGACCACATCCAGCGGACCCCGGTCCGCCGGGTCGGCACACCCGAGGACATCGCCGCCGCCTGCGCGTTCCTCATCTCCGAGGAGGCCGGTTACATCACCGGCCAGATCATCGGCGTCAACGGCGGACGCAATACCTGAGACCCGTTGCGCAGCAAGCGCATCGGGTCAGCACGACAAGCAAGAACGAAAGGACTGCCGTGGGACGCGTAGAGGGCAAGGTCGCCTTCGTCACCGGAGCCGCTCGTGGCCAAGGCCGCAGCCATGCGGTACGGCTGGCGCAGGAAGGTGCCGACATCATCGCGGTGGATATCTGCCGCGACATCGACACGATCGGGTACGCGCTGTCGCGCCAGGAGGATCTGGACGAGACCGCGCGGCTGGTCGAGAAGACCGGCCGCCGCATCGTCGCCGAACCGGCCGACGTGCGCGAGGCCGGACAGCTGCGCGCCGTGCTGGAACGCGGTATCGCCGAGTTCGGCCGGCTGGACATCGTCATCGCCCAGGCGGGCATCGCGGGCATGAAGGGCACGCCGCAGTGGCAGGCCTGGTCCGACGTGATCGACACCAACCTGGTCGGCGTCATCAATACCATCCAGGTCGCGCTGCCCCATCTGGGCGCGGGCGGGTCGATCATCGCCACCGGCTCGGTGGCCGCGCTGATGGACGTGTCCAAAGTGGACCAGCCGGGCAAGGATCCCGGCGGGATCGCCTACGTGGTCGCCAAACGCGGCCTCGCGCAGTATGTTCACGCGCTCGCGTTGCACATCGCGCCGCAGAACATCCGCGCCAACGTCATCCACCCCACCAACTGCAACACCCCGATGCTGCAGAGCGAACCGATGTACCGGTCCTTCCGCCCCGACCTGGAGCATCCCACCCGCGCGGACGCCGAGCCCGCCTTCCACGTGCAGCAGGCCATGTCGACCCCCTACGTCGAGCCGGAGGACATCAGCGACGCGGTGCTGTTCCTGGCCTCCGACGAGGCGCGCTACATCACCGGCACGCAGTTGCGCGTCGACGCGGGCGGCTACCTGAAGTGGTACGACTACCACGTCTGAGAGGAAGACAAACCGTGAAGGTCCGAGTCGATCAGCAGCGCTGCCAAGGGCACACGCTGTGCGCGATGATCGCCCCGCAATCGTTCGAACTCAGTGAGATCGACGGCCACTCCTCCCCGATCGGCGAATCGGTTCCCGCGAACCAGCTCGATCGGGTCCGCGAGGCGGTGCATTCCTGCCCGGAACGCGCGATCTCGATCGCCGAGTAGGAGCTGCGCCATGACCGTGGAGAACGTCACCGATACCGAACGCAAGCAACCCCGGTTCCATTTCGACCGCTACGCTCCCGAATATCGGGAGAACTTCCAGGCGATCACCGAGGCGATGCAGAGCGAGTGCCCGCTCGCTTGGACCGACACCTACGACGGTCACTGGGTGGCCGCGGGCAACAGGGAGGTGTTCGAACTCGCGCGCTGCCCGCACATATCCAACGATCACGACCCGCAGGGCGTTCGCAAGGGCTACCGGGGAATCTCCATTCCGCCCGCGCCGCGCGCACGCGGCATCCGCGGCGGCATCCTGGAGATGGACGAACCCGAGCACCGGGAACTGCGTTCGGCGCTCAACCCGTACCTCTCCCCGGCCGCGGTCCGACGTTGGGTGCCGTTCGTGGACGAGGTGGTGCGCGCGGCCATCGACGAGAAGATCGAGAGCGGCCGCATCGATTTCGTCGACGACCTGGCGAATGTCGTTCCCGCCGTGCTGACCCTCGGCATGCTGGGTGTTCCCTTGCGGAAGTGGACCATTTACAACGAACCGGTGCACGCCGCGGTCTATACGCCGCCGGACTCGCCGGATTACCCACGCGTCGCGGAGATGCACCGCACGATGGGGCTGGACCTGCTCACCAATCTCGCCGAGATCCGGGAGAATCCCCGGCCCGGGCTGATCCACGCGGTCGCCTCCGCGCAGGTCAACGGGGGTCCGCTGCCGGACATGGAGATCCTGGGCATGCTCAGCCTGCTCATCGGCGGCGGTTTCGACACCACCACCGCGCTCACCGCGCACGCCCTGGAATGGTTGTCGCAGAATCCGGGTGAACGCGAAACCCTCGGCAGGGAAAGGGATCTGCTGCTCGACTCGGCCACCGAGGAGTTCCTGCGCTACTACACCCCGGCTCCCGGCGACGCGCGCACCGTCGCGGAGGACTGCGAGGTGGCGGGAGCCTCCTTGCGAGAAGGTGATCGCCTCTGGTTGTCGTGGGCTATGGCCAACCGCGACCCGGCGGTGTTCGAGAATCCGGAGCAGCTGATCCTGGACCGGAAAGGCAACCGGCACTACAGTTTCGGCCTCGGCATCCACCGCTGCATCGGTTCCAATGTCGCCCGCACGGTGTTCAAGCGGATGCTGGTGGCCGTGCTGGACCGGATGCCGGACTTCCGGTGCATCCCGGAGCAGACCGTGCATTACGACACGATCGCGGTGATCCAGGGCATGCGCCACCTGCCCACCGAGTTCACCCCGGGCCCCCGGCTCGGTCCCGGGCTCGAGCAGACCCTGGCGAAGCTGCAGCGAGTCTGCGACGAGCAGCGGCTCGCCGAGCCGGTGACCGTCCGCAGAGGCGCGGCACAGATCTGACCGGAACCGGACCGACCCCGCCGCGTGTGGCCGACCGGACACACGCGGCTACCGGCTGCGACGACTACGAGGAGGCGCTGTGGCAGACACGGAGCAGACCCCCGCGACGGCCGAGCCGTCGGGACGGCCGCTGCCGCTGCTCGGCCTGGACACCGAGTTCTTCTGGACCTCGGGCGCCGACGGCACGCTGCGCGTCCAGGAGTGCCGATCCTGCGCGGCGTTGATCCACCCGCCGCAGCCGGTGTGCCGGTACTGCCGCGGACACGATCTCGGCGTGCGGGAAGTCTCCGGTGCGGCCACCCTGGCGAGCTTCACGGTGAACCACCGCTTCGCCGTGCCCGGCCTGCGGCCGCCGTACGTGGTGGCGCAGGTGGCGCTGGTCGAGGATCCGCGCGTCCGGCTGACCACCAACATCGTCGACGCCGATCCGGACGACCTGACCCTCGGCATGCGGATGGAGGTGGTCTTCCAGCAGGACGCCGACGTGTGGCTGCCGCTGTTCCGGCCCGCCGCCGAGCAATCCGAGCCCGCGCCGCTGCCGGTGGACGAGATCGAGCCGGAGCGTTTCGCCGAACACGTGCGGCCGATGCTGCGGCAGGAGAAGTTCGAGGAGAAGGTCGCGCTCACCGGGATCGGGATGTCCCGGATCGGGCGCAGGCTCATGGTGCCGCCGCTGGCGCTGACGATCGAGGCGTGCGAACGCGCGGTCGCCGACGCGGGCCTGACGCTCGACGACATCGACGGCCTGGCGTCCTATCCGGGCGGCGGGAATCTCGGCGGCTTCGGCGAGGGCGGGGTCACCGCCCTGGAAGCCGCGCTCGGCCTGCGCCCGAGCTGGCACAACGGCGGCGTCGAGACCTTCGGGCCGGGCGGGTCGGTGATCGCGGCGATGACGGCGGTGGCCGCCGGGCTGGCCCGGCACGTGCTGTGCTTCCGCACCGTGTGGGAGTCGACCTTCAACGAGTTGACCAAAGCGGGCAGGATCCCGCCGTCCGGCGGCCGCACCACGAGCTGGCTGACGCCGTTCGGCGCGATCTCCGCCGCGCACACGCTGGCCCAGAACGCCCAGCGTCACTTCCACCGCTACGGCACCACCCGCGAGACGCTGGGCTGGATCGCGCTCAACCAGCGCGCCAACGCCGAACTCGAGCCGACGGCGGTCTACCGCGACCCGATGACCATGGACGACTACCTCTCCGCGCGGCCGATCACCTCCCCGTTCGGGCTCTACGACTGCGACGTGCCCTGCGACGGCGCGGTGGCGGTGATCGTCTCGGCGCTCGACGCCGCACGCGATCTGCCCGGTCCGCCGGTGCTGGTGGAGGCGGTCGGCACCCAGATCGTCGAGCGCGTCGAGTGGGACCAGAGCACGCTCACCCACGAACCCCAGGTGCTCGGCCCGGCCGCGCACCTGTGGACGCGCACCACGCTGCGTCCCGAGGACGTGGACGTCGCCGAACTCTACGACGGATTCAGCTTCAACTGCCTGTCCTGGATCGAGGCGCTCGGTTTCTGCGGGATCGGCGAGGCCAAGGACTTCCTCGACGGGGGCAAGAACATCGCCCGCGACGGCATGATCCCGGTCAACACGCACGGCGGCCAGCTCTCCCACGGCCGCACGCACGGCATGGGCCTCCTGCACGAGGCGGTCGTGCAGCTGCGCGGCGCGGGCGGGCAGCGGCAGGTGGCGGGTGCCCGGGTCGCGGTCGTCTCCAGCGGCGGCCTGACGCCCGGCGGCGCCATGCTGCTGCGCTCCGAGCCCTGATCGTGATGGGCACGCCATGACACTCACCGAATCCGACCTCGGCCGCCTCGACGACACCGCACCGCTACCCGTGGTCGCCGATGTCGACGGCATCCCGGTGTCGGGGTTGCTGGCCGAGGCGCCCGCGCCCCGCGCGGTAGTGGTCGCCCTGCACGGTGGCGCCACCACCTCGGCGTACTTCGACTGCCCCGGGCATCCCGAGCTTTCCCTCCTGCGGCTCGGCCGGCGGCTGGGTTACACCGTGCTGGCGCTGGACCGGCCCGGATACGGCGCCTCGGGTCCGTTTGCTGACGAACTCCTCCCGCCGCAGCGCCGCGTCGATCTGATGTTCGGGGCCGTCGAAGCGCAGCTCGCCGGCCGTCCACGCGGTGCGGGCGTCTTCCTGCTGGCGCACTCGGCGGGATGCGAACTGGCCCTGCGCATGGCCGGTGACGAACGCGGCCGCGAGCTGCTCGGCCTCGAGTTGGCGGGCACCGGCCGCACACACCATCCGGAAGTCCAGAAAGTGCTGTGGAGCCCGCGGCCGGAAGGCACCCGGCCCCCCGGACTCGGCGCGCTGCTGTGGCGACCGCGGCGGTTGTATCCCCCCGACGTGGTGGGCGGCGCCTCGATCGCCGTCCCCGGCCCTCGGCTGGAGGCCACCATCGTCACCAACTGGGCCGATCGGGATTTCCCGCGCTTGGCCGGGCAGGTGCGGGTCCCGGTGCGATTCACCGCGGGCGATCACGAAACGGTGTGGCGCAACGACATCGAGGAACTGACCGCCATCGCGGCGCTGTTCGGCGCGGCGCCGCGGGTGGTGCTCAATCAACAACCCAACACCGGGCACAACACCAGCCTGGGCTACACGGCGGCGGCATACCACCTCAAGGCGCTCGCCTTCGCCGAAGAATGCGTCGTCGCGGCCCGCACCGGCGAATTCACCGGTCCCGCAATCCAATTGGACGGACGCGCGCACGCGCGACCAGAAAGGTGAGGCCATGGAGGTCACCGATGTCGCGCTGCTGCTGTTGCGGCTGGTGGTGGGAGTCACCATGATCGCGCACGGCGTCAATCACTGGATCGGCGGCGGCCGGATCGCCGGGACGGCGCGGTGGTTCAGCGGGCTGGGGCTGCGCAACGGCGTGCTACACGCCTGGCTGAGCGTGGTCACCGAGATCGGCGCGGGCACACTGCTCGTGCTCGGGCTGCTCACGCCGTTCGCCGCCGCGGCGATCATCTCGGTCATGCTCGTCGCCGGACTGCTGGCGCACCGCGCCAACGGATTCTTCGTCTTCGAGGAAGGCTACGAGTACGTCCTCGTGCTGGCCGTGGTCGCGCTGGCGCTGGGCCTGCTCGGGCCCGGGTGGCTGTCGCTCGACCACGCGGCGGGCGTCGAGATCACCGGCTGGGCCGGTGGCGCCGTCGCACTCGGTGTGGCGGTGCCGGCGACGGCGGGACTGCTGACCGCCTTCTACCGGCCCGCTCGCGGGCCGGGGATCGTCACCGAGGAGGTGCGCTGATGCGTGTCGGGTTCATCGGACTGGGCAGTCAGGGCGCGCCGATGGCGCGCCGCATCATCGAAGGCGGCTACCCGACCACCTTGTGGGCGCGCCGCCCCGCTTCGCTGGAGCCGTTCGCGGGCACGGCGGCCGCGACGGCCGAATCCCCCGCCGCCCTGGCCGCGCGCAGCGATCTGGTCTGTCTGTGCGTGGTCGGCGACGCCGACGTGCGCGAGGTGGTCACCGGGCAAGACGGCGTCCTGGCGGGCCTCACGCCGGGGTCGATCATCGCCGTGCACTCCACCGTGCACCCGGACACCTGCCGGGAGTTGGCCGATCTCGCTGCGCCGCAGCGGGTCACGGTGATCGACGCGCCGGTCAGCGGCGGAGGGCCCGCGGCGGCGGAGGGCAGGCTGCTGGTCATGGCAGGCGGCGCCACCGAGGCCGTCGAGCGCGGCCGCCCTGTGTTCGAGACCTACGCGAACCCGATCGTCCACCTGGGCGAGCTGGGCTCCGGCCAGGCCACCAAGCTGCTGAACAACCTGTTGTTCACCGCCAATCTCGCCACCGCCGCCAGCACGCTCGCGCTCGGCCGGGAACTCGGCATCAGCCCTGAGAGGCTGGGCGAAGTGATCACGCACGGCACCGCGAACAGTTTCGCGCTGGGCCGCATCGTCTCGGCGGGTGGCACCTTGGATCGGCTGGCCGCACATGCCGGCGATCTGCTCCGCAAGGACGTCGGCTTGGTCGCCGGTTTGGCCGACGCGGCGGGAGTGACTCCGGGAATCGTGCTCGGCGCTGCCGACGCCACCCTCGCGCTGATGGACCGGCAGCGCTGACGTGCGGATCGGCTTCGTGGGAGCCGGGCGGATGGGCCGCCCGATGATCGGGCGGCTGGTCTCGGCCGGGCACACCGTCCGGGCGGTCGGGCGATCCGCCGCATCGCGCGCGGCCCTCGCCGAGATCGGGGCCGAGCCGGTCGCGACCGTCGCCGAGGCCGCCGACGCCGCGGAGGCCGTGGTGGTGTGCGTATTCACCGACGATCAGGTCCGCGAGGTATGCCTCGGCGGCAGCCTGCTGCGGGAGCTGCCGCGCGCGGCCGTGCTGATCGTGCACACGACCGGCAGTCCGGCGACGGTGACCGAAATCGCGGCGGCGGCCCCGACTGTCGAGGTGGTGGACGCACCGGTGAGCGGTGGACCGCACAGCATCGCGACCGGTGAGCTCACCGTCTTTCTCGGCGGTACCGACGAGGCGGTGCGCCGGGCACGGCCCGTGGTGGCGGCTTACGCCGACCGGGTCCTGCACGTCGGGCCGCTCGGCGCGGGGCAGCGGGTGAAGCTGGTGAACAACGCGCTGTTCGCGGCGCAGATCGGGCTGGTCGCCGCTGCGGTCCGGCTCGGCGGCCAACTCGGTATGGACGAGGCCACCCTGCTCGCCGCCCTACCGCACGCCAGCAGCGGTGGCCGCGCCGTCAGCAGCGTCGCGGGGAAGGGCGCGGTCGAGGTATTCCGCGCCTCGGTGGGCGAGTTCCTCCGCAAGGATGTGGCGGTGGTTCGCGCGCTCGTCGCCGAATCGGGCGGTGCACTGGGGATCTTGGACGCCGCCATCGACGCGGGCATACCCGCGACCGACCGCAACTGATCAGCGAGCCGATACCCCCGCAGTGCGGTGCCGAGAAGGCGGTGCGGCGGAAACATCGCTGCCAGGGGCTACCTTGCCGCGGCGGCGGCACCACCACTGCGCGCTGCACTCCCGTCGGCCCGTACGCTGGATTTCCCGGTGCGATCGCAGGCCGCGACCTCTGATCCCGCACCGCCTGCCTATCTCTCACGTGCCGAACAGGCCTCTTGGCCCGGGCAACTCGTCTCAGCCGCTGCGCGCCGCCGATATCTCAGGTGCGGGATCCGCGTGCTCACCACGCTCACTCGATGACGATCGCCTGTTCGGGACAGGACCGCACCGCTTCGTGCACCTGCGCCTCGAGGTGCGCGGGTACGTCGGCGACGGTGGCTTCGGCGTAGCCGTCGTCGGTCAAGGAGAACACCTCCGGGCACAGGCCGAGACACACGCCGTGCCCCCGGCAGCGATCCTCGTCGACGGCGACCTTCATCGGGCCCCGCCCTCCGCGACGTCGAACTCCAGATGCAGCGAGGTGAGCCCGCGCAGGATGAACGTCGGCAGATAGCGGTAGTCGCGCGCGCCCTCGGGGCCGTGCACGCTCTCGTCGATCCGGAAGCCGGTGGTGCGCTCGAGCAGCCGTTCGATGGCGACCCGCGCTTCGGCCCGCGCCAGCGGCGCACCAGGGCAGGTGTGCACTCCGCGCCCGAAAGCCAAGTGCGAGCGGGCATTGGAGCGTTCCGCCGCGAAGGTGGTGGGGTCGTCGAATCGGCGCGGGTCCCGGTTCGCGGCGCCGTTGACCACCATCAGTACCGTGCCCGCGGGCACCTCGGTCCCGCCGACCGTCGTGGACACCTTGGCCAGCCGGAAATCGCCCTTGACCGGGCTCTCCATCCGGAGGCACTCCTCGATGAAGTTCTGGATGCGGCTACGGTCCTCGCGCAGGTACTGCTGGATGTCCGGGCGCTCGGCCAGTATCTTCAGCGCCGAACTGAGCAGCCGGACGGTGGTCTCCTGACCCGCCGAGAAGAGGTTCGCCGCCACCCGGACCACATCGAGCACCTCGGGCTCACGCCCGTCCGGAAACGTCGCGGTGGCCATGCTGGTCAGCACGTCGTCCCGCGGGTTGGTCCTGCGGTCCGCGACGTAGTCGGAGAACTTGGCGTAGAGGAATTCGATGGGGTTGTGCGACATGTTCTCCCCCGCGGTGCTGCCGACGCTGGAGCCTTCGCGGTGCGGATCGCGTTGCAGCGCCTGCAGGAACGCCTCCTGATCGCCCTCGGGGACACCCAGCAGGTCGGCGATCACGTAGAGCGTGAAGGGGCCCGCGAATTCGCGCATGCAGTCCCCCTTGCCCTCGGCCAGGTACCGATCGAGCATCCGGTCGGCGATCGCCCACATCGCCTGCTCGTTCTCCTTCAGGCGTTTCGGGGTGATCAACCGCATCAGCAAGGCGCGGTGATCGGTGTGCACCGGCGGGTCGAGGGTCGGCAGCTGGTCGCTCATCGGCAGTGTGTCCCGATGCTCGGCGATGAGGGCGTCGACGTCGGTCGCCCCCTCCAGCGGTACCGGGAATCCGGGGAACGGACCGGTGACCGAGATGCAGGAGGAGAACCGTTCGACGTCGTTGTAGACCTCGAGCGCCTCCTCGTAACCGGTCACCATCATCACGTCGTGGTGCTTCTCGCGCGTCACCGGGCACTGCTCGCGCAGCGCGTCGAAGTACGGATACGGATCGGCGACCAGCTCCTGCCCGAGGAAGAAGTCCAGATCCTGGAAGTTTTTCACCACTCGACGATCCCTTCGACGCCCGGCCGGCATCGCCAACGGCGCGATTTGCCGGTCGACTTCCGTGATTGAGAATAAGCCTCTCATCTGTGAGTATGAGATTTCCATATCCACCGCTGCGCGTCAACCGAAGGACCGGAACCATGAGCCTCGAACCCGCCGCCGATCAGCGGTTTTTCCAGTCGACCACCCGTGATTTCCTCGCGGCCACCGTCCCGGTGGGTACCGTGCGAGCGCTCGGCGCGTCCGGAACAGGATTCGACCGGACCTGGTGGCGGCGCGGCGCGGAACTGGGATGGACGGCCATGCTGGTGCCCGAAGAATTCGGCGGCGGAACGGTTTCCGGGCGGCCGATGACCGAGCTCGCCTCGGTGGCCGAAGAACTGGGTCGCGCCTGCGCGCCCGGGCCGTTCGTCACGACCAACGCGGTCCTGGCCGGGCTCACCTCGGAGGCGAGTCGTTTCGCCGAGGCCCTCACCGCCATCGCCGCAGGCGAGACGATCGCCACGTGGGCGGTCTACGAACCGGGCCGAGGCTTCGACGCGCTCTCCCCCGGCTCCGGCGCCACCGGCCGGGCCGCGTGCACCAGGGCCGAACCCGACGGCCGCGGTTACCGGCTCGACGGTGTGAAAGACCGCGTGGAGTCGGCCGACCAGGCGGACCTGTTCCTGGTGACCGCCGAGAGCGCCGACGGCCCGGTTCAGCTGCTGGTGCCCGCGGACACCCCGGGCGTGAGCGTCACACCGGCGTGGACCCTGGATCTCGTCCGCCGCACCGCGCGTGTGACGTTCGAGGACGTCCCGGTGCCCGCCGACGCCGTGCAGGTGGGCGCGGGCGCCGCCGACGCGATCCGAGCGCAGGCGCGCACGGCGGCCGCGCTCACCGCCGCCGAGATGGTCGGTGCCACCGACACCGCGCTGGCCGCGACGTTGACCTGGTTGTTCGACCGCTACACCTTCGGCAGGCAACTGGCCTCCTACCAGGCGCTCAAGCACCGGATGGCCGACAACAAGACGTGGCTGGAAGCGTGCCGAGCCACCGCGACCGCCGCCGCGGCGGCCTGGGACGACGACCCGGCGAGCGCGCAGGAGGCGATCAGCATCGCGAAGTCGTACGTGGGAGCCAAGGCCCCCGTGATCGCCCAGGACTGTGTGCAACTGCACGGCGGCATCGGCGTCACCTGGGAACACGACCTGCACCTGTATCTGCGCCGCATCACCCTGGGCCGCGCTCTCTACGGCACTCCCGAAGAGCACCGGCGCCACATCACCGATCTGCTCGACACGGCAGCCGCGTGAACCGAATCGAACTCGCTTGAAAGGCAACGACGCTATGACCACGGATCTGGAGCCCGTCGGAGACTTCCGCGCACGTGCGCGGACCTGGTTGCGCGACAACCTGCACCCGGCTTCCGCCGCGGAATACAAATCCGACACCGAGGAGGCGTGGGACCGCGCCCGGCAACTGCAACGGATTCTCCACGACGGCGGCTTCGCCGGGATCTGCTTCCCCGCGGAGTACGGCGGACTCGGCCTCACCACCGCCCACCAGCGGGCGTTCACCGAGGAATCGCTTCCCTACGAGATGCCGCTGCTGCTGAACGTGCCGACGCTGGCCATCTGCGCGGCGAGCCTGCTCGATCTCGGCACCGAGGAGCAGAAGCGCGCGCACCTGCCCGCCGTGCTGCGCGGCGAGGAGATCCTGGCGCAGTTCCTGTCCGAGCCGCGCGGCGGGTCGGATCTGGCCGGGCTCACCACCCGCGCGGAGCGCGACGGCGATCGCTGGATTCTCAACGGATCCAAGATCTGGAGCTCCGGCGCCTACGCCGCCGACTACGGCCTGTGCCTGGCTCGAACCAACTGGGATGTCACCAAGCACCGCGGGCTCACCATGTTCCTGGTGCCGGTGCGCGCCGAAGGCGTGACGGTCCAGCGGATCAAACAGGTGACCGGCTCGACCGAGTTCTGCCAGGAGTTCTTCGACGACGTCGCGCTACCCGAGGAGGCGGTGCTCGGCCAGGTGGACGGTGGCTGGGACGCCGCGTCCCGGCTGCTCTACCACGAGCGGGCCGCACTGGGCGGCACCTCGCCGTACACCAGCGGCGCCCGCCCGCATCTGGGCGGCGAGGCCGACCGGTTGCTCGAGCTCGCCCGCGCCACCGGCCAGTGGAACGACCCGCGCACCAGGGAGGACATCGGCGAGGCGCGGGCCATGAACGTGGTACGCGACCAGCTCATCGCGCACATCTCGCGGGCGATCGCCTGCGGCGAGCTGCCCCCCTCCGCCGGCGCCATCACCCGACTGTTCACCGCCGAGAATGCCTGGCTGCAAACGGATCTCGCGGTACGCATCGCCGGGCCCACCGCGGCCACCCACAGCCCAGGCGACGCGGCCGACACGACCGAGGTCGGCCTCGACTACCTGTTCCGCTCGGCGTGGAGCCTGGCGGGCGGCAGCACCGAGATGGCGCGCAACGTCATCAGCGAGCGCGTACTCGGCATGCCCCGCGAGTTCGCCGCCGATCGCGACGTCCCGTTCAACCAGGTCAAGCACGGCCGATGACCCGCGCGAAGCGATACCGTCGGGGTGCGACGGCGACGATCACCCCGACGGCGGGACCTCCCCGGCCCCGGGAAGGCTGGTGCGATCACGCACCACTACGCATGCCGCACGACGACTAAGGACGGATCGACCCCGGCGTCATCCCGCGCATCCCGCTGAACGTTGTGCTGATCAAGGGCGTACAGCTGGTGGTTTCCAGTTCCGAGATCTCGATCCCGCCGAATACCGCCGCAACGAGGAGGGACTCGCGGCTCTGCCGGCCGGTGGCCACATCCGTCCGCACATCGGCGCGGCATACTCGCTCGAACAAGCGGCGGCCGCGCTGCGGCATGTTGCCGACGGCCGCGCGATCGGCAAGGTGCCGGTCGACCTGTAGGACGGTCAGCCGGTGGACGGACGCCGGATCCGGCGGACCGACCGCAATCGTTGCGCTGCGATAGAAGTCGCGCCTCGGCACGGATCATGCGTAATCGACTGTCACCGACGGGGTCTGCGGAACGGACTGACAGGTGAGCACGTAACCATCGGCCACGTCCTCGTCGGTCAACGCGTCGTTCACCCGCATCTCGACGCGGCCCGCGACGAGCCGCGCCATACAGGTGCCGCAATTGCCCTCCTCACAGGCGAACGGCGGGTTGAGCCCGGCTCGCTTCGCGGCTTCCAGCACGGTCTCGGCGGCGCGCACGTCGATGGTGGACCGCGCGCCGTCCAACAGGACGGTCGCCACGCAGGTGGCCGTCTTCGGCGACTCGGACAGTGGGGATACGGCCATGACGCACACTCCTGATCAATGGGGATCGCACAACGCCGATGTCGCGCCGACCGGCGCCGCCGGGGCGTAGATTGAGCACTCGCTCAGCATGCTGTGCACATGCGTAGCATGGTTCTTCCGGCTGGGTCAAGAGGAGGGCCGCGCAGGGGGACCGAGTCAGCTGCCCGTCCAGCGCGGGCTGCGCTTCTCGGCGAACGCGCGAGGACCCTCTTGCGCGTCCTCGCTCGTGTAGCAGCGCACCGAGGCGTGCCGGGCGGCTCGCAACGCGGCCGAGCGGCCCATCTCGGTCGCGAGCATGACCGTCTCCCGCGCGGCCCGCACCGACAGCGGGGCGCCCACGAGGATCTCGGCGGCCAGCTCGAGCGCCGCGTCCAGCAAATCCGCGGGTTCGGCCAGCCGGTTCACCAGTCCGATCTCGTAGGCCCGCCGCGCATCGATCGGCTTTCCGGTCAGCAGCAGCTCCATCATGATCCGCTGCGGGATCATGTGGATCAGCGGCGCGGCCCACGGCGAACTGCGACCCACCTTGACCTCGGTGACCGCGAAGGTCGCCGCAGTGCTCGCGACACACAGATCGCATGCCTGGGCGATCATCCAGCCCCCGGCGAAGGCCGCGCCGTTGACCGCCGCGATAGTGGGCTTGGACAGCTCGATGGTGTCGTACGGCAGCGGGTACATCTCGCGCGGCGGCACCGTCATACCGGTCGCCACCATCTCCTCGAGATCCCCTCCCGCGCAGAACGCTTTCGGTCCCGCGCCGGTCAGGATCGCGACGCGCAACGCGGGATCGCGCTCGAATCGGTCCCAGGCGTCGAACAGCCCCTCCCGCACGTCCCGGGCCAGGCAATTGCGCCGTTCCGGCCGATTCAGCGTGATGATCACGATCCCGTCGGAGCGGGCGTCGAAGACAACGGCGTCGGACATCAGAAACCTCTCCGCTGGACGACGCGCGCCGCCCGCTCCAGTTCGTCGCGGAAATCGGGATGCGCCACGGCGATCAGTCTGCGGGTGCGCTCGGCCAGCGTCCGCCCGGCGAGTTCGGCGGCGCCGAATTCGGTGACGATCACGTCCACGTCGCTGCGCGCGGTGGTGACCGGCCCGGACAGTGCCGCGGTGATCCGGCTGACCGTCCCGCCTTTGGCAGTGGAGGGCAGCGCGATGATCGCGTGACCCCCGGGCGAACGAGCGCCTGCCCGGACGAAGTCCACCTGGCCCCCTGTGCCACCGAGATAGGACGCACCGCTCTGTTCGGCGTTCACCTGTCCGGTCAGGTCGACCTCCATGGCGGAGTTGATGGTGACCAGCCGTTCCAGTCGCGCGAGCACGCCCGCGTCGTGGGTGTAGTCGGTCGCGCACATCCGGATCGCCGCATTGCGGTCGGCGAACCGGTACAGCCGTTCGGTGCCGACGAGCGCGCCGGTGACCGATACCCCGCGATCAATGGCTTTGCGCGCGTTGGTGATCGCGCCCGACTCGACCAGATCGACCAACCCGTCGCCGATCATCCCCGAATGCACGCCGAGATCGGTGCGGTCGCGCAGCAGGCGCACCACGGCGTCGGGTACGGCGCCGACCCCGATCTGCAGCACCGCGCCGTCCTCGATATAGGCCGCCGCGTGCGCGGCGATCGCTTCATCGACCGGCCCGATCCGGGCGGGTGGCACCTGAACCGGCGGCCGGGAAACCCGCACCGCGTAGTCGATCCGAGCGCTGGACAGCCGTTCGCCCAGCGTGAAAGGCACTTGGTCGTTGACCTCGGCGACCACGGCGCGCGCCGCCGCCACCGCCGCGCCCACATGGTCGCTGACCAGGCCGAAGCTGTGGTCGCCGTGTTCGTCGGCCGGACTCACCTGCACGAAAGCCACATCGCAGCCGAGGATTCCGGCTTCGATCATCGGCCCCACCCGGCTGACGTGGCAGGGGACGATGCCGAGCCGATGCTCCTCGGTCAGCGATCGCAGCGCGCCGATCGCGCCCATGCTGGACAAGGTGAAGGCATCGGTCGCCGCCGGGGTGAACAGACCGGAGAAGCTCGTCGCGATGAACGCCGATACCCCGCCGATGGCGCCGCCCTGTGCGATGAGCGCCTCGATCAAGGTGGCCGGCTCGCCGCACGCCTGCCCGACCACGATGCGGTCACCGGCCCGCAGGATCGTGCTCAGGTCCAGGTCGGCGGCCTCGAGCAGCGCGGTCACCGCTGGACCCGGCCGTTCGGCCGGTCGTCGGCGGCGTGCCGCAACCGGCCGAGCACCTCGGCGGTGTCGGCGCCGAGCCTGGGTGCCGGTCCCGCGATGCTTCCAGGAGTGCGGGAGAACCATGTTGGCGGACCAGGAAAACGGACCGATCCATATGGTGAATCCACGGTTTCGAAGAAGTCCGTGTCGGCGAGATGCGGATTGTCGAACAGTTCGTCCAGCGTCCGCACCGGTGCGGCCGGAATGTCCAGCGAGCGCAGCAGTTCCAGCCATTCGACCGTGGTCCGCTCACGGAACGTTTCGGCGAGAAGGGCGTAGACGATGTCGATCCTGGCCGCGCGCCGCTCCAGCGTGGCGAACTCCGGCCCGGCCCACGGCGGGCGCACCGCCTCGACGAATGCCGACCACTGCTTGTCGTTGTAGACCAGCGCGGACAGGTAGCCGTCCGCGGTGCGATAGGGCTTGCGGTTCGGCGTCACCGCGCGCGGATAGGCCGCGGGGCCCAGCGGGGGATCGAACATGGCCCCGTTGGCGTGCTCCACCAGCATGAACGCGGCCATCGTCTCGAACATCGCGACCTCGACTTCTTGCCCCTGCCCGGTGCGTTCCCGGTGGTACAGCGCCATCGTGGTCGCGTACAGCGCGGTCATCCCGGCGATCTTGTCGGCCATGATGGTGCCGACGTACCCGGCGGCGCCGGTGAGC
The DNA here is from genome assembly GCF_055590505.1 of Nocardia sp. NPDC041819. Classification (NCBI taxonomy): domain Bacteria; kingdom Bacillati; phylum Actinomycetota; class Actinomycetes; order Mycobacteriales; family Nocardiaceae; genus Nocardia; species Nocardia sp. NPDC041819. The sequence continues at coordinate 1,394,652 of NZ_JBVJAP010000001.1, read as the reverse complement.
CGCTCCTGCACGAAGGGCAGTCCGCACTCGGCCTGAATCGTGTCGTCGTAAGCGGTACGGCCGGCATCCCGGCCACGGCGGCCGTAACCGTAGCAATTGGTGTAGACGATCGAAGGATTGAGCGCGGCCACCTCGTCGTAAGCGAAGCCGAGCCGGGCGATCGCGGAGGCGCGCATCGAGTGGATGAACACGTCGGCCTCTGCGGCGAGCTCGCGCAACGATCGCTTGCCGTCCTCGGATCGCAGGTCCAGCACCACGCTGCGCTTGCCCCGGTTGACGTTGACGAAGACGCCGCCCATCCCCCGCTCCGGGCCCACCGAGATGTAGCGGGTGTTGTCCCCGTCCGGCGGCTCGATCTTGATCACGTCCGCGCCCATGTCGGCCATGATCTGCGTGCAGTACGGGCCCATGACCATCGCCGTCAGATCGACGACCCGGACTCCCACGAGCGGACCACGATGTTCCATCGCCACGCCTCTTTCACCACCCTCCACCGCCGCTGGATCACCATCCGACCAGCGGCCGTGAGCCTATCTGATGAATCTTTGCAAGGATAGTGATATCAAGGATGCTGTGGACGATTTCAACGCCGACGCCCCACCCCCTCGGCATGCCCTCCGCCCGATCGCCGAGGTACTGGACGCCGCGCTCGGCTCCCACCCCGACGCCACGGCGGTGGAGGCCGCTTCCGGCGCGTGGACCTACGTCGAACTCGACGATCACGCACACCGCGCCGCCGGCGCCCTCTGGGCGCTCGGCGTGCGCCCCGGCGATCGCGTCGCGGCCTGCCTCCCCAACGATCTGGACATCGTCGCCGCCTTCCACGGCGCGCAACGCATCGGTGCGGTGTGGGCGGGCATCGGCGAGGCGCTGACCGCGACCGAACAGCAGCACCTGCACGACCTGTGCGAACCGGCAGTCGTACTCGCCGGATCCCGCTGCCGGGTGGACTCGCCCGGTACGGTCGACCCCGATCATTGGGCGGCACTGCTGGATCGCGCGGCACCCGCGCCACAGGTGGAGCACGACATCGATGCCCCGGCCGGAATCGCCTTCACCAGCGGCACCTCCGGACAGCCGAAGGCCGTGGTGCACAGCCAGCGCAACCTACTGCTGCCCGGCGCCGTGCTGACGGCCACTCGAGGCTGGGGGCCCGATCTGCGCAAGGGCGACAGCTTCCCGCTGACGATCCTCAATCTGATGGTCCTGTCCACCCTGCTCACCGCGCAGGCCCGCGGCTGCTCGGTCGTCATGGACCGCCGCGACGCCGACGGGGTTGCCGAATGGATCGCCGAGCATCGCGTCACGGTCTGGAACGGCGCACCCGCGCAGCTCTACGACCTCGCGCGCAGGCCGGGGCTCGATCTCGGCTCGTTGCGCGAAGTCTGGAGCGGCGGCAGCGACACGCCCGACTCGGTGCGCGCGGCCTTCGCCGACGCGCACGGGCCGGTGCCCCGCGCCACCTACGGTCTCACCGAGGCGCCGACGGTGGTCTCGATCGACCCCCCCGGCAACGAATGGTTCCCCGGCGCCAGCGGCCGGGTGCTGCCGCACTACGACGTCGCCGCCTACGACGACGACGGCCGCAGGCTACCGCCCGGTTCGCTCGGCGAGCTGCGGCTGAAGGCGGCCGCCACCGGCCCGTGGGCCCGATGGTGGACGCCGATGCTGGGCTACCGGGAGCGCGATGGAGTGCGACCGCCGCGACCCGGTCCGCTCCCCACCGGCGATGTCGGCACCGTCGACACCGAAGGCAGGCTGTCGATCCTGGACCGCAAGAAGATGGTCATCATCCGGGGCGGAGCGAACGTCTACCCGCAGGAGGTGGAGCGGGTCATCGCGACGCACCCCGGCGTGGCCAAGGTCGCGGTGTGCCCGGTGCCGGACGAGCGGCTCGGCCAGAGGGTCGCGGCGGTGATCGAAAGCGCCGATCCCACGGTGGATCTCGACGCCCTGGCGCGATTGTGCCGACGCGAACTGGCCGGATACAAGGTGCCGGAGTTCTGGAGCCGGGTGGATGCGCTGCCGGTGAACGCCATGGGCAAGATCGAGCGAACGCGGCTCACCGAACTGGCGACCGCCGCGCGGCACACGACGCGGGAGCAGCCGTGACCACGCGGTCCGCGCGCGCCCCGCGCCTGTTCGACCTCGACGGCCGGGTGGCGATCGTGACCGGAGCGTCCTCCGGGCTCGGCGCCGCGGTCGCGGAAACGCTGGCCTCGCTCGGGGCCCGCGTCGCGGTCGCGGCCCGGCGCGCCGACCGGCTGACCGAGCTCGCCGGGCGCATCGACGGGCTCCCCGTGGTGTGCGACCTGACCCAGCCGCAGGGCATCGGCGCCGTGGTCACCACGGTGGCCGACGGCCTGGGACCGCCGGAGATCCTGGTCAACGCGGCCGGAAACCGGTTCACCACCGAGCGCGCCGAATCCGAGCCGCTCGACGCCGTGCGCCGGACCCTGGAACTCAACCTGGTGGCGCCGTTCCTGCTCGCTCGAGCGGTGTTCCCGCACATGCGCGCGGTGGGTCGCGGCTCGATCGTCAATGTCTCCTCCATCAGCGGCCGGGTCGGCGTGCCCGGCATCCCGCAGGCGTCCTACGCCGCGAGCAAGGCGGGGCTGTCCGGGCTCACCGCCGAACTCGCCGTGCAATGGGCGCGGTATTCGATCCGGGTGAACACCGTCGCGCCCGGCTTCTTCCGCAGCGAGATCACCGACACCCTCTATGACGACGAGCGCGGCGCCGCTTACCTGCGCCGTAACACTCCCCTGCCGACCGAGGCGGAGGCCGAGGACATCGTCGGAGCCGTCGTCTGGCTGGCCGGTGACGCCGCCCGGTACGTCACCGGCCAGACCGTCGTCGTCGACGGCGGCTGGACCGCTCGGTGAGCGAACGGCGCGAACAGTGATTCCACGTTGACACCCGAATCTCACGGTGAAAGCATGACAACGCCATCAGAGAATATTATTCTCCAAATTGGAAACTTATATTCACGTTCAGATGGCCCACCCGTTCTAGGAAGGGAACTCTTCCGCATGTTTGCCGCAGTTCTGATCGAGAAAGGCGAGGCGGGACCGAAGGTCACGCTGACGAACGTGGACGAAGCGACGCTGCCAGAGGGGAATGTCACCGTCGAGGTCGCCCACTCCACCCTCAATTACAAAGACGCCCTGGCGATCACCGGAGAGTCTCCCGTCGTCCGCGCGTTCCCGATGGTGCCCGGCATCGACTTCGCCGGCGTCGTCACCGAGAGCAGCCACGCGGATTGGTCGGTGGGCGACGACGTGATCCTCAACGGCTGGGGCGTCGGAGAATCGCACTGGGGCGGCCTCGCGCAGCGGGCCCGCGTGAACGGCGACTGGCTGGTGCCCCGGCCCGCCGAGTTCACCGCGCGACAAGCGATGGCGATCGGCACCGCCGGATACACCGCGAGCCTGTGCGTCGAAGCGCTGCTGCGCCACGGCGTTCGGCCCGACCGAGGCGAGATCCTGGTGACCGGCGCGACCGGCGGCGTGGGCAGCATCGCGATCGCGCTGCTGAGCAGAGCCGGGTTCGCCGTCGCGGCCGCCACCGGCAAGACCGCCGAGACCGCCTACCTCCGGCAACTGGGCGCGGGCACCGTGGTGGATCGCGCCGAACTGGCCGAGCGCGGCAAGCCGCTGCAGAAGGAGCGCTGGGCAGGTGTGGTCGACACCGTCGGCAGTCACACGCTGGCCAATGTGTGCGCCCAGACCCGGTACGGCGGTGCGGTGGCCGCCTGCGGCCTGGCCCAGGGGATGGACTTCCCCGCCACGGTCGCCCCGTTCATCCTGCGCGGGGTCACGTTGTTCGGCATCGACAGCGTGATGGCGCCCAAGCAGCGGCGCCTCGACGCCTGGGCGCGGCTCGCCCGTGACCTGGACCCGGCCGCCCTGGACAGCATCGCCCAGGAGATCCCCCTCGGCGAGGCCGCCACCGCGGCCGGCCGGCTCGTCGACGGCGCCGTACGCGGCCGGATCGTCGTCGACGTGAATCGTTGATCAGGAGCATCCCGTGACCAGGAAATCGATGAAATCGACTGTGGAACTCGATCTGTCCGACGTCGACCACCGGGTCGGCAAGCCGGTGGGCGGCGGCCAACTGTGGGACCCGTGCAGTTCCTCCGACATCCGCCGCTGGGTGATGGCGATGGACTATCCGAATCCGCTGCACTGGGATCAGGAATTCGCTCGCGAATCGCGATACGGCGGCATCGTGGCACCCCAATCCATCGCGGTCGCTTTGGATTACGGGCACGGCGCACAGCCGGCCTGCGTCGGCCACATCCCCGGCAGCCACCTGATCTTCGGCGGCGAGGAATGGTGGTTCTACGGCTGCCCGGTGCGCCCCGGCGACACCTTGTTCCAGGACCGGCGATTCCACGACTACAAGGTGGTGGAGACGAAGTTCGCCGGGCCGACGATGTTCTCCCGCGGCGACACCGTCCACCGCAATCAGCATGGCGTACTGGTCGCCCGCGAAAGGTCCACCGCCATCCGGTATCTGGCGTCGGAGGCCAACAAGCGGGGCATGTACGACAACCAACTCGGCGGGGTGCGGACCTGGGCCGCCGCCGAACTGGCCGAAATCGAGTCGCTGCGGCACGAGTGGATCCTGACCAACCGCGCCGGGGTCTCACCGCACTTCGACGAAGTGAAGGTCGGGGATCGGCTGCCGCGCCGGGTGATCGGCCCGCACACCATCGCGAGCTTCACCACCGAGTACCGCGCCTTCTTGTTCAACATCTGGGGCACATTTCACTGGACCGCGCCGGCGGGCATCGATGATCCCTGGGTTTACCAGGATCCGGGCTGGACCGAAGGGTTCGCCTTCGACGAAGAGGGCGCGCGCATCGACCCGCGCAAGCGCGACGGCCTGTACGTCGGCCCCTCCCGCGGGCACATCGACGCCGACAAGGCGGGCGAGGTCGGGATGGCGCGGGCCTACGGCTACGGCGCCACCATGGGCGCCTGGTGCACCGACTACCTCTCGTACTGGGCCGGGCACGACGGCATCCTCCGCCACAGCAAGGCGGACTTCCGCCTGCCCGCTTTCGAGGGCGACGTGACCTACTTCGACGCCGAGATCATCTGCAAGGAGGCGGATTCGGTCTGGGGCGTACCGCTGGTGCAGGTGAAACTGCGGCTGACCAATCAGGACTTCGGCGTGCTGGTGGACTGCACGGCCGAGGTCGAGCTTCCGTACTGACGGCCACCGGAAAGAAACGGGAGAGGCGATGCCCACCGACACCGACGACGTCCTCGCGCCTGCCGTGGCGATCGCCTCCGGACCGCCGCTGTCCGAAGAGCCGGGTCTGGGACCGCTCACCCTGCCCGGCTTCCTGCGCGAAGTCACCCGCGGGTACGGCGACCGCGAGGCGCTCGTCGCGCACACCGGCGCCGGCGTCGTCCGCTGGACCTATGCCGAGTTGTGGGAGCGCGCCACCGAAGTGGCGCGCGCTCTGCGCGCCTGCGGGATCGGCAAGGACGGCCGGGTCGGCGTGCTGATGACGAACCGGCCGGAGTGGCTCTCGGCCGTCTTCGGCGTGTCACTGGCCGGCGGAGTGGCCGTCGCCCTCAGCACCTTTTCCAGCCCCGCGGAACTCGACCACCTGCTGCGGCTGTCCGGTGTGTCGATGCTGCTGTTCGAAAGGTCTGTGGCGAACAAGGATTTCGCCGACGTGCTGACCGGACTGGAACCCGCCGTCGGCACCGCCGCGCCGGGCGCTCTGCGCTCGACGGCCTACCCGTTCCTACGTCATCTCGCGATGGTCGGCGAACCGGTGCCCGATGCGGCGATCGACTCCTGGCACACGTTCCTGGCTCGCGGGCACTCGGAAGCACAGGCACTGATCGAGGCGACGGCCGCCACGGTGCGACCGGCGGATACCGCTGTGCTGTTCTTCTCGTCGGGAACCACCAGCAAGCCGAAAGGCATCCGCAGCGCGCACCGCGGCGTCGCCATCCAGATGTGGCGGTTCCGGCGCATGTTCGGATTCGGCCCGGACGACCACGTGCGCTGCTGGACCGCCAACGGCTTCTTCTGGTCCGGCAACTTCGGCCAAGCGCTCGGCGCCACCCTGGCCGCGGGCGGCAGCCTGGTGCTGCAATCGACCTTCGACGCCGCCGAGGCGCTGGAGTTGATGCGGGCCGAGCGAGTGAACTTCCCGGTCGCGTGGCCGCACCAGTGGGCGCAACTGGAAGGCGCGCCCAACTGGTCGACGACCGACCTGAGCAGCCTGCGATTCGTGGACGTGAAGACGCCCGCGGCGCGGCACCCTCGCGTGTCGACCACCTGGACCGAGCCCGGGCACGCCTACGGCAACACCGAAACCTTCACCATCACCACCTGTTTTCCGGCCGATACACCCGAGGACGAAATCGCGGGCAGCAGCGGCAAGCCGTTGCCCGGCAACACCGTCAAGATCGTCGACCCGCTCACCGGCGCGGTCGCGGCGCGCGGCGAGCGCGGCGAGATCTGCGTCAAAGGGCCGACGCTCATGCTCGGCTATCTCGGCACCGCATTGGACGAGACGCTCGACGGCGACGGCTACTTCCACACCGGCGACGGCGGCTACCTCGATGACGCGGACCGGCTGTACTGGGAGGGGCGGTTGACCGACATCATCAAGACCGGCGGCGCGAATGTCTCCCCGCTGGAGGTCGACGAGGCGTTGGCCGGCTTCCCTGGTGTCAAGGTCGCGCGCACCGTCGGCGTACCGCACGAGACGCTCGGCGAGGTCGTGGTGGCGTGTGTGGTGCCGCACACGGACGCGACCGTGGACGGCGCCGCGGTCCGCGCGTTCCTGCGCGAGCGGCTGGCCAGCTACAAGGTGCCGCGACAGGTGCTGTTGTTCGCCGAGGAGGACATCGCACTCACCGGCAGTGCGAAGATCAAGTCCAGTGACCTGCGGCAGCTGGCGGTCGAACGGCTGGCCGACAGCTAGCGCCACGGGCCTGCCGAGGCTTCTCCCGTGCAGCGCGTCCGGTGCCGCGCCGACAGTCCCCGGGTCGCTCCGCCCGGCGACACCCGGTACGGCGACACCGCACCCACCGGGCTTCACACGGCCGGTCCCGGATGCTATACATTAGGGGAGGCTTACCTCGTTAGTCGAGGCTAACCTCAGTGAAACGGTGACCCTGGCTGTGAGGCTTCATGTACGTGTGCATCTGTAACGCGCTGTCCGAAGGTGACGTGCACACCTGCGTCGCAGCCGGGGCCGACAGTGTCCGCCAAGTGAAGAACGCCTGCGGCTGGAAGCCCGGCTGCGGCAGTTGCACGGCGCGATTGGCCGAGGTCATCGGCCGCGCCCGCGCGACGACCGAAGCGCAACCCTCGGCCGCCTGATCCGACACACCAGGCGGTCTGCCTGCCGCTGCGCACAATCTGTGCCACGATCGCAGCTATGGACGGCGACAAGGACATCGTGGCGTTGCTCAACGAGCAACTGACGGCCGAACTCACGGCGATCAACCAGTACTTCCTGCACGCCAAGATGCAGGAGAACTGGGGCTTTACCAAGCTGGCGCGGCACACTCGGCACGAGTCCATCGATGAGATGAAGCATGCCGAACTCCTCACCGACCGGATCCTCTTCCTGGACGGCCTGCCGAACTACCAGAAGCTCAATCCGTTGCGCATCGGGCAGAGCGTGCCGGAGCAATTGCGAGCCGACCTGCAGATCGAGCTGGAAGCGGTCGAACGGCTTCGCCGGGGCATCGAGTTGATGCGGTCGCGCGGCGACGTGACCTCGGCTCGCATCTTCGAGCACATCCTCGAAGACGAAGAGCAGCACGTCGACTACCTGGAGACCGAACTCGACCTGGTGGAGAAGCTGGGCGAGCCGCTGTACCTCCAGCGCTTCACCGAGACCCCGGAGCACTGACCCGGTATCCGGGGCGCCTGCGAACGGCTGCCCGGCGCTACGCCGAGGCGTATCGCCGGGCCAGTCGTTTCCGATGCTCGGCGGGCGTCCCGAAGAGGGAACGATCGAGCGTGGCCCGCTTCAGGTAGGCGTGGATCCCGCTGTCCCAGGTGTAGCCCATGCCGCCGTGCAGTTGCATGGCCTTCCCCGCCACCCGCACCGCCGTCTCGGTGCTCAACGCCTTGGCCATCGACGCCACGTCGCCCGCGTCCGGCGCCGACGTCGCCTGGGCCCGGACAGCGGCCGCTACCACCTGCCGGGCCACCGTGACCTGCACCAGCATGTCCGCGCAGGCGTGTTTGACGGCCTGGAAGGAACCGATCGGACGGCCGAACTGCTCGCGCACCTCGGCGTAGCCGACGGTGGCCTCGAGCATGGCCTCGCTCAGTCCGAGGCTGTCGCAGGCCATCGCGACCGCCGCCCGGTCGTACAACCGCCGCAGGGCGCGCTCTCCGTCGCCACGGAATCGCCACACCGCCGCCGGCGTCACCGCGACGTCGTCGGCCGTTACGCGCCCGAGGCTGCGGGTCGCGTCGACCACCGGTCGCGCGGTGACGACCGACCCTGGCGCACCGGATTCGACTACCGCGAGCACGATCTCGCCGCCGGGCTCGCGGGCGGGAACGAGCAGCCGGTCCGCGCCGGGCGCGTCGAGCACGAAGTCGGCGCAACCGTGCAGACGCAGGCCGCCGGTACCGGTCACCAGCCGGAACGGCGATTCCACGAGCGTGCGATCGGCGTTTGCGGAGACCGCACCTGACGACTCGGCGCCGGCCCGCCGCTCCCCCGCAAGCGCGACAACCGGGACCACCGCACCGGCGACGGTGCCGCGAAACAGCTCGTCCCGTCGCGGATTCGGCTCCAGCAAGGCGAGCGCGCCGACGGCGAGCACCGCCACCGACGGGTAGGCACTACGGGCGACCGCCCGGCCCACTTCTCGGAGCACCACGGCGACCTCGGCGAAAGTCGCTCCGGCACCGTCGAAGTCGGCGGGCGCCTCCAGACCGAGCCACCCGGATCGAGCGATCGGCGACCAGTCGACCGCCGACTCGGAATCGGCTTCGCCGAGCAGGTCGCGCGCCACCGCGCGCAAATCGTCGTGGATCTCGGCGAATTCGTCGCTCATCATGTTTCCGTCGGTTCCCGGGGCAGGCCGAGTCCGCGCTCCGCGATGATGGTGCGCTGGATTTCGCTGGTCCCACCCGGAATCGTCCATTCCCAGGAGCCGACGAAGTCGAGCACCCAGGCGCCCGACTCCCAGCCGCTGGACATCGGTTTGCGCAGCGTCGTGTGCGTGGCCAGTCCCCCGACCTCCGTGCCGAAATCCGTCACCCGCTGCAACAATTCGCTGTAGTACAGCTTCACCACCGAAGCGTCGGCCGGGCCCGCGACACCCGCCTCGTGCCGCTCCACCAGGTCGCGGCACAATGCACGCAATCCGAAGATCTCGATCTCCAGCGCGGCCAGCCGATCGGCCACCACCGCGTCGTCGACCGCGCGCCGCCCACCGGGATCGGCTCGCCGGCACGCTTCGAGGAGCCATCGGAATCCGGCGTTGCCGAGCCGTTCGGCCAGCTCCAGCATGGTCAGGCCACGCTCGGCGCCGAGCGTCTGCTGCGCCACCTGCCAACCGGCGTGTTCCGCGCCGACCAGCCCGTCCGCCGGGATCCGCACCTCGTCCAGGAAGATCTCGCAGAAGTGCGATTCCCCGGTGGCCTGCCGGATCGGGCGCACCTGGATGCCGGGGCTGCGCATGTCCAGCAGGAAGTAGGAGATGCCGCGCCGCTTCGGGGCGCCCGGGTCGGTACGGGCCAGCAGCAGGCACCAGTCCGCGTATTGCGCACCGCTGGCCCACACTTTCTGCCCGGTCACGACATAGCCGTCACCGTCTCGGCGGGCGCTGGTCCGCAATGCCGCCAGATCGGATCCGGCGCCGGGTTCGGAGAAGCCTTGTACCCAGATCTCGCCGTCCAGGATCGCGGGGAGATGCCGCCGGCGCTGCTCGTCGGTCCCCGCCGCCAGCAACGTCGCGGCCGCATGGTGAACGGCCACGAAGGCCAGCACCAGTCGCGGCGCGTCGTGGGCGGCGAGTTCCTGATACAGCACGATCTGTTGCGGGAGGGACATGCCGCCGCCGTATTCGCGCGGCCAATGCGGCACCGCGTATCCCGCACGGCGGAGCTGCTGGAACCACTCGTGCTGGAAACGGACGAATTCCACGTCCGTGGGGCCGGTCTGCGACCGCCGCCAATCGGCAGGCACGTGCGCGCGGCACCAGTCCCGGACCTCGCCGCGGAACCCGTCGAGGTCGTGCCCGTTCACCGTGCCCGCTGTCGCAACGCCAGCAGCCGGTCCCGGTGTTCCGGTGACCGCATGGTGACCACCTCGGCGGCGAAACCGGCTTGCATCGGACCACCGAGCGCCTGGGACAGGTACATGTTCACCACCCGTTTCGTGCTACGCAGCGCCTCCGGCGGCAGGGCGGCCAACCGGACGGCCAGTTTCCTGGCCTCGTCGAGCAATTCGTCCGCGGCGACGACCCGCGAAGCCAGTCCGACCTCGACGGCGGTGGCGGCATCGATCCGGTCGCCGGTGTACAGATATTCCCGCGTCCGCAGGATCGGGGTGAGCAGCGGCCAGAACGCGGCGCCGCCGTCCCCGGCGACCAGCCCGACCGCCACGTGCGGGTCGGCCAGGTAGGCCCGATCCGACATCAGCACGACGTCGCACAACACCGCCAGGCCGGCGCCGAGCCCCATCGCCGCGCCGTTCACCGCGGCGATCACCGGCAACGGGAAGCGCAGCATCTCCTCGATGATCTGGGCGCCTTCGCGAATGCTCTCGTCCCGCGCGACCGGGTCGTCCAGGAAGGAGCTGATCCAGTCCAGGTCGCCACCCGCGCTGAAGGCTCGGCCGGAACCGGTGAGGATCACGACTGCGGCCTCCCGGTCCGCGGCCAACTGCCGCCACACCCCGGCCAGCGCTCGGTGCAACTCCGCGTTCACCGCGTTGAGCGCGTCGGGGCGGTTGATGACGACGATACGCACGGGCCCTTCGGAGGCCACGCTCAGCACATCGGGCAGGTCGTAGCGCATGGCGTCACCCTTCCCCCGGATCGGAGAACAAACCGGTCAGACCGCGGCGGCCGGCCAACCGGGCCAGCAACTCCTCGGTGGCGACCGAGCCGAGCGGAAGTCGGCGCAACGGCAGGCTGTAACGCGACAGCCAGGACAGCGGCGACTCGTCGCAGAAGCCGAGGGCGCCGTGCAATTGGTGGGCGACGCGGAACACGGCCTCGGTCGCCTCGAGGGTCGCGGAACGCAGAGCCAGCGCGTCGATCAGCGCATCGCCGCGCTCGGCCTGGATGCTCCACAGCGCGTAGCGGGCGAGCATATCCACGCCGCGCCGTTCCACCTCGGCGTCGGTCAACTGGAACTGCACCGACTGGAACTCGGCCAGCGGTTTGCCGAACTGCTCCCGGACCAGCACGTGGGCCCGGGTGAGTTCGACGGCGCGGTCGAGCATGCCGAGCAGGGTCCAGCACGGCAGCACCAGCGCCAACGCCAGGTCGGCGCCGCCGCCGGTGTCCACCGGCGACACCTCCAGCCCCGTCACGAACGCCGACTCACGCGTGGACGCACGGGGTGGTCGCACCACCACCGAGCCTCGGGAACCGTCCAAGGTCACCGCCGCCCAGCGCAGGTCGAGATGCGCGACCGCCGCGGCGGGCTCGTCATCCGACACCACCACCAACCCGTCGACGTCCAAGTCGACGGGGCGGGCCAGCCGCTCCGCGACCGGATAGGGCGCGGCCCAGTAGCCGGCGCTGCGGCACAGCGCCGCGGCCGCTTCCAGTTCGACCGGATCGTGCCGGGGCTCCAGCTCCCACGCGCCGAGTTCGCCGAGCACCGGCGCGACGTGCGCGCGGCGCGCAGGCTCGCGCTCGGCCCACCGCACCAGCTCGTCGCCGCCTGCCGCGCGCAACGCGCGCACGGCCTGCTTGCCGTATTCCATTGCCTCGGCGCACAGTTCGATGGTCATCGCCCGGCCGCCCGCCGGGAACGACGCGGCGGTCATGCGGCCTCCCCCGCCCGGCGTGGCCCACTCAGCAACGAGCGCGCCAGCAGGATCTTCTGCATCTCGATACTGCCGGAGGCGACCGTGGCGGCATTCGCGTATCGCCAATGGTCGTCCACCGCGCGCCGGAACCGGTGCCCGTGCTCGTCTTCCGAGCCCGCGAACGCGGCGAGTTCGGCCAGAACACTCGCGCTTTCCTGATCGAGCCGGGTCACCGCGATGCGGTAGGCCGCGGCGTCACCCGGTGCGACCCGCCCGGCGCTCTGCATCGCGACCACCTGATACGCCAGTAGCCGCGCCCGCCGCGCCCGGGTGAGCATGCGGGCCCAGCGACCGCGCAATTCGGCCGGAACCGTCTCCCACCGCGGGCCGAGAACATCGGGCGCGGCCTGCAACAGCCGCTCACAGCGCGCGTAGCGGGCGATGCCGACGCGTTCGAACGCGAGCACCTCCCGCACCACCGACCAGCCCTCGTCGACCCGACCGAGCACATCGGCTTCCGTCACGCGCACCCCGTCGAAGAAGACCTCGTTGAGGTGGTGCGGGCCGAGCATGGACCGGATCGGCCGGACCTCGATCCCCGGATCGGACATCGGCACCAGGAAGACGGTGAGCCCTTGCTGTTTCCGCGCCCTGGTCGCGGTGCGCGCGAGCAGGAAACACCACTGCGCCATGGTGGCGTAGGAGGTCCAGATCTTCTGGCCGGAGATACGCCAGCCCTCGCCGTCGCGGCGAGCGGTGGTCCGCAAGGAAGCCAGGTCGGACCCGGAGTCCGGCTCGCTGAAGCCCTGGCACCAGATCGTCTCACCGCGCGCGATCGGCGGCAGGTGCTTGTGCTGCTGTTCCGCCGTGCCGTGCCGCATGATGGTCGGGCCCACCCAGTTGACGCCCATGTACTGCGCCCCGCGAGGTTCGTGGTGCGCCCACATCTCCTCGCGGACCACGGTCTGCTCCCACACCGAGACGCCGCGGCCACCGAACCCGGCGGGCCAGGCCGCGCACAGCAGGCCCCGCTCGGCCAGGACCCGGCAGAAACGCTGAGCGACAGCCAGATCGGCCGGGTCGTCGGTGAACGCGCCGAGGTAGTCGGCGGGGACCTCTTCGGCAATCAGCCGCCGTAGTTCACCCCGGAGGCGGGTGGCGGCCTCACCCATAGCGAAGTCCATGTGGCGCACAGTACTTCAATCCTCATAAGGATAGCAATATTTGTATGGTCATCTCACGATGACTACACTGCCGCCATGACGGAAAGGCGTGCCCGGTGAGGACCAACCAGAGGTGGACCGCGTGACGGCCGCCAAACGCGGCCGGGTCCCGCAGCGTCGTATCGCGGAGACCGTCGCCGCGGAGCTGCGCACCCGGATCCTGGCCGGCGACGAGAACTATCGGCTTCCCACCCAGGATCAGCTGGTCCAGGACTTCGGGGTGAGCTACCCCTCGATCCGCGAGGCGCTGCGCATCCTGGAGACCGAGGGTCTCGTCACCGTCCGCCGGGGCAATGTGGGCGGCGCCGAAGTGCACCGGCCCGACGAGACGTCGGCGGCGTATCACCTCGGCCTGGCCCTGCAAGGTGCGCGCGTCACCCTCGGCGACCTCGCCGCGGGCCTGCGCACGCTGGAACCGCAGTGCGCGGCCGCCTGCGCCGAGCGGCCCGACCGCGCCGAAACCGTCGTCCCCGCGCTCACGGAGAACGTCGAGAAGTCGGCCGAGCTCATCGACGACGGCGTCGCCTTCACCCACACCGCTCGCGAATTCCACGACCTCATCGTCTCGTTCACCCCGAACCTGACCATTCGCTATGTCGTGAGCACGCTGGTCACGCTGTGGTCGGCACAGGAGGAGGCGTGGGCGGAGGCGCTGACCCGGCGCGGGGAATACCCCTCCGAGGCCGAGTCGACCGAAGCCGTGCGCACCCATCGCCGCATCACCCGCGAGATCGCGGAGGGACGGGCCGCCGAAGCCGAACGCCTGTACCGCACCCATCTCGCCGCCACCCAGACAATCGTGTTGCAGCGGTTCGACGACGGAGTGGTGAACGCTTCGTCCGCCGGTGCGCGGCTGGCGCTCCAGTCGGGTCTGCGCTCGCAGATCTGAGTTCGCCGAGCCGCCGTCTCGCGCACGTCACCCCACCTCCGCCCGGGCAAGAGCAAGTCGGTTGCGCATCACCCTGCTCGCTGTACGATAATGGCATTTCCGTAGTGTGAAAATTGGGTTGCGCGATTCCGGCTATCGCCAGCACCCTGTCCGGTCGGCCGCAGAACGTCCATCCGCCAGCCGAACCCACCGCCGGGGCTGTCCCTCGAGCGGAAAATCGTGGCGCACAGTGCCATCAGCCCTGACGTGGTCGTAGCGAGCGCTCGGCGGCGACGCTCCGATGACGCTCGACGACCCTGGTGCGAATCTACTCAGAGGTAGTCAACCGATCAAGTATTGCTATCCTTACGAGGATTGAAGTAGCGTGGCCCACGACACACGGCCCGCCCCCGTGGGTGCCGGATTCCCGTCGCCCGGACCGCCGGGCCGGGCTGTGTCAGTGGATATCGACTTTCTCATCGCATGGGAGGCCCCGCCTTGACTCGAGGGGCGCGCTACAGCACCACCACACCGATAACCCTCGCCGAGGGGTGGAGCGTTCGACGACTCGCCCCGCCGAGCCGACTGTTCGGCGCGAACGGCCTGCGGACGGGTGCCGACGGCCGGATCTACGTCGCCCAGGTGGCGGGCAGCCAGATCAGCGCACTCGACGTCGCCACCGGCGACCTCGAGACCATCAGCGCCAAGGGCAGCGACATCATCGCCCCCGACGACCTGGCCTTCGATCCCGAGAGCAATCTCATCGCCACGGAGTACATGGACGCGCGGGTCAGTGTGCGCGGTGCCGACGGGCGCACCCGCGTGATCCGCGACGATCTGCCGGGCGCCAACGGCATCACGGTGCACAACGGCCGGTTGTTCGTCAACGAATGCCGGATCGGCGGTCGCCTCATGGAGCTGCCGCTGGACGGTGGCGCGCCGCGTATCCTGCGAGACAACCTGCCGATGCCCAATGCCATGGAGGTCGGCCCCGATGGTCTCCTCTACTACCCGGTCATGGGGACCAACGACATCTGGCGGATCGATCCCGACGGAGGTGCGCCCGAACGAGTCGCCGGTGACCTCGGCGTGCCCGACTCGGTCAAGTTCGACTCCGCGGGGTTCATCGTCTCCACCCAGGTGCAGACCGGCGAGGTGCTGCGAATCAACCCACGCACCGGGGACCGTCAGGTGCTGGCGAGCCTGGATCCCGGATTGGACAACTGCACCTTCGTCGGCGACCGCCTGTTCGTCTCGAACTTCTCCGGCGAGATCACCGAGATTCTCACCGGCGGCCGGACCCGGCCGGTCCTGGAAGGCGGCCTGCTGTGGCCGCTGGACCTGACCGTCGGCCACGACGGCAATCTCTACGTCGCCGACGGCACCTTCTTCTACGTGTGGCGTGATGGCAGATTGCACACGGTCGCCTCCCTTTTCAGCGCGGGCAACCCCGGCTATGTACGCGGCGTCAGCGCCGTCGGATCGGGCGAGTTCCTGTGCGCCACCTCCACCGGGCAGATCGCGTACTACCGCCCGGGCACGGACGAGGAGCCCGAGATCGTCGCCGACGGGTTCGATCAGCTCTACGGGGTCGCGGCAATCGCGAACGGGATGATCGTGGCCGCGGAACTCGGCGCGGGCCGGGTGCTGTCGATCCGGTCCGGCCAGGTCGACGTGCTGGCCTCCGGGCTGAACGCCCCGATGGGTGTCGCGTTCGGCCCGGACGGCACGCCCCTGATCTCCGAATCCGGAGCCGGGCGGATCGTCTCGATCAGCGGCGCCGGAGTCGACACCGTGGTGGACGGACTGGAGACGCCGCAGGGAATCCTGGTGCGCGGCAGACAATTACTGGTCCTCGACGCCGGTTTGCAAGCCTTGGTCCGCGTCGATCTCGAGACCAAGGCGCGGCAGACGCTCGCCGCGAACCTCCCGGTCGGCGCGCCGCCCGGCGTCGTCGCCAAACCCTTGCGCGGCACTCCCCCGTTCTCCGGACCCATGGGCCCGTTCGCGGGGCTCGCCGCCGGACCGGACGGCACGATCTATCTCTCCGCCGACGCCGAGGGCAGTGTGCTGGCGCTGCGCGGGAAGGCATGGCCCGGCCATGACCGATGACGGCCTCACACACGACTTCTTCGGACTGACCGGGCGCGTCGTCATCGTCGCGGGCGCGGGCGGCGGCGGCATCGGCACCGCCGTCACACGCCTGATCGCCAGAGCAGGCGCCACCGTGATCGGGGTGAGCCGCTCGAAGGAGAACCTCGCCGAGCATGTCGAACCCCTTGCTGCGGAAGGGCTTTCCGTACATTCCGTCGCGGCCGACGTCGGCACCGAGGAGGGTGTCGCGACCGTGCTCGAGCACGCCCGCTCGGCGCCCGGCGAGTTGCACGGACTGGTCAATGTGGCGGGCGGCGCCGCGGTGCGCACCTGGATGCCCGCCACCCGGGTGACCCGGGAAGACTGGCGGGCGTTGTTCGCCCAGAACCTGGAGACGATGTTCTTCATGAGCCAGGCGGTGGCCGCGGAGCTCAAATCACAAGGCAGGCCCGGTTCGCTGGTCTCGCTCTCCTCGATCAGCGGCATGAACACCGCACCGTTCCATATCGCCTACGGCACCGCGAAGGCGGCGCTGGTCGCGGCAACCCGGACCTTGGCGGTGGAGCTGGCCCAGGACGGCATCCGGGTGAACGCCATCGCGCCGGGCGTCACCGAGACACCGGCCTCCCGCACCTACGTCGACGACGATCCCCAGCGCGACCGCCGGGCCATCGCCATGGGCAGACGCGGGCGACCGGAGGAGCAGGCGGGCCCGATCCTGTTCCTGCTGTCGGATCTGTCGACCTACGTCACGGGCCAAACCCTGCTGGTGGACGGCGGCCTGAACCTCAGGTGGACCCATCTCGGGGATGACCACACCTCGCTGTTCCTCGAGGACGAAAACTTCCGCGCATCCATCACCCGCTGACGCACCCGAGTGATCACCAGGAGCAAGTCATGAGCGAAACGACAAACGGGGCAACGACTTCCGCGACCGCCGAACCGTTGTCGACGCCGATGACGATCGGCGTCGAGGCGTACATCTCGGAGGAATACGCACGCGCCGAGGGCGACAAGCTCTGGGCCAAGGTGTGGCAACAGGTCGAACGGGTCGAGGAGATTCCCCGGGTCGGCGACTTCCTCACCTACGAGATCCTCGACGATTCGATCATCGTCGTGCGCACCGCACCGGACACCATCCGGGCCTACCACAACGTGTGCGCGCACCGCGGCCGCAAACTGATCGACACCCCGGATGGCGCGCACGACGCCCGCGGCAGTCGCAAACAGTTCGTGTGCGGTTTCCACGGGTGGCGTTACGACCTGGAGGGCCGCAACACCTTCGCGGCCGAGCGCGAGGATTGGTCCTGCGGTCTCACCGAGCGCAACGACGGGCTGAACCGGGTGCGGGTCGACACCTGGGGCGGTTGGATCTGGATCAATATGGACCCCGGCGCGGAACCGCTGCGGGAGTACCTCGAGCCCGCGGCCGGTCTGCTCGAACACTTCGAACTGGAGAACATGCGCTACCGCTGGCGGCGGTGGCTGACCTTCGACTGCAACTGGAAGGTCGCCTTCGAGGCGTTCATGGAGACCTACCACGTGCCCTACACCCACCCGGAGTTCATGAACTTCGGCACTTTCCTCGGATGGTCGCGGGCGCAGGGCAAGCACAGCAATATCGGCTACGACGCTCCCAAGGGCATGGAGGAGAACCAGGCCAAAGTGCGCGTCGGCAGCGGTCCGGACGCGCGCGTCTCCACCGCCACGCTACAGAACTTCACCTGGGAGAACGCCAATACCAATACCACCCGCACGCTGGTCGACGTCGCCAATCGGCTGGTCGACGAACTGCCCGAGGGCACCCCGGCCGGCGAAGTACTGCGCTACTGGCTCGACACCGCGCGGTCGGAGGACGAGGCACGCGGCGTGGTCTGGCCGAAGGTCGACCCCGAGATCGTCGCCAGGGCGGGCACCGCGTGGCAGATCTTCCCCAACTTCCAGATCGGCCACGCACTGAACAACATGCTGTGCTACCGGTTCCGGCCCTACGGCTGCGACCCGGACAAGTGCATCTTCGAGGCCGCTGTGTTCGAACTCTTCCCGCCCGGCCAGGAGCCGCGGACCGAGTGGGAGTACACCCCCGTCGGCGACCCCGGCTGGCGGACCGTCCTACCGCAGGACTTCGCCAATATGGCCGCGGTCCAGCAGGGCATGAAGAGCCGCGGCTTCTCCGGGCCGAAACCCAACCCCTATCGCGAGCGCAGCGTGGTGAATCTGCACCGCAACCTCGCCGAGTACATGGGTACCGGCGAGCCGCGCGATCTGACCTGACGAGCGGGACCCGCCGGTCCGCCACCGATGACCGAGTTAGAGATCCAGGAATCCGAATGCAAGAGTGCAAGCCCACGGTTACGCCCGATGTCGATCGGGATGCCCTCCGCGCGAAATATCTCGCCGAACGCGACAAGCGCCTGCGGCCCGAGGGACAGAAGCAATATCTGCTGACCGAGGGCGAATTCGCGGATTACTACGAAGAGGATCCGTACACGCCGGTCGAGCCGCGAGACGAGATCACCGATGAGCTCGAGGTGGCGATTCTCGGTGGCGGTTTCGCGGGTCTCATCGCCGCGCACCGGTTGCGGCAGGCCGGTGTGGACGATTTCCGGATCATCGAATTGGGCGGTGACTTCGGCGGGGTCTGGTACTGGAATCGCTACCCCGGCATCCAGGTCGACTCGGACAGCTACTGCTATCTGCCGTTGCTCGAGGAGACCGGCTACATGCCGAAAGAGAAGTTCTCCTTCGGCGACGAGTGCTACGAACACGCCCAGCGCATCGGCAAGCACTTCGGCCTGTACGAGAAGGCGATCTTCCACACGCTGATCCGATCGCTGGAATGGGACGAGCAGATCGGACGGTGGCGGATCGCGACCAACCGGGGCGACGACATCCGCGCCCGGTTCATCGTGATGTGCCAGGGTCCGTACAACCGGCCGAAACTCCCCGGCATCCCAGGCATCACGCAGTTCCAGGGCCACACGTTCCACACCGCGCGCTGGGACTACACCTACACCGGCGGCACGCTGAAGGGCGGCCTGGACAAGCTCGGCGACAAGAAGGTGGCCATCATCGGCACCGGCGCCAGTGGTATCGGGACGATCCCGCATCTGGCCGAAGGCGCCGGACACCTGTACGTGTTCCAGCGGACGCCGTCCTACATCTTCGAGCGCGGCAACACCACGACCGACCCCGGATGGGTGAACTCGCTGCGGCCGGGCTGGCGGGAGGAGCGGCAGCGGAATTTCCACAACGCCGCCTACGCGTTCTACTCCCCGGGTGAGCCGGACCTGATCTGCGACGGCTGGACCGAGGTCGCCCGCAATGTGGCCGCCCACCTGGACGCTACCGGCGGCTGGGCCGAACTGGCGACGAATCCGCTGAAGGTCATGGAACTCAAGGAGGCCGAGGACTACCGCGCGATGGAGCGTGTGCGCCGCCGCGTCGAGGAGATCGTGACGGACGAGGCGACGGCCGAGGCGCTCAAGCCGTACTACCGGCACCTGTGCAAACGACCGGGCTTCAGCGACAACTACCTGCCGGCGTTCAACCGACCGAACGTCACGCTCATCGACGTCTCGGACACCAAAGGGGTGGAGCGCATCACGGCGAAGGGCATCGTCGCGCACGGTGTCGAATACGAGGTCGACTGCATCGTCTTCGCCAGCGGTTTCGAGATCAGCAGCGACATCGACCGCAGGCTCGCCATCCAGCCGTTCGCCGGGCGAGGCGGCCGGTCGCTCTACCAGCACTGGAGCGCGGGATTCCGCACCCTGCACGGGATCATGTCGCACGGGTTCCCGAACCACTTCGCGACCGGGTTCGTCCAGGGCGGGGTGACCGCCTCCACCACGCGGATGTTCGAGCAGCAGGCCGATCACATCGCCTACATCATCTCCGAAGCCCTGGCCCGGGGGTCCACCACGGTGGAGCCCAGCGCGGAGGCCGAGGAGGCGTGGATCGCGACCATCCGGGCCAATTCGTTCGACAACAGCAACTTCGTCCGGGAATGCACCCCGGGCTACTACAACAGCGAGGGCGAGCCGAACGGGCGGTCGTTCCTCGGTGATCCCTTCTGGGGTGGCTTCTACGTGCTCGAGGACCTGCTGCGGGACTGGCGGGACACCGGCCGGTTGGAGGGTCTCGTCCTGGGCGAATGACGAGTCCCCCGCCATCACGAAGCACCTGTGAGAGGACCACCTTGCCAGAACTCAGATTCGACGATCGCGTAGCCGTGATCACCGGCGCCGGAAGGGGATTGGGCCGCGCTTACGCCCTGCTGCTCGCCGCCAAGGGGGCGAAGGTGGTGGTCAACGACCTCGGCAGCAGCGTACGCGGCGACAGCGTCGAGGCGAACCCGGCCGCGGAGGTGGTCGCCGAGATCGAAGCGGCGGGCGGCACCGCCGTCGCCTGCACCGAGTCGGTGGCCACGGCCGAGGGCGGGCGCGCGATCATCGACACGGCGCTCGACCGGTATGGCCGCCTGGACATCCTCGTGCACAACGCGGGCAACGTCCGTTACGGTTCGCTGCGGCAACTGAGCTACGAGGATTTCGACGCGGTGCTCGACGTGCACCTGCGCGGCGCGTTCCACGTCGTCCGGCCCGCGTTCCCGGTCATGGCCGACGCCGGTTACGGCCGCGTGGTGCTCACCTCGTCCATCGGCGGGCTGTACGGCAACAAGGGCGTGGCCAACTACGCCGTGTCGAAGGCGGGCATGATCGGCCTGTCGAATGTGATCGCCCTGGAGGGAGCCGAATTCGGCATTCTCGGCAACGTCATCGTGCCCGCCGCGGTGACGCGACTGGCCGACGGACTCGACATCTCGTCCTATCCGCCCATGGGACCGGAACTGACGGCACCGGCCGTCGGCTGGCTCGCCCACGAGTCCTGCTCGATCACCGGCGAGATGCTGGTGTCGGTCGCCGGGCGGGTGGCCAGGGCCTACATCGCCGAGACCCCTGGGGTCTACCGCCCCTCGTGGACGGTCGAAGAGATCGGCGAGCAGATCGACGCGATCCGCGATACGACCGGCTCCTGGATTCTGCCTGCCGTTCCCTCGGGGCACAGCGATCACATCAGGAAGAGTTTCGAGTCAGCCACGGAAGCAGGACAGCATGCCCGTTAAGGTCTACGAACGTATTCTTCAGCTCTTCGAAGCCGAGGGCATCAATACGATATTCGGTATTCCCGACCCCAATTTCGTGCACATGTTCCACCTCGCCGAGGAACGCGGCTGGAATGTCGTCGCGCCGCATCACGAGGAATCGGCCGGTTTCATGGCCGAGGCGGTGTCGCGGATGACCGGTAAGGCCGCGGTGTGCATCGGCACCCTCGGACCGGGCGTCGCCAATCTGGCGGGCGCGATGATGTGCGCGAAGGTCGAGAATTCGCCGGTGATCTTCCTCGGCGGGCAGCGCGCCCGGATCACCGAGCAGCGGGTGCGGCGCGGGCGTATCCAATTCGTCAAGCAGGCAGAACTCTTCGCACCGTCGGTGAAGTACCACGCCAGCATCGAATACGCCGACCAGACCGACGAGATCATTCGCGAGGGCTTGCGCCGGGCACTCACCGGAACACCCGGGCCGGTCTACATCGAGTGGCCCAAGCACATCATCCAAGAGGAACTCGACGTTCCGGAACCATTGCCGCCCAGCCGGTATCGGCTCGTCGGCCAGACCGCGGGCCAGGACCGGATCGAGGAGGCGGCGCGGCTGATCCGCGCGGCGCGACAGCCGGTCCTGCTCGTCGGGCACGGCGTGCACACCACGCGCGCCGGGAACTCGGTTCGCGCGCTCGCCGAGCTGATGGCCTGCCCGGTTATCCAGACCTCCGGCGGTACGTCGTATATCGAGGGACTCGAGGACCGCACCTTCCCTTACGGCTTCTCGCCGTCGTCCATCGATGCGGTGGTGCGATCGGATCTGTGCCTGGCCGTCGGCACCGAAATCGGTGAACCCGTGCACTACGGGGTGGGCCGGCACTGGCCGGCCAACGAGGCGAACCGGAAATGGATTCTGGTGGAACAGAATCCCGAGGCCATCGGGGTCAATCGCCCCATCGATGTACCGCTCGTCGGTGACCTGCGCGCGATCGTCCCGCAGCTGGTCGAGGCGCTGAAGGACACGCCTCGCACGCCGTCGCCCGAGCTCGCGGGCTGGATCGAGCAGGACGCCGCCCGGCTCGCCGAACTGTCCGAAACCGCGCCGTCGGGGCGGTCCCCGGTACACCCCGCGCGACTCGTCGTCGAGGCGACCGACGTGTTCCCCTCCGACGGCATCATGGTCCGCGACGGTGGCGCCACCACGATCTTCGGCTGGACCTATTCGCAGGCCAAGCCGCACGACGTGATCTGGAACCAGAACTTCGGGCACCTCGGTACCGGATTGCCCTACGCCATCGGAGCCTCGGTGGCCGAGGGCAGGAAGCGGCCGGTCATGCTGGTCACCGGCGACTCGTCGTTCCTGTTCCACATCGGCGAACTGGAGACCGCGGCGCGGCTGAACCTTCCGCTGGTCTGCGTGGTGGCCGTGGACTACGCGTGGGGCCTCGAAGTCGGGGTCTACAAGGGGCTCTTCGGGCCTGGCTCGCTGGAGACCGGTACGCACTGGAGCACCGACACCCGCCTGGACAAGGTCGCCGAGGGCTTCGGCTGCTACGGCGAATTCGTCGACCACGACCAGGACATCGCCCCCGCCATCAAACGGGCGTACGCCAGCGGCAGACCGGGCGTCATCCACGTCGCCGTCGATCCGAAGGCGAACTCGGAGGAGATGCCGAGTTACGACGAGTTCCGCACCTGGTACGCGGAAGGGACACAGTAGTCATGCGCGAGTATTCCCAGTTCTACATCGACGGCGCCTGGGTCGACCCGGCCGGGGCGCGGTCCTTCGACGTCGTGAACCCGGCGACCGAAGCGGTGTGCGGCATGGTCGCCAACGGGTCGGCCGCGGACGTGGACCGTGCGGTCTCGGCCGCCCGCGAGGCGTTTGCCGCCTGGTCGGCGTCCTCGGTGCCGGAACGGATCGCGTTGCTGCGCGCCATCGGCGCGGAGTACGGCAAACGCGCGGGTGACCTCGCCGCTGCGCTGACCGAGGAGATGGGCGCACCGAGCGCGCTGGCCTGCGGATTCCAGGTGGATCTCGGGGCCGGGCACCTGTCGACCGCCATCGAAGTCCTGGAGAATTTCGCCTTCGAGCAGCGGCGCGGCGCCACCCTGGTCGTCAAGGAGCCCATCGGCGTATGCGGCCTCATCACGCCCTGGAACTGGCCGATGAGCCTGATCGCCGTGAAGGTGTTCCCCGCCCTCGCCACCGGCTGCACGACGGTGCTCAAGCCGTCGGAACGCTCGCCGTTCACCGGGCAGATCTTCGCCGAGATCCTCGATGCCGCAGGCGTTCCCGCCGGCGTCTTCAATCTGGTCCAGGGCGACGGTCCCAGCGTCGGGGTGCCGCTGTCGGCGCATCCGGACGTGGATCTGATCTCCTTCACCGGCTCCACCCGCGCGGGCATCGAGATCGCGCGCAATGCCGCGCCCAGCGTCAAGCGGGTCACCCAGGAGCTGGGCGGCAAAAGCGCGAACATCGTGCTCGACGACGCGGACTTCACCGATAATGTCGCCGCCGCGATCGGGCCGATGATGATGAACTCCGGCCAGACCTGCAGCGCGCTGTCGCGCATGCTGGTTCCCCGTGCCCGCATGGACGAGGCCATCGACACCGCGCGCCGAGCCGCTGCCCAGCTCAGCGTGGGCGACCCCACCGGGGATGCCGCGCTGGGCCCCGTCGTCTCCGGTGCGCAGTTCGACAAGATCCAGGCGTTCATCCATAAGGGCATCGACGAGGGAGCCACGCTGGTGGTGGGCGGCCCCGGCCGCCCCGACGGACTCACCAAGGGCTACTACGTGCGGCCCACCGTGTTCGCGAACGTCACCAACGACATGACCATAGCCCGCGAGGAGATCTTCGGCCCGGTGCTGGCCATCCTGGGCTACGACAGCGTCGACCACGCCGTCGAGATCGCCAACGACACCGAGTACGGACTCGCGGGCAATGTCGCGGGCTCCGATCTGAACCAGGCCCGCTCCGTAGCCCGCCGCATCCGGTCGGGCTGGATCACCATCAACGACGCCTTCGACTTCCACGCCCCCTTCGGCGGCTACCGCAAGAGCGGAAACGGCCGCGAGTGGGGCGAATTCGGATTCGACGACTACCTGGAGATCAAGGGCATCCTCGGGTACGCACCGGAAGAAGCCGGGTCGTAGCGGAGCGCGCGGGAGGGGGCGGGTGGCTGGGATGGTGGACGCATGTGGCCGTGCTGGGCGCTGTCGTACTGGTGCTGAAGCCGGCTCGGCAGTCTGTCAGGGGTTCGGCCAGACGTCCTTCAGTCGCAGCGCCGCCTCGGCGGACTGGCGCACACCGGCCGCATGGGCGGGGGCCAGCACGGCCGGGTCGAACACGTCGAGTCCGAATGCGGCGATGGCGTCGTCGTCGGGCACTATGGATACCTCTGTGGCCGAACCCAATTCGCGATCGCTGGGAATGCGCGGGAACATGTGCGCCAAGGGCTCGGCGATCACCACGACGTCCGCGCCCGCGGCCAGGTCCGCGTTCACCGGGGAGCGCAACCCGCCGTCGATGTAGTGGCGGCCGTCGATCGGAATCGGCGGGAAGACACCCGGAACCGCGGTGCTCGACGCCAGCGCGGCGGGCAACGACGCCGCGCCGTCCCTGGTCCACGCGCGCAACTCGCCGGTGGTGATGTCGACCGCGGTGATGACGAGGTCACGCGCGGGCCACTGCGCCACACCGGCCAGCCCGCCCATGCGCGCGACGTGCTCGTCCGGATCACCCACCTGCGCGGCCAGCGCCAGCTCACCCGCCCGGCGGCGTGCCTGGGCGGGATCCTGTCCGGGGGCGCGCAGGACGGCGAATATCTCCGCCATCCGCGCCGGATCCGCCTGCACCGGTGCCGAGGTCGACGTCGACGGCGGACGCAGCAAACGCGCCGGATCACCGCCGTCGGCCAGGACAGCGCCGACCACCGCCCCGGCCGAGGTGCCGACGAACCGGTCCGCCAGCGCCAAGTCGATCCCGCTGTCCCGCAGCCCGGTAGCCAATCCCGCCAACCACGCCAAACCGACCGAACCACCTCCACCGAGCACGAGCGCGACCGAGAATCCGTTGGGTGACAGCGTTTCCGACATACCGCCAGCCTAGCCGCCCTGGTCGCGACGACCGCCTGCGCTCGATCGGCCGCATTCACTACTAGGTCTGCGCATGAGCGCCGGTGACCGACCCGACGAGACCGTGACGCCGACTCGCGCACCCGGCGCCTGTCCCGTCGTCCGCCACCGGAATACCGTACGTACCCTGGCGCCTGGACCACCTCGACGACGACGCGGCCCGCTCGTCGCACGGCCGGGAAGCCCGGATCATCGACGCACCGATCTGCGCCACCTCGGGTCGCGACCCGCATCGCTATCGGCGCAGGCCTGCCCGTCGGCGGAGAAGGCTCGCCGGCGCCGGACGATCTATGCCCAGATGCGCGACAACGCCGAGCGGGAGTACGTCTGCTGGGGCGTGACCGTGATCAGGTCGCACACCTCGACGAGTTCGGCCGGTACCGCGTTGCCGAAGTGCTGCAGCCCCGGTGCGATGACCGCGTCGACACCGAAGCTGCGTGCGGCTTCGACCAGGCGATCGACCGGTGCGTCGGTACCGGCGCCGAAGGTCACGGTCTTGCACAGCTCGTAACCCAGCCGCTTCGCCAAACTCCGCATCTGCGCTTCGTCCCAATCCTGGGACACGCCCGAGACGTCCTTGCGGAGATATCCCAGCGCGGGTGGTTTGGCCCTCATCGGTACTCCCTCGGCGCGGTCGTTGCTGAAGTGGTCGAAGCGCCTGCACTCCCACAGCTCGAGCGGCGTCGGCGCATCGAGGAACGGGCTGAGCAAGGTATTGACATCATATGTTGTCTACAGCAGCTGATGTCAACATGTGCGGCGTGCGGCAAGTGCAACTTTTTTCCGGGCCGGACACGGCCTCCGGCAGAGCGTATCGCCGCCCCTCCGACATTGCCGGGCTCGTGGCCGGACCCCGAGATCCCTTGGCTCGGCGGCAATCTCCCAGCGGCGGTCTCCCGCTCCACCGCCTTCTGTGATCCCGGCGCGGGCGGCTCGATCGGGCTGGGTCGGGCGCGCTCTATTCCAGAATCCCGGACTGCCTGCCCGCTCCGGGCGCTTGGGTCGCGGGCCGCCGCGCCAAGATCACTCCCAGCGCGATCATGGCGGCGCCCAGCACGAAGTGCAGCCAGTTGTCGGCCGTGTCGAGCGGCACGAAGTTGGCGTCGCTGTCGGGGTTCACGACGAGTCCGTACAGCCACAGGATCAGATAGACGACACCGCCGCCGATGAGGTACGCGCGCGCCGATGCGGCGGTGCGTGCGGCCAGCACTCCGGCGAGCCCGAAAGCCAGATGGACCACGTTGTGCAGCACGGACACGCTGAACAAACCGAGCAACTGAGCCTGGGAGTGATGTCCCGCCCAGTCGAGTTCGCTGTAGTCGGTGGTGATCCCCGGAATGAATCCGAGGATGCCGACCAGGAGGAATACCGCTCCTACGGCCATGGCGGCGACCTGAACAGGAGACCGCCGATCCGTTGTCGCGCCTGGTGGGGAAGTAGTAGACATCGCCGAGCCGACCCTTTCCGCCGGTAGTGGGTACCTTCGTCCCCGTGCTACCCCAGGGGGAAGTGGGCAAACAGGCAGGCTGCACGCCAGTCGGCGCACGTGGTGGTCGACGGCCCGGACGGACCTGGCGGCGCCACGGTCGCCGAGCCGATGGTGGAAATCCGCGCCGCGCAGCGAACGGGTGCGACACCGGGCGACCGAGACCCGGCCCACATACCAGATCACCAGTGGCGCGCCGTGATCCTTGTCTCCTGCGCCGACTACACCGGAGCCGTGCCGCACGGAGGAACCGGCTTCCGCGCTGGTGCGAGGGGCCGGGCAGACGTCGATGGCGGCTTCGGTCGCGGCGCGCGGCGGCCACCGCCGACTCGCGCAGGCCACTCGCTCGGGCGATACTGTGCACGATTCGAAAACAACTGTCCGCCTTGGTAAGCCAACGCAGTCTGTCAGCCGGATGGGTGATGCCCGGGAGGCATGGCAGTGTTGGTGTGGTGCGTTGTGGCGATGATCGTCGCCGTCCTGTTGGGCACAGCGGCAACGGCGATGGTGTGGGATCCGCGCGGCCGTCGCCGCGCGACCGCCACCGCGTCGATTCCGGTGCAGGCGACCGCGGAGTCCCCGGTGCCGAGCGCAAGCGATTGGCCGCGCACGCGCTGAACGGCACACGGCGCCGATCCGGGACACCGGATCGGCGCCGTCCGCGAGTTCGGGCGATCAGGCGGCGAGGCGGTGTTCGCGCGGCCGGGTCGGAACAGCAGGAAGCGGCCGAGGCGGTGTCACGCCTCGGCCGCCACCTCGGTCATTCGTCAGCTGACGGAGACGCTGCCACCCTTGGGCAGGTAGCCGATCTTCTCCACCGGCAGTTCGCCGACCACGGAGCCGGTGCAGTCCCGGCCGGAGTACAGCGTGACGGCACGATCGGTGCTGTTGACGACGGTGATCTGGAACGTGGTGTAGAAGGTACCGTCGGTGTTCAAGCAGCCCACCGGATCCGCGTGCAGCTCACCGTTGATCGACAGCGTTCCGACCGCGGCCTGCGCCGTCCCCGCCGACAGCATGGCCGCGGCCCCCGCCAGGGCCAGCGCACCGACAAACCCAGCAGTACGAATCATTCGTGCCTCCAGTTCTTTTCGATGTCGACCAACCCCGAAGCCGACGTCGCGTGAAAATGCGCCTGTGATTCTGTCACGAGTTCCAGCGGGACGGAACCGTGCTGGTCGAGACGCCCGGAGACGCGACAGCGCCCGGCCGGGCGCAGGTAGGCACCCGGCCGAGCGTTTCGGCGATCAGGCGGCGGCGTGCGCGGCGCCGACCGCCGCGGTGTCCTTGCGAACCCCGAACGCCACGATGATCTCCATGATGCCGAGGATGATCAGCCACACTCCCGCCAGGACGGCCAGCGTGGCCACCGACCGCACCGGCCAGACGATCAGTACGACGCCGGCGGCCGCGGTCACGACGCCGAAGAACACCTGCCACCAGCGCCCCGGCATACCGGGTTCGGAGATCGCGGCTACCAGCAGCGCGATCCCGCGGAACAGCCAGCCGATGCCGATCCACAACCCGAGCAGCAGGATCGAGGCCAATTCGTCCCGGAAGCAGAAGACACCGACCACGATGGACAGCACCCCGATGATGAACGACAGCACCCGCAGGCCGGCGCCGCCAGGTGCTCCGAAAGCCGCGATCAGCTGCAGGAAACCGGTGACCACGAGGTAGACGCCGAAAATGACGCCTGCCGCCAGCAGGGTGATGCCCGGCCAGGCCAGGATCAGGATGCCGAGGATCACCGCCAGAATGCCGGTGAGCAGAATGGTTTGCCACGCACGGCGGGCAAGAGACTGCAGGGGACCCTCTACCACGCTGTTTGTCGTCATGCATTGATGCTATAGCTCACCCCTCGCGTTTTCTGACCATTTGCCCAGTGGGCCGCAACATGCTGGATCAGCCGGTACCGCGGCGTTGCCCGGAGTTCACGTTTCGCCGCCCACGCGGTCGGGTAGTCATCTTTGAGTGACTCTTCGTTGGCACCCCCGGGGGTGAACGGGTGGGTCGGGGTTCGGTGAGACTCGGGTGGCTAGGAGAAGAGGGTGGCGGTTCTGCTCGTGTTGCAGGCGCGTGGGCTGGGTGACTTACTCACCGCAGTCCCGGCTCTCCGCGCACTGCGCCGGGCCAAACCGCACGATCGCATCGTTTTGGCGGCCCCGCAGCGACTGAAGCCGATCGTCGATCTGATCGCCTCGGTCGACGCACTGGCGCCCACCACCGATCCGGGCAACCTTCGTTGGGACGCACCTCCCCCCGAGTTGGCGGTCAACCTGCACGGCGCGAGCGCCGAAAGCATCGTCGCGCTGTCCAAGACCCGGCCCGGACGCATCCTCTCCTTTCGCAACGCCGCGTTCCCCGAGCTGTCCGGCCCGGAATGGGAACCCGACATGCACGAGGTGGACCGCTGGTGTCATCTGCTGGAGTACGGCGGCATCGGAGCGGATCGCCGCAATCTCGGACTGGTTCCACCGGTGTCGACGACCAGCCGCCGCGACTGTGTGGTCGTGCACGTCGGCGCGGGCGCACCGGCCCGCCGCTGGCCGCCCGATCGTTTCGCCGCGGTGGTCCGGCACCTGTTGATGCTCGGGCGCGAAGTGGTCATCACCGGCGACGAGTACGAACGCCAGCTCGCGCTGGGCATCGCCGCCCGGGCGGGGCTGCCCGTCGGCCGGGTGCTCGCCGGAGAGCAGAACCTCATCGATCTGGCCGCCACCGTCGCCGAGGCCGCCCTGGTGATCTGCGGGGACACCGGGGTCGTAGGCCTGGCCACGGCGTTCGGTACCCGCACCGTCCTGCTGTTCGGCCCCACCCCGCCCCGGCGGGCCGGTCCGCCCGCGCACCTGCTCGGCCGGCACGCGGTGCTGTGGACCGGCCACGTCGGCGACCCGGACGCCGACGCCCCCGACCCGGGTCTGTTGCAGATCGGGGTCACCGAAGTGATCAATGCCGTCGACAAGCAACTGAGCAAGCGCAACTGGCCCGGCACGGGCTCCGACCGCCGTAAGGCGGTGTATCGACGCGTCGGCTGACCGCCGCCGCCCCGACGCCATTCGGGGAGCCGATCGCCGCGCCCGGTTCCTCCGCGGTCAGGCCTCCGCCGTCGCGGCCGTCCTGAGCGCCGTGGAATAGGAAGCGAGCGCACTCGGCCAGAACTGCTCCAGGTAGTCGCGGGCGTCGGCGAGGCCGCGCGGGTCCAGCGAATACAGCCGCCGGTTGCCTTCCGGCCGCATCATGACCAACCGCGCATCGCGCAGCACACGCAGATGCTGGGAGACCGCCGAACTCGTCACACCGACTTCGTGCGCGAGTTCACCGACCGAGCGCGCGGCCTGCGGCAAGGCCTCGAAGATCGCGCGCCGAGTCGGGTCCGCGAGCGCGGTCAAGGCCTGGACTCCATTAGTCGCCACTCACACAGTGTGGGCGTCCGGCGTTTCACCGGTCAACTCCTGGGAAAGGCGTCATATCCCCAGCTCGCATGGGCAACGCCCATATGTCGTTACCGCACCGTGACCATCGAGCTGGGCTTTTATCGCCGGTGATGGTTGCCACAAGATAGCGGACCGGTGCGGCAGCTACCGTACGTTCGACTCCATGCCCGTGACCTTTCCGTTACCGATCCGTCGCGGCGTGACCCGGTTACGCCGCGACCGCACCGTCACCCGAGTGGTCGCCGCCTCCGCGGTCGTCACCGCCTCCTTCGGCATCATCGCCGCAGCACAGCAGGACCCGGACACCGACGCGTCCGCCCGGCTCGTCGCCGGGAAGATCGCGTCGGGCGAGATCCGCCCGGCCGAGGGCACAGCGCAGTTCGCCCTCTTCACCCCGCCCGACAACCCCGCGCCGCAGGCAGCGCCGGTGCCCTGGGACCCGAACCGCGTCGCGCAGGAGTTCACCCGCCCGAAGACCGTCCGCCCCGTAGCCGGTGTGCTCACCTCGAATTTCGGCGCTCGCTGGGGCGCGATGCACGCCGGCCTGGATTTCGGTGACCCGCTCGGCGCGCCGATCGCCACGGTCACCGACGGCGTCGTGATCGAGGCAGGCCCCGCCTCCGGCTTCGGTCTGTGGGTGCGGGTGCAACAGGACGACGGCACCGTCGGCGTCTACGGCCACGTCAACGACATCCTCGTCGACGTCGGCCAGCCGGTCCGCGCGGGCGACGTCATCGCGACGGTCGGCAACCGGGGCAACTCCACCGGCCCGCACCTGCACTACGAAGTCCATCTGCCCGACGGCGTGAAGATCGATCCGCAGCCCTGGCTGGCCGAGCGCGGCATCGACGTGGGGCATGCCCCCGAGGACTGATCCCGATCTTTCTCGCGGGACATGAGGGGCTCGCGAATGAATTCGGCGACAGGGCCGTCGCCCGCGACGGGCCGCGAACGCAACGACGCGTTCGCGGCCCGATTCTTTTCCTCTCGCCCTCCAGACCCGCTGCGGCACTTGGTCCCGCCGCCCCTGTGGTAGCGCCCGCCAAAGCGTCCCGGTACCGAAGTACTACACGCGAATAGCGCCGCGGCGGGACGCCACACAGCGTGCGCGATTCCTACTTTCGGTCCATGTCCACAACACGTTTCCTCGCCGTGGCCCAGGACGGGTCGTCAGCGCCGCGGTCACGTCCGAGCACGAAGGCGGCGATGGGCGCGCGGCTGCATCGACCGCTGCTCGGCACGGTGGCCGCGATGGCGGCGCTCGTCTTGCTCTCCCTCGCGGCGATGCTGGTCGACGACCGCGAACTGCTCGGCGAGTCGGTCTGGCTCAAGCCGATGAAGTTCGGCCTCGCGTTCTTCCTCTACAGCCTCACCCTGGCGTGGCTGCTGTCGTTGCCGCACAAGGGGAGCCGCGCCACCTGGTGGCTCGGCACGGTGTTCGCGGTGACCGGGTTCATCGACGTCGGCTTCATCGTATTGCAGGCGGCCCGCGGCACATTCAGCCACTTCAACACCGAGGACGACCCGGTGAACTCGATCGGTCAGGTGGTATTCGCCTCCGGCGTGCCCGGCCTGTTCCTCGCCAACCTGCTCATCGTGCTGATCCTGGCCTGGCAGCGTTTGGCGGACCGCCCGACGGCACGGGCCATCCACGCAGGCCTGGCGCTGGCCGTCGTCGGCATGGCGCTGGGCTACCTGATGGGTTTCACCGGAAAGCAGCTCGTGCGCGACAGTGCCGGGCGGATCGTCGAATTGGCCGCCGGGCACACGGTCGTCGCCGATCCGGGCGATCTCGCGCCGCGTGACGCCATGGGCGGCATGCCGATCACGCACTGGAGCACCGTCGGCGGTGACCTGCGCGTTCCGCACTTCGTCGGACTGCACGGCATCCAGGTGCTGCTGGTGGTGGCCGTCACCCTCACCTGGCTCGCGCCGCGCTACCGCTGGCTGCGTCCGGAACGCGCCCGCGCGGCCGTCGTGGGTGTGCTCGCGGCCGGGTACGCCGGTCTGCTGGCCCTGGTCTTCTGGCAGGCGATGCGCGCGCAGTCCCTGGTCCACCCGGACACGGTCACCTGGCTTGCGGCAGGCGGGCTCGCCGCGACCGTCGGAGCATTGCTCGGCGGGGTGTATCTCCGCCACCGAGACACCGGCGCGGCACACCGCCGCACGGCAGCGGGGCCGGTCAGCGCAGACGTTCCGCGTCACGGGTGAGCGCGACCAGCGTCCGGCCGAGCGCGGCCAGCTCCTCGGGCGACGCGCCCTCCCCGATGGCGGTGGCGACGTCCTCGGCGGCGCAGCGGGCCGCGAACCAGCGATCGGCCAGGTCGGCGGCCTCCTGGGCACTGAGCACAACCGCGTCGTCGGGAATTCCGGTTCCCTTCAAGCTGTTGCGGTGTTCGTAGGCGCGTTGGCGACAGGACTGGCGGCAGTACCGGCGACGGCGGCCGGCCTCCGATTCCACGATCTCCCGCCCACACCACTGGCAGGACAAGCGGCGCGACATGACGCAGAACACTAATCGCTTGCCACCCACGATCCGCTCAGCGACCCCCGCCGCGAATCACCCGGCATCGGGCGTGGCGAGGCCCGCGCGACGCGGGCACTACAATGGAACGGTTCACCGCGGCCGCGTCGGGAACTATCGGCGCAGGCCCGATCGTTGTACGTAAGGTCCGGCGGGTGCCCCCGCGCACTCGTGCGGACACGGTCGCAGCGCACGAAGACTCGAGCACACAGGGAGAGGCACACCATGGCAGATCGCGTACTCCGAGGCAGTCGGCTCGGAGCGGTGAGCTACGAGACCGATCGCGACCACGACCTGGCTCCGCGTCGGATCGCCCGGTACCGGACCGACAACGGCGAGGAATTCGACGTTCCCTTCGCCGACGACGCCGAGATCCCGCCGACCTGGCTGTGCCGCAACGGCCAGGAGGGCGTCCTGATCGAGGGCACCAGCCAGGAGACCAAGAAGGTCAAGCCGCCGCGCACGCACTGGGACATGCTGCTGGAGCGCCGCAGCAAGGAGGAGCTCGAGGAGTTGCTCAAGGAGCGCCTCGAACTGCTCAAGACCCGCCGCCGCGCCTGACGGTCCGCGCTTCACGGAAAACGGCCGCCGCATCGTCGGATGCGGCGGCCGTTCGTGTCTCACACGCCGGTCAGCGACTGGCCACCTTGCGGTAGCGCAGCAGCGCCAGCGGCACGGCGACCACGAGGATCGCCACAGAGCAGGCCACCGCGTATTCGACGCAGTGGTCGGCGGCCCAGCCGGTGGGCGGGACGAACGTGGGCGGCGAGTCGTTGTCGAACAGCTTGCGTCCCGCCGCCGAGACCGCGGTGATCGGATTCCACTCGGCGATCGCGCGCAGCGGGCCGGGCAGCGTCTCGGCCGAGATGAACGCCGAGGAGATGAACGTCAGCGGGAACAGCCAGATCAGCCCGGCGCTCTGCGCCACCTCGACGGTCGGTGACAGCAAGCCGGTCAGCGCGCCGATCCAGGACATCGCGAACGCGAACAGCAGGATCACCGCGAATGCCAGCACGGCATCGGTGACGCTGCCGTGAATGCGCCAGCCGACCACGTACCCGCATCCGACCATCACCGCCAGGCTCAAAATGT
This sequence comes from Nocardia sp. NPDC041819, assembly GCF_055590505.1. NCBI lineage: Bacteria > Bacillati > Actinomycetota > Actinomycetes > Mycobacteriales > Nocardiaceae > Nocardia > Nocardia sp. NPDC041819. Next base: position 1,360,686 of record NZ_JBVJAP010000001.1, on the reverse strand, counting down.
TCACCACGAGGTCCGACAGCGTGCGGCCCATCAGCACGGCCAGCCGCGACATCGGCAGCGCCCGCATCCGGTCGATGATGCCCTTCTGTAGGTCCCCGGCCAGTCCGACCGTGGTGAACGCGGCGTTGAACGCGACCGTCTGGGTGAAGATGCCTGCGAGCAGGAATTCCCGGTACTGGCCCCCGCCCAGTGAGGCGCCGAAGATGTAGGCGAACAGGAACACGAACATCAGCGGCTGGATCGTCGCGGTCACCAGCAGCGTGGGCACGCGCAGGATGGTCAGCAGATTGCGGTGGGCGACGATCGCGCTGTCCCGGAACAGCCGCAGGCGCGGGGCGGAAGTCGGCTGCGCGGCGGCGTTGCTCGGCTCCGGCTCCGCCTGCGGGGTGGCCTCCCCCACCATTGCCGTGCTCACGACATGATCTCCTCTTGTACGTCGTCGGTCTCCGGTTCCGCGGCGGGCGCGCCGCCCGGTTTGCCGGTGAGGGAAAGGAATACGTCATCGAGGCTGGGCCGGTGCACATTCGCGTCGACCACGCAGACACCCGCGTCGTCGAGCCTGCGCAGCGCCTCCACCATGGTGCGCGAACCGTCGCCGACCACCACCGACACCTCGTCGGTGCCCGCCTCGTGGCCGGGCTCGCCGACGCCGATCTGCGCCAGGACGACCAGCGCGGGCTCGGCGGCCTGCCCGGCGGCCAGGGTGACGGTGAGGCGGTCGCCACCGATCGAGGTCTTCAGCTCGTCGGCCGAGCCGCGGGCGATGACCCGCCCGTGATCGATGACGGTGATGCGGTCGGCCAGCAGGTCGGCCTCTTCGAGATACTGCGTGGTGAGCAGCACCGTGGTCCCGTCGTCGACGAGCTCGCCGATCACCCGCCACATGTCCAGCCTGCCGCGCGGGTCCAGACCGGTGGTCGGCTCGTCCAGCACCACCACGGCGGGCCGGGCGACCAGCGCACCGGCGAGGTCGAGCCGCCGGGCCATGCCACCGGAGTAGGTTCCGGCCCTGCGGTGCGCGGCGTAGTCGAGCCCGAGGACGCCGAGCAGTTCGGTGGCACGGGCCGACGCCTGGCGTGGCGACATCCCGTACAGCCGGGCCACCATGCGCAGGTTCTCGTAGCCGGACAGGTTGCCGTCGACGGCGGCGTACTGGCCGGACAGGCCGATCCGTTTGCGCGCCGCCGCGGGATCGCGCAGCACGTCGATCCCCGCTACCCGCACCGACCCGGCGGACGGTTTCAGCAGCGTGGTGACGATCCGCACGGTCGTCGTCTTACCCGCGCCGTTCGGGCCGAGCAGGCCCATCACGGTGCCGGTGGGGATTCGTAGGTCGACCTCGTCCAGCACGCGGACCCGGCCGTAGTTCTTCACCAGGCCGGTTACCTCCACCGCGAAGCTCACCTGGGCGTCTCCTTCGTCTCCAGCCACCTCCGCAGCACCGGCCCGATCACCGCCAGCGCGTCAGGCGTGGTCATCGCGGAGTGCGCGCAGCGCAGCTCGTGGTCATGGACGGCACCGGTGACGTGCGGCTGCCATGCGTCGGCGCGTCGGTCGGGGTCGGTCCGGTTGACCGGGTCGTCGCCCGCGGTGAAGAACAACAAGTCGCCGTCGAACGGCCGGGGCCGGAAGCTGTGCGCGAGCACGGTGCCGTTCTCGTATCCCGCGTAGAGCCGCTCCAGATGCTCCACGGTCAGCGCCGCGAACGGCCCGGACCGGGCGCGCAGCAGTTCGGCCGCGTCCCGCAGGCTCATGTCCGGATCGATCTCGCCATCGAGGTCGTCGTTGCCGAATTCTCCGACGATCTCGGCGACGCTCGGGGTCGCGTGCGCGAGCAATTCGTCGGACAGCCGGTAGCTGTCCATCATCGACAGCAAGGCGACCTCCTCGCCCGCCTCTTGCAGCTGCACCGCCATCTCGTGGGCGATCAGTCCGCCGAGCGACCAGCCGAGCAAGTGGTAGGGACCCTCCGGTTGGATCTGCTTGATCGCGGCCACGTAGTGACCCGCGGCCTCGGCGATCGACTCGTAGCTGTCCTCCCCCGCGACGTGCGGAGCCTGCAAGCCGTAGACCGGCCGGTCCGCAGGGAGGTGCGCGAGCAACCCCGAGTAGCACCATGCCAATCCGATCGCCGGATGCACGCAGAACAGCGGCGCCTGACTCGCCGCGGTGCTCGGCCGGATCGGCAGCACCGGCGCGAGCATCGCCGCCACCGCGCTGCCAGAGGACGCGTCCGCCCCGTCCAGCCGCGCCGCGATCGCCGCGGGCGTCGCGTCGCCGAACATCAACTGCACCGGCAGATCGATGCCGGTCTCTCGCACGTGCGCGACCACTTTCGTGGCCAGCAGCGAGTTGCCGCCGAGTTCGAAGAAGCCGTCGTCGACGCCCACCGACTCCACACCGAGTACCTCGGCGAAGGCCGCGCACAGCGCCTCCTCCGCGGGGGTGGACGGTGCGCGGTAGCCCTCGCCCGCGGTGAACACCGGCTCCGGCAGCTTCGCGCGATCCAGCTTGCCCACCGGGCTGAGCGGCACCTCGTCGAGCAACATGATCGACTGCGGGACCATGTAGTTCGGCATCAATCCGGCCAGGTGCCCGGTCAACTCGGCCGCGGTGAGCGTCACCCCGTCACGCGCCTTCACATACGACACCAGCGCCGTCGCGCCGGCCGGGGTGCGATGCCCGATGGTGGTCGAGAACGCCACCGCGCCATGACGGGCGAGCGCGGCGTCGACCTCCCCGAGTTCGATGCGGAAGCCGCGGATCTTGACCTGATGGTCGGTGCGGCCGACGTACTCGATCTCCGGCGCGGCATCCACCGCCGCCCCGTGGTCGCGCGACCCGGCCCACCAGCGCACCAGATCGCCGGTACGGTACATCCGCTCCCCCGGCTTGCCGAACGGATTGGCGACGAACCGCTGGGCGGTCAATCCCGGACGGTTCAGGTAGCCGCGGGCCAGCGCGTCACCGGCCAGGTGCAGTTCACCGGTCACCCCCAGCGGAGCCGGATGCAGCCGCGCGTCCAGGATCGCCGCGTTCACGCCACGGATGGGTCCGCCGATGGTGATCGGCTCGCCGGGTGTCATCGGCTGGGAGATGACCGTGACGATGGTGGTCTCGGTCGGGCCGTAGACGTTGTACAGGCTGCGGCCGGGCGCCCACCTGGTCACCAGGTCCGGCGGCAGCGCTTCACCGCCGACCAGCACGTGCTGCAACTCGCGCAGCCCGGTGGGGTCGACCGTGCCGAGGGCGGAGGTGGTGATGAACGCGTGGGTGATCCGTTCCGCGGCGAACACCTGCCGCAGATCGTCGCCGCCGACCACGCCGCCGGGCGTGATCACCAGGGTCGCCGCGCCGCCGAGGGACAGCAGCAGATCGAGCATCGCGGCGTCGAAGCTCGGGGTGGCGAAGTGCAGCACGCGGCATCCCGGCTGGACGTCGAACCGGTGGGCGGTCTCGGCGGCGAAGTTCGACAATCCGCCGTGCGTGACCATCACGCCCTTCGGTGTGCCGGTGGAGCCGGAGGTGTAGATCACGTACGCCGGGTTGTCGATTCGCAGAGGAGCGAGGCGCTCGGTGTCGGCGATCGGCGCGTCCGGCGCGTCGAGCACCCGCGCACGGAAGGCCGGATCGTCGAGCACGATCCACTCCATGCCCTCGGGCAACTCGCCGCGGTAACCCGCCAGCGTGATACCCAGCGCCGCACCGGAATCCGACAGCATGTGCGTGATGCGCTGCTGCGGGTACAACGGGTCGACCGGCACGAACGCCGCCCCGGCCTTGGCCACCGCGAGCACCGTCGCCACCGACTCGATCGATCGCGGGATACCGAGCGCCACCAGGGTTTCCGGGCCGACGCCACGGGCGATGAGCACCCGCGCCAGCCGGTTGGTCCAGCGATCCAGGGCGTCGTAGGTCACCTCGGTACCGTCGGAGACCAGGGCGACGGCGGCGCGATCGACGCTCGCGGCCTGCTCGAAGACCTCGGGGAAGGTGATCGGCCGGTCCGGTTTCCCTCCGCGTACCGGAGCCAGCCCCGACCACTCGGCGGGGTCGAGCAGCTCCAGATCGCCCACCGGGGTGGTCGGGTTCGCGGCGATCGCGGCGAGCAGCCGGGCGAGGCGCTTGCCGAGCCGCTGGGCGGTCGGTTCGTCGAACAGATCCCGCGCGTAGTTCACTGACACCGTGATGCCTGCCGGATCTCGGTGCGCGGTCTGCGTTTCGGTCAGGGTGAACTGGAGATCGAACTTCGCGATCCCGGTGTCGATATCGGCGGCCTCGATGCGCATCCCCGGCAGGTCCAGTCCGCCGACCGGCTCGTTGCGGACCGAGAGCATCACCTGGAACATCGGATGGTGCGCCTGGGACCTGGCCGGATTGAGCACCTCCACGAGACGCTCGAACGGCAGGTCCGCGTGGGCGAAGGCGTCCAGGTCGGCTTCGCGCACCGCGTGCAGCAAGTCGGTGAACCGGGCGCCCGGGTCGATCCGTGTGCGCAGCACGAGCGTGTTGACGAACATGCCGACCAGCCGGTCCAGCGCGGGATGACCGCGGCCCGCGATCGGGGTGCCGACGGTGATGTCGTCGGTGGTGGTCATCCGGTGCAACAGCACCGCGAGCGCGGCGTGCAGGACCATGAACAGGCTGACGTTGTTGCTTCCCGCGATCGTCTGCAGCTCGCGGTGGGTGACCGGGTCCACCGCGCAGTCGACGGTGCCGCCCCGGTAGGACGGAGCGGGCGGGCGCGGGCGGTCGGCGGGCACGGTGAGCAACTCGGGGATGCCGTCCAGGGCCTGACGCCAGTAGGCCAGCTGCGCGCTCACCGCCGAGTCCGGGTCGTCCTCGCTGCCGAGCACGTCCTGCTGCCACAGTGTGTAGTCGGCGTACTGCACCTCCGGCTCCGGCAAGTCCGGCGCGTCGCCGCCGCAGGCCGCCCGATAGGCCACCGCGACGTCGGCGGCCATCGGCTCGAGCGACCAGCCGTCCATCGCGATGTGGTGCACGACCACGACGAGAACATGCTGCGCCGGTTCGTCGGCGCCGGTCGGCACCGAGATCAGCGCCGCGCGGATCGGCACAGTGGTGGCCAGATCGAATCCCGGTGCGACGAAACGCCGTACGGCGGTCTCGATCTCCTCCGGACGCGCGGTCACCCGCACCAGCGGGATCGCCGCTTCCGCCGGGTCGAGCACGACCTGGGCGGGCGCGCCGTCGGTCTCCGGGAACACCGTGCGCAGGGTTTCGTGCCTGACCTGTACCGCACGCAGCGCCGAGACCAGCGCGCCGACATTCAGATCGCCGGTCATGCGCAGCACGAGCGGAATGTTGTAGGCGCCCGCCGACTGTTCCGCGCTCGACCCGCCCGCGTTGAACCGGTTGAGGAACCACAGCCGCCGCTGCGCGGCCGACAGCGGTATGCGCTGCGGGCGTTCCCTGCGCACCAGCGCGGGGCGGTCCGCGTCGGACGCGGCACCCGTGTCCAGCAGCTCGGCGAGTCCGGCGACCGTCGGCGTGGCGAACACGGCGCGCACGGCGAGCCGCACGTTCGTCGCGGCGGCCAGCCGCGCGACGAGCTGGGTCGCCAGCAACGAGTTGCCGCCGATGTCGAAGAAGTTGTCGTCGGCGTGCACGCCCTCGGCCCCGATCAACTCGCCCATCACGGCGGCGACCAAGCGCTCCGCGTCGGTCCGGGGCGCACGACCGGTCGAATCGCCGACGGACTGCGGTTCGGGCAGTGCGCTGACGTCCAGCTTCCCGACGGGGGTGAGCGGGATGGTGTCCAGCACGGTGACACCGGAGGGCACCATGTGCGTGGGCAGCCTGCGCGCGACGAAGGCGCGCAGCGCTTCGGTGTCCACCCCGGCCGCGCGGTCGGCGGGCTGGACGAAGGCGATGATCCGGTCGGCGCCCGCGATGCGGCGCACCTCGGTGTGCGCGAATCGCACCGACGGGTGTTCGCCGAGCGCGGCGGTGATCTCGCCGAGTTCGACACGGAAACCGCGCAGCTTCACCTGATGGTCGCTGCGCCCGAGGTAGACCAGCTCGCCCGAGGCGTTCCAGCGCACCACGTCACCGGTCCGGTACATCCTGGCGCCGGCGGGGCCGTGCGGATCGGCCACGAAACGTGTCGCGGTGAGGCCGAATCGATCGAAGTACCCACGCGCGACGCCATGCCCCGAGAGGTACAGCTCGCCGGGGACGCCGACCGGTACCGGGCGCAGCCGCTCGTCGAGCACCGATGCCCGGGCGCCCCGCACCAGGGTGCCGATGGTGATCGGATCACCGGCGCGCATCGGGCCGGAGATGGTGATGACCACCGTGGTCTCGGTGGGCCCGTACACATCGCACATCACCCGTCCCGGCGCCCAGCGCGTCACCAGGTCCGGCGCCACCGCCTCGCCGCCGACCATGAGCGCCCGCATGTGCGGCAGCGGCCAGCGTTCGTGGTCGATCGTTGCCAGCGCGGCCGGGGTCATGAAGCCGTGCGAGACGCGCTCGCGTTCCATCAGCGCGGCCAGCTCGTCACCGCCGTAGATGTCGGTCGGGCAGATCACCATCGCCGCGCCCGACCCCAGTGCGATCAGCAGGTCCAGGATCGCCGCGTCGAAACTCGGCGTCGCGAAGTGCAGTGTGCGGGAATGCTCGTCGACGCCGATGCGGTCGCGGATCTCGTCGGCCAGGTTGGCCAGACCGCTGTGGGTCACCGCGACGCCCTTCGGCGTTCCGGTCGACCCCGAGGTGTAGATCAGATAGGCCAGATCGGCCACCTGGATGGCGCGCGAACGCTCGTGGTCGTCAATCGGCGCGTCGTCGTGGCCTTCGAGTTCGGCGGCGAACTCGGGGCGGTCCAGCAGCAACCACTCGATGTCGCGCCCTGCCGGGGCGCCCTCGCGCAGGTGCTCCACATGCGCGGTGATCGCGACGCCGGTCGCGCAACCGGAGTCGGTGAGCATGTGCCGGATGCGGTCGGCGGGGTACTTCGGGTCGACCGGGACGAACGCCGCGCCGGACTTCGCCGCCGCCAGCATCGTCACCACCGAGTCGATCGAGCGGATGAGCCCGAGCGCCACCCGCGTCCCCGGACCGAGCCCGCGCGCGATCAGCGCGCGCGCCAAACGATTCGAGCGCCGGTCGAGCTCGGCATAGGTGAGTGACGTCGTGCCCGCGCACAGCGCCGTGTGGTGTGGATACCGCCGCGCGGTGGCGGTGAAGTACTCGGCCAGCGTGCACGGCGGGGCCGCCTGGCCGCCCCGCGCGGGGGCGAGGGTACGGCGCTCGTGGTCGGTGCGCGCGTCGACGTCGCGGATCAGCACGCGCGGATCGCCGGTGACGGCGGTGAGCACGCGCAAGAATCGGTCCGCCAGCGTCTCGATCGTCATCGCGTCGAAAAGCTCGGCGGCGTAGACGAATTCGAAAACGCTGTCCGCCTCGCCCGCGATAGAACCCGGTCGGCCGGTGTCGTTCGCGACGCGCAGCTCCAGATCGAACTTCGCGGACGCGATGTCCAGCGGCTCCGCGCGCAGTGCGAGACCGGGCAGTTCCAGCGTCGGCGCCGGACCGTCCTGCACGCTCAGTGCGACCTGGAACAGCGGGTGCCTGCCCGAGGAGCGGGCTTCGGCGCCGAATTCGTCCACGATGCGCTCGAACGGGATGTCGGCATGCGCCAGCGCGGCCAGCTCGGTGTCCCGATCCGCGCGCAGCAGGTCGGTGAAGCTGCGGTCCGGATCCACGTCGGAGCGCAGCACCAACGTATTCACGAACATGCCGACCAATCGGTCGAGCTTGGTGTCGGTGCGCCCCGCCACGGGGGTGCCGATCACGATGTCGCGACCACCGGTGACGCAGCGCAACAGCACCGCGAATGCCGAACGCAGCACCATGAACTTGCTCACGCCGCGCTCGCGGGCCAGCGCGGCGAGCTCGCGCTGCACCTGTTCCGGCACCGTGAAACGCACCGTCCCGGCCTGCTGGGTCGGCTCAGCGGGCCGCGGCCGGTCATACGGCAGCGGCAGCTGATCGGGGAGGTCGGCCAGCGCGGTGCGCCAGTACTCCAGTTGGGTCGCCGCGGCGCTGTCCGGATCGCTCTCCTCACCGAGGCAGGCACGCTGCCAGAGTCCGAAGTCGGCGTACTGCACCGGAAGCGGCGTCCACGACGGCGCCTCGCCCTCGTGCCGTGCCGCATAGGCGGCGGCCAGGTCCCCGGTCAGCGGGCCGAGCGACCAGCCGTCGGCGGCGATGTGGTGCAGCACGACACCGAGCAGGTAGCGCTCGGGCGAGGTGCGCAGCAGCGACAGCCGCAGGGGCGGCTCACCGGTGAGGTCGAACCCGGTGTGCGCCAGCGCTTCCAGCGCGGCCTTCGCGCCGGAATCGTCGATGTCGGTGACCGCCACCTCCGGCAGTGCGCGCTCGACCGGCAGGACCACCTGCTGGGCGCCTTCGGCGTCCTCCGGGAAGACGGTGCGCAGCACCTCGTGCCTCCGCAGCACATCGGCGAGCGCTTCGCGCAGTGCGGGCACGTCGAGATCACCGGCGACGCGGATCACGAAAGCGATGTTGTAGGAACTCGATTCGGGCGCGAATCGGTTGAGGAACCACAAACGCTGCTGCGGCAGCGACAATGGGATACGTCCCGGACGCGGTGTCCGCACCGCCAGCGCCGGCCGCTGCGTCCGGGGCGCTCGATCCAGTTGCCCGGCGATCCCGGCGACCGTGGGCGCCTCGAAGACCGACCGCACCGGCAGCTCCACACCGAACTCCGCGTGCAGCGCGGCGGCGAGCCGGGTGGCCAGCAGCGAGTTGCCGCCGAGATCGAAGAAGCTGTCCTCGGCTCCGAGGACCGGGCGTCCGAGCACCCCGCCGAACACGCCCGCCACGCCCAGCTCCAGTGCGGTGCTCGGCGGGCGGGAGGTTCCCGCGGCCGCGAACACCGGCGCGGGCAACGCCTTTCGATCCAGCTTGCCCGCGGGGGTGACCGGGATCTCGTCGAGCACCGCCACCGAGGCGGGCACCATGTAGCCGGGCAGCTGCCTGCGCGCGGTCTCCAGCACCGCCCGCGTCTCGACCGGCCGGTCGGCCGTGACATACGACGCCAGCCGTACCTGACCTTGCTCGTCGGTGTGCACCACGGTGAGCGCGAACCGGATGCCCGGATGCAGGCGCAGCACGTTGTCGATCTCGCGCAGTTCGATGCGGAAGCCGCGGATCTTGATCTGGTCGTCCGCGCGTCCGAGGAACCGCAGCCGCCCCGTCCGCTCCACGACGACCAGATCCCCGGTCCGATACATCCGCTCCCCCCGCCTGCCGTGCGGGTTGGCCACGAACCGCTGCGCGGTCAGGGCGAAACGTCCGTGGTAGCCGCGAGCGACACCGGGACCCGACACGTACAGCTCGCCCGGCGTGCCCGGCGGCACCGGGTGCAAACGGTTGTCCAGCACGAACAGTCGCATGCCGCGGACGGGCGACCCGAGCGGCACCGGGCGGCCCGGCTCCATCGGCCCGCTCGCCGTCGCCGCGACGGTGGCCTCCGAGGGACCGTACATATTGTGCATGCGATGCCCGGCGGTCCAGGTCTCGACGAGTTCCTCCGAGCAGGCGTCACCGCCGACGATGACCGTCTCCAGCTCGTCGAGCCCCTCGTTCGGCACGGTGGCCAGCGCGGCGGGAGTGACGAAGGCGTGGGTGACCCGCTCATCGCGCAGCAGTGTGGCCAGCTCGGCGCCGCCGTACATGCCCGAGGGGGCGATCACCATCGTGGCGCCCGCGGCGAAGCCGAGCAGCATCTCCAGCACCGAGGCGTCGAAACTGGGCGAGGAGAAGTGCAGCGTACGCGCCGCGTCCGAGATGCCGAACAGGTAGTTCTGCTCGGCGGCGAGGGACGCGATGCCCGCGTGGGTCACCACGACCGCTTTCGGCATGCCGGTGGACCCGGAGGTGTAGATGAGGTAGGCCGGGTGGCTCACCCGCATCGGGTGGTGGCGCTCGTCGTCGGTGATCGGGTCCGCCGGGCGGCCCGACGACTCTGCGGTCAGTTCGCCGGAGCCGAGGACCAGCCAGTCGACCTGACCCTTGCGGTGTTTGCCTCGCGAGGGCCAGGCGGGCAGGGCAGCCAGGCAATCGGGGTCGGTCAGGCCGAGCATCGCGCCGGAGTCACCGATCATGTGCGCGATGCGCTCACTCGGGTAGTTCGGGTCGACGGGCACATAGGCCGCACCGGTTTTGGCGACGGCCCAGATCGCGGTGATCGCGTCGAGACCGCGCGGCAGTGCGATCGCGACGACCGTCTCGGGCCCGGCGCCGTGCTGGATCAGAGCGCGCGCCAGCGTGTTCGAGCGCTCGTCGAGTTCGCGGTAGGTGGTGTCGGCGCCGAGGTAGCGCACCGCCACCGCGTCCGGCAGCCGGCGCGCGGTGGCGGTGAGCAAGGTGGCCAAGGTGATCGGCGGCTCGGCAGGCGCGCCCGCGATGGGCACGAGGTTCTCGGTTTCCCTGCGGTCCAGGATCGGCAGGTCGCCCACCGGAAGCTCCGGAGCCGCCACGCCGCCCGCCAGCACCGCGATGAACCGGCGGGCGAACGACTGCACCGTGGATTGGTCGAAAACATCGGTGGTATAGCCGAATTCGGCCGACAGCGGGCCGTCGCCCGAATCGTCGTGGACGACCAGCTGCAGATCGAACTTGGCGACGTCCGAAGCGATCGGCAGCACCTCGGCGCGCACCCCGGGCAGATCGATCCGCAGGTCCGGCGCGTGGTCGTAGGACAGCATCACCTGGAACAAGGGGTGCCGCGACGGGGAACGCTCCGGGTTGACCACCTCGACAAGCCGCTCGAACGGCACATCGGCATTGGCGAAGGCGTTGAGATCGGTCTCGCGCACCACGTCGAGCATGCGGTCGAATCCGACCGCCGGGTCGACGGCGGTGCGCAGGACGAGGGTGTTGACGAACATGCCGACCAGGTCGTCGAGCGCCGGATCGGAGCGGCCCGCGATCGGGGTGCCGATCGCGATGTCATCGCTCGCGCACAGCCGCGACAGCAACGTCGCCAGCGCCGCGTGCAGCACCATGAACATGCTCACGCCCCGGCTGGCCGCGAGTTCGATCGCGCCCCGGCGGATCTCGGCCGGGATGGCGAACTCGACCCGGCCGCCGACGGTCGATCTGCGTAGCGGGCGCGGGCGATCCAGCGGCAGGTCGAGCTGCTCGGGCAGGCCGGCCAGCGCCGAGCGCCAGTGGGTGAGCTGCCTGCTGAGCGCGCTGCCCGGGTCCGACTCGTCGCCGAGCAGTTCGCGCTGCCAGAGCGCGAAATCGGCATACTGCACCGGCAGTTGCGTCCACTGCGGCGCGACACCGTTCGCGCGCGCGGCCACCGCCGTCATCAGGTCCTTGGCCAGCGGTGCGATGGACCACCCGTCGCCGCAGATGTGATGCAACACGATGAGGAAGACGTGCCGCTGCGGGCCGGTGCGGTAGAGCGCCACCCGGATCGGGGCCTGACGGCGCAGATCGAAGCCGTACCCGGCGAATTCGGTCGCCAGCTCCGCCACATCGGCTTCGGCCGCATCGATCGGGTCGAGCGTCAGCGGGATCGCCTCGGCCGGGTGGATCAGCTGGTAGGGCCCGTCCGGCGACTCCGGGAAGGTGGTGCGCAGGCTCTCGTGCCGTTCGATGACGTCCACCAGGCCCGCCCGCAGTGCGGCCACATCCAGCGGTCCATCCACCGCCACCGCCAGCGGCATGTTGTACGCGGCGGCATGCTCGGAGAACCGGTTCAGGATCCACAGCCGCTGCTGCGCCTGCGACAGCGGGATCCGCTCCGGTCGTTCGGCGGGCGCCAGCCGCGGCGAGGAGACGTCGGCGGTCTGCGTGGCGAAGCGACGGGTGAGCGCGTCGATCGTCGCGGCCTCGAACAGATCCCGGATGGTCAGCGCGGTGCCGAGCGCGGCGTTGATCCTGGACACCGCTCGCGCGGCGATGAGCGAGTTGCCGCCCAGATCGAAGAAGTTGTCCTCGACGCCGACCTCGGTGTCGAGCACCTCCGCGAAGATGCCCGCGAGGACCCGCTCCACCTCGGTGCGCGGCTCGGCGATCGGCCGGATCGACCGCACACTCGGCGCGGGAGCGGGCAGCGCTTTGCGATCGATCTTGCCGTTGGCGCTCAGCGGCAGCTCGTCGAGTTCCATCAGCGCGGAGGGCACCATGTACCCGGGCAGCGTGTGCCGCAGCGCGGTCAGCAGCGCCGCCGTGTCCAGCGGAGCGTCGTCGTCCTCGTGCTTCGCCGCGACCACGTAGGCGACCAGCTCGTCACCGGTGCGTCCGGTGTGCGCCACGCACACCGCGCGAGCCACCTTCGGGTCGTCGAGCAGTGCGGCCTCGATCTCGCCGAGCTCGATGCGCAGGCCACGGATCTTGACCTGGAAGTCGCTGCGGCCCAGATATTCCAGCACACCGGGCTCGCCGCCGGAGCGGCCGATCTGCCAGCGCGCCAGGTCACCGGTGCGGTACATCCTGGCACCCGGGGTGAACGGATCGGCCACGAAGCGGTCCGCGGTCAGCCACGGTTGCCTCAGGTAGCCGCGGGCCAGCTGGACTCCGGCGAGATACAGTTCGCCGACCACGCCGGGCGGGACGGGCCGCAACCGGTCGTCCAGCACATAGGTCTCGGTGTTCCACACCGGCGAGCCGATCGGCACGACGCTCGCGTCGGGCGGGCACGCCCAGTAGGTGACGTCCACGGCGGCCTCGGTCGGGCCGTACAGATTGTGCAGTTCGGCGGCCGGTAAGGCCGCGTAGAACTCCCGCACGGTGGCGGCGGGCAGCGCCTCACCGCTGCAGAACACCCGGTGCAGGCAGGCACAGCCGCTCAGATCTGCCTCGGTGACGAACACCGATAGCATGGACGGCACGAAATGCGCTGTCGTGATTCGTTTTTCGGAGATGGTCCGGGCGAGGTACGCCGGGTCGCGGTGCCCGTCCGGGGCGGCGATCACCAATCGAGCGCCGATCTGCAAGGGCCAGAAGAATTCCCACACCGAGACGTCGAAGGTGGCCGGGGTCTTCTGTAGCACCGCGTCACCGGAGGTGAGCGGATACTCGTGCTGCATCCAGCGCAGCCGGTTGACGATCGCGGCATGAGTTACGCCGACGCCCTTGGGTTTTCCGGTGGATCCCGAGGTGAAGATGACGTAGGCGAGGTGATCGGGACGCAGTGTGCCATTGCGGTCGGCGTCGGTGATCGGCGCGTCGTCGAATCCGGAGACCCGGGCGGTGTCGATCTCCAGCCGGGTGACGGTCGCGGGCAGTTCGACATCGTCGCGGGCCGCCGTGAGCACGCACAGCGGTTCGGCCTGACGCACGATCTGCCCGATCCGCTCGGCCGGATGCTCGGTGTCCAGCGGCAGGTACGCCGCTCCCGCCTTGACGATGGCGTACATGCCGACCACCAGGTCGAGGCTGCGGCGCAAGCACAGACCGACCGTCGTATCGGGTCCGGCGCCGCGCGCGATGAGCAGCCGGGCCAGGCGGTTGGCGCGGGCGTCGAGTGCGGCGTAGGTCAGCGCCTCGTCACCGAACTCGAGCGCGACCGTGTCCGGGTCCGACGCGACGCGCTCGGCGAAGAGGCTCGCGAGCGTGCCGTCCTGCCGGGGCGCCGTGGTGGCGTTCCAGCCGTGCAGGACCTGTTCCCGCTCGGCGTGCGTGATCGCGCCGAGGGACTCGGCGGCCGACATCGGATCGGCGGCCAGGAACCGGCCGAGGAAGTCCAGGTAGCGCGCATGGTGCACGCTCACTTCTGCCTCGCCGTAGAGGCGGGGGTTGGCTTCGAAGTCGACGTGCAGGCGGCCGCCCGCGCCGTTGTAGACGTTGACCGAGAGGTCCTCCACCGGGCCGGTGGCCAGCACGTGCATGGAACCGACCAGGCTGCCGAAACGCAGTTCGTCGTGGAACAGCATCAGGTTGACCATCGGGCCGAAGAATCCGCGCGCGTCACGGGAGTAGCCGCTGTCGCGCCGGATGTCGTCGTGGCGGTAGCGCTGATGACGTAAAGCGCCGGTGATCTGCAGCTCGGCCGCCTTCACCAGGTCGCCGATCGTGGTCGCCTCGTCGAATCGCAGCCGGATCGGCACGACGTTGGAGATCACGCCCGCCGAGCGGCGCAGCGACACCGTGGTGCGCGCCGAGACCGGCAGGCTCAGGACCACGTCCGAGTTGCCCGTCACCGACCGCACGTACGCGGCCAGCGCGGCGACGAACACCGCCGAGTCGGTGGTGTTCCACGCGCTGGTCGCCGCCTCGATCGCGGCATGGTGGTCGTCATTCAGCACGGCGGTGGCCAGCCTGCGGCCCGCGTCGTGGGTGGTGGTGCCAAGGCGGGCGCCACCCAGGCTCACCGGCTCGCCCACGCCCGACAGCTGCCCGAGCCAGTACTCGCGATCGTTCTGGAAACGGCTGGAGTCGTGGTAGCGCGCCTCGTCGGCGTAGATCTCGGCGAGGGGGGTCGCCCGGGAGGCGACCGGCTCGGTCCGGTTCTCCAGCGCGGTGTAGATCTCCGCCGTGCGGGTGAGCGCGTTCATCGCGCCGTAGCCGTCGATGACGATGTGATGGGCGAACGAGTACCAGAGGTAGTCGGAGTCTCCGATCCGCAGAACCGCGTTGGAGGTCAGCGGGTCGCGTTCCAGGTCGATGGGCGAACTCGTGTGCTCGTGCATCCAGCGCAGCGCCGCCGCGTACGGATCGGCCTCGCCACGCAGGTCGATGCGGACCCAGCCCGGCCGGTGCACCGGATCGACGATTTGATACGGAGTGCCATCTATCTCCACCATGCGAACTTGACCCACCTGGGTCTCCGCACCGAATCGCTCGATCGCGTACAGCAGCCGACCCTCGTCCAGGTCGCCGTGTATCTCGACGTACTGGGAGATCGTCAACGGTACGTCGGGGCGAATGCGCTGCGCGTACCAGAGCGCGGTCTGTGCGGGTGACAGAGCAAACGGTTGTGCAGAGAACTCGCCGGATGAACATTGGTCGACGCGATCCGTGGCCAATGAACTCATCAATCACTCCGTTCTGCCGCTGTTGACGCAACTCCCCGAGCACCACCCCAGCAAGCGCGCGCGCCAGCTGTAGGACGTGATCCACGCCCTATGATTCGGAGCGTCGCATCGACCGGATTGCCGACGTTTTGGATTTGTGTCACATCCAACGTCCTTGGCAGAAGGCCACTTTGGTTGGTTACATTTCCGCAAACATTGCGACTCAACTAGGTCGATCCGAAGCAAAACGGGCCCTGACCAGACCGTTCGATGGTACCCCGGCGAGCGCCTCCGTTGCCTGGCGAACAGTGCGCAACTTAATTACGCACCTTCACTTCCGGGACAATGGGGGCAAGAACATACCGAATGTACGGTTAACGTCCGGTCGGCGGGGAAAATTTAGCGTTCGCCGACAAGACCGGGCGTCGGCCGGGCCCTGCGCGCAGCTCGCCGCCGAGCGACCGCGGCCAGCGCGGCGGCAGCCGTCAGAATAACGAAAATCCGCTCCGGGGCTGGCCCTATTCGTGTTGCGAGAGTGGTGTCGTCACGCAACGGAAGCTCCGCGACCAAAGCGGCGGGCACGAATAACGCGGTTTCCTGCCGGATAGCGCCGTCGGCGCTGATAATGGCGCTCACCCCCGAGGTGGCCGCGACGACCAGCGCTCGGCCGTGCTCGACGGCACGGATGCGCGACATGGCCAGTTGCTGATAAGTCATCTCGCTGTCGCCGAAGGTCGCGTTGTTCGTCGGCACGGTGAGCAACTGCGCACCTGCGCGCAACGCGTCCTCGAACGACCGGTCGAAGGCCACTTCGTAGCACGTCGCGACACCGATGTCGATACCCGCCGCGTGCACAACTCCATCACCATTTCCCGGTACGAAATATCCGGCCCGATCGGCGTATTCGGAGAAAAGCCGGAAAAAACTCCGCATCGGCAGGTATTCCCCGAAGGGCTGGATGATCTTCTTGTCGTGGCGCTCACCCGGGCCCGCCGCGCCGTTCCACACCATCACCGAGTTGGTCGTCGTCCGGTCCTGGTTGATCAGCACGGCACCGACCAGGATGGGCGCGCCGATCCGCTCGGAGGCCGCGGTGATCAGGGCGGCGGCGTCGGCATTGCGCAGCGGATCTATGTCGGAGGAGTTCTCCGGCCAGATCACCACATCGGGGCGCGGCGCGCGGCCTGCCGCCACTTCGTCGGCCAGTTCTTCGGTGCGCCGGACGTGGTTGTCCAGCACGGCTCGCCGTTGCGCGTTGAAGTCCAGCCCCAGGCGCGGCACGCTGCCCTGGATCGCCGCGACGGTGACCTTTCGGACGCCGACGTCCGGATCGGGCAGCGCGGATCGCAGCAGCAAACCGGTGAGCGGCATGACGAGCAAAGTGAGAATCACCGCGGCGTATCCGAGTCGGGTCGCGGGCCCGCGCGCGGCGCCCGGTCCGAGCGGACCGGTCTCGGTAGCGCCGGTTTCGCGCCTGCCTTCGGGGGTAAGCGAGGACTGGAACAAGGAGACCAACGCCGCCGTAGCGGTTCCGGTGAGCGCCACCGCGAACCCGACCAGCGGGGCGCCACCGACCGCTGCCAGCGACAGGAACCAACCGTCGGCTTGGCCGAACGCCAAACGCCCCCACGGGAACCCGCCGAACGGGAAGCTGGATCTGCCCCATTCGGCCGCCGTCCATGCCGATGCCACCCACAGCGGCCAGCAGGGCGACGTACCGACGAGCCGGCCGAGCAGGCCGAAGACGCCCAGGTACAGGGCGCAGGCGAGGGACAGCGCCAGCCACGGCAGCGGCCCGACGTAAATGCCGGTCCACGGTAGCAGCGGCACGAAAAACGCCAGTCCGGCCAGGAATCCGTAGCCGAAGCCCGCCCGCAGCCGACCGTCGCCGCGTACGGCGAGGGTGAGTATCGCAACGCCGAGCGGTGCGAGAAACCACCACGGCCTGGGCGGAAAACTGCCGAACAACAGCAGTCCCGCCACGATCGCCGCCACCGAGCGCGCCGTCACCGGATGCCCGCGTAACACCGCGGACACCTCCCGCCCCATCCCGAGCGCTCGCTCTCGCACCATCACTGGGCCACTGCCCGCCATCGGATCGGCGACCGCCGGTCAGCCGCCGACCGCCGTTGGACCTTCCGGCACAACGCAAAACGCACCCCACCGAGGGATCGCCGCTCGGCAAACCCCCACCGATGGGATGATGTGGCGTTCGTCACACGGAACCTCGAGGTCGCCACAAGCAGCCCGGCCGGGCAGCCCTCGGCGCACCGGTCGGGCCGAGCCGGTCCGGCGGCGATCTCACGCCGCACGTCCGGCTCGACCCGAGCGCGGCGCAGAACCACGCGAGCCGCGACCGTATCCGGGCGATCGGGCGTCCACCTGAGAATCGTCACCCGCCACCGGATCGTTAACCGTCGCTGCCACGATGTCGGCTTCCCGGTCGCACTTCCCCGGGCAAGCCGGCGACTCCCGGCCGGAACCAGCGAACCGGTAGGCCGAATTCGCGCCGGGTGAACTCGCCACTCGAACGTGCGAGGCCGCTGCCTCGCAGTCCCGTCCGCGCTCGCACCGCCGCTCTTCCGCGACCCCACCCATCTGGCACTCAGTGCCATACCGGTCCCCGTGCCGGTGCGGTATCGCTCCGCGGCGGGCAGGTGGCGGCCCGAGTTCCGCCGGGTCATCGAGCGTAGGCATCCCGCTGCCCGGCGATCAGGAGTGAGAAACCCGGTTACCGCTCTTCGGCAAACGCACTCCGCACGGCGGGCTCCATCTTCTGGGACTGTCCTCAACGCATGCTCCGGGCTGGACGCCGGCTGCCCTGCGGTCGTCGGCTGGAGGTACGGCGTCCGCCGTTCGGCCGACCTGGGGCCGGTAGAGGGTAAGCGAGATGGGAATGTCCGGCCGAGTTCGCGTACCCGAAGGCCGGGCACCGAATGGCCGGGAGCCGTGGCGGGCTCCGCGGCCGCGCGCTCATCGCGCATAGATCGTCACTCCCCGGTGCACGGTACGCAGGCACGTGGGCAGCGGTGCGTCCGGTTCGAGCGCGGGCAACCCCGGCACTCGCGACCGCGGGTCGGTGGACCAGCGCTGTACCGAATCGGCGGCCGCGGCGACGACGAGTTCACCGGTATCCCAGATCGCGTAGGAAGCGGGCGCGCCGGGTACCAGGGTGCCCGCCACCCCGTCGCGGACGCCGCCCGCGCGCCAAGCGCCGCGGGTGGCCGCTGCGAACGCGGCGCGCGGCGACAGGCCGTGGCCGGGGGTGCGGTGAGCAGCCGCGGCACGCACCGCCGCCCACGGGTCGAGCGCGGTCACCGGGGCGTCGGAGCCGATCGCCAGGGCGACGCCCGCGGAGGCCATGGCGGCGAACGGGTTCGACGCCGCTGCGCGCTCGGCGCCGAGTCGCGCGGCGTACATGCCCTCCGGCCCACCCCACGCGGCGTCGAATCCCGGTTGCACACTGGCGATCACACCCCAGCGCGCCAGGCCGGCGATGTGCTCGCCGTCGACGAGCTCGGCGTGTTCGACGCGATGCCCGAGCGCCGCGACCGCCGGGACGCCGAGTTCGGCGACCACCCGTTCGACACCGGCGAGGACGGCGTCCATGGCGGCGTCGCCGATCGCGTGGAATCCGGCCTGGATACCGGCTACGGTGCAGGCGCGGACGTGGGCGGCGATCGCCTCGGCGTCGAGATAGCTTCGGCCGCAGCCGGATTCGTCGGCATAAGGCGCACGCAGCCATGCGGTGTGCGAACCGAGGGAGCCGTCGACGAACAGGTCACCGCCGAGGGCGTGCACCCCGAGTTCGTCGATCAGGGCGCGGGCCTGCTCGGCGCTGCCCACCGCCTCGCCCCAATAGGCCCGGACCTGGACACCGTGTTCGAATTCGAGCAGTTCGCGCACGTCGGCGCGGCCTGCGATCTCCGGGCCCGCGCACTCGTGGACCGCGACGACACCGCGCGCGGCGGCATGGTCGAGTGCCGCGGCGCGCGCTCGATCCCGTTGCGCCCGGGTGAGATTCGCGAGCGCGGCGGCGCGCACCGCGTGATGGGCGGCGGCGCGCACGGGCTCGCCACGGGTGAATCCGTCGGTCGCGGACAGTTCGGGCAGCGCGTCCAGCAACGCCGAGGACGCCACCGCGGAGTGCGCGTCCACCCGTGAGAGGTAGACGTGCCTGCCCGTACCCGCCGCCGTATCGAGTTCCTCGACGGTGGGCGGCCGTCCCTCCGGCCAGGTGGTCTCGTCCCAGCCGTCGCCCAGGATCGCGCCGTCGGGGTGTGCCTCGGCGAACTCGCGCAGCGACCGCAGGCAGTGCTCGAGCGACCGGGTGGCCGAGAGGTCGAGCCCGGTCGGTTTCAGGCCCAGCGCGGTGACGTGCACGTGCGGATCGACGAACGCGGGCGCGACGAAGGCGCCGTCGAGGTCGATGATCTCGGCCTCCGGGTGCAGCGCGCGACCCGGTTGCTCGGCGCCCAGCCAGACGACGGTGCCGTCACTCACCGCCATCGCCGTGGCGTCGGGTGAACTGGCACTGTAGAAACGGCCGCCGATCAGCAACTGGGTACTCACGAGGCACCAGTCTGCCGTATGCCCGATCCGGCGGTTTCGGTCAGCCGTTCAGCAGGGGGTGGCGCGCCAGATCCTCCGGCTGCGCCAGCACCGCCATCACTTCCGCGTATTCCGGCGGCGCACCGCCGGTTGCCGCGGCCGCCGGGGGCAGGCAGCCCGCCTCCACGGCGATCAGCTCCAGCCGCAGCGCCGCGGCCGTGAATCCGGAAATCGACTGTCCCGCAGCGGCCGCCGCTCGTTTGACCGCGGCAGCCAGCTCCTCGCTCACCGTTACGGTGAGTTGCTCGGTGGCCATCGCGCCACGATAGCCCTTCGCGGCGCGACAGGGAACCGGGTACGCCGACTCCGACGCTCAGGCCGAGGTGATCGCGCGGCGTGCGTTGCCCTGGCCGTCGTCGTACCACTGCCCCATGACGGCGCCGTCGACCACTTCGCCTCCGTCGACGACCACGCCGCGATAGGGCGCGGCCGCGACGAGCCTGCGGAAGCGGCGCGCGGCGAAGGCCATCACCAGGGGGCGCACCAGGACTCGTGTGGGAGGCAGCAGCAGGAGCAGGCCGAACAGCGAGGTGACCAGGCCGGGCACGAACATCAGCACCCCGCCCGCCGCGACCAGGGCGCCATCGGCCACGGCGGTCCCGGGCGCCACTTCCCCCCGCGCGGCCCGGCGGAACTGCTCGAAAACCCTCCGCCCTTGGGAGCCGACCAGCAGCAGGCCCGCGGCCGATCCGGCGATCAGCACCAGGATGGTCGGCAGCACGCCGATCAGCTGACCGGCCGCGACCAGGGCGGCGACTTCGACGACGGCGTACAGCACGAACAACAGGGCGGGCATGGCGATCCTTTCGGACGATCTACCCGGTCAACGTTCCGCACCCGGGTTTTTCTCCCCGATCCGCCTGATAAGGCGCTGAGATCCGCCTCGCATCAGCCGCCCGGCCGCACCAGCCCCGTCTCGTAGGCCAGCACGACCGCCTGAACCCGGTCGCGCAGACCGAGTTTGGTGAGCACCCGGCCGACATGCGTCTTGACCGTCGCCTCCGACAGGTACAACTGTTCGGCGATCTCGGCGTTGGAGCGTCCGGCCGCTATCTGCTCTAGCACCTCGCGCTCGCGGGCGGTGAGCACGTCGAGCACGCCCGGGTCGCGGGTCCGTGCCGGGTTCTCCGCGATGAGCCGGTCCAGTAGACGTTTGGTGACCTTGGGCGAGACCACGGCGTCACCGGCGGCGACGCTGCGGATGGCCGAGACGAGATCCTCCGGCGGGGTGTCCTTCAACAGGAATCCGCTCGCCCCGGCCCGAAGCGCGCCGAGCGCGTGCTCGTCGAGGTCGAAGGTCGTCATCACCAGCACCCGGCTGCCGTGCCCTGCCTCCACGATGCGGGTGGTGGCGACGACCCCGTCCACTACCGGCATCCGCACGTCCATCAGCACCACATCGGGGCGCAGTTCCGCCGCTCTGGCGACCGCGGCCGCGCCGTTGGCCGCCTCGCCGATCACTTCGATGTCGGGGTGCGCGCCGAGCACCATCTTCAATCCCATCCGCATGAGTTCCTGGTCATCGACGACGAGCACGGTGATCGGCACGTTGCCCAATGTAACGTGACCGCTTCGGCGCGCCGGGCGACCTGTGCCGCGACGGCTCGCGCGCACCCGGCCTGGGGGCCGAAACCCGATGCGGCGCAGCGCTCTACGCGTCGCGGAAGAATCCGGTGGCCCGGCTCACTCCGTAGCGACCGGTCGCAGCGGGATGCCGGCGCGCACGCGCCAGGCTCCGTCGGCGTCGCGGCCCGCTTCCAGGCTGCCGCCGAGCACGGCGACGCGTTCGCGCATCCCGACCAAGCCGAGCCCGCTGCCCTCGATGCGCGTGCCCGATTCGTGCAGCGGGACCCCGCCGGTGTCGGTGACGTCGATCAGCACGTCGGCGTCGGTGCGGCGGACCCGCACCCACGCCTTCGGGTGCGGCCCGGCATGCCGCAGCGTGTTGGTCAGCGATTCCTGCACGATGCGATGCACGCCGAGGCTGACCTCGGGGGCGATGTCGTCGAGTTCGCCGGTCAGCTCGAGCTCCACGGCCAGACCGGTGCCCCGCATCATCTCCACGACCTTGGCGATTCCCGCGGTGCCGTGCTGGGGCAACTGGTCGGGAGCGTGCTCGGTGCGCAGCAGAGCCACGGTTCTGCGCAGTTCGCGCAATGCTTCGCGGCCGGTGCCCGCGATGGTGGAGAGCGCCTGTTCGGCGGCGTCCGGGTCGCGGCGCAACGCGTATCTCGCGCCGTCGGCCTGCACGATGATCACGCTCACCGCGTGGGCCACCACATCGTGCAGTTCCCGCGCGATGCGGGTGCGTTCGGCCGCGACGGCGTCGTGCGCGCGACGCTCCCGGTCGTAGTCGGCGACCGCGAGCCGGGCCGCCACCTCGGCGTCGTAGGCGTGCCGCGCGCCGATGAACTCCGCGAGCGTCCAGCACAAGGCGTAGAACATGATGGTGAACACACTGTCGGAACCGGAGGGTTTCCCGATCGCCACGATCGAGAGTGCGAGATCCACCGCCAGGCCGAGCCCGTACCACAGTCCGTCCCGCCGGCCGACGTAGGCGACCAGGGTGTAGAGCATGATGCCGTGCGACAGCATCGCGATGTGGTCGGCGTCGTCCTCGGACAGGAAGCCCACCAGCGTCGCCGTCAACGACAGTGCCAAGGTGGTGGCCGCCATGGCCCGGGGGTACACCCGGCGCAGGGTGAGCGGCAGCGGGAGCAGCACCCCGATGGCCAGGTAGGCGAGCTTGTTGTGCGCGTTACCCACGCCGATGATCTCGAGCAGCACGAAGACCGCCGCGAGCACCGAATCGGCCACGACGGGCTTGCCCCGGAGCCACAGACTGAAACGACGCACGCGATCAGCCTAGATGCGCCCGGCTGGAAGGCAGGCGGGCCCGGCGCCGGGCTCCGTCGCGGACGGTGGGCGCGATTTCCGGCGCGACACGGCCGTCGAGACCTGGCCTAGAGGCGTCCGAGGGTGCCCGCGCACGATATCGCGGCCGCACGCGCGCCGATCTCTCCCAGGGCGACGCGCGTCCGGTCCGGATCGGGAAACCGATGGCAGGCGGAACACCCGGTCAGGCCGGGGTCTGGTTGTCTACCGGTGTGGAGATCGGAGACTGGGCGGTTCTGTTGACGGCGGCGACGGCCGCGGGCTGGGTGGACGCGGTGGTGGGTGGCGGCGGGCTGATCGTGCTGCCGACGTTGTTCGTGGTGGCCCCCGGGATCGCGCCGCAGACCGCGCTGGGCACCAACAAGCTCGCCGCGGTCGCCGGGACGAGCGCCTCGGTGCTGACCTTCGCGCGCAAGGTGCCGATGCGCTGGCGGGTGCTGCTGCCCGCCGCGGCGATCGCCGCGGCGGCGGCCGCGGTGGGCGCCGCGGCGGTCTCGCTGATCGACCGCGCACTGTTCGTCCCGATCGTGATGGTGGTGCTGGTCGGCGTCGCCGTGTTCGTGACGCTGCGTCCGTCGATCGGCGTCACCTTGGCCACTCATCCGCCCACCCGGCGCAAGATCGTGCTCACGGTGGCGCTGGCGGCGGGGTTGATCGGCTTCTACGACGGTCTACTCGGTCCCGGCACCGGCACGTTCCTGATCATCACCTTCGCGACCCTGCTCGGAACCGAGTTCGTGCGGGCCGCCGCCATGGCGAAGGTGATCAACTGCGGCTCCAACGCCGGAGCGCTGATCTTCTTCGGGGCCACGGGGCACATTCTGTGGGCGCTCGGCGCGGGAATGGCCGTGGCGAACGTTCTCGGTGCCGTGGTCGGCGCGCGCATGGCGCTGCGCAAGGGCGCCGAGTTCGTGCGCGTCGTGCTGCTGGTGGTGGTGATCGGGATGGTGATCCGCTTGGGCTGGCAGCAGTTCGGCTGATCAGCCCACCGGTTCGGCGCGCTGGGTGGCGAGCCAGGGTTGCAGCACCCGCGATGTCGTCTCGTGAATCCTGCGCTGCAGGCGCTCGGCGTCCTCGACACCGGCCACCGGCTGCTGGAACAGCACGGTCAGCGCACCCGACACCGCGCCGACGACCGCGCCGACCAGGGCGGCGGCGCCGACCTCGTCGAGTTCGGCGGGAAACGCCTTGTGCAACTGTCTGGCGATCTCGCGCTGGGTGACCAGTTGGGCGTGCGCGGCGCGGCCGCTCACCGCGGGTACGGTCCGTGACACCTGGGCGCGCAGCGCGCCGATCCGGGCATAGAGGTCGTCGACGAGATGCTCGCCGGGGTTGTCACCGGCGGCACGCAAGGCGCGCAGCAAGACCTCCACCGGGCGTTCCCCCGGTCGCCGGCTGGCGATGGCCGCCACCGCGGCGCGCACCCGCTGGTCGGATTCCGGGAAGAGCAGCTCTTCCTTGCTGGCGAAATAGTTGAAGAACGTGCGGGTGCCGACGTCCGCCGCGGCGGCGATGTCGGCCACCGTGGTCTCCTCGTAGCCTCTGGTCTCGAACAGCTCGGCTGCGGCTTCCAGGATGGCTCGGCGGGTACGTTCGCGTTTGCGGTCACGAAGGGCGGATGGCGGCACGCGGGCACAGTACGGCATCCGGCGAGCAACACGCCGGAGGTACGAGTGTCGCGCGCGCCGTTCGCCCTGCGGCAGCGGCGCATTCCGTGCGAACCGGCACGCGATGCATTCTCGCACGGCGTGTGATCACCGCGCCGGTACGCACGCGCGGCGCCACCGGCTAGGTTGGTGCGGGTGAGCATCGCGACTTCCAGAGACGTGGACGCCGAGTTCCTCGACCTGCCGCTGGCCGCGCTCGCCGACGCCGCCCTGGCCGCGGCGACGGCAGCCGGCGCCGAACACGCCGACCTGCGGGTGCATCGCCTGGTCACCCAGTCGATCCGCTTGCGCGACGGCCGGGTCGAGGCGGTCACCGACAGCACCCGAATCGGCTTGGCCGTGCGGGTGATCGTCGACGGCACCTGGGGTTTCGCCTCGCACGCCGCGCTGACACCCGACACCGCCGCCGAGGTGGCGCGTACCGCGGTCACCGTCGCGACCACGTTGCGGGCGCTCAATCGCGAACGCGTCGAGTTGGCCGACGAGCCGCGCTACGCCGACGCGCGCTGGGTCTCGGCCTACGACATCGACCCGTTCACCGTACCGACCGGCGAGAAGCTGGCACTGCTGCAGGAATATTCGGAGCGGCTGTCGCACGCCGACGGGGTGGACCACGTCACCGCGAGCGTGCTGCAGGTCAAGGAGCAGACCTTCTACGCCGACACCGCGGGCTCGTCGATCACCCAGCAGCGGGTGCGGCTGCACCCGAGCCTCGAGGCGATCACGGTGGACACCTCGGCGGGAGTGTTCGAGACGATGCGCACGCTGGCCGCGCCGGTGGGCCGCGGATGGGAATACGTCAGCGGCGCCGACGGCGTGTGGGACTGGGACGGCGAACTCGCGCGTATCCCGGAGTGGCTGGCCGAGAAGGTGAAAGCGCCCAGCGTGCAGGCCGGGCCGACCGATCTGGTCATCGATCCGACCAACCTGTGGCTGACGATTCACGAATCGATCGGTCACGCCACCGAGTACGACCGCGCCATCGGCTACGAATCCGCCTACGCGGGCACCTCCTTCGCCACGCCCGACAAGCTCGGGTCGCTGCGCTACGGCACCCCGATCATGCACGTGACCGGCGACCGCACCGAATCGCACGGGCTGGCCAGCGTCGGCTACGACGACGAGGGCGTCGCGGGACAGCGCTGGGACCTGGTCCGCGACGGCGTCCTGGTCGGTTATCAACTGGACCGGGTCTTCGCGCCGCGCCTGGGTCTGCGGCGGTCCAACGGCTGCTCGTACGCGGACTCGGCGCATCACGTGCCGATCCAGCGGATGGCCAACGTCTCGCTGCAACCCGATCCGGACCGCGACACCAGCACCGAGGAGTTGATCTCGCGGGTGGACGACGGTCTCTACATCGTCGGCGACAAGTCGTGGTCGATCGATATGCAGCGCTACAACTTCCAGTTCACCGGCCAGCGGTTCTTCCGCATCCGCGGCGGGAAGCTGGAAGGCCAGGTGCGCGACGTCGCCTACCAGGCCACCACCACCGAGTTCTGGGGTGCGATGGAAGCCGTCGGCGGACCGTCCACCTGGCAGCTCGGAGGCGCGTTCAACTGTGGCAAAGCGCAGCCAGGCCAGGTCGCCGCCGTCAGCCACGGCTGCCCGTCGATCCTGGTGCGCGGCGTGAACATTCTCAACACCCGGACGGAGGCCGGCCAGTGAGCGACGATCTGTTCCCCGCGAGCGCGACCGTGGAGCGGGCGCTGGCGCTGTCGCGCGCCGACGAGGCGATCGTGATCGTCCGCGACGAGCACGAGGCGTCGCTGCGCTGGGCCGGGAACTCCATGACCACCAACGGGTCGTCGGTGTCGCGGCACTGGGCGGTGATCTCGGTGTTCCGCGAGGGACCCACCCTCGCCCGGGTCGGCACGATCGCCTCGACCAGTGTCGATCCCGGCGATATCGAGGCCGTGGTGCGGGCGAGTGAGGCGGCGGCGCGCGACGCCGAGCCCGCCCGAGACGCGATGCCGCTGCTCGAGCCGGACGCCGCCGACGACGACTGGACCGCCTCGGCGGGTGGCACCGGCATCGAGGTGTTCACCGATCTGGCCGAGGGCCTGGCCGCCGGATTCGACAGCGCCGACCGGCTCTACGGCTTCGCCCACCATCAGATGCACACCACGTGGCTGGGCACTTCGACCGGCATCCGCCGCCGCTTCGTGCAGCCGACCGGTTCGGTGGAGATCAACGGAAAGCGCGGCGAAGGCGCGGATCTGGCCAGCGCGTGGGTAGGGGTCGGCACCGCGGACTTCACCGACGTCGACATATCCGGCCTGCTCACGGACCTGTCCCGCCGCCTGGACTGGGCCAAGCGCAAGGTCGAGTTGCCCGCGGGCCGCTACGAGACGTTGCTTCCGCCCTCCACCGTCGCCGATCTGATGATCTATCTGGCCTGGTCGATGGAGGGCCGGGGCGCGCAGGAGGGCCACACGGCGTTCGCGCGGGCGGGCGGGACCCGGGTCGGCGAGCGCCTGAGCGATATCCCGCTCACCCTCTACTCCGACCCGCACGCTCCCGGCCTGGAATACCGTCCGTTCGTGGCGGCGACCGCGTCGTCGGAATCGATGTCGGTGTTCGACAACGGCTTGCCCGCCGAGCGCGTCGACTGGCTGCGCGACGGCGTGATCTCCGCGCTGATCTATCCGCGCGCCAGCGCCGCCGAGTTCGACGCCCCCGCCACGGTTCCCGGCGAGAACCTGCTGCTCACCGGCGGTTCGGAAGCCACGATCGATGACATGATCGCGCGCACCGAGCGCGGTCTGCTGCTGACCACGCTGTGGTACATCCGCGAGGTCGACCCGGCGACGCTGCTGCTCACCGGACTCACCCGGGACGGGGTGTACCTCGTCGAGAACGGCGAGGTCACCGCCGCGGTGAACAACTTCCGGTTCAACGAGAGCCCACTGGACCTGCTCCGGCGGGTGAGCGAGGCGGGCGCGACCGAACTCACGCTGCCGCGCGAATGGAAGGACTGGTTCACCCGGACCGCCATGCCGCCCTTGCGGATTCCCGACTTCCACATGTCGTCGGTCAGCCAGGCGACCTGATCGGCGCGGGTCAGGCAGCGGGGGTGATCTCGATGCCGATGGTGCCGGACTTGCCGCGCCGCAGGTTGCTGCCGAGGATGACCAGCGGCCCGGTGAGCCAGTACTTGCGGCGCAGCAGTTTGCGCACCCGTTCGGTGCCCTCGGCGTCGAGCAGTCGTCCGGTCCCTTCGATCACCGCACCGCGCGGCTTGCCGGTGGCGTTGCACGCTTGCAGGGTGACCGCCGGATTGCGGCGCAAGCGCTTGACCTTCCAGCTGTCGGTGACGGTCCAGACGTACAGTTTGCCGTCCTCGGGCACCGCCCACACCGCGGTGCCGACGGGAGTTCCGTCCTTACGGAAGGTGGTCAGCAGCACGTAGTCGGCTTCGGCGACGGCGTCCAGCGAATTCGTCATGCGGGGCAGCGTATCCCGCATCCCGGCGGGGGGAGTTGGGCGGGAAAGGCGGCCTGCTCGCCGACGACCTATTCCGGCATCCGGTACTCCCCCGCTTCCAGGCGCGCCAGCACGCCCTCGGTCCACGTCGACAGGTTCGCGAACACGCCGCTCCACAGTTCCAGCAGATCGGTCGCGTGCGGTGCTTCGTATCGCCCGGGGAAGTCCGGGATCATGGCCAGTAGATCGGCGCGCACCGCCGCACTGCGGCGGCTCTGTTCGCGCAGCTTCGCGATGACGTGCGCCCTGGGCAGCGCGTCCATGAAGGCGATGCCCGCCCCGAGTTCCTCCATGTCGACGCTGATCAGTGCCTCGTCCATCAGCTTGCGGAATTCGGCCTCGCCCGATTCGGTCAGTTCGAACAGCGTGCGCCCGGGGCCCTGGTCGCTGTTCTCGGTCGCGAACGCGCTGAGCTTCCCCTCCCGCGTGAGCTGTTTCAGCGCGTGATAGATCGAGCCGGGCTTGACATTCGTCCAGGTCTCGGCGCGCCAGGACAGCAGTTCCTGGCGCAGGGCGTACCCGTGCACGGGCTGACGCAGGCGCATCACCCCCAGCACCAGCAGGCGCACCACCGACATCGTGAACTCCTTTCGCCTCCCCGAACCGCATGGTAGTCAAGTTTGACTTCCCGGCGTACAGGGGCCTACCCTCTGCTAGTCAAAATTGACTACCGCAGGTAATCGGGAGGATTTCATGGCCGACACGGCGGTACCGCAGCTCTGGACCGACGATCTGTCCAGCACGCTGGATTTCTACAAAACGCTGGGTTACACGGTGACGCACGAGCAGACCCGCCCCTACGTCTACGGCGCGGTGGAGGACCACGGCTGCGCCCTGCACTTCGTGCCCGCACCCAAGGACGGCGACGTCCCCACCCAACGCGCGGGCTGTCTCGTCATGGTCGACGACGTCGCGAGCAGGCATCGGGCATTCAGCGCGGCGCTGCGCACCCGCTACGGCAAGGTACCCGCGAAGGGGCTGCCCCGGATCACCCGCTTCCGGCCGGGCCAGTCCCGGTTCACCGTGGTCGATCCGGCGGGCAATCAGGTGATCTACATCCAGCGCGACGAACCCCCGGAAGTGGAATACGGCGGATCGAAGAAGCTGGACGGGCTGGCCAGAGTGCTGGACAACGCCCGCATCCTGCGTGATTTCAAGACCGACGACAAGGCCGCGTTCCGCGTGCTCGAAGTCGGTCTCGGCCGGTTCCGGGCCGAGGCGCCGCGGCTGGATGTGGCCCGGGCGCTGGCGGCGCTCGCCGAACTGGCCGTCGCGATCGGAGAACCGGGTCGCGCCGAGCAGTTCCGCGACGGGTTGCGCGCGATGGAACTGTCCGCCGCGGAACGCGCGTCCATCGCCGGGGAGCTGCGCGCCTCCGACGACCTGACGGCCTGGCTGTCGGAGGCATAGCCGCCGGTCGGCGCACTCACGCCGCGGTCAGCACCTCCGGTCCGTCCGGGGTGATCGCGATGGTGTGTTCGGAGTGGGCGGTCCGTGAGCCGTCCGCCGAGCGGATGGTCCAGCCATCGGGATCGGTGACGATGCGGTCGGTCGTGCGCGCGAACCACGGTTCGATCGCGATGGTGAGTCCGGGCCGCAGCCGATAGCCGCGCCCGGGCCTGCCCGCGTTCGGCACATGCGGGTCCTCGTGCATGGTGCGGCCGAGGCCGTGTCCGCCGAACTCGGTGTTCACCGGGTAGCCGTGCGCACGCGCCACCGCGGCGATGGCGGCGGAGATATCGCCGATGTGGTTGCCGGGCACCGCGGCAACGATCGCCGCGGACAGCGCCTCCTCGGTGGCCCGCACCAGCCGCACGTCCTCGTCCGCGGCGGAACCGGTCACCACCGTGGTCGCCGCGTCCGCGACCCAGCCATCGATCCCGACCGCGAGGTCCATACTCAGCACGTCGCCGTCGCGCAGCGTGTAGTCGAACGGAAGTCCGTGCAGCACAGCGTCGTTCACCGACAGACAGACGGTGTTGCGGAACGGCCCGCGCCCGAACGAGGGCGCGTAGTCCCAGTAGCAGGACTGCGCGCCGCGTTCGCGGATGCGCTCGCGGACGTGGGCTTCCAGGTCGAGCAGATTCACTCCCACCCGCGCGCGCTCACGCAACTCGGCGAGCACGCCGGCGACGAAACGCCCTGCCACTCGCATTCGCGCGATCTCCGCGGGGCTCTTCAACTCGACCATCGATCCTCCGTACATCGGTATTTTAATACCACGATAGCCGTGCCGGTATTTTAATACCAATCGGGTCGCTTGCAGTGCTCACAGGCCGTCCGTAGCCTGAGCCCATGGTCCGGCTCCCATTGACTCCCGCGCAGATCGAGGCAGGCCGCCGCCTCGGCGCCGCCTTGCGCGCCGCTCGCGCGGACCGCGAACTCACCGAGGTCGCGCGGGCGGCCGGGATCTCCCCGGAGACGCTGCGCAAGATCGAGTCCGGCCGGCTGCCCTCTCCGGCCTTCGGCACCGTCGTCGCGTTGGGGCAGGCGCTCGCGGTCCCGCTCGACGATCTCGCGGACATCTGGCGCTCGGCGGGGCTCGCCGAATCCGCCTAGGGCAGATCGCCTGCCGTCCTCGGATCGATCGCGATGCCGACGGACGCGTCCGCGCCGCGCAGCAGCTTGTGGCCGCGAATCGCGAGCCGGCCGATGAGGCCGTATTTGCTCGCTACCAGGTCCCGGACCCGTTGCGTGCCGTCCGCGTCGAGGATGCGGGCGCTGCCCGGCAAGACCTCCTCCGCGGTCGGGCGGCCGCGCCCGTCGCAGACCTGCAGCGTGACGTCGGGATTGCGGCGGATCCGCTTGACCTTCCAGGTCTTCGGATTGGTCCAGACGACGATCCGGCCCCCCTCCGGAGCCACCCACACGGGCGTGCCGACCGGCGTCCCGTCCTTCTTGAAGGTGGTCAGCAGGACGAACTTGCTCTGGCTCATCTCGTTCCACGTCATAGGGAAACGGTATTCCCGAACACCCGCGCGGACATCCGACCGGAGAACGGTTCGCCATTACGCGTTCGCACGTAGCCCCGACGGACGTGGGCGGCGACGCGCTCGCTCCGCCGCCCTCTCGACCGCTACCCGCGATGCTTGCGGAAGAAGGCGCGGACATCGGCCACGAACAGCTCCGGTTGCTCCGCCGCGGCGAAGTGCCCGCCCTCGCTGTATTCGGTGAAATGCTCGATATGCCCCTCCGGATTCATCACCCGGCGCATCAACGGGTGCGTGCCGAACACCGCCCATCCCTGCGGCACCCCGGATGGCATCACCCAGTCCATCCCGGAATGCGCGTTCTCCCAGAGGAATTGTGCCGCCGACGCCCCGCTGCGGGTGAACCAGTAGATGCTGACATTGGTCAGTAGCAGGTCACGATCCACCGCCTCACCCACCGGCCGTGCCGGGTCGGTCCAGGCTTGGAACTTCTCCGCGATCCAGCCGAGCTGCGCGATGGGCGAATCGGTCAGGGCGGCCGCTATGGCGTTCGGCTGAGTGGTCTGCAGCGTCAGGTATCCCTTCTGCTGGGCCCACTTCTCCCGTTCGGCATCGATGGCGGCGAGCTCGTCGCCGGTGAGCCCGTCCGGCATCGGCAGTTGCTCGCCCACCAGCCCGAGTGTGCCCGGGTCGCTGTTCACATGCGTCGCGATCACCCGCTCCGGATGGGTGGCGGCCAGGCGGCCGGTGACGCCCGCGCCGATGTCGCCGCCCTGCGCCAGGAACTTCTCGTAACCCAACCTGCTCATCAGCTCCGCGAACGCCTCCGTCGTGCGCGCCAGCTCCCACCCCGTCGAGGCCAGCGGCGTGGAGAACCCGAACCCGGGCAGCGAGGGGATCACCGCGTGGAAGGCATCCGCCGGGTCACCGCCGTGCGCCCGCGGATCGGTCAGCGGGCCGATCAGCTCCAGGAATTCCACCACCGATCCGGGGTAGCCGTGGGTGATCAGCAGCGGAATCGCGTCCGGCTCGGGCGAGCGCACATGGAAGAAGTGGATGGCCTGCCCGTCGATCTCGGTGGTGAACTGGGGGTGGGCGTTCAACCGCGCCTCCTGCGCGCGCCAATCGAATTCGTCACGCCAGTACTGCGCCAGTTCGCGCAGGTAGTTCGGCGCGATCCCGCGGTCCCAGTCCCCCTCGGTGCCCGGCACCACGTACGGCGAGCGCGCCCGGCCGAGCCGCTCCCGCAAGTCGTCGAGGTCGGCCTGGGGAATGTCGATGCGGAAAGGCCGGATCTGCTTCGTATTCGTCATGAGAGCTACTGTCGCGGCCATTGCGGAAGACTTGCTTCCGCAATCTGCCGACTTTGTCGCACCGGCTTCCGGTCGGGCGCCGCGGGCGCTGTGCGGGTACGGCGAAGAGCCGAGAATGGGTGTCATGATGGCGCGGCATCTCGAGGGCACAGCCGGCTCGGCGACACTCCGAGCGGCATCGGACGCGGATCGGCGCCGCTCGCGCGGCGACCTGGTCTGGTACGCCGCGTACGGCTCCAATATGAGCCTGACCAGGCTGCGCACCTACCTTCGCGGCGGCAGGCCGGAGGGAGGAGCGCTCACCCTGCCCGGCTGCCGCGAGCACGCCGACCCGATCCGCTCGATCCCCCTCCTGCTGCCGGGCGTGCTGTATTTCGCCACCGAATCGCTGACCTGGACCGGCGGCCGCGCCTTCTACGACCCGGGCTGCCCCGGCGAGATGGCCGTGCGCGCCCACCTGCTCACCACCGCCCAGTTCTCCGACATCGTGGCGCAGGAGATGTATCGCGCCCCTGGCACGGAGCTGAGCTTGACCGAGGTGCTCGAGACGGGGACGACAACGCTCGGTCCCGGCCGGTACGAGACTCTGGTCTGCACGGGAACACATAGCGGACACCCGGTGCTCACCTTCACCGCACCGTGGCGTTGTCGCGACGTGCGGGGCAATCCGCCCGCCGCCGCCTACCTGCGGCACCTGGCCGCGGGTCTGCGTGCCGCGCACGGCTGGTCCCGCCGGGCGACCGCGGGCTATCTCGCCACTCGTCCCGGCGCCGACCGGCGATGGACGCCCGAAGCGGTTCACGAACTGATCGGCGCGAAGGAGCCGCGGCGGCGAACCTACGAGGAGACCGCGGCCGCCCGGGTCCAATCCCCGACCGGCGACTCGTCCTCGTTGTCCCGGTAGCTGCGGGCGACCAACGCGGCGCGCAGATACCAGACCCCGGAGGCCTGAGCGGGGTCGAATCCGGTGAGCTGACCGATGCGCTTGAGCCGGTAGTCCACGGTGTTGGTGTGGATGTGCAGCGATCGCGCGGTGCGCTGACGATTCAGGTTCGTGCCGATATGCCGTTTGAGCGTTTCGAGGAGTTCGGGGTGCTCGTCGAGCGGATCGAGCAGCGTCCGGAGGGTTTCCAAGCCGGGGCCCGGCCGGGTGAGCTGGTATTCCAGCGCCAGGTCGTCGAATCGGAACAGCCCGCGTCTCCAGCGCAGCCGCTGCACCATGTCGAGCAGCTCGTGGGCGCGGTCGGCGGCCGTCGGCACCTCGACCGGCGCCGCGGCGATCACTGTCGCGACGATCGGCACCTGGGCCGCACGGCCGAGCCCCTCCACCAGGTCGTCGAGCGCCTTGTCCTCGGGCGAGGCGGACGGCAGCAGGACGGTGCCGCCGTCCACGCTCAGCAGCGACAGCACCGCCTCCCCGCAGCGGGTCGCGAGTTCGGATTGCACCCTGCGCAGCTTCCGCCGCGCCACCACCGCACCGTCGAGTTGCGGATTGCGTTCGTCCGGATGGGGTGGAATCGCCAGCGCGAGAACGGAATACGAGTCGGCGATCTGGATGCCGCACTCGCGGGCCATGGTAAAGGTGGGGTGTCCGCCGAGCAGGGCCGAGGCGAGGGTGTGCGCCGCCGTGTGATGCTCGCCCACCACCGCGCGCAACTCGGTCACATACGCGCGCGAGACGGTCGAGGTGATGGTGTCCAGGATCTCCAGCAGGCGGCGGCTGATGTCCTTGAGGCTGTCGAAGTCCGCGGCGGTCGCGTTCGCGACGATCAGGTCGAAGCCGAGCTTGAACCCTTCGTGCACGGCGTGGTGGATGGTGTCGATCGGGATGCCCTCACGCGCCCAGCCCGCCGCGGCGTTGCGCAGCAGCAGGGTCTTCTCCGGGATGTCGCTGCCGTCGAGCATGCTGACGGCCAGTTCCAGGCACAGGCGGGTGATGTTGGTGATGTCGCCGTTGAGCGCCTCGCCGGGGAGGGTCCGGCAGTGCGCGACGGTCTCGATGAAGTGGCCGACCATTTTGCGAGACAGATTGCGCACGTCCCGCAGTGAAGAACTGGCCGGGCGGCCCGAGAGGGTCAGATCCGGGCCTGCCGAATCGGTGATGGACATGTGACTCCTTCAGTCCCCGATCACGGAAAGTACTCCACGGTAACTTGACCGGGTCGACGTGCCGAGGGTCGCGGCCCCGGTTGGGGACACCACCCGAACCGCGCGGTGCGCGTCTGTGAAGCCTCACAAGTCGTATTCGCGCGGTCGAATTCTTTCGATCCCCGTCGTAACGTCGGTAGCAGCAGGGTCGCCGGGCGGAGGGAGGGCCATGAATATCGGCCCGCACGAAAAAGATCGGGACATCGCCGAGGTGTCCGCGAGATCCGATCGTGGCACCCGTCGCGGTGGTCCCGACGCGCTGATTCGAATGGGTCTGGAGTTGGCCCTCGTGCTGGTCGACGCGGCCGAGGCAGCCGGAAATCTCGCCCTGGGCCGGTTCGAGCACGCGACCGCCCGGTGCGCCCAGGCGGGCATCCCGATCGAAGCGGTGCACGCCGTTCTGCGCGACAGCGTCGATGCGGGCCTCGCCGGGCCCGTAGCCGATTCGCCCGAGCGACGCACCCCGCGTGACCAGGTCGAACCCGGCGTTCTCAGCGAATTCCTCGAGGCGCTGAACTCGGTCGTGGCGCGCAGTTACGCCAACTGATCCGACCGGGTCACGGTCCGCTCACAGCGCGGCGACGAGCGCCGCGCTCTCCAGCGCGCATCCGTACCCGATGGTGATGCCGGAGCCGCCGTGGCCGTAGTTGTGGACGACGGGCGTGCCGGGCAGCGCGGCGGTGTCGAGTTCCACGCGGACTTCCCGGCGACCGGGGCGCAGTCCCACCACGGTTTCCAGCACTTCGCTGCCCGCGAGAGCGGGAACCAGATCGCGGCAGCGCCGCAGAATCGATCGAGTGAGGTCGGGAGCCGGCGCCGTGTCCCACTCGCCGATGTCCAGGGACCCGCCCAGCACGCAGTCGTTCGCGCGCGGATGGACGTAGGCACGGCCGAGCGGATGCGCCTCGTCGCGGACCGAGACGGACAGTCCGGGATTCGCGACCCGCACGATCTGACCGCGGATCGGATACGCCTCCCGGTCGCCGACCAGCTCGGCGGCCCGCAGGCCCGCACAGTTGATCACGACGTCCGGCGACAGGTCGGCGAGCTCGTCGAGCCGTCGCACAGTGCGCGGCACGCGACGCGCGCCCGCCGCGTCCACTTGCGCGCTGAGGAAGGGCAAATAGGTCGGCATCTCCACCAAGGGAACTTCGAAACGGAACCCGAATCGGTAGCCCGGCGGCAGTTCGGCACGATCGGCCGACCGGAACGAGCGCACCGATCGCGACCACGCCGGTATCGGGGGTTCGTCGCGATACAGCGCCATCGACGAGCACATCCGCACACCCGGCGCGCCAGCGGCAGCCAAACCCGCCAAGTGCTCGAAAGTGATCTCGCC
Source organism: Nocardia sp. NPDC041819 (assembly GCF_055590505.1). NCBI lineage: Bacteria > Bacillati > Actinomycetota > Actinomycetes > Mycobacteriales > Nocardiaceae > Nocardia > Nocardia sp. NPDC041819. The sequence continues at coordinate 1,325,277 of NZ_JBVJAP010000001.1, read as the reverse complement.
CCAGGCCCGCACACGATCGGCGGGGCCGGCGGCGGTCGGAAACCAGACCGCGGCGGCCAGGAAAGACGTCGTCGCCGTGATCGGCTCCGCGCTGACGACGACGACCTCGTGCCGCGCCCGGAGCAGTTCGGCCGCGGTGGACAGGCCCGTGATGCCCGAGCCGAGGACGACGATCCGCATGAGGGCGACATTATCGACTCCCGCCCGCGGGGGCTGTTGCCGCAGCACCGCCCGTGGGGAGCCGTGCGTTTCGGCTGACTAGCCGGGGCGACCCTGGGTATTGCCCGCACATGGACGATGGGCGCCTGACAGTCGGCGTAGAAGAAGAGTTCCTGCTTGTCGACCCCCGTACCGGCGCGCCGCTGGCACGCAACGTGGAAGTGGCGCGCACCGCCGAGGAGATCGGGGTCGACCTGCAACTCGAGCTGACGCGCTGTCAGGTGGAGACCAGTACGGCGGTCCACACCGATATCGGCGCACTGCACCGGCAGTTGCGGGAATTGCGCCGCGATATCGCCGCCTGCGCCGAGCGCAACGACGCACGCCTGCTCGCCGTCGGCATCCCGCCCACCGTCCCGCACGACTTCCCCGTCACCGATACGCCGCGCTACCAGCGCATCGCCGAGAACTTCGGCATGCTCGCCCACGAACAGGGACTGTCGGGCTGCCATGTGCACGTCGGCGTCCCCGACGCCGAAACAGCGGTCCAGGTCAGCAACCACCTGCGGCCGTGGCTGCCGCAGCTGCTGGCGATGACCGCGAATTCGGCCATCTACCGCGGCACCGAAACCGGATTCGCCAGCTGGCGCAGCATCCTGTGGCGGCGCTGGCCCAGCGCGGGGCCACCGCCGTATTTCGAGTCCGCCCGTGACTACGAGGCGATGGTCGCGATGATGCTCAACAGCGGCAGCATCCTGGACAAGCAGATGGTCTACTGGGACGTTCGTCCGTCGGTCTCGTTCCCGACCGTCGAAGTGCGGGTGAGCGACATCCCCGCCACGGTCGAGGAGACCGCGCTCCTGGCGGCGCTGGTGCGCGCCATCGTCGTCACGGCGCGGAAATCGTTGGCCGCGGGGCAGATCGCACCGCCGGTCCCCGCCGAAGTGCTGCGGGCGGCGTATTGGAAAGCCGCCCGTTCGGGATTGGACGGCGACGGTGTCGATCCCTATGACAGCAATGTGGCGCCGGCGCGCGACCTGCTGTTCCGGCTGATCGAGCACGTGGCCCCCGCGCTGGACGAGGCAGGCGACCGGCAGTTCGTCGACGAGGCGTTCGCACACCTGCTCGCGCGCGGCAACGGCGCGCATCGGCAGGTCGCGGCGCTACGGGTGCGCGGCGAGATCGATGACGTCGTCGAGGAGGTCGCGCGCGCGACCCTCGAAGGGTGCGATTAGCCAGGGGCGTCTCGGGCAGGCTCCGGCGACTCGAAGACGCTCAGCCCAGTGTGACGGCGGCGATCTGTGGCGAGGTCGGGCGCGGCGATCCTTTCGCGGGTTCGATCGTGACGGCGACGATGTCCGCGGGATCGAATCCGGTCGCCACGCCCGCCGGCGGCACGCCGGTCAACACGCCCGCCGAGCGCGGCGTACCCGCGGACGACACGACCCAGAGCTGATATGCCCGGCCGGGCGGTGGCGCGGGTACCGCGTCGAAGGTGACCGCGGCCGCGCCGAGGCGGTCGGAGGTGCGCACTGTCAGCGTGCCGCCGACGGACAGTTCGATCACCCGGGAACGCGCGTCCGGTTGTCTCGAGACCTGGTCGGCCGTGACCGCCGCGGCATGCGACCCCGCGATCCGCTCGGTGACCACCACGACGCCCGCCCCGGCCGCGACGGCCACCGCGGCGGCCACCACCAACTGTGCGAGGCGGCGGCGGGCGAGGAATTCGCGACGGCGCCGCGCGCCGGGACGCGAGTCGTCGATCGCCCCGAGGATCTTCGACTCCAGGGTCGGTGGTGGATTCACCGCGGCGGTCGCGCTCAGTGCCGCCAGGGTCTCCCGGATCCCGTGCACCGCCGCCGCGAACGCCGCGGCCGTGCCGGAATCGGTCTTCGCGAGCCGGTTTTCGATGCGCCTGCGCTCGATCTCGGCGACCGCGTCCATCGCGTAGGGGTACGCCAGGTCGAGCAGATCCGCGCGCGAGGTCTCGGTACCGGTCATCGCCGCTCACCTCCGGTCGGTAGCCGTGGGTGCGCTCCATTCACCCGTAGAGCGCTCGCCGCTATCTCCGCACGCGAACCGTCTCCGAACTCCGCAGGCGAACGACCGCGCGTGGTGGGACCCGCGCCGCGGTTTCGGCGCACCTGCCCTGTGCCAACCCGCATGCCTTGACTTCGCGGCGAACGGCCTCGCGGATTGGATTCTCGCCATATCCGGCGCGAACACGGGTACGCTGCACGTCCGCCGGAATCGTCCCTATCGTCTCGGTCATGGCGTTGCCGGGCGCACGGAGGGCCGCGCGCTACGACCCGGGCACGTCCACGCTCGACGGCGGAACCCGACCGCTTTCCGACGCAGAGGAGAATACCGATGCTCACCGTGCTCCGCGATGAACGCGACGTCCCGCTCGAGCACGTCACCGTGGCGCTGGGCTGGGACCCCGCTACCCGTTCGCGCTTGCTCGGCCGGCGCAAGGAGATCGATCTCAACGTCGCGGCCCTGCTCTTCGCCGCGGACCGGCTCGTCGACGTGGTGTATCACGAGCAGCTCACCTCGACGGACGGGGCCGTCCGCCTGCACGGCGACAGTCTCACCGGAGAAGGGGAGGGCGACGACGAGGTCATCAGCGTGGACCTGTCGCGCCTCTCCCCGCACGTCACCACCGTGCTGTTCCTCATCACCAGCTACACCGGCCGGACGCTCGATCGGATCGCGAACGCCTACTGCCGGGTGATCGACACCGCGGCGGGTACCCAGCTCGCCCGCCACGAGCTGACCGGCGGCGGTTCGCACACCGGCATGGTGCTCGGTCGAGTGCGTCGCGCCGGTGACGGCTGGCACTTCGAGGGCATCGGCGCGGGCTTGCAAGCGCGGCACCCGGTCGATGCCGTTCCGCAGATCGGCGCCCACATCGAGTGACCTCCCAGCGATTTCGTTTGCACCGCAATCGCTTCGGAGACCGTCGGCGCCCGGCGATCGCGGGCCGTCCCGCCCCGCGCGTCGTTACCCGAGCCGCGTCCGACCGGCCCGATGTCCGATTGGAATCCGGTCGCGCGGGTAGTCGCGGTGGAGGAGGTGTGACATGCCGAAGGAGGTCTCATGACCGAGACGACACAGATTCGGCCGCCCGCGAACGCTCGGTCGGTCACCGAACTGGTGGAGGACGCCACCGCACAGGTGTCCCGGCTCATCCGCGACGAACTGCAGCTCGCCCGTGTCGAGATGCGGGAGAAGGGCAAGCGGTTCGGGCTCGGCGCCGGCTTGGCGGGGGTCGCGGCGCTGCTGGCGTTCTACGGCGGCGCGGCGTTGGTCGCCGCGGCGGTGCTCGGCCTCGCCGAGGTCCTGCCGGGCTGGGCGTCCGCGCTCATCGTCGCGGGCGCGCTGCTCGTGGTCGCGGCGGTCCTCGGGCTGTCCGGGAAGAAGAGCGTGGAGCACGCGGCGCCGCCGATACCGCAGGAAGCGGTCGAGGGCGTGCGCGAGGACATCGAGGTGATCAAGGACAGGAGGCGGGGATGAGCGACAGCCGACCCCGGGCCGGGCAGCCCACCGACGACGTCGCGGCCTTGCGGCGCGACCGCGACGAGGCCAGAGCGGAATTGGGCAGGACGGTCGAAGAGCTGGGCCACAAACTCGACGTGCCCGCGCGGAGCAAGGAGAAGGCGCACGAGGCTGTCGAGGCGACCCAGCACGTGGCGTCCGAGGCGGCGCTCGCCGTCGCGGACAAGGCGCAGCAGGCCCGCACGGGCGCCGCGGATCTCGCCCACCGGGTGGCGGCGGCGGCGCCCGAGCCGGTCGCCGCGCGCGGCAGGCAGGCCGGTGGCGCGTTGCGCGCCCACCCGATCCCGGCGGCCCTCGGCGCGGCGGTGATCGCGGCGGTGGTGTGGCAGATCGTGCGGAGGCGGCGATGAAGACGCTCTACAAACCGCTCGGCCTGGTGATCAGCGTGCTCGGCGGCCTGGCCGCGAACGCGGTGTTCACCAAGGTGTGGACGCGGATCACCGGTGAGGACCAGGCCCCGTCCTCCACCGCGCGAGACCATTCCTGGCGCGAGGTGCTGTTCGCCGCGGCCTTGCAGGGCGCGGTGTTCGGCCTGGTCAAGGCCGCGATCGATCGTGCGGGCGCGAGCGGTTACGAATCGCTCACCGGCACTTGGCCGGAATAGCGCCACCGTGCCGGAGCGGCAGTCCGCCGCCGCTCGAAACCGCTGCCGCCGCCGTGAGTTCGGACACTCTTTCAGGTGCCCGAACTCACGGCGGCGGCATTCGTTGTGCACGGGGACGATTTCCGTAGCCGCGCGGCAGCGCCCTCCTGCCCCTGATACCGCCCCGGTCTGAGGCGGGACGCGGCGCACAGGGTGATCGCACCGGAGCGCGATGGGGTAAGTTGGCCGCGGAATGCTCGCTCTCTGCGCCGTGTCCGACTGCGCAAGAGATGCGAACCTGAGCGGAGGTCGACGTGGCGTACTGCCGAGGACGCGTGGCCGGCACGGGAGGTGGATTGTGAGTTCCGAAAGCGCGCCCCGGGCGCTGGAGGTCGAGGTGCGGTCGGCGAAGGGCACGGTGGTCGTCACCGTGCACGGCGAGATCGACATGGCGTCCGCGCCACGCTTGCAATCGGCGCTCGACGAGGCGCTGCGCGACACACCGGCCGCGGTCGTGGTGGACATGTCGAACGTCGGGTTCCTCGGCTCGGCCGGGCTGAGCGTCCTGCTGGCGGCCTCGGAGGCCACCGGTTCCGGTGGCTTGCGTGTGGTCCCCAGCGACGCGGCGCGCAGGCCGATCGAGGTCACCGCGCTGGACCGTCTGCTCACGGTATTCGACTCCGTCGAGGCCGCGCTGGCAGTCGACGAGACCCAAGCCCCCAGCTGAGCCTCCGGCACCGCATCGGTGCCGCTCGGACCCCGCCACGGTTTCGACCCCGCCTCGCCGGGTATCTGCCCGGTCGTCGGCACCGTGCCGATCTGAGCGCACCGGGAGGAGGCCGTATGGCAGACAACCGCGAACACCGACTGGTGGGAGTGCCCGCGGTGGCGGCACTGGCGGATCTCGGATTCGCCTCGGTCGCCTCGGGGGTCATCGCGCGACGTCGGCCGGTACTGGGCCTGCTCGAACGCACCGGGGCCGATTCGCGGGCGATCGAGCGCGTGCGGCAGCTGCGGCGGGAGTTCGGTGCGGGTCCGGTTGAGCTGGTGGTGCCGGGGCGCCGGATCGTGGTCGTTCTCGACCCGCAGGACGTCGGGCGGGTCCTGTCCGACGCGCCGACGCCGTTTCACCCGGCCAATCGCGAGAAGCGCGCCGCACTGCGCCAGTTCCAGCCGCACGGTGTCCTGCTGTCCGAAGGCCCGATCCGCGATCAGCGCCGGGCCGTGAACGAGGCGGCGCTGGAGTCCGCCGAGCCGCTGCACCGCCTGGCGGGGCCGTTCGCCGAGGCCATCGCGGAGGAGGCACGCGAGATGATCGTGTCCGCCCTGCACCGCGGTCACCTGGACGCGCGGCAGTTCACCACGCGGTGGTGGCGGCTGGTGCGACGGATCGTGCTCGGTGAGCGGGGCCGCGACGACACGGTGCTCACCGACGAGCTGTCCCGGCTGCGCTCGGCGGGCAATTGGTCGTTCCTGGCGCCCGCGCATCGCAGGCAGCGCGATCAGTTCACCAATCGGCTCTACCGTCACGTCGAGTCCGCTCCCCCGGACAGCCTCGCCGGGGCACTCGCCGCGGTGCCCGCGGGCGGGGCGACCGATCCGGTGGGGCAGATACCGCATTGGTTGTTCGCCTTCGACGCGGCGGGCATCGCGATGAGCCGGGCGCTGGCGGTGCTGAGCACCCATCCCGAGCACCACGCTCGCGCGCTGGCGGATGCCGTCGACCCGGACCGCGTCGACCTGCGCGGCTATCTGCGCGCCTGCGTGCTCGAGTCGGTACGGCTGTGGCCGACCACGCCCATGTTGCTGCGCGACATCACCGCCGATACCCAATGGCGCGACGGCGACGAGCGCTTCACCATCGCGGCGGGCGCGGCACTGATGATCGCGGTCGCGGCGTTCCACCGGGACGCCGAGCTGCTGCCGTTCGCCGACCAGTTCGTCCCGGAGATCTGGCTCGACGGCCGTGCGGAGCAGTACCCCCAGTTGGTGCCGTTCAGCGCGGGCCCCGCCGACTGCCCGGGCCGCAACCTGGTGCTGTTCGTCACCAGCGCGCTGCTCGCGCACCTGTTGACCTCCGCCGACTTCCGGCTGCGGTCCACGCCCCGGCCGAACCCGGACGCTCCGCTGCCGGTGACCTTGAACAATTTCGGGCTCGACTTCACCGTCGAGCCGTGCATGACGCAGGCCGGCTGATCGTCTGTCGCGAAAGGCTCGCTTCCGCGACAGCTGCCATGATCGAGCCATGCTGGAAACCTCCGCACGCCTGTTGCGGCTGCTGTCGCTGCTGCAACTGCGGCGCGACTGGACCGGGCCCGCGCTGGCCGAACGGCTCGGCGTCTCCACCCGGACCGTGCGCACCGACATCGAGCGCCTGCGGACGCTCGGGTACCCCGTGCATGCCACGCCGGGCGTCGCCGGGGGTTACCGGCTCGGGGCCGGATCGGCGCTGCCACCGCTGCTGCTGGACGACGAGGAAGCCGTGGCGGTGGCGGTCGGGCTGGTCACCGCCGCCAACGGAGCGGTCACCGGCATCGAGGAGACGTCGGTGCGGGCCCTGACGAAACTGCGGCAAGTGTTGCCGTCCCGATTGCGGCACCGCGTCGACACGCTGACCGCGGCCACCGTGCACGTGTCCGGCGACGGACAATCCACCGTGGACGCGGCGGTGCTCACCGCGGTCGCGGACGCGATCAGGGCGAGCGAGCGATTGCGCTTCGACTACGAAAGCCATGGCGGCGCACCCTCCAGCCGGGATGTCGAGCCGCACCGGATGGTGCACTGGTGGGGTCGCTGGTATCTGGTCGCGTGGGATGTGGGGCGCGGCGACTGGCGCACCTTCCGCGTCGACCGGATCGCGCCGAAGGTTCCGTACGGACCACGATTCGCGCCCCGCGCCGTCTCCGAGGAGGAGATCGCCGAGCGAGTGCAGCGCGGCGTGGGCGCCGCCACGGGGCGCTACCGTGCCCGGGTCCGCATGGCCGCCCCGGCGGAAGTGATCCGGGCCCGGCTGCCCGCGGCGGTGGAGGTGATACCGGACGGGCCGGAACACTGTGTGGCGCTGGTGGGTTCGGATTCCCCTCGGATGCTGACGTGGTATCTCGGCCTCGCCGATGTCGAGTTCGAGGTGCTCGACTCCCCCGCGCTCGCCGAACACCTGGTCGCCACGGCCGACCGTTTCCGGCGGGCGGCCGGGCGGAAATGACGTGGGATCGCGAGCTTTCGCACAGACGAAACGGCCGCGCTCGATGCCGGGGCACCGAGCGCGGCCGACAGCGCCCCGCGAATCAGTCCCGCACTACCGGCTGGCGCCCGCGGCGGCACCGATGAGGCCGCCGACCACGCAACCGGGGAAGACCCCGACGATGAAGAACACGAGACCGACCAGCGCCCCGATGGCACAGCCGATCGCCACCCCACCCAATGTGGACCCCGCGTCACCGATGAACTGCGGCGCGCCCGGTTCCGGGATGGCGGCTCCGATGGGGCTCAAGGTCAAGGTCGTTCCGGCCGCATCGATGTCGGGCGCCACTTCGACCTGCTGTCCGAACATGGACACCATGGTCGTGGGCACCGTGGTCACGACCGACCCGTCGGGCCCCAGCACCGCGATCCCCCCCGGCGTGCGGGCGAACGTACCGGAGTCGAGTGTGACCACAGCGCTCGTCCGGTCCGGCGCGACGGACGTGGTGTAGGAGACACCGCTCTCGTTCCCGCTCACCACGGGGTCGTAGATCTCGGCCTGCCCGTACGCCGTCGCCGCGGTCACGCCGGTGGCGGCAATGGTCAGCAGCGTGGTCGCAACCAATTCTCTGAACTTCATGAGCCTTCCCATCCTCAGCAGATTCGATCTGTCGTTACCTGGGTACAGCCGTGGAACACTAGCGATTATAGGCGTTGGACATCACCATTTCCGGCACTTGAGAATGTCCGAAATGTCTTGCCCGCCAAGCTGTTCGGCGGTCATCCAGGAGATGATGGGAAGGTGGGTCCTGCTACTCCAGCTCCCCTTCGGTCTCCAAGTAGACCTGCCGCAGTCGATCGAGCGTGTCCGGTTCGGGGTGTTCCCACAGTTTGCGCTCGGCCGCCTCCAGCAGCCGCTCGGCAATGGCGTGCAGCGCCCAAGGATTGGACTGCTCCATGAACTTCCGGTTCACCTCGTCGAAAACGTAGCTCTCCGAGAGCTTCTCGTACATCCAATCGGCTACCACGTTGGTGGTGGCGTCATAGCCGAACAGGTAGTCGACGGTCGCCGCCATTTCGAACGCGCCCTTGTAGCCGTGCCTGCGCATCGCCTCGAGCCACCGGGGGTTCACCACCCGGGCCCGGAACACCCGCGCAGTCTCCTCGGACAGCGTCCGGGTGCGCACCGCGTCCGGGCGGGTACTGTCGCCGATGTAGGCCTCCGGGTTCTTGCCCGTCAGCGCGCGCACCGTCGCGACCATGCCGCCGTGGAACTGGAAATAGTCGTCGGAGTCGGCGATGTCGTGCTCGCGGGTGTCGGTGTTCTTGGCCGCCACGGCGATCCGCCGGTACGCGCCGCGCATGTCCTCGGCGGCGGGCGCGCCGTCGAGGTCGCGTCCGTAGGCGTAGCCGCCCCAGGTGGTGTACACCTGCGCGAGATCGTCGTCGGTGCGCCAGCTCTTCGAATCGATCAGCTGCAACAGGCCGGCCCCGTAGGTGCCGGGCTTGGAGCCGAAGATGCGGGTGGTGGCGCGCCGCCGGTCGCCGTGTTCGGCGAGATCGGCCTGGGCATGCGCCCGCACGTAGTTCGCCTCGCCCGGCTCGTCCAGGTCGGCGACCAGGCGGACCGCATCGTCGAGCAGGGCGAGCACGTGCGGGAACGCGTCGCGGAAGAAGCCGCTGATGCGCACCGTCACGTCGATGCGGGGACGGCCGAGTTCGGCGAGCGAGATCACCTCGAGCGTGCTGACGCGGCGGCTCGCCTCGTCCCAGACCGGCCGGACGCCCAGCAGCGCGAGGACTTCGGCGATGTCGTCGCCGGAGGTGCGCATGGCGGAGGTGCCCCAGATCGACAGGCCCACTGACCGCGGGTACTCGCCGTGATCGGCGCGGTAGCGCTCCAGCAGGGATTCCGCCATGGCCTGCCCGGTCTCCCAGGCCAGCCGGGACGGCACGGCCTTGGGATCGACCGAGTAGAAATTGCGTCCGGTCGGCAGGACGTTGATCAGGCCGCGCAACGGCGAACCGCTCGGGCCCGCCGGGATGAACCCGCCGTCGAGCGCGTGCAGCACCCGCTCGATCTCCACGCCGGTCTGCCGCAGGCGCGGCACCACCTCGGTGGCCGCGAACCGCAGCACCCGGCGCACCTCGGGGTCGTCGGTGATGCCGTCCACCGCCTCGGGCGACCAGTCCGCCGCCTGCAACGCCGCGACCAGCGCGCGGGCGCGGTCCTCCACGGCGTCAACGCGCTCGCGCGCCTCCCCGCCCGACTCGTCCAGGCCGAGGGCTTCGCGCAGACCGGGCACGGTGCGCTCGCCGCCCCACAGCTGGCGCGCGCGCAGCATGGCCAGCACCAGATCGAGTTCACTCTCCCCCGCCGGGGCTTGTCCCAGGATGTGCAGGCCGTCGCGGATCTGCACGTCCTTGATCTCGCACAGCCAGCCGTCGACGTGCAGCAGCATGTCGTCGAAGGAGTCCTCGTCCGGGCGCTCGGTGAGGCCGAGGTCGTGGTCCATCTTCGCGGCGCGCATCAGCGTCCAGATCTGCTGGCGGATGGCGGGCAGCTTAGCCGGGTCCAGCGCGGAGATGTTGGCGTGCTCGTCGAGCAACTGCTCCAGACGTGAGATGTCGCCGTAGCTTTCGGCCCGGGCCATCGGCGGGATCAGGTGATCCACCAGGGTGGCGTGCGCGCGCCGCTTGGCCTGGGTGCCCTCACCGGGGTCGTTCACCAGGAACGGATAGATCAGCGGCAAGTCGCCGAGGGCGGCGTCGGTTCCGCATGAGGCCGACATGCCCAGCGTTTTGCCCGGCAGCCACTCCAGGTTCCCGTGCTTGCCCAGGTGCACCATCGCGTCCGCGCCGAAACCGTCGGGCGATCCGAGCCACCGGTAGGCCGCCAGGTAGTGGTGGCTGGGTGGCAGATCGGGGTCGTGGTAGATCGCGACGGGGTTCTCGCCGAAACCACGCGGCGGCTGCACCATGAGCGCGACATTGCCGAAACGCAGCGCGGCGATGACGATCTCCCCGCCCGGGTCGGACGAGCGGTCGACGTAGAGTTCGCCCGGCGGCGGGCCCCACGCCTCCACGACGGCGTCGCGCAGGCCGCCGGGCAGGGTGTCGAACCAGGCCGCGTAGGTGGCCGCGCCGATGCGGATCGGGTTGCCCTCGAGCTGTTCGGCGGTCAGCCAGTCGGGATCCTGGCCGCCCGCCGCGATCAGGGCGTGGATGAGGGCGTCGCCGTCCCGCTCGTCCAGGCCGGGGATCTCGCCGGGTGCGCCGAGATCGTAACCGGCGGCACGCATTTCGGTGAGCAGGCGGATGGCGCTGGCCGGGGTGTCCAGGCCGACGGCGTTGCCGATGCGGGCGTGCTTGGTCGGGTAGGCCGACAACATGACCGCGATGCGCTTGCGCGCGGCGGGGATGTGGCGCAGCCGCGCGTAGCGTGTCGCGATGCCCGCGACCCGGGCGGCGCGCTCGGGATCGGGGACGTAGGTGGACAGGCCGTCGGCGTCGAATTCCTTGAACGAGAACGGGACCGTGATGATCCGTCCGTCGAATTCCGGCACAGCGACCTGGGTGGCGACATCCAGCGGTGACAGCCCGTCGTCGTTGGCCTCCCACTGCGCGCGGCCGGTGGTCAGGCACAGCCCTTGCAGGATGGGCACGTCCAGGTCGGCGAGCGCGCCGACATCCCAAGCCTCGTCCTCGCCGCCCGCCGACGCGGTGGCGGGCTTGGTGCCGCCTGCGGCCAGCACCGTCACCACCAGCGCGTCGGCGCGGCGCAGGGTCGCGATCAACTCGGGTTCGGGGGTGCGCAGCGACGCGCAGTACAGCGGCAGCGCCCGCGCGCCCGCCTGTTCGATCGCGGTGCACAGCGCGTCGACGTAGGCGGTGTTGCCCGCCAGATGCTGAGCGCGGTAGTAGATCACCGCCACTGTCGGACCGTCGGCCTGCCCGGCGGCGACCCGGTCCAGTTCGCCCCAGCTGGGCAACTGGATCGGGGGTTCGAAACCGTGGCCGGTCAGCAGCACGGTGTCGGACAGGAAATTGTGCAGCTGGCGCAGGTTCTCCGGGCCGCCGGCGGCGAGGTAGTTGTGCGCGTCGGCCGCGACACCACCCGGCACGGTGGAGCACTCCATCAGCTCGGCGTCCGGGGCGATCTCGCCGCCGAGCGCGACGAGCGGGATCCCGCTCGCGCGCAGCGCCTCCAGCCCGTCCTCCCAGGCCCGCTTGCCACCGAGGATGCGCACGATCACCAGATCGGCGCCGTCGAGCAGGCCGGGCAGGTCGTCGACCAACAGGCGAGCCGGATTCCCCCAGCGGTAGTCGGCGCCGCTGGCGCGGGCACTGAGCAGATCGGTGTCGGACGTGGACAACAACACAATCACGGGTGGCAGCCTTCCTCGGGTGACGCGCCCATCGGGGGTTCGCTGCTCGCCGGGGAGGGTCTGGCTTTCTACAGTGGCGCGACCGCACCGGACTTCCACCGGTTTCCTCGTCGTCCGCCGAGCACGCCGATGCTACCTGCCGTTCGGGCCGGGCTCGTCCACGCGTCCGCCCCGCTGCACCGTCCGGCGTTCGCGGTCGCTCGACCGCGCGGCCAGGAAGTCGTCGACGAGCCGCTCGCATTCGGCCGGGGTGGTCGGCGCGAGTCCGACCAGCCTGGCGAAGACGATCGGGCCGACGAGCTGGGTCAGCGCCAGCGTCACGTCGAATTCGCCGAGTTGGGCGCGCACCTCCGGGTCGCCGAACAGCTGATCGAACGGCTTGCGGTACTGCTCGATGAGCCGCTGGCGCAGCGAGGTGAACGCCGGACCCGCATCGGACGCGCCGCGCTCGCCGGTGGCCAGCCACGCCAGCGTGGACATCTGCAACGGGGCCTCGTTGACGACCGCGGCCTGCCTGCTGAGCAATTCGGTGAGCCGTTGCCGCAGCGGACCATCCGGCGGCGCCTCGATGACCGGAGGAAGCAGCCGCTCGAGCGTGGCGGCGCGCAACTGCACGGCGTTGTCGAAATGCCGGTACAGCGTGGTGCGCGCGACCTTGGACATGGTCGTCACCGCTTCGACGGTGACCGCTTCCAGCCCACCGGATTTCAACAGCGCCGTCGCGGCGTCGAGCAGCCTGGCCCGGGAGCGCAGCTTGCGCGGATCGACCTCGTCACCGGGGTCAGGGTGGTGCGGGGGCGGTTCTGCGGCACCGGTCATGGGTCGAACATTCCTCCTTCGCGACGCCTATCGCCACCCCGCCCACTTATGCTACTGATAGTAGCGTAGCGATACTGACAGTTCCGTTCTGCCGGGAGGCGCCATGGAGTCCACCGCGAGACGTTTGTCAGTCGCTCAGCGCTGGATGTTGACGATCTCGTGTGCCACCGTGGCCCTGGTCGTCGCGTCGATGGCGGCTTTGTACACCGCGCTACCGGAGATCGCCGCCGCCACCGGAGCCAGTCAGCAGCAGCTCACCTGGGTCATCGATGGGTACACCCTGGCGCTGGCCTGCCTCGTTCTTCCGGCGGGCGCGCTCGGCGACCGGTACGGGCGGCGCGCCGTGCTGATCATCGGGCTGTTCGTGTTCGCGGCGGCCTCGGCGACGCCCGTCCTGCTCGATACGCCCGGCTGGTTGATCGCGGGCCGGACGGTGGCCGGTGTGGGGGCTGCTCTGGTCATGCCCTCGACGCTGTCGCTGATCACCGCCGGATTTCCCGAGTCACGGCGGAGCAATGCCGTCGGGCTGTGGGCGGGTGTGGCCGGCGCGGGAGCGGTGCTGGGCATCCTCGGGTCGGGCCTGCTGCTCGAGCAGTGGTCGTGGGTGTCGATCCTGCTCGCCATGTGCATCGCGGGCGTGCTCCTGATGATCGCGGGGTTCACGCTGCCGGAATCGGTCGACCGGGCACGTCCCGCGGTGGACCTGTGGGGCGCGCTCACCTCGGCCGCGGCCGTCGGATCGCTGGTGGTGGCCGCGATCGCGGCGCCCGAGCGCGGCTGGCTGGATCCGCTGGTGATCGGCACGGCCGTCGTCGCGGTGCCGGCGGCGGTGGCGTTCGTGGTGGTGGAGACACGGGTGGCGCACCCGCTGCTGGATGTGCGCCTGTTCACCCATCGCGGCTTCGGTTCCGGGACCGCGGCGGTGACCCTCCAGTTCCTCGTGTGCTTCGGAACCTTCCTGCTGATGGTCCAGTTCCTGCAGCTGATCCTCAGGTACGGGCCCCTGATGTCGGCGCTGGCGATGGCGCCGATGGTCGTGCCGATGGTGGCGATCTCCGCGGTGGCGCCCCGGCTGGCCGAACGGACCGGACTGCGGCTACCCGTGGCCGGCGGGCTGGTGATCATCGGGATCGCGCTCATCGCGCTCTCCGGCCTCGACGTCGACAGCACCTACGTCGATCTGCTCTGGCCGTTCCTGATCATGAGCAGCGGTACCGGACTGTGCACCGCACCCGCGACGGCCGCGATTCTCGCGGGCACCCCGGTGGAGAAACACAGCGTCGCCGCCGCGGTGAACGACGCGGCACGCGAAGTGGGCGCGGCGGTCGGCATCGCCATCGCGGGCAGCATCCTGGCCGCCGGGTACAGCACCCGCATCGCGCCCGCCTTGCCGCAGGTGCCCGAACAGATTCGCGAACCGGTCGGCGACTCACTGGCCGCGGCGCTCCAGGTCACCGAGCGGGTGGGCCCGCAAGCCGCGCCCCTGGCCGAGTTCGCCGAGTCCGCCTTCGTCTACGGCGTCCAGCAATCCGCGCTGGCGCTGGGTATTCTCACCCTCGTCGCCGCGATACCGATCGGTGTGTGGGCGCCGGGACGGTCGCGCGCGGAAGCGAAACCCGCGGCCGCGCGGCCGGAAGCGCAACCGACGACGCCGCGGTGACAGCTCACGATGCCGCCGCGGCACGACCGAACACAACGACACCGTCGCCGATGTGACAACGGCACGCGAGACGATTGCGCGAACCCGATCCGGGGCGCCGAACGGTCCCCCGGCGCACACACCGGACCTACACCAGGTCCGCGTTCCCGTCGATCACCTTGAGGTGGTAGTGGAATCGGTTGACTCGCCACCCGTCCGCCGTGCGTTCGACGCCGAGGGAGTAGCTGCCGACGAAGGTGCGGGTCTTGCCCTCGACCGCGGCGTTCTTGACGTGCACCGCGATGGCGTCCGCGTGCACGCGCGCCGTGTCACCGTCCAGATCGATGAGATGGTTGCCCGACTGGTGGTGCACGCCGTCGAGGTCGGCGAGGCCGGTGCGCCAATCCGCGATGATGTCGGCGGCGGCCCGCTCCCCGACCGGCCCGCCGAACCCGCCGTCGAAATCCACGCTCGGCGTGAAGACCTCGGCCGACAAGTCTTCCCAGCGCTTCTGATCGGTGTACACGAACATTTTGGTGATCACATCGATGATGGCGAGCCGGTCGGCGAGCGTGGAGATTTCGGACATACGGCGACCTTAGTCGGCGCGTGCGTGCGAGGTCTTGCGGACCATCCCGCCCAGCAGCACCAGTCCGGTGTCCGGAAGATCGTCGTCGAGCCACTGTTGCAGCGGAACCACACCGGGACCGATGATTTCGAAGCCCTGGAACAACGATTCCACCACGGCCGGAGACCGGTAGACCACCTGGGCCGAGGAGTTGGCGGTATCCGACGACGACTGCGTGATGAAGTCCGGATCGCTGTCGGCGGAGCCGTGGGTGAACGCCAGGTGGCTTCCCGGCGCCATGGCCGCACCGAGGCGGGCGACGATCCCGGCCGGGTCCTCGTCGTCCATCACGAAGTGCAGGACCCCGACGAGCGTGATCGCCACCGGTTCGCCGAAGTCGATCACCCCTTCGTCGCGCAGCCGGTCGACAATGTCGTCCGGCCTGCGCACGTCGCCCAGCATGGCCGTGACCCCCTCGGCCCCGGCGAGCAGGGCGCCGCAGTGCGCGTACACGACCGGGTCGAAATCGACGTACGCCACCCGCGCCGACGGATCGACCTTGCGGGCGACCTCGTGCACGTTCGGTGAGGTCGGGATACCCGCGCCGAGATCGATGAACTGCCGGATCCCCGCCTCGGCGGCCAGCTCGACCGCCCGCACCAGGAACTTCCGACTGAACCAGGCCAACGTGCGGGTGTCCGGCGCGATGGACAGCATGCGGTGCGCGACCACCCGGTCGACCTCGTAGTTGTCTTTGCCGCCCAGCAGATAGTCGTATACCCGGGCGGAATTCGGCAGATTCGGATCGACGCCACGCGGTGCTCGCTCCATGCCGCACACCGTACCTCTTCGATCACGCCGGTCGGGTTCGCGACGAATTGCCCCTTCCCGGCGCCGCCGTTCGTTCCGGCGCAGCGAACATTTGCCGGTCGAAAGCGCTGTGGGAGAGTGAATTACCGTTGCTTTCCGAACCCGGTCGCCGTCGCGAGCACCTCGGCCCTCGCCATGAGAACGTCCGCCGCCGGGCGGGGGCGACGGCCCAGACCGCACGCGCAGGCGACTCCGTCGACCGGGCGGCCCAGCGCATTCTCCAAGGTTCGCAAGGTCTCCAACTGCTGTGCCTCGGTAGGAACATCGTGCACCAACCCGGCATAGAAATCGGTGCCCGCCGCCAAAGCCAGATCCGCCAGCGGCGCATAGAATTCCGGATCGGCCGACGGCGGTATGTCGCCCGCGGCGACCGGGCCGTGCACGAATTGCAGGATGCGCCCCCGCGGCCAATGCCGGACGACGGAATTGGCCAAATCGACCAGCGGACGGGCATCACGCAACTTTCCCCGGGCTTTGTTGCGCAGGCTGCCGAGGCAAAGGTGCACCCCGAAACGGGTCCCCTCGGGAGCGGCCGCGGCCAGCGCGGCGATTCCCTCGCCCAGCCCCAGCGCCCGATCGACCAGCCGGTGCGACGGCTGCGCCCTGGCCGTGAGCACCAGTTCCGCGGTGGCCTCCAACTGCACGACGACGTCGTCACCGGCGAGCGCGCGGATGGCCGCGATCTCGCGCACGGTGGCGTCGAAGAAGGCTCGGCGATGGCGCCGCAGACCGGCGGCTCCCATGGCGATGAACGTCAAGGTGAAATCGGTCGGCATGCCGATCTGGAGCGCGAGGCCGGGCAACTCGCGCACGCCACGCAGTTCGCGGAAAATCGGCAGTGCGTCCTCGGCCTCCCGGAGATATCCGAGATCCATGATGTCCCCGCGCAACTCGGCGCCGCGAGCGACGCGATGAATCGTCCGGTCCCGGCTCGACCGCCACGTCCCCGGCTTCTTCACCGCCAGGACACCCTGGGTGACCAGGTCTTCGATGATCGGCTGGATGTAGAACTCGTAGCGCCGCGTCTCCCCGGTCGGCAGGGTACGCAGCCGCGCCCCCGCGCTGTCCAGCATGGCCTTCATCGCGACGTCCGTGCTGTCGGCCGGAAAGCTTCCGACGAAGTGAACCGTTCGCGTACCCGCCCTTTGTCTCGTCGCATCCATGTTCCCACGCTCCTCGTTCACCGCGTCGTCCCGGACATCCGCGCTCCCGACGCGATATCGGGCGCGGCCGGGTGCACGCGTGCGGCATCAACTATGCGATAGCCACCGAATATTGTGTGCGGTATCGTCATTCGCCGATAGGCACCAGGCATGACCGGCTCCGGCCCGGAAGGCATTCGGCCATGAATAAGCTCTACGCCCGCATGATGAAGGCCGCCTGCCCCATCGACCCGGAGACGATGGAGACGACGGCGCCGTTCCTCCAACACGAGATCGTGCCGCATGCCATGGCCGATCACGGCGCCCGGCAGATCTTCTTCTTCCTCGATCGGCAGGACAACACCGTCTTCTCGATCACGATCTACGACACGCGCGAAGACCTCGACAACGCGATGCGCGAAGCCGACAGTGAGTACCGGTTCGCCAGTCTCGCCGCGCTGGGGTGCACCGCCCTCGACGCCCGCTCGTTCGAGGTCGTCGCCGGAGCGGTCGACGACGGAGCAGCCGAATTAGACTTCGCCACACTCGTTCCGCCGGTGGGCGATTGACTGCTCGAGTCCCGAAATTCATTGCCGCAACGGCTGTTGTCACTTCCTTCGGGTAAAAGAACGAATCGTCGGCGACAGGTATTGCGCGCCATGACATTCGGACATAGCCTGCGTCGCGTGCGAACCTCGCTACGGTCGATCGTCGCGTCCGCGGCCGCAATACTGCTCTGCCTGACACCCGGTACCGCCCACGCAGACGACACCGCGCCGGGCGGCTGCGAAGCGGTCTCCCTTCCCGTGCCGCTCGGGGAAATGGCCGGTTCCTTGTGCACTCCCGCCGCGGGCGCCACCGATACCGTCATGGTGCTGATCGCGGGCTCCAACTACAACCACACCTACTGGGATTTCCCCTACGCGCCGGAGACCTACAACTTCCGGCGCGCGATGAACGCTGCGGGCATCGCGACGCTGGTGGTCGATCGGCTCGGCAACGGTGCGAGCACCAGGCCGCCGAGCACGCAGGTCACGGCGACGGTTTCCGCTCGCGCTCTGCACGACATCGTGCAGGCCCTGCGCCGGGGACTCGCGGGCGCACCGCCCTTCGGCAAGGTCATCACCGGAGGCCATTCGCTCAGCTCGGGCATCGACGTCCTGGAGGCGACCACGTACCAGGACGTCGACGGCGTCCTGCTCACCGGCTTCTCCCACGCACTCAACGTGCCCGAAGTCCTCGGCGTGATCTCGACCTACCACCAAGCCGCCGAGGATCCGCGCTTCGCCGGGGGCGGCTACGACCCCGGCTACCTGACCACTCGGCCCGGTACCCGCGCGGGCGACTTCTTCGCCCCCGAGACGGCCGATCCCGAAGTACTCGCCGTCGACGAAGCGACCAAGGAAGTCTTCTCGCCCACGGAGTATCCCGACGGTTTGACCTCCACCCTCCCGCCGATGACCAACTTCATCGACGTCCCTGTGCTGGTCGTCAACGGCAGCCTGGACCGGCTCTCCTGCGGCCCCGGCTACGCCGTCTGCGCGGATGCCGAGACCTTGCGCGCCACCGAAGCGCCGTTCTTCGGCCCGGCGGCACGACTGCGCACGTACGTACTGCCCGGCAGCGGGCACTCGGTGAATCTCGCGCGCAACACCGCGGAGTATCGAGCCGCCGTCATCGATTGGGTGCGTTCGATCGGCGGGTGACCGGCCGTTCGCTGTGCCGGGCTCGCGCGTCCGTAGGCTGGATGCGCTATGACACGACGCGCTCCTGACTCCTGCCCGGGCGTGCTGCGGCTGCACGAGGCCGCCGACGGGCCGCTGGCACGAATCCGCGTGCCCGGCGGTCGCCTGGATCCCGCCCAGGTGCAGGCGCTGGCCGAGGCCGCGCTCGACCTGGCGGACGGGAACATCGAGCTCACCTCCCGGGGCAATGTCCAATTACGCCGGGTGCGCGACGCCGGGACGCTGACCGACCGGCTCGCGGCCGCGGGCCTTCTGCCGAGCACCACGCACGAACGGGTGCGCAACATCATCGCCTCGCCGCTGTCCGGCCGGATCGGCGGCCTCGCGGACGTGCGCCCCCTGGTTCCCGCGCTGGACACCGGCCTGCTCGCGTCGCCGCGGCTGGCCGGCCTGCCCGGCCGGGTGCTGTTCACCCTCGACGACGGACGCGGAGATGTCAGTGGGCTCGGCCCCGACATCGGAGTACACGCGACCGGGACCGACGAGTTCGCCCTGCTGCTGGCAGGCGGCGACAGCGGCCTGCGGCTGCGCGCCGCCGACGCGGTGGACGTCGCGCTCGCCGCCGCGCACGCGTTCCTGGACCTGCGCGGCGACGACGCGGGCCGCTGGCGACTGCACGAGATCGAACACGGCGCCGAACGCGTCGTCGATCGCCTCGGCTTGTCCCCGACCGCCGAAAGACTCGAATTCTCCACCGGACATCGCGTACCGATCGGATGGCTGGAGCAGGACAACGGATCGGTGGGGCTCGGCGCGGGCGTGCGCCTCGGCTCGCTGCCCGCCCGCACCGCCGAGTTCCTCGCCGCGGTGGAGCGACCGATCTTCGTCACGCCGTGGCGCAGCCTGGTGATCACCGACCTGGCGGAGTGGGCCGCCGAACAGGTGGTGCGCGTGCTGGCGCCGATGGGTTTGATCTTCGACGCCGACTCGCCGTGGCTGCTGGTCAGCGCCTGCGCCGGACAGCCCGGCTGCGCGAAGTCGCATACCGACGTCCGGGCCGACGCGGCCGACGCGGTCGACACCGGACGGGTGCTGCCCGGGTCGGCCGATCCGGCCGACGGCCCGCGGACGATGTCCGCGACCGAGGTCACCGTGGCCGGGCGTCAGCACTGGTCGGGGTGCGACCGCCGGTGCGGCCGCCCGCAGGGCGAGGTCACCGACATCGTCGCGACCGACGAGGGTTATCGCGTCGAGTGACTCTCCGGCGGCACCTGCCGGTCACCTGCCGTGGATCTCGAGCGTGCAGCACTTGACCGAGCCGCCTGCCTTCAGCAACTCGGACATCTCGATCCCCACCGGATGGTAGCCCCGGGCGCGCAGGGCTTCGCTCAGGTCGGTGGCCGCGCTGCTGAGGAAGACGTGGAAACCATCGCAGACTCCGTTCAACCCGAGCACCGCGGCGTCCGCGTCGGTGGCCACGATCGCGTCGGGATAGAGCGCGGCGAGCACCGCGCGCGCCGCCGGGCTGAAGGCGGGCGGGTAGTAGGCGATGGTTTCGGCGTCCAGCGGGAGCAGCACCGTGTCCAGGTGGTAGAAGCGCGGATCGACCAGTTCCAGCGACACCACGGGCAGCCCGAAGTGGCGCGACACCTCCTCGTGCGCGGCGAGCGAGCTGCGGAAGCCCGTTCCGGCCAACAGCCGATCACCGACCAGGAGGAAGTCACCTTCGCCTTCGTTGCATTCCGCGGCGGCCACCAGATTCGGCAAGCCGTATCCGGCGAACCAGGCGTGGTAGGCCGGGCCTTCCGCGGCACGCTCCGGGTGGGTGAAGCGGGCCGACATGGCCCGGTCGCCGACGATCAGTCCGCCGTTGGCGGCGAACACCATGTCGGGCAGGCCCGCGATGCCGGGCACCACCTCCACGGTGTGTCCGTGTTCGGCGTAGGTGGCGCGCAACGTCTCCCACTGCGTCAGCGCCAGCGCGCGGTCGACGGGCTCGGCGGGATTCATCCAGGGATTGATGACGTAGGCGACCTCGAAGTGATCGGGACGGCACATCACGAACCGGCGCGGCGACGAACGGCGGGCGGCGGACTCGACAGGGAGGGTGGCTACAGAGGTCAACGGAACTCCCGGCATGAGCGTGGGTTTTCGGCTGATTCGACGGTAGAGGGCCTAGCATTGCGCCAGAAATGACGATTCGTTGCGCATATCGGCCTGAAAACAGCGAATCATTGCTTCCATAGCGAGAAGGTGTGATGTGGACGACCTCGATCGGCGGATTCTCGCGCAACTGCTGAAGAACGCCCGCGCTTCGTTCCAGGAGATCGGTGGCGCGGTCGGATTGTCCGCGCCCGCGGTGAAACGGCGGGTCGACCGCCTGGTCGCGGCCAAACAGATCACCGGGTTCACCGCGCTGGTCAATCCCGCGGCGCTGGGCTGGAAGACCGAGGCGTACGTCGAGGTGTACTACCGCGACAACATCTCCCCGGCCGAACTCAAACGCAGTCTGGAACCGATCCCGCAGGTGGTCGGTGTCTGGACGATCGCGGGCGAGGCCGACGCGCTGGTGCACGTGATGGCCACCGACATGGCCGAGATCGAGGTGACCGTGGAACGGATCCGGGAGAACGCTCGGGTCGGGCGTACCCGCAGCGCCATCGTCATGTCCCGGATTCTGGAGCGCCCGCGAACCTGATCCGGCGGCGCCCGCGCGCCGGTAGCCGGTGGCGGTACCGGAATGCGGAGCGCCCGACCCGGACCGATCTGTCCGGACCCGCCCCCATAGGGTGGACCGCATGTCCGACGTACGTGCCAGCTATCTGACCGACGGGGCCGAGATCTACCGTCGCTCGTTCGCGACGATCCGCGCCGAGGCCGATCTCAGCGGTTTCCCGCCGGATGTGGCACAGGTGGTCGTACGGATGATCCACGGCTGCGGTCAGGTGGATCTCGCCGCGGATATCGCCTACTCCCCCGGTGTGGTCGCCTCGGCGCGGGCGGCGCTGCGCGCGGGGGCGCCGATTCTCTGTGACGCGACCATGGTGGCCTCGGGTGTGACCAGGAAACGACTGCCCGCGGACAACGAGGTCGTCTGCACCCTCGCCGATCCGCGCGTGCCGGAGCTGGCCGCGGCCAAGGGCACAACCCGCTCCGCCGCCGCGCTCGACCTGTGGCGCGACCGTCTCGACGGCGCCGTCGTCGCGATCGGCAACGCGCCCACGGCGCTGTTCCATCTGCTCGACCTGCTCGCCGCGGGAGCGCCCCGGCCCGCCGCCGTGCTCGGCATCCCGGTCGGATTCATCGGTGCGGCCGAATCCAAAGACGCGCTGATCGATTTCGGCGGCGTCGAATACCTCACGGTGCGCGGCAGGCGCGGCGGCAGCGCCATCACCGCGTCCGCGTTGAACGCGATTGCGAGCGAACAGGAATGACCACTCCGGGCAAGCTGTGGGGCGTCGGGCTCGGACCGGGTGATCCCGAATTGGTGACGGTCAAAGCGGCCACCGTGATCGGCGCGGCCGACGTCGTCGCGTTCCACAGCGCGCGCCACGGCCGCAGCATCTCCCGCCGCATCGCGGCGCCGTACATGCGCCCCGGTCAACTGGAGGAGCATCTCGTCTACCCGGTGACCACCGAGACCACCGATCATCCCGGCGGTTACCAGGGCGCGATCGACGAGTTCTACGAACAGGCCGCCGAGCGGCTGGCCGGGCACCTCGCCGCGGGCCGGTCGGTCGCGCTGCTCGCCGCGGGCGACCCGCTGTTCTACAGCTCGTATATGCACATGCACCGGCGGCTGGCCGACCGGTTCGACGCCGAGATCATCCCCGGGATCACCTCCGTGAGCGCGGCGTCGGCAGCGCTGGGAACCCCGCTGGTCGAGGGCGAGCAGGTACTCACCGTGCTGCCCGGCACCATGCCGGTCGACGAGCTCACCCGGCGGCTGCGCACGACCGACGCGGCCGCGATCATGAAACTGGGACGCACCTATCCCGGTGTGCGCCGAGCGCTTTCGGATTCCGGACGGCTCACCGGCGCGTACTACGTCGAGCGCGCGAGCACCACCCAGCAGCGCGTGCTGCACGCGGGCGCGGTCGACGACGCGGAGGTGCCCTACTTCGCCATCGCCCTCGTGCCGGGCCCCGAACCGACCACGCCGCTGCCGCGCCTCGAAGCGGAGACGGCCGCGGCGCAGCGGGTCGCCGACGCGGAGACGACCGAGGGCGTCGGTGAGGTCGTGGTGGTGGGACTCGGTCCCGGCGCGCCGGAGTGGACCACCGACGAGGTGCGCGCGGCGCTGGCGGACGCCACCGATCTGGTCGGCTACACCACCTACTTGAACCGGGTGCCCGAGCGCCCGGGGCAGCGCCGGCACGCCAGCGACAACCGGGTCGAGTCCGAGCGCGCGGCCATGGCCCTGGATCTGGCCAAGCGCGGCGCGCGGGTCGCGGTCGTCTCCTCGGGAGATCCCGGCGTGTTCGCGATGGCGGCGGCGGTGCTGGAGGAATCCGGCGATCCGCAGTGGAGCGGGGTGCCGGTCCGGGTGCTGCCCGGTCTCACCGCGGCGAACGCGGTGGCCAGCCGGGTGGGCGCGCCGCTCGGCCACGACTACGCGATGATCTCGCTCTCCGACCGGCTCAAGCCGTGGGAGGTCGTGGCGCAGCGGCTTTCCGCCGTCGCGGCGGCCGATATGGCGATCGCGGTCTACAACCCGGCGTCCTCGCAACGCACCTGGCAGGTGGGCGCGATGCGGGACCTGCTGCTGGAGCATCGCAAGCCGGACACGCCCGTCGTCGTCGGGCGCGACGTCGGCGGACCCACCGAATCCGTCCGGGTGGTATCGCTCGGCGACCTCGACCCCGACGAGGTGGACATGCGCACGCTGCTGATCATCGGCGCGTCCACCACCATGGCGCGCGAGACCGACGCGGGCACACGGGTCTACACCTCCCGCCGCTACGATCGCGCGCACGACGCGGCGGTCGGCGGCGCGTAAGATCGCCAGACGCACCGACGATCGGAGGGACCTTGGCCGCGACACTGCCGGAGCTGACGCTGCGCGCCCGCGCCTTGGAGGCCAGGGCCACCGCGAGCGAACAAGCGCTCGACGAGCAGGGCGAGGTCCTCAACGAACTCGCGGCGCTGACCAGGAAGGCGCTCGACGGCATCGGCCGGATCGACCGGCGCGCGGAAACCGTCGGGGAAGCCGTCGGCGAGCTTCGCCGGGATGTCGGGAACCTGCGCGAGAATGTGGGTGAACTCAACCGCAGGGTCACCGTGCTCGAACAAGGACAGATCCGGCTGGAACAGGGCCAGACCGCGCTGGCCCACGGCCAGGCGCAGCTCGAACAGGGACAGGCGCGACTGGAGCAGGGCATGGCACAGGTGCTCGCCCGGCTCGACAAGTTGACCGGCGACGCCTGACCCGCCCCGTTCCGGTAACATTCCACTATGGAATGTTGAGAGCGAAGGGAGCAGTCGTTGACCAACACCGCGACCAAGCGCAAACCACTGAACTCGACGGCGGCGTCGTTGCTCGGATTTCTGCACGAAGGGCCCATGTCGGGATGGGATCTGGTAACCCAGGCCCAGGACCGGATCGGCGACTTCTGGACGATCACGCAGAGCCAGGTCTACCGGGAACTCGCCACGATGGACGCGGCGGGACTCGTCGAGAAGGGCGAGACCGGAGCCAGGGAACGCACGCCCTATCGCATCACCGACGCGGGGCGCGAAGCGTTCCTGGAGTGGGTCGCCCGCGATCCCGGCGGGGAGACCATCCGGGTGCCGTTGCTGCTGACGCTCTCCTTCGGTGAGCATCTCGATCGCCGCCGGCTCGACGGCATCGTCGCGGCCAACCGCGAGATCCATCAGGCGCGGCTCACGCGGTACCTCGCCGAAGATCCAGCGGGAAAGCCCACGTTCGCCCGCGCCACACTGGACTTCGGGATCCGCTACGAGCGGGCGGTGCTGGAGTGGTTCGACCATCTGCCGGAACTGCTCGGCGACTGAGCGGTGCGAGACCGCCTCATGAGCGCCGGGTTCGCCTGTCGCGCAACCAATTCAGCGCCTGCTCGGGTGATTCCACGACCGGCGTGCCCTCGGGCAGCGGCGGGCGGTCCACGACGACGACCGGAATTCCGGCCGCGCGAGCGGCGGCGAGTTTGGCTTCGGTCTGCTCACCGCCGCTGTCCTTGGTGACGAGCACGTCGATCCGGTGCTCGGCGAGCAGCCGCGATTCGTCCTCCACCGCGAAGGGTCCACGGGCGAGGAGCACTTCGTGCCGCGGCGGCAGCGCGCCTTCGGGCGGGTCGATGGCGCGGATGAGGAACCATTGCCGGACCGATCCCGCGAACACGTCGACGCCTTGCCTGCCGATGGTCAGGAAGACTCGCTCGCCGAGAGCGGCCACTTCCCTCGCCGCGGCGGGGAGATCGGGTACCCGCACCCACCGGTCCCCCGGCCGCTCCACCCATCTGGGTCGCCGCAGGTGCACCAGCGGCACACCGGAGGCATGCGCGGCCGCCGCCGCGTTGGCGCTGATGGCCGCCGCGAACGGATGGGTGGCGTCGACGATCGCGGCCGTCTCGTCGGCCGCGAGCCAGGCGCGCAGTCCCTCGGCGCCGCCGAAACCGCCGACGCGGACCGCGCCCTCCGGTAGCAAGGGTGCGCGCACACGACCGGCGAGCGAGGAGACGATGTCGAATCCTCGCTCGCCGGAAGCGATATGGGCCAGCTCCCGCGCTTCCCGGGTGCCGCCCAGAATCAGAACTCTCAGGGCTGGCCGCTGAAGTAGGCGATACCCGCGTTCAGCAGCGACGGCCCGCCCGCGACGGCCAGACCGATCAGCGCGCCGAGCACCGCGCCGGGCAGGATGCCGACACCGAAGAAGACGATGCCGATGGCGGCGCCGATCAGGCCGCCGACCAGAGCGCCGAGCGAGGCGCGCTGCAGCTCGGCGAAGAACCACTCCTGCGCGCCGATGAACTCGGCGGCGACCGGCGCGTTCGCGGTCGGCGCGACCTGCGGGGTCAGCGTCAGCTGCCTGCCCTCGTCGGCGACGGCCGCCGCGATGTTGACCTCTTGGCCCTTGGCCGTCGCGGTGAGCGGAATGCTGGTGACGGTCTCGCCCGCGGAGTTCTTCAGGGTGACCGACCGGTTGTCGGTGTCGACGCTGAACGCGCCGCCGGTCACACTGGTGACGACCGACTTGCCCGCGTCGGCGAGCTGCAACGCGTAGCCGACGCCCTGGTCCGTGCCCGTGACGGTGGGCGCGGCCGTGGATTGTTCCTGCGCCGCGGGCGGCGTGGGAGCGGCGTAGGAGGTACCGGCGGTGACGCCGGTGGCGGCGACGGCCAGCAATGCGGTAGCGGCGAACTTCTTGTATCTCATCTATCTCCCCAACAGGAATCGGATTTCCGGTCGTGACCGGAACTCGGCCCCGACCCTACCGCGTGACCGGTAACGTGTTCACCCCTCTGCGGGGAACGCCGCCGCGGTTTTCACCACCGACCACTGCGTGACGGGAAGCTGCGGGCGCCAAGCGGTGAAAGACCCCAGGGGCTCCCCGCGATAGATCTGGAACTTCCGCAAGACGCCGCCCTGGGCACTTGACCAGCTGAGCAGCAGCGATTCCGATTCGGCGGTCACCGCGTTCGCGACGAGCCTGCCGTGTGGGCGCAACTGCGCCCAGCATGTCTCGAGCAGGCCATCCTGAGTCAGACCCCCACCCACGAAAATGGCGTCGGGAGCAATGATCTCGCTGTCGGCGGCGAGTTCGGCACACACCTCGCCGCGCACCAGGATGTGCGGCACGCCCAGAGCGTCCGCGTTGCCGGAGATCTGCCGCCGCCTGCGCTCGAGCCGTTCGAACGCGACGGCCCGGTTGCCCGGATGCGCCCGGCACCATTCGATGGCGATACTGCCCGAACCGCCGCCCACATCCCAGAGCAGCTCGCCAGGGGCGGGCGCCAGCGCCGCCAGTGTCAGCGCCCGGATCTCGTGCTTGGTGAGCTGTCCGTCGCCCCCGAAAAACTCGTCCGGCAGCCCGGGCAGGCGCGTGGCACGCGGCTGGTCCGGGTCGGATGCGCAGGTGATCGCCACGATGTTCAACGGGTCGCCCGGCGGATGTTCCCACTGCTTCGCGATTCCGGCGCGGTGCCGTTCGGCGGAACCGCCCAGTTGCTCGAGGACCGTCAGCTCGGAACCGCCGAAACCGTTCCGGCCCAGCAACTGCGCCAAGCCTTGCGGCGTGTGCTCGTCGGCGCTGAGCACCAGCAGCCGCCTGCGGTCGGCCAACTCGGGCAGCACCGTCGCCAGCGGACGCCCGACCACGCTGACCACCGGCGTTTCGGCCAGCGCCCATCCCAGCCTGGCGCAGGCCAGCGAAGCCGAAGACGGCTGGGGCAGCACCCGCAGCGCCTGCGGGCCCAGCAGCCGGGCCAGGGTGGCGCCGATCCCGTAGAACATGGGATCGCCGCTGGCCAGGACGCACAATCGCGCGCCGGAATGCCGTTCGAACAGGCCGGGCAGCGCGGGCAGCAAGGGAGACGGCCAGGTCATCCGCCGCGCCGCCACGGTGGGCGGCACGAGTGCGAGCTGACGCGCGGAACCGAACAGGAATTCGGCGTCGCCGACCGCCTCCCGCGCGGCGCGACCGAGACCGTCCCAGCCGTCGGCGCCGATGCCGACGACCGCGATCGGCGCGCCGGTCCACGACGCGGGCGTGGCGCTCACCGCGGCATCCGACGCCAGATCGGTTGCGGCAGCATACGCATCGCGAAGAACACCGGTTGCAGCATCCGGGGTACCCAGACCCGGCTCGCGCCGCGGCGCAAACCCGCGACCACCGCGCCGGCGACCTGATCGGGAGTACTGGAGAACGGCGCCGGAGACATTCCCTCGGTCATCCGCCCGATGACGAACCCGGGCCTGACCAGCAGCAACCGAACCCCGCTGCCGTGCAGGGCATCCGCGAGACCGGAAGCGAATCCGTCGAGTCCCGCCTTGGCCGACCCGTAGACGTAGTTGGCTCGCCGGACGCGCACGCCCGCGACCGAACTGAACACGACGAGCTGACCCGCCCCCCGCGCGCGCATCAGGTTCGCCAGTGTGGTGAGAACACTCGCCTGGGCGACGAAGTCGGTGTGCAGGATCGCCGCCGCGTGCGCGGGATCCCGCTCGGCGCGTTGCTGATCGCCGAGCACGCCGAAGGCGAGCACCGCGATGCCGATCGGCCCGTGCTCGGCGGCGATCTTCTCCAGCAGCGCAGGATGAGTCGCCACATCGTCGGCGTCGAATTCGACGGCGTGCACTTCGCTCGCCCCCGCCGCGGCGATCTGCGCCCGCTGCGCGTCCAGCTCACCGCTGCGCCGGGCCGCCAGAACCACCGCGCGCCCGGGCGCCAGCCGCCGCGCCACTTCGAGGCCGATCTCGCTGCGACCGCCCAGCAGCAGTACCGTGCCGTCGGCCAATCCACGCGTTCCCATGGGGTCAGTCTTTCATTGCCATGGGTGCGGCCCGTCATCGCTCACCTGTCCCGGGCCGGGCTGGTGCGGCGCCGACGTGTGCCGACGGCTACGGTCGGGGGATGCCGACGAGTACTGCTGAGTTGTCGCCCGCCGCCCTCGAGTTCGTCGCCGAACGGCATCTCGCCACGCTGACGACCTTGCGTGCGGACGGAACGCCCCATGTGGTGGCGGTGGGGTTCACCTGGGATCAGGACGCCGGGATCGCGCGCGTGATCACCAACGACGGGTCGGTGAAGGTGCGCAACGTGCGCCGCTCCGGATACGCGGCGGTCAGTCAGGTCGACGGGATCCGGTGGATCACGTTGGAGGGCCCGGCCACCGTGCTCGACGCCCCGGACGACGTCACCGAGGCGGTCGAGCGGTACGCGGGCCGCTATCGCGTGCCGCGGGAGAACCCGACGCGTGTGGTGATCGCCATCCAGGTCCGGCGCGTCCTGTCCAGCAGCACGCTCGTCGCACCGGCCGCCGACGGGAACGGCGCAGGCGCCTAGCACCTTCGCCGCGAGGGCTGAGCCTTCAGCCGTCGATCACAGGACCGCGAGGCCGTGCGGCCGCTTGTTCAGGGATTCGCCGCCCTCGTCGGTGACCACCACGATGTCCTCGATGCGCGCGCCCCACTCGCCGCGGAAGTAGATGCCGGGCTCGACGCTGAATGCCATGCCGGGCCGCAGGACGAGGTCGTTGCCCGCGACGATGTAGGGCTCCTCGTGCACCGACAGGCCGATGCCGTGGCCGGTGCGGTGCACGAAAGCGGGCCCGAAACCGGCTTCGGTCAACGGGTTTCGCGCCGCGGCGTCCACCGCGGCCGCGGTGACGCCGGGACGGACGGCCGCCACCGCCGCCGCCTGGGCGCTTTCCAGTTCGGCGTACCGGGCCACCACCTCCGGGTCGGGTTCGCCCAGGACGTAGGTACGGGTGGAGTCGGAATAGTAGCCGGGCTCGACCGGGCCGCCGATATCGACGACCACCACGTCCCCGGCCTCGATCCGGCGTTCGGACACGCCGTGATGGGGGTCAGCGCCGTGCGGACCGCTGCCCACGATGACGAACGCCGCCTCGGTATGCCCCTCGGCGAGGATCGCGGCTTCGATATCGCGGCCGACCTCTGCCTCGGTGCGCCCCACCTGCAAGAACTCCCCCATCCGAGCGTGCACCCGGTCAATCGCGGCGCCGGCCCGGCGCAAGGCGTCCACCTCGGCCGGGTCCTTGATCATGCGCAGTTCGCGCAGCACGGGGGTGGCCGATACCGGCAGACCGGTGAACGACTCGGCCAGCGGCAGCAGATGCAGCGCGGGCATCACATCGGCCACGGCCACCCGGGAGCCGACGTGCAGCGCGGACTTCACCAAGCCGTACGGGTTCGTGCCGTCGACCCAGTCCAGCACTTGCAGGCCCAGTTCACCCGCCGCGGAGCCCTCGAGCGACGCCAGCTCCAGTTTCGGGATCACGACCGACGGCGTGGCCCCGTCCGCCGGGATCACCAGACAGGTCAGCCGCTCGAACGACTCGGCCGCCGAGCCGACCAGATAGCGCAGGTCCGGCCCGGGGGTGATCAGCAGAGCGTCGAGATGGGCGGCCCGCATCAACTCCACTGCCCGCTCCAGCCGGGCACCGTAGACGTCCGCCGCGAACCTCGATTCCGTATGCGAGCTCATTCGTCCGACGTTACCTGCCGGGCGCGTGGGAGGAACGCCGAACTTCGCCCGGGCGCTGTCGGTGCAGGCGAGTAGCCTCGGCCCGTGACCTCTGCTGCCGGTGGGCCCCTGTTGCTGTTGGACGGCGCCAGTCTGTGGTTCCGCGCGTTCCACGCCATCCCCGACAAGATCACCGCGCCCGACGGGCGGTCGGTGAACGCGTTGCGCGGCTTCACCGACATGGTGGCGTCGCTGATCACCAAGTTCGCACCGAGCAGGCTGGTGGTGTGCCTGGATCTGGACTGGCGCCCGGCGTATCGGGTCGAGCTGGTGCCGTCCTACAAGGCACACCGGTTGGATACCTCACCGGACGCCCCACCCGGCGCCGAAACCGTTCCGGACACGCTCACCCCGCAGGTGGACATGATCCTGGAGGTGCTCGCCGCGGCGGGCATCGCGACCGGCGGCGCGGAAGGCCTGGAGGCCGACGACGTGCTGGGCACCTTGGCCACCCGGGAGCGCACCGACGAGGTGATCGTGGTCAGCGGCGACCGCGACCTGTTGCAACTGGTACGAGACGAGCCGACGCCCCAGGTGCGGGTGCTCTACGCCGGACGGGGACTGGCCAAGGCGGAACTCTTCGGCCCGGCCGAGGTGTCGGCGAAATACGGCGTACCGCTGCGAAACGCGGGCCCGGCCTATGCCGACATGGCCACGCTGCGCGGCGACGCCTCCGACGGCCTGCCGGGGGTGGCGGGCATCGGCGAGAAATCCGCCTCGATGCTGATCTCCCGTTTCGGTTCCCTCGAAGCGCTGGTCGCGGCTGTCGAGGACCCGGATGCCGACGTGTCCCAGAGCGTGCGCGCCCGGCTGCGCGCCGCCGAGGACTACCTGAAGGCCGCCGCGCCGGTGGTGCGAGTGGTCCGCGACGCCGAGGTCACCCTGTCCCGCAGTGACGCTCTCCCCGCCGAACCCGCCGACCCGGACCGGCTGCGCGCGTTGGCCACCGCCTACAACGCCGAGAGCCCGGTCACGCGCTTGATCACCGCCCTCGCGGCCCGCCCCAGCTGAATCCGGGAGACGCGGAAGCCCCACCGCATTACGCACGACAACTCCGGCCCGACCGAGCGAAGCTCCGAGCAGGCGCCGTTCGCGGCCCGGCTCACGGTCCGAGAGGCGACCCCGGCGCGATCACACCCGACAGGTTTCGAGAGAAGCGAGACCGAGCATGCGCGGTTCGCGGCCCGGCTCGCGTCCGAGTGGCCGCCGCGCAGGCGACGAAGGAGCAGGCGGCGGGTCGCTCGGATACGAGCAAGAAGGGGCCGCGAACGCCCGGTGCCGCGGGCGCTCGCAAACCAACACAGCCCGGCTCTCGTCCGAGTAGCCGCCGCGTACCAGCGAAGGAGCAAGCGGCGGTCGCTCGGACGCGAGCCACCAAGGGCCGCGAACGCCCAGCGCCGCAAGCGCTGGACAAACCGGCACCCTAGCTGGGGCGGCCGACCTCATAGGTGCCGTCGTCCTTGGTGATCTTGATGTTCACCTTCTTGGCCTCGCCGCTGACCTTCACGCTGCATTCGAAGGTGGCGTCGACCTTGACTTCCTGTCCGGACGGGCAGGAGACGTCGCTGATGTCCTGGATGCCGTAGGAGTCCGACAGCACCTTCTTCACGCCGTCCTGCACCGCGGCCTGGTCCAGTTGGTCCTTCGCGGTCAGCACGAGCACGAGTGCGACGATCGCGCCGACCACCGCGACGCCGAGCAGCGACAGACCGATGATCAGGCCTTTACCCTTGCCGCCCTGCTGCGGCGGCTGCTGGCCGGGAGCGCCCCACTGCGGCTGGGGCTGCTGCGCCTGCCCCCACTGCGGCTGCTGCCCCTGCTGGCCCCAGTCCTGCTGCGGCTGGCCCCATTGCGGCTGGCCCTGTGCGGGCTGCTGACCCCACTGTTGCTGCTGCGGCTGCTGGCCCCACTGTTGCTGCTGCGGCTGACCCCACTGCTGCTGCGGTTGCTGCTGCTCACCCCAGTGCTGGGTCGGCTGGGCGGAGGCCGGGGTCTGCGGCTGACCACCCCACTGCTGTGTGGGACCGGCTCCGCCCGGCGCCTGCTGTCCACTCCACTGCTGGGTGGGATCGTTGCGTCCCTCC
This sequence comes from Nocardia sp. NPDC041819, assembly GCF_055590505.1. NCBI lineage: Bacteria > Bacillati > Actinomycetota > Actinomycetes > Mycobacteriales > Nocardiaceae > Nocardia > Nocardia sp. NPDC041819. The sequence continues at coordinate 1,293,372 of NZ_JBVJAP010000001.1, read as the reverse complement.
CCGGGGTCGTTCGGTCCGTACGGGCCGCTCATCTGCTTGCCTCCACTCGCATCGTTGTACACACGGTAGCCCCCCGCGTGGGCCTCGTCGCATGACACGACTATTCCGCCACGGTCGGTACGCGAAAGAAATCAAATCACAATCGAATCCGCCGTGTTGTTATTGCCGCCGCCGCGCCCGACGCTCAGGCCGCTCAGGCGGCGTCCACCGCCACGACGCCCCGGCGGATCGCCCGCACCGCCTTGGCCGCGGTGGCCGCGACCTCGGGATCATCGGCGGTGCCGTGGATCTGGTCGAGCAGATCGATCACCTGCCTGCACCAGCGCACGAAATCACCGGCCGACAGCGGGGCGCCCTGGTCACCGCTGGCGAGCAAAGACTCGGCCAATCCATCGCCCCGCGCCCATTTGTAGACGCCGTCGACGAAACCCAGATCGGGCTCCCTGGTCGGGGGCAGTTTGTGCCGCGCCTCGTCGGATCGCAGTTCGGACCAGACCCCGATGGTCGCGCCGACCGCCCGCCGGATCGGCGCCGTCGGACCGCTCGCGCCGAGATAGCCACCCTCCTGGCGGGATTCGTACACCAGGACCGACACCACACCGGCCAGTTCGGCCGGGCCGAGGCCACGCCACAGCCCCTTCCTGAGGCATTCGGCGACCAGCAGGTCGCTTTCGGCGTAGAGGCGAGCCAGCCTGCGTCCGTCCGGAGTCACCTCGCTCTCCTGCACGAATCCGCGTTCCTCCAACAGGCCGAGGATGCGATCGAAGGTGCGCGCCAGCGAATTGGTGGTCGCGGCAACCTTCTGGCGCATCGCCTCCGTCTCGCGCAGCAGCCGGTTGTAGCGCTCACCCACGCGGGCCAGTTGCTCGCGATCGGGCCGCGAGTGGGCCGGATGCGCGCGCAGGCTGCGGCGCAACGTGGCCAGTTCCCGGTCGTCGGCAGCGGCGGACTGCCTGCCGCGCCGCGGCCTGCCCGGCACCGAGATCCCCGTGCTGCGCAGCGCGGAAGCCAGATCGCGGCGGATGCGCGCGGTCCGGTGATCCACCCGGCGCGGTAGCCGCATGTGCCCGAGCGCCTCGGCGGGCACCGGGAAGTCGGCGACCGACACCCGGCCGGCCCACTTGTCCTCGGTGAGCACGAGCGGCCGCGGATCGCCGGGGGTCGCGTCCGGCTCCAGGATCACCGCGAGCCCGGCGCGGCGGCCGGAGGGAATCGCCACCACGTCGCCACGCCGCAGCGCGCCGAGCGCGTCCACCGCGGCGCCTCGCCGGTCGGCGCGGCTCTGCTGGGTCAGCTGCCGCTCGCGCTGCTTGATCCGGTCGCGCAGCGACAGGTACTCCAGGAACCCCCCTTCCGCGCCGCCGATCTGGTCGCGCAGCTTGCGCAGCGCCGCCTCGTTGCGCTCGATGCCGCGCACCAGCCCGACCACCGACCGGTCCGCCTGGAACTGGGCGAACGACCGCTCCAGCAGGGCGCGTGATTCGTCGGCGCCCATCCGGTCGATGAGGTTGATCGACATGTTGTAGCCCGGCCGGAAGGAACTGCGCAGGGGGTAGGTGCGCGTCGAGGCGAGACCGGCGACCGCGCTGGTGTCCACCTCGGGCTGCCACAGCACCACCGCGTGGCCTTCGACGTCGATGCCGCGCCGCCCCGCGCGCCCGGTCAGCTGGGTGTACTCGCCGGGCGTGAGTTCGGCGTGCGATTCACCGTTGAACTTGACCAGCCGCTCCAGCACGACGGTGCGCGCGGGCATGTTGATGCCGAGGGCCAGCGTCTCGGTGGCGAAGACGGCCCGCACCAGCCCGTTGACGAACAGTTCCTCGACGGTGTGGCGGAACGCGGGCAGCATCCCGGCGTGATGCGCGGCCAGGCCGCGGTGCAGCGCCTCGCGCCACTCCCAGTAACCGAGCACCTCGAGATCGGTCTTGGGCAGATCGCCGGTGTGCTTGTCGATGATCGCGTCGACCTCGTCGCGCTCCTCCGGACGGCTCAGGTCGAGCCGCGAACGCAGGCACTGCGCGAGCGCGCCGTCGCAACCCGCGCGGCTGAAGATGAACGTGATCGCGGGCAGCAGGCCCTCTTCGTCCAGTTTGGCGAGCACCTCCGGCCGCGGCAGCGGACGGAAATCCCGGCGCGGGCCGCCGCGACCGTTGCGCTGGGGGCCCCAGCTGTTCATCCGGTCGGCGGCCTCGCGGTGGCGGATGAACCGCACCAGGTCTTCGTCGACGAGCACCTTCTGTTCGGTGGATTTGGTGTCGAACAGGTCGAACATCCGCCGCCCCACCATGACGTGCTGCCACAGCGGCACAGGCCTGGTCTCGTCGACCACCACCGCGGTGTCGCCGCGCACGGTTTCCATCCAGGCGCCGAACTCCTCGGCATTGCTCACCGTGGCCGAAAGGCTGACCAGCCGCACGTCCGGAGGCAGGTGCAGGATGACCTCTTCCCACACGGCGCCGCGGAACCGGTCGGCGAGGTAGTGCACCTCGTCCATCACGACGTAGGACAGTCCGCGCAGCGCGTCCGAGGAGGCGTAGAGCATGTTGCGCAGCACCTCGGTGGTCATCACGACCACCGGAGCGCCCGGGTTGATCGATTGGTCGCCGGTCAGCAGTCCGACGCTGTCACGGCCGTAGCGCTCGGTGAGGTCGGCGAACTTCTGGTTCGACAGCGCCTTGATGGGCGTCGTGTAGAAGCACTTCCCACCGGCCGCCAGCGCCAGGTGAACGGCGAACTCGCCCACGACCGTCTTGCCCGCGCCCGTCGGCGCGCAGACCAAGACGCTGTGGCCTTCCTCGAGCGCCGCACAGGCAGCACGCTGAAAGGGATCCAGCCGGAACTTCAGCTCGGCGGAAAATACGGCCAACTCGCCCATCTGCGACCGGTCATCTGTCACTCGTCAGAGCGTATCGGAGTAGTCCGACACCGGTCGTGTGGATTTCTCCGCGGGGGTGGTGAGCGACTCGGCCGGATCGATCGGCTCCGGGGCGCCCAGATCGGAGGCCTCCTCGTCGGACAACGCACCAAGGCCCTCGCGCTCCTTGCGCGCCCTGCGGCGATCGTTGATCCGGGAGAACTGGATCGCCACTTCGAACAACACCGTCAGCGCCAAGGCCAGCGCCAGCATCGAGAAGGGATCCTGCGGCGTCACGATCGCCGCGAACACGAACAAACCGAAGGTGATCCCGCGCCGCCACGCCTTGAGCCGCTGATAGGTCAGCACTCCCACGAGGTTCAACCCGACGATCAGCAACGGCGTCTCGAAACTGACCCCGAAGATGATCAGCAACTGCAGGATGAAACTGAAATACTGCGACCCGCTCAGCGCCGTGATCTGCACGTTGTCGCCGATGGTCAGCAGGAAGCTCAACGCGTGCGCGATCACCACATAGGCCAGCACCGCCCCCGCGGCGAACAACACCGTGCCCGAGGACACGAACCCGATCGCGTATTTGCGTTCCTTGGCATACAGCCCGGGGGTGATGAACGCCCACAGCTGGTACAGCCAGATCGGCGCCGCCAGCACGACGCCCGCGGTCATGCCGACCTTCAATCGCAACGTGAACTGCTCGAACGGCGCGGTCGCCAGCAGACGGCACGCCCCGTCCTGGCTCAACGTCGCTCGGGCCGAGGCGGGCAGCGAACAATACGGCCCGCGCAGGATCTCGCCCAGGCTTTCCACCCCCAGGAACCCGTGCCCGTACCACAGGAACCCCAGTACCGTCGTCGCGATCACCGCCGCGATCGACACCAGCAACCGGTACCGCAGCTCCTGCAGATGCTCGACCAACGACATCGTGCCGTCGGGATTCGTCCTGCGCTTGCTATGCCGCGGATCGAACGGGATTCGCATGGTTGGTGATCGCCCCTGGGTTCACGTGCCTCGCTCAGCTCGGCAACAGCACTGAGTCCGGAGTGAGCTGTTCCTCACTCCGGCGCGAGCGGATCCGCTCAGACCGACTTCGGCTCGGTACGGGGCTCGGTGGCCTGCGGCGACTGCTGCGCGGCGGGCAGCTGCGGTGCGGGCTGCTGAGCCGGCGCGCCGCTGTCGGACGCGTTGCTCTCGTGCTGCATCTGGCTGACCTCGCTCTTGAAGATGCGCAACGACCGGCCCAGGCTGCGGGCCGCGTCGGGCATCCGCTTCGCGCCGAAGAACATCACGAAAACCACCGCAATGATCAGCCAGTGCCAGATGCTCAGACTGCCCATGATCTACCTCCCAAGACTGTGATGCCTCGATGCTACCGGACCGTGACGTGCGCGAACGCTGCCGTCACCGCTCGTTCGCCCCGCGTCCGGGCACGGCGCCCGCCGCGGCGGCCCGCAACTGGCCGAGCAATTCCCGGCCGGTCCACGCGCGCCTGCCGCCCTGCTCGGCGGCGACGATCAATTCGATCAGCCGCTGATTCACCGGTGTAGGCATCCCGACCATCGCGCCCAGTCCCACGATTTCACCGCACAGCCAGGAGATTTCGGTCTTTCGGCCCAGCTCCAGATCGTCCGCCATGGACGAACGCGCCATCGGATCGATGGCCAGCACCTGTCCGGCCACCCGCTGGAACAAGCCGTCGGGGACGGTCAGCAGCGTGGCCATCACCCGGGGCGGCAGCGGAGTCAGCCGGGCGGGGCGAATTCGCGCCTTGTTCATCACCGCGAGCGCTTCGCGCTGGGTCAGCGCGAGACAGCGGCGGTAGTCCCGCTCGGCGAGTTCCTCCCGCAGCGGGCGCCCCGACAGCGCGTTGATCGGGTTGTTGAGGTTGAGCAGGAGCTTCGCCCATTGCACCGGGCGCAGGTCGGGATACCGCCGCAAGCCGAGTCCCGCCCGCTCGAACACATCCAGGTACGGCGCCAGCGCCGGGTCGTCCCGCACCGCGAGCCCGCCCTCGGTGCCCCGATGGAAACGGCCGCCGGGATGGTGCACGACATTGAACATCACCATGCCTGCCAGCACCACGCAATGCGGCAGGATCTCGCGGATCACCGAGTCGTTGCCGATACCGTTCTGCAGGCTGAGCACCACGGTGCCCGGCCTGATCTTGCCCGCGAGATCGCGCACCGCCGCCGCTGTCGCCGCCGATTTCACCGTGACAAGCACCAGATCGGCCGATCCGACGTCATCCGGTTCGGTGGCGCGGTGGAATCGGTCCGCGGGTAACGCCTCGTCACCGCCGTCGAGGTCGGTGAGCCGGAGCCCGGACGAGCCGAGTTCGTCGAGCACCCGTCTGCGGCCGACCAGGGTGACCTCCGCGCCCGCCACGCCGAGTTTGCCGCCGACGAAGTTGCCGATGCTGCCCGCGCCTACCACCAGCACACGACTGTTCATGCCGGTAGGGCCTCTTCGTTTCTCATCGAGCCCCCAGGAATCCGGCTTCCTCGTAGGCGGCCAGCGCGGCGTTGGACCGCTCACGCACCGCCGCGACCAGCTCCGGTGGCCCGAGGACGGTGACGCCCGCCCCGAAACCGAGCAGCAGGCGGGCCATCCAGTCCAGCGTGGCGAACCGCATGGTCGCCTCCAAGCTGCCGTCGGGATGCACCGCCAGCCGGTGCATCGGGTACTGATCGAGAACCCAGGCGTAGTCGGCGTGGATTCGTAAACGCGCTGAGGGAACCGCCGGATCGTCCTGGAACAGGTCCAGCCCGGCCGTCGCCTCGGTGGCATGCTTCGGCGGCCGGGCGAGTTCGTCCAACTCGGCCGCGGCCTCGATGCGGTCGAAGCGGAACAGCCGCACTCCCTCGGCCTGCCTGCACCACGCTTGCAGGTAGCTGTTGTCGTCCACGAGAACGATGCGAATCGGGTCGACGATGCGTTCGGACACCACGTCGCGGCTGGCGGAGTAGTACACCAGCCGCAGCGCCCGGCCGAGCGCCAGCGCCGATCGCACGGCCGCCACCGTGGGCGCCTCCTGCGGCGGGGTCGGGAATCGCCCGTCGGCGTCGGTGGACGCGCCACCCGCGATCGCCGATTCGATCTTCGCGATGGCCGCGTGCGCCGCGGTGGGGTCCACCATGCCTGGCATGTCGACGATCGAGCGCAGCGCGACCAGCAGCGCGGTCGCTTCGGTGGAGGTCAGCCGCAACGGCCGGTCGATGCCTGCGGAGAAGGTGACCTCGATGCTCTCCTCGGAGAACGACAGGTCGATCAGGTCACCCGGACCGTAGCCGGGCAGGCCGCACATCCAGAGCTGGTTGAGGTCGCTCATCAGTTGCTTGGTGGTGACGCCCAGGTCGGCGGCGGCCTCGGCGGCGCTGATGCCGGGGTGGGCGATGAAGTACGGGATCATGTTCAGCAGCCGGGAAAGCCGCACCGAGAGACGCGAGCTCATGCCCGCACCTCCGTCCGGTCGAACACCGAACGCAACCGCGCGATGACATCGGCGCGGAGCGACTCGGGAGCCAGCACCACCGCGTCCGGGCCGAGTCCGGTGATGAGCCGGGCGAGCCAGTCGCGCGATCGCACCGGCAGCTCCACCACCGAACCCGCGCGGCCGCCCACGTTGCGCTCGCCGACGACCTGCCCGATCCTGCGCAGCTCACGTCCCCGGCCCTCGGCGACCCATACCGTGGCCGACCCGCTGACCGGCGAGGTGCTGGTGACCTGGTCGACGATGGCACGCAGATCCACGCCCGCGGGCTTGCGGACCACATTGCGGGCGCCGTACGCGGTCACCTCGTCGCCGATGCGCGACAGCCGGAAGCTGCGCACCGCGTCCCGGTCGCGGTCGTGCCCGACCAAGTACCAGCGGCCGCGATGGGTGACGACACCCCACGGCTCCACATCGCGCATCAGATAGGGGGCGTTGATCGCGCCGCGGTGCTCGAACCGCACCGCCTGACCGGCATCGATCGCGGCCAGGAGTTTCCCGAGCACCGGTTCCGAGCCTCGGGTGCGAGCGGGAACGGCGGGCACCGAGGCCACCGCGACGTCGGTCTCCACGTGAATGCCCGCGGCGCGCAGCTTGAGCAGCGCACCCTCCGCGGCGGCGGCCAGCTCGGGCGATTCCCACATCTGCACGGCCACGGCGACCGCGGCGGCCTCCTGGTCGGTCAGGTCGATATCGGGTAGCTCATAGGCGTCGCGATTGATCCGGTAGCCCTCGATCGTCGAGTACCGGCTCACCGGGCCGACTTCCAGCGGAATGCCCAGATCGCGCAGTTCGTTCTTGTCCCGCTCGAACATCCGGCTGAACGCTTCGTCACTGGCGGAGTCCTCGTATCCGGCCACACTGTCCCGGATCCGCTCAGCGGTCAGGAACTGCCGGGTCGACAGCAGCGCGATGACCAGATTCATCAGCCGCTCGACCTTGGATATCGCCACCCGATAGAGGGTAATCTGCGCACCCGCGCCACCGCGCGGCGGCGCGCGATTCGGCGTTGTTTCGGCCGCGACGTCGACAGTTCGCAGCGTCAGGGACAGTGTGCCGGCCGAAAACGCTGTCAGCCCTCGGCGAGGTATCGCTCGACCTTTTCGACCTTGGCGCTGATCGCATCGGTCACGCCTGGCCGGATATCGGCCTTCAGCACCAGGCTGCACCGCGGCGCTACGGCGAGGATGGCATCGGTCGCCTGTTTCACCACGGCCATCACCTCGTCCCACTCGCCCTCGACGGTGGTGAACATGGCATCGGTGTGGTTGGGCAGTCCGCTGGCGCGCACCACGCGGACCGCTTCGGCGACCGCGCGCCCGACGTCGACGCCGGTCCCGAGCGGTGTGACGGAGAAGGCGATGATCATGCCTCGATCATGCCCGCCCGGTCACATGGACGCGATCAGGCGATCGACGCGCTCGTCCACCGAGCGGAACGGGTCCTTGCACAGCACGGTGCGCTGCGCCTGGTCGTTCAGCTTGAGGTGCACCCAGTCGACGGTGAAGTCGCGGCCCGCCTCCTGCGCGGCGGTGATGAAGTCACCGCGCAACTTGGCCCTGGTGGTCTGCGGCGGGGTGTCCACCGCCGCGTCCACGGCCTCGTCCTCGGTGACGCGCTTGGCCAGACCCTTGCGCTGCAGCAGGTCGAAGACGCCGCGCCCGCGCTTGATGTCGTGGTAGGCCAGATCCAGCTGGGCGATCTTGGGATCGGACAGCTCCATGCCGTACCGGTCCTGATAGCGCTGGAACAGCTTGCGCTTGATCACCCAATCGATCTCGGTGTCCACCTTCGCGAAGTCCTGCGCCTCGACCGCGTCCAGGGTGCGGCCCCACAGGTCGACCACCTGGTCGATCTGGGGATCGCGGTCCCGATTGCGCAGATGCTCCACGGCGCGGGCGTAGTACTCGCGCTGGATGTCCAGGGCGCTGGCCTGCCGTCCACCGGCCAGGCGCACCGGACGGCGACCGGTCAGGTCGTGGCTGACCTCGCGGATCGCGCGGATCGGATTGTCCAGGGCGAAGTCGCGGAACGAGACGCCCGCCTCGATCATCTCCAGCACCAGGGCAGCCGTGCCGACCTTGAGCATGGTGGTGGTCTCGGACATGTTGGAGTCGCCCACGATCACGTGCAGGCGGCGGTACTTCTCCGCGTCGGCATGCGGCTCGTCGCGGGTGTTGATGATCGGCCGCGAGCGGGTGGTCGCCGAGGAGACGCCCTCCCAGATGTGCTCGGCGCGCTGCGACAGGCAGAACGTCGCCGCCTTCGGCGTCTGCAGCACCTTGCCCGCGCCGCAGATCAGCTGGCGGGTGACCAGGAACGGCAGCAGCACATCCGAGATCCGGGAGAATTCGCCGGCGCGAACCACCAGGAAGTTCTCGTGGCAGCCGTAGGAGTTGCCCGCGGAGTCGGTGTTGTTCTTGAACAGGTAGATGTCGCCGCCGATGCCTTCTTCGGCCAGCCGTTGCTCGGCGTCGATCAGCAACTCTTCGAGGACCCGCTCGCCCGCACGGTCGTGGGTCACCAGTTGCGCCAGGTTGTCGCACTCCGCGGTCGCGTACTCCGGGTGGGACCCGACATCGAGGTAGAGCCGAGCACCGTTGCGGAGGAACACGTTCGAGCTACGGCCCCAGGACACCACCCGGCGGAACAGATACCGGGCCACCTCGTCGGGGGACAGTCGACGGTGACCGTGGAAGGTGCATGTCACACCGAACTCGGTCTCGATCCCCATAATTCGTCGCTGCACACCATCGACACTACAGCCATGTGCGGGACTTGCGGGGTGCACCGAACAACCCGTATGCATACGTCTTCACAACGATTTGGCCCGCTTTGTCGGAATTTGCCCGGACGAAACGCCGCTTCGGCCGAAGGATGCCCACCTCGACACCGGCTGCGGACATGCCGACGCGGCCCGCGAACGAGGTGTCGTTCGCGGGCCGCCGAGCTCGTCGGCCCGGGCGGATCACTCCGCCGGCGGGGTGTCCTTCGCCGAGGGCTCCGCTTCCTTCTCGGACGCCTCGGTCGCCTCCGCCGGGCTGAGCAGCCGCTCCAGCGCGGCATCCGCGACCCGCCGGAACGCCCGGCGCGGACGCGCCTGCTCCAAGGTCGCGACCTCGAGCGTGTTGACGCCCAGGACCCGCTTCTCCTTCTCCGTGCCCTCCGGCACGCCCGCCTGCAGCGCGCGCACCGCGACGCCGACCGCGGAGGCCAGGTCCAGACCCGGCTGGTAGGACGACTTCAAGGCGGTGACGATCGGCTCGGTCGTGCCGCCCATCACCACGAACTCCCGCTCGTCCACGATCGACCCGTCGAAGGTGATCCGGTACAGCACCGACTGCGGCGCCTGCTCCGGATAGCCCACCTCCGCCACACAGATCTCCACCTCGTAGGGCTTGAGCTGATCGGTGAAGATCGTGCCGAGGGTCTGCGCATAGGCGTTGGCCAGTGCCCGGCCGGTGACATCGCGCCGGTCGTACTGATACCCGCGGATGTCGGCCTGCAAGATGCCGCCCCGGCGCAGATTCTCGAACTCGTTGTACTTGCCGACCGCGGCGAACCCGATCCGGTCGTAGAGCTCACTCACCTTGTGCAGCGTCGCGGACGGATTCTCCGCGACGAACAGCACACCCTTGTCATACGTCAGCACCACGACGCTGCGCCCCCGACCGATGCCCTTGCGGGCGAGTTCGGTCTTGTCGCGCATGATCTGCTCGGCCGACGCGTAGTACGGCAACGTCATGCTCAGGCGATCCCTTCTTCGGCGGCCTCGCGGTCGGCGACGATTCCGCGAGTGATCTCCGCGAGCCGCGACTCGGTCACCTCGACCGCACCCTCCTCATCGATCACGATCGCCGTCGGGAAGATGCCGCGCACCAGATCCGGACCGCCCGTCGCGGTGTCGTCGTCGGCCGCGTCGAACAGCGACTCGACGGCGATGCGCAGCGCGCGCTCCTGATCGATTCCCTTGGCGTACAACTTCTTCAGCGCGGACTTCGCGAACACCGAGCCGGAACCGACCGCGGCGTACCCGAAACGCTCCTCGCTGCGTCCACCCACCACATCGAACGACACGATGCGACCCGCCTTGTCCGGATCGGTGGCGCCCAGGTCGTAGCCGACCAGCATCGGCACCACCGCCAGACCCTGCAGGGCCGCGGGCAAATTCTCGCGCACCATCTTCGACAGCTTGTTGGCCTTGCCGTCGAAGGTCAGCGATACACCCTCCAACTTCTCGTAGTGCTCCAGCTCCACCGCGAAGATCCGCACCATCTCCACCGCCATGCCCGCCGTGCCCGCGATGCCTGCCGCGGAATAGCTGTCGGTGATGAAGACCTTTTCGATATCCCGGCTGGCCAGCAGATTCCCCTGCGTGGCGCGCCGGTCGCCGGCGATCAGCACACCGCCGCGATAACTCACCGCGACGATGGTGGTGCCGTGCGGGGCGATCTCCTTCGCGGAAGTGCCGCCGGAGATTCCGGCGGCACCCTGTCCGAACCTGCTGGAAGGCAACAGGTCCGGAGCATGCATGCGGAGATATTCGGAGAAGGAAGAGAGGGCGTACCCCAGGTGGAGACGCGAGGGGTCACCGACTGTCACTGGCCACCTTTCTGCACATACGCACGGACGAAGTCCTCGGCGTTCTCCTCGAGTACGTCATCGATCTCGTCGAGCAGGTCGTCGGTTTCCTCCGCCAGCTTCTCGCGGCGCTCCTGACCGGCGGCATCCACACCGTCCGGGCCCTCGTCCTCGTCGCCACCCCCGGCGCGCTTGGTCTGCTCTTGTGCCATGGCAGCCGACCTCCTCTGTCCTCACCATGACCGGGACCCATCGTGAGCACGATCCCGATCATGAGCATTGTCCGTGCTCGTTCCTCAACACTACCTACCAGCACCGACAGTGTGCCTATTTTGCTGTCTCCTCGGCCGCGCGGGCGCGGCGGGTGCACGGCCGGTATTCGCTTCGCAGCACCTGCGGCGCTGCGTGTTCGCGGCGCCCTCATGGCGCGCCCGAGCGGCCACTCGGACGCGAGCCCCCGAACGGAACAGGCTCGGTCTCGCTTCGCTCGAAGCCTGCGGCCGAGCTGGTGCGGTGGCGTCGGGCGGTAGCGAATCGGTCGGCCATCGAATCTCAGCGCGACGGCGTCGAACCTGCCGGACTGCGACCGCGACCACAACTTCACACCGACCGGCGAACAGGCCGAGCACCTGTGTCTCGCAGCCCTTGCTGGTGCGCGGGCAACGCGTCCGCCGAACATTCGCGAGCGGGCACCCGGTAGCGCGACCGCCCGACGCGGGGCCCGCGGTCGAGTACGACGCCTTGTCTACGCCCTCGGTAGCATCGCCGATATCCGGAACGTCCCCGGCGTCGCCGAACACGCGTAGCCCGGCCGACCCGTGGGACGGCCGGGACACGCGCTGCCGAAGACTACGTCGTGAGCTGTTCGACCAGGTCGGCGGCCGTGGTCACGCCGTCGAGGAGCTTGCCGACGTGGGCCTTGGTGCCGCGGCGCGGTTCCAGGGTGGGGATGCGGACCAGGGAGTCGCCGCCCAGGTCGAAGATCACCGAGTCCCAGCTGGCCGCCGCGATGTCGGCGCCGAAGCGGCGCAGGCATTCGCCGCGGAAGTAGGCGCGGGTGTCGGTGGGCGGGTTGGTCATGGCGTCGAGGACCTGTTGCTCGTTGATCAGGCGCTTCATCGAGCCGCGGGCGACCAGACGGTTGTAGAGGCCCTTGTCCAGGCGCACGTCGGAGTACTGCAGGTCCATCAGGTGCAGCTTGGGGGCCGCCCAGCCGAGACCCTCCCGGCTGCGCATACCCTCGAGCAGGCGCAGCTTGGCGGGCCAGTCGAGCAGGTTGGCGCATTCCATCGGATCGCGTTCGAGCAGGTCGAGCACCATCGCCCAGTTCTCGATGATGTCCTGGACGCGCTTGTCGTCGTTGCCGGTGCGATCGACGAATTTCACCACCCGGTCCAGGTAGACGCGCTGCAACGCGAGGCCGGTCAGCTCGCGGCCGTCGGCGAGCGCGACGGTTGCCCGCAGCGTGGGGTCGTGACTGATCGTGTGGACCGCGGTGACCGGGCGCGCCAATTGCAGGTCCGATAGGTCCTCGCCCGCCTCGATCAGGTCGAGGACCAGGGCGGTGGTGCCGACCTTGAGGTAGGTCGACATCTCGGCCAGGTTGGCGTCCCCGATGATGACGTGCAGTCTGCGGTACTTGTCGGCATCGGCGTGTGGTTCGTCGCGGGTGTTGATGATGCCCCGCTTGAGCGTGGTCTCCAGGCCGACCTCGACCTCGATGTAGTCCGAGCGCTGGGACAGCTGGAAGCCCGCGTGGTCGCCGGATTGGCCGATGCCGACCCGGCCGGAGCCGCACACCACCTGCCGGGACACGAAGAACGGGGTGAGCCCGACGATGATCTGGTTGAACGGGGTGTCCCGGCTCATCAGGTAGTTCTCGTGGGTGCCGTAGGAGGCGCCCTTGCCGTCGACGTTGTTCTTGTACAGCTGCAGCCGTGGGGCTCCCGGCACGCTCGAGGCGTGCCGCGCGGCGGCCTCCATCACCCGCTCGCCCGCCTTGTCCCAGATCACCGCGTCGAGCGGGTCGGTGACCTCGGGCGCGGAGTATTCCGGGTGGGCGTGGTCGACGTAGAGCCGGGCGCCGTTGGTGAGGATCATGTTGGCGGCACCCACCTCGTCGGCGTCGATCACCGGCGCGGGCCCGTTCATCCGGCTCAGGTCGAATCCGCGCGCGTCGCGCAGCGGCGACTCCACCTCGTAGTCCCAGCGGGTGCGCTTCGCGCGCGGCACGCCCTCCGCCGCGGCGTAGGCCAAGACCGCCTGGGTCGAGGTGAGGATCGGGTTGGCCGACGGCTCGGTCGGGGTCGAGATGCCGTATTCGACCTCTATTCCGATGATGCGCTGCATGCTGTCGAGCCTATGCGACGCACCCGTCGCAACCCGTCGCGACCGGCGGAGTCCAATGTCATACCGCAGGTGGTACTTCCGGAGGACTCGTCCCGGTGCAGGTCGGCGCGATAGTCGGGACATGTCCGAATCGATCGCCGACCGCCGCGCGGAGGCCACCGAACAGCGCCGATCGGCGCCCGCGCGCACCCGGCTCGTCGCATTGGACGTGCTACGCGGGATCGCGATTCTGGGCACCCTCGCCACCAACATCTGGATCATGACCAACCCGCGGGGGTTGGTCGGCTACCTGCACGACCTGGGCGGGCAGGCCGGCGGATGGACGTGGACAGAGCGCGTGCTCCAACAGGCGGCGCAGGGCAAGTTCCTCGGGCTGCTCACCGTCATGTTCGGCATCGGCCTGGCCATCCAGCAGCGCTCCGCGACGACGGCCGGGCGCCGCTGGCCGGGCAAGTACCCCTGGCGCGCGGGACTACTGCTGCTGGACGGTCTGCTCAATTTCGTCCTCGTCGCCGAGTTCGACGTCCTGATGGGTTACGCGGTGACCGGCCTCGTCGTCGCGTTCGTGCTCGCCACCGGCGAGCGTGCGCAGCGGCGCTGGGTGGTCGGCGCGGCGGCCGTGCACGCGTCGCTGTTGACGCTGATCGCGCTGGCTCTGGTGTTCGCACCGCGCCGGGATGCGGCCGCACGTCCCACGCTGGACCCGAATCCGTACGCGGAGGGCTCGTTCTGGGATCTCGCGATGTTCCGGCTCGGCCACGCCGGGCTGTTCCGGGTGGAGGCGGTCTTCGTCTTCGCGATGTCGGTCGCGCTGTTCCTGACCGGCGCCCGGCTGTTTCGGGCCGGGGTGTTCGGCCCGGAAGGCGGGCGGATCCGGAAGCGGCTGATGATCCTCGGGTTCGGCGTGGCGGCGCCGATCGACTCGGCTGTCGGCCTCATCGGCGGCGGCGACCTCATCCTGTTCACTCGTTACGGCAGCGCCCCGTTCGTCGGTCTCGGCATTCTGGCGGCGGTCGCCGAGTGGTACCTGCGGCATCCTGTGGCCGGGTTCGCCGGGCGGCGCCTCACCGAGATCGGCCGCACCGCGCTCAGCTGCTACATCCTGCAGAACCTGGTGGCATCGATGCTCTGCTACGGCTGGGGCTTCGGACTCGCCACCCGCGTCTCACCCGGCGACCGTGTCCCGTTCACCATCGGTGTCTACCTGCTGGTGGCGGTGATCATCGCGAGTGGAGCGCACCTGTGGTTACGCCACTTCGAGCGAGGGCCGGTGGAGTGGTTCTGGAACGTGAGCTACCGGACGCTGGCCCGGGAACGCCGAGTTCGTCGCGAACGCCCCCGGGCCTGACCATGCCGACCGGCTCGTCGCCGAACTCGGCTGCGCCGCCGGGCTTGTCGCACCGGGGCGCGGACGAGAGGGCCGGACACGGCGCTCGGCTGTCGTTACCGTCTTACTGTGACGCTCGCCGATCGCTACCCCTTGCTGCATACCCCGGCCCACTGGGCATGGGGTGATCTGGATGTGCGGTTCTCCACCACGCTCCCGTCCGACGAACTGGTCACCAACATCCACGTGGTCTGCTTCGTCGGTGACGAGATCGTCCTGTGCCGCGACGATCGCGACGTCTGGCTGATTCCCGGCGGCACCAGGGAACGCGGCGAGTCGGTCGACGCGTGTGTACGCCGCGAACTGCTCGAGGAGGCGGGAGCGCGCCCGGTCGGCCCGATCGCATGGTTCGGCGCCCACCACGCGACGAGCAACAGCGCCGCGCCGCATCGCGAGTGGCAGCCCCATCCGCACAAGGCGTGGCTCTGGTGCGCCGCCGACGTGGTGCTCGATTCCGCGCCGACCAATCCCGACGACGCCGAGCAGATCCTCGAGGTGCGCACTTTCCCGGTCGCCGAGGCGATGCGGCGGGCCGAATCCGACGGCGAGCACCTGAGCGAACTCGTGGCGTTGGCCGTCGAGCTGCACCGGCCCGCGTTGCGGCCCGGTCGTCCGGTGTGACCGCCCGGAAGCGGCCCGGCCTGTTCGGACGCCGCACCACACACGGGATCGGGGCAGAATCGAAGGATGGCAACGGCAACTTGGCACGGCCGCGTCCTGGCGACCAGCAACGACACCATCCTCATCGAGGGAAACCACTACTTCCCCCCGGACTCCATCCGGCCGGAGTTCTTCCAGCCCTCCGACACGCACACCTACTGCCCGTGGAAGGGCACCGCCAGCTACTACACGGTGGTGGTCGACGGAGACTCCAATACCGATGCCGCCTGGTACTACGCGGAGCCGAAGACCAAGGCGGCACAGATCAAGGACTATGTCGCGTTCTGGCGCGGCGTCGAGGTGACCGACAACTGACCGGCGGACTTTCGCTGCGAGCAATCGAGTAGCGAACTCATGATCGATGCCGGAATCCGGTCGTGAGGCCGTCCGGGCGGTGATCGATGGGCCGGTCGGCGACACCGCAGGCCCGATCCCGGCGGCGGGCGGTAATCGGAGGAATCGGGAATACCGCCCGCGCGAAACCGATACGCTCATCCCAGGATTCAGCGCGAGTGTCTCAGCCGGGAGCATCCCATGATGAAGGCTCTGGTCACCAACGGCTTCTCGATGTCGCCTGTGGGCGCAGCGGACGAACCATCGCAGGCGGGTGCCGCGCTGCTGCGGCCCGGGGTCCTGGCCTTCGCCGGATCGATCGCTCCGACGGAGTTGCACGCGCACCACGCGGTGCAGATCGTCGCCGCGAGCACTCCGATCGTAGTGGTGGACGGCAGCGGCGTCCGCAGGCAGGGCACCCACGTCATCGTGCCGACCGACGCACCCCACCGCATCGACGTGGGCGCCGCACACGGCACGGCCGTCTACCTCGATCCCGAGACCGCCGCCGGTGCGGCGGCGGACCGCAGGGCCCATCTCAACGGCTGGGCCGACAGCACCGACACCCTGGGCATCACGGCCGGAAGCGGTGATCTGACCGCGCAGGTCGCCGCCGTCGTCGACGAACTGCTGCCGCAGGACGGAGCGTCCGGCGCGGGCGAGCGGCACGCGGTGATCACGGCGGCCCTGCAGCTGCTGCCCGCTCTGGTGCGCACGGGCTCGGTGCGCGGCTCGGACGTCGCTCGCCAACTCGGCATTCCGGCGCCCCGGCTCTCCCATCTGTTCACCGAGCAGATGGGAATCCCGTTGCGCCGCTACATCGTCTGGTTGCGACTGCACATCGCGCGGACCCGCGCACTGGCCGGGGACGACCTCACGACCGCCGCGCACGCCGCGGGTTTCTCCGACGGCGCGGACCTCACCCGCACCTGCCGCCGGACTTTCGGGCTGCCGCCCTCGGTACTGAGCCACATCGACGAACCGGCCCCGGACGCGTAACTCTTCCGCCCGGCGATCGGCTCGCGCTCGCCCTACCCGCCTGTCGTCCTTCTCCGTTGCGTCGGCCGATGCGACGATCCAGCAGCCACCGCCTCGACACCGGCACTCGACCAGCTGCTGCCGTCACCGGTAATGAGGCGGAGTCGCCCACCCGTGGGGCGCCGCCGGCGTGGTGCTGCGACGTGGCCGAGGGCAGTGGGCTCGCAATAGGGGATGCCCGAGGTGGCCGGGCAGGCCGCCGGTGAGCGGAGTCAGCGCGCACATCTGATGCAGGTTCTGGCAGATCACCGTCGAGCGTCTTACGAGAACCCGGATCGATCGAGGAACGGTATCGGTTGTGCGGCGGATCGGTGGAGATGCTGGGCGTCGGTGCCCCTGGCGACGCTCAGCTGCCGCATGCTGGCGGACAGAGGTCGGCCCAGCACCCCGGAGAAGGGAGATAGACGGTGGCATTGGGACGTCGTCGGCTGCTGATCGGCTTCGCCGGTGCGGGTGGCCTCGCCTTGGCCGGATGGGGGTGGACGCGAGAACTCGCGCCACCTCCCGTACCCGCCACAATCCGGTTCGATCCCGCACCCGGCGCCCACGATGTCGAAGCGCGCAGTCCCGGCACGATCACCGTCACCGACGGGACGCTGCGGTCGGTCGAATGGACCGATGAAACGGGCAGATCGCTGCCGGGCGTACCGGCACCCGATCATCGGTCCTGGACCACCGCCGAACCACTCGGCTACGGTCACACCTACACCGCGAAAGCCGTCGCTCACGGTGAAACCGGCGACATCACCGCGACCACAACCTGCACCACGGTGGCACCGCGACAACTCATCGATGTCTCCCTGCGCTCCGCCAATCTCGTCGAGCTGACCGAAAACGACAGCTACGGAGTTGGTTTCGTGCTCGTCGCCCATTTCGACGAACCCGTGGACCGGGCCGCCGTGGAACGCCACCTGAAGGTCATCACCGAGCCTGCCGTCGCCGGTGCGTGGTACTGGCTCGACGATCAGAACGCGCACTGGCGGCCGGAGCACTATCACGCACCGGGCACCAGGATCACGATCGCGGCCGAACTCTTCGGCCGCGCGCTCGGCGATGGCCGCTACGGCGCGCGCGATCAACGGGTTTCGTTGAATATCGGGCCCGCGCACGTCGCGATCGCCGACGACGACACCAAACAAATCGAGGTCTTCGACAACGGAAACCTGGTGCGCACCATGCCCACCTCGATGGGTATGGGCGGCACCGCGGTCGTCGGCGGCAGAGTCATGTCGTTCTGGACTCGTCCGGGCATCTACACCGTGCTGGACCAGAACGATCCGGTCATCATGGACTCCGCCAGCTACGGCCTGCCCACCGGCTCCGCGCTCGGCTACCGCACGAGCATCAACCACGCGGTCCGCATCAGCCACGACGGAATCTTCGTGCACGAATTGGCCGCGAGCATGTGGGCCCAAGGCAACACCAACGTCTCACACGGCTGCCTGAACATCTCCCCTGCCGACGCCGCGTGGTTCTACGACTTCGTCATCCCCGGCGATGTCGTCGAGGTCCGCAACACCGGCGGCGACCCCCTCGACATCTGGCACAACGGCGATTGGAGCATCCCGTGGACCGACTGGCTCCGCGGTGGCGCCCCCGCCTGACGGCGGCCTTCACGCCACCGGACGGGACTCGACGTAATAGTCCGCCGAGATCGTCTTCAGCACCTGCCGGACCCCCACCGGCGCCCATGCCGCGGAGGGGTCGCGCCGCATCACCGGATCGGTCAGTTCGACGACGTGACCGCGGGTTTCCAGCGCGAATGTGCCCGCCGCGCTGATGTTCTTGACCCAGTCGACATTCCGGCCGTACGTCAGCGCGATCCGGTACGCGCCGTCCTGCTCGAAGACCATGACCGGAGTGCGATAGGACCGTCCCGATTTCCGGCCCTTGTGCAGCACGATGCCGAAGCCGGGGGCGCGGCCCGCGACCAGGCCCGCGGTCGGATTGGTGACATGCCGGTTGAAATTCGCCAGTGCGTGTGGAAGCACCATGGGCGGCGATCCTCTCTCCCTGTGGCGTGCGGTGTTCACGTTACTCTCGACCCCATGTCCGCTCCGCATCGTGCGTCGCCCTACGCCGGAGATCCGAGGGCCGAGTCGATCGCGATCTACGACCGGGCGGGCAACCCGGTCGGCGAGGCCGAGCGGGACACGGTCTATCGCGAGGGATTGTGGCACGCCAGCGCCGGTGTGCTCCTGCGGTCCGGTGACGGCGAGCGCGTCTACGTGCACCGTCGCACCGACACCAAGCTCGTTTTCGCGGGCATGCACGATTGCCTGGCCGGTGGTGTGGTCGCGCCGGGCGAAGCGCCGCGCGAGACCGCCCTGCGCGAATTGGCCGAGGAATTGGGTGTGACGCCGGACCCCGCCCAGCTGTCCCCGGAGCCGCTGGCGCGGGTCTCCTGGGACGGCGAATGGGACGGCCGGCCGATGCGATGCCACCTGTACGCGTACGAACTGCGCTACGACGGCCCCGTCCGTCACCAACCCGACGAGATCGCCGATGGATGGTGGTGGACCGACGCCGAGTTGCGCGCGCGCCTGGCCGACCCGGACTGGCCGTTCGTCCCCGACACCCGCCTGCTGATCGGGGACCTGCTGGTGAGCGCCGAGTAGCGGCAGCACGACGCCGTGATCAGCTGGGCGACGCGGCCGACCCGGCCCAGGCGGCGAACGCGCCGGGATTACGTGTCTGCAGCAGCACCCGGCCGGGGCCGGTGAAGTCGAAGACGAAGCCCTCGCCGGACTTCAACGACTGGATCGATCGACCCGAAACCGCCCGCCGGATGGTGAAATTCATCGCCAGGTCGTAGGCGACCACATGCCCGGTGTCGATCGTGATCGGCTCGCCCGGCTGCAAGTCGATCACATCGATCGCACCGAACACGCCCACCACGATCTCGCCTTCGCCGTGCGCGCGCAGGCCGAACCCGCCTTCGCCGCCGAACAGATTGGCGAAACCGCCCCACTTGCTCTCCACCTGCACGCCGTGCGAGTTGGCGATCCAGCCCCCGCGGCTGATGAAGAACGGCCGGTCCGGAGCGATCTGCAGATTGAGCACGTCACCGGGAAGCGCGGGCGCCACGTCGACCCAGCCGCCCTGCGGCGGCGCGGTGAACGTCGAGACGAAGAACGATTCCCCGGCCAGCATCGACCGCTTCAACCCGGCCAGGATGCCGCCCTCGGCCTTGGCCTGCAACGTGACTCCCGCCGAATGGGCCACCATGGCGCCGCTCTCGACCCGCATCGGCTCGCCACCCGCGAGGAAGCAGCGCGCGATGGCGGCGGCCGGGCTGTGGCGCAGTTGTACCTTCATGCCCGCCGACCCTACCGCTGGGGCCTGCCCCGCGGGCACGGCCGTCAGAGCAGGTCGCGCAGCGCGGCGTCGTCGCGGGCCACGGCCGCCCCGCCGTCGGCGGTCAGCACGATCGGTCGCTGGATCAGTCCCGGATGTTCCACCAGTGCTTCGATCCAGCGGTCGCGGTCGGCGGCGGTCCGCGCCCAGCTCGCCATGCCGAGATCCTTGGCGGTCTGCTCGCCGGTGCGGGTGATGTCCCACGGCTCGGCGCCCAGCCGCCGCAGCACCTCACGCAGCTCGGCGGCAGTCGGCGGCTGGTCCAGATACTTCCGCACGGTGTAGTCGACACCGGCCTCGTCCAGGAACGCGGTGGCGTTGCGGCTCTTGCTGCACCGCGGGTTGTGCCAGATCTCTGTTCGCCCGGAAGTCATACACGGAGGGTACCGAGAGCGCCCACCGCCGCCATCCGGTGCCCAATCGCGGATCTCGGACGTCGTCCCGCGAAGTGCGGCGCGTACTCCGATACTGGGAGCATGAGTGAGCACGCATCGTCGTCCGAAAACCCTTACGGCACACCGACCACGTCCGGTCCCGAACCCATCCCGTCGTACCAGGTCCTGATGAATCGGGTCGTGCGGACGCTGCTGCGCGTGCCCGGCATATCCGGCGTCGTCGGCAAACGGCTGATGGTCCTGCACGTCGTCGGACGCAAGTCCGGGAAGGTCTACGATGTGCCGCTGGCCTACACCCGGCACGGTGACAGCCTGCTGATCGGCACCGCCCTGCGTCCGTGGGTGAAGAACCTGCGGGCGGGTGATCCCGTGCGGGGTTCCTTCGGCGGCGAACCGCGCACCTTCGTCCCGGTCGTCCACACCGCCGAGGCCGACGTGCTCCGGCTCTACGAGATCGTCGCACGGGACAACAAGCAGAACGCGAAATACAACGGCATCGGCTTCGAGGCCGACGGTTCCCCCGCCAAGGCCGACATCTACCAGACCTGGCAGCACGGCGGCGTGGTGGTGGAACTGACGCCGCACTGAGCGGGCGGGTCAGTTCCGGACGTAACCGTCGGCGACGTCGAGCACTTCGTCGACGATCTCCAGGCCGGTGCGCAGTTCGTCGGCCGTCGTGGTGAGCGGCGGCGCGATCTGGAAACGGTTGCCCGCGTTGAACGGCCACAGTCCGCGCGCCTTGGCCGCCGCGGTGACCGCGAGCATCGGTTCGGCGTCCGCGCCCGTCGCCGCGAACGGGATCAGCGGTTCCCCGCTGCGCTGATCCCGAACCAGCTCGAGCGCCCAGAAGAACCCCAGTCCACGGACCTCGCCGACGCTCGGATGACGAGCCGCCAGCTCACGCAGGCCTTTTCCGAGCACATCGGCGCCCACCGAACGCACGTGATCCAGAATTCCCTCACGCTCGAACACCGCGATCGAAGCGACGCCGGCCGCGCAGGCCAAAGGATGCCCCGCGTAGGTGAGGCCGCCCGGATACGTCACATGGTCGTAGCGCTGCGCGATGCGTTCGGCCATGAGTACGCCCCCGAGCGGGACATAGCCGGAGTTCACCCCTTTGGCGAAGGTGATGATGTCCGGCTCGACACCGAACGCCTGCACCGCGAACCACTCACCCACCCGGCCGAACCCGACCATCACCTCGTCGGCGATGTAGACGATGCCGAACTCGTCGCACAGCGCTCGCACGCCCGCGAGGTAACCGGGCGGCGGGACGAGCACACCGTTGGTGCCCACCACCGTCTCCAGGATCAGCCCGGCGATGTGCTGCGGACCCTCCAGCTCGATCACCTGCCGCAGGTGCGCCAGCGCGGCGGCCGTCTCCTCTTCGGGACCGGCCGTGCCCCAGGGCGATCGATACGGGTAGGGCCCGAAGAATCGCACCACGTCGACGTTGGTCGGCTCCGCGCCCCAGCGCCGCGGTTCCCCGGTGAGGCCGATCGCCACCCCCGTGCCGCCGTGGTAGGAGCGGTAGGCCGCGAGCATCTTCGTGCGCCCGGTGTAGCTTCGCGCCAGGCGCACCGCGTGTTCGACGGCCTCCGCGCCGCCCGTGGTGAACAGGATCCGGTTCAGCTCGCCCGGAGCCCGCTCGACGATCAGCCGGGCCAGTTCACTGCGTACGTCGTTGGCGACGGTCGGCGAGATGGTCGCCAACCGCTGTGCCTGGGCGACGATCGCGGCGACGATGTCCGGGTGCTGGTGACCGATGTTCACGTTGACCAGCTGTGAGGAGAAGTCCAGGTAGCGCTTGCCCGTGTCGTCCCAGAAGTAGGAGCCGAACGCCCCGGTGATGGGAGCCGGGTTCAACTCGGCCTGTGCGCTCCAGGGATAGAAGACATGATCGACCACGCTAGTCGCTCCCTTCGGTGGACTGGGTAGCGGTCACGAGGGGAGCGAGACGAGGCAGCACCGATTCACCGTACGCCTGGAGGGTCGCGGTTTTCGCGTCGTGCTGGAGATAGACGGCGAATTGGTCCACGCCGAGCTCCGCGAGGCCGCGCAACCGGGACAGCTGGTCGTCGGGCGTGCCCAGCAGGCAGAAGCGGTCCACGATGGCGTCGGGTACGAACTCGGCGTGCACGTTGTCCGCGCGTCCGTGCTGGTTGTAGTCGTAACCTCGCCTGCCTTCGACGTAGTCGGTGAGGGCGGCCGGAATATCGCCCGTCGTCCCGTATCTCGCGACGATCTCCGCCACGTGGTTGCCGACCATCCCGCCGAACCATCGGCACTGCCGGCGCGCGTGCGCCAGCGCCGCGTCCGTCCCGTCGGTGACGTAAGCAGGCGCGGCGACGCAGATCCGCACCGTCGCCGGGTCCCGGCCCGCGCGCTCGGCCGCCGCGCGCACCCGCCCGATGGTCCAGGCGGTGATGTCCGGGTCGGCCAGCTGCAGAATGAAGCCGTCCGCGACCGCGCCGGTCAAGTCGAGAGCACGTGGCCCGTAGCCCGCTACCCATACCTCCAGCCGCGAGTCGGCCGCCCACGGCAGCCGGACCACCGTGTCATCGATTCGCGCGCTGCGCCCGTTGCCCAGCTCCCGGATCACCTCCACCGCTTGCCGCAGCGTTGCCAGGGTGGCGGGTTTCCCGCCTTGCGTGCGCACCGCCGAGTCACCGCGGCCGATCCCGCACAGTGTGCGGTTGCCGAACATCTCGTTGAGCGTGGCAAAGGTCGACGCGGTCACCGTCCAATCCCGGGTGGCCGGGTTGGTCACCATCGGACCGACCATCACCTTGCGGGTGGCGGCCAGGATCTGGCTGTAGATGACGTACGGCTCCTGCCAGAGCAGATGCGAGTCGAAGGTCCAGACGTGGGAGAACCCGTACGTCTCCGCGAGCCTCGCCAGTTCGATCACCCGCGAGGCCGGGGGCGTGCATTGCAGCACCAGACCGATGTCCATGCGGCACTCTCCGTTTCGAGGATCGAAAGGCGCGTCAGATCAGGTTCTGCGAGAGGTCACGCTTGACGAACCGGCCGTGTCCCGCGCGACCGAGATAGCCGCCGCCGTCCACGACCACCCGGCCCCGGGACAGCACCGTGTCGACGTGGCCGTCGATCTCGAATCCCTCGTAGGCCGAGTAGTCCATGTTCATGTGGTGGGTCTTGCCGAGACCGATGCTGGTGTGGCCGTCGGGGTCGTAGATGACGATGTCGGCGTCCGCCCCCGGGCTGATCACTCCTTTGCGCGGGTACATGCCGAACATCCGGGCCGGCGCGGTGCAGCAGACCTCGACCCAGCGTTCCAGCGAGATCCGCCCGCTCCGGACGCCCTGGAACATCAGGTCCATCCGATGCTCGACGCCGCCGATGCCGTTGGGGATCTTGCTGAAGTCGCCGAGACCCAGCTCCTTCTGGTCCTTCATGCAGAACGGGCAGTGGTCGGTGCCCACGGTCGTGACGTCACCGGTGCGCAGATAGCGCCACAGCTCGTCCTGATGCCCCTCGGCCTTCGATCGCAGCGGTGTCGAGCACACCCACTTCGCGCCCTCGAAACCCGCTGCGCCCAGCTGGTCTTCGAGCGAGAGGTACAGGTACTGCGGGCAGGTCTCGCCGAAGACGTTGCGTCCGGCGTCGCGGGCGGCGGCGATCTGGGCCAGCGCCTGCTCGGCCGACACATGCACCACGTACAGCGGTACGCCCGTCAGCTCGGCCAGCATGATCGCGCGGTGGGTGGCCTCCTCCTCCAGCTGCCACGGTCTGGTCGTGCCGTGGAAGTACGGCGCGGTCTGCCCGCGCGCGAGCGCCTGCTCGACCAGCACATCGATGGCGATCCCGTTCTCGGCGTGCATCATCAACAGCGCACCCAGCTCGGCCGCGGACTGCATGGCGCGCAGTATCTGGCCGTCGGTGGAGTAGAAGACACCCGGGTAGGCCATGAAGAGTTTGAAGCTGGTGACACCTTCGGCCACCAATTCGCTCATCCCCTTCAAGGACTCGTCGTCGACCTGACCGATGATCTGATGGAAGCCGTAGTCGATCGCGCACTGTCCGGCGGCCTTCGCATGCCAGGCGGCCAGGGTGTCCTGCACCCGCTCCCCCGGCTTCTGCACGACGAAGTCGACGATGGTGGTGGTGCCGCCCCACGCGGCGGCGCGGGTGCCGGTCTCGAAGGTGTCGGAGGCCTGGGTCCCGCCGAAGGGCATCTGCATGTGGGTGTGGCCGTCCACACCTCCGGGGATGACGTATCTGCCGGTCGCGTCGAGCACCCGATCGGCGGAGGCGGCGAGATCCGCGCCAAGCGCGGCGGAGCCCGGCTGGAGGACGGCGACGATGGTCTCGCCCTCGACGAGCACGTCGAGCGGCTGCGATCCGGTGGCGGAGACGACCGTGCCGCCGTGGATGAAAGTGCGCGCCATGTCGTTCCCCGGTCTCAGGGGGCCACCAGCGGCCCGTAGGCGTCGGGGCGGCGGTCGCGGTAGAAGGCCCAGCGATCGCGCACCACCTTGATCAGGTCCATGTCCAGATCGCGGACGACCAGCTCGGGGTCGGTGTCGGAGGCGACGTCACCGACGAACTTGCCTTCCGGGTCGACGAAGTAGCTGGTTCCGTAGAAATCGTCGTCGCCGTACTCCTCGACGCCGACGCGGTTGATGGCGCCGATGAAATACTCGTTGGCCACCGCTGCCGCCGGTTGTTCCAGTTTCCAGAGGTAGCCGGACAGGCCCCGCGAGGTGGCCGATGGGTTGAACACGATCTCCGCCCCGGACAGGGCAAGCGCGCGCCAGCCCTCCGGGAAGTGCCGGTCGTAGCAGATGTACACGCCGACTCTGCCGACCGCGGTGTCGAACACCGGCCAGCCGAGGTTGCCCGGGCGGAAGTAGAACTTCTCCCAGAACCCGTGCACGTGCGGCAGGTGGTGTTTGCGGTACTTACCGAGATAGCTGCCGTCGGCGTCGAGCACCGCGGCCGTGTTGTACAGCAGGCCCGGCTGTTCCTGCTCGTACACCGGCAGGATCATCACCAGGCGCAATTCCTTCGCCAGCGCGGCGAATCGCTCCGTGGTCGGCCCCGGGACGGATTCGGCGTAGTCGTAGAACCCCGTGTCCTGCTGCTGGCAGAAATAAGGCCCGTAGAACAGCTCTTGGAAGCAGATCACCGCGGCCCCCTCCGCGGCCGCCCGGCGCGCGTACGCCTCGTGCGCCTTCAGCATCGACTCTTTGTCGCCGGTCCAGTTCGTTTGGACCAGCGCCGCTCGAACGATTCCCATGCTTTGTTATACGTCACCGGGAACTAATTCTGTTGTCCAACAAGTTGCCGGAAACATTTTTGTGGCCGATCTGCGGCCATCGCAGGCCCTGTTCTCCGACCGGGCGGGCGGAAATCGAGCCGTACTCCCCCACCACTGCGGGGGAGATGGAATGATTCGCGCTGCATCGTCCGGTGCGCAACCCCGAGTGAAGGAGCTTTTCAGCGGTGAGCAGCGAAGTGCAAGCGCGAGAACTCGTCAACGGCCGGCGCGCGGGGCGCCGGAGCCTACCGTGGCGATCGCTGCGGATCCTCGGGGTACTCGCCGTCGGCGTGACGCTGGTGGCGTCCGCGACGGGTGTCGTCTCGGCGACCCCCGCGCCGGCGCGCGAGCAAGGCCCGGCCGGCTGCGGCGCACCGGCCGCCGGTCAGCCGAACGGCAAGCAGTGGCCCGCCGAACCCGGCATGACCATCGATGCCAACGCCGGATACACGGCGACGCTGACCACCAGCTGTGGCACCGTGACCATCGCGCTGGACGCGGCACACGCGCCACGCACGGTCAACTCGTTCGTCTTCCTGGCCGGTGAGCAGTTCTTCGACCACACGAAGTGCCACCGGATGACCACCGAAGGCATCTACGTCCTGCAGTGCGGTGACCCGACCGCGACCGGCATGGGCGGGCCCGGTTACTTCTTCCCCGACGAGAACCTGGCGGGGGCCACCTACCCGGCCGGTACGGTCGCCATGGCGAACGCCGGGCCCGGCACCAACGGCAGCCAGTTCTTCCTGGTCTACCGCGACGCGCCGCTGCCGCCGAGCTACACCCCGTTCGGACGGGTCACCGCGGGCATGGATGTTCTGTCGTCCATCGCCGCCGCGGGCGTCAAGGACGGCTCCTCCGACGGCGAGCCTGCCGTCGAGGTCGTGCTGAATTCCGTCGCCGCCGGACGGAACTGAATCCCGCCGCGGTGGCGGTGCGCTCCGGCGTCGCCACCGCGGGTTCAGCCCGCTGCCGGTCAGGACACGGCGGCACGCCGCCGCAGCACCAGCGCCATGACCGGCTCGACGAAGCGGCTGGCGATCGGACCTAGAACCGCCATCAACAGCACGTAGGTGGTGGCCAGGGCGGCGAATTCGGCGGGGACCGCGCCCGCGGCGACGGCGAGTCCCGCGATGACGATGGAGAACTCGCCGTGGGCGACCAGCGCGGTGCCCGCGCGCGCCCGGCCTAGGCGGCCCGCACCGGCCCGCTTGGCCGCCCACCAGCCGGTGGCGATCTTGCTGGCCGTGGTGACGAGCGCCAGCAGGCAAGCCCAGCCCAGCACCGGCGGAATGCTCGCCGGGTCGGTGCTCAAGCCGAACAGCACGAAGAACAGCGCGGCGAACAGATCGCGCAGGGGTTCCAGCAGTTTGGTCGCGTTGTGCGCGGTCGAGTCCGAGATCGCGATGCCCAGCAGGAAGGCGCCCACCGCCGCGGATACCTGGACCGCGGAGGCAGCGCCCGCCACCAGAAGCGCGGATCCGAGCAGCTTCAACAGGAAGATCTCGCGGTCGGCACTGTCGACGATCGCGGAGACGTAGCGGCCGTAGCGCAGCGCGACGATCAGCACGACGGTGACCGCCGCCAGGGCGATGCCCAGCGTCTTCAGTCCGGCGACGAAGCCCACACCGGCCAGTACCGCCGTCAGCACGGGCAGGTATCCGGCCATCACCAGGTCCTCGAACACCAGGATGGACAGAACCACCGGCGTTTCGCGGTTACCGAGCCTGCCCAGATCGTTGAGCACCTTCGCGACGATGCCCGAGGACGAGATGTAGGTGACGCCGGCCATGGCGATGGCGCCGGTGAACCCCCAGCCCAGCCCGAACGCGACGAGCACACCCGGCGTCGCGTTGAGCACGAGGTCCAGCACGCCCGCGGCCCACGATCGGCGCATGCCGGTGACAAGTTCGGGCGCGCTGTATTCCAGGCCGAGCAGCAACAGCAGCAGGACGACGCC
Source organism: Nocardia sp. NPDC041819 (assembly GCF_055590505.1). NCBI lineage: Bacteria > Bacillati > Actinomycetota > Actinomycetes > Mycobacteriales > Nocardiaceae > Nocardia > Nocardia sp. NPDC041819. Next base: position 1,265,666 of record NZ_JBVJAP010000001.1, on the reverse strand, counting down.
GATCTCACTGGCGAGGTGGATGAAGTCGTCCACCTGCCGCAACTCGACCAGGCCGCCGGTGCCGAACACCAGCCCGCCGATCAGGTACAGCGGGATGGGCGACATGCCGATGCGCGCGGCGATCCGTCCGAGCAGGCCGAGGCCGAAAAATACCGCGCCCAGCTGGATCAGCGCGAGCGCGGTCTCGTGTGCCACCATGCGCTCAGCCGTCTAACAGGATCTTGGCGGCGGCCTCCAGGCCCTCCGCGGTGCCGACGACGACCAGCACGTCCCCCGCGGTGAAGGTGAAGTCCGGTCCCGGGGAGGGAATGGGCTGCCCGCTGCGCACCACCGCGACGATGGACGCCTTGGTCCGGGTACGTATCTGGGTCTCGCCCAGCATGCGACCGTCGAAGCGGGACCGGTCCGGGATGGACAGCTGGCGGGTGGTCAGCCCGGTGAACTCCCGGTGTTCCTCGCGCAGCTGCTCGACCAGTTGCGGCGCACCGAGCAGGCTGGCCAGCACCGCCGCCTCCTTCGCTGTCAGCGGTACCTGTTCGGTCTCGTCGGGGTCGTCCGGCTTGCTCACGATGAGGTCCATCGTGCCGTCGCGATGGTCGATCACTCCTATCCGGCGTCGTGTATCGGCCAGCGGAAAATCCTTGCGTACACCGATACCCGGCAGGGGTGTCACCTCAACGTTCACGATTCCACCCTAACGACCGGCCGAGGGCGGCCGATCTACGGGTGCCCGAATTGTCCGTATCAAGGGCCTGTTTCCGCACGATAGACCGGCCCCGTGAGTTGGACCATGGTTCACCGGCCGTGGTAAGAGAGATGACGTGTCCCGTACATCGTCCCGTTGCCGTGCCGTCGCATTCCGTCGCCGCGGCGACCGTGCCGTGCGAGTCCGGTGACGGTCGCCCGAGCGGTGAACCGGCTCCTCCGGCCGGGTGCGGTCGCCCCGGCGGGGCAGCACGGGGGCGCCGGCGGATACCGGCACGATCTGGACGGGTTGCGCGGCGTGGCGATAGCGCTGGTCGTGGCGTTCCACATCTGGTTCGGGCGGGTCTCGGGCGGCGTGGACGTGTTCCTGGTGCTGTCCGGCTTCTTCTTCACCGGCTCGCTGTTGCGCGGGGCGGAATCCACCGGCACCGTCCGCGTCCTCCACACCGCGGGCAGGCTCGCCCGCAGATTGCTGCCCGCGCTGGTGACGCTACTGGCAGCCGTGGTCGCGGCGACCGTGCTGCTGCGTCCGTTCACCCAGTGGGGCGAGATGGCGGCGCAGACGCTGGCGTCGCTGCTGTACTACCAGAACTGGTATCTGGCGCTGTCCTGGTCGGACTATCTGGCCGCCGATCCGTCGGTGAGCCCGCTCCAGCACCTGTGGTCGATGGCCGTGCAGATGCAGTTCTACCTGCTCGCCATCCTAATCGTCGCGTCGGCGGCGGCCCTCTGCCTGCGTTTCGCCCGCCCCGGGGCGCTGCGCCCCGTGTTGGCCGTCCTGCTCGCCGCGGGCACGGTGGCCTCGTTCGTCTACGCCGCGCACGGCACCGCGGTGCAGCAGGGCTGGAATTATTACGACAGCTTCGCCCGCGCCTGGGAGTTGTCGGCCGGCGGCCTGCTCGCGATCGTGGCGCCCTGGCTGAAACCGCCGCGCCCTGTGCGGGTCGCGGCGGCCGTCCTCGGTGCGGTCACGGTGCTCGCTTGCGGATGGCTGATCGACGGCGCCGACCGGTTTCCCGGTCCCGCCGCGCTGGTGCCGGTCGGTGCCACGCTGGCGCTGATCCTCGCGGGCGGCGGCCTGACCGCCGCCGAGCAACCGCTGCCCAACCGGCTGCTCGGCGCGTCGGCCGCGGTCCGTCTCGGCGAACTGTCCTACGCGTTGTACCTGTGGCATTGGCCGATCCTGATCTTCGTGCTGGCGCGGACCGGAGCCGCGACCGCCGGACTCGGCGTCGGCCTGGGGGTGATCGGCGCGTCGCTGGTACTCGCCTACCTGACGAACCGGTTCGTCGAGGAGCCGCTGCGGATGCGGTCCGGCCGCTCGGCGCGCGAGACACCCGTCCGCCCCCGCCACACCGGCCGGCTGGTCGCGGCGCTGGGCATCGCGGTGCTCGCGGTGTCGGTAGGCGAGCAGGTGGCGACCAGAGCCAATCCGCCGCGGGCGGTGACGGCGCTGGAACCGGTGCACTATCCCGGCGCGGAGGCGCTGGTCGACGGCGCGAGCACGCCCGAGGCGCCGATGCGTCCGACCATGTACGAAGCGCCTGCGGACGCCGCCTACCCGTCTCGCGACGGCTGCATCGCGGACTGGGACACCCGCGACGTCATCACCTGCACCTACGGGGATGCCCACGCGGAGCGGACCGTCGCAGTGGTGGGCAGCTCGCACGCCGAACACTGGGTACCCGCCCTCGACCTGCTCGCTCGCGAACACGCCTTCCGGGTCGAGGTATTTCTGAAGATGGGCTGCCCGCTGACGGTGGCGGCGGAACCGATGTACAAGGGCGAAGCGAATCCGGATTGCCGCGACTGGTCGGTGGAGGTGATCGACCGTTTGGCCGTCGAACGCCCGGAGTGGGTCTTCACGACGGCGACCCGGCCGCGAGACGGCGACGGCGACGAGACTCCGGGCGACTACCTGGACGTCTGGGCCCGGCTGGCCGACCGTGGACTCAACGTGATCGCCATCCGCGACACACCATGGCTGCGCCGCGACGGGGTGCGGTATCGAGCCATCGACTGCCTCGCCCAACAGGGCGACCGGATCAGCTGCGGCATGCCGCGCGCGGCCGCGCTGAATGCCGCCAACCCGGCGCTGGAGTTCGCCGCCTCGTTCCCCAACCTGTTCCCGGTGGATCTGTCCGACGCGCTGTGTGAACGCGACGTCTGCGCGGTCATCGAGGGCAACATCCTCATCTATCACGACGAGCACCACCTCACCGCCAGCTATTCGCGCTCGCTCGCACCGGAACTCGGCAGGCGCTTGTCACCGATCCTCGGCTGGTGGTGAACCGCGGCGATCAGTTCAGCCGCAACATGTCCGGCCAGGCACGCGACCACGGCGCACGCGGTTGCGCACAGTGCCAGATGGTGACGCCCCGGGTGACACCGGGGTACCCGAGCCGGGCGTCGATCTGCCCCGCGGCGGTGACCTCGGCACAGTGCGCGCGCACGTCGGTCTCGGCGCCGCCCACCCACAGCACCGTCGCGGCCGTGTCCGGCGGGGTGCCGAAGTAAGCGAAGCCACGATTCGGGCTGTAGACGGCGGGCAGGCCGTACACGGCGCGATCGATGTCCAAAGCGCTTGCCTGCCAATACGAATCGGCGATCACCACGGCCGACGCTCGTTCCGGCTCGGGCAGCGCGCGGTAGGCCGCCGCGGTCCCGGCCGCGAGTTCCGACCAGCCGAATCGTCCGTAGAGCGCGATTTCCAGGCCCGCCTGGGCTTGCGTGTCGACCGGTTCGATATCGCTCTGGGCTCGCAGTGGGAGGGAGAACACCACCAGGGCGACGGACAGTGCGAGCAACGGCACGGTGACGATCGTGCGCGCGCGGTGCCGGTTCTCGGTCCACCGCACCGCCCCCGCCGCGATCAGCACTCCGTAGCAGCCCGCCGCGTAATACGGACGGCCGTTCGTCGCGACGAAGGCCACGCTCAGCACTATCGGCAGCAGTCCGAGGAACCGATAGGGACGCCAGGCCTCCGTCCGCAGCAGCGTCCACATCCCGTAGACCAGCAGCAGGCCGCCGAGCAGACCGGCGGCGGCGAGTGCCAGCGGCAGCCAGACGGAGCGCCCGCCGATCGTGGCCTGCTCCGCGGCGACCGTCCCACCCATTCGCAACTGCGGCCACCCGTGCGCCGCCTGCCACACCAGGCTCGGCGCCGCGGTCAGCACGACGACGACCGCGCCGCACCACAGCGCGGGGCGGCGCAGCAGCTCACGTGGTCCGTAGATCACCACCCCGGTCGCGAGTGCGATCCAGAAGAACGGAATCAGCCACTTGACCTGCATGTCCACCGCGGTGACCAGTGCCGCGGCGACCAGCAGGCCGTCGCGGCGGGTGCGGACCCAACGGACCACCAGCCAGCTCACCACCACCCACAGCGCCGTGTCGATCGTGTTGGTGGCCAGTTGATCGCCCTGTACCAGCAGGAACGGCGAGGTGGCGTAGGCGGCCGTGGCCAGCACCTGCGCCGCGCGGCCGCCTCCGAACTCCCTGGCGATCTGGGCGGTGACCACCACCGCCGCCACGGTGACGAATACGGCCGGAAGACGCAGCGCCGTCAAGGAATCCGGGGCGAGCAGATCCATCATCCGGGCGATCGCGGGCAGCAAGGGCCCCTGATCGGCATAGCTGACTACGAGCCTGCGGCCCGCGGCGACGAAATACAGCTCGTCGCCGAAGAATCCATACCGCCCGATCGAGGCCAGCAGTGCCAGCGTGCCGAGCGCCGTCACAGCGCCGACTCCGCCGAAGGCGAACGGCGGCAGCGGTTCGCCGGAATCCGCCTGTCGCCGTGGCGGATCCAGCCCTTCAGTCATGCCCGCCCGCCTTCCGCGTCGCCGTGTCGAACAACCTGCGCAGATGAGCCGAGTAGGCGTCCATCGCGAAATCCGGCTCTCGCACGGCGCGCCCGGCCGCACCGTCGATGGCGTCGCGGATCGACTTGGCCATCAACAGCGGATCGAACTCGCCGAACTCTCCGGTGCGCTGCCCTTCGGTCATGATGTCGACCAGCGGTGCGATGATGTCGCGTTCCCCGTCGGCGGAGGCGAACTTCGGTCTGCCCTCCGCGTCGCGCAAATTCGTCACGACCTCCACCAGCGCGGCCACGTAGGTCGTGTTCGCTTCGATGAAGCCGAGGTTCGCCGCGAGGTAGGCCAGCAGGCTCTCGCGCGCGCCTGCCGCCGCGCCCACCCGTGGCGCGATGTACTCCGCGGCCGAGACGTACAGCTGGATCACCAGCTGCGTCATCAACTCATCCTTGCCCGCGAAGTGGTAGGAGATGACGCCTTTGGAGATGCCCGCGTGCTCGGCGATCCGCGCCAGCGAGGCGTTGGCGTACCCGAGGTCGGAGATCACCTCCACCGCCGCGGCGATGATCTGCCTGCGCCGCGCCTCCTCGATGAACGACTTGCGTTGGCCGCCCGTACCAATTTCTGGCCGCATGGCCAAATTTTAGCACGAGCGACCTACCCCCTCCGGACTAGCGCGCGGCGGCCCGGACCGCGTCGAACGGCGCCCGGTCGAAGATGATCCGGACATAGGTGATCCGTCCATCGACCACCGTGTGCCACTCCGCGCCGGGCGCGTTCGGAACCGGAACGGTCACGGTGTCGTACATCAGCAGCGCGGTGCGGTCATCGCCGAACGACGCGAGCAAGGTCGAGTCGGTGAGGATCCGGCTGAACGGTTCGAGGAAATCGCGGAACGCAGCGGCGCCCGCGATCCGCCCGGCCGGTGCGTCACAGATGATGTCGTCGGCGACGTAGGTCATGGCGTTGCCGAAATCATGTCCGGTCCAGGCGCGATAGAACGCCAGCGAGGTCCGCAGAGCGAGGGGTTCCGACATTGTGTCTCCTTCCGGTGAGCATCGGCGCTTCGCCGTGCTGTAGGTAGTGACACCCGAAACCGACCCGATGGAACGTCCGACGACGAACTGGCACCATCGACGGCGTGCAGCAGACGACCCTGGAGCGGGCATGCGCGGGCGACGAGTCGGCGTTTCGGATCCTCACCGACCCGTACCGGCGCGAACTGGAACTGCACTGCTACCGCCTGCTCGGCTCGTTGACCGATGCCGAGGACATGGTGCAAGAGACCTTACTGGCGGCTTGGCGCGGCCTGCCGGGGTTCCAGCAGCGGTCATCGCTGCGCTCGTGGCTGTATCGCATCGCCACCAACCGATGCCTCAACGCGCTGCGCGACGCCCGTCGCCGAATGCCGCCCGAGCCGGTGCCACCGTTCTCGCCGCCCGAACCCACGCGCCGGGACGAGGTGCGCTGGTTGCAGCCATACCCCGACAGCAAGCTGGACATCGCCGACCCCGCGCCCGGTCCGGAGGCCCGCTACACGGCCACCGAAGCGGTCGAGCTGGCCTTCGTCACGGGGTTGCAGCGACTCTCGCCGCGCCAAGCCGCGATCCTGGTGCTGCGCGATGTTCTCGGTTTCCCCGTCGCCGAGGTGGCCGACCTCCTCGGCTTCACGCCTACCGTGGTCAAGGGACAGCTGCAACGCGCGCGGGCGTCGCTCGACCGGCATCGGGGTCGAACAGTCCCGCGCCGAGCCGCTCCCGACGAACACGATCTCGCACGCCGCTTCGCCTCGGCATACCTCTCGGGCGACGTCGACGGCGTGATCGCGCTGCTCACCGACGACGCGTGGCTTTCGATGCCGCCCGCGCCGCACGAGTATCAAGGCCCGGCCGCTATCGCGGAATTCCTGTCCGCTTCCTTCGCCTACAGTGGCGCGCGCCGCGTCCACCTGGTGCCGACGGGCGCCAACGGCCTGCCCGCGTTCGGCGCATACCTCGACGACGCACTGCGACCGGTGGCGACTCCGGCCGGCCTGATCGTGCTCACCCCCGCGGGCAACCGCATCGGCAGGATCACCCGTTTCCACCTCGACGCTCTCTATCCGCGGTTCGGCCTGCCCGACCACTTGCCGGCCGGCCCGCCGCCCGCGTGACCGGCGCGATTGCGCTCCGGCACGAACGGCGAAAGGACCGCGCCTCCGGAGAGACGCGGCCCTTCGTGGTCCGGCGGAACCTTACAGGTACTGACCGGTGTTCGACTCGGTGTCGATGGCGCGGCTGGCGCTGGCGTTCTTGCCGGTGACCAGCGTGCGGATGTACACGATCCGCTCACCCTTCTTGCCCGAGATGCGTGCCCAGTCATCCGGATTCGTGGTGTTGGGCAGGTCCTCGTTCTCGGAGAACTCGTCCACGATCGAATCGTAGAGATGCTGGATGCGCAGACCGGGGTTGCCGGTGTCGAGCACCGCCTTGATGGCGTACTTCTTGGAGCGGTCCACGATGTTCTGGATCATGGCGCCGGAGTTGAAGTCCTTGAAGTACAGGACCTCTTTGTCACCGTTGGCGTAGGTGACTTCCAGGAAGCGGTTGTCCTCGCTCTCGGCGTACATCCGGTCGACGACCCGTTCGATCATCGCGCGGATGCACAGGTTCTTGTCGCCGCCGAACTCGGCCAAGTCGTCGTCGTGCAGCGGCAGATGCTCGGTGAGGTACTTCGAGAAGATGTCCTGCGCCGACTCCGCGTCGGGACGCTCGATCTTGATCTTCACGTCCAGGCGGCCCGGCCGCAGGATCGCCGGATCGATCATGTCCTCACGGTTGGAGGCGCCGATCACGATGACGTTCTCCAAGCCCTCGACACCATCGATCTCCGACAGCAGCTGGGGCACCACCGTGGTCTCGACGTCCGAGGAGACGCCCGAGCCGCGGGTGCGGAAGATCGAGTCCATCTCGTCGAAGAACACGATCACCGGCGTGCCCTCGGACGCCTTCTCGCGAGCCCGCTGGAAGATGATCCGGATGTGGCGCTCGGTCTCGCCCACGAACTTGTTCAGCAGCTCGGGGCCCTTGATGTTCAGGAAGTAGGACTTGGCTTCCTTGGCATCCTCACCGCGCGCCTCGGCGATCTTCTTGGCCAGCGAGTTGGCCACCGCCTTGGCGATGAGCGTCTTGCCGCAACCGGGGGGACCGTAGAGCAGCACGCCCTTCGGCGGACGCAGCGCGTACTCGCGGAAGAGGTCCTTGTGCAGGAATGGCAGCTCCACCGCGTCGCGGATCTGCTCGATCTGCCTGCCGAGACCACCGATGTCGCCGTAGTCGACGTCGGGCACCTCTTCCAGCACGAGGTCCTCGACCTCGGCCTTGGGGATGCGCTCGAAGGCGAATCCGGCTTTCGTGTCCACCAGGAGCGAGTCGCCCGGCCGCAGCTTGCGAATGGGGGAATCGGGGTCGTCCAGGTCGTCCATCTCGGCGACCTTCGCCAGCGGGCCGGCCAGCCACACCACGCGCTCCTCGTCGGCATGGCCGACGACCAAGGCGCGACGTCCGTCGTCGAGGATCTCCCGGAGGGTGCCGATCTCGCCGACCGCGTCGTAGTGCCCGGCCTCGACGACCGTGAGCGCCTCGTTGAGACGGACGGTCTGACCGTATTCGAGCGTCGAGGTCTCGATGTTCGGTGAACACGTCAACCGCATCTTGCGACCCGAAGTGAACACGTCGACCGTCTGATCGTCGTACACACCGATCAGAATGCCGTATCCGCTCGGCGGCTGACCCAGCCGATCGACCTCCTCGCGAAGGGCCACCAACTGCTGGCGCGCTTCCTTGAGGGTGTCCATCAGCTTCGTGTTGCGAATGGTCAGCGAATCGATGCGGGCTTCCAATTCCCGTGTGCGATCCGGCGAGTCGGCGAGTTGCCTTCGGAGTGCAGCCGCTTCGGCGCGTACCGCCTCGAGCTCTCTCCAGGCCGCCGAATCCGAATTCTCGATGGGGCTCATGTGCTGCTCCTCCCAGTCCCGGTCTATCAACGCTACCGGGCGCGACCCGTTCTCGCTTTCCGACATGGTTTCGTGGTGATCACATCTGGGCCGCGATCGGCGGCCGGACCACCATGTTAGCCTGCCCTAACCCGACCCCGGCGAGCCTGCTCGCCGCCCGAGCCGAAAGGTTGCCACCATGCTCCTTCCCGCGAGAACCCTGCGTGTTTCCCTTGCCACCGCCGCCGCGGCGCTGGCGATCTCCGGCGCGTTGACGGCGTGCGGCTCCGACGACGACTCTTCCACCAGCGCGGCGACCTCCGCCACCGTCAGCGCCGCCGCGTCGGGTACCCATGATCACGGCGACCATGCGACCGGCGCGCCGACCGCCGAGACTTTGCAGGCGATGCTGGTCAAGCTCGCCGATCCGAATGTACCCACCGCGGAGAAGTCCAAGCTGATCGTCAACGGTGACAAGCGCACCGCGAACATCGACCAGATGAACGCCGGCCTGCAGGGCTACACGCTGACCTTCGCCGTCGCCGACCTCACCACCCAGGGCCACACCGCGAACGCGCAGGTGACCATCAGCTCGCCGCACGGCGCCGCCCCGGCCGTCCCGTTGACCTGGGAAAATGTCGACGGCACCTGGAAGCTGTCGGATGCGAGCGGCTGTCTGCTGCTCGGCTTCGCGCAGGCGCCCTGCGTCCCGGTCTGAGTCCGGGGCGCCGATCACCCCCGTCGCCGCCCTGCCGCGCTCAGCCCTTCGACGGCCTGCGCTGCGGCTTGGGCGTGACGGTGCCCTCGGCTAGCCTGCGGGCGCTGACCAGGAAGGCGGTGTGACCCTGCATGCGATGTTCGGGCCGCACGGCCAGGCCGACCACGTGCCACGGGCGCACCAGCGACTCCCAGGAGCGCGGCTCGGTCCAGCACTCCTGCTCGCGCAGCGCTTCGACCACCTTGGACAACTGCGTCACGGTGGCCACGTAGACGATCAGCACGCCGCCGGGCACCAGCGCCTTCGACACCGTCGGTAGCGCGTCCCACGGCGCGAGCATGTCCAGCACGGCGCGGTCGACCGGCTCTCCGGTGTAGTCGGCCACGTCGCCGACGGTCAGCGACCAGTTCGCCGGGCGCTCGCCGAAGAACGTCTCCACGTTGCGGACCGCGTGCTCGGCGTGGTCGGCGCGGATCTCGTAGGACACCACCTGCCCCTGCGGCCCGACCGCCCGCAGTAGCGAGCAGGTCAGCGCACCGGACCCCGCGCCTGCCTCGAGCACGCGGGCCCCGGGGAACACGTCGCCCTCGTGCACGATCTGCGCGGCGTCCTTGGGGTAGATCACCGCGGCCCCGCGCGGCATGGACAGCACGTAGTCGATCAGCAGCGGACGCAGCGCGAGGTAGGGTGTGCCGTTGGTGGAGTGCACCACGCTGCCCTCGTCGGCGCCGATCAGGCTGTCGTGCTTGATCCCGCCGCGATGGGTGTGGAACTCCTTGCCCGGCTCCAAGACCACCGTGTACAGGCGCCCCTTGGCATCGGTCAGCTGCACCCGGTCACCGATGGTGAATGGCCCGGTCCGTCTGGCCGTCATGAATCTCCGTTCCGCTGGTTGGAATCCGTGCTGTCCGGCACCGGCGTGTCGGTACCGCCGGATAGCCTGCCAGGTATGTGCTCGCCCGTGTCCACGCCCCCTGCCGACGACGCGCGGACCTCCGAGCCCGACGCGACGGCGAGCCGCGCCCGGCCCGCGCTGTCGCCTTCCCGGGCAATGGATTTCAAGCAGTGTCCGCTGAAATACCGGTTCCGGGCGATCGATCGGATACCTGAGCAGCCGTCGGTGCACGCGGTGCGCGGCACGGTGGTCCACGCCGTGCTGGAGGATCTCTACGGGCTGCCCGCGGCCGAGCGCGTGCCCGAGCGCGCCGAGGCCCTGGTCCCCGCGGCGTGGGCGCGGGTGCTCGCCGAGCAGCCGGAGGTCGCGGAGCTCATCGCCGGCGAGCGGCTCGACGTCTTCCTCGGCGAGGTGCGCGCACTGGTGCGCCGCTACTACCGGCTGGAGGATCCGACGCGTTTCGACCCGGAATCGCGCGAGGCGCGGGTGGAGGTCGAACTCGCCGACGGCGCGCTGCTGCGCGGCTTCGTCGACCGGATCGACATCGCGCCGAACGGCGCCCTGCGCGTCGTCGATTACAAGACCGGTCGCGTACCGGGGCCGACGCACGAGACCAAGGCGCTGTTCCAGCTGAAGTTCTACGCGCTGGTGGTCCTGCGCACCCGCGGCCTGGTGCCCGCCCAGCTACGGCTGATCTACCTGGCCGACGAGCAGATCCTCACCTACGCCCCCGATGAGCAGGAGTTGCTGCGCTTCGAGCGCACGCTCTCCGCGCTGTGGGCGGCCATCTTGGAGGCGGGCCGCACCGGCGACTTCCCGCCGAACACCGGCCGGATGTGCTCGTACTGCGACTACAAGCCCTTGTGCCCGGCGTTCGGCGGCACGCCACCCCCCTACCCCGGCTGGCCGAGCGGCGGCGCGGCCGAGTCCCCGGACGAGACCCTGGCCGAAGCCGTCTCGGACTGATCCCGCGGCCCGGGCCGGGCACGCGGCGGGCGGCTCGGATCGCTCGCGAGTCGCCTCAGGCGGTGAAGTCGTGGAACAACAGCACCGAAAGCCCCAGCCCCACCGCGAGATTCACGACCGCCGCCGATCCGAACACCACGACCGGCCGCCAGCCCGCTTCGCGCAGTCCGCGCAGCGAGAACTCCAAGCCGATGGAGACGAACGCGAAGATCAGGAACCAGGTGCGCAGATCGTTGACGATCGCGATGTGCGCCGCGCCCGACTTCTTGTCCGCCGATTGCAGGTACAGCGTGCCGATGATCGAGGCGGCGATGAAGCCGAGCACGAACTTCGGGAACCGCTCCCAGAACTGGCGCGCCGAGGGCCGCACCGCGCCGGGCACGCGCTCGACGCGCAGCGTGAAGTACGCGGTCAGCGCGATCGCGACGACGCCGATCAATGCGTTCTGCGTGGTCTTCACGATCGTGGCGATCTGCAGTGCCTGCTCCCCCGCGATCGCGCCCGAGGCCGCGACCGCCGCGGTGGTGTCGATGTTGCCGCCGATCCAGGCGCCCGCGACCGCGTCCGGCAACCCGAGCACCTCCGCCAGCCAGGGCAGCAGGAAGATCGAGGGCAGGGCGAAGACGATCACCAGCGACGCCGCGTAGGCGATCTGCTCGCGCCGCGCCTGCACCGCGCCCGCCGCGGCGATGGCCGCGCTGACACCACAGATCGACACCGCCGAGGACAGCAGCGCGCGCAGCTTGTCGTCCAGGCCGAGCCGCCCGCCCAGCCACCATGTGAACCCGAACACGGCCGTGATCAGCAGCAGCGCTTGCACGATCGACGGGCCCGCGGCGGTGACGAGGATCTTCAGGTTGATCGACGCGCCGAGCAGCACCACGCCGGTCTTGATGAAGAACTCGGTGCGGAAGCCCGCCGAAAGCCGATCGCGCAGGGCGAGTTTCGTCAATACGAGGTTGCCGATCAAGCCGAGTGCGATGGCGTACACCGGGTATTCGATCGACTTGGCGACCCGCTGGAACGGAGTGTCCACCGCCCACCGCGGAACGTGCGTCTCGAAGTATCGGGTGAGCGCACCCAACACGACGACAACCGCGACACCGGCCGCGATGGCCGCGGCCGACGGACGGGACACCGCCTGCACCGCTTCGGTTTCCGAGGACGGGACCTCGGCCCGCACCGGGTCCGGGCCGAGCCCGTCGCCGGTGGGCGCTTTCGGATCCTTCGCCGCTTCGGCGCCGGTCGCGGCCATCACGGCACCAACCGATCCGGAATCACGCCGAGCAGGACCAGCGCGATCAGCACCAGCCCGGCGATGGCCGCCAGCCAATCCTCGTTCCAGGTGAAGGTGCTGCCCGACTGCTCCTCGGGTGGTGACTGTGCCACGGGGACTCCTTGCGTTTCCTCATCGAGAGGCCGCACGGTAGCAACACGCGGTCACAGCGCACACCGATTGCGCTCAGCCTGAGCGGATCAGGCGTATCGGACGCATCCGGCGATCAGAATGCGCGGCAGGAGCGTATGTCGGTGGCCAGGATGGCTTTGGCGCCCAGATCGGCCAGCTGGTCCATCAGCTCATTGCTCTGTTTGCGCGGAACGAGCGCCCGCACGGCCATCCAGCCGGTATCGGCCAGCGGCGCGACGGTGGGCGACTCCAGCCCAGGGGTGATGACGAACGCCTCGTCGAGCAGTTCCTTCGGGCAGTCGTAGTCCAGCATGACGTACTGCTGGGCGAAGACCACGCCCTGGATCCGGGCGACGAGCTGGTTGCGCGCCCGGTCGCCCTGGTCGGCGTCCTTGCGTTCGACCAGCACACCCTCCGAATCGCACAGCGATTCACCGAAGGCCACCAGATTGTGCTGGCGCAGCGTGCGCCCCGAGCCGACGACATCGGCGATCGCGTCGGCGACGCCGAGCTGGATGGAGATCTCCACCGCGCCGTCGAGGCGGATCACCTCGGCCTCGATGCCCCGGCGGCGCAGATCGCTCAGCACCAGGTTCGGGTAGGAGGTGGCGATCCGCTTGTCGTAGAGGTCCTCGACCTTCCACTCCCGCCCGGCGGGGGCGGCGTAGCGGAAGGTGGAGCGGCCGAACCCGAGGGCGAGTCGTTCCTGCACCGGCGCGCCGGAATCCAGCGCGAGGTCACGTCCGGTGATCCCGAGATCGAGTTCTCCGGAGCCGACGTAGATGGCGATGTCCTTGGGCCGCAGGAAGAAGAACTCGACCTGATTGGCCGGGTCGAGAACGGTCAGATCACGCGAATCGGTGCGCTTGCGGTAGCCCGCTTCCGCGAGGATCGAGACGGCGGATTCGGACAGGGCGCCTTTGTTGGGAACTGCGACGCGCAGCATGGGAGGAGTCCTTTCGGGAGGAGAAACGGGGTGTCGGACGGCCGTCACAGATGTCGGTACACGTCCTCGAGCTTCAGCCCGCGGCCCACCATCAGCACCTGCACCCAATACAGCAGCTGGGAGATCTCCTCGGCGAGCGACTCGTCGCTCTCGTGTTCGGCGGCCAGCCACACCTCACCGGCCTCCTCGAGCACCTTCTTACCCTGGGTATGCACGCCGGCGTCCAGCGCGGCAACGGTTCCGGACCCCTCGGGGCGGTTGACCGCACGATCCTGCAGCTCGGCGAACAGGGATTCGAAGTTCTTCACGATGAGCCATTGTTTCAGACCCGGATGCGGGCCCGTTGCTCCGGCCCACGATGGCTGGGAACGGCGACCGCCCGGCTCCCCCGCCCCGGGCGGGGTGCGGAGGAACCGGGCGGAGGGCGCCTAGTTCGCGGCGAGCAACGCCTGCAGATCGGCGACCGCCGTGCGAAGGTGGTCGGCGAAGGCGTACATCTGGTCGGCGACCGGCTTCGGGGTGGCCAGATAAAGATTCCAGCGGTCCGGCAGCAGGACGTAGGCGATGCCGATGCACCGGGAGCTGGTGGAGCCGAAACCGAAGTAGCGGATGTTGACCGACGGCGCCGAGCTGGTGCTCAAGTAGTCGTCGCGCATGATCGTCCAGCCCGGGCTGTCGTAGAGCGGGATCGGGTCGGTGACGCCCAGCTCCGCGCCGCGACGGCGCTGGATCCACTGCAGTTCCCACAGGTGCTGCTCGGGGGCGGCCCCGGTCTGGCACTGCTTGGCCCGTTCCACGTGCGCGGCGGCCGCCGTCCGCGCCGCGGCGAGCCGGGCCTCGGCGCCCGCGTCCGGGTCCTGCATCGCGTCCACGAAGGCGATCATCTCCGGGGTGACCACCCGCATGGCCTCGGTGCGGCCGTTGCGGTACTGCCTGGTCGCGATGGACTCGTAGGTGGCGCCGGTCAGCCCCTTGCTGCGCCGATGGGCCAGCTGGTAGCTCAGTTGCGCGAACGCGTCCGGTGAGATGCCCAACGCCTTGGCCGCGGTGGTGCCGAAGTCCGGGAACGACAGCGTCTGGGTGGCGTTCTCCGCGGCGTACCGGGCGAAGGCGGCGCCCGCCGCCGCGATATCGCCGCGCTGCGCCTCGTCCAGCACGAACTCGATCGGCTCCACCGCGGGAAGTCCCTGCGCCTGCGCGCCGGAGCGCGTGGCGTGTTCCTGCACCGGGGTCTCCAGCAGGGCGTCCACGAACGAGAGGATCGTGGTGCCGTCGAGTCCGCAGTGTTCGACGTTGATGCCCGCCTGGCCGTCGTCGAAGACGATGAAGGACACCGATTTGTCGAACCACCGGTTCGCACTGTCACCGTGCAGCAGCTCGTCGCAGGCGTGCAGTTCGTCGCGCGGGGCGAAGTCCTCCAGGCAGACGGCGAACAGCGCGGTCTCGATGGTGTCCAGCGCCGCGGCGTTCGCCGGTTCGGCCAGCAGCCGCTGCCTGCTCTGCGCCCACTCCGCGCGGGCCTTGGTGGTGAGCTGCCCGACGGCGCTGTCGGTGCGGGCCGGGCGGGCACCCGCTTTCAGTACCGCGCGCAACCCGTCGGCGAGATCCTCCGGCGAGTACGGCGCTCCGTCCGGTCCGATCACGTCCATCCGGAACGGGCTGCCGTGGAAGAACACCACGATGTGCCGGGCCTGCGAGGGGCCCGGCCATTCCTCGCTGTAGGGGACCCGCACGGTGTCCTGCTCCACGCCGGGGATCCTGGTCTCGGAGAACAGGTACTTGTTCTGCCACATGGACAGCTGCTGTCCGCGCTGGGTCACCGGCGGGACGGTCTCCTGGTCCAGCGCCAGCTTGTAGTCCACGGCGGCGGAGATGATGCCCGCCGCGCGGTCCACCTGGGTGGCGGCGGTGGAGGCGGCCAGGGCGGTGTCGTCCCGGAACAGGAAGAAGAAGTTCGCGTTGAGGGCGATCCGGTCCCGCCTGCCCAGGTACCGCGACGGCCAGAACAGGTCCAGCCAGCTGCCGACCCCGGGCGTCGCGTCGTACTCCGCGAGCGCCGCGTGCAGCGTGCGCCCCGGCCCGCCGGGTCGCAGCAGGTCGTCGACCGCCGCCCGGGTGGCGGCGAGTTCGTCGGCGGTCAGCAGCGGTTCGCACCACTGCAGGAACCGCCCACAGCTGTCCTCCAGCGTCGGCAGGGGCACCCGGGGCAGGTGGTCGTCGGCGGCGAAGGTGCGTTCGGTCAATGCGAGTCCTCGGTGTCGGCGTGATGTTTCGGCAGCGGCCTGGACACGTACAGGTTGGCATACAACCATCCCCGGTCTTCCCGGCCGGTCGTGTCGATTCCGTTGACGGACAGGGTGTTCAGCACCTGCGCCTGCTCGGCCGGTGAGGCGAACCTGCGTTGCTCGTACAACCCCGGCGCCTGCTCGGTCCGGTAGCCGAGCGCGGCGAGTTCCGCCTCGATCGGTGCGAAGTCGAACATGCGCAATACGAAGTGTGCCATCCACGGCCGCCTGCGCGGGTGCGCGGTGGCCACACGAGTCAAGGTCTTCTCGGTGACGTAGCCGATACAGCCGGTGGAGACGACCAGATCGGCGGTCGCCAGCAGGGCGCGCTGTTCGTCGGTCGGTTCGCCGGACTCCAGATCGGCGTGCACCACGTCGTGCAGGAGCCCGGCCTCCCGCGCGTAGTCGAGGGCGGGGCGGGACGCGTCCATGCCGAGGAAACGCACGTCGTCCGCCACGGCCCGCGCCGCGACGCGGGCCAGGTCGCGCCGGATCAGACCGGCCCGATCGATGTCGGCCACGGCGTAGTGCTCGGCCAGTTCGCCGATCGTGGTCTCGAAACGCAACAGCGCCGCGTTCACGCCGTAGGAGCAGCCGATGTCGAGCACGGTCGGCACGGCGACCCGCGCGGAGGCGCGGAACTCCCGAATCTGCTGCTGGAAGAACGGTTTCGCCAGTTCCGGAATGCGGTAGTCCAGATCGGACATACGCGCGTAGTACGCGCGCGGATCGGGGCGGTCGTAGATGTCGTCGAAAGACGCTTTCCCGGTCGTGTGTAACGGCACTGGCACTGTCGGTCCTCTCGGGTCGAGCTCGGTCAGTCGAGCCGTTCGGCTCAGTCGAGCAGTCGATCGCCCCGCACGGCAGCGGCCGCGGCGGCTAGGTGGTCGGGAAGCACGCGGCCGAACAACTGCCGGGTACGTTCCACCGTGCCGACCATTCCGGGACGATCGGTGTAGGCGAAAATGGCCGAATGGCGCTGGCGCGCACCGCCCACGGGTGAGACGCGGTGCAACGAGAAGCGACCCTGGAACAGCTGCAGGTCGCCAGGGCGCAGTTCGAGCCGCTGGACGAAACGCTCGCCGTTGCCGGTCAGCACGGCGCGGACGTCGTCGAGGTTTTCCGCCTCGGGTGTGCGGATAGCGGGGCAGTACTCGAAGACGCCACCGTCCTCGGCGGGCTGGGTCAGCATCGAGACGGTGAATTCGTTCGTGTCGAAATGCCAGGGATGCGACATCCCCGGCGCGACGACGTTGAGGCACAGGCCGGCGAGCGGATCGGCGAACTCGTGCAATTCGGCCAATCCGAAGCAGTCGGCGACGAACCGCTGGAACAGCTCGTCGGTGTAGAGCCGGTGGATCAGCGCGTCGGCGGGGATGCGGTCGCGCGGCACGAAGGCGTTACCCCGCTCCAGCACGATCCGGCCCGGATGATTCTCCGGCAGTTCGGCGTCCAGGGGAATGTTGTAGGCGTTGACCCGCTCGACCTCGTAGTGCGCGTGCGGAGCCATCAGCTCACCCTGCGTCCGCAGGGTCTCGGTGAGTTCCGGGCGGACGAACCCGCGCAACACGGTGCAGCCGGTGTCGGCCAGATCGGCACGGGCGCGCCGGACCGCTCCCCGCAGCGTGGGCCCGTCCGGATCCGCCAGGGGATACTGTGCGATATCTACGATCTCGTCGAGTACGCCCAACGCTGCCATGGCGTCATTTTGGTGGACCCGTCGCCGACACGCCCGGGATTCGGCGAGATTGCCGGTGATCACGGTCACACCTACTATCTGCGCGCACTCCCGTTGCGGCACAGTAACTCTCGGTTTACGTCGGCCCGCGGCGGCGCGGCGGTCGATCGCACGAACAGCTCAACGGCGTACGCGCAGAGCGTGTTCGAGATCCGCGACGGTCAGCCCGATCAGCGAATCCCGGAACACCCGCCCCGGTGTGTGCGGCACCGGGATCTCGCACGGGACCACCATCAGCGCACAGCCCGCGGCCTGCGCCGCCCGGGCGCCGGTGGGCGAGTCCTCCACCGCCACACAGTGTTCCGGACCGAGTCCGAGCAGTTCGGCGGCGCGCAGGTAGACATCCGGCTCCGGCTTGCCGTGCGCCACCTCGTCGCCGCAGACCGAGACGTCGAAGAAGTCGCGTCCCAGGGTGTCCAGACCGAATTCCGTGAGCGACCGCTTGGTATTGGTGACGAGCGCACTGGACAACCCCGCCGCGCGAACCATGGCCAGTGCGTCCTTCGCACCCGGCCGCCACGGGATGGGGCCGGTCATCAGTTCGGTCACCCGCCGCTCCAGGAACTCCCCCGCCGCCCGCAGCGAGTCGGGCGTGGGCGCGATGCCGAGGCCGGTGAACATGATCCGCAGAGCGTTCGGGCCCGACGCCCCGATCAGCGCGTGCCGGATCGCGTCGGTCATCTCGCGGCCGTGCTCGCGGGCCAGTTCACGCACCGCGACGTCCCAGAGTTTCTCCGAGTCCAGCAGCGTGCCGTCCATGTCCCAGAGCACTCCGGCCAGTCGCGCTGTCACGTTCGGTCCTTCTCCTAGATCTCGTCGATGTCATCGGCACGGCTCGGCGGGCCGTCCGCGCCCCACCGCGAAGTGGGCCCACGAACCGTACCGCCGGGCGAAGCCCCTCACCCGTGCAGCCGGATGCACCGGGTGCTGCCCAGCGTTCGTCCATCGCGCCGCGTGAGGCGGAAGCAGCCGCCCGAAGCGCACCGTCAGGCGCGCCTCCACGCCGAGCCCGAACAAGGGCCGAGGCAGCGCCCGATCGGCGCGGTCACGCCGAAGTCGCCCACAGCGGGCGCCGACCGCGATGAGGAACCGGTCTAGGTGCCCGACGCGGCGATCTGCAGCTTGGCACTGTCCCCGACGACCTCGATCCATCGGTTCTCGGAGGTCGTCGTGCCGTTCTTCAGGGTATAGGTCAGCGCGACCACCGCCCGGTTCGCACCGTTCTGCGTGACCGAGCCCACGCTCACCGAGCGGATGGAGCCCCAGAAGTTCACGTAGGAGTCGTAACCGGTCTTCGACTGGTATCCAGGGGCGAGCTGTGTCCAGGCGCCGGAGACGTTGGCGGGCAGCATGCCGTAATAGCCCTGGATGAACGAGGCGATCCGGTCGGGCGTCGGGGGCCCGGACGGGGCGGTCGTCGCGGTGGCGGTGGGGCCGGTGGTCGTCGGGGCGGGGCTCGACGTGGTGGGCTGGGGTGTGGTGCCGGGCGGCGGGGTGGTGCTCGGCGCGGGATTCGTCATCTGCGCGGGCGGGGCGGTTCCGGGTGCGGGCGGGGGCGGCGGCGCTCCCGCGGAAGTGGTCGCCGGCCCGGGCACGGGAGCGGCCGCCGGGGAGGAGGACGCCTGAGCCGGGGGTTGGGCGGGAGCTTGGGCCGGGGCCTGTCGCGGCTCCGGTCCGGCCGCGTCGGCCGTCGACGGCGCGTTCTCGGGCGCTCCGGCGGCCGGAGGCACTGCCGACGACGTCGCCGCGTCGCCGCCCTCGCTGTCGACGGTGGTCAGCGTCGCGATGATGGCGACCAGGATCAGCACCCCGACCACCGCCGCGACTTCCACGGCGATCAACCGGCCGCGCTGCCTGCCCCGCAGAACGCCCGGCAACGTCGCCGCCCGCCCTGGCCGCCTCGGCGCCGGCGGCGGCGTGACCGATTGCGGCGGGAACGGACTCGGCCCGGCGAAGGGCACGACAGCGGTGACCTCGTCGTCCACCGGCTGCTCCGGCGATACGGCAGCGGCTCGGCCGGGCAGGACGGTCGTCGCCGTGGCGGGGGCGGGAATCACTTTGGTCACCGACACGGGCAATTGTGGATCCCGGCCCGCCGCAACGGCTTCGAGGACCGCTTTCGCCTCCCGCATGGTCGGGCGGTCGGCGACGGACGGAGCGAGCAGGTACATCAGCACCGGCCCCAGCGGGCCCGCGGCCTCGGGAGGCGGGATCTCCCCTCGCGCGACCGCGTGCAGCAGGGCGAGCGGGTTGTCGCCCTCGCCGAAGGGCGGGGTGCCCTGCACCGCCGCGTACAGCGTCGAACCGAGGGCGAAGACGTCGGAAGCCGGTTCCGGATCCTCGCCGCGCGCCACCTCCGGCGACAGATAGGCCGGCGTCCCGGCGAGGAAGCCGGTGGCCGTGACCGTCACGTCGCCGACCGCGCGGGATATGCCGAAATCGGTGATCTTGACCGTGCCGTCGTCGGCGACCAGCAGGTTCGCCGGCTTCACGTCCCGGTGCATGATCCCCGCGTCGTGCGCGGCGGCCAAGGCGCTCGCCGCTTGCGCGCCGATCTCGGCGACCTCGATCGGCGGCAGCGTGCGATTGCCCGACAGTTTGGTCGCCAGGCTCGGCGCGTCCATGTACTCCATGACCAACCAGGGCTGGCCGTCCTCCTCGGCCACGTCGAACACGGTGATGGCATTCGGATGGTGCAGCCGGGCGGCGATCCGCCCCTCCCGCATGGCACGTCGCTTCGCCTCCAGCGCCGCCGACCCGGACAGCCCGGGACCGAGCAACACCTGTTTGACCGCGACGGCGCGCTGCAACCGGACATCGGTCGCTCGCCAGACCACACCCATGGCGCCGGTGCCGATCGGATCCGTGAGCCGGTACCGTCCCGCGATCAATCGATCCGCCGTCATGGTGGTGTACCTCTCCTACTCACGCGCCTAGCCGTTTCGCACTCCGCGCGTAAGCCCGCCAAGAACTCCGAAGGCGTACGCACCGAGGTGCTTCGCACCACTGAGCAGGGAAGCGAACGCATCCGCCGACTGCCCCGGATGCAGTTACAACGCCTTCGACAATGGCACATCCACCCGACAGACATCCACCTCCCGGCGCGGGCCTGGGCGATCGCCCAGGTCAACACCGCGCGCCCGCGCGCCATGACGCGCCGACGCGCACCCGATTCGCGCGAGAATCGACATCCGGCCAGGTAGCAAAGGCCCTTGGAGCGAGAGCATTTCGCTATGGCTCGCGGTGCGTCGCACGCCTACGCGTTGAAGTACTTCGCCTCCGGATGCAGCAGCACGAACGCGTCGGTGGACTGCTCCGGATGCAGCTGCAGCTCCTCCGACAGCACCACGCCGATACGATCGGCCTCGAGCAGGTCGACCAGCTTGGCGCGGTCCTCCAGGTCGGGGCAGGCACCGTAGCCGAAGGAGTAACGCGCGCCGCGGTAACCGAGCTTGAAGTACTCCAGCACGTCCGCCGGGTCGGACTCGGCGACCGCGTGACCGTCGAGCACCAGTTCCTCGCGGATGCGCCGGTGCCAGTACTCGGCGAGCGCCTCGGTGAGCTGGACGCCGATGCCGTGCACCTCCAGGTAGTCGCGGTAGCTGTCGCCCGCGAACAGCTCGTTGGCGAAGTCGGCGATCGGCTGACCCATGGTGACCAGCTGGAACGGCAGGACGTCGACCTGACCGGTGGCGCGGGCGTAGTCCCGGGAACGGATGAAGTCGGCGATGCACAGGAAACGGTCGCGCTGCTGACGCGGGAAGGTGAACCGGTACCGTTCCGGCGCGTCGGGCTCCGGTTCGGTGAGCACGATGACGTCGTCGCCTTCGGACACCGCGGGGAAGTAGCCGTACACCACCGCGGCGTGCTGCAACACGCCTTCGGTGCTCAACCGGTCCAGCCAGGCGCGCAGGCGCGGCCTGCCCTCGGTTTCCACCAGTTCCTCGTAGCTCGGTCCGTCGCCGCTCCGCTGCCCGCGCAGGCCCCACTGGCCCAGGAACAGCGCCCGCTCGTCCAGCAGACCCGCGTACTCGTGCAGGGCAAGACCTTTCACCAGCCGCGTGCCCCAGAACGGCGGCACCGGCACCGGCAGGTCGGCCGCGACGTCGGAGCGTTCGGGCACCACGACGGGCACCTCGGCCGCCCGGCGCTCCGCGGCGATCCGCTTGGAGCGCTCGTGGCGCGCTTTGCGCTCGGCGGCGCGCTCCCGCTCGGCGACGGCTTCCGGGCTGTCCGGGTCCGCTTCGCCGCCGCGCTTGCGGGTCATGATGTCGTCCATCAGCCGCAGGCCCTCGAACGCGTCGCGCGCGTAGTGCACGTCGCCCTCGTACACCGCGGTGAGATCGTTCTCCACGTACGACCGGGTGAGGGCCGCGCCGCCGAGCAGCACGGGGAACTGCTCGGCAACGCCCTTGGCGTTGAGTTCCTCGAGGTTCTCCTTCATCACCACCGTCGACTTCACCAGCAGGCCGGACATGCCGATGACGTCGGCCTTCTTGTCCACCGCCGCGTCCAGGATGGTGGCGATCGGCTGCTTGATGCCGAGATTGACCACCTCGTAGCCGTTGTTCGACAGGATGATGTCCACCAGGTTCTTGCCGATGTCGTGCACGTCGCCCTTGACGGTGGCCAGCACGATGCGGCCCTTGCCGCTGTCGTCGGTGGCCTCCATATGCGGCTCCAGGTACGCGACGGCGGCCTTCATCACCTCGGCGGACTGCAACACGAACGGCAGCTGCATCTGACCGGAGCCGAACAGCTCACCGACCGTCTTCATCCCGGCGAGCAAGGTCTCGTTGATGATCTGCAGCGGCGGCACCTCGGTCATGGCCGCGTCGAGGTCGGCCTCCATCCCCGCTCGTTCACCGTCGACGATCCGCCGCTCCAGCCGCTCGAACAGCGGCAGCGCGGCCAGTTCCTCCGCCCGCGACGCCTTCGACGATGAGGTGGAGACGCCTTCGAACAGCGCCATCAGTTTCTGCAGCGGGTCGTAGTCCTCGGCGCGGCGGTCGTACACCAGATCCAGCGCGGTTTCGCGCTGCTCGTCCGGGATCCGGCTGATGGGGAGGATCTTCGAGGCGTGCACGATCGCGGAGTCCAGACCGGCCTCGACGCATTCGTGCATGAAGACCGAGTTGAGCACCTGCCGGGCCGCCGGGTTGAGACCGAAAGAGATGTTGGACAGACCCAGGGTGGTCTGCACCTGGGGATGGCGGCGCTTGAGCTCGCGGATGGCCTCGATGGTCTCCAGCCCGTCGCGGCGCGACTCCTCCTGGCCGGTGCCGAGGGTGAAGGTGAGTGTGTCGATGATGATGTCGCTCTCCGACAGCCCCCAGTTGCCGGTGATGTCGGCGATCAACCGCTCGGCGATCTCCACCTTCTTCGCCGCGGTGCGGGCCTGGCCCTCCTCGTCGATGGTCAGCGCCACCACCGCGGCGCCGTGCTCGGCGACCAGCCGCATGGTCTGCTGGAAACGCGAGTCGGGGCCGGCGCCGTCCTCGTAGTTCACCGAGTTGACCGCGCAACGCCCGCCGAGATGTTCCAGCCCGGCCTGCAACACCGGGGCCTCGGTGGAGTCGAGCATGATCGGCAGCGTCGAGGCGGTGGCCAGCCGGGCGGCCAGCTCCCTCATGTCGCGGGTGCCGTCCCGGCCGACGTAGTCGACGCACAGATCGAGCATGTGCGCGCCGTCGCGGGTCTGGTCCTTGGCGATGTCCAGGCACTTCTGCCAGTCCTCGGCCAGCATGGCGTCGCGGAAGGCCTTGGAGCCGTTGGCGTTCGTGCGCTCGCCGATCATCAGGACCGAGGCGTCCTGTTCGAACGGCACCGCGGTGTACATGCTGGACACGCTCGGCTCGTGCACCGGCGCGCGCCGCTCGGCGATCGGCGGCAGGGCCCGTTCGACCTCGCGTACCGCGGCGGTGACCTGACGGATGTGCTCGGGCGTTGTCCCGCAGCAGCCGCCGACCAGGGCAAGCCCGAACTCGGTGACGAACCCGCGCAGCGCGACCGCGAGCTCCTCTGGCGTGAGCGGATACTCCGCCCCGTGGGCGCCGAGCACCGGCAGCCCGGCGTTCGGCATCACCGAGACCGGCACCTGCGCGTGCCGGGACAGGTGGCGCAGGTGTTCGCTCATCTCGTCCGGGCCGGTCGCGCAGTTCAGGCCGATCATGTCGATGCCGAGCGGCTCCAGCGCCGTCAGCGCCGCGCCGATCTCGCTGCCCACCAGCATCGTGCCGGTGGTCTCCACCGTGACGTGGGTGATGATCGGGATCCGGCGGCCCAGCTTCGCCATCGCGCGCCTGCTGCCGGTCACCGCCGCCTTCACCTGGAGCAGGTCCTGGCAGGTCTCGATGAGGATGGCGTCGGCGCCGCCGTCCAGCATGCCGAGGGCGGCCTCGGTGTAGGCGGCGCGCAGCGCGGCGAACGGGGCGTGACCGAGCGTGGGCAGCTTGGTGCCCGGCCCCATCGAACCGAGCACGTACCGTGGCGTACCGTCGGCGGACGGACCCATCTCGTCGGCGACCTCGCGGGCCAGCCTGGTGCCGCGCTCGGACAGGTCGCGGATCCGGTCGGCGATGTCGTAGTCGGCGAGGTTGGGCAGATTGCAGCCGAAGGTGTTGGTCTCGACCGCGTCGGCGCCCGCTTCGAAATAGGCGCGGTGGATGTCGCGCAGGACGTCGGGGCGGGTGTCGTTGAGGATCTCGTTACAGCCCTCCAACCCGCGGAAATCGTCCAGGGTCAGATCAGCCGCTTGCAGCATGGTGCCCATCGCACCGTCGCCGATGACGACACGGCGGCGCAGCGTGTCGAGTAGCGTGGTGTCGAACTCGGCGGGGATGGACGCAGACATGCGCTCCAGCGTAGTGGGCAGGGGGGACGTTCCAGGCCACCGCGTCGAGGCTCGGTGGCCTGGACCACACGCCCGGCGCGACGCCGCCGCTCGCTCGCGGAAACACGCCACCCGGTCCGGCCGTCATACGACACGCCATATCGCCGCACGCCGTAGGCTGACCGAGTGAACGCCAGTGAAACTCCCGATCCGGAACTGCCGACGTTGCGGGATCCGGTACTGGTCGCCGCCTTCGAGGGGTGGAACGACGCCGGTGACGCGGCCAGCGGCGCCGTCGAGCATCTGGAACTGATCTGGGACGCCGAACCGTTGGCCGAACTCGACTCCGAGGACTACTACGACTATCAGGTCAACCGGCCGACCGTGCGTCAAGTGGACGGAGTGACCAGGGAAATCCAGTGGCCGTCGACGATGCTGTCGGTCTGCTCGCCGCCCGGAAGCGACCGCGACGTGGTGCTGCTGCGCGGCATCGAACCGAACATGCGCTGGCGCAGCTTCTGCGGCGACCTGCTGGAGTTCATCGAGCAGCTCGGGGTGCAGACGGTGGTCATTCTCGGCGCGTTGCTGGCGGACACTCCGCATACCCGGCCGGTGCCGGTGACCGGCTCGGCCTACAGCAAGGAGGCGGCCGAGCGGTTCAACCTGGAACAGACCCGCTACGAGGGCCCCACCGGGATCACCGGCGTGCTGCAGGACCAGTGCGTGAAGGCGGGCGTCCCGGCGGTGTCGTTCTGGGCCGCCGTACCGCACTACGTCTCCCAGCCGCCCAATCCGAAGGCGACCATCGCGCTGCTGCACCGGGTGGAGGACGTGCTCGACATCGAGGTGCCGCTGGGTGAGCTGCCCAAGCAGGCGGAGGACTGGGAGACCGCGGTCAACGAGATGACCGTGGGCGACGAGGAGATCAGCGAGTACGTGCGCTCGCTGGAGGAGCGCGGGGACGCGGCGGTCGACGTGAACGAGGCGATGGCCAAGATCGACGGCGACGCCATCGCGGCGGAATTCGAGAAGTACCTGCGCAGACGAGGTCCGGGCAGCTTCGGTCTCTGATCGGCGGCGCGGCGGCGCGTTCGGGACGGACGGCCGTTCACCGGAAGTTCGCCAGGGGGCCACCTTCGGGCCGGGGAACGGCCGCCTCCTACACTTTCGCCGGTGACCGTCCATCCGATCGTCGAGCGTCTGCGCACCTTCGACGAGCGGATCGCCGTCCGGTGCCCCGACCGCGCGGACACGGACGGCACCATGCCCGAATCCGCGCGGCAGGTCACTTACGCTCGGCTCGCGGCGCTGGTCGAGGGTTACGCGGCCGAGCTGGGCCCGGCCCGCCGCCTCGTCGCGCTCGCCGCGCGCAATGACCTCGCCTCGCTCGTCGCGTATCTCGGAGCGCTCAGCGCCGGCTGCGTCGTGTTGCTCACCGAGCAGATCACTGCGGAGTTGCGGGACGCCTACGATCCGGACGTCCTCATCGAAGGAGGCCGCGCCCGCGTGGTGCGGGAGCGCTCGGCGCATCGACTGCATCCGGATCTCGCGCTGCTGCTGAGCACCTCGGGGTCCACCGGGTCGCCCAAGCTCGTCCGGCTCTCGGCGAGGAACCTGCGCGCCAACGCCGCGGCCATCGCCGAGTACCTGGCTATCGGCCCGGAGGACTGCGCGGCCACCACCCTGCCGATGTTCTACTGCTACGGCCTGTCGGTGGTGCACAGTCATCTGTGGCGCGGGGCGAGCCTTCTACTCACCGACCGGTCGGTGCTGGATACGGACTTCTGGCGCGCGTTCCGGAAGTGTCGCGCAACATCTTTCGCCGCGGTTCCATACACCATCGATTTGCTCGACCGCATCGGTTTCGCTCGCATGACCCTGCCGCACCTGCGCTACGTCACCCAGGCGGGCGGCAGGCTGGCACCGCGGCGAGTGCGCGAATACGCCGAACTCGGCCGGGCGAACGGCTGGGACTTCGTCGTCATGTACGGCCAGACCGAGGCCACCGCCCGGATGGCGTACCTGCCCGCACATCTGGCGAGCGCGCATCCCGACTGCATCGGGATACCGATCCCCGGCGGCGAATTCACCCTCGAGCCGATCGAGGAAGCCGACGAGGGGGACGAACCGCGCGAACTGGTCTATCGCGGCGCCAATGTGATGATGGGCTACGCGAAGTCGGCCGCAGACCTCGCACTCGGCCGCACGCTCGACGCCCTGCGCACCGGCGACCTGGCCCGGCGCACACCGGAGGGCTTGTATCAGGTGGTCGGCAGGCGCAGCCGCTTCGCCAAGATCTTCGGATTGCGCATCGATCTGGAACGGCTCGAATCCGGGCTGGCGGCGGCCGGTTTCACGGCGTGTTGCGCCGACGACGACACGCACTTGGTCGTCGCGGTGGAGACTCCTCGGTCCGATCCGACCGAAATCGCCGCGCGCCTGTCCGGCCTGCCCGCCGCCGCCATCCGGATCCGCCCGGTCGAGCGAATGCCCCGGCTACCGAATGGCAAACCCGACTATCCCGCGATCCGCCGGCTGGCCGGATCCGTGCCGCAGGTGCGTGACATCCGCACCCTCTACGCCACCACCCTGGGCATCGACCCCGCACGGATCCACGCGGACAGTACGTTCGTCGATCTCGGCGGCAATTCGCTGACCTACGTGAGCACCGCGGCACGACTGGAGCGAACACTCGGCGGCCTGCCCACCGACTGGCCGAACACCTCCGTGGCGGACTTGGAGCGGATACCGGAGGGCCGCAGCAGGTTCGGACGGGCGCTCGACACCGGAACGCTGCTGCGCGCGATCGGCATCGTGCTGATCGTGAGCGCGCACGCCGGAGTGTTCGTGCGGTGGGGCGCGGCGCACGTGCTGCTCGGTGTGGCCGGATTCAACTTCGCACGGTTCGCCGTGACCGCGGCGCCACCCGCCACCCGCTTGCGGCACACGCTGCGCGCCGCGGGCTCCATCGCGGTGCCCACGGCGCTCTGGGTCGCGCTGACGCTGCCCTTCAGCGACTACTACGGGTGGCAGAATGTCCTGTTGCTGAACAAGATTCTCGGCCCGCACGACAGCGCCACCGCCGGGCACCTGTGGTTTCTCGAAGTGCTCGTGTACTTCATGCTGGCCGCCGCGCTGCTGATCCGGATGCCCGTGGTGGACCGATGGCAACGCACCGAGCCGTTCTGGTTCGCGATGGCGCTGGTCGCGATATGTCTCGTGTTCCGATACCAGGCGTTCGGTCTGTATTCGCCCAAGGACATCCCGTTCTCTCCGCTGGCGGTGTGGCTCTTCGCGCTCGGCTGGGCGGCGGCGAAGGCGACGTCGATGTGGCAGCGGATGACGGTGAGTGCCGTCGTACTGATGGCGGTGCCCGGATATTTCGGCGTTCCCGAGCGGGAGCGACTGATCATGGCGGGCTTGCTCGCACTGGTGTGGTTGTCCGCGGTCCGGGTTCCCGCCGTCCTCGCCGTCTGCGCGGCGGTGCTGGCCGACGGATCGCTGTTCGTCTATCTGCTGCACTGGCAGGTGTACCCGCTGTTCGAACAGCACCGGCTCGCGGGGCTGCTCGCTTCCCTGGCAGCGGGTGTGGTAGCGACCGGTGCGGTTACCTGGCTGCGACGCTGGGGATCGGTGCGGTATCGGTCAATTCGGTCGCGGCGGTCAGCTCTCCACGGTCCATACCCGCGCCGCCGCCTCCTGGGCCAGTTTGGCGATCAGGATGTCGCGCGGAATCGTCTGACCGGCAAAGTGATCGAGTGAGGGAACCACCACATGATGCGCGTCCGCGCGCTTGAGTTCCGCCGTGAGTTCGGCGAAAGCCGTCCCGTCGCCGCCGGTCGATTCATGGAATGTTGCGGCGAAGCACAGCCCTTCCTCGCGGGCGAGGCTGCTCATCGCGGCCTCGAGCTCCTTGCTATGGCCATCGGCCAGATCGTCACGCAAGTATCCATAGATCAACGCTTCCACCCGAACCTCCGTTGGATTGGGATCGCTGTTCTCTTATGTGGATCCACCCGTTTTACGGGGTATTTGCGCTTCGTGCAAGAGCAGATGTACTTGCAGTTGCTCTTACAGGAGGGGCTGGCTAACTTCTGGCGCCATGACCAGCATGCACAATGCGGCGGCGCGAATGTAGCTGTCAACACACGGACATCTGCCTGCCCTCTTGGGGCCACCAAACGTTAACTGGTGCGATACTACAGACGTGGCCGCTACCGACGATCGACCCGTCTGGGCTGTCCGAATGCGCTCCGAGCGTGACGCGAGGGGGTGGTCGCAAGCCGACGCTGTTCGCGTAATGCGTGGAAAGTCTTCGCACAACCTGCCGACCGACAGTACTCTCCTACGCAATTGGCGCCGTTGGGAATCGGGCGAATCACGCCCCGACGACTTCTACGCGCCCATCATCGCCGCCACCTTCGACACGGTGCAGGCGGCGTTCTTCCCCAAGACCAGACCGAACCGGGACGACGAATTGCTCTCGGCGACGGGCATGGACACGCTCGAGTTCATCGGACGACTGCGGATGTCCGATGTGTCCTCGGTGACGCTGGAGGCCATCCGCATCACCGCCGAACGCCTGTGCTGCGAATACTCCTACGCCGACCCGCACGACCTGCACGCCGAGGGCACGGCGTGGCTGCGCAGGATCACCTCGTTGCTGGACGGTCGCCTGACCCTGGCCCAGCACCGCGAAATCCTCGTTCTCGCCGGATGGGTCGCGCTGCTGGTCGGCTGCGTGGACTACGACCTCGGCCGGCGCACCGCCGCCGAGGCGACCCGCCGCGCCGCTCAATCGCTGGCGCAGGAGGCGGAGAACGTCGAGATCGCCGCGTGGACGGCGGAAATGACCGCGTGGTTCGCGCTGACCCAGGGTAACTACCGCGGCGTCATCGAGGCCGTTCAGCCGTCGCTGGAAGTAAGCCAGCACCTGCGCGTCGGCGTCCAGCTCGCCGCCCAGCGCGCCAAAGCCTGGGCCAGGCTCGGCAATACGCGCGAGGTGGAGACCGCGCTGGACGAGGGCCGAGCTATCTTGGAGCGACTCGAACATCCGGCGAATCTGGACAACCACTTCGTGATCGATGCGAACAAGTTCGATTTCTACGCGATGGACTGCTGCCGGGTCGCGGGCGAGGATCGGCTCGCCGAAAGCTACGCGCGCGAAGTGATTCGCAACGCCACCCGGCCCGACGGCTCGGTGCGCAACCCGATGCGGGTCTCCGAGGCGCACCTGACGCTGGCCGTGGTCGCGGTGCGCGACCGCGACCTGGAGCTGGCGGTGGCCGAGGGCATGCGCGCGTTCGCGGGCAGCAGGCGCTCCCTGCCCTCGCTGATGTGGATCGCGGGCGAAGTCGCGCGCGAGATCATCGAGCGTTTCCCCGGCGACCCGCGCACGCGCGCGTATCTGGACCAGATGCGTTCGATGTCCGTCGAATGAGCCGGCCCGCTCCGCGACCGCGGCGAACGGTGCCGAACCGGACGCGGCCACGCCGGACACCGGAACGTCGTGCGGGCGGCGATCGGCCCGCTACTACCCTGTTCCCGGTGACCGACTCCGCTGACAGCTGTGCCGATACCCGCTGGGACGATCGGCTGCGGCTGTTCTCCTTCGCTACCGCCGAGCGGCGCGCCGACTACCTGCGGGTGCTGCGCGCGTTCGACAGTGCGCGCGCGGCGTACGTGGTGCTGCTGCATGCCGACGACGTCGCGGAGTGGATCGGACGCAACGGAAATTCGCTGCGCACGCCCGATCTGGTGGCTACGAACCAACCGGTCGCGACGGCCGGTGGTGCGGAGCACGCCGGGGAATCGCGAAGGTCCGCGGGCCCGCGCGAAGGTGGCCATCCGGAACCGGAGAGCGACGCGCCGAACCGAGCCCCGGAGACCAGCGGCCCGGCGGCGGGCCCACGCCTGACGGCCGCCGAGATCGGCCCGCTGCTCGACCAGCTGCACCAGTGGGGCGTGCTGGAGCGCAGTTACGACGGAACCCGCGCCGCGACGCTGGCCGAATACCGCAACCGGCATTACGTATACCAGTTCTCCCAGGCGGGATTCCAGGCATACCGGGCGGTCGCCGGTGTGCTCAGCGCGCGCCTCGACGAGGCCTCGCTGTCGCGCTTGGTCCTGCCGGAATTGCTGGCCGATCTGCACACCTTGGCCGAGGCCAACCGGGCGGGTGACGCCGAACGCGTCTACCGCACGCTGCGCCGCCTCGACACCGCGCTGTCCGACCTGGCCGCCCGCGCTGCGCACTTCTATCTGGGGCTCGGCGACCTGGTGCGCACCACCGAGATCACCCCCGAATCGTTTCTCGCGCACAAGGACGCGCTGCTGGCGCACATGCGTGAGTTCAGCCTCGACCTGGCCCGGTTCACCCCGCGGCTGGCGGCGGCGATCGCCGAGATCGAGGAGACCGGCGTCGAGGACCTGATCGTCCGCGCGGCCCGTTGCGACGAACGAGTGCTGCTGGGCATCGAGGAACGCCGGTCGGATTGGCAGGCCAGGTGGGACGGACTGCGGACCTGGTTCGTCGCGTCCGGCGGCGGAGAGCCTGCGGGCACCACGGAGGCCGAGCGGCTGCGCGAGGCCACCATGAGCGCCATCGCCGCGGTGCTGTCGTTGCTGCGCCGGGTCACCGAGACGCGGCGCGGCGGGGTCAGCCGGGAGTCGGCGCTACGGCATCTGGCGGGCTGGTTCACCGCGGCGCCGAGCGCGGACAGCGCCCACGCGCTGTTCGACGCGGTGTTCGGACTGGGCAAGCCGCGCCACCTGGCGATGGAACACCCGGACGCCGACGTGATCCCGGCGATCCGGTCCTGGTGGGACGCACCGCCGTTGGAGATCTCACGCACGCTCGCCGAGACCGGGCGCCCGCCCTCGGCGGGTGCGCCCGCCCGCATCCACCGCAACGACGCCGGTATCCGGCGCCTGCGCGAGGCACAATTGGACGCGCAGCGTGCCCGCGCCGAGGCCGCCCGGTCACTGGCTTCCGGCGACGTGCACGAACGGGTGCTGGACGAACGGGAAACCGAAGTGCTGCTGCGGTTGCTGGACGCCGCGTCGACCGCGTGGGTTCCGGTGCGCGGCCGGGTGGCGGGCACCACCGGTTCCGACAGCGGCGTCACCCTGACGGTGTCCGAGCACGACGGCCCGACCGTCGTGCGCACCACCCGCGGGCTGCTGCGGCTGAACAACCGGGCGCTGAAGATCGAGCAGACGACCGGAGCACGGTCGCGCCCGCGCGGGGAGCGCCGCTGATGCACGGACGCACCATCGATGCACTCGCGCTGGACAATTATCAACGCGCGGCCCGGGTCATCCTGGCCAACCACCTGGTGACCCGCACCTATCCGGACCGGATCGCGCTGCCGCTGATCCGGCGCTGGGCCACCGAGCTGCGCGAGGACCTCGCCGAATTGTTCGGCTATCGGCTCGAAGTCACCGAGACGACGGCACGCGTCTTCCCGATACTGGACCGCCTCGACGCGGGCAGGCCCGCGCGCACGCCCGCCGAGCGCGTCTTCGACCGCCGCCGCTACGCCTACCTGGCCCTCGCGCTCGCCGCACTGGGGCGGGCCGGGGACCAGATCACGTTGTCGGAGCTGGCCGATCAGGTCGCGGCCTACGCGAGC
Source organism: Nocardia sp. NPDC041819 (assembly GCF_055590505.1). Taxonomy (NCBI): domain Bacteria; kingdom Bacillati; phylum Actinomycetota; class Actinomycetes; order Mycobacteriales; family Nocardiaceae; genus Nocardia; species Nocardia sp. NPDC041819. The sequence continues at coordinate 1,233,748 of NZ_JBVJAP010000001.1, read as the reverse complement.
CGGGTGGACGGCCTGGAGCTGGCCACCGACCGGGCCGCCGACCGCGACGCGTTCGTCGACGCGGTGGGCTGGCTGACCGCGCGTGGCGCGCTCGCCTTGGCCGACGGTGACGCGGGCGGGTGGGCCAGTGATCCGGATGCCGGTGAGGCGCTCTACGACATCGACCGGCCGGTGGTCTTCGCGTTGTTCCGGCCGCCGCGGGCATTGCAGCATCTGCACAGCGTGCGTGGGCTCCTCGGCGAGGAGGCCACGGGCACCACCGTTTCCGCCCCCGGGACGACCGGCGCCGAGATCGCGCGCCGGGTGCGCAGGGCGCTGGTCGAACAACCGGTGGTGTACGCCGAGGACCTCGCGCCCGACGAGCGCCCCGCCCTCGCCCAAGAGCGGCTGGTGGCGGAGGTCGAGCTGTTCACCGGGCTGCGCGCCGAACGCCGTGCCGAGGGGGTCGCGCTGATCGACACCTCGGGGCGGCTGTCGGACGTCCGCTTCCCGGGGACCGGTACGCTCGCGCAGGTCGCCTTACTGCTGGCCGGTGAGATCGCCGACCGGGTATTGGATATCGACCACCCGTTGCCGCGACACCACGCCGTCGCGGAGCCGGATGCGACCCTGGCCGACCAGCTCGATGAAGCCATCCCCGAATCCACGGTGTTCGCACCGCTGGCCGAGACGCGCGCACCGGCGGCGCCCGCCGACGATCTCGATCCCCCGGATGACATCCAGGAGGAGGACCGGCCCACGCCCGGCTATCCGCTGATCGAGCGGACCTGGCTGCGCGAGACGGTGCAGGCACTGGCCGACCGGTACGGCACGACCTTCGCCGCGCAGTGGCAGGCCGACGTCGCGCGCCTCACCACAGAGGTGGTGGCCCTGCTGGAACGACTACGGCTGGTCCGGACGATCGAGGAGGGACTGCTCGTGCTGCCTGCCCTGGCCCGCTACCGTGGCGCGGTCGTGACGGTCCGCACCAAGCGGGCCGCGGAACTGTTCGTCACCGCGGCCGACACCTACGGGCCCGACGGTACCGGCACGGAAGGGAACTGAGGGATGTCGCTCATTCACGGCGGAGTGCGGTTCACCCCGACCCGCGCCGGGATCGTCAATCTGTGGGACTACCGCGACCAGGAGTTCTGTTTCGCCGACGGCAGATTGGTGTTGCGCGGGCCGAACGGGTCGGGCAAGACCAAAGCGCTGGAGGTGCTGTTCCCGTTCGTGCTGGACGGCCGGATCGAGCCGCGCAGGCTCAATCCGTTCGCCGGCGAGGAACGCACGATGAAGTCGAATCTGCTCTACCGCAAGCAGGACTCGGCCTATTCCTATGTCTGGATGGAATTCGCGCGCGGTCGCTGGGAGGACCCCGAGGCGGTCACCGTCGGCATCGGCATGCGCGCCACCCGTTCCTCGGACAAGGTGACCCGCTGGTATTTCGTCGCCGACGGACGGGTCGGCGTCGACTTCTCCCTGATCGGTCCCGACGACCGGCCGTTCACCCGTAAACAACTCGCCGAGCAGATCGGCACCGACTCGATCGTCGACCGGCCGGTGGACTATCGCAACGCCATCGACGCGCGCATGTTCGGTCTCGGCACGCAGCGCTACGACCAGCTGATCAATCTGATCCTCACGCTCCGCCGCCCGCAGCTGGCCAAGAACCTGGACCCGCGGGGGCTGTCGCAGGCGCTCACCGACGGCCTGCGCCCGCTCGACGAGCAGCTGATCCTGGACGCCGCCCGGTCGTTCAGCGATATGGAGGAGGTCGGGCGCACCCTGGAGGGCTTGGTGCACGCCGACACCGCGACGCGGGCCTTCGTCGAGGTGTACCGCAAATACCTTGCCGTTCAAGCGAAGACCGACGTCGACCAGGTCCGCGTGCGGCTGGACGCGGTGACCCACGCCAGTACGGCGCTGTTCGCCGCCACGGCCCTGCGTGAGCGCAGGGACACCGAGCGCGCCGCCGCCGAGGCCCGCGCCGAGGACGCCGACCGCGCCTACGAGCAGGCCCTCGCCGATCGGGAGAACCTTCAGCGCTCCAGCGCCTACGAGGGCAAACAGCAACTCGACGACCTGGCCGACGCGGTGCGGCGCCTGGAGACCTCGGCGGGTGTGCACGCCGACAAGGCGCTCAAGGCCCGCCAGACCCTGGACCAGCGGACCGTGGAGGCCGAGCGCGCGCGCACCGCGGTGCGCACCGCCGCGGCCGCGCTCGCCCGCGGCGAGGACGACTTGCGCGCCGCCGCGCAGGAGGCGGGGATCGCGTGGGCGCCGCTGCCGGAATCGATCCGGGCCGAGCAGCTCACCGCGGCGGTGCGCGGGCACGCCGAGGAACGCGACGCCGACGTGCGCGCGGTCCGCAAGGCGGTGGGGGCGATGGAGACCGCCGCCGCCGAACGCACCAGGGCCGAGCGGCTGTCCGAGCGCGCGAACGAGCTGCGTGACGCGGCCGCGGCGGAGGTCGCGCACGCCGAGGCGAAGGTCGCGTTGACTCGCTCCGAGGCCGCGGCCGCGTTGCGCGCCTGGTGGGACGAGCACAACGAGGTCTACACCCCGGTGCGCGCCGGTCTTTTCGAGGCGCTGAACTCGGCTCTGGCCGAGGCCGGTTCGGATGCGCCGACCATCGGCGAGGTGCTGACCGAGCGCACCGAGCCGCTGCTGGAGGAGATTCGCGGCCGCCGCCAGGACGCACGCGCCCGCGTGGCCGCTGCGGCGGCGCGCGGCGGTGAGCTGAGCGCCGAACACGAGCGGGTGACGGCCCGGCGAGACGACGCGCCACCGGCATTCGCGGGCCGCCGCGGCCGGACCGGCGACCGGCCCGGCGCCCCGCTGTGGCGGCTGGTGCGCTTCGCGGACGGCGTGACGCCCGAGTCCGCGGCGGGCATCGAGGCCGCACTGCACGCCGCGAATCTGCTGGACGCCTGGGTTTGCCCGGAGGCCGAGCTGCCGCCGGGCTACGACTCCGATCAGTTCCTGGTACCGCTGCCCGCGCCGGAGCGCCCGAACGGTCGCACACTCGCCGACGTGCTGGTCATAGAAGACGATTCCGACACCATGACGGTGCCGCGGCAGGTCGTCGCCGACGTGCTCGCCTCCATCGGCCTGCACGAGGGCGCGGGCGAGCCGAGCGGACCGGTGACGATCGGAGCGGACGGCGCGTTCCGGCAAGGCGTGCAGATCGGCAGGCACCGCAAGACCGACGCCGAATTCATCGGCGCCACCGCGCGGGCCAGGCGCCGCGAGCTCCGCTCGGCCGAGTTGGCCGCGGCTGTGGCCGCCGCGGACGAGGACCGGCGCGCCGCCGAACAGCAGGAGGCCGCCGCCACCGCCGAAATCGCGCGAATCTCCGCCGCCGCCAGGGCGCTTCCGCGCCCGACCACGGTGACCACGGCCTTGCGCGCGGTATCCGAGGCCGCAGGCGTACTGCGATCACGGGCGGAGGCCGCCGCCCACGCCGAGCGCGATCTCGATCGAGCGGTCGCGGAATTGTCCGCCGCGGACAAGAAGCTGCGCGCCGCCGCCACCACCCACCGCACGCCGCGCACGGCCCAGGAGATCGACGCCCTCGCCGCCGCCATCCGGCACTTCGAGAACACGGGCACGGCACTGCTGCGGCTGCGCGGCGACCACGAACGGGAACGGGAGCGCGAACGCGAGGCCGCCGACCGCTTGACCGAGGCCGCCGACCTGGCCGAGGCGTTCACGGAAGAGGCCGAGGCCGCGCGCACCGGCTACCAGGAACAACTGCGCAAGCTGGAGACCCTGCGCGATGCCCTCGGCGCGGGCGCGGCCGATATCGACCGCGAACTGGAACAGGCCCGGCAGCGGATCGAGGCGACCAAGTCCGAGCAGAAAGCCGCCCGCAAGGCCGCCAACCAGGCCATCGAGGCGGTCGGCGACGCCGAGGCCGCCTACCGGACCGCGCACGAGTCTCTCGCCACCGCGCTCACCGAGGTGCTGGCGGAGGTTCGAGCTCTCGCGCCCTACGCTCAGCCGGACCTGCTGAGGTTGCTCGGCGCGGCGCCCGAGGGCCGCTGGCCCAGCAGCGACGCGGCGTGGTCGACGCCCGAGCAACTGCTGTACCGGATCTCGACGGCGGGACCGGAGGCGGCACCGCGCGTCCTGCCCGACGAAGTCCACGCGCTGTTCGACAGTCTCACCGCGGCGACGGCCTCGGTGCGCGCGGGCGAGGCGACGCGCAAGTCCACGCGCACGGCGGTGACCGCGGCGTTGCAGGAATTCGACGCCGCGCTCGCCGGTTCGGGCCGCGATTACCGGCTGCAATGGGACGCCGCCGACGGCCTCACCGTCGTCCAGGTGCACGACGAGCACGGGGTCTCCGCGCTGGCCGACTTCGCCACCCGCATCGACGCCGCGCGCCGTGACCAGGAACTTCTGCTGACCGACGCCGAGCGCCGCATCCTGGAGGATGCTCTGCTGACCGGCCTGGCCCAGCAGATCCACGAACGCACGAGCGACGCACGCGATCTCATCGCCAGAATGGGCGCGGAGATGAAGCAGCGGCGGATGTCCTCGGGCAACACCATCGGCGTGCACTGGGTGCTCGCCGACAGCCTGTCCGACGTGGCGCGGGCGATGTGCAAGCTGCTGGACCGGGATGCCTCGGCGCTGACGGCGGAGGACCTGGCGGCGATCCGGGCGCACTTCGCCGCCGAGATCCGGGCCGCGCGGGCCGCACACCCGGAACGCTCCTACCCCGAGATCCTGGCCGCGACGCTGGATTACCGCACCTGGCGGGTGTTCTCGTTCACGTTGATCTCCGCCGACGGCAGCGAGGACAAACTCACCGTGGCCAGGCACAGCGCGCTCTCGGGCGGGGAGCAGTCGGTGTCGTTGCACCTGCCGCTGTTCGCCGCGGCGCACGTCATGCTCGATTCGGCCGACCCGCAGGCCCCGCGCCTGCTGGCGCTGGACGAGGCGTTCGCGGGCGTCGACGACAACGGCCGCAGTGAATTGCTGGGGTTGAGCGTGCAATTCGACCTCGATCTCTTCATGACCGGCTACGACCTGTGGATCACCTATCCGCACGTCCCGGCGTGCGCGCACTACGACTTGGCGCACGCGGCGGCCGAGAACACCGTCAGCGCGACCTTGCTGGTGTGGGACAGCGGCGACCTGCTCGCCGAAAACGACGGAACCGACCTCACCGCCGCGCTCGGCTCGCCCGATCGCCGCCGGGTACCCACCACGATCGAAGGCGGCCTGGAACTCACGCCGGTGACTTAGCCGTCCGGGATCACCGAGCGGCGGCGATCAGGCCGTTGTTTCGCGGCGGGCGGCGTCGAGCAAGGTGTCCAGCAGGCCGGGAAAGCGGGCGTCCAGGTCATCCCGACGCAGCGACAGCAGCAGTTCCCGGCCGGAGGGCCGCTGCCAGATCACTCCGGCATCGCGCAGCACTCGCCAGTGGTGGGTCAGGTTCGACTTGGCGACGTCCGGCAGCACCGAGCCGCAGGTGTGCTCGCCGCCGTCGGCCAGTATCCGCACCACCCGCAGCCGCAGCGGGTTGCCCAGGGCGGTGAGCACATTCGTCAGCTGGATCTGCGCTCGCTCGGGATGTGCCGCGATCACGCCAACCAGGTTAGCGCGACAGTTGACATACAGTCGAACTGTACGTGAGTATTCGTACAATTAGATTATCTCTGGGAGGTTCTCATGGGCGCCGGTATCGATCGCTTCGACGGCAAGATCGCCTTGATCACCGGTGGATCGAGCGGCATGGGCCTGGCCACCGCACGACGCCTGCTCGCCGAAGGCGCGCACGTGGTCATCACCGGCCGCGACAAGGGCCGCCTCGACGCGGCGGCCGCGGAGCTCGGTGGCGCCGACCGCGTTCTCGCGGTGGCCGGCGACGCGGCCGACCTCGGCGATCTCGACACGCTCGTCTCGGCCGTGGCGCAACGGCACGGACGGCTGGACGTCGTCTTCGCGAACGCGGGCATCGCGGCGTTCCAGCCGACCGAGACCATCACCGAAGCCGAGTTCGACCGCGTGGTGGACACCAACTTCAAAGGGGTGTTCTTCACCATCCAGAAGACCCTCCCCCTGATGGCGGAGCACGGGGCGATCGTCGTCAACGCCTCCTGGGCGCTGCATCGCGGGGTACCGGGCGCGTCCCTCTACTCGGCGACCAAGGCGGCCGTGCACAATTTGGCGCGCAGCCTCGCCGCCGAACTGGCGCCACGAGGCATCCGGGTGAATTCCGTCAGTCCCGGCTACATCGCGACGCCGTCGTTCCGCGCGAACGTCTCCGCCGAGGCGCAGGCCGCGATCAGTGCCACGGTGGCGGCGGGTCGCGTCGGCACCGCCGAGAACGTGGCCGACGCCGTCGCCTTCCTCGCGTCCGGCGAGGCGTCGTATATCAACGGGCAGGACCTGCTCGTCGATGGAGGCCTGATCACCGCCGCGCCCGAGCCGATGGTCTAGCACGCTCGGCCGGCCGGGCGGTATCGGCGCGCCCGCGGACCCGCATCATCGGCGGGCAGCCCAGGCCGGCACGGTGGCCGACGTGAACCTCGCCGGTTACCGCACGCTGGCGTCGGGCAGCATGGGCGGGCACGGCGCGCCGGGCGCCGTCTGCAACTCGAAGTGCCAATACTCGTTCTCGAACGTCCGGCACAGCCCCCATCGGTAGCCGTTCACCTCGAGCCACCGCGCGCCCTGCTGCGGACCGACATCGATCGCTTGCCCGGAGACGTGGGTGGACTCCTCCGGCGGCAGCACCCACCGGCGCGCGGCGTCCGGACCGTAGGTCGCCACACCGTCCTCCCACAGCGCCTGCTGCTCGGCGGGCGTCCGGTATCCGGACGTGATGGACAGGGGCACACCCTGCGCGTGCGCCTCGCGTTCGGCGAGGGTGTACGCGAGCGCCAGCGGGGGATCGAGCCCGTCGGTCCCGGCCGCCGACCCGACCGACCCCCGCTGCTCGATGACCGCGGCGGCGTCGGCCTGCGCCTGCCCCGCCTGCGCACCGGTCGCGACCAGCGCGGGTAGCGCCACCGATAGACCGACCAGCATCCGACTCCGACCAGCGATCCCAAGCACCATGCGCCGATGCTATCGCCTGCGGTCACCTATGCCGGATATGCCCCGATCACAGGGACGGCCTCGTGCGGCACGAGCGAGGACCGTATCGAGCGCCGCGGCTCGAGGGTGGGTCCGCGGCATTTCCCGCCGTGGCCAAGGATGCCTCTTCGCGGCGGTCAGCGTACTTCTGCGAGTACGCGGCCCGACACGAGGAGCCCGCACTCCCCCGCGAGTCCGCTCCACAGGACGCGGCCACCGTGTGGACAACTCTCAGCGAATTCCACAGAAAACTCCACACCTTGGGATAATAGTGATCTGATATGTCCGTTATGCGCCCAATTACCCTCGGTGAGCAAACATTTCGCCCGGCTTGGAAGACGCACTGTCCACAATCTATTCCAGTGCTGTGGATCACATCCGCTCCAGCAGAGCTACCACACCCGAAATGCCGGGATCCGTGGGAGTTTCGAGTGATTTGCGCCGTCTCGTGGTGGGCGGGTCGTCGAGTTCCGGCCGTTGAAAAGAACTTTCGCGAAGCGATGTGTCCCTTTCGGCCCGTATGTCGCGCCTCGCCCGGCGTTGAACTCGACCACACGGCAACGCACTCCGCGCGGTCGCCGACAGCCCGCGCGCGGCGAACTCCACTGCGTCGCAAACACAAGTGCGGGCGGCTGTCGACTCCTGTCGTCAGCCGCCCGCGAATCGGTGGGTTATCCAGATGTCGGGAATTTCACATTCCATCCCCAGCTATGTGGAGACCGAGTGCCTCGGACAATCCGGCCGAACTACGCGTACGGCGGACTGTTCAGCGCGCTCGAACGCCACGGCGGCGCGCCCATCCGCGCGCGTCCTCGGCGAATCGATTCCGCCGCTTGCCTGTTGCGCGCGATCCGTTCCAGGATCTCGCCGTCGTGCGCCCGCGCGTACGCGAGCGCGAGCCTGATCTTGCCCGTGTTCAGGTTCGACTTCGCGCTGAGCACGGCGATCCGGCGTTCCGCAGGGCCGCCCAATTCGCGCAGGCGCGCAACGACTTCCCAGATCTCCGGGCCCGCGGCGAGCGCGGCGCGGCGATCGTCGAGCGGACCGCGGAAGACGATCCCGGGGTGTTCGAGTTGGTCGACGCCCTCACGGATCAGCCGGTCGAGCAATGCGGTACAGCTGGTTCCCTCTCGGGCAGCGCGATCGGCCAACCGGAGGGCGGCCGACTCGGTGATACACAACGCCGTCGGTACTGGTCTGGACGTGCTCATAGCTCTCCTCGACCTGCATCGGTGCCGGAATCAACGGTGTACTTCGCTAAGCGTGCCCGCTGCGGCGATGCCGAGAACCCGGTGATCGGCAGGACATCGGCGTGTCCGCGTCCTGCCGCATGCGGGTCGAGGGAGACCTCAGACGCGCTCTTTCGAGCGGGTACGCACGCGCAGCGCGATCGGCTTCTGCGTCTCGGCGAAGAAGTCGTTGCCCTTGTCGTCGACGACGATGAACGCCGGGAAGTCCTCGACCTCGATCTTCCAGACGGCTTCCATGCCCAGTTCGGGGTACTCGAGCACCTCGACCGACTTGATGCAGTCCAGTGCCAGCCGGGCGGCCGGTCCGCCGATCGAACCGAGGTAGAAGCCGCCGTGCTCCTTGCACGCCTTGGTGACCTGCGCGGACCGGTTGCCCTTGGCCAGCATGACGAACGAGCCGCCCGCGGCCTGGAACTGGTCGACGTAGGAGTCCATCCGGCCCGCGGTGGTCGGGCCGAAGGAACCGGACGCGTAGCCCTCCGGCGTCTTGGCCGGGCCCGCGTAGTAGACGGCCATGTCGCGCAGATAGTCCGGCATCCGCTCGCCCGCGTCGAGCCGCTCCTTGATCTTGGCATGCGCGATGTCGCGGGCGACGACCAGCGGACCACTCAGCGAAAGCCTGGTCTTGACCGGGTATTTGGACAATTCGGCGCGGATCTCGTCCATCGGCCGGTTCAGGTCGATGCGCACCACGTCGCCGCCCAGGATGGCATCGGTCTGTTCGGGCAGGTACTGCGCGGGCTCGCGCTCGAGCTGTTCCAGGAACACGCCATCGGCGGTGATCTTGGCCAGCGCCTGCCGGTCCGCCGAGCAGGACACCGCGATGGCGACCGGGCAGCTGGCGCCGTGCCGGGGCAGGCGAACGACGCGCACGTCGTGGCAGAAGTACTTGCCGCCGAACTGCGCGCCGATCCCGAAGGACTGGGTCAGCTTGAAGACCTCCTCCTCCAGTTCCAGATCGCGGAAGGCGTGCGCGGACAGCGACCCCTCGGTGGGCAGGCTGTCCAGGTAGTGCGCGGAGGCGTATTTCGCGGTCTTCAAGGCGAACTCGGCGCTGGTGCCGCCGATCACGACCGCGAGGTGGTACGGCGGGCAGGCCGCGGTGCCCAGCGAGCGGATCTTCTCGTCCAGGAACTCCAGCATCCGCGTGGGGTTCAGGATGGCCTTGGTCTCCTGGTACAGGAACGACTTGTTCGCCGACCCGCCGCCCTTGGCCATGAACAGGAACTTGTAGGCGGGGTTCGCCGGATCGCCTGCGGTGGAGTACAGCTCGACCTGTGCGGGCAGGTTGGAACCGGTGTTCTTCTCGTCCCACATGGTGATCGGCGCCAGCTGCGAGTAACGCAGGTTCAGCTTGGTGTAGGCGTCGAACACGCCCCGGCTGATCCATTCCGCGTCGTCGGCGCCGGTCAGCACGCCCTCGGACTTCTTGCCCATCACGATCGCGGTGCCGGTGTCCTGGCACATGGGCAGGATGCCGCCCGCGGAGATGTTGACGTTCTTGAGCAGATCGAGCGCGACGAAGCGGTCGTTGCCGCTCGACTCGGGATCGTCGATGATCTTGCGCAGCTGACCCAGATGCGCCGGGCGCAGGAAGTGACTGATGTCGTGCATCGCGGTCTCGGTGAGCAGCCGCAGCGCCTCCGGTTCCACCTGCAGGAAGGTGCGCCCGTTGTGCTCGAACGTGCTGACGCCTTCGGTGGTGAGCAGCCGGTAGGGGGTGTCGTCCGCGCCGATGGGCAGCAGGTCTGAATAACGGAAGTCCGGCGCGGTCACCAGTCGCACTCCTTTGCATGGGCCCGGATGCCATGAACGGCCGGGCTGGTCACGAGCACCGCGAGCCTAGTCACCACCTCGCACCCCACTGCTGGTTAGGCAACCCTATCTCGGACAGTTGCCCGAAAAGGTTGCACGTTCAACCCCGGTGATGCTACCTCTCGTCTGGTGAGAAAGCGCCCGGGCGCCCGAGTCCGGACGCGCGCAGACCGTTCGCGCGCCGCCTGTCGCGACGCGCCACGATCTCGGGACACAGCAGAGTTTGGAGCGCTATCGTGACCGATCCCCATTGGCTCGATGACGTCGAGATGCGCGCCTGGCTGGGTTTCGTGCGCACCCGCGACCTCATCGCCGCGGCGGTCGGGCGGGATTCCACCAAGGAGTCCGACCTCACCTACGTCGAGTACTCGGTCCTGGCCTATCTGGCCGAGTCGCCGGACCATCGGCTCACCTTCGCCGACCTCGCGGCCGCACTCGAATGGTCACAGAGCAGGCTCTCCCACCAGATCACCCGGATGGAGAAGCGGGAGCTGGTCGTGCGCGAGCCGATCCCCGACGACGCCCGCCGCACCGCCGCCAAGCTCACTCCGCGCGGCGCCGAAGTGCTGACCGGCGCGGCGCCCGCGCACGTACAGAGCGTGCGCAGGCACATGATCGACATCCTCGACCGCCAGCAGCTGACCGCCTTGGCCGATATCTACGACACCTTGCTCGCGCATCACCGCCGATCGGCGGCAGAGAGCTGACCGCTCAGGCGGGTGTGCCCGCCGTGTCCGCGTGATCGGCCGGAGCGCTTGCCGCGGCGGTGGTTTCGGGCAGCCCGAGCGCGCGCTCGAAACCGGGGGGCACCACCACGTCCGAGCGATCCAGTTCGGTGACGCGCGCCTTGCGCAGACCCAGCAGCGCCGAATCGATGCCGCCGCGCAGGATGTCCAGCACGTTCTCCACACCGGCCTGCCCGTTGGCGGCCAGCCCCCACAGGTAGGCGCGCCCGATCAGCACCGCCCGCGCACCCAGCGCAACGGCCTTCACCACGTCGCTGCCCCGCCGGATGCCGCCGTCGAGCAGCACCTCGACCTGCGAGCCCACCGCGTCCGCCAGCACCGGCAGCGCGCGGATCGCGGCCGGGGTGCCGTCGAGATTGTTGCCGCCGTGGTTGGACACCGAGATCGCCGCCACACCCGCGTCGACCGCGCGCAGCGCGTCGTCGACCCGCATGACGCCCTTGAGCAGCACCGGACCCTCCCACTGCTCGCAGATCCACCGCACATCGGACCAATCCGGCGCGGGTGTGCCCATCCACTCACCGTAGGCGCCGAAGAAGCCCGGCGCCGCGGCGCCACCGATGGCCATGTTCGGCGCGGTCAGGTCCGGAATGCTGCCCGACCGCGCATAGGTCGCCAGCCAGCGGGGACGCGCCAGGGTCTGGGGCGCGAACTTCAGCATCGTGCGCAAATCCAGCTTCTCCGGGATGACCGGGCTGCCCCAGTCCCGCCCGTGCGAGAACGACCAGTCCAGCGTCAGGATCAACCCGACCGCCCCGGCCCGCTTCGCCCGGTCCATCCGCTGCAGGATCTCGTCCTTGCCGCCGCACCAGTACAACTGGAAGAACGTGGCCGGATTGGCCGCGATCACCTCTTCGATCGGCTTGCTGGCGAACGAGCTCAAGCCCATCGCGATGCCCCGCGCCGCGGCCGCCCTGGCGACGGCGACCTCACCGTCGGGGTGCACCGCCTGCACACCCGTCGGCGAGATCAGCACCGGCATCGAAATCCGCTGCCCCAGCACCGTCGTCGACTGATCGCGCTCGCCGATCGGCCCGGCCACGTGCGGCGCGAAACCCAGTTCGGCGAAGGCCCGCTGATTGTCCTCGATGGTCTGTCCGCGCTCGGAGCCTGCGATCAACGCGCCGTACACCGACTTCGGCAGGCGCTTCTTCGCCCGCCGCTGCGCTTCGGCGACGGTCTCGAACCACGGGTTCATGTTCCGGTCCTTTCCGGGGAGTTCTCCGGCCACCAGAGCCGGGTTCGGTCGAGCAGATCGGTGCTCAGGTGCTCGAGCAGGGCCGCGCCCTCGGCGGCGGTCGCACCCGCCGGGTCACCGAGCACACCGTTGGCGCTCACCGCGCGCACTCCGCCGGTGCGCAGCAGCGGCAGCAGTTCGCTCAGCAGACGGGTGTCCCCCGCCACCGCGCGGTCACCGCGCACGCGCTCGGGCGCCAGGGCCAGTTGCAGCGCCGTCTCCGACCGGCCCGCGTGCGGGTCGCCGTCGAAGCGCGGCAGGTATACGCGCACGTCGCGGGACTCGGTGCGCAGCAGATCCTTCGCCCGGCGCAGCGGTTCGATGTTGCCGCCGTGCCAATTGACCAGCAGGATCCGGTCGAAGGTGTCGGTCGCCGAGCGGCACAGCTCGACGATCAGCAGTTCCAGCGCCGCCTGCCCGATCGACAGCGTGCCGGGAAAACCCGCGTGCTCGCCGCTGGCGCCGTACGGGATCGCCGGTCCGACGAGCACGTCGGTCCGCGCCGCGGCCAGCCGCGCGCACAACGCGGCGGCGACGTCGGTGTCGGTGGACAGCGGCAGATGCGGGCCGTGCTGCTCGGTCGCGCCGACCGCGACGGCCAGGATCGCACCCGCCGAGGCGCGCGCGCCCGCCTCGGGCCAAGTGAGATCCGCCAACATGCCGCGAGATTATCGTCAGTCACTGACATAATCAAGGGGTCGAGGCGGCCGAGCACAATCAGACGATGCTGGAGAACCGGGCCGCGCGCGGCCGCCCACGGGGCACCACCAAACGCGAACTCGAAGTGATCGCCATGCGGCTGTTCACCGAACAGGGCTTCGACGAGACCACCGTCGAACAGATCGCCGCCGCGGCGGGCATCAGCGGACGCACCTTCTTCCGCTACTTCCCCACCAAGGCGGAGGTGCTCTGGTGGCAGTTCGACGACGAGGTCGCGGCGCTGCGCGCCGCCTTCGCGACGGTGCCGGACGACGTTCCGATGATGACCGCCGTGCGCCGAGTCGTGGTGAGCGCCAACCAATACCGCGCCGAGGACGTCCCCGAACTGCGCACCCGCATGCATCTGGCGGCCACCGTCCCCGCTCTGTCGGCCACCGCCGGAGCGCACTACGACACCTGGGAGCGCACCGTCAGCGCCTTCGCCGCTCGGCGACTGGGCGAACCGGAGGACGGGCTCATCCCGCTCGCCGTCGGACGCACCACACTCGCGGCGGCGCGCGCCGCCTTCGACGCGTGGCTCGCCCGCGCGGACGCCGACCTCACGGTGTATTTGGACGAGGCGCTCGCAGCGCTGGAACGCGGGTTCGCTACGGTGCCGTGAGGTCCGCCGTGCTCGAACATCAGGCGAACAACCGGCAGGTTTCGCGGGTGACTCGGGTGGGGTATGACTAGGCTCGGAATCGGCTAGCGCCGAACGCACGAACTTCCCGACTCAACCGTCGAAAGGGGCAGGAGTTTCCATGTCCGAGGTGTCCATGAGCCTTTCGGCGGATTCCCTGACCGCGGGACCGATCGATCAATTGCTGCCGCAGCTCGTCGAGCACCTGCGACAGAACCGCACCGCGCTGCGTGAAGAGTGGGCCCGCCGCATCGCCGACGCCCAGCTGCTCACCGCCATGACCCCGGAGGAGATCTTCTCCGAGGCGACATCGATCTACGACGGCTACGTCGACGTGCTCGAGACCGGTAGCGTGGAAGCGCTGCAGGCCTACGCGCGTGACCTGTCCGAACGCATCATCCCGAGAGGCGTCGAGACCGACGAGGTCATCGGCATCGTGCTGCTGCTGCGCGACGTGCTCGCACGCAGCCTGTTCGAGAAGTACCAGTCGGACTTCGAACTGCTGAACAAGGTGCTCGACGCTTACGAACCGGCCGCCAACCGCATCGCCAACACCGTGACCGTGTCCTTCGTGCAGGAGCGCGAGCGCGTCATCCGTCAGCAGCAGGAAGCCATCCGCGAGCTGTCCACGCCGGTGCTGCAGGTGCGTGAGCAGCTGCTGATCCTTCCCATCATCGGCGTGCTGGACAGCCAGCGGGCCCGCCAGCTCACCGAGCAGCTGCTGCGCGCCATTCGCGCCAACCGGGCGAAAGTGGTCGTCATCGATATCACCGGTGTGCCCCAGATCGACTCCACCGTGGCCAACCACTTGGTGCAGACCGTCGACGCGTCCGGCCTGATGGGCGCGAACGTGATCATCACCGGTTTGTCCTCGGAGATCGCGCTCACCCTGGTCACCATCGGTCTGGACCTGTCGAAGATGAACGCGGTCGGCGACCTGCAGGGAGGCATCGAAGAAGCGGAACGGCTGCTGGGCTACGAGGTTTCCCGCGTCACCGAACGGGTTACCGAACGCGACGGCCGCTGATCAGGCGCCCCCATGCCGGTTCCGATTCTCAAACAGGGTACGTACCTCATCGCGTCGGTTCAGTCCGCACTGACCGATGCCGATACCGAGCGCCTGCAGGACGACCTGATGAAACAGGTCAGCAAATATCGGGCACACGGCATCATCGTCGACGTCACCGCCATCGACGTCATGGATTCGTTCGCCGCGAGATCGTTGCGTACCATCGCGCACATGACGCAGCTGCGCGGCGCCGAAACGGTGATCGTCGGTCTGCAACCCGAAGTCGCGTTCGCCATGGTGCAACTCGGCCTCACCTTCGAGGACATGCACACCGCCCTCGATCTGGAAGAGGGACTCGCCTGGTTGGACCGAAAGATCCCAGCCCGTCGCCAGCGAGACGGTCGTGACAGTGGCCGCTGAGAACGTGGTGATCGCGGTCAGGGTGTCCGGGGACATCGTGACCGCACGTCAAGCCGGACGCGAACTGGCAGCAAAGCTCGGATTCACCCTGACCGACCGCACGATGATCTCCACGGCGATCTCCGAGATCGCCCGCAACATCACCAGTTACGCGGGCAGCGGGGAGATCCGCTTGCTCGTCGACGACCGGGAGGGACGTCAAGCCCTGGTGGTGCAGGCCGAGGATCAGGGTCCCGGAATCATCGACATCGCCCGGGCTCTGGAGGACGGCTACTCCACCGGACGCGGGCTCGGGCTCGGCCTTCCCGGCGCCCGGCGGTTGATGGACCGGCTGACCGTGGATTCGGCGCCGGGTCGCGGCACGCTGGTGGAAATGTGGAAGTGGGTACCGAACGGTGCATGACGACGGGTTCATCGGCCGGATCGAGTGGGCGGTGGCCGGTCGCGCACTGCCCGGTCAACAGGTCTCCGGTGACCGCGGCGTCGTCCTCGACACCGGCGGCGGTACCGTCCTGTTCGCGGTCCTCGACGGACTCGGGCACGGCGCCGCCGCGGCGGACGCGGCCGATCGCGCCACCCGAGTGCTGTCGGAGAACCGCGCCGAACCGTTGGACGTGCTGATGGTGCTGTGCCACCGAGCGATGGCCGACACTCGGGGGGCGGCGATCTCGCTGGCCCTGTTCGACGAGGGTGACAGGGTGCGCTGGCTCGGCGTCGGCAATGTCGAATCCCAGGTGCTGACCGCGGGTCCGGCGGGCCTGCGGGTGCACGCGACCGTCCTGCTGACCGCGGGCATCGTCGGCTATCGCCTTCCGGCGACCCTCCAACCGCAGACCGTCGCGGTCCGCCCCGGTGACCTGCTGCTGATGTCCACCGACGGCATCGTCACCGAAGCCGCCGACATCGACCTTTCCAAGTCCACCGCCGACATCACCGCCGACATGCTCGCCCGGCACGCCAAAGACACCGACGACGCGCTGGTGCTCGCGGCGCGGCACCGCGGTGCGGCAGGGGCGGCCAGATGAGCGCCCTGCTGGCCGACTTTCTGGACGCCTACGCCGACGCGCTACGGCGGCACATGGATTCGCAAACCCAAGCCGGCCTCGCCGAGGGGTACGAACTGGGCAGGCGCGCCCTGGTCGAAGGCATCAGCCTGCTCGATCTCACCGAGAACCACTTCCGGGTGGTCCAGGACGTGGAGCAACAGCGGCAGAAGGACAGTTCCGCCGAGGGGGGCGAATCCGGGGCCCGCCTGCCGGAGACCGCGCTGGAATTCCTCTTGCAGACCCTCGTTCCGCTGGACATCGCCACCCGCGGCTACCTCGACGGCACCCGCCGCTACGAGCAGCAGCGTTCCCGCGCCGATGATCTCGCCGGACGCGACGCGTTCCGTACCGCCTTGGTGGAATCGCTACAGGACGGCTTCTTCGTCGCCGACGCGCAGGGCACGATCATCGAGGTCAACACCGCTTTCGGCGCCTTGACCGGCTACGGCGCCGCGGGCCTCCCCTACGCGCTGCCGCATCCGTGGTCGAGCCCGGAGGGTCCGCGCTACCCCGACCTCGGTACCGAGGCGCAGCGCTTCGTCATCCCGATCCGCCACCGCGACGGCCGGAATGTGTGGCTCGCGGTGAGCACCAGCGCGCTGATCAAGCCGGAGGACCACGAGCGGATCTTCGTCGGCACGTTGCGCGACATCACAGCCGAACACGACGCGCAGGCGCGCGACCAAGCCGCATCCCGGCTCGCCACCGCCGTCGGCGCGGCCACCAGTGTGGTCGAGGTGCTCGCCGTGGGGCTCGACGAGGTGCGCCGGACGGTGGGCGCGGAGACCGCCGTGGTGGCCGTGTGGCCGAGCCGCAACGCCGTACCGGAGGTGTACGTCTCCGGGGTGGGCGCCGACGGCGCGTCGCACGACGGCGCCGCCTCCCTCGACGACCGGTCGCGCGCACTGCTGGATCGGGCCAGGCGCAGGCCGCCGCGCAGCCTGCTGGCCATTCCGGAAGGGGCGCCGAGTTCCGAGGGCATCGTCGCGCCGCTGGGCGAGACCGGCGACGCGGCGATGTGGTTGCGCTTCGCCGCGCCCCGGGCGATCAGCGCCGCGGACTGGACGCTGTTCTCCCTGTTGATCGGCCATCTCAGTCTCGCTGTCCAGCGGGCGCGCAACTTCGACCAGGCCCGCGCAACCTCGCTGACCCTGCAGCGCGCCATGCTCGGCCCGATCGATCTGCCGCCGCGGTTCTCGGTGCACTACGAGCCCGCTCTGCCGCCGCTGGAGATCGGCGGCGACTGGTACGACGTGGTGCCGCTGCGCGACGGCACCATCGGCGTGGTGGTCGGCGACTGCGTCGGGCGTGGCCTGTCGGCCGCGGTCGTGATGGGCCAATTGCGGACCGCTGCCCGTGCGCTGCTGCTGCGCGGCGCGGGACCGGCGCAGTTGCTCGCGGAACTCGACACCGTCGCCGCGCGCATCCCCGGCGCCATGTGCACCACGGTGTGCGCCGCCGTGCTTGACCCGGTGCGCGGACTGGTCCGCTACAGCAACGCCGGTCACATGCCACCGATCCTCGCCGACGTGGGCAAGACCGGCCGGATGCTGGAAGGCGGGCGCGCGGTGCCGCTGGCGACGTTCGATACGCCGCGCAGGCCGGAGGCCACCACGGCGCTGACGCCCGGTTCCACCTTGGTGTTGTTCACCGATGGCTTGGTCGAACAGCGCGGCGTGGACATCGACGAGGGATTCGCCAAGATCGCCGCGGTGCTCGCCGACACCTCGGGACGCCTACCCCGTGAGGTGGCCGACGCCGTGCTCTCTCGCCTGCGGCCCGCCGCGGGCTACGACGACGACGTCGCCATGGTGGTCTACCGCCAGCCGCCCGCGCCGCTGCGGCTGGACGTACCCGCGCGCGCGGACGAACTCGCTGTGCTGCGGCGCACACTGAAGGGGTGGCTGGCCGCCGCGGCAGTGCCGCACGACCTGGCCGCCGACCTGGTCGCCGCGGCGAACGAGGCGTGCAGCAACAGCATCGAGCACGCCTATCGCAACAACAACGACGCCGGTCGGGTGCGGATGTCGGCCACCTGCGACATCGACACCGTCGTCATCGTGGTCGCCGACACCGGCAGTTGGAAGCCGCGGGCATCCGATCCCGGCTATCGTGGCCGCGGCATCGATATGATGCGCGCGCTCACCGAGGAACTCGATATCGACCATTCGGAATCGGGCACGACCGTGCGGATGTCGGTGACGCTGCCCGCGATCACGTTCCCGGTGGCCAATCCGCTGCGCGGGACGAACCGCCGAGTTCCCGGCTGACGGTGCGCGCCGCAAATTGGATGGGAACTGCGGGCCGCACTCCGTATATCCGGAATTGCATGCCCCGGTACGGGATACCGGATTCCGCCCATTCGCTCACGATCATCCCGAACGCGCCGTCGAATCTGCTGTCCGGATGGACATAGCATCCGTACAGACGTGGCACGATATCCGGGCCGCCCGGCGCCCAGAAGGACCCTTTGACCGGACGATAGGTCAAGGCGGTGCGCCAGTTGTCGGTGATCCTCGCGGCGACCTTGACGAACGCGCCGTAGGCTCCGGCGTCGAACCCGGACATCACCCAATTCCCCTGGATGCGCCGTAATCCGATCTCGCCGAGCTTCGTGCCGTCGGCCAGGATCCCGAAGCGCGGGTCGGCGCCCGGATCCCGGCCCCAGCCCCAGTCCTGCCCGTTCCAGCCCCAGCCCTGCCAGGCCGCCGGGTCGACCAGCGTGGCATGGGTTTCGCGAACTCGCCACAACAGCATGTTCTTGTTCCGCGCGAGCCCACCGGTGGAGATGATGTAGACGTAGCCGTCGCCGCCGCGTTCCCAGGAGATCATGGTGCGTTTGCCGCCGTAGGCGCTGGCCGACCACCGGACCCCGGTATCGGTCCAGCTCTCCGCGTTGTCGTCGGAATAACGGATCTCGCACCATCGCTCGTTCGCCAATCCCTGGGTGACCATCACCCACAGATAGATTCGGCCGCCGATCGTTATCGCGTCGCAGGGCAGGATCGTGGAGTATTGCGGATTGTCGTGCACGTAATCCCAGAGTTGCCGGGCGTCCCGCGCCGCCGACCGGAATTCGATCGGCCAGGACATATCGTGCGTATCGCTGCGCAACAGCATCGGCGAACGCCAATTCGGGCCTCCGACTCTCGGTTCGGTGCCGGAGAAGCTGTCGCCGAGGACGTATCCGATTTCGCCACTCGGCATACGGAAGGGGATGAAGAGATCCGAGCCGCCGATATCTGCCATCGGGAGCGGATTCAAATTCTTGATCTTGGGCATCGCCGGATCCTGTCGATTCTCGGAGCGTCGCTTACCAGATCGGCTCGTAGGAATCACCACGAGGTGTGGACGGGCTACCCCCTCAGTATCGGCCGCCGATGGCTACGATGTTGCTGCTTCGGCCGGTTGAGGCCGAAAGGAAATGGGGAAACCGACTGCGCAGCTTGTGTTTCGGCAGTTCGCCACCGCATCGCGCCTGATGCCTCGGGTGGGAGAGATCCATTGCCGATCGCCGGATCGAAGATGCACGGTGTTCGCCGGTAACGGATTCGCGGGACGTGTGGGCGCCCGGCGGTGTGATCGTCGCGCTCGTCGTGGCGACCGTGTCCCTGCCGGTCGTGGTGGCGACCGTGGTGTTCTTCATCGCGTTGCCTAGTCGAGGACTACGTTCTGATGCCGCGCATCATCGGCCGCGCGGCGCACGTGCCCACGCTCGTCACCGTGGTGGCGGTGCTGCTCGGGGGCGCGCTCCTGGGCATCATCGGCGCCCTGCCGGCGATTCCCGTCGCCGCGGCCGTGTTGCTGATCATGCGCGAGACCGTGCTGCCCTCGCTCGACGAGCGCTGATCGGGCGCGGGGTCTCACCGCATCCGACGGAGCATGCGAATGACGGCGCTGTCGATGATCGCCCGCTGCGCATCGGCGGAATCGGCGCGGTTGGCGCGCCGCAGTGCCGCGGCGACTGTCGTGCCGTTCTCGAAGGCAGTCACGACCCGTGGATCGACATAGGACGCCTGGGCCACCGCGGGCGTGTTACCGAGCGCGGCGGCCACCTCGTCCATGACCTCCCGTACCGCGCGTTTGCGCGCCCGGCCGCCCTCCGGGGGGTCGATCGAACCGAACGCGGCCGCGGCCAGCACGGTGGCCTGCCAGGTGCGCAGGTCTTTGACGCTGCAATCGCACGCGGCGAGTTCCCGGAAACGCGCGTTGATGTCGTCGGCGCGCAATTCGCCGTATCGGCCGCCCTCCCGGTACACCAACAGCCGGTCGGAGTCCGACCCGCTGCGCAGGAGGGACCGAACGGCTTTGGCGAGCGACGGATCCCGGACACTCACTCGTCGCCGGATTCCACCCTTGGCGACGTAATCGAAAAGCATCCGCTCTCCGGATACCCGGACCTGTTCACGCAGTAGCGTCGCGACACCCCGGGTGCCGTTCTCTTCGGCGTACTCCTCGCCCCCGACCCGGAACACTCCGCGATCCACCAGATCGATGGCCACCGCCTCGACCCGCCGCCGGACCGTGCCACGCAGCGCGAGATCCTCCCCCACCTGTGCGCGGATCTCCGGCAACCGCCCGGCCAGCGCCAAGACCCGGTCGAACTTCTCCTCGTCGCGCTCTTTGCGCCACTGCTCGTGGTAGAGGTACTGGCGCCGGCCCGCCGCATCGACACCGACGGCCTGGATGTGCCCGTTCTCGTGCGGGCAGATCCACACCTTCCGCCAGGCCGGCGGGATCACCAGCCCGCGAATGCGCTCCAGTGTCGCGTCGTCGACGGGTTCACCTTGCGCGGTGCGGTAGCCGAACCCGCGTCCGCGCCGGACACGTTCGACTCCGCCGTCATACGGTCGGCTACGGCGCAATCGCATTCAGTCACCGTGGTGCTCGGGGCCGGGTGCAGCGGGTTGTGTGCTCATATCTCATAGCTGCCCGGTCTCCGAGCGGCGAAACAGCCCGAGGCGCCAGGTCCCGGCAGTTCGACCTGGCGCGGCACGATATTCGAGGGTGCGTACAGCCGGAGACCTACTTGGCCGGGGGGACGAAGGGCTGGTTGACCGTGGTGAAGTACTGGACGAGGGCGGCGACGGCGACGGGCGCGGTGATGAACAGTTGTCCGGCGAGCGTGCCGAGGGCGCCGACTGCCAGGATGCCGCCGAGGCAGCCGACGGCGGCGGCCGGAATGAACGGACCGAACATACCCACGATCGTCGCGGCCGCGACCGTGGCGCCCGCGATGCCACCGAGCACACATCCGACGAGGCCGCCGCCCAGGCCGCCGACGACGGTGCCGATCGCGGCACCCGTCGCGATGGTGTCCTTCAGCCGGGTGAAGGCCGCGACTTCGCGCTCGTACGGCGTCCTCCAGTGTGCCGAGTCCTCGAATGGAAGGGCGACGGGCCGGTATTTCGCGTGCTCGAGGTCGAACAGTGGTGTGAGCGTTGCGGTCCGGCCGCTGATGTCGGCCGCGATCGGGAAGACGAAATCGTCGACACGGAACTCCAGGGGCGTGCCCGCCAGTAGTGTGCCGTCGGTCGCCTCGATCGCGAAGACCCCGTTCTCGGCCTGCAAGGAGCCCGAGTCGATCTGGACGACCACGCCCTCGGCGGAGGTGGTGGCGGTGTAGTTGACGACTTCCGAACCGGCGTCCGGAGCCGCGGCGACGGCATGTCCGGCCGAGACGCAGGCAATCGCGACTGCGAGCGTCGATGCCGTGGCGATCTTGCGCAAAACCATGTCTGGGGCTCCTCGTTCTTCGCTGTGCTGCCGTCAGTCCTGTTTCACGGTGCCGAGGACGGCCCCGCTGGTCGCGTCGATCGTCACCTCGTGCTCGATGCCGTCGGGCGTGCGGAGTTCGACCTCCCACACCGTCGTCGGCCCCTCGGCGTCGAGTTCGGCGGAGACCACGGTGCCGCCGGGCACGGCTTGGAGCGCCTTGTCGACGGCTTGCTGCCTGCCGATCGCGGGAGCCGCGGTGAGTTCCCAGTCGTGATCGGACAGATAGGCGGCGACGCGGTGCCTGCCGGGCCCCTGATCATCGGTGGCGGCGTACAGCGCCACGGGCCCACCGACGAGGACAGCGGCGACAACGGCGCCTGCGAGGAGTCCGCGCCGACCGGACAGTGCCCGGCGAACAGTGGCCTTCATCCTGAAACCTCCTATGCGAGTTGTGATCCGAAGATGCGGATCACCTTCGCAGGCAGCGGCTTAAGGCAGCCTGAAGTCACCTGAAATCCGTTTCAGGAACGGCGAATTGCGGTTTTCACACCATTGCCGGACCGGCGGCGTTAAGGTCGGTCTCGGGTCGGGGTTTCCGGGGGTTTTCGCATTCGTCTCCGTCGGTCAGTCCCGGCGCAGCCCGCGTCGGCCGTGCCCGCTGCTCAGCCGACGCCGAGGCGCGAGGGTGGGTGCGCTCGATCCCCTCCGACTGCACCCACCTTCCCGAATCGCCTTCGCGCGAGGTACCGGGCGGCCGCGGCATCGGGTGCCGCGTCGTGACAGCCCGGGGTTCAGGTGGCGTCGAGCCCGAGATGCCGGGCCGGGAGGGCTGGCCCGTGCAACGGGCCTGTTCGGCAAGGCCGACCGAGCGGACCGCCGACCGGCACCGGGATGCACGGTCCGGCATTCACTCGGCGACGAACTCCGCCTCCCGCTCGACCGCTTCGATGGTCCGGCGCGGCACCTGGATCGGCCCCGGGGTGTACGTGATCGCGCGCAATGCGCCGGTGTAGCGGAAGGTACCGCGGCGTTCGCGCAGATCCCATGCCACCGGGCCACGCGCGTCGACGCCGACGGAGATTCCGGTCCACGGCGACATGCCGACCAACTGGACCTGATCGAGCAGCCGTGCGACCTGGACGCCGTCGATCTCGACGGTGAAATCCCACCGCAGCCGTGGTCGCACCGTGGCGCGCACGGTGATGTGCCGCGCCCCGGCGGCAAGTGGTCGCGTGGTGACGCTGTCGTAGCGGCCGTAGCTGTTGAGCCCGAACGTCACCCGGCCGTCCTCGAGGTAGAGCACATAACCGCCCAGCGGATCACCGTGCGCGACGAGAACGCCTTCGTCACCGGACGCGTAGCCGGCGAGTTCCGCGTCGATGACGAAGTCTCGATAGGCGATCAGTCGCTGTGCGCGATACCGTTCCAGGGTCGGCGTGCCCGGCAGCAGCCGGACGGGGGCCGAGAAGCTCTCCTCCTCCGGCCGCCGCCGGGCCAGATCCTGGCGCGTGACCAGCGGGAACACCGTGTTCGCCCAGGCGGATTCGTCCCATGCGGCGGCCAGCTCCGCGACCTTCTCCGGGAATCGCCCGGACAGATCGTGCAGTTCCGTCGGATCGGTGCGGACGTCGAACAGCTGCCACTCCGGCTCGTCGATATCGGTTCCCGGCTCGTACAGCGACAGCAGTTTCCACCCGTCCCGGTAGAACCCGCGGTTCCCGACCATCTCCGAGTACTGCTCGGTGTGTCCGGACACCGCCCGTGGGTCACGCAGCGTCGCCACGGCCGATACGCCGTCGAACTGTTTCGCGGGCAGACCGTTGCGCACGCTGGGCCGCCGCAACCCGGCCAGCTCCAGCAATGTCGGCGCGAGGTCGGTGACGTAGGTGTACTCGTGCCGGATACCGTTGTCGTCGTCGTCGCGCGGCAGTCCTTTCGGCCAGGAGATCAGGAATGGCACGCGCACGCCGCCCGCGAAGGTCTGGCCCTTGTAGAAGCGGAACGGCGTATTGGACGCCTGCCCCCATCCGCGCGGGTAGTGGACGCCCAGCTTCGCGGTGCCGATCAGTTCCTCATCGTGCGGCACGTCGCCGACCCAGTCCGGATCGGTGATGTGGGCGAACTCCGCGAAGTAGGTGCGGGTGCCCTCCGGCCCGCCCTCGGCGGTGCCGCCGTTGTCCGAGGTGAAGACCACGATGGTGTTGTCGAGTTCGCCGAGTTCCTCGAGCGTGCCGACGATGCGCCCGAGGCTCTGATCGATGCTGTCGACCATGCCCGCGTACACCTCCATGTACCGGGCGAATCGCCGCTGCTGCGCGGGAGTCAGCGAATCCCACTCCGCCGCCTCGTATCCCGGTTCGGTATTGCGCGGTTTCTGCTGCGTCCCGGCGGGGAAGAGGCCCTGGGCGAGTTGCGCGGCGAACCGGCTCCGGCGTAGTTCGTCCCATCCCTTCGCGTAGCGGCCGCGATATTTGGCCAGATCCGCGGGCTTGGCCTGCAGCGGACCATGCATGGCGACGTGGGCGAAGTACAGGAAGAACGGTTTGGCGGCGTCGTGCGCGCGCAGGTCCTTGATGTAGGCGATGGCCTTGTCGGTCAGATCGTCGGTGAGGTAATACCCCTTCGGGTACTCCTCGATATCGACGACCGAGGAGTCCGAGACCAACTGATTCGGGTAGTAGAAGGAGTTGAGTCCCTCGAGCGAGCCGTAGTACCGGTCGAAGCCGCGCTGCGTCGGCCAGGAATCCCGGTGGGCGGCGGGATTCATCGTGGCGTCGCGCACCAGGTGCCATTTGCCGACCGCGTAGGTGGCGTAGCCGTTGCTGCGCAGGATCTCCGGCAGCGTCAGTACATCGTCCGCCAGCTCCAGGCGAAGACCCGGGTAGCCGGGGTCGGCGTTGGCGACGAAGCCGAACCCGGCGCGGTGGGCGTTGATGCCGGTGAGCAGCGACGCGCGCGACGGCGAGCACAGCGGGGTGGTGTGGTAGTTGGTCAACCGAAGACCGTTCGCCGCCAACCGGTCCAGCGTCGGCGTCTCGATCTCGGAGCCGAACGGGCCGATATCGCTGTATCCCATGTCATCGATCAGCACCACGACGATGTTCGGAGCGCCCTCGGGGGCGGTGGGCGGATAGCGCCAATCCGGCGTCGAATCGGTAGCGGTGCGACCGACCGAGCCGCCGAAGTCTTCGTAGCCGCGAGCATGGGGTGGAACAGGCATCTGTGCAGTCAAAGCGACCCGGCGCCCGGCTCACCACGCTTTCGCGCACCGTGCGCCGAACGGGTGACCGCGATGGTCCGGTGTTGCTAACTTCGCTCCTCGACCCTAACGGCGCGCGTCAGTCCTTCCGGTCGTGCAAGGCTTCGACCAGATCGGCCACATCCGCCGCGTTCGGCGCGTATCCCGGGAAATAGCAGCACACCTCCTCGATTTCGGCGCCGAAGCGGGTGCGGATCTGCGCGGCGCACTCTTCCGGTGTGCCCGCCACCCCGATCGTGCGCACCATCTCGTCGGTCACCAGCGCCCGCATCTCGGCGAAACCGCCTGTCTTGGACAGTGCGTTGAGCGTGGAGTGCAATTGTTCCCAGCCCTCGACCTCGAGCACGGGACGATAGGCGGGGGTGGACCCGTAGAACGCGATCAGGGAGCCCACCCCGCCCATCGCGGCGGTCAGCGCTTCCTCCGTGCGTCCGAGTGCGACCATCACCTGCGCGATCACCGGGAACCCGTCCGAGGTCCGGCCGGACCGGCGCAGGCCATCGGCGACGGCGGGCAGGGTGCGCTCGGTGAAGTGACGTTCGCTGTTGAACGGCATCACCAGCAGTCCGTCGGCGACCTCGGCGGCCTTGCGGGTCATCACCGGTCCGAGCGCGCCCATCAGCACCGGCGGAGGACCGAAGGGGTTCGGTCCGGGATCGAACGTGGGCGGCAGCAAAGTGTGCGTGTAGTACTTGCCGCGGAAGTTCAACGGCGCCCGGCCTTCCCACGCGGCGAAGATGGCCCGCACCGCCGCCACGCTCTCCGCGGTACGTTCCGCGGGCGCGCCCCACGTGCTGCCGTAGCGCTTTTCGATGTGGGCGCGGATCTGTGAGCCCAACCCCAGCCGGAACCGCCCCTCACTGTAGACCTGCAGGTCGTAGGCCGCGTGCGCCAGGTGCATCGGGCTGCGCGGCCCGGCGATCGCCACGTTCGTCATCAATTCCAGCGACGTCGCGCCGGCCGCGACGACGAGGGGGAAGAACACGTCGTGTGGGCCCTCGAAGGTGAACAGGCCGTCGGCCCCGGTCTCGGCCAGCTCCCGCGCGTCGGTCGCGACCTGCCGTGGCGCTCCGGTGACCTGTAGATGGACCTTCACTTCGACCTCCGTCGGTCATCGGCGCGCCACGCCTTCCGCGGCACGACGACCCCATCGTATGGACAGGACTCCGTGCACGTGTCCAGTCCGACGGGAATCCGCCGCCGCGCGCCGCGGACCGGGCTATGGACCGACCGGCGCCGGTCTCCCGGGATTCCCGGGCCGCGGAGTCCTCGCGAGCCCGATATCCCGCGATGCCACGGCGGGTTCGAGCGCTGTCACAGACCGGGGAGCCGGTTCTCGCGCAGCGTGACCACGACCACGATGTCTCCATAGGGAGCCGCGCCCATGGCCAGTCTGTGCGCGAGGCGCGCCAAGCCGACCCGTCTTCCGTATTTGGTGTCCATGCCGGTCCGCACCTGGTCCACCAGCGGTCCGGTCCGCAGCATTTCGGCCATACCTTGGTGCTGGCGCGACCCGAGAGCCGGCTCGCCGTGCCAGTCACCCGCCTGCACGATGACCCGGCGGTCGCGTGCCAGGTGCCCGGCCTCAATCGAATGCGAGGAGATCCGGAAGGCCAGGCGTCCGTTTTCGACCGGTAACACCAGGTGCGGCACGGTATTCCAGTGTCCGGATGCCTCCGGCCGCGGGTAGGTCACCCGCACTGTGCTCGCATCCCACCAGAGCATTCCCGGCTGCCATTCGCTGGGACGGTCCGGTACGGCGAGGACGCGATGCGCCGCCGGGAACGGGTTGTCCCGACGTGGGGTGTATCCGTGGACTCTGCTGCCGAGCAAGGAGCCGCCGTGCGCTGGATAGGTCATGCGTGGGAACCTCCGGGATGGGTGCGGGTGGGGATTGCCGATCCGATCTCCGTACTGCGATCGGCGCCCATGGCGCCGTGGCGATGGCGTCCAGGCCCGACGCCTGGCCACCGATTGTGATCGTAAGAAAATCTACCTAGGTACTCACAGATTTTGTGTACCACCGGGCTCATGGTGCGTGCAAGGACATGGTCATGTCGCCGCGAATCATCATGCCCCGCGCCGGGCCGGGAAGGCCTCACGACCGTTCGGTTCGGAGCGGCGGGCCCGAATCGCGTTCACGGCCGCGAACAGCACGCCGATACCGATCAGGAGGCCACCCCGTAACCACACCTCACCGTCGATCCGGGTGAACAGGAACAGACAGGAGGCCAGCCCGAGGCAAGGCACGACGACGGGCACCCGGAAGTGCTCCGCTTCGTCGCCCTCGCGCCGCAGGATCAGCACGGACACATTGACCGCCGCGAAAACGACGAGCAGCAACAACACCAGCGTCTCCGCGAGCGAGGCCACCTCCCCGGTCAGCGCGAGCAGCAACGATACCGCCGCCGTGACGCCGATCGCCACCCACGGCGTCCGGCGGCCCGGCAGGATCCGGCCCAGCGCCCGCGGAAGCAGGCCCTCGCGAGCCATGCCATAGGCCAATCGCGAGGACATTATGCCGGTCAGCAGGGCGCCGTTCGCCACGGCCACCAACGCGACCACCGCGAACACCTTGTCCGGTACGCCTCCGGCCAGGCGCACCACCTCGAGCAGCGGACCGCTCGAGTTCGCCAGCCGGTCGGTGGGCACCGCGGCACCGGCCACCACCCCGATCAGCAAGTACACGCCACCGGCGGTGAGCAACGCGCCGAAGAGCGCGCGTGGATAGGACCTGCGCGGGTCGGCGACTTCCTCCGCCAGATTCACCGAGGTCTCGAACCCGACGAACGAGTAGAAGGCCAGGACGGCACCCGCGAGAGTCGCGCCGACAACCCCCTGCTCCGCTGTCCCCACCTCGGTGAGCCGGCCCGGATCGGCGTCCCCCCGAACCATCACCCACGCGCCGAGCCCGATGACCAGCACGAGCCCGCCGAGTTCGACCAACGTGGCGGCGACGTTGGCGCCCAGCGACTGTTTGATCCCGGAGACGTTGAGCAGTGCCAACCCGGTGAGGAACACCACCACGACGAGCGCGGTGGGCAGACTCACCAAGGCGCGCAAATAATCCGCGGCGAACGCCCTGCTCAGCGCCGCCACCGACACGACGCCCGCCGCGAGCATGCAGAACCCGACGAGCGACCCGGCCGCAGGCCCGAGCGCACGGCCCGCGTAATGGGCCGAGCCGCCCGCCTTCGGATACTTGGTCGCCAACTCGGCGTACGAACCGGCGGTGAGGCAGGCGAGACCGAGCGCCACCAGCAGCGGCAACCAGATCGCACCTCCGGACTCCCGTGCGATGGCCCCGACCAGCACGTAGACGCCCGCACCCAGGATGTCACCGAGGATGAAGAAGAACAGCAGGCGCGTGCTGACCGCCCGTCGCAAAGAATCCACCACAGAGCGGCGGATACCCGCGTTACCGGCGCTGAAGCTCCCGCTGACGGCGCCCCGTCGCGATGATCCTCACACCGTTGTTGCGCCGGGGCAGATCGAACAGATCCCTCCCGCCGCGACACCAAGAGCGCCGTGGTGAGCGCAGGCGCATTCGAATCGGCACGGCTGCACGATGATTCCGCGACGAGCGTCACGCCGAATGCGCGTGATCGACGCGCGAGTGTGGCTCGTGAGACGGTTCACGCGCTGCCGTGCCGGTTGTGGCGCATACCGATTCCGCACCGGGGAAAACCGATTCGGTGACGAACAACGCGCCATCGGGACCGGCGCCGACGGTCCCGATCTCGAAGAGAACGGGCAGTTTCCAATTCTGGTTCGCCGATCAACGCTGGACTTGGTCGGACGAGGTCGCGGCCCTACATGGTTACGCGCCGGGTGAGGTGACCCCGACCACGGAATTGCTCTTGGCCCACAAACATCCCGACGATCGAGCCGAGGTCGCCGACACCCTGGCGACAGCGGTGCAAACCGGGCTGCCGTTCAGCGGCCGCCACCGCATCATCGATACCGCGGGAATCGTGCACCACGTGCTGGTGGTGGGAGATCAGATGCGTGATTCCACCGGTGCGGTGGTCGGTACGGCCGGGTTCTATATCGATGTCACCGACACCGTCGACGAGGAACGCCAGGAAGTCATCGACGAGACCCTGCCGGAAATGGTGGCCGCTCGTGAAGTGATCGAGCAGGCCAAGGGCGCCCTGATGCTGGTGTACGGGATCTCGGCCGATCAGGCGTTCCGCGTGCTGACCTGGCGCTCGCAGGAGACGAATACGAAATTGCGCGTGGTGGCCGAGCAGCTGGTTGCCGCGCTGATCGACTTCGGTGGCGCCGGGGTGCAGACGCGTACCCGCTTCGACCACGTGCTGCTCACCGTGCATGAACGCCCGATCCGAGACCACCGCCGACATGATCGCGCCGGTCATAACCACCCCGCCCGATTGAAGTTGACCGGGGCGGGTAGATCGAAGCAACACGGAAAGGGGTTTTCCATGGCACGTGAGAAAGACAAGGACGACCAGAACAGCGGCGAGCCCAAAGGAGGCAGGCCGGGCCCGACCGATCAGGACCGCCACGGTGGAATGGCGACCCGGGAGATAGCCCCGGAACTGACCACCGATGAGGCGCAAGAACCGCCGGACTGATTTTTCGACCTCGGACAACGGCGCCGGAGCAGGCCGCTACGAAAGCGTGCGCAGGCCCGAATTGCCCGAAGCCTGTATGAACCAACAGTCCGTGTCAACCAACCGAGCCCCGCACCGGTCTGCATCGGTTCGGGGCTCGCTCGGGGGTATTCGTGCCTATCCACCGATCGCTCGGTAGCTTGACCACACGAATGTACCGGGTAGCACGCGATATCGCCAAATCCGAGTCCCGCAGCGGCCGAATGGTTTAGCTCCCCGGCCTCAGATGAGGTTCTTCTGCTTGCGGATGCGCCGTCGCAGGTCGACCATCAGCCCGTGCGATCCGCCGTGGCGGAGGAAGCGCGGAATGAAGCGGTTGACGAAGGACACGAACACGAACAAGTTCTCGAAGCGCCGCTGGTCGGCGGCGGTCCATTCCACCCGCAGTTGTTCCCGGAAGATCGGGGCCAGGAATCCGATGGTGAGAAACCGGAGCAGGTTGCGGAAAGGCAGCCGTAGATACCAGTGGATCATGCGCAGCTCGAGCAAGTTCCCGAGGTAGTCCCGGACATAGTCGTCCAGCACGACCTGCTCGCACGCGGTGTTCCAATATTCGTCGAATTCGGCTCTGGTGGCGGGCCACATGTCCTCCGTCACCTGCAGGGTGGTGCCCAGGGTCGAGGATGAGGCATAGAACGCTTCGGCCTGCTCGTCGTTCATTCTTCCGTGCAACAGCTGGTAGGTGTCCTCGAAGCCGATGTAAAGACAAGCGGCCACCCACAATTGGAGGTTGCGGTCGAAGGCGTTGTACTTGACCGGCGCTCCCGGCGCCGATCGCACTTGCCGGTGCGCCACATTCACCGCTTCGCGATAGGCCTTACGCTCCTCGTCGGTGCCGAGGATGGCGACGGCGAGATATTGCGTCGTCGTACGCGCGCGTTTCCACGGATGCTTCATCAGCGATCCGGATTCCACTTTGCTCTCGGCCACACCGTAACCCACACCCGGCCGGGCCATCTGCATGACGACGTTCGCCGCGGCGCCTGCGAAGGACCAGAAGTCCAGAGCGTCGGTGAGCGCGAGGGGCCGCTTGGTGAACGGTTGATGCGTGACGCTGATACCGATCCGGGTGCGATCCTTGGTCAGCGGCACACCGTAGTCGCGATCGGATCGAGGAGCCACTGCGGTCATCGGGATGTCCTTCCATCTGCGTTCACACGTCGCGCGACCAGGTGAATCAGTCGCACCGACCCCAGCCGAACACCGGACCTAGCATTTATGTTACTGATCATTCTACCGATTTGGTGGCAAGTATCAACAGTAAACCACCAGCTTGTACAGCTATTTGTCCGAAGCTCTACGAGTAGATGTGGTTGATTGTTCTTGTTGTGAACGGATCGGGCAACGGTCCGGTTCACCTCTGCGGTCACATCGCGAAGCCGGGTTCCACCCGAGCCCGGCCCCGCGGTCAGGGCTGCGGCGGCAAGGCCAACGGCGAGTTGACCTTGTTCACCAACCACCGGTCGCCGACCTTCTCCAGGCGCATCACCATCGAGAGCTGTCCCGGGGCGGGCTTGCCCTTGGTGCCCAGACTGGTGATGGTCTGGCCGATGATCACGATCGCTTCCGCGGAGTGCTCGTCACCGGCGCGGATCGCGCACTGCACGTCGCGCGTGGCCGAGGTGACCTGGCCTTGGCCGAGAACCTCACGTAGTTCGGCGCTGGTGGACTCGAACTGTTTCTTCCAGTCACCGGTGGCGCCGTCACCGACAGCGGCGAAGTAGGCGTCGAGGTTCTTCGAGTCGTAGTTGGCCAGGACGGGCGCGTAACGGCAGGCCGCGGCGCGCGCGTCCTCCTGCGCCGCCAGCAGGTCCTCGCTGTTGTCGTTCTGGATGTACCAATAGCAGGCGCAGGCCACCGACACTCCCACGAGGATCGCGGCAGCCGAGCGCAGCGCGATCGACCCCGGACGCCCGATCGGCAGACGGCGCAGTCGATTCCAACGACCGGCGGACGCCGCGGCGCCCGTTTCGGATTCCGTGCCGCCGTCCACCCGCTCAGCGGTCGTGTCCTCGGAGCCGGCTTTCACCGGCTCGGCATCGCGCTCCTCCGATCGGCTCGCGCGCGACTCGGCTTCGGCGGTCGGCTCGGCGTCTTCACTCTTCATCGGGATCTCCTAGTTGCCGGGGACGGGGCGCGACAGCTCGTCGCCGGTGACGCCGGGCGGTCGGGTCGACCCGTTGTCCGGGATGTCGGGACGTGGCGCATTCGCCGAACCGCGTACCTGCAGGGCGGGATCGCTGGTGACGCAGTAGTTGTAGAGCCGGATCCGGGTGTCGGACATCTTGTCCGTGGGCACGACGGGAATGGTGTCGTACTCGCAGGTGGGGCGCGGCCAGATGTCGACCAGCGTGTAGAAGGCGTTGTCGTGGGCGGGTATGCCCAGCGCCTCCGAGCCGACCCGCAGCGCCGGGAACAGGGCCGAGATGGCCGGTGCGCGCAGCTTGGCGGCCTTGGTGATCGCGACGAAGTTCGTGACCAGGTCGGTGAGGGGGTCCTGGGTGCGGGAGACGAAACCGCCGAGGGTACGGAGCTGGACCGGCCCTTCGTCCAGGAGGTGACGCACCTCTCGGTCGGCCGCGGTCAGCTGCTCGAACAGCACACCGCCCGTGCGCGTGAGTGTCGCGAGGTCCGGCTGCGCATGCGAGGTCGTCTCCGCGATCACCTCGAGGTTCTCGATCAATTGCCGTGTCTGCGGAAGCAGTTCGGTCAACCCGGCCATGGCACGGCTGATGCCCGACACCATGTTCCGCAGTTGGTCGGGACCGCCTGCCAAGGCCTTGTCGAGTTCGTCGACGATGATGGTCAGCCGGTCCGGGTTCATGCCGCCGATGAAGCCGCTGAGGTTGGTGAGCACCGACTGCACCGTCACCGGGACGGTGGTCTGGGAGCGTTCCACCAACGCCCCGTCGGTGAGGTAAGGACCGGTATCGGAGTCCGGGCGGAAGTCCAGGTACTGCTCGCCCGCCGCCGACAACCGGCCGACGGCGACCGTGCCGCCCACCGGGATCTTCGCCGAGGAGTCGATCTCGGCGACGGCCGCGACGCCGCTGCCCGCGACTTTCACCTCGCGCACCTTTCCCACTCTGGTGCCGCGGAAGGTGACGTCGTTGCCTGCCGACAATCCGCCCGACGACTGGAGTTCCACCGTCACCGCGTAGTTGCTCGGCAGGGGATTGATCCGCAGGACTTCCGCGCCGAGGTAGACCGCGCCGAGAACCAGCACCACGACCAATCCCAGGTTGGCGAGCGCGACGCGGTGCCGCACCAGCCACTGCCACAGAGGAGGATTCATCGTTCTCCCCCTTGCCGCGGCTGTTGCGGAGGACTGGTGACCCGTCCGATCACCTTCTCGATGACCTGCGCCAAACTGCCGATGAACGCGGGCACGTCGCCGACCTCGGGCAACCTGCTTCCGCTGGGATCGGTCAAGGCGCCGACACTGAGATAGGACACCGTCGCGGCGACAGCCAAGGCGGGACCGTCCAGGCTCGCCATCAACGACGGGTACAGGGTGTGCAGGCCGTCCAAGGTTCCCCTCAGGTCGTCACCCATCTGGGTGAAACCCGACATCAATCGCTGGATGCTGTCGAAGAGGCTGACGGCTTGGGGGCCGGTGGTCTCGGTGAAGTCGCCGAGCGCGGTCATCGTCGTCGACACTTTGTCGAGCAGGTCGACGATGGACTGGTTGTTCTCGGCGAACAGCGCCAACAACGCCGGAAACGTGTCGGCGGCGGCGCCCAGTTCGGCTTTCCGTCCGGCCAATTCGCCGGTCAGCACGTTGAGGCCGGTCAGGGTGTTGTCGATGTCTCCGGTTCGCTCGTTCAGCGCGGCGATGACGGCGGTCATCTCGCTGATCAAGTGCGCCAGCTGCGTGGCGCGACCGGCGAACATCGAATCCATCTCGGAGGTGATCTTCGCGGCCTGATTGATGCCCCCGCCGTTGATGAGCATCGAGACCGACATCATCAGCTGCTCGACGGACGCGGCAGCCGAGGTGTGCTCCGTGCCGATGATGTCACCGGCGTGCAGATTCGCGCCATCCGCTGCCGCCGCGGGCAATGTCATGGCGACGAAGATGTCTCCGAGCGGCGTCGCCTGACGCAGTTCGGCGGTGGTGCCCCGCGGGAGTTCGATGTCCTCCCTGATCAGCATTTCCACCTCCGCAATGAAGTTGGTCGTGTTGATCGCGGTGACGACTCCGATGTCGGTCCCACCGATCTTCACGTGCGCGTGATCGGGCAGGTTGAGCGCGTCACGGAATGCCGCGCGAATCGTGTAGCCCGGGGCGCCGATGCCGGGTTTGGGCATCGGCAGACTGGACACCGTCACGGTGCAGCCGGTCGCCGTGCTCACCGTCGCGACCAGCGCTGCCGCCATCGCGGTGCGTCGAAGCCCATGCGTGCCGATCATTTCGTGATCCCCAGAAGTGCTGCGGTGAGGCCGAAGTCGGGCCCGAAGTCCTGGATCTTCCCGGTACGGCAGCCGTCGAGGCGCATCTGGATCCGCTCGCAGAACTGCGACACGACTTCGTTGTCGAGCAGGACCTTGTCGGTCAGCGCGTGCAGGCGCAGCGCTTGGTGCTCCCGGCTGACGGAGTTGGACAGGTTCTCGAACAGCAGTGGTCCGACGTCGACGATCTCGGTGAGTCCGCGGGCGTTGGCGCGCATCTGCTCGGTGATCGTCGTGAATCGCTCCAGCGCACCGGCGAGCTGATCGGAGTTCTCGCCCACCAGGCTGCCGGTGTTGGTGACGAACTGGTCCAGCTGTTGCAGTACCGCCTGCAGGCCGGGCGCCTGGTCACCCATCAGCTGCACCAGCTCGGTGAGGCGGCCGCTGAAATCGCGCACGGTCTGGTCGTTCTGGGCGATGATCTGGGTGATCTCGTTGAGTTTGATGATGGTGTTCGAAATCTGGTCCTTGTTGGCGAAGGTCACCTCGAAGGCCGAGGACAGTGCGTCCAATGTCTCGCGCAGTCGGTCGCCGCTGCCGTCCAGGAGCGGGAACAGGACCCGGCTTGCCATGGGGCCGTTCTCGTTGTCACCCTTCAGGGCCGCGCCGAGCTGGTCGAAGTTCTCCAGGATGCGGTCGAGCTCGACCGGTGTCCGAGTCCTGGCCAGCGGGATGTGCGCGCCGTCGGCCAGGATCGGTCCGTCGCCGCCGTAGGCGGGCGCGAGCTCGACATGGCGGTTGGTGATCAGCTGCGGCGACACCAGGGCGGCGATGGCATCGGCCGGGATCTTCGTTCCCTTCTCCAAGCTCATGGTGACCTGGACGTAGCTGCCCTTGGCCGCCACGGTGTCGACCCGGCCGACCGGAACACCCAGCACCGCGACCTCGTTGCCCGCGTAGAGCCCGGCGACATTCTCGAAGTCGGCGCTGATGCGCACGTGCTCGCCGAGGTACTGCCTGGGCAGCGAGGTCAGGCTGTCCGGTATCAGCGCGCAACTCGCGGTGACCAGCGCGGCCACGATCAGCCCGCCGATCTGGGCGAATCGTCGTGTTCTCATCAGTTGCACCCCTGTACGGCTCGAGCGAAACACAGCCAGTTGTCCGGGAAGAACCATGGCGCCCACACGTCGCCGTACGGGCCGTTGCCGACGGCGTTGTTGAACTGCCGCAGGGCGATGGGCATGTTCTCGTAGAGGCGGTCCAGGTTGTCGCGGTTCTTCTCCAGGCCCTCCGACATGGTGTTCAGATCGTGGATCAGTGGCGCGAGCTGCCCGTTGTTCTCCAGACCCATCTGCTGCAGCAATCTCGACAGCGCCGCGACATTGTCGAGCAATTGCCTCAGCAGATCCTGCCGTTGCCGCACGGCATTGCCGATCGCTTCTCCGCGGGTGAGCAACAGCAGCACGCTGTTCTGGTTGTCGGAGACGAGCTGGGACACCTGGTCCATGCTCTTCAGCAGGGAATCCACCTCGTCCCTGCGATCGGTGACGACCTTGGCGAGCGCACCGATACTGTCGAGCGCCTGCACGGCCAGCTGCGGGGTTTCCCCCATCTGCTGATCGACCAGATCCAGCGCCTGACGGAGCTTCTGCGGATCGATGCGCTCGATGCGCTCGAACGAGTTCTTGTATTTCGGGTCCTGGATGACCTTGCTCAGGTTGTAGGGCACCGAGGTGTTCTCGATCCGAATGCGGTTGCCGGGAAGTCCTTTTCCATCGCCCGGCACCAGGTCCACATGCAACCGGCCGAGGATCGTCGACATCTTGATGGCCGCGCGCGCGTCCGGCCCCAAGCGAAGATCGCGGCGGATCTTCAGATCCACCAGGACCTTGGTGCCCTCGAGGCGAACGGAGTGCACCTGGCCGACCTCGATTCCGGATACGTCGACCGTCGCGCCGGGACGGAGACCGGCGGCCTGGGCGAATTCGACGTGGACGGTCTTGTCTCCCAGCCGGGCCTGAGTCAAGACACTCGATCCGATCAGCAGCGCCGCCACCGTGGCCGCCGCGATCAGGCCGAGCCGCAGATATCGATTCCGCAGGAATCCCGGCGCTGGAATGCTTTTGATCATCGGCACACCTCCGAATGCGAGTTGCCGCCCACCTGGGAGAACAGTCCGGGAGGCAACAGCACACCCCACAGAGACACGTCCAGGCTGCACAGGTAGGCGTTTCCGTAGGCGCCGTTGCTGGTGAAGCGGGCGACGCCGTTGAGGACGGCGGGCAGTTCGACCGCGGCGCGATCCAGCGAGGCGCCGTTGAGCAGCAGCAACGCGACACCCGTCGTGGCGTCGTTCTGCGCCTTCGCCAGGCCGGGCTTGACCTGCATGATCAGCCCGGTCAGGGCGTCGGTCGTGTCGGCTACCCGGTCGACCGAGTGCTTGAGACTCTCTCCTTGCGAGTAGAGGGCCTCCACCAGCGCCCTGGCCTGCGTGAGCAGGGTCTCGAGCTCGCCGCTGCGATGCGCGAGACCACCGATCACCGAGCTCAGATTGCCCAGGACCTCCCCCAGGATCTTGTCGCGCTGCCCGAAGGTGCCCGCGAGCTGGGATGCCTGCACGATCAGGTTGCCGAGGGACACCTGATTGCCCTGGAGGGCCTGGATCAACGTTTCGGACAGGGAGTTGACCTGGTCCGGTTGCAGCACGCTGAACAGCGGTTCGAATCCGGACAGGAGCGCGGACACGTCGAACGACGGCTCGGTTCGCTCCAGGGGAATCCGGGTCCCCGGCGCGACCACGGTGCCCGCCTCCTTGCCCGGCGCCAGGGCGATATAGCGCTGCCCGATCAGGTTCTGGTAGCGCACCAGCGCCTTGGTCGTGGTGGTGAGATGCTGGCGTTCATCGATCCGGAAGTCGACCTGGGCGCGGTAGCCGTCGGTGAAATCGATCTTGTCCACGCGGCCGACCCGCACGCCTGCCATGCGTACGTCGTCGCCGACGCGCAGCCCCAGCACATCGGAGAAGATCGCCGAATAGCGATGGGTGTCGCCGTCGACCGACCGCTGCAAGGTGGACCAGATGGTGAAGGTGAGCGCGACGGCGACCACCGCGAACACACTGAATCCCGCGAGGGCCTTGGCTGATTTCATTTACCCGCCCCTTCGTCGTCGGCGGCTACGGAGACCGATCCGCCGGCCAGCACCGGACTCAGCAGCAGGTACTGCGCCACGGTCGGCCGTGCTCCGACGATCGCCGCCACGGCATCGGATCCGCGCAGCGCGATCGGCTTCGCGGTGGTGCCGGGATCCTGCGTGCCGGGCTCCGGCGGTGCGACGGCACTCGGCATCGGCGAGAGACCCGGAATGGACGGCAGACCCGGAATGAAGGGAAGACCGGGAATCGCGGGCAGGCTCGGAAGCACCAGCCCCATGGCACCCAGTGGTGCGGGCGCGGCCGGTACCGGTGCGGGCCCTGCCGCATCGAGCCACTTCGGTATCAATTGCGGCGGGTAGTTCTGCTCCGGCGCCACCTCCGGGACGGAGGCTCCGCCGCAGCGGGGACCGTACTGGTCGCCGTAGTGCGGGCAGTCCTTCGCCGTGTACTGCTGGAAGGGCGTGAACGAGACATCCATCTTCCACACCATCTGTCTGGCCGGGCCGAAGTGGAACGTGGTGGCCAGCCGTTGCAGTGCCACGTTGAGGTTCGCGGCGGTGTAGGGAATGGCTTCCGGATCCTTGGCCAGACCACCGAACAGATCGTCCAGTCCGGCGACGAGGAACTTGCCCGCGTCGGGATTACGCGCGAACAGCGCATTGACCGTTTCGACCGTCGCGTTTCCGGTGGCCAGCAGGTCGATGAGTTTCGCTCGCCGTTCGGCCAGCGTCCGCGCGGTGGTCACCGACTCCGACAGCACCCCGACCAGTTCGGGAGCCGACTGGCTCAATGCGATCGACGCTCGCCCGAGATCCCCGAACAGCGCGTCGACGCCAGGGGTCGCCCTGATCTCGGTCAGCCAGTTGTCCAGGCGCTCTATCGTCGAGCCGGGTACGCGCGCCGAGGGATCCAGCGCCGCCGAGAGGGTGGCCAGCACGCGGCCGAGCTTCTCGGGCTGGATGTTGTCGAGCACGTTGCGCAGCACGTTCAACGTGGTCTGCAACGCCACCGTCTCGCTGCCGGTGTCCTCCGGAATGGTCGCACCGGCGCGCAGCGTCTTCGGTTCCGGCCCGTTGTCGACGAGTTCGATCGCCGTGACGCCGAACAGATTGTTCGGAATCACCCGGGCGGTCACATTCACCGGAATGGTCTCGGCCACACCGGGCTTCAGATCCACGCTCGCCTGCTGCCGGGCGCCACGGGCCACCACGTCCACCGCGGCCACCCGGCCAACGACCATGCCGCGGAACTTGACGTCCGCCCGGCCCGGCAAGCCGTCGCCGGTACTGGTGAGCACGATGGTCACCGGCACCTTGTCCTCGAAGTAGCCGGTGTAGCGCAGCGCCAGCAGGTACAGCAGAACCGCGACCGTGGTCAGCACCGCCAGCCCGGCGAGGGTCAACTGCTTTGCGCTCGGTCCGCGGCCACTGGGGTCCAGAATCATTGTCGGCCTTACCCCGAGATCCGGAATCCGGGATCGATACCCCAGATGGTCAATGTCAGGAAGAGATTGGCGAACACCATCACGACGATCACCATCTTGATGGCACGACCGGCCGCGACCCCGACACCTTCCGGGCCACCGGTGGCGACATAGCCGTAGTAGCACTGGATGAACGTCGACAGCATCACGAACACCACCACTTTGAGCAGGGAGAAGAAGACGTCCGTGCCGATGAGGAACTCGAAGAAGTAGTGATCGTAGGTACCGGCCGCCGTTCCGCCCAGGAACAGCACCGTGATCTTGGTGGCCAGGTAGGCGGTCGCGAGACCGATGCTGTACAGCGGGATGATGGTCAGGGTGGAGGCGATCATGCGCGTGCTGATCAGGTAGGGAAGCGGGCGGATGGCGATGGACTCCAGCGCATCGATTTCCTCGGAGATCCGCATGGAGCCGAGTTGGGCGGTGAATCTGCATCCCGCTTGAATCGCGAAGGCCAAGGTCGCCAGAATGGGCGCGAGTTCCCTGGTGGTGGCGAAGCCGGAGATCGCGCCGGTGAGCGGCGACATCGTGAGGAGGTTCAGCGCCGTGAACGACTCCATGCCGACGATGATCCCGCCGAACGCGCACAAGATGACGACGACGCCGATCGTGCCGCCGCCCACGATGAGCGAGCCGTTGCCCCAGCCGATATCGGCCGTCAGCCGCGTCACCTCACGGCGGTAGTGCCGCAGGACGAACGGGATGGCGGCGAGCGCCTGGAAGAATGTGATGGCCTGGTGCCCCAGGCGCTGATTGGCGTGCACCGGCGCCAGCGCGGCTCGTCCGACGGTGCGCAGCGGTTTCAGCGCCGGGGGTGTGTAGCTGCTCGCCACCCTCACACCACCTTCGCCGGAAACAACGTGTTGTACAGCTGGGTGAGAATGATGTTGGTGGCGAACAGCATCAGCGCGGAACTGACCACCGCCGAGTTCACCGCGTTGGCGACACCGCCTGGACCACCGTGCGCGTGCAGACCGATGTCACAGGCGATCACCGCGGTCAGCACGCCGAAGATCGCGGCCTTCACCAGGGCGATGATCAGGTCGTCCGCCACCGCGAAGGAGGCGAACGAGCTGATGAACGAACCCGGCGTGCCGGATTGGGCGTACACATTGAACATATAGGCGGTCGCGAAGCCGACGAAGACGACGAACCCGCAGAGCAAGACGCTCACCAGTACCGCCGCGGCGAGCCGGGGCGCGACCAGGCGGCGTACCGGGTCGACCCCCATCACCATCATCGCGTCGATCTCTTCCCGGATGGTGCGCGATCCCAGATCGGCACAGATGGCCGAGCCGACCGCACCGGCGACCATCAATGCCGACACCAACGGCGCGCCTTGGCGGATGATGCCCAATCCCGCGACCGCGCCGATGAATGTCGTGGCGCCCACTTGATTCACCAGAGCGCCGACCTGGATGGAGACCACGACGGCGATCGGAATGGCCACGAACACCGTCGGCGCCGCCGACACCCCGGCCATGAACGCGCACTGCTTGATGAACTCCTGGTAGGGAAATCGTCCCCGGACCAGCGAAACGAACAGTTGGACAATCGCTTCGCGGCCGAGCGTGACTTGACGGCCCAGCGTTTCCAGCGAGCGTTGAGGGTGGCGTCGCCACAATCCCGAAGCGCCGGCAACCAACTTCTCGATCTCGCCCGGTTCCAGTGGCGGTGGCTTGTCGGCAGGCGATCGCAGCGAGGCAGTCACTGGTGGCCGTTCCTTTCGATTCTCGTCCGCCGCACCAGCGGCCGCCCCCTCGATGGCGCGGAGCGTGTGAAGTGTTACACACCGCACAGACGTCATACAAGGGATAAGTGATTGACTATTTCTTCCGTGATCCACTACCGCCCCGGGTATCCGCCGGGCCGACGCCCAGTCGAATGACACCGGCCTGAACTGAGCGTATGCCCGACTCATAGGCAGATGCCCACTTCACAGCGGGCCTCCGCGAGACGGTAAGTAATCGTACATTCCTACTAGTCCACCGATGGACCAGGCGGGTGACGCGCTACGCGAGGCCCTCCAACCACCGCTGCAGTAGCACCACCAGTGCGACGAGCACCGCACAGCCGGCCAGGAAGAGGCTGAGCACAGCCACCCACATCCCGGCACGAAGGACGGGATTCACCTTCATCCGCCCACCGAGGATCTTCACCACGATCACGAGAACGTCGATGAGCCACACCACAGCCATCATCAGGTCATGCACACATTCGAGAAGGTGAGCACCGGCCAGCACACGATGGATCCCAGGAACGACATCACCAGGTCGATGCCGTGCATATCGCGGAGATGGCCGGTGTGGGTGAGCGTCCAGATCACCCCCGCCACCCCGTAGGGAACGCCGATGATGATGAGGGTGCCGAGGAACTCGGAGACCTTCATCTCGTAACCGAGTATCCGGTCGAGTCTCTTGAGCATGCGTCGATGCATCCTTTCGCTTCGATCCGCAGCTATGTTAGTCACAATTCTCATTGGAACGGAAGTATTTCCAGCAATCAGGCGCCTAAGTGCCGGATTCGAGCAGGAAATAGGACCTCGACGTCGGCCGATCGCGCCCACTATGTTGATGACGATTCTCCCTAGCAATCGCGCGGTCCGGGCCTCCCGGACAGACGGCCGAAGGGCCTCACCACCGGTGCGGCGTCATCGGTTCCGATGGTTCGAGCCGGACTTCACCCTCCGGCCTTGACCTTGCCCCAGGGGCAAGGTTGGACGGTGGTCGGCATGAACAGCAACACACTGCGCACCGTCGAAACCCGGATCCGCGAACAGGCCGCGGACTTCTGCGCGGCGAACCATGTGCCCGGATTCGTCGCCGGCGTCTACCACGCGGGCGAGCAGATCGTCGTCGCCCACGGCACCGCGAACATCGCCACCGGCGCACCGATGCTCGAAGACACGGGCTTCCTCTTCGGCTCGGTGACCAAGGTCCTGACCACAACGCTGGTCCTCCAGCAGCTCGAGCGCGGACTTCTCGACCTCGGCACGCCGGTGGTGCGTTATCTACCCGAATTCGCCCTGACCGCGCCGGGCGCGGCGGACAAGATCCTGGTGCGGCATCTGATCTCGCACACCAACGGCATCGATGCCGACTTGTTCTTCCCGGATGCCGAAGGACGCGACGCCCTGAAGACCTACGTCGACGGCCTCGCGAGCAATTGCGGCATCCTGTTCGAACCCGGCGAGCAGCTCAGCTACTCCAACGGCGGCATGATCGTGGCGGGCCGCCTGCTGGAAGTGGTGACCGGCCTGTCCTTCCCCGACCTGCTCGAGCGCGACATCTACGCACCCGTCGGCATGGAGAACTCCACGACCTCGGCCGAGCGGGCCATCCTGCGCAGCACCGCTGTCGGCCACTTCCCGGACCCGGACACCATGGCGGCCAGACCCACCGGCATGTTCATGCTGCCCGACACCTGGGGGCCTGCCGGTGGCACGCCGATCGGCACCGTCGCCGACCTGCTCGCCTTCGGGCGCACCCACTCGGCGGGCGGTGTGTCCCCCTCCGGCGCGCGCGTCCTGTCGCCCGAGTCGACCGCGTCGATGCAGCGGGTCGCGCACGACATGGCCACCCCGAACGTCCCGCCCATGGGCCTGGGGTGGGTGCGGTACCCATTCGGTGACACGACCGTCCTGGCGATGTCGGGCGCGTCGCCGGGCGGCGTGTCCATCCTGTGCGTCGTGCCCGAATACGACCTGGTGTTCACCGCTTACGGCAATACACCGGGCGCGATCATGCTGCACGATCAGATCCTGCGATGGCTGCTGAGCGAACATCTGCGCGTCCGGATCCCCGCCCTGATCACCGAATCGGCGCGGGACATCGATCTGACTCCCTACGTGGGTACCTACCGTTCCGATCAGCTGCGCGTCGACGTGAGCGTCGTCGAAGGTCAGCTCGAGGAGCGGGTGACCTACGAACCGGCGGACGAATCGCAGGAGCGGATCTTCACCGAGTTCGCCGGCGGTAGGACCTCCGCCCCTGCGCAGCGCTACGTGCCGATCCGGCCCGGCCTGTTCGCGCCCGCCGGATACCCCATCGAGACGTTCGACGGCTACCTGCGCCTGCTGCTCGTCTCCTACCACGACGT
The DNA here is from genome assembly GCF_055590505.1 of Nocardia sp. NPDC041819. Classification (NCBI taxonomy): domain Bacteria; kingdom Bacillati; phylum Actinomycetota; class Actinomycetes; order Mycobacteriales; family Nocardiaceae; genus Nocardia; species Nocardia sp. NPDC041819. The sequence goes on along the minus strand of NZ_JBVJAP010000001.1, from coordinate 1,191,071 downwards.
GCGCGACGGCCGAGCGCGTTTCCGCAACGGCGGCGGTCGCCTGACCCGCAGGGTCTGACCGTTCCCGGCGCATCGGCGCCCGGTGGAAGGATGTGGGGCATGATCACGATCGGCCGGCTCGCGAAATACGCCGGAGTGACCATCAAAGCCGTCCGCCACTATCACGAGCGCGGTCTGCTCGCCGAGCCGGACCGCGACTCGTCCGGTTACCGGCGCTACACCGCCCGCGACGCCATAGTTCTGGTGAAGATCAGGATCCTGGCCGATGCGGGCGTGCCGCTCGCCCGGATCAAGGGACTCCTCGCCGCCGATCCGGACGCGCTCACCGCAGTCGTCGCGGAGATCGACCGCAACCTCGAAGACCGCATCGCGCAGTTGCGGCGAACCCGTGACCAACTCGCCCAGTTGCGTGGCGGCGACCGGCTGTTCGTCTCCCCGGAAGCCGCCGAGTATCTCGACGACCTGCGTGCCCTCGGTGTCAGCGAGCGCCAGGTTCAGCTGGAACGCGACGGCTGGATCCTCATGCAAACAGCCGCCCCCGACGACGCCGCCGGGTGGATCACCGAAAAACGCGAGCTGATCGCCGATTCCGGGTTCCGCGCCCTCTATCTCGATCACGACGCCGCCTACGACTGGTCACCGAACGATCCCCGCCTCCCCGGCCTCGCGGCCCGTACCCGGAACTGGTTCGCCGAGTACCACAGCCGATCCGAGAGCCGCCCCGTCGCCGACCCGGCCATGGCCCGATTGGCCGCGCAGTCCCTCCCCGGAGCTTCGTCACCGGCTTGGGACCGCCTCGCCCAGCTCATGAAAGACGAGGCCGGAGTCCGAGGCGGCACATCCGCCCCTCGAGACCGCTGAGGCGGCGGTAACCGCGCGGAGCGATCGAGGTCCCGTCGCGTGCGATCGCCGTTAGGCTGACGCCGACGAGAGCGCCGAAACACCGGTCGCGGTGTCGCGGACCGGCGCTCGTGGTCGGGCGCGGAAGCAGTGAGGTGTGCGGGATGCGGGACAGTCGGTGGCAGCGGGCGGTCGCGGCCGTCGTGTGCGGAGTCGGACTGGCGGCGGGGTCGTCGGTGAGCGCGGCGGCAGACACCGTCGATGACGCCGGTGTCGTGTGGTTGTGCAGGCCGGATCGGGTGGATGATCCCTGCGCGGGGAGTACGGCGACGACCGTGCGCCAGGCGGGCCGACCCGATGTGCGCGAGGACCCGGCGCCTGCCGAGGATCCGGGGGTGGACTGCTTCTATGTGTATCCGACGGTGTCATCGGAGCCGACGCCCAACTCCGATACCGTCGTGACGCCGGAGGTACGGGCAGTCGCCGAGCAGCAGGCGGCCCGATTCTCCCAGGTCTGTCAGGTATTCGCGCCGGTGTACCGGCAGCGGACCCTGACCGCCTTGGCGACGGAGCGGACCTACACCCCCGAGCAGCGCGCGCAGATGTCGCGGATCGCCTACGAAGACGTCCTGCGGGCGTGGCGGCAGTTCCTCGCGGAGCGCGAGAGCGGGCGGCCGGTCGTGCTGATCGGGCATTCGCAGGGCGCGCGCATGCTGCGCCAACTGATCCGCGAGGAGATCGAACCGCAGCAGGCGGTACGAGACCGGATCCTGTCGGCGATCCTGCTGGGTGGCAACGTGGTGGTGCCCGAACACGGTGACGTGGGCGGCGACTTCCGGTATCTGCCGCTGTGCCGCGGCGAGGAGCAGACGCGATGCGTGCTCGCCTGGCAGACCTTCGGCGCGACCCCGCCGCCGGACAGCCGATTCGGCCGCAACCCGATGACCCCGGAGCCGCTGCCACGACCGTACGGCCCCGGCTACGAGATCGCCTGCACCAATCCGGCCTCGTTGAGCCGCAACGAATCTCGTACCGCGGCGACCGTGCTCCGCAGCAATCCGGTGCCCAGCCCGCTCGGCGTCGAAGTGGCGCTTCGCCACGGGCCGTCCGCCGTCGTCGCGCCGACGCCGTGGCTGGTCCCCGCCGAGAAGTACCGGCTCCAGTGCGTGCGCGACGACGCCGCGACGGCGCTGATGGCGACTCCCGAACCGGGCAGCCCCGAGCTGTACCCCGTCCCGGACGCGACCTGGGGTCTGCACCTCACCGACGTGGAGATCGCGCTCGGCGATCTGGTTCGCATCGTGGCGTCCCAGAGCAGCGCCCATCGCGCCGGGCATCGCTGAACGTACGAGCTGCGACCGCCGGCAAACCTCCGGAAGAGCGCGAAAAGCCGTTGCGGGTCGGCGGGGACACCGTTCTGGCGCACACCGTCCGGAGCGACGCCGATCGCCCACCGGCCCTGGTCGCACCGCGTGCCGCCGGACAGGTGCCACAGGCTCGACTCGCAGTCCGTCCTATTCGGGGATTGTCGCTATCGCGTCGATTTCGACGAGTGCGCCGGGGCGGGCGTGTCCCGCGGTGGACACGACCGTGATGGCGGTGCGGTGATCGCCCCACACCGATCGCGACGCCGCGTATCCCACCTGGGCATCGACTCCGTCGACCAGGTAGATGGTGAGTTTGACGACGTGCTCGGGACCGGTGTTCGCGGCGGCGAGCACGGTCAGCACGTTGCGCATCGCCTGGACGGTTTGCGCTTCGATGCCGTCGAGCAGTTCTCCGGTGCTGTCGGTGCCGAGCTGGCCGCCGACATACAGCGTCCGGGCGGCGGGTGCGATCACGCCCTGCGTGAAGGCCGGGTTCCGGTGCAGTTCCTCGGGGTCGAGATGCGTCGTGGTCACGGGTCTCCTCATGGTGGCGGGGCCGGTGTGGGTGTAGAGGTCGCGCAGCAGGCAGACCTCGGACAGGTGGTGGATCAGCTCGCGGTGGATGTGCAGCACCAGGTCGGCCATGGGCAACTCGGGAAAGGGCTCCTTCGCGCCGATCGGCTCCCGGAGGGCGGCCTGTCCAAGACTGCTCACCCCGGCCAGCCAGGTGTCGATCTGGGCCTCGAGCTGGTCGAGCGCGGTGGCCGCGTCGCCTGCGTACTCCCATGTCTCGTACGACGCCGCCTGCGCGCCGAAGTGGGCCGCGTTGCGCGCGGCGAGCACGCCGACGATGACGTGACCGAGTCGCCAGGCGATGGTGGTGAACGGCGCGGGAACCGGCTCGGGAAGGGCGAAGTCGATCGTGAAATCGCCCGCACCGGCCTGCACGGGCGCCGTCGAAGTGCCGCGCGGCCGCACGCTCCAGGCGTCCGGCACCGGCGACCAGAAATACTCGTCGTCGGTGAGGCCCTGGAGCCGGGGCCGGAGCTGCCGGGTCCAGTGGAACTCCCACTGTTCGCGCAACGTCTTGTTCCAGTCGAGTTCGTCTGCGTCCATGCCGCCACCCTGACATGCCCAGCGGACAGAATCGGTCCGCTATTTCTGGCAGGCTGAGCGGCATGGAGGCGGCGAGCGGTGACGAGCGGGGCACGACCGAGCGGGTGCTGACGCTGCTCGGGTTGCTCCAGCAACGCGAGGTCTGGACCGGGCCCGAACTCGCCGACCGGCTCGGCGTCACAGCGCGCACGATCCGGCGCGATGTCGAGCGCTTGCGCACGCTCGGCTACCTGGTGCATGCCGACCAAGGTGTCGGCGGCGGTTACCGGCTCGGCCGGGGGCAGGACCTCCCGCCGCTGCTTCTAGACGACGAGGAAGCGATCGTGACGGCAGTGTCGCTGCTGGTCGGCGCGGGTGGCGCGGTCGCGGGCGCCGATGCCGCCGCACTCCGAGCGCTGGCCAAGCTCGACCGGGTCCTGCCCACCCGGTTGCGGCACGAGGTGCGCGCGCTCTCCGGTGCGGTGGAGTCCTTCGGCGGAGGCCGCGCCCCGGTCGACCCCGGCGTGCTCATGACCCTGGCCAGAGCCTGTCGCGACGAGGTGGAGGCGGGCTTCGACTACCCCGCCGGGAGCGAGATGCGACGGCGGCGGGTGGAGCCCTACCGCCTGGTCGCCTCCGACCGCCGCTGGTACCTGCTGGCCTTCGACCTCGATCGCGACGACTGGCGCAGCTTCCGCGTGGACCGGATGACCGATGTGTGCGCACGGACGTGGCGTTTCCGCCCCCGCACGGCGCCCGAGGCGGCGGCCTACGTGCAGGAAGGGGTGGCGAGCCGGGTCTACCCGCATCGCGCCCGCTTCCTGGTGCACGCCCGCGCCGACACGGTGCGCGCGCAGATCCCCGCGTCGGCGGCGGTGGTGCGACCACGCGGCAGCGAACTCTGTGAAGTGCTCAGCGGCGCCGACGACAGCCTCGACATCGTGCTCGTGCACATGCTCTTGCTGGGGCACGACTTCGAGATCCTCGACCCTCCCGAACTCGGGCGGCGCAGTCGCGCGCTGGCGCAGCGGCTGCTCTCGGCCGGGGCGGCGATCGCACCGCCGCCGGAGGTCGAGGAGTCGTGAACCGGCTCGCGGGGCGCCGCCTGCGCTCTCCGGTCGAACGAGCACAGCGGGCCCTATTGCCCACCGGCGACAAAGCGCGGGGAAGCGGACCGCCGAAGAGGGGGCGGGGTATCGACACGCTCCGGCGCTCGACCTTCGCACGGCCGTCAACGGGATGCTGTCGGGCTGCAGCCGAGCCGGCGCGGATGAATCTGCACGCCGGACCGCACGGATTCAGTCGGGTCGTTCGTGGACGGTCAGCAGCAGATGATCGAACCGGGTGCGCTGCTGAACCGGCCCGCCGCCCTGCGCGACGACCGCGGCGACGAGTTTGGCCGCCAGATCGCGCAGTTTGGTGTTGGTCTCCTGGGAGCGCCACTGCAACACCCCGAACGCCTGCTCGGCGTTGATGCCGTAGATGAACATCAGGACGCCTTTGGCCTGCTCGATGACCTCCCGTGCGGCCACGACCTCCGGCAGCGTCTCCTTCAGCACTTCCTGCCGGTTCTCGTCCAGCCGGCCGGTCAGATCCACGTAATAGCCGGTGGTTCCCACGGTCGCGCCGGTCGAGTCGTGCAATCGATCCCCCACCACCAGCACGTGATGCACCTGGCCTGCCACATCGATGATGCGGTGCCTGCTGCAGAACGGCTCACCGGTCCGCACCGCCGTGGCCAGCGTCTCCGCGACCGTGGCGCGGTCGTCCGGATGCTTGTGCGCCAGCAGCAGTTCCGTGGTCGGCTCCACCGTCCCCGGCGCGTACCCGTGCAACCTCGCGACCTGATCCGACCACTCCCAACGGTGGTCGGCGAACCAGAATCGGAAGCTTCCGATGGTCTCCAGCTCCTGCCGCTCGCCGTCGGCGGTCTCCGCCTGGCTTCCGCTGCCAGGATGCGCCGTCTTCGTCACCACTCGATCATTCCCTCCCTCGGGCGCCGGGGATGAGAAATCTCGCGCGCCGGACGGGCGAACGCTCAGGCACGTCTACCTCGCCCCAGCGTCCAGCACACGAACGGTGTCGCGGGCGGCGAGGGGTTCGTAGTGGTCGGTGAAGAGTTTGGCGACGAGTTCGCCGCGGCTGGCGACGCCCACCTTCTCGAAGACGGCCTTCACGTGGTCGCGGACGGTGTGCGCGGATAGGAAGAGCTGAGCGGCGACATCGCTGGTGGCCAGGCCACGGGCGATCAATTCGGTGACCTCCAGTTCGCGGGGGGTCAACTCGTAGGCGGCGACCACCAGGGACATGACCTCGGAGGGTTTGGCCGGTGCGATCACCATCGCGGTCATCCCGGGACGCCCGTCGGCGTCGCGCAGGCAGGAGGCGTGGCAGACCAGCCAGCGGCCGGTGCTGGAGCGGATGCGGATGCGGATGCGGGAGTTCTCACCGGTCGATCGGGCCCGGCCCGCGGTGCTGAGGATCCAGACCGGCAGCGGTAGCGCGATGCCGGTGGCGGTCGGCGTCGTCGGCCCGGGCGGCATCTGGGCGAGCAGGTGACGAGCCTCGTCATTCAGTGACACCAGCCCGCCGGTCTGGTCGAACAGCAGCATGCCGGGCGCGTCGGCGAGGGGCGCACACGGTAGCTCCGACGACCGCGCGAAGCTGCGCAGCCGCCGGGCCATGGGTGTCGACAGCGCGTGGACCACCTCGATATCGGCGGCCCGGAACGGCGTGCGGCCGCGCTCCCGGAACAGGCTCAGCTGCCCCCACGGCTGCCCGTCGACTCGCAGCACGGCACGCAGTTCGTCCTCGAAACCGCGCGGGCACATGAAGCTTCGGTACAGCGGGCTGAGGGTGGGCCGGTCGCCGGTCACCTCCCGCAACCCCGCCACCGGCACCGAGGCCAGCGCCAGATCGCGGAAGAGGTTCACATGCTCGGCGAAAAGCTCTGATTCCCAATAGGTTCCGCAGCCGCCCTCGTGCAGGTTCTCCACGCGCACCGGCGCGGTGGTCAGCCCGTTGATCGGATCGGTGGCCACCCAGACAGCGGCGTCGAACGGTGTGATCCGACGCAACCGGCCGGAGGTCTCGGCGAACAGCGCGTGCGCGTCGGGCGCTTGCGCGATGCCGGTGCACAGCGCGTCGACGGCGCGCCGAGTTGGCGTGGTCATCTTCGTCATCCTGCTGTCGTGCCCGTTCACCCGCCATCCCGCATATGAGGGATAAGCCGCAGGCCCGAGGCGAAATTCCCTCGATCGCGGGATGCCGGTACGGGCCGGGGCGGCCGAGGCTGGTCAGCGCACGGCAAAGGCGGCACGCAAAGGCCACGAGGCCGCAGCCGTGCGCACTGCGCACCTCGATGAAAGAAGGCACAACCATGCGTATCGGCATCATCGGCGCGGGCGCCGCGGCGGTCGCGTTGCTCGACGCACTCGCCGCCGCCGACCGGGCGCCCGGCAGCATCACCGTGTTCGACGGCTCCCCCGCCATATGGCGCGGTCGCCCGTACCAGCCGGACCTGGAGGCGGTGCGGGTGAACGCCCCGCCCGCCCTGATGTCGGTACGCGCCGACGACCGCGCCCACTACGAGCGCTGGCTGCGCGACCGCGGCAACGGGGCAGGGCGCCTCGACGAGCGTCCCGGCGCGCCCCTCGTCGGGGAGGAGCCGCACCGCGAACACCCTATACGGACCGAGCGCGCCGGCCCCTCGCGGTTCGACTCGAACGAGGACGCCGCTCGACACGTCGGTGACGGCCTGGTCGAGGCATCCTCCGCGCGCGTCGTCGAGCGGAGGTGGCGCGGTGACGATCTGGAGCAGTACCTCGATGAAGGTCTCGGCGTTCCCCTCGTCCCGCGTGGTGTCTACGGCGCGTATCTGGAGCAGACCGCGCATGCCGCGATCTCGCGGTTGCGCGCCCGCGGCGGTCGAGTGAGCGTGGTGAACGCCCGGGTTACCGGCTTCACCCGCGAGAGCGGCGCTGTGCTGCACACCGACGACGGCGGTAGCCATCCGGTGGACCGCGCCGTCCTGTGTGTCGGAAGCGGCCGTCCCCGCGACCATTACGGATTGGCCGGCGCACCCGGATATGTGAATGAGCCCTACCCGCTGGCGACCACAACGGCCGATGTGGCGTCCAGCGCGCACGTCGCGATCATCGGCAGCGGACTGACCGCGGTCGACATCGCCGCGGCACTGACGGCCCACGGCCATGCCGGGCCGATCAGCTTCCTTTCCCGCAGCGGCGTGCTGCCGTACGTCCAGCAGCGGCCGTTGCCCCTGGCGCCGAAGCACCTCACGCCATCCCGGGCGCTGGAACTGGCCGGGCAGGGCACGGTCCCCATCATCCGGCTGGTCGAACTCATGCGCGCCGAACTGGCGGAACTGGGGCAGGATTTCGAATCCTTCGCCACCGAGATCCTGGAAACCGAGACCGAGGAACCGGCCACCCGCCTGCGCCGCCAATTGGACGCGGTCGATTCACCGCACCAGGGCCGCCGCCTGCTGACCATGGCGATCCGGAGCATGGGTCCGATCCTCTGGCCCGTGCTCGCCGAGCACGACCGGACGATGCTGCGCGAGAGGTATTTCCGGACCATCAGCAGTCTCAGCTCCCCGATGGTGCCGCACAACGCGCGAATCATCCTGCGTTTGCTGGATTCCGGGCAGTTACGGCTGCGACCGGGTTTCACGAAGCCGGCGGCCCGGCCCGGCGGTGGTTTCACAGTGTTCGACGGCACCGACCGGCCCGCCGACATGGTCTTCAACGCCGTCAACCCACCCGCCTACACCACACCGCAGGAGACCGAACCGCTCCTCGGCGCACTGATCGCCACCGGCGCAGCGGAACTCGCGCCGACCGGCGGTCTGCGCATCGAGTCCGGCACCCGCCGCCTCCTCGTCGGCGACCACCCCGACCCCACCTGGCACGCCCTCGGCAACCTGGCCGCGGACTCGATGTTCATCGCCACCAATCCCCCCGGCCTCGCCGCCGAAGCCTCGATTCTCGCGAACCACCTGACGATTCCCTCCGTCGCATGATCGGCCGCGCCCGAGCCTCGAATGCGGGACGGATCTTGGCGAACCGATTGCGGAGCGCAGGCGGGTCTACACCGGGCTCGTGGACTCGAGCCAGAGCCGCCACCCTTGCCGGACTCCGAAGCGAAGGCGCAAGCCCTGAGAGTGAGTGCACTCTGGATCGGGCACACCAAGCCGACCTCGATCGGACGCGAGTTCGGCGTCGCGCTCGCCCACCACCGGGCACATCGACGGCAGCTCCAGCCGTGGTTCGGCCACCCGCACCGATGTCCGGGCATCGATGGCCGAAGCGGTCTCGCCGTTCACCGGCCCATCCGCTCGCGCACCGCCATCGACGGCCGCTGCGGGGCCGACTCCTGCTCGGGCGGGCCGGTCGGCCAACGGGGTATCGTTAGCTCCATGAACACTCAAAGGTTGCGAATCTGCCGCGATTTGTGTGTTGTGATGTTGTGACCAACACTTCCGGAGACGCGTATCCCCTCGCGGACACGATGACCACCACGGTCGCGGCGCACGACGGCGCGACGGTGCTGACGGTGGCCGGCGAGGTCGATCTGGCGACAGCCCCCGCGCTGGAGAACGCGATCGATGCCATTCTCAGCGGCAAGCCCGCGGCCCTGATCATCGACCTCACCTCGGTCAGCTTCCTCGCCTCGGCGGGCATGGCGACGCTCGTGGCAGCCCACCAGCGCGCGGGCTCGACCACCTCGATCGCGGTTGTCGCGGAGGGCCCGGCGACCAGCAGGCAGCTGAAGATGACCAGCCTGGATCAGGTGTTCGCGCTGCATTCGACGCTGGACGCCGCGCTGGCGGCGCTCCGCCAGAGATGACCCCCGCCGCTGCCGCCGTCGCACCCGTCGACGGCGGCAGCGCCTTGTCTCAGACCAGTTCGCGCAACTGTTCGATCAGCTTGACGCGCTCGCCGGCGGTGGCCGCCATCGGCACCACGTTGAGGACCGTGACGCCCGCCTCCCTGAAGGCCGCGATCCGCTCCTTGACGTAGCCGGCCGGGCCGACCAGGGAGATGTCCCGGACCAGCTGGTCCGGCACGGCCTTGGTCGCGGCCTCCTTCTCCCCCGCCAGGTACAGCTCCTGGATGCGGTCGGCCTCGGCGCCGTAGCCGTATTTCGTGGCCAGGGTGTGGTAGAAGTTCTTGCCCTTGGCGCCCATGCCGCCGATGTAAAGCGCCAGATGCGGCTTCACGAACTCCAGCAGCGGGTCGACGTTGTCCCCGATGGCCAGCGCCGGGCCTGCGTAGACGTCCAGGTCGCCGAGGACCGGATCGCGCTTGGCGAGACCGGCGGTGAGCGAGTCCGCCCACACCTCCTTCGCCTTCTCCGGCAGGAAGAAGATCGGTTGCCACCCCTCGGCGATCTCGGCGGCCAGTTCCACGTTCTTCGGGCCGAGCGCGGCCAGCAGCACCGGAATGCGCTCGCGCACCGGGTGGTTGATCAGCTTGAGCGGCTTACCGAGGCCGGTGCCCCGGTCGGCGGGCAGCGGGATCTGGTAGTACTTGCCCTGATATTCCAGGCGCTCGCGCCGCCAGACCTTCCGGCAGATCTCCACCAGTTCGCGGGTGCGGCCGATCGGCGCGTCGTAGGGCACGCCGTGGAAGCCCTCGATAACCTGCGGGCCCGACGCGCCCAGCCCGAGCACGTAGCGTCCGTCGGAGACGAAGTCCAGGCCCGCCGCGGTCATGGCGGTCAGGCTCGGTGTGCGCGTGTAGAGCTGCAGGATGCCGGAGGCCAGCTGCAGGGTGGTGGTCTTGGCGGCCAGGTAACCGAGCGCGCTCACCGCGTCGAACGAGTACGCCTCGGGCACGAACACGATGTCCAGGCCCGCCCGCTCGAGGTCGGCGACTTCGGCCGCCGCCTCTTTGAAGCCCCCCGAGTAGTTGATGCTCAATCCGATCCGCATAGCACTCAACATAACGGCGGGTACGTCCCGGCCGCGCACCGGCCGGGTGCGAGCCCGGCAAGGCGTGGTCACGCCCGAGGCGGCGGCGCCACGGGGTAGCGTCTACTCGTAGTCCTTCCTCGCCGTAGAACGAAAGGCAATACGCACGTGTCGCAGCCCAGCTCGTCGTCCACGGAAACTGCGCCGTCCTCCGGCGAGGTCACCCTCGCGCAGTACCTGGGCGATCTGGCCGCCAAGATTCCCGCACCGGGCGGCGGCGCGGTGGCGGCGTTGCACGCCGCGCAGGGCGCCGCGCTCGTCGCGATGGTCGCGCGCTACACCACTCGGGCCAAGGACGCCGAGAACCGGCCGGTGATCGACCGGATCATCGAAGCGGCCGACGCCGCCCGCGAGCGCGCGCTCGCGCTGGCCGCCGCCGACGCCGCCGCATTCACGGCCGTCGGCGCCGCCTACAAGCTGCCCAAGGACACCCCGGAGGACCTCGCCGCACGCACCGCGGCGATCAATGCCGCGCTGATCGAGGCCGCCCGCGTGCCCGCCGAGGTCGTCGACGAGGCCGACGAGGTGCTGTCACTGGCCGCGGAGCTGTTCCCGATCGGGAATCCGAACGTCGTCACCGATATCGGCGCGGCCGCCGACGCCTGCCGCGCCGCCGCGACCACCTCGCAGCTCAACATCGAGATCAACGTGGCATCGCTGCCCGCCGCCGACGGTGACCGGTTCGCCGCGGTCCTGATGCGGATCGAGGAGCTGACCGCGCGGGCGGACGCCCTGCACGCCGACGTGGTGCACGCCGTCCGCCGGTAGACGCGCGATCGCGCAGGGGCCGCCCGTTCAGGCGGGCGGATTCCAGGCGACCAGTACGACCTTGCCGCGCACCCGTCCCGATTCACCGAGTTCGTGCGCCTTCGCGGCGTCCGAGAGCGGCAGCACCTGGTCGATCGTCGCACGGAGGTGACCGCGCTCGACCATCGTGGTGATCTCGCGCAGTGAGACCGCAGAGGGTTCGACATAGAACCGCTCGTAACGCGGGTCTGCTTCCGCGTCCGAACCCTGGGTGTCGATCAACCTGCCGTCGGGACGCAGCACCAGAAGGGAGCGGGACCCGTACGCACCGCCGACCAGATCCAGCACGATGTCGACGTCGCGCACCGCGGCGCCGAAATCGACCGCGGTGTAGTCGATCACCTCGTCGGCGCCGAGACCGCGCAGGTACTCGTGGTTGACCGCACGCGCGGTGCCGATCACATGCGCTCCGCGGTGCCTGGCGATCTGCACCGCCAGATGCCCGACGCCTCCCGCGGCCGCGTGCACCAGCACGCGCTCCCCGGCACCGAGCGCGGCCAGCGCCTGCCAGGCGGTCAGCGCCGCCGTCGGTAGTGCCGCCGCGTGTACCAGATCGATGTTCCTCGGCGCCGCCGCCAGCGTTTGTGCCTGCGCCACCACGTATTCCGCGTTCGCTCCGCCGAACACCATCCCGTACACGGAAGCGCCGATCGCGAACCTGTCCACCCCGGCACCGAGTTCCTCGACGACACCCGCCACATCGAGTCCCAGCGTCAGCGGTGGATCGCCGAGCTTCCCGATCAGTCCGGCGCGCACCTTCCAGTCGGCTGCGTTGACGCTGGTCGCCGCGACCCGTACCAGCACCTCCCCCGGGCCGGGTCGCGGCCGATCCACCTCTACCACCTCGAGGACTTCCGGGCCACCGAACGCGTACTGCGTGATTGCGAGCATGGACCGATTCTGTGGCCACCTGGTACCTTTCGGGAAGAAGGCACCTTCTTGATACCGAGGTTCCCCATGGATACCGCATGTGACCGGCCGGAGACCGGCAGCCTGGTCGAGAGTTACCTGCATCACTGCCCCGCGCGGGAAGTGCTGGCCGTCCTCGCCGACAAATGGGTGATGCTGGTGCTGAGCGTCCTGCGCTCCCACGCGGGGCCGATCCGCTTCAACGAACTGCGCCGACGCCTCGACGGCATCACGCAGAAGATGCTCACCCGAACCCTGCGCAACTTGGAGCGGGAGGGCCTCGTGCGCCGGGCGGTCTACCCCACGGTGCCGCCCCGAGTGGAGTATTCGCTCACCGAACTCGGTGCGAGCATCGGTGCGATCAGTCACGCCATGGGCGTCTGGGCCGTCGAGCATCAGGACCGAATCCTGGCCGCGCGAGCGGAATTCGACGCGCGAGCCGCAGTCGAACCGCAACCGCTGCCGCTCGGGCTCACGCGCTGACCGGATCGCCGGACTCCGCGCGCAGCACCCCGAGCGACTCGCTGCCGTTTCGAACGGGCGGCGTGGGGTACGCGATCATTGGTGGGCCTGCCCCCGATCACAACCGGACCATGGACCGGTTCTATCCGTGGCCGAGTTGATCATGGGGGCCTAAAATGTTCCTTGCCTACCACACCAGCTCGAAGGGGTGGACGCCATGAGGAGCGCCATTCGGTACCTGTTCCTCGCGACCGTGATCGTGGCACTGGCCGCGTTCGGGTCGGGTGCGGCGGCCGCGACGATGATCGTGCGGCCGACGCCTCCGGTGGCAGCGATCGGACCCTCGAACGGCCAGGTGGTGGGCGTGGCTCATCCCGTGACCATTCGGTTCGCCGCACCTGTCACGGATCGCGCGAAGACGGAACAATCCATCGACATCAGAACGACCCGGCCGTTGCCGGGCACATTCGCGTGGACCGACGATCGCGAAGCCGTGTGGACGCCGAGCGGGTTCCTGCCCGCCGAGGCCACCGTCCTCGTCTCGGTCGGTGGTGCGCGCACGGAATTCCGCACCAACGCAGGTGTTTTCGGTGAGGCGAACATGTCGGCGCATACTTTCACGGTCACCGTCGGCGGCACCGTCGTCCGCACGATGCCGGCCTCGATGGGCAAGCCGGGGTACGAAACACCGGCCGGCACCTGGCCGGTGCTGGAGAAGTTCCGTTCCGTCGTGTTCGACTCCCGCACCATCGGCATCCCGCTGAGTTCGCCGGAGGGCTACGTCATCAACGGCGAGTTCGCCGAGAGGCTCACGTGGGGAGGCGTTTTCATCCACTCGGCGCCGTGGTCGGTGGACCAGCAGGGTTATGCGAACGTCAGCCACGGCTGCATCAACCTCTCCCGCGACGACGCCGAATGGGTCTATCGCACGATCGGCGTCGGCGATCCGGTCGTCACGCACTGGTGAGCGGTGCCCTCCGCCGGGTAGCGTCCTAGCGACATACCCGAGGGGAGGGCCATCCTTTGCGCGAGTTTCCGATCCCACCACCGCGTGACGCGAAGGAAGCCGAGTTCCAAGACCTCTGGGGCCCATGGGCTCTCGTCACGCCGCGCGATGTGGGCGAGGTCCTCGGCGACATCGACGCCCCGTGGTGGATCGCGGGCGGGTGGGCGATCGACGCATGGACCGGAACGCGGCGCGAGCACAGTGATGTCGACGCGTCGATGTTCCGTGCCGATCTGCCCGCTCTGCGCACCGCGGCACGAGGCCGCTTGCACATCTGGTCCGCGGGCCCGGACGGCATTCGCCCCGTCGATGACCGCTTCCCCGCCTTGCCCGACAGCGCCGACCAGGTCTGGCTGCGGGCGAACGCACGGTCTCCATGGCTGATCGACCTCCTGCTGAATCCCGGACAGCGGGGCTCCTGGGTCAACCGGCGCGATCGGACCATGGTCGCACCCCTCGACGAGGTGACCTGGATCGCGGACGACGGCATCCGCTACCTGAACCCCGAGTTCGTGCTGATCTTCAAAGTGAAACAGGCCCGGCCGAAAGACCGCGTCGACCTCGAACGGACCTGGCCGAAGTTGAGCGCCGCCCAGCGCGCCGTGGTGCGGGCCTACGTCTCCGACCACTATCCCGAACACGAATGGCTGGCTCTGCTGAAGTGACACCCGCCCACCGGCCACCTCGAGGCCGCGTGGGAGACCCGCCGGTATCCTCCGGTTGGCGGACGGCTCAATTGTGAACGCGGCAGGGCGTTCCCGCGTCGTGGCGATGCGGTTAATCTGACGGGGACCTGATGAAGGGCGGGGCGATGGATCGACCGGAGATGAGCGCGCGACCCGGCTACGACCGGGGAAATCCGTATGGCACCGGGGTGCCCGGGCAGGCGCCGGCCGGGGAGGAGTACCGCGGCGAGTGGGCCACGTGGGTGGATCGGCCGCAGGACCAGGCGCAGCCCACCGAACCCGTGCACACGCAGGCGCCCGGTCCGGACGAGTACGAAGATCAATTCGCGGGACTGATCGACCGCTCTCCCGCGCCGCGTAAGACGCGACGGTGGGTGGTACCACTGCTCGGCACGCTCGGCGTCGCCGCGCTCGGCTTCGCGGCCTTCCTACAGTTCGGGACCGGCGGCTCCGACCGGCAGGCCGCGGCGCCGGTCCCGCCCGCGCAGGCCACCGCTCCGGCGGCGCCGGTCGCTCAGTGCCCGGCCGAGCGGGTCGGCAACCGGATCCAGGGCAATGGCGTGGGCGGCTTCGATTCCGGTCCCGCGGTGATCTTCGCCTTCCAGCACGCCTATTACGTGGACCGGTCCGGCGAGCAGGTCCGCGCCACCACCACCGCGGACGCCGCGGTACAGGCCGCCGACGCCATCCAGCGCGGCATCGACAGCATCCCCGCCGGCACCACCCACTGCGTGGCGATCACTCCCGGCGCGTTCGCGGGTCAGTACACCGTGGTGGTCACCGAACATCGCCCCGGGCAGCAGCCGGTCACCTACAACCCGCAGGTCGTCACTACCACCAAGGACGGCAGCCGCACGCTCATCAGCGCCATCGCCCGGGGGTGAGGCGGCTCCTCACGCGGAGCCGCTCGGTCGGCCGGATTCGGCGGCGGTGACGACGTGGCGCATCAGCAGGGCCGTGGTGACCGGGCCCACGCCGCCGGGGACGGGGCTGAGCCCGGCTGCCTTGCCACGCACCGATTCGACGTCGACATCGCCGACGATCTTGCCGTCGGGAGCCTCGTTGGTGCCGACATCGATGACCACCGCACCCTCCCGGACGTGCTCGCCGGAGATCAGGCCGATGCGGCCCGCCGCGGCGACGACGACGTCGGCGGTGGCGGTGACGGCGGCGAGGTCGGCGGTGCGGGAATGGCACACCGTGACGGTCGCGTCTTTCGCCAGCAGCAGCTGCGCCAGCGGCTTCCCGACGACGTTCGAGCGGCCGACGACCGCGACGTGCCGGCCGGTCAGCGGGATCTCATGGTGTTGGAGCAGTTCGACGACGGCCTCGGAGGTAGCGGGGACGAAACCGTCCAGCCCGGCCGCGAGCAGGCCGAGCGACAGGGGGCTGACGCCGTCGACGTCCTTGGACGCGACGATCGCGGAACTCACGTCGTCGAGCGTGACACCCGCCGGGAGGGGCGTCTGCAGCATTATCGCGTCGGTCGCCGAATCCGTACCGCGCGCGGTGAGCTCGGCGCGGATCTCCGC
The DNA here is from genome assembly GCF_055590505.1 of Nocardia sp. NPDC041819. Taxonomy (NCBI): domain Bacteria; kingdom Bacillati; phylum Actinomycetota; class Actinomycetes; order Mycobacteriales; family Nocardiaceae; genus Nocardia; species Nocardia sp. NPDC041819. The sequence continues at coordinate 1,175,373 of NZ_JBVJAP010000001.1, read as the reverse complement.
AGCGCTCGCCTCGGGACCGAGATCGACCGTGTCGCAGGCTATTCCGAGTCGCTCGGCCGCCTTGCGGAGCGAGTTCACATACCAGGTGCTCGCCGGGTCGTCGTTCGCCACCACCAGGGCGAGGCGCGGGGCGGCGCCGCCGTCGGTGAGCGCGGCGGCGCGGGCCTTGGTGTCGTCGTTGATGGCGGCGGCGAGTTCCTTGCCGGACAGCGAAACGGTATCCACGTTGACACAGCCTAACGGGCGCGGCCGGGCGCGTTCCTCCCCCGCCCGGGTCCGGCAGTGCAAACTCGGGGCAATCGCACGGCGAGCCTGACTTGATCAGGCCATGCGACCACAGCGAGGCCGAACGGCGCACGCAGCCGGACGGCAGTCGCCGACCACGGCACGCCGGTCGCAGGCGTGGCGGCACCGCCGCGCCGCCGACGACGCCAGTGGACAGCCGCCCCGGCACTTCCCCAGTGCGCGACTGTGATTCGAGTAGTTTCGAATGCCTTCGGATCCGAGAGAGGCCGCCGCGATCCTGCCTCGAAAACGAACCAACGCCCCGGTTTCACCCCCGGCACGCGCACCGGGGGCGACATCGCGGGAGCCCGTTCGCAAATTGCCGGTTGGACGAAGAGTTCGCCCGTATGGTATTTCGTGTTTGCCCCAGCTAACTGCTAGCACGTGCCAACCCGTTCCACAGCGGAAAGGTGACGACTGTAGTGATGATCTCGAGGCAGTGGAAACTTCTCGTCGCGGCGTCGTTCGCCGCGTTCTCGCTCACCGGCCTGGCCGGTGTCCCCGCGCACGCCGCGCCGGAGACCGACGCCCTGTACAACTCCGCCCAGCGCCACTTCACCAACGGCGACGACGCCGCGGGCCGTGCCGACCTGCGCAATCTGATCGGTGCCGACCCCGCCGACGCCGAAGCGCTCGCCCTGCAGGCGATCTGGTCCGACTACGCCGGTGACCTGCCCGCGTTCGTGGACGCCATGGCACGGCTGCACGTGGTCGATCCGGGCTTGGCACAGGGCACCGACAACGTGCTCGGCGCCGTGCGCGCCGCGGTGGGCACGCTGCCGAACCCGCTGCCCGCGCTGGCGGGGCCGCAAACCGGCATCGTCGTGCTCGGCTACGGCCTGTTGCCGGATGGTGCGCTGCGCCCCGAACTGGTGAACCGGCTCACCGCGGCGTGGTTGCAGTCCATCGCCGCTCCGCTGTCGCCGATCGTCGTCACCGGCGGGAATCCGCAGAACGGCATCACCGAGGCCGAGGCCATGCGCGACTGGCTGGTCGCCCACGGCGTAGCGCCCGCGCGCATCCACGTGGAGAGCCGCGCGGGCTCGACCGTGCAGAACGCGCTGTTCAGCACGAGGCTGCTGCGGGATGTCGGTGCGACGAGCGCGATCGTGGTCACCTCGCCGAACCACATCCGCCGTGCCGTCGCCGATTTCGTCGTCGCGGGTACCCGGGTCGTCGGCGCGACGACCTCGCTCGAACAACTGGTCTCGCAGCTGCCGCCGCCCGGCAAGCCGGGCCAGCGCGGCATCTATCTCGACGCCACGCGTACCTTCCAGCTCAGCACGGCACGCTGATTACCGGCAGGTCGGGATTCGCGCCGAGCGCCGGTCCCGATCGCCGGGGAAATTCGTTGGCGGCGTCCCGCGTGGGCGCGGCAGGATGGCCCGGTGACGTCAGCCGGAAATTCCGATGTGGTCGCCCGGCTCCGGGCGGCGGGCTGCGTGTTCGCCGAGGACGAGGCGCGACTGCTCACGGCCGCCGCCGCGGAGACCGGCGTTGCGCTGGAATCGCTCGTCGCCCAGCGCGTCGCCGGTAGCCCGCTGGAGCACCTGCTCGGCTGGGCGGAGTTCCACGGGCTGCGGGTGGCGGTGTCTCCCGGCGTCTTCGTGCCCCGGCAGCGCACCGCGTTCCTCGTCGACCGCGCGGTCGAGCTGATCCACGCCCGGACGGGTCATCCGGTGGTGGTCGATCTGTGCTGCGGCTCCGGCGCGCTCGGGCTGGCGGCGGCTCGGACCGCCGCCGACGAAGGTCGTCCGGTCACGCTGGCGGCCGCCGACATCGATCCGATCGCGGTCGAGTGCGCCCGCCGGAATCTCACCCCGCTCGGCGCACCGGTCTACGAAGGGGATCTCTTCGAGCCCTTGCCCGGGGAATTGCGCGGTTGTATCGACATCCTGCTCTGCAACACCCCGTACGTGCCCTCGGAGATGATCGCGCGGATGCCGCCGGAGGCCCGCGACCACGAACCGCGCACCGCCCTCGACGGCGGCCCGGACGGCTTGGACGTCTTGCGCCGGGTCGCGGCCGAGGCCGCCGATTGGCTGTCTCCGGGCGGGCATCTGCTCGTGGAGTCCAGCGAGGATCAAGCGCCGACCGCGCTCGCCGTGCTGGCGGAGAACGGTCTCGCGGGCCGGGTCGCGGCATCCGAAGAGCACTACGCGACCGTGGTCATCGGCACCCGTGCACGCTGACCACCGCGCCCACCCGTCGAGGAAGCGCCGTACACCATTCCAGCGGTGCGGCCTGGGAGTTCACCGCGCCGCTCGGTGGCCGTGCCGACATGCCCCGCTGTGAAGCCGCTGTGATTTCCGGACGCCGGGGCGAACGCGCCGCGCTCTACTTCTCGCGACCGGTGAACTGGTCCATGGAGTGGTAGACGCCGACCGTGTCGAGGAACAGGTCACGCAGCTTGATCGGCAGCAGGCCGGAGATCGCCTTGTTCAGCCGCGAGGTCCACGGCAGCACGACCAGCGGGGCGCCGTTCTTCATCTCCCGCCACGAGGTGTCGACCACCTTGTCCTGGTCCAGGATCGGGGTGAACAGGAAGCCCTTGGCGCCCTCGAACATTCCGGTGTCGATGTAGGTCGGGCAGACCGTGGTGATCTTGACGTGCTCGTGGCCGGCCTGTTCCAGTTCGATGCGCACCGAGTCCGACCAGCCCAGCGCCGCCCACTTGGAGGCGGCGTACACGCTCATGCGCGGGTTGGACACCAGGCCCGCCGAGGAGGCGATGGTCAGCACCCGCGCCTCGCCGGTTCCGACGACCATGGCGGGCAGGAACTCGAGCGTGACGTACATCGGGGCGAGCGAGTTGATCGCCATGGTCTTGTCGATGTCGGCGCGGTTCTGCGTTTCCCAGAAGTAGCTGTTGCCGCGCACGATCCCGGCGTTGTTGACCAGGATGTCGATGCCGCCGACCTGCTCGCGCACGCCGGCCGCCGCCTCGGTGATCGCCTCGGGCGAGGCCACGTCCACCACGAAGTGATGAACGGCGCTGCCGCGGCCGGTCAGCTCGGCGGCGGTGTCCTTCAGCGCGGCCTCGTTGATGTCCCACAGCACCACCGCCGCGGCGCCTTCGCGCACCGCCCGCTCGGCGAACAGCTTGCCCAAGCCCATCGCGGCCCCCGTGACCAGGACCCTCTTGCCCGCCACCGTGTCCAGTTTCATCCGTACCGCTTCCTGATCCGTGAGTCGTGCGAGTTACTTCTGCCGAAGCGCTTTCATGACGCCGAAATACAGCGTCATCGTCTTGGCCCAGAGCGCTTCGGACATGCCGGGCAGCGGAGCGATCGGCACGACTCGCTGCACCGCGATGGTCTGGGTGTCGATGTACTTGAGCAGGCCCTCGGGACCGTGCCTGCGTCCGGTGCCGGAGATGCCGAGTCCACCGGACGGCGCGTCGGCGCTGCCCCAGGCGGCGATGAAGCCCTCGTTGACGTTCACCGAGCCGGCCTCGATCCGCGCCGCCACCGCGCGACCGCGGGCGGTGTCCTTGGTCCAGACACTGGCGTTGAGGCCGTAGGCGGTGTCGTTGGCCTGTTCGACGGCTTCCTCGTCACTGCTCACGCGGTAGATCGAGACCACGGGGCCGAAGGTCTCCTCGCGGTGCACCGTCATGCCCGGCCGCACGCCCGCCAGCACGGTGGGCTCGTAGAAATACGGTCCGAGGTCCGGACGCGCGCGACCGCCCGCCAGCACCGTGGCGCCCTTGGCCACCGCGTCGTCGACATGCGCGACGACCGTGTCGAGCTGGCGCTGGAAGGTCAGCGATCCCATGTCGCTGTGGTAGTCCAGACCGCCGCCGAGCCGGATGGCCTCGACGTGCCCGACGAATTCGGTGACGAAGCGGTCGTAGACGCTGTCGTGCACGTAGATGCGTTCCATCGACTCGCACAGCTGTCCCGCCGAGGCGAAGCAGGCCCGGATGGCGATCTTCGCGGCGCGTGAGACGTCCGCGTCGGCGAGCACCAGCAGCGGGTTCTTGCCGCCGAGTTCGAGCGAGTAGCCGATCAGGCGCTCGCCCGCCTGCCGGGCGATGGTCCGTCCGGTCGCGCTGGAGCCGGTGTAGTCGACGTAGTCGGCACGGGCGATCACCTCGCCGCCGATCACCGATCCGCGGCCGAGCACCGCCTGCCAGAGCCCGCGCGGCAATCCGGCGCGCACGGCGGCATCAATGGCCCACAGCGCGGTGAGCGCGGTCTGGTTGTCCGGACGCGCCACCACCGCGTTGCCCGCGACGAGGGCGGGCAGCGCGTCGGAGGCGGCCAGCGCCAGCGGATAGTTCCACGGCGAGATGACCGCGACCACGCCCTTGGGCCGATGCCGCACGTCGACCTGGGTGAGCACGGGAAGCACCCCGCGCGGTTTGCGCGTGGCCAGCAGCCGGGCCGCCACCGAGGCGTAGTACCTGGCGTTCACGGCCACGTCGCCGACCTCGTCGAAGGCGTGGGCCCGTGCCTTGCCGGTCTCGGTCTGCACGATGTCGAGGATGGCGTCCTGCTCGGCCAGCACGATGTCGTGGAATCGGCGCAGCACCGCGATCCGTTCCCGCACCGGACGTCGCGCCCACTGGCGCTGGGCTTCGCGGGCGGTCGCGAACGCGGTCTCGATGTCGTCGGCGGAGGACTGCGGCAGATCGACGATCTTCGCGCCGGTCGCGGGTGCGAACACTTCGACGGCGGGCGCGCCCCCGGCGACGGCGTGCGCGAGCAACGGCTGCACCAGTGCCGGGGACAGCGCGTCGGCGGTGGCCGGTTGGGAGGCGGTCGTCATGGTCGGCCCTCTCGAGGACGGTGGACCGCGCCGCGGACGCGCCCCATTAAATGAACAGTGGTGTTAGATTAATATCTATGTCACACCTCGTGTCAAGCTGTTCGTCGTGGCGCACAGGGATCCCGGGGGCCGCGTTGTGAGGCGGCACTATGCAGGCTGAGCCGACGGCCGCGCGGCGCGGCAGGCCGCCGCAGACTCAGGAGCAGGCCGAGGAGGTCCGCGCCCGGATCGTGCTCGCGACGGCGGAAGTGTTCACCCGCACGGGTTCCCGTGGGCTGAGCGTCGCGCAGATCATCGAGCAGGCGGGACTGGCCAGGCCGACCTTCTACCGCTACTTCGGCAACGCGAACGAACCGCTGCTCGCGGTGCTCGACAGCTCCAACGAGGGGTTGGTCGGCGGCATCCGCGCGGCGCTGGCGGGCACCGACGAGCCGGTCGAGCTGGGTATCCGGCTGATCGACGCCTACCTCGACTGGGCGCGCGGGCACGGCCCCATGCTGCGGCCGCTGTTCGCCGAGCTGCACGACCCGGGCTCGCCGGTGTCGGCGTACCGCGAGCGCGCGCTCGACGACATCCGCGATCTGGTGCGCGAGACGTTCGCCGAGCTGGGCAGGCCGGTGCCGAGCCCGCTCGACCTGGACGCGGCGCTGCACCTGTGCGAGTACGTGGTCTACCGGATCTCCGCGGGCGCCGCGCCCGGCGCCGAACCGGACGCGGACACCGTCGCGGCGGCGCGCCTGACGATGATCCGCGTGCTGCTCACGACGCTCGGCACGCGCGTCGATCTGGAGTACGCGCTGACGCTGCCCGCGATCTTTCCCGCCGCGCCGTAGTCCGGCCCGCGCGCGTCAGCGCGGAAGCGGGGTGACGGGATGATCGACGTCGATGACGCGCTGTTCGACCCGGTGGATCAGTTCGTGCACGCGCGGGTCCCGCGCCAGCCTGCTGTCCAGCACCACGTTGATCACGCCGCGGAACAACGCGTAGGGCTCCCACTGCGGCGGCGCGATGGTGCGCGCCGCGCGCCGGGCGATGCCGTCGGCGATGGATTCCGCCGCGTCGCGCACGGTGATGCGCAGGTTGAGCGGCCACGGCAGCAACGCGCCCAGGTCGGCGCCCAGCTCGTCCTCGTCCAGCGTGCCGTGCGTCATCGCGGTGTCGACGATGCCGAAGTACGCCACGCCCGCCGTCGCGCCCACCGCGGCGAGTTCGACCCGCAGCGCCCGCCCGAACTGCTCCACCGCGGCTTTGCTCACCATGTAGGGCGAACCGGCCATGCCGGGCGCGAACGCCGCGGCCGAGGAGACCACGACGACGTGCCCTTTCGCGGCGACGATGTCCTCCAGCGCGGGATGCACTGTGTTGAACACCCCGGTCACATTGATGCCGATGACCCGATCGAAGTCTCCGGGGTTCATCGTCCGGATCGTGGCGGGCTCGGGCGCCACCCCCGCGTTGGCCACCACCACATCGATCCGGCCGAAACGCTCGCGCACCCGGGAGATGGCTTCGCGCATCCCGATTCGATCGGAGACGTCCGCGCGCACGACCAGCGCGCGCTCCCCCATCGATCGCCCGACGGCAGCGGCGGCGGCCTGGTCGATGTCGATCAGCGCCACCGAAGCGCCAGAGGCGTAGAGCTTTTCGGCGAGCGCGCGGCCGATTCCGGTGCCCGCACCGGTGATCACCACCACCCGGTCGCGCACATCGAGCCGGTGCTCGGCAGGGGGGGACAGCAGCTGACGCAGCAGGTCGACGACCACGATGCTCACCCGGCCCGCAACTGGTAGGACTGCGGATCAAAACGGCTTGTGCGCCGCCGGTATTCGAAACTCCAGTTCGGGTACAGACCGGCGTTGCCGCCCTCGGCGGTCTGGTAGTAGCTGCGGCAACCGCCGGTCAGCCAGGCGGTGTCGCGACTGCGCTCGGTCACCTCGTCGAGGAAGGCTCGCTGCACCTCCTCGCGCACATCGATCCGCTGGATGTTCCGCGCACGCATGGTGGTCACGGCATCGACGATATAGCGCACCTGCGCCTCGATCATATAGATCGCGGACTGATTGCCCGCCGCCCCGAACGGCCCCAGCGTGCAGAAGAAGTTCGGGAAGCCCGCCATGGCCGCACCGAGGTAGCTGCTCGGACGCTCGCGGTAGCGGTCCCCGATGGAGCGACCGCCGAGCCCGTGGATCCGATCGAAAACCGCGGGGGGAACGCCGAATCCGGTGCCCCAGATGATCGTGTCCACCGCGTGCTCCGCGCCGTCGGCGGTGACGATCGACCGGGCGCGGATCTCCCGGATGCCCTCGGTGACCACTTCGACGTTCGGCCGGGTCAGGGCCGGATAGTAGGCGTCGGAGAAGATCGCCCGCTTGCAACCGATCACGTAATCGGGGGTGAGTTTGCGACGCAGCTGCGGATCGCGCACCTGGCGCAGCAGCTGGAGTCTGCCCAGCGCCTCGTACGGATGCCGGAACCGCTTGTCCACGAAGCCGACCAGACCGAAGCCTTCGATGCCGGTGTAGAAGAGACCGCGGATCGCTTTGCCGAGCGCGGGGACCCGGCGCAGCAGCGCGCGTTCGGCGGGCAGCGTGCGGCGATCCAGGCGCGAGACGATCCACGGCGCCGAACGCTGGAACACGGTCAGCTTGCCCACCAAGGGCTGGATCTCCGGGATGAACTGCACGGCCGACGCGCCTGTGCCGATCACCGCGACGCGCTCGCCGGTGAGATCGTGTTCGTGATCCCAGTGCAGCGAATGGAATTGCGTCCCTTCGAAGGTGTCCGCGCCCGGCACCCGCGGGATCCGCGCCTCGCTGAACGGCCCGACGGCGGAAACCAGCACCGCCGCGGTCAGGTCCCCGCGACCGGTACGTAGCCGCCACAGGGTGGCCGCGTCGTCCCAGCGCGCCTCGAGCAATTCGACGCCGAACCGCATGTGCCGCACCACGTCGTGGCGCGTCGCGACCGACCGGAGGTAGGCGAGGATCTCCCGCTGCGTGCCGTAGGTGCGCGACCAGTTCGGATTGGGCGCGAAGGAGTACGAGTACAGCTGGGAGGGCACGTCGCAGGCGCAGCCCGGATAGGTGTTCGCCCGCCAGGTGCCACCCAGGTCATCCGCGCGCTCGAGCAGCACGAAATCATCGACGCCCGCTTCGCGCAGCGCGACCGCCAGACCGATCCCGGCTATCCCGGCCCCGATCACCGCGACTGGCACGTGTTCCGGATGCGCAGCCATGTCTTCCTTCCGCTGCGGGCGCGTAGCCCGCCGAGCTCACAGATCCAGTTCGAGTTCGCCGCCGCGCGCCCGGGAGACGCAGGTCAGCATCGTCTCCGCGCGCTCGGATTCGAGCAGCGACCGGTCCCGGTGGTCCACCGCGCCCGTGAGCACCCGTGTCTTGCAGGTGCCGCAGAATCCCTGCTGACAGGAGTAGGCCACGCCGGGCAGTACACGCCGGATCGCGCTGAGCGCGGACTCGTCGGCCGCGACCTCCACGTCGAACCCGCTGCGATGCAACCTGATCCGGAACGGCTCGCCGTCGCGCACGGGCAGCGGCGAGAAGCGCTCGGTGTGCAGCGAGGCCGTCGGATCGTGCAGTGCGAGCACCGCACGCGCGGCCTCGGCCAGCGGCGGCGGCCCGCACACGTATACCGCGGCGCCGGGCGGCGTCTGCTCGAAGATCATCCGCGCGTCGGGCACGCCGTACTCGTCGTCCGGCCGCACCACCACGTCGCCGCCGGTGTACCGGGCCAGGTCGTACAGGAACGGCATGCGCGAGCGGGACCGGCCCAGGTACATCAACCGCCAGGGCACCGCCGCGCGTTCGGCCGCGGCGACCATGGGCAGGATCGGCGTGATCCCGATGCCGCCCGCGACGAACAGATAACACGGCGCCTCGACGAGCGGGAACGCGTTGCGCGGACCGCGCACGCACAGCCGGTCACCGGCCCGCAGATCTCGGTGGATCTCCGTGGATCCGCCCTCGCCGTCGGCGATGTGGCGCACCGCGATGCGGTAGAACCCGCGGTCGGCGGGGTCGTTGGTGAGCGAATACTGTCGCTGCCGGCCGGACGGCAAGAAGACGTCCAGATGCGCGCCCGGCGTCCACGCGGGCAGTGGACCGCCCTCGGGGTGGCGCAGCCACAAGCTCACCACCCCGTCGGCCTCGTGCCCGATCCGGTCGACGACCACCTCGAATTCGTAGCCGGTGCGGCGGACCGGATCAGGGCGCGAAAGCAATTGCGCGGCGTCGCTTTCGACGAACAGACGCTTGTAGGCGTCGGCCGCCGAGCCGATCAACCGCAGCGCGGCCCCGGGCTGGAACCGCTCCCCCACGGCGGTCACGCGTTCGCCGCCCGCGCCGCGGGCGACTGCGCGAGGTAACGCAGCGCGTTGTCCATCGGGCCGAGTTGCGACGGGTGGAAGCCCGGCCGCAGGTAACGCGGAATCTCGGTGAAGAACGTCGTGAAGCTGGGCACCACGCCGCGCACCGACGCACCGGCCAGCTGGAGCGGCCAGAATCGTCCTTTGTGCTGCGACGGGTCCTTGTGGAACAGGTAGCCCCCGGAGACGACGAACAGGACGAGCAATCCCGCGCTCGCGATGAGCGCCTGCCGCGCCTTGCGCGCGTACCCGCCGTCGACGTGCATGTACGCGTCGTAGACGACGCTGCGGTGCTCGACCTCCTCGGCGCCGTGCCAGCGGATCAGATCCAGCATCGCCGGGTGCATGCCCTTGGCTTCGAGGGTGTCGTTGGTGAGCAGCCACTCCCCGATGACCGCGGTGTAGTGCTCCATGCCCGCGAACAACGCCAGCCGCTCGCACAGCCACTCGCGCTTGGCCCGGCCGGTCAATCCGTGGTCGCCGAGGATGCGGTCGACCAGCCAGCTCACGCGATCGACCATCGGGCCGACGTCCAGGCCGAGCCGCTCCAATTGCTCGCGCGCCTTCTCGTGTGAACTGGCATGCATGGATTCCTGGCCGATGAAGCCGCGGACTTCCTCGCGTAACCGCTCGTCGTCGATCAGGGGTAACGCCTCGGCCAGCGCCTGCGCCATCGCGCGCTCACCCTCGGGGAGCACCAGGTGCATCACGTTGATGATGTGGGTGGCCATCGCCTCGCCGGGGATGTAATGCATCGGCACCGTGGCGAAGTCGAATTCCACCGCGCGCGCGTTGATGGCGTGTGTCTGGTCGGCGTATACGGCAGAACCCATCTCGCACCCCTCGTCATCGATCGGTGTCTTCGCAATGTATTGGTGACATCAGGTGCTGTCAACATCACATGATGTCAATTCGGTCCTATGAGAGGATGACGCTATGGACCAAGCCGACGGGTCGATTCCGGGCATGCGCCGCTGGCGCGGGCAATCGCCCGCCGATCGCGTCGCCGCGCGCCGGGAACAGCTGGTCGAGGCGTGCACGGAGCTGATGGCGACCGTAGGCGCGGCCGAGACGTCGATGCGCGGGGTGTGCAGGCAGGCCGGACTCACCGAGCGCTACTTCTACGAGAGCTTCCCGAACCTGGACGCGTTGCTGACCACCGTGCTGGACACCGTCGTCCTCGGCGCGCGCGACCGGCTGCTCGACGAGCTGCCCAACGCGCCCATCGAACGCGACGCGATGTTCCGCCACATGGTCGGCGTCTTCACCGACTATCTCCTGGCCGACCGCCGCCGCGGCCGGATCATGTTCATCGAATCGCAGGCCACCCCCGTGCTCATGCCGCGCGCCAACGAACTCATCGGCTTGTTCACCGCGCCGATCGCGTTGACCATCAGCGCGGGCGACTACAGCCAGCCGGTGCCCGACGAGCACGACTACGCGCTCAACGCCAGCGCCATCTTCGGCGCACTGGCCTACCTCTACCGGCCCTGGCTCGACGGCGAAATCCCCGTCTCCCGTGAACGTTTCGACGCGCACGCCGCCGACGTCATCGAGCGAATCGCCACCGCGCGCTCCGCGTTGAGCACCGAAGCCTGATTCCGCCTCGCGCCGATCACCGCGCCACCCGACTTCCCTTCTGCCACAACCTGTTCGGCGTGAAGTCAAATCGAGCGACAGGCGATCCGCACCGAAGGCGCGGCGCACAGTGAAGTCACTCACATCCGGCGAGAGAGACCTCGTGCCGACGACTCACGAACCGCCACCATCCGGCAATAGCCGATCGATAGCCATTCCGAAAGCGGCGCCGCCGCGAGCGTCGCGCGACGCGCACCGCGTCGAACCCGAAATGCGGTGACAAACCGAATCAGCAGGTCGAATAGCCATACTGGCAAGCCATAGCCAGCCGGTCACCGGTTGGTGATACCTCACGAAACATGTACTGCTGGCCGTGATTTCCGTCTCAGACGGCGATGCGAAATGGCTGTAGTCATTCGTTGTTACCGTCGGGTAGTGTTCATCGCACCGACGATCAGAGTCGATCCGGAACCGTATCTCTCCACGATTTCAGGAGCGCTCGTGTCTCCCCATTCTCGCTTCGAATCCATCGGCGCCTATCTGCCTTCCCGAGTTGTCACCACCGCGGAATTGCTTTCCGGGCTGAAAGAACCGCCTTCGTTCGATCTGGAGAAAATCACCGGCGTCCGCGAACGCCGGGTACGCGATACCAGGCCGGAAAGTCACGAGGACTCGTTCACGCTGGCCGTCAAGGCGGTAGAGGACTGTTTGTCCAGGTCGAAGTACGCTCCGGAGGAGATCGACGTCGTCATCTCCGCCTCGATCACCCGAAGCAAGCACGCGACCCGGGTATACATGGAGCCATCGTTCGCGGGTTCGATAAGTCGCCTTATCGGAGCCAAGAACGCCATTACATTCGATATCACGAACGCCTGCGCCGGAATGCTCACCGGCACCTACATCCTGGACCGAATGATTCGGTCCGGCGCCGTTCGAAACGGCCTGGTGGTCAGCGGTGAGGCCATTACTCCGATCGCCGAGACCGCGATCGCGGAGATTTCCCAGAAATACGATCCGCAATTCGCTTCGCTGTCCGTCGGCGATTCCGGCTGTGCGATCGTGCTGGACCAGGCGGTCGACGAAAACGACATGATCCACTACATCGAGATGATGACCGCGGCGGAATACGCGCAGCTGTGTCTGGGCATGCCGAGCGGCAAGACGCAGGGCATCGCGATGTACACCGACAACCGCCGGATGCACAACGAGGACCGCTTCCTGCTCGGTACCAATACCCAGCGGAAATTCCTCGCGGCGCAGGGCAGGACCTTCGCCGACGAGAAGTTCGACTACGTGATCCACCACCAGTTCGGCGCCGCGGCCATCCCGTGGATGAACGCGATCGCCGAGCGCGAGTTCGGCAGCCCGATGCCGCCGGATCTGCGGGTCATCGAGAAGTACGGGAACACCTCCACCACTTCGCATTTCATCGTTCTGCACGATCAGCTCGGCGAGCAGAACATCCCCGCGGGATCGAAGTTGCTGCTGGTGCCCGCGGCCTCCGGCATCGTCACCGGGTTCCTGTCCACCACCATCTCGTCGCTGAAGGTCTGAGGTAGGTCATGAGCGTACGCATCAAGTCCACCGGCGTCAGCCGGGGCGGCGACACCAACAGCATCGTCGAGCACAGCGCCCGCGCGGCGAAGCGGAGCCTCGAGCGTGCCGGGATCCTTCCCGAACAGGTCGGGCTGCTGATCAACGCGGGCATCTTCCGGGATTCCAACACCGTCGAACCGGCGGTGTCGGCGCTGATCCAGAAGGCAGCGGGTATCGGGCTCGAATACGCCAAGGACGACCCGCGCACCTTCTCGTTCGACCTGATGAACGGGGCGGTCAGCGTGCTCAACGCGATCCAGGTGGCCACCTCCGTCCTGGAGACCGGCAGTGCCGAGCACGTGCTGATCGTCTCGGGCGACACCCACCCGTCGCTGCTTCGCTCGGTCGGCGACGAACGGTTCCCGTACGCCACCTGCGGCGCGGCGCTACTGCTCGAGCGCACCGACGAGCCGACCGGCTTCGGCCGGGTGCACACCGTCGCCGGGGAGGGTACGCCCGCCGTGGAGGCCTACGTCGACGTCTCGACCATGGGCAACACCGGTCGCGGCGCGATGACCGTGGAACGGGAGCCCGGCTTCGAGGACCGACTGCTCGAGGTGGCCGTCGACGCCGCGCGGCAAGCGCTCGCCGAATCCGGGCACGCCTCGTTCGAGCGGATCGCGTTGATCGCGTCGACGCCGAGCCCGGAGTTCCCGAAGAGGCTGGCCGCCGCCCTCGGCATCGATCGGCGCGCGGTGCGCACTCCGGACCTGCGCGACGGCGACCCGCACACCGCGGCACTCACCGCGGCCTACGACCTGGCGGTCGCGGACGACGCCCTCGCCGAGCACCGCGAGGTGCTGTTCGTCGCGGCGGGGGCCGGTCCTTCGGCGGCGGCGGTGCTCTACCGGTTGCCCGTCTTCGCCGGGGCGCCTGCGTGACGACGGGAACCTACTGGCAGGCCATCGATCGGTTTCGTGCGGTCGTCCGCACCGACCCCACCCGGGTGGCCGTGCGCTACGCGGACGGGGTCGGCCCCGATGGCCTGCCGGCCTACCGGCACCTGACCTATCGCGAACTGGACGCGTGGTCGGAGACGATCGCCCAGCGGCTCGCGGCGTCGGGTGTCGGCACCGGGACACGCACCATCGTGCTGGTGCTGCCGAGCCCGGAGCTGTACGCGATCATGTTCGGGCTGCTCAAGATCGGCGCGGTGGCCGTGGTGATCGACCCGGGGATGGGCGTGCGAAAGATGTTGCGCTGCCTGCGCGCCGTGGACGCCGAGGCGTTCATCGGCATCCCGCAGGCGCACGCGCTGCGCGTGCTGTTCCGGCGCGGCTTCCGCGGCGTCCACACCGCCGTCACCGTCGGCAGGCGGTGGTTCTGGCGAGGCGAGTCGCTGCGGGACTGGGGCCGCACGCCCGCCGGCTCGGTCACCGCGGGCCGACCGGCCACCGAGGACGACCTGCTGTTCATCGCGTTCACCACCGGCAGCACCGGACCAGCCAAGGCCGTGCAGCTCACGCACGGCAATCTGGCCGCGATGGTGGAGCAGGTGCACGTGGCGCGCGGCGAGGTGGCGCCGGAGGCCTCGCTGATCACTCTCCCGCTGGTCGGTGTGCTGGATCTGCTCCTGGGTTCGCGCTGCGTATTGCCGCCGCTCATCCCGAGCAAGGTCGGCGCGACCGATCCCGCACATGTCGTCGACGCGATCCAGAAGTTCGGCGTGCGAACCATGTTCGCCTCCCCGGCGGTGCTGATCCCGCTGCTGGAACACCTGCGCACCCGGCCGGCCGAGCTGAACACGCTCGACAGCATCTATTCCGGTGGCGCGCCGGTGCCGGACTGGTGCGTCGCCGGACTGCGCGCGGTGCTCGGCGAGGACGCGAAGGTCGTCGCCGGATACGGGTCCACCGAGGCACTGCCGATGTCCACCATCGAGTCCAGGGAACTGCTGGACGGGTTGGTCGAACGGGCGCACCGCGGGGCGGGAACCTGCCTCGGCAGGCCCTCCCACCAGGTGCAGGCGCGCATCGTCGCCATCACCGACGACGCCATCCCGACGTGGAGCCGGGCCGAAGAGCTCGCGGGCGGGCTGGAGGACACCGGCGGGATCGGTGAACTCGTGGTCGCCGGGCCGAATGTCAGCGCCAGGTACTACTGGCCGGAGCAGGCGAACATGCTGGGCAAGATCGCCGACGGCGACCGGATCTGGCACCGCACCGGCGATCTCGCGTGGATCGACGATCAAGGACGGATCTGGTTCTGCGGACGCAAGAGTCAGCGGGTGGTCACGGCGCGCGGTCCGATGTTCACCGTCCAGGTCGAACAAGTCTTCAACACCGTGGCGGGCGTGGCCCGCACGGCGCTGGTCGGGGTCGGGGCGCGCGGAGCGCAGCGACCGGTGCTCTGCGTGGAGCCGAAGCCGGGCGCGGACGCGCAGGTCGTCGAGGCCGCGCTGCGGGCCCACGGGGCGCGGTTCGACCTCACCAGGACCATCGACGACTTCCTGATTCACCCGTCGTTCCCGGTGGACATCCGGCACAACGCGAAGATCGGGCGCGAACAGCTCACGATCTGGGCGGCCGAGCGGCTCGGAACGGACAACCGACGATGAAAACGATGGCATTGCGGGCGGTTCCCGTCCTGGGGTGGCTGTATCTGGCCTGCGGCGCCCTCGCCGCCGCGACCGGCCGCGTCCCGGACGGCCGGATCCTGCGCGCCGCCTGGTGGATCGACGCGTTCCTGAGCGTCGTCGTGCACGCGGCGCAGATCCCGGTGGCCCTGCGCGCCGCCGAGGGTTCCGGACGCGGCCGGTTCGAGACGGCGGTCCTGACGCAGGTCTTCGGCTTGACCTGGTGGCGAACCCAGCCCGGCAAGGAGGAACGGCAATGAGCAAAGTTCTGGTGACCGGTGCGTCCGGATTCCTGGGCGGCGCGTTGGTACGCAGGCTGGTGCGCGACGGCGAGCATCACGTGTCGATCCTGGTGCGGCGCACCAGCGATCTGACCGACCTCGGCGCCGACGTCGACAAGATCCAGCTGGTCTACGGCGACCTGACCGATCCCGCCTCGCTCGAACGAGCGACCCGTGGGGTCGACATCGTGTTCCACAGCGCGGCCCGGGTGGACGAGCGCGGTACCCGGCAGCAGTTCTGGAACGAGAACGTCCGGGCCACCGAGCGATTGCTCGAAGCGGCCCGGCGCGGCGGGGCGGGGCGATTCGTGTTCATCTCGAGTCCGAGCGCGCTGATGGACTACCACGGCAGCGATCAGATCGACGTCGACGAATCAGTGCCCTATCCCCGGCGCTACCTGAACCTGTACTCGGAGACCAAAGCCGCGGCCGAGCGGGCGGTACTGGCCGCCGACACCGAAGGGTTCCGCACCTGCGCGCTGCGCCCCCGCGCGATCTGGGGAGCCGGCGACCGGTCCGGTCCCATCGTGCGGTTGCTCGGCCGGGCCGGTGCGGGAACGCTGCCGGACCTGTCCTTCGGCCGCACCGTCTACGCCTCGCTGTGTCACGTCGACAACATCGTCGACGCCTGTGTGAAGGCGGCCGCGTCGGACGCGGTCGGCGGCAAGGCGTATTTCGTCGCCGACGCCGAGCGGACCGACGTGTGGGGATTCCTCGGCGAGGTCGCCGTTCGGCTGGGGTACCAGCCGCCGACCAGGAAACCCCATCCGAGGGTGATCGAAGCGGCGGTGCGCGTCATCGAGACGATCTGGCGCATCCCTGCCGTCGCGACGCGCTGGTCGCCGCCGCTCTCGCGCTACGCCGTCGCCCTGATGACCCGCAGCGCCACCTACGACACCACCGCCGCCGCACGCGATTTCGGCTACCGGCCGGTGGTGGACCGCGACAGCGGACTGGCCGCGTTCCTCGCCTGGCTGCCCGCCCAGGGCGGAGCGGTCGAACTCACCCGCAATCTGCGCTGAGCGCCACCTCGGTACCGGAGATCAGCATGAGCAACGCTCCCGTCTTCCGCCGGAAGATCACACCCACCGAACGCCTCTACTTCGCCACACGGCGGGTGACTCCGCCGTTCGTCATGCATATCGCCGTACACGGTGACGGCAGCCTCGACCCGGCCGCCCTGCAACGGGCCGTCGACGTGGCCTCGGCGGCCGACCCCGGCGCCCGCTTGGTCCGCGACGGCGGCGACTGGGTGGACAGCGGTCTGGCCGCCACGGTGCGCGTCGTGCCGGGATGGTCGCTGAACTACGACGCGCTCGAACACGACGCGGTACTCGACAGCCCGATCGGTCCCACCCCGGAGCGGACCACCGAGGTGCTGCTGCTGACCGGTGACCGGACCACCGTCGTGTTCCGCGCCTTTCACGGCGCGATGGACGGCATGGGCCTGCGGATATGGGTGGACGACGTCTTCCGCGCACTGCGCGGCCTTCCGCCCGTCGGCGCGGCCGACCCGGTCGCCGACGCCGAACTGGTGGCGCGGGTGGGCGCGCCGGGCAAACCGACCCGGGTGCTGCCCACGTTCCGGGCGCCGACCGGCCACGGCCGCCAGGATCCGGCGGCCCCACGCTGGCTGCTGCGCCACCGCACGATCGAGGCGACCGGCAAGGGCATCGTCGCACGGGTGGCGGCGGTCCTGGCCGCGGAGTCGGGGGCCCGGTCGCGCTTCATGATTCCGGTCGATCTGCGCAGGCACGTTCCCGAGCTGCGCTCGACCGGGAACCTGGCATTGCCTCTGTTTCTCGACGTGGCGCCCGGCGAGGACTGGGCGACGATCAGCGGCCGGATGCGCGCCGGGTTGCGGGAGAGAAGCGAACTGAACCAGTTGGACAACGGCAAGCTGTCGAAGTTCCCGGCCCCCGTCATCCGCGGCGTGCTGCGCGGCAGCAACTGGCTCGGGGCACGGCTGAACCGGAACATGGTGTCGGCCACCATCTCCCACATGGGCAGCGTCGATCTCGACGAGATGGCCGTGCCCGGCTGGACGCCGACGACCATGCGGTTGCTGCCCCAGCACAGCGGCGCGATGCCGCTGCTGTTCGCCATGGTCGAGTCGCGCGGAAAGCTGGAGCTGACCGTGTCCTGCCGCAACGGCGCGGGCATCGAGCCCCGGCTGGAGGCGCTGCTGGACAAGATCGCCGCGCGGTTGGAAGCCGAGTCGGCCCCGCACGATGCGGCCGTGAGATGACCGCCCTCGCCCGGCTCGTGCTCGCCCGGCCGCGGGGGGTGCTCGCCGTCGTGACCGGGGTGATGCTGCTGGCCGGTCTGCTCGGCATCGGAGCATCCGAGAAGGTGACGGCGGCCGGGTTCATCGATCCCGGCAGCGAATCCGCGCACGTGGACCGGCTCGTGAGCGAGCATTTCGGACCGCAGAATCCGGACGTGGTGGTGCGGTACACCGCGCCGCAGGGCCAGACGCTCGACGACATCGGCCCCCGGGTGCGGGAATCGCTGGCGCGGATCGACCCGGCGCTGCTGCAACGGCCGATCGAAACCTATTGGAACGCCGGAATCGCACGCAAGCAGTTCCTGCGCTCCGCGGACGACCGGCACGCACTGGCCGTCGTATATCTGGCCGGTGACGCCAACCAGCGCGTCAGCGTGTATCCGGACATCGAACCGCAACTGCGCGTCCCGGGTGTCGCGACCGATCTGTCCGGCTACAGCGCGGTCTCCACGGAGATCAACGCGCAGTCCCAGCACGATCTGCTGCGGGCGGAATCGATCTCGCTGCCGCTGACGCTGCTCATCCTGGTGCTGGTGTTCGGCGGGCTCGTCGCCGCGTCCTTCCCGGTCGTGGTCGGTGGCCTGACCGTGCTGGGCGCGATGGGCGCCATCCGCGTGCTCGCCGAACTCACCGAGGTGAGCACGTTCGCGATGAACATCGCCTCGCTGCTGGGGCTCGGGATGGCCATCGACTACGGGCTGTTCCTGGTCACCCGGTTCCGCGAGGAGGTCGCGGACGGGCACGACGCGGGCGCCGCGATCACGCGCACCTACGCGACCGCCGGGCGCACGATCGCGTTCTCGGCGCTGCTGCTGGTCTGCGCGTTCGCGGGGATGTTCGTCTTCCCGCAGGCGGTGCTGCGGTCGTTGGGCGTCGGCGCGATCACGGCGGTGGCGCTGGCCGCCGGGCTCTCGCTCACCGTGCTGCCCGCACTGCTGGCCCTGTTCGGCGCGCGTATCGGCGCCGGGCGAGCGAGCGATCGCAGCGACCGGTTCTGGGGCGGCCTGGTCGATCGCGTGCTGCGGCGGCCCACCCTGGTGACCATGGCCGTCGGCGCCGTCCTCCTGGTCTTCGCGGCGCCGCTGGCCGGGCTGCGACTGGGCGACATCGACCATCGCGCGCTGCCCGCGGACAGCCCCATGCGCGTCGCCGTCGAGGAACTCACCGCGCAGTTTCCCGCGGCGGGCAGCGGGGCCACCGCCGTGCTGCACGGCACGGACGGGCCGCCGCAGTCTGCCGCCGTGGACACGGTCGCGGCGGCGCTGAGCGAGATCGACGGTGTGCGGCAGGTCGTCCAGGTGGGTCGCGCCGAGGACTTCGTCGTCTTCCACGCCTTCCTGCGCGACACCGACCGCACCGAAGCGGCGAGTGCCTCGGTCCGCGCCCTGCGCGCGGTGAGTCCCCCGGACGGCACCGTGCTGTGGGTCGGCGGCGACACCGCTGCCACCGTGGACAGCGTGCGCTCCATCGTCGCCGCGATGCCGTGGATGATCCTCGTCATGGTCGGCGCGACGATGGCGCTGCTGTCGGCCGCGTTCCGCTCGATCGTGCTGCCGCTCAAGGCGGTCGCCCTGGCGTTCCTGAGCCTCGCCGCCACCTTCGGCGTGCTCACCTGGATCTTCTGCGGCGGGCATCTGTCCGGCGTGCTCGGCGTGAGCACCGGCCCGATCACCGCGGGCATGCTGGTGCTGATCATCGCGGTCGTCTTCGGGCTCTCCACCGACTACGAGGTGTTCCTGCTGTCGCGCATGGTCGAAGCGCACGACGCGGGCGCCGACACCGCCGCGTCGGTGCGGGCGGGCACGGTCAAGACCGCTCGCGTGATCACCGCCGCCGCGACCCTGCTGGTGATCGTCACCGGAGCGTTCACTTTGTCCCCCTTGACCCCCATGCGCTTCCTGGGTCTCGGCATGATCATTGCCCTGGTCGTGGACGCCACCCTCGTCCGTATGCTCCTGGTGCCCGCCCTGGTCCAGCTGATGGGGCCCGCCAACTGGTGGTCGCCCGGCCGCCCCCGCCACGTCGTGACGGCCACCGTCGCCCGCATTCCGGAACGTACGTCGGCCACGAGATGACTCGGTGCTGATCGGGTCTCGCCGACCGGGCACGACGCATACTTCACGCGGCCCGCGAAGGGGCACAGCACCCCGCCGCTGTGGGCCTGCGGCTCGGTGCGCGCACCCCGCAGCCCTCCTGTGACTCCACCTTCGGACTCACCGGATCGCACGGTGTCGCGGGCAGTCCGCCGATCGCGGGCACCCTCACCAACGGCGGCGCCCGCCGCACCGGGGGTGGACGAGGCGCCCTGTCCTGCTCCTCCGAGGGCCACAGCTTCGGTTTCGGTTGGTCGGGCACCCAGATCAGCTGACACCGCGGCTCTTCGTTTCTCTTTCGGCCGCGCCTCGACAGGTTGCTAGGCAACAAGTTCCAGCAGGCCGCGAGGATCCCAGGGCATCGGGCCGGTCGG
The DNA here is from genome assembly GCF_055590505.1 of Nocardia sp. NPDC041819. Classification (NCBI taxonomy): domain Bacteria; kingdom Bacillati; phylum Actinomycetota; class Actinomycetes; order Mycobacteriales; family Nocardiaceae; genus Nocardia; species Nocardia sp. NPDC041819. The sequence goes on along the minus strand of NZ_JBVJAP010000001.1, from coordinate 1,155,150 downwards.
GAAGCCGAGGCGGACCAGGCGATGGGGCGGGGCCGCGTCGAAATGCGCCACCGCGGGTGGCAGGAATCCGGCGAGCACCTTCTCCAGCATCATGTTCAGTCCGGACAACCGCGGCCGCAGCCGGACCTGCCAGCAGCTGATGCGCCCGGCCGGTACCTCGACGACGGTGCGCTGCTCCACTTTGGCGCCGAGCGGGATGTGCACCGAGAACGCCAGCCACAGATCCACGCACTCCTCGGCGCCCTCGGCGAAGTCCAGGCCGCGCAGCAGGGTCAGGCCACCGGCGAGCGGCATCACATCGGCGGGAAAGGGCGCGATCCCGCCACCGAACTGCAGATGGACGGTGTCGAGGAAGTTGGCTTCCTCACGACTGACCACCGTGGTGCCCGAGCGTGTTTCGGCGCGGTAGTACTCGGCCCGGAGCCGGTCTCCCGAGCGCAGGAACCGCTGCTCGATGGTCATCGCGAAATTCCCGTTTCCCAGGCCGGCCTCGACGATCGAGCGGTAGCCGTCGCCGTCGTGAGCGACCACGCTGACCAGGTCGAGCTTCGGCGCCCGGTCGGCGATGGTGGCGATGTAGACGGACTTCTCTCCGTCGGGAATTCCGGGGTCACGAAATGCGCTGTGCACCTGTTCTCCTCACAGTGTGTCCTCGGCCGCCGCCGCGAACACGCGCCGAAGGGTGGCGACATAGCGTTCGACGGAGCCGTGCGCCACCGGGGTGTCCGGGTAGATGACGCTCAGCGTGGTCTCCGACGCGAACCGGTTGATCCAGATCAGCACCTGTTCGGAGGCGGCACGATTGGCGTACAGCCCGCACGAACCCAGGTCGAACAACTCGTTGCCGAGCAGCTCCCGGGTGTCCACATACGAGATCATCGGCGTGGACCAGCCCGGTTTCAGGTCCAGATCGGAGTCGGCGGGCAGCAGTTCCACCACGCGCTGGAACGAGGTGGGGGCCAGGCGCAGGCCGTTCTCGTAGGCGTGCTGCGCGATGGTCGCGGCGCGCGCGAAGGTGGTGGTGGCGCCGATCGGAAAGGCCACCGGCAGCAGCGTCACGTACCAGCCGACCGACGCGCGTTCCGCGGCGCTGCTGCGGGTACTGACCGGCGTCATGCCGAAGTAATAGTCGCTGTCGATGAGCTCGCGCTCGGCCAGCGCCGCCGCGGCGAAGATGCCACCGACGAATTCCGCGCCGTTGGCGCGGCAGACCCGCTCGAACCGCAGCGCGGTGTGCTCGTCGAACAGGGTGATCGTGCGGTGCGCGCTACGGTTGTACACCTCGGTGCGCTTGCCCAGATCCAAGGGGAACGACGGCAGTTCGCCGTCGTTGCCGCGGATGAGCTCCAGCCACTTGCGCACGCCGGGCGAGGCGAGCGTCATCCGGCTCGTGTACTCCCGCTCGGCGGTGCAGTAGTCGAGGTAGCTGGCCGCGGGGGCCAGCATGCCCACGTCTTCCCACACTTCGCGCACATACAGCAGCGCGAGGTCGAATCCGGACAGGTACTGGCCGAATCCGTCCGTGTGCAGATGATCGACCGCCAGGTAGACCGTGGTCGATTCCTCGCGTTCGATCGCGCCGAAGCTGAAGCAGTCCCAGTCGAAGGGTCCCGGCGTCGTCTTCTGGACGTGATCGCGGATGGCCCGGGCCTCGTCGACGCGGCCGTAGTCGATCGGGACGAACTCGACGTCCTGCGCGGGCACGAGGTGACGCTCGATCGTGCCCGCGGAGTCGATCCGGAACCAGGTCCGAAAGGTGTCGTGGCGCAACAGGAACGCGTTCACCGCCCGCGTCATCGCGGCCAGGTCGAGGCCGCCTGCCGGGATCTCCGCCGTCACCAGGCACAGTCCCGAGTACCGGAAGTCCGCCTGGGCGTGCCGATCGGCCAGCCGCAGATACTGCTCCTGCTGGTGCGAGGGCGGGGCCGGGTGCACCGGCGCCCGCCGGGCGCGCGCCACCGACTCCGGTGACGCCGCCCAGCTGACCAGCCTGCCGGGCCCCGGCTCCCACTCATCGATCAGCCCGAAACCGACCACGATGCCACCTCGTTTCGACGACGGTCGGTCACGGCCTGGCCTCGGCCCCCGCCAACGCGGGCACCGGTTCGGCCGCGGCGCCGTTGGACGGCGCCGGTCCCGCCATCGACGGAACGAGGTCGGCAACCGGCTGCGCCTGACCGGAATCCGCGGCCAGGATCAGCTCCGCCACCTTCGGGCCTGCCTGCTCCAGGCTGAACGATCGGCCCATCTGCAGCGACATCAGGTCGATGCCGAGGGTCTTGGTGACCCGCGCGCCGAGTTCCACCGCCATCAGCGAATCCAGCCCGAGTTCGGGCACCGGAACGGTCATGTCGATGGACTCGACCGGCACACCCATGACGACGGCGAGTTCCTCGGCCATCTTGCGGGCGACGAAGGCCCCGCGTTTGTTCTCCTCGATCGCGGCCACCTCGGCCCGCAACCGGGCCAGTTCGGAGGTGTCCTTGGCGGAGGACTGGGCCAGCGCGATCGTGCGGCCCGTCCGGGTCAGCTGCGGGAAAGTACCGGTCAGCTTGGCCCAGTCGGTCGGGATGATCGCCGCGCGAGCGTCGCCCAGCCGCAGCGTCTGCTCCAGATAGGCAGTCGCGTCGGCCATGTCGATCGGATCGAAGCCCACCAGATCGAGGTACTTGAGGGCCGTCTCGTCGGCGGCCATGCCGCCTGTCGCACCCGACAGGTGACCCCAGCCGACGCACAGCGCCCGCTCGCCCGCCCTGGACCATTCCTCGGCCAGCGACTCCACCGCCACATTGGCCGCGCAGTAGTTGTACTGGCCGTAGATGCCGTACATCGAACCGCCCGAGGAGCACAGCACGAACATGTCCAACCGGATCCCGGCATCGGCCACGGCTCGATGCAGCACCCGGGCGCCGTGCACCTTCGGGCGGTACACCTTGGCCAGCTCCTCGAATCGCATCGCCGCCAAACGGTTGTCGGCCACGGCTCCCGCGGCGTGGAAGACTCCGCGCAGCGGATGCTCGGCGCTGTGGGACCGCGCGACGATCGTGGCGACAGCCTCCGGGTCGGTCACGTCGGCACGCTCCTCGACCACGTCGACGCCGACGGTGCGCCACGCCTCGAGCTGCCTTCGTGCTTCCTCGGTGCTCGCGCCGCCGCGGCCGAGCAGGACCAGCCGCCGCGCCCCGCGCAGCACCAGCCAGCGCCCGATGGCCATCCCGAATCCACCGAACCCGCCGGTGACGAGATAGGTCGCGGTGCTGTCGATCTGGATTTCGGGCAGGTAGGGCCGCACCGTCGGCGTTGGCGAATCCATGCGCAACGCGATCCGGGCCAGGCCGGTCGAGCGAATGGTCTCCTCGAAGGCCTTGCCCACCTCGTCGGTTTCCAGCAGCTTGTACGGCAGCGGCTGGTAGGTGCCCGCGAGCACCTTCTCGTAGACCCGCTGCAGCAGCCGGGTCAGCCGCTGCGCGTCGACGGCGACCAGGCGGTCCAGATCCATCGAGAAGTACGCCACGTTCTTGTCGAAGTTGGCCATCTCGAGCAGTCCGCCGGTGTAGATGTCGGCCTTGCCGACCTCGACGATGCGCCCGAATTCCGCGACGGCGTTGAAGTTCTGGCGCAGGATCTCCCCCGGCGCGCTGCTGAGCACGACCTCGACGCCCTTGCCGCCGGTCAGCTCCAGGACGTCGTCGACGAAGTTCAGCGAGCGCGAGTCGATCGCGTGATCGGCGCCGAGGGCGAGCACGTGGGCGCGGCGCTCGTCGGTGCTCGCGGTGCCGATGATGCGTGCCCCGCGGTCCTTGGCCACCTGGATCGCGGCCGTGCCGACACCGCCCGCGGCGCCGTGGATCAGCACCGTCTCGCCCGGCTCCAGCCGGGCCAGATCCAGCAGCGCGTACTCGGCCGTGCCGAAGGCGATGGTGCTGGTGCAGTATCCGGGATCGGCGTCGGGCGGCAGCGGAATGGTCAGCTGCCGGTCGACGACGACGTAGCGCTGCATCATGCCCTTGGCCGCGATCGCGACCAGCTCGCCCACGGCGAGATCGGTGATCCCGTCGCCGACGCGCACCACCTCGCCGACACCTTCCATGCCGGGCACGGTGCCGAAATAGGTGGGCGCGAGCTCGCGCTCGCCGAGCAGGCCGATGACCTTGAGCGGATCTTTGTAGTTCAGACCGATGATCTTCATCCGGACCTCGACCTGCCCCGGCCCCGGCTCGCGCCGCGGGCACTGCCGCCAGGCCAACGCCGACAGCATCCGGGTCCGGGGCAGCTCCAGCGCGAAGTTGGCCTCCGGGTCGGTCAGCGGTTCGGCGGTGTCGAGGGTGTCGAGGCGCTCCTGCAGCGGCTTGGTCACCAACGGAGCCCAGCGCTCGCCCGCGCGCAGGACGACCTCGTCGAGGTTGTCGTTCCAGAACGCGCCCGGTACGGCCAGCTCCCCGATCAGATCGGTGATCTCGGTGTCGGGTTCCACGTCGATCAGCCGCCAGCGCAGCGCCGACTGCTCGTTGAGCAGCACCCGGCGAGCGCCGGCCAGCGCGGCATGATTCGAATTCGGCGGGATCGGGCTGCCGGGCAGCGCGAACGCCTGTTCGGTCACCAGGGTGGCATGACACCATCCCTCACCGAAGACGCTCTTGGGTCCCTCGTCGGCGATCTCGGGGTGGACGAACTCGTCGAGGGCCACCGCGATCCGCTCCAGGGTCCACAGATCGGCGACATCGTCCTCGACGGTCCCCGCGACCACGCAGACGTGCAGCCGGTCGGTGCACTCCGCCTTGGCTGCCGCCAGCGTCGCGGCCAGGTCGGCGGCGAGTTCGCGGCCCGCGACGCCTGCCACGTAGAGCCGGGAGCCGGGGAGGGCGGCGGCCAGTTGCCCCGCACGACGGCAGTTGCCGCCCAGCGCGACGATCACGGTGGTCACCGAGTCCTTCGGCAGCGCATCGGGATCGAGCGGATCGCGTCGTTCCAGCGTCTCGGCGTAGTAGAAGTCGACCATCCGATGCAGCGGATCCTGGCCCGGCGCGAGCGCACCGATCTGTAAGCCGCTCAATCGCATCACGAGGTTGTGTTCGTCGTCGAGCAGATCCACGTCGGCGCGCAGCCTGGCCCGCGGATCGCGGCGCGCGACCACGGTGATCCGCTCGGGTAGCGGTGCGACCAGCCGCACCGCCGCGACACCGACCGGAACCAGCGTGCCTTCATCGATCCTGGCGTCCGCGAACAGCAGGGCCGCGGACTGCATCGCGGCGTCGACCACCGCGGGGTGGGCGAGGTGTCCGGAGTCCGCGGCGATGGTGCCGTCGACAGTGGCGACCACCGCGTCCGCGCCGACACGCACGGAGGTGACGCGTCGGAAGGCCGGACCGTACTGCAGCCCCGCCGCGGCCAGGCCGGTGTAGAACATCTGCGGGTCGACGTCGAGCCCGACATCCAGGGTGGGAACCGTGACCTTCGTGGGCTTGTGGCTGCCGGTCAGCGTGCGGCCGAAAGCGTGCACCGTCCAGGCCGTTCCCGTCGCCGAACGCGATCGGATCAGGAAGCGGCCGCTGACCTCCTCGACGGTCAGCGCCACCAGCGGCACGTCCGGCGCGCCCATGATGAGCGGGGCCACGAACCGAACCTGTTCCAGCGCCACGCGTTCGACGCCGAGACGGGAGGCCGTGGCGCTCAGCGCGGCGTCCAGGTACGCCGCGCCCGGCATGATCTTGATGCCGTTGACGACGTGGTCGGCCAGCCACGGCAGCAGCTCGGTGCCGACCTGAAGCAACCAGTCCGGCCTGCCCTCGACGTCCGGATCGCCGAGCATGGCGTAGGTGCCGGGGCTGCCCAGGCGCGCCTGCTCGAACAGCGGCAGCGCCGAATGCAGCCGGGTCCGCTGCCAGGGATAACGCGGCAGTGGCACGTGCGGCGTGGCGGGGTCCCTGGCGGGGAACAGCTCGTCGAGGTCGAGCACGCCCGCGGCGTAGAGACCGATGAGGGTGCGGCGCAGGCTCTCCGAATCCGGCTGCTTGCGATCCAGTGTCGGCACCGTCGTGCCGTTGACGTCCGCGCCCAGCAGAGTCTCGCGGATGTTGCCCGACAGCACCGGGTGCGGGCCCACCTCCAGGAAGACCCGGCTGTCCGCGGCGATCAGCTCGGTGACCGCGTCGGCGAACCGGACGGGCTCTCGTACGTTCGCGCACCAGTACTCGGCGTTCCAGTCGGGGCCGGTCACCCGTTCGCCGGTGACCGACGAGTACAGCGGCACGATCGGCGCCTTCGGCTCGAGCCCGGCCAGCGCCGCGCGCAGCTCGTCGAGGATGGGGTCCATCAACCGGCTGTGGTACGGCACCTCGACACGCAACCGGCGGGCGAAGATACCGTCCTCGGTGAGCTTTTCGGCGATCTCGTCCAAGCGGTCGATTTCGCCGGACAAGGTCAGTGAGCTCGCGCTGTTGATCGCGGCGATGTCCACCCGCGGGTCGTCGCCGACGAGTCCGCGGGCCTGTTCGGGCGACATTCCGACCGCGAGCATCCCACCCGAGGCCGCGGTGGTCGCCTGCAGCCGGGCGCGGTGATAGGCCACCAGGACCGCGTCGCGCAGCGACAGCATGCCGCTCACGTAGGCCGCCGACACCTCACCGACGCTGTGCCCCACCACGGCCGCGGGACGGATGCCGTACTCCGCCAGCTCCCGCACCAGCGCCACCTGGACGAGGAAGTTGGCCGGTTGCGCCACTTCGGTCCTGGCGACCCGGGACTCCTCCTCGGGTCGCAGCAGTTCCTCGATGATCGACCAGCCGGCGATCTCGCGGAACTCCGTGTCGATCGCCGCGGCTGTATCGGCGAAAACGCTCTCACCGCTCAGTAATTCGCGGGCCATCCCCCACCACTGCGGACCCATGCCCGAGAACACGAACACCGGTTCCGCCGTCCGCGCCGCGATCGTCCGCGCGGCGTCGCGCCCCTCGCCCGCGGCGAACAGGTGGAGATCCCGTACCAGATCGGCGGTCTCGCCGACGAGCATGCCCGTGCGGTACTGATGGTGTGCCATGCGGGTCCAGGCGGCCTCGGCCAGCCGGCCGGGATCGGCGCCCGCGGTGATCAGATCCGCGAACCGCCCTGCCAGCGCACGTGCCGCGCCGGTGCTGCGGGCCGAGATCGGCAGCACACCGAGATGCCGTGCGGGCGCGTTGGTTGCGCTGGGTTCCCGGCGGAACTCCCGCAGGATGGTGTGGGCGTTGGTGCCGCCGTAGCCGAAGCCGTTGACCGCGATCGTCATCGGCTCGGCGTCCTCGGGCAGTTCCTCCGCTTCCAGCTGGACGTGCAGTCCGAGTTCGTCGAACGGGATGTCGGGATTGGGTTTGTCGAGCCAGCCCTGCGGCGGGATGGTGCGATGGTGGATGGCCAGCGCCGCTTTGATCACGCTCGCGACACCGGCCGCGGCCTCGGTGTGACCGAGTGTCGACTTGACCGAGCCGACGCCCAGCGAGCGCGTGCGCCCGGCAGGCGCGCCGAACACCCGCCCGAGCGCGCGCAACTCGACCGGATCGCCCACCAATGTGCCGGTGCCGTGCGCCTCGACGTAGGTGATCTCGTTCGGCGCCAGTCCCGCGCGCACGCACACCGAACGGGCCAGGTTCTCCTGGGATTCGGCGTTGGGCACGGTGATCGCCGTGGTGCGGCCGTCCTGATTGGAGCCGGTCGCCTTGACCACCGCGTAGATCCGGTCGCCGTCGCGGACCGCGTCGTCGAGTTTCTTCAGCGCCACCATGCCCGCGCCCTCGCCGCGTCCGTAGCCGTCGGCCGAGGCGTCGAAGGATTTGCAGCGGCCATCCGCGGCCAAGAAGCCGCCCTTGCACATCAGGACGAAGGTCTCCGGCTGCAGCATGACGTTCACGCCACCCGCGAGCGCCACCTCGCAGTCGCCGTTCTCCAGCGCCTGACAGGCGAGATGAAAGGCGACCAGTGACGACGAGCACGCGGTGTCGACCGTGAGCGCGGGACCGACCAGATTGAGGGCGTAGGCGATCCGGTTGGACAGCATCGTGTAGGACGCGCTGGCCGGGGTGTGCATGTCGGTGTGGAACAGGGCAGGGCCGACCACGCCGATCACCGACTGGTCCACCACGAACCCGCCGACGTAGACGCCGATCGAGCGGCCCGCCGCGTGCCGCGCGATCCCGGCGTCGTCGAGCGCCTCCCAGGTCACTTCGAGCATCAGCCGCTGCTGCGGATCCAGCACGGTCGCCTCGCGAGCGGAGATGCCGAAGAAGTCCGGGTCGAACTCCCACGGATCGATCGTCATGAATGCCGCGCGCTTGGTGTAACTGCGTCCCGGCGTGCGTGGCTCCGGGTCGTAGTAGCGGCGGTAATCCCAGCGATCGGCCGGCATCTCGACCACACCGTCGCGTTTGTCCAGGACGAATTCCCAAAAGGTGTCGGGCGAGTCGATTCCGCCTGCAAACCTGCAGCCGATGCCGACGATTGCGATATCCGACATGCATATCCTCCGGGTCGGATCAAGTTGACCGCCATTTTTTCGGCGATTCACGAATTAGCGTGTGCGCAGCTGACGACGGCCTCAGCGTAACGGCCACCACACCCACCGTCGCGGACTCAGGGACAGTTCACAATTCACCCGCCGAACCATTTGTGGCATCTCGAAACTATGACTTCCGCGCTGGCGAAAGACATTGATATTGCTAGGTTTTCACCCGTTCGAACCCGCGTCGAAATGCGATGTCATCGATTAGGAGGCGGCATTGTTCGCCGAGTTCACGCGCTGGACCGATACGCTCGTCCGGCGGCGATTCACGGTCATCGGGGTCCTGGTCGCCGGGCTGCTCGCCCTCGGTGTGTACGGCCTCGGCCTCGGCGATCACCTCAGCGTCAGCGGGTGGGACGATCCGACCTCGGAATCGGCGCGCGCGGCTCGGCTCAAAGACGAGGCATTCGGCCACGACCACATCGCCGACGTGCTCTTGCTGTTCCACGCCCCGGCGGGCAAGACGATCGATGACCCCGATTTCGCCGCCACGGTCGTCGGCCACTTGAACAGCCTGCCGCAACGCTTTCCGGACCAGATCACCAAGATCAATGCCAGCTACTGGCCCACCGACACCGGACTCGACCTACCGAATGTCTTCGGCTCCCCCGACCGCGACTACGCCTTCGCCTCCGTCGCCATTCGCGGCGGCAACGACACGGTGGTGATGCGCAACTATCGAACGGTCGCCGGCGAGTTCCCGATACCGGGCATCGACATGGAGGTCGCCGGCGGGCAGCCCGTCGCTGCCGCACTCAACGACACCATGGCCCACGACCAGCGCCGGATGGAGCTGTTCGCCGTTCCCGCCGTGGCGGTGCTGTTGTTCTTCCTGTTCGGCGGCGTGGTGGCGGCCGCGCTCCCGCTCGTCGTCGGTGGGCTGACGGTGCTGGGGGCGTGGGGGATCATCCGCGCCCTGACCACCGTGACCGAGGTGAACTCCTTCGTCTCGCCGGTGGTCTCGATGATCGGTCTCGGCCTGGCCATCGACTACGGCCTGTTCATCGTGAGCCGATTCCGCGAGGAGCTGGCCGACGGTCACGAGGTGCCCGCGGCGGTACAGCGCACGGTCGCGACCGCCGGACGAACCGTCGTGTTCTCCGCGATCATCGTTGTCGTCGCGGCGGGGGCCATTCTGCTGTTCCCGCAGGGCTTCCTGCGCTCGTTCGCCTTCGGCGCGATGGTGACGGTCACCTTGGCGGCGCTGATCTCGATCACGGTGCTGCCCGCCATGCTGGCCGTGCTCGGCGGGCGCGTGGATCGGCTGGGCTTCAACCGCTTCCACGCGCGCCGGGCGAGCGACCGCGAGCGGGACAATCCGTGGGGCCGTGTCGCCGGCTGGGTGATGCGCAGGCCGCTGGCGGTGGCGGTTGGGCTGGTGGCCGTCCTGGTGGTGCTCATCGCCCCGGTGCGTGAGGTGGCCTTCGGCGGCATCTCCGAGCGCTTCCTGCCGCCGCAGCATCCGGCCCGCACGGCGCAGCAGCACTTCGATCAGGTCTTCCCGCTGCGCCAGATGAACCCGGTCGACCTGGTGCTGATCACCCACGACACCAGCGACGTCGACGGGGTGGTGGCCCAGGCGGGCCGGGCCCCGGGCCTCATCGCGCCGTTCCCGCGCGCGGTGCAGGGACCAGGGCATCCGAACGTCTTCACCACCTCGACGGTGCTGCGTGACGCGCACGACGCGAACGCGACCATCGACTATCTGCGCTCCATGCCGGTGCCGAAGGGCACGACAGTGCTGATCGGCGGGCAGCCCGCGAAGCAGCGCGACAGCGTCGACGCGCTGCTGCGCCGGATGCCGCTGATGATCGCGCTCGTCTTCCTCGTCACCACCGTGCTGATGGTGCTGGCCTTCGGCTCGGTGGTGCTTCCGCTCAAAGCCGCGGTGCTGAATCTGCTCGGGCTCGGCTCCACGCTCGGCATACTCACCTGGATCTTCGTCGAGGGCCACGGCGCGGGTCTGCTCGACTTCACCCCGCAGCCGATCATGGTGCTGGTGCTGGTGCTGATCGTCGCGGTGATCTACGGCTTGTCGACCGATTACGAGGTCTTCCTGCTCGCCCGCATCGTGGAGGCGCGGGCGGCGGGCGCGACCACCACCGAGGCGGTACGCGCCGGCATCGCCCGCACGGGCTGGATCATCACCGCCGCCGCCTTGATCCTGCTGGTGGTGACCGGAGCCTTCGCGCTGTCGGATCTGGTCATGATGCAGTACATCGCCTTCGGCATGGTCACGGCGCTGTTCATCGACGCGACGATCCTGCGCATGCTGCTGGTGCCCGCGATCATGCGCTTGCTCGGCGACGCCTGCTGGTGGGCTCCGTCCTGGCTGCGACGCGGCGTGCTGCGCGGGGAAGCGCTCAGTTCGCGGTCGACCAGCTCCACGGACTCGCGGCCGCCCGCGCGCGGTCCGGCAGCGCCAGCGTGAGCACGGCGAGGCCGAGGGCAGCGGCGGCGATGGCCGAGAGCATGATCATGCTGCCCGACAACGTGTGCGCGCGGAAGAACAGCGCGCTGAGCACCGCCAGTCCGACCGAATTGCCGATCTGTTCGATGGTGGGAAGCAAACCCGACGCCTCACCCATGGCCCGATCGTCCAGATCCGCCAGCATCAGCGGCTGAAGCGGCACCCCGAACACCCCGACCCCGAAGCCCGCGAGGAATACCGGTCCGGCCACCAACGGCAAGTTCACCACCCCTGATTCCACGTACAGGTATCCGACCCCCACCACGACGCACGTGCCGAAGACGGCGATTCCGGTGGCCAGCGCCCGGATCCCCCAGCGGCTCACCAATATCGGCGACAGCACCGCGCCCGCGCCCGCGCCGATGGCGAACGGTGTCATCGCCAGACCGGTTCGCAGCGCGGAGAACCGCAGCACGTCCTGCAGCAGGATCGAAACGGTGAACACGAACGCGGTGAACAGGCCGAAGAAGATCGTCACCAGCGCCGATCCGACCGCGAACCCCCGGTCGGAGAACAGGTCCAGCCGCACCAGCGCGCGGCCGCCGCGGCGGCGCGTCGCGCGCTCGTGGGCCACGAACACCGCGCCGAGCACCAGCGCGCCCGCGATGTACATCCCGTGCGACGGACGCCAGCCCGCCTGTTGACTGTCCGACAGCGCGAACAGCAGCGCGAACAGCGCCGCGGTGGCCACCACGGTCCCGCGCAGATCCAGCGGGTCCCGATCCGTCGCCGGACCCAACCGCAGGTACCCCGCGGCCAGCGCCATCGCCACCACGCCCAGCGGCAGATTCATCAGGAAGATCGCGTGCCAGCCGAGCCCGAACGGATCGAGGGTGATCAGCGCGCCGCCCAGGATCGGGCCGAGCATTCCGGCGAAACCGGCCGTCGCGCCGTACACCGCGAAGGCGTACTGATGGTGCTCGCGCCGGAAGCTCGCGGTGATGATGGCGATGGTCTGCGCCGCCATTCCCGCCCCCGCCACACCCTGGACGATCCGGGCGATCACCAGTTCCGTCGCGCTGGAGGACATCCCGCACCACACCGAGGCCGCCGTGAAGGCCGCCGCCGACCACAGGAACATGCGGCGGCGCCCGGCGATCGCGCCGACGCGCGCGGCGGTGAGCAGCACGCAGGCGAACGCCAGCGAGTAACCGGCCACCACCCACAGCTGTTCGGACCGCGTCGCCCGCAGCTCCGCCGTGACGACCGGAAGGGCGGTGTTGACGATCGTCACATCGATCATCTGCATGAAGACCGAGATCAGGCACGCCCCGAACGAGCCGAGCGCCACCGCCGCCTCTTTGCGGGTCATCGAATCGCCGCTTCGATCAGCGGCCACGAATTGTGCAGGTCCTGTTGCCAGTAACCCCAGGAGTGCGTGCCGTTCGGCCGGAAATCGAAGGTCGCCGCGACGCCCAGCTGGCGCAGCCGGTCCTGCAACTGATGCGTGCACAGATTCGCCACCGCCTCCAGCGGGGCTCCGAACAACAGCTGATAGAGCAGGTGCGCGATGTCGCCGTGCACGCCGTCCAGAGTGTCCATCGACCCGGGCTGCCCGGTTCCCGTGGAGACGTAGATGGCGAGGCCGCGCAGCCGGTCCGCGTGCAGGTACGGATCATTCGCGCGCCACGCGGGATCGCTCGGCGGCCCCCACATGTTGACGACGTTGCCGCGCTGCTGGGTGACCACCGCTTGGACCATCGCCTGGCCCGCGGGATCGCTGGTGCGCACGCAGCCGCTGTAGGAACCGATCGCGCGGTACAGACCCGGTGCGGCCATGGCCAATTGGAACACCGAGGTCCCGCCCATCGAGATGCCGGCGATGGCGTTCGCTCCGGAGCCGTTGAACGTGGCGTCGATGAGCGGCGGCAGCTCCTCGGTCAGGAAGGTGGACCAGCGCTGCCTGCCCAGGACCGGGTCGTCGCTGCGCCAGTCGGTGAAGTAGCTGCCCGCGCCGCCGAAGGGGATGACGACGTTCACCTGCTTGTCGCGAAAGAAATCGACGAGATCCGTGCCCTCCAGCCAATTCTTGTCCGCGCCGCCGTCGGCGCCGTTGAGGAGATAGAACGTCGGCGCGGGCTCATCCGGATCGGCCGCGCGCAGCAGATGAATCCGCGTGGTGCTGTTCATCGCCGCCGAATACACCTCTAGTTCCGATTGCCGGTCGGATTCGAAACGCGTTTCCACTATTCGCGAGGCGTCTGCCGCCACGACGCCCTGCGGCGGGTCGGCACCGACCGGCCGCGCGCCCGCGATCAACGCACCGGCCAAAGTGAGGACCGCGGCGAGCGCCGCGCCTGTTCGCTGCAAATATTCGGGCATGTCGGACTCCTGGCCCCGAGTAGGAGGGCTCGAATTCGCAGTCAATAACATCGCCCGGCCGGGCCGCTAGATGTTCGAGCGATCCTGTGTCTCTTACCAATTCCGCTCGGCGGCCATTTCCGAATATTCCCAAAATTCGGGCGTGCGGCCATTGCCGCCCTGCGCTGCCCCCCTCATCGAGACGGGTGCGGTGCTTTCCACACGGCGTATCGCTCGGGGAGACAAACGGCGCAGGGGCGATAGCCCGCGGCCAGCGCGTCGAGCTCGGTGGCGAAGAAGACGCGGTGCCGCCGGTAGCCTCCACGACCGAGGGCCCGCAGGGCGGACGGGCAGTCGAGGCGACCGTAGATCCGGCTGCGGCGATGACCGCCGTACCGTCCCGGCACTGCGCTGGGATACGCCAGGCCGTCGTCGCCGAGCAACGTGTACACCGGCGGCTACCGCGCGTCGTGCAGCACGAGGCCCAATGTGTGCCGCAGGCCGCCGCGCACACGGCTGACGCCGTGGCGCATCGGGGCGCGGGACCACCCTCGGCTGGATCGCGTCGGCCGCTCACGAGTGGTGAAGATCAGCGCGTGTCCCTGTTCGAGCACGGAGACGGTCGCTTTCGACTGTGCGCGCGGCCGCTGCTCCACGAGCACGAATTCCCCACCGCTGTAGTCGATCCCGGGTCGATCCAAGCCGATGACGACCTGCAGCGGGAAGACGTGTTCGCCGTAGAGATCCCGGTGCAAGGCGTTCCAGTCCCCGCGGCGGTAGCGCAACAGGATCGGGGTCGGCTTCGTCTGGCCCGCGGCGTGGCAGGTGTCGAGCCAGTCCGCGAAGTCGTCCGGCCACACAGCCGGGTCGCCGAACCGCTCGGCCCAGGATCGCGCCGCCGGCAGCAGTCTTCGGTAGAAGGCCGCTCGCAATGCCATGATCGGCTCGGGCATCGGATTCGCGAAGTACCGGTAGGTGCCTTCGCCGAATCGGTAACGTGCCATGTCGACCGTGGAACGGAAGCGGGCGAGGTCGTCCCACATGGTGGTGAACTCGGCGCACTCGGCCGGGGTGAGGATCGGTCCGGTCGCCGCGCAGCCGTGGGCGTCGATTTCTTCGAGCAGCGCCCGCCACGGCTGGGCCTCGACGCGCTCGGCCGGGGAAGCACCGGATTCCGCGAGCTCTGCGGGCGGTGTGAGGTCCGCGGGATGGTGACCGTCCCGGTTCGCGCCGCCGCGGCGCGCGCTCACGCCGCCTCCATGCTCAGCAGTGCGTGCTTGGCGGTGATGCCGCCGACGTACTGTCCGATGGACCCGTCGCCGCGCACCACCCGGTGGCACGGGATCACCACCGGCAGCGGATTGCGGGCGCAGGCGGAGCCGACCGCGCGCACCGCACGCGGGTTGCCGACCGCGGCGGCCACCGCGCCGTAGCTCGCGCGCTGTCCGTAGCCGATGGCGGGCAGGTGCTCGATCACCTGACGACGGAATCCCGCGGCCAGCCGCAGATCCAGCGGCAGGTCGAAATGCGTTCGGCTGCCCGCGAAGTACTCCTCGATCTGCCGCGCCGCGGCGTCCAGCCGGGCGGGCGCCGCGAGAATCCGGGGGCTGATCCGGGCGGCCAGCGTGGCGAGCACCGTGTCGTGGTCTTCGGTGGGGTAGGCGACGCGGACGAGTCCGGCGGTCGTCGCGGCCAGCAGCAACGTCCCGACGGGGGTGTCCAGCAGGCGGTAGGCGACATCGAGCAGGCCCTCCGCTTCGGCGTCGGCGGTCAGTCGCGCGTGCAGGGTGGCGAGCAGGTCGGCGTCGGGGGTCAGGGCGCGCGACAACCCGTCGCCGCGGTCGAGGGTGGCCATCATGCTTCATCCTTCGGGTAGAGCTTGCGCAGGGTCTTCAGGCCGTCCGCGGCGGCGCGGCGGGCGGCGTCGGGCGAGTTGCCGAGCAGTTCGGCGATCTCCGCGTGCGGAAGCCCGGCCAGGTAGTGATAGGCGACCGCCTGGCGCTGCTTGGTGGGCAGCGCCCGCAGGGCGGCCCAGAGGTCGGGGTCGTAGTCGGCGGGTCCCGGGGCGGTGGCGGGACGTTCCGGCAACGACTCGGCCGGGACGGGCGCACGTGTGAGCGCTCGCCCGACGTCGATCGCGCGGCGATGCGCGATGGTCACCAGCCATGCCTCGATGTTCGTCTCCGAGGGGAGACCGGGAAACGCGCGCAGCGCCGAGAGAAACGTTTCCGACCAGGCGTCTGCCGCGTCGGACGGGCCGAGCACCGCCCGGCAGACGCGCAACACCATGGGGCCGTATTCGGCCACTATTTCCTCGAACGGGGGCAGGCTCACACCGGGTAGACGCCGCGGGCGCCGGGAACGTGAGATTCCGTCATCGGTGCCCGGATTCTCCCTCCCGGCGCGACAGCCCGCTGGCGCGCAGCACCCGCCGCGCGATACCCGCGCGGATGGACTCGTCGGTGCCGATGATCCGGACGTGCCTGCGCGCCCTGGTGATCGCGGTGTACAGCAATTCCCGGGTCAGCAGGGTCGATTCGGGCTCTGGCAGGACGACGGACACGGTGTCGTACTGGCTGCCCTGACTGCGGTGAATCGTCATGGCGAACACGGTGACCACCGCGGGGAACTGCGTGGGATGCACCAGATACGGTTCGCTGCCGCGTTGCAGCGCCGCACGCAGCGAACCGTCGGGCATGCGCACGACGACGCCGGTGTCGCCGTTGTAGATCCGCGCCTCGTGATCGTTCGCGGTGACCAGCAGCGGTTGTCCTGGATACCACGGCCCTTGGTGGGCATCGGGGCCCACTCCCCCGGCGGCGGCCCACTCCGCGGCCATCCGGTCCCAGCGCTCGACGCCGAACGGCCCCTGCCGGTGCGCGCACAACACGCGATGCGATTCGAGCGCGCTCAACGCGCCCGCCGCGTCGCCGTCGAGCGCGGCGGCGGTGACCGCGCCCGCGGCACGCACCACGTCGGCGCGCACCGCGGTCAGCTCGTCGGGCACGCCGAGCGACAATTCGTCGCCGCCCGCCCGCAACAGCTCGAGCGCGGTGTCCGCGTCCCCCGCGCGCACCGCCACCGCCAGGTCGGCGATCCGGCCACCGAACCTGCGGCCCCTGGTCAGCCGGACGATGCCGCCGCGCAGGCGGGTGCGCTCCAGCGTGGTCAACGCCTCGGCGTGATCGGCGGTCGTCTCCGGTCCGAGGATCTCGTCGAGGACGGGATTCGGAGTGGCGGCGACCGGTCCGGCGACCAGGTCGGCCAGTACCGCGCCGGCGTCGACCGAGGCGAGCTGGTCCGGATCGCCCACCAGGATCAGGCGGGTGTCCGGGCGCAGCGCGGCGAGCAACCTGCTCATCATGGTCAAGGAGACCATCGAGGTCTCGTCGACCACGAAAACGTCGTAGGGCAGCCGGTTGAACTCGTGGTGCTTGAACCGGGTGCTGCGTCCCCGCTGCCAGCCGAGCAGCCGGTGCAGGGTGGCGGCGGTGAGTTCGGGCAGTCCGAGCGAGACGGCTTGCTCGCGCACGGCTTCCTGGAGGCGCGCGGCCGCTTTGCCGGTCGGGGCGGCCAGCGCGATGCGCAGGGCGGGCAGCTTCGGCTCGGCGGCGCGGTGCGCGGACAGCAAGGCGATGATCCGCGCGATGGTGTGGGTCTTGCCGGTGCCCGGTCCGCCGGCCACCACGGTGGTCCAGTGCGTCGCGGCGAGCGCGGCGGCCAGCCGCTGGCGGTCCGGCGCGGTACCGGCCTGCGCGTCGAACAACCGGTCCAGCTCGCGTCGCACGATGTGCGGATCGACCACCGGATGGTGCGCGGAGCGCTCGGTGAGTACCCGCCGGATCGTCTGCTCCTGCCGGTAGTAGCGGTCGAGGTAGAGCAGCGGGCCGGAATCGCCCGCCCCCTGGGATTCGACCAGCCGCAGCGGACGCAACGGGCCCGCGGGCCCGCCGAGCACCAGCGGGCTCACCCGCAGCGCGGCGACCACCGCCGGGATGTCCGGCCACGGCAGCGTCGCCGGATCGACGCCCGCGTCCCAGGTCTCGTCGGCGTCGACGCCGATCTCCCGCATCCGGTGCAATTCCAGGCACACCGAGCCGGAACGCACCGCGCGCACGGCCAGCGCGGCGGCGAACAGCACCGGCTCCGACGATTCCCGGCCCAGTCGGCCCAACCGCAGCGCCACGTGCACGTCGGCCGCCGACAGCACGCCCGCCTCGTTGAACGTGCGCAGCAGCCCGGTTCCCCGCTGCGCCACCTGGATCGAGGTCACTGCGCCGCCTCCCCGGCCAGCAGCGCCGACAGCGCGACGACGAGAGCGGCGGGTGGGTGCCAGTCGAAGACACCGCATCCGGCGGGGGTCTCCGGTCCGATCATGCCGCGCACGAACAGGTATCGAACCCCGCCGAGGTGCCGGGCGGGGTCGTAGCCGGGCAACCGCCAGCGCAGATACCGGTGCAACGCCACCGAATACAGCAGCGCTTGCAGCGGATAGTGCGAACGCAGCATCTCGGCGGCCATGCGGTCGCGGGTGTAATGCGCGACGGTGAGATCGCCGGTGCCCAGCCGGTTGGTCTTGTAGTCGACGACGACGAATCGCGGCTCCGCGCCGCTCGCGACGCGCAGCACGGCGTCGATGCTGCCGGTCAGGTAGCCGCGCAGCGGGATGTCCTCCAGCGCCGCCGCCAAGTCGGCGTACGGGAGCATGTCGTCGTCCGCCGGGAGATGCTCGCGCAGCAAGCCCGCGATATGCCGCAGCGTCGCCGAGCCCGCGCCGACGCGATCCCCGCCCGCCAGTGGCAATTCGAACTCGAGTTCGCTGAGGCGGTCGCGGGGGGCGATGTCGGCCAGGCAGCCGCCGTCGAGTGGGGTGCGCAGCACCGCCAGCAGTGCGGTGGCCAGCACATCCGGATCCATCTCGGCCATCAGCTCGCCCACCGCCTCGCGGCACCGGTCGCGCACCTCGGCCGCCAGATCCGGGCGGCCGGTGTCGATCCGCTCCAGGACGCCGTGCACCAACGTGCCGAACTCCGCGCCGTAAGGCAGCGCGTTCATCAGCGACGCCGCGCCCGCCGGTGCCGGCTCCGCGCCGAGCAGGGAGGTGCCCGCGGGCTCGTCGCCCGGCCCGCGCGGATCCTCCGGTTCGCTGTCGGGTTCCACCGGCGCGGCCCCGTGTGCGGACGCGGTCAACGCCGAGTACGAGGTGCGCCGCCACTGCTGGTCCAGCACCCGGTCGAAGCGCGCGGCGGCCAATGCGCCCTGCCCTGGTGCGGTGCGCGCGCGCCGGATCTCGACGTCGCCGGTCCCGCCGACCGCCGTCACCGAGATCGCCGCTCCCGCGGTCTGCGCCCATGCCGAAAGAGACTGCGCGGCAACGGCATCCGCGGGCACCGCGGCGCGGTTGGCCACGACGGCGTCCCGATCGGCGCGGCCGAAGACCATCCGGTGCAGCGGCGACGCCGCGGTGGAGATCGCGGGGGCCCACCACGCGACGATCTGGCACATGGCCCGCGTCAGCGCGACGTACAGCAGCCGCAGTTCCTCTCCGGCCTCCTCGGCCTCGCTGCGTGCCTTGCGTTCGGCGTATCCCGGGGCATCCGGACCGCCGACGTCCAGCACGCGGGTGCCGTCGTCGGCATGGAACAGCAACGTCGCCGGATAGGGATTCTTGGCGCTGTCCCAGGCGAACGGCAGGTAGACGACGGGGAATTCGAGCCCCTTGCTCGCGTGCACGGTGGCGATCTGGACGGCGGCGGCGTCCCGGTCGAGCCTGCGGCTGCGGTCGGCGACGGCGCCGGAGGCGGGATCGCGCACCCGGTCGGCCAGCCACCGCGTCAGCGCGGTCAGCCCGAGGCCATCGGTGAGCGCGACCTGATCGAGCAGTTGCGCGATATGCCGCAGGTCGGTGAGCTGCCGCTCCCCGTTCTCGACCGCCAGCAGCCGCTGCGCAAGGCCCGCTTCGGTGGAGATCTTCTCGAACACGGCCGCGAATCCCGCGCGGGCGAACAATCGCGCCGCCTCGCGCAACTGGGCACTGACCCGGCCGACCAGATCCGCTCCGCCGCTATCGATCTCGGCCGCTGTCACGCCGAACAGCGGCGTGCACGCGGCCAGCCGCACCCGGTCGCCGCGATGCGGCTGTTCCAGCGCCCGCAGCACCCACAGCCAGTCGGTGGCGCTGCTGGTGGCGAAGACGCTGATGCCGCCGGCCAGCACGGAGGCGACGCCCGCGCGGTCCAGCGCGGCGCGCACCACGTCGATCTGCGAGCGGGTGCGCACCAGCACCGCGATGTCGCCGGGTCCGATCGGCCTGCGCGCCGTCTCCCCGGGAGCGACCGACTCTTCGCCGGGAGAGGCGATTTCCGCTTTGGCATCCAGGAATACGCCGGATTCGAGCAGACGGACGATATCCGCGGCGAGATCGGCGGCGACCTCGGCGCGCATCCGCCCGACGGCCGGGAAGCCGGATTTGTTCAGCGGTCCCGCGCCGGTGCGCGGCAGGCACCGCACGCGCATCGGCGTGGTGAGTTCACCGGGTCCCGACAGCCGCGACCACCCCCTGGTCGGGGCGACCGGATACACGCGGATCTCCTCGTGCCCCAGCGCCGCACCGCCGTGCAGATGGTCCAGGGCGGCGAGCAGTCCCGCGTCGCTGCGCCAGTTCGTGGTGAGTTCACGACGGATGTCTGCGTGCGCGACCGCGTCCAGGTAGCTGAGCACCTCCGCGCCGCGGAAGGCGTAGATCGCCTGTTTGGGATCGCCGACCAGCACCAGGGTGGCGTGCCCGTGGAACGACCTGCGCAGAATGTCCCATTGCAGAGGGTCGGTGTCCTGGAACTCGTCGACCAAGGCGACCCGGTAGCGCGCGCGGATACGGCGGCACGCGCGCGGGCCGTGCTCCGGATCGGCGAGCACCTCGTGCAGCAGCACCAGCAGATCGTCGAAGTCGCGCAGCCCGGCCAGTCGCTTGCGGCGCTCGGTCTCGGCGCGCACGGCCCGCGCGAACGCCACGCGCTCACCGGCCGCGCCGTCGGGCACCAGCGCGGCGTGCCGGTCGCGCACCGCGGCCAGCGCCAGCGTGCGGCCCTCCTTGACCGAGAACGGTGGTTCGGCGCGGGCATAGCGGTGCAGATACAGATCGTCGACGACGGTGCCGACGAGGTCGTCGACGGTCTCCACCAGCCTGGTGCCCGGGTCGTGCTCGCCCGCGAGCCCGAGTTCGTCGAGCATGCGCTGGCAGAAGCTGTGTGTGGTGGCGATGGTGCCGGCGTCGAAATCCGACAGGGCGGTCAGCAACCGCCGCTGCCGCAGCCGGACCTCGTCTTCCCCGGCCTGCGCGAGATGGCGGACCAGCTCGTCGGCGTGCGCGCGGGCCGCTGCCGGGTCGGCCAATCCGGCGGCCACGGCGACGAATCGGTCGCGCGTGCGTTCCCGCAGCTCCTGGGTCGCCGCACGGCTGAATGTCACCAGCAGCAACTGGGATATGTCGATCCCGGCCTCCGCGACGTAGCGCACCGCCAGACCGACGATGGCGTGCGTCTTGCCGGTGCCCGCGCTGGCCTCCAGCACGGTCGTCCCGGTGGGCAGCGGCCCGTACGGCTCGAACGCGTCGGCGTCGAAAGCCGCCGCGTCGAAGGAGGTTTCCTGCACGGTCATGCGTGCCTCCCTCCTGCTCGGCCGGTGGTCACGCGGTCCGCGGCCTTCGCGCTCGCCCCGGCGGCCTGCCGCGCCGCACGGTCCCGAAGCGATTGTCCGAGCTGACATTCTGCCGCGCGCCCGTGCGTCCACCCGCGACCGACACGCGCCGGGGCGGTGTATTCCGGCGTTCGGCGCCGCATGGCGCCGAACCGTCGCGGGCGCCCGGCCGCCGCGTGTTCTGTCACGGCTGGCCCTGGTTTTCCGCGGCCAGCAGCGGGGCCCACATCCGCCGGGCAAGCGCACCGAAGCGGGTGCTCTCCCCCGGCTCGCCCGCGGCGGCGGGCGCGGCCATGAGGTCCTCCAGCCGGGGCGCCGGACCCCAGACGTAGCGCAGGTGACGGTCGGTGTGATCGCCGAACGGCCCCGGGCCGTTGGGGCCGCCGTTGAATTCGCGCTCCGCGGCGGCGATCGCGTCGTCGGTGCTCGCGCCACGGAGCCGGCGCTCGGCGTAGACCGCGGACGCGGCGGGCGCGACCGGCAGCGGTTCGGTCAGGCCCGCGTCGCGCAGCGCGACGAGCTGACGCAAGATCTCCCCGGCCACCGGCACGTCGGGCGCGGTGAGCTCGCAGCGCCAGGCAGGACGGCCGAACTGGCCGCGGCCGGTGCTCACGGCCCGCCAGGACCGATCCTCCGTGACGGTCAGCGCGAGCAGCGAAACCCACGCCGCGATCCGGTGTTTGGGAGCCAAGCGGGAAAAGGTGGTGCGGACCAGGGTGTCGCCGCGCACTTCGGGCACGGTGCCGGTGAGCCGTCGTCCGTTGCCCAGATCGACCGCGATGTCCACCGCGCGCGCCTGGCCCGCGTAGTCCGCCTGCGCGGCGCGCACCAGCCGGTCCACGGTGTGCTCGACCTCGTCGAGCACGGCGGCGCCGAATCCGAAGGGCGGCAGGGTGCCGCGCCGCCACTCCGCCGCCCGCAACCCGGCCGCGTCCGCGCCGGTCAGGCGGGCCGCGAGCAGGCGTTCGCCCAGCTCCCACTTGGCCAGGCCGTCGAGTTCGATGGGCAGCCGGTCGGCGATGTCCTCCTCGTGCTCGGGCACCCGCAGGCCGAGACGCTGCCACAGGAAGGCACGCACCGGGTGCTCGGCGAACGAGATCAGATCAGCCAGCGCGACATCCGCCGCGTCGGCGGCGGGCAGCGGCGCGGGCAGGAACGCGGGCCGCGGTTGTGCGGGTCCGTCGGCCGCGCACGCGCCGGCCAAGGCCGCGGTGTCGAAGCTGAACGGCTGATCGGCCCGGAAATTCCGGCGATCGAAGGACTGCAGTGGATGCCGCGTCACCACCCCCGGCATCGCCGCGGCGCCGGCATGAGCGCGCAACGCGTCCAGCAACTCGGCGACCGGAACGGCGGGCGGGCGGTGCGCCCCACTGACCGGATCGGCGCCGGTGTGAAACACCAGCAGTGCGTCCCGCGCCGCGAGGATCGCGTCCAGCAGCATCTGCCGGTCCTCGCTGCGCGGATCCCGTTCGCCGAGCAGCGGTTCGCGGGCCAGCACGTCGTCACCGTCCGCCGCGCTCGCGCGGGGGAACATCTCGTCGTCGAGGCCGAGCAGTACCACCACCCGGTGCGGCACCGACCGCATCGGCACCATCGTGCAGACGGTCAGCTCACCGGTGCGGAAATTGGCCCTGGTGGGACGCGCGGCCAGCCGCGAACGCAGCAGCACACCGACATCGGCCAGCCGCAACGACACCTCGCCCGCGTGGTCGGTGGCGGCGGCGAGTTCCTGCCTGGCCTCGGTGCGCACCCATGCCTGCGCGTCCGGTACGTCGGTCAGCAGATCCAGCGCACGCCCCAGCGCCGCCGCCCATTCGTGCGCGGGCCGGGGGCCGCGCAGGTCACGCAGGCACACCGCGAGCCGGTCGATGAACTCCGCGAAGCGGCCGGCCAGGTCGACGTCGTTGCTGTCCACGTCGTCCAAGGGCAGTGCGAGATCCAGCCAATCGTCCGAGGTCTCGCCCGCGGTGACACCGAGCAGGATCCGGTCCACCGCGCTGTTGAGCGTGTTCTGCGCGAAATCGGCGAGGCCGAACGCTTGGCGCTGCCGCTGCCCGATGCCCCACCGCGCTCCGGATTCGGCCGCCCACTCGCGCAGTCGTTCGATATCGTCGTCGTCGAATCCGCAACGGCGCCGGACGGTCTCGGCGGCCGCGAGGTCGAGCACCTGGGTCACCGTCACCCGGCCGTCGGCCAGCTCGAGCAGCGCTGCGATCACCGCGAGCAGCGGATTGGTCACACCGCGTCCCCGATCGGCCAGGCGCACCCGCAGCCGGTGCGCCGGATGTTCCGAGTCGGCCTGCGCCTCCGGCGTCCCCGAGGTGCGCTGCCCGAACGCCGCGCGCACCAGCGGCGCGTACGCCTCCACCTCCGGGCACATGATCAGCACGTCCCGCGGCTCCAGTGTCTCGTCGGCCGCGAACAGCCCGAGCAGGCATTCCCGCAGCACCTCGACCTGCCGTGCGGGGCCGTGACACGCGTGCACCTGCACGGTGCCGTCGGCGGCGGCTTTCCCCGGCACCGGCGGCCACCGGTCGTCCCGGATGCCCCGTTGCAGCGCACGCAGCAGTGTCGCGGGCGAATCGTTCTCCGCGACACCGTCTTCGGATCGATCGGAGATGCTCGGGTGATAGGTGTCGGAGCCGGTGGCGGCGGGTACGGCCAGCCGCTGCTGCAACTCCCGCACGTCGCGGGCCAGTCCGGCCAGCAGCGGGTGGGCGACCGCCGTGACGCTGCGGTCCTCGGCCCGGGTGCGGGCGGTCGGCAGCTCGCTCAGCGCCGACCAAAGGACCGGGCTGGGATGCACCAGCCACAGGTGGACGTCGCGGCCCGCGGCCAGCGCCGCCAAGACGGCGAGCTGGTCGCTGGGCAACCGGGTCACGCCGAACAACGACAGCCGCGGTGGCAGCGCGACCAGATCCGGCCGGGCCCGCAACCGCGCGCAGGCGGTTTCGAGCCGCTCGGCCGGACTCGGCGCCCCGATCGCGGCGCGCAGCCCGCGCCACAGCATCGGCTGCCAGAGCAGGTCGTCGGGCATCGGGGTGCCCGTCCCGTCGGTGTCCGAGCCCGCCGCCCACTCGGTGATCAACGCGGGCCGCTGGGCGGCATAGCTGTCGAACAGCGCGGCGATCCGGGCCGCGGTCGCATAGCGCCGACCGGCCCGGTGCTCACCGGCCGCGGTGCCGCGTGCGCCGAGGTGCCTGGCCAGAACCGCGCACCACGGCTCGGACAGCGACGCATCGATCACCCGCAGCAGTGACCACACCGCCCGCTCCTGCGCCCACGGGTCCTCCGTGGGCGCGACCTCGCTCGCCGCGGCCAGCACTTCGGCGACCAGCGCCGCGGGCGAGGGAAACGCGACGTTCGCGCACACGCCGTCGCCCGAGCCGTCCGCGCCGAGCACCCCCGAGAGCGTCTGCGTCAGCCAGCGCTCCACGCCTTTCGCGGGTACCGCGACCACCTCGGCAGCGAAGGGATCCGCCTGCGGCGAGGCCAGCACCCCCGCGAGCACCCGGGCGAGCACGTCGGCGCGCTCGGCACGGTGGATGTGCAGCGGCATCTGCGCCCTCTCGATCGATGGTGTCCGGCTGCGCTGGCCTCGGACTTCGTGCACGTTTATACGCCCAGCGACCGACGCGCAACTGCACCGCCCCCATCCGGACGCCAGTGAAATAGACCACACGAGAACGGATTACTCCGCCGTGTCACGAGGGGACCGCCGCGGCGATGTGCGACAGTGCTGCACCGGGGAGGTAAGAGTTGCACCGGGGCGGAACGAGAGAGCTGCACCGAAAGGCTGGTTCGCGTTCATGGATGCGATGGTGATTCCCCTGGTCCCGAGAGGCGGATTCACGGTCCGCCGGATCGGTGACCGCTGGGAGCTCGTCAACTCCCGCCACTACGGGCGCACCGTCGTCCTACACTCCTGGCCCCGGGATCGGCACACCGAGGCGTTCGAGCACTGCTACCGGCTCAACGGACGCACCGTCGAAGAACTGCGCGCCGCCTTCCGCTGACGTGCCCTGGCCAGCGGTGATGGGCGAATTACACTGCGGCGCAAGCACCCGGACCGGGCGATAGCACACCCTGGACCCCAGCTCAAGACGTGCGTCCGGACCCGGGATGTGCGATCGTGGTCCCTCGTGCGTTACCCGTCCCCCGCCACCCGAACCGTTCCCCGCGTGGCCGCCTCCGCCTGTCTCCTCGCCGCCGCGGCGATCATCGCCCCGAGCCTGCCCGCCGCGCTCCCGATCGCGGGCGCGACGCCGCTCGCGCACACGCAGGGCTGCCTGCCCGGCTTCGACTGCGATCTGAGCAGCCGCATCGCCAAAGCCGACGCCTACCTCAACAGCAGGCCCGGTGTCACCGGCTACGTCCTGCGCGACCGGGTCTCCGGCGGCGTCTACGCCAACGCCAACGCCGAGAACGCGGTCTGGACCGCGTCCACCATCAAGCTCGCGATCGCCGCCGACCTGCTCAACCGGGCGCGCGTCGGCGCCATCAACCTGACCCCCGAGGATCGCGGGCTGATGGAGGGAATGCTCGCCACCTCCAACGACGGCGCCGCCGACCTGCTCTGGACCAAGTACTCGGGGATCGACCGGATGGCGTTCAACAACGCCTTCCGCGCCAACGGGATGAGCTCGCTGGTTCCGCAGCCCACCAACACCGCGCTGTTCCCGGACTGGTCGTTCCAGAAGTGCACCGCCGCCGACCTCGACCGGCTGATGGACCACATCCTCAACCACATGCACCCCGACGACCGCAACTACCTGGTCGACCGGATGCGCGCGGTGGACTCCAACCAGCACTGGGGCGTATGGGGCGCGGGCGCGAGCATGCGTCCCGGGCTCAAGAACGGCTGGTCGGCCGAACAAGGCGGCTGGGTGGTCAACTCGGTCGGTTTCGCGGGACCGGGCGAGCGCTACACGCTGGCCATCATGAGCTCGCTGGGTGACGCGGGCGGCTACACCGAGGGTGCCGAGACCGATACCGAGCTCGCGAAGATCCTGCTCGCAGGCCGCTGACCCGGCCGGTCCGGTCGCTCAGGCGGCCGCGCGCCTGCGCAACGTCATCGGCGCACCGTCCCTGGGGAAGGGAATCGTGGTGAATCCCCAGGGCATGCGGTATTCGTCGGGGATCCGCCACTCGTATTCGCGCACCAGGGCGGCGGTCACCGTCTTCACCTCGAAGGTGCCGAAGTGCATCCCGATGCACTTGTGCGCGCCCGCTCCGAACGGCATCCAGGCCAGGCGGTGCGACTTGTCCTCGCGCCGCTGTTCGCCGAACCGTTCCGGATCGAAGCGCTCGGGCCGGGTCCACAGTTCGGGCAGCAGGTGATTCACCTGGTAGGCGAGGTCGACGGGGGCGCCGGCCGGGATGTAGTGACCCGCGATCTCGGTGTCGCGCACGGCGCGGCGCGACAATCCGGGAACCGGCGGCATCAGCCGCAGGCTCTCCCGGACCACCAGATCCAGGTCGCGCAGCGCCTCCAGGTCCGCGATGGCGGGCGCCGCGTCGCCGAGGCGCGCGTCCATGTCCAGCACTTCGGCGCGCACCCGCTGCTGCCAGTCGGGGTGCTTGCCCAGGTAGTAGGCCACGGCGGTGGCGGTCGTCGTGGTGGTGTCGTGCGCCGCCATGATCAAGAAGATCATGTGGTTGACCACGTCCGCGTCACCGAAGACGCCGCCGTCTTCGCTGCGGGCGTGGCACAGCCCCGAGAAGAAGTCCGCCGATTCCGCGCGGCGCTTCTGCGGCAGCATCGCGGTGAAGTAGTCCTCGAGCACTCTCCTGCCGCGCAATCCGGCCCGCCAGTGGCCGCCTGGTACCGAGTGCCGGATGATGGAGAGTCCCGCGTGGGTGCAGTCGACGAACGCGTCGATCAACTGCCTGCGCCGGGGCCCGACGTCGGCGGCCATGAAGCTCTCGCCCGCGATGTCGAGGGTCAGCTCCTTGATCGTCGGATACAGCCGCACCGTGCGTTCGGCGTCGCGCTCGCGTGGCACCCAGCGTGCGATGCTCTCCCGCACCACCGGGGTCAGCGCGGCCAGGTGCGCCTCGAGCCGGTCCCTGGTGAACGCCTGCTGCATGATCCGGCGGTGGAATTTGTGCTCGTCGAATTCCAGCAGCAGCAGGCCACGGCGGAAGAACGGGCCGATGAAGTAGTCCCAGCCCTGGCCGAAGTCGCGGCGGCGGTGGCCGAGCACTTCGTCCAGCGCGTCGGGTCCCGCGACCAGCACCCGGTCCACGCCGAGCGAGCTGTTCAGGGATACGGGTCCGTACCGGCGGTAGCGCTCCATCATCTCGGCCGGACCCCAGCGCATGTAGTGCAATGCCCGGCCCAGGTAGGGCAGTCCGGCATCGCCGCGCACCGGCTGGGCGTCGCTGCCCCTCGGCGGGGTGGCCAGCACCTGGCGTCGTTCCGGCAGCAGTCCGAGCGCCCGGTCGATCAGATGGCCGTGCGGGACCTCGATCAGCGCGATGTTCTCCGAATCGGCCTGCACGCTGCGCTTTCGGCCGACCGCACGGTCACCGGCGACCATGGCAATCCTCCCTGGACGACAGTTACCATCCTAGGCTCTCGACCTCGTCCGCTCGGCCGATTCGCCTCGCGCCGATCCTCCCCGCCCCGGCCCGGCGGCGGGGAGCAACACGCCAGGAACGGGGATCTCGCCGTGACGCTGCCCGGCGCGGCGGCTACGGTTTAGCTGTCAGGAATCGCCGCCGGGGACGACCCCCAAGGTCCATCGAGGAGCAGCACGATGAGCACTCAGACTGTCGAGAACGGCCGGCACCGGGTGGTGGTGATCGGCTCGGGCTTCGGCGGCCTGTTCGGCACCAAACACCTCAAGCGCGCCGACGTCGACATCACGCTGATCTCGAAGACCTCGACCCACCTGTTCCAGCCCTTGCTCTACCAGGTGGCCACCGGCATCCTTTCGGTCGGCGAGATCGCGCCCGCCACCCGGCTGGTGCTGCGCAAGCAGAAGAACGCGCAGGTGCTCCTCGGCGAGGTCACCGATATCGACCTGACCCACAACACCGTGACCTCGCGCCTGCTCGACCAGGACACGGTCACGCCGTTCGACAGCTTGATCGTCGCGACCGGCGCCCAGCAGTCCTACTTCGGCAACGACCGGTTCGCCACCTACGCACCGGGCATGAAGACCATCGACGACGCGCTGGAGCTACGCGGCCGGATCCTCGGCGCGTTCGAACAGGCCGAACTCGCGACCACCCAGGAGGAGCGCGACCGGCTGCTGACCTTCGTCATCGTCGGCGCCGGACCGACCGGCGTCGAGCTGGCCGGGCAGATCGCCGAGCTGTCCGACCGCACTTTGGAGGGCACCTTCCACAACATCGATCCACGCGACGCGCGGGTCGTGCTCATCGAGGGCGCCGGCGCGGTGCTCGGGCCGATGGGGCCGAAGCTCGGCGGCAAGGCCGAACGACGACTGGAGAAGATGGGCGTCGAGATCCAGCTCAACGCCATGGTGATCGATGTCGACGCGTTCGGCGTCACGGTGAAGGACTCCGACGGCACGATCCGCCGCATCGAGTCGGCGTGCAAGGTCTGGTCGGCGGGTGTGCAGGCCAGCCCGCTGGGCAAGATGATCGCCGACCAGTCCGACGGCACGGAGGTCGACCGGGCGGGCCGCGTCGTGGTCGAACCGGACCTGACCGTCAAAGGCCACCCGAACGTCTTCGTGGTCGGCGATCTGATGTCGGTGCCGAATGTCCCCGGCCAGGCGCAGGGCGCCATCCAGGGCGCGACCTACGCCGCCAAGCAGATCAAAGCGGGCCTGAAGGGCCAGACGCCGCAGGAGCGCAAGCCGTTCAAGTACTTCAACAAGGGCAGCATGGCCACCATCTCGCGGTTCAGCGCCGTCTGCCAGGTGGGCAAGCTCGAGTTCGGCGGGTTCATCGCGTGGCTGGCCTGGCTGGCGCTGCACCTGTACTACTTGGTCGGCTACCGCAGCAGGATCATCACCGTCATCCAGTGGTTCGTCACCTTCCTCGGCCGCAGTCGCGGTCAGATGGCGGCCACCGAACAGTGGGTCTTCGCCCGGCTGGCCTTGGAGGCGATCAGCAACGGCGACGACGAGGACGCCGAACAATTGGCCGCCGCCCTCGGCACCTCCACCAACAGCCGGGTCGCCGTGGACAAGGCGCACACCGACGCCAAGGCCGGCTGACCGGTGTAGTCGCGCGCTCGACCAATCCAGGTCGCCGACAGATCCGAATGTGAGGCGTCGACGTCTCCTTCGGATGAAAGGTGATCTATGGGCACAGGCAAGCACCGAGCACCCGCACCGCATCGGCCGAAGCTCGGCTCCATCGTCGCCGCGGGGACGGTTCCTCTCGTTCTCGCGCTGGTGGGAACCGGTACGGCGAACGCGGAGCCCGATCACCCCGCTCCGGTGACCAGAACGGATTCCACCGAGCAGGCCCAGTGGCCCGCGGCCGAGGCGCCGAACGTGCGCCCGTACGAGGGTCTGCGAATCCCGGACGACGTCCTGAGTTCGTTGCAGTGGGCACGTCCGTTGCCGGATCACCAGTACCTGGCTCCGGTGGAAGGGCTGCACGCTCCCGTTCCGGTCGCCCCGGTGCCGCCGATCGCGCCGCCTTCGGGCAAATTGCGCTTCGGTGACGTGCAGGTCGACGCACCGGAGTGGCTCTACCGGGAGCAGGCGATCCAGATCAACGACAGCTCCGCGATGGCCGAGGCCAATATGGCGACGTTCCTCGATTCGATCGGGATGGAGCGCACGAGGTCCGACCGCGTCGCCGGGCAGACCATGGGCGCCGCCGCGATCGGCGCGGCGGCGGGCTTCGTGTTCGCCAGCCCGTTCGCGTTGTTCGGGGCGGCCATGGGCGGGGGCCTCGGCCTGGCCATCGGTCTGCCGTTCGCGCCGATCGGCCTCGCCGCGGGCCCGGTCGGCGCCGCTTATGGTGCGGCCCTGATGGCCGCCCCGCTGTCCGCCATCGGCGCGGGCATCGGCGCGGGTCTCGGGGCGGTACACGCACTCAGCGCGCCTCCGCGGGCACTCAGCGCGCCTGCGCCGGGGGCGGAGGCCACCGAGCCGGCTCCGGAGGCCACGGAGCCGGTTCCGGAGGTCGCCGAGCCGGCTTCGGAGACCGCGGATACGGCCAACGGCTGATCGGATGACAGTTCCGAGGAGCGAGCCGAAAGGGTGGGAGCCCGACGACGCTGTCGGGCTCCCACCCCTTCTTTCTCCATGTCTCGGGTGGGCTACACCTGTCCGAGACGAAATCGACAGACTGCACGGTCTGTTCATCAGACGTTCAGCAGCGCCCCGGTACGGGTGAACAAGCTGCCACCCGCCGCCAGCGGCAGCCGGGACTGCGTCAAACCGGTCGTCGCCGCGGCGCGTTCGTCCGGATAGACGAGTTCGCTCTCCAGAGCCCGAGGCGCGGACAGCGCGTCGTCGGCCGGTGTGCCCGCGCCCAGCGCCAACCGGTGGCGCAGTAGCGGCACGTCGTCCACGTCGGCGATCAGGTCTCCTTGCCACTCGCCGCCGTCCTCGCCCGCGCGGCCGACCTGGACACGTTCGCGCATGCGCAGCCGGGCACCGGAGGCCAACCGAATCGTGGTGACCGTGTGGTGGCGCGCGCCACCGGCGACGATCATCGGCTCGGGATCGAAATCCAGCGCTCCCCCGCTACCGACCTCCAGGTGCCAGCGTCCGGACGACAGCAGCGTCGCCGCGCCCGGTAGCGCGAGAGTCGCCGCGACGGAGCGCACCACCAGTTCTGCGCCGGGCGCGACCACGATCGCGATGTCGAGTTCGTCCCCGCCCAGCGGTGTGGCGGCGGTGCCGATCAGATGGACCGTTCGCGGGCCCGTGCGGCGGGCCGACAACCCGCCGCTCGCATGGATCTCCGGAAGGGCCGCCGGGTGGGCGACTATTCGTAATTCGGTGCGCACCGGCGGCGCTCAGTGCGCGGCGGCGGATTCGTCCGCGCGGTCCCGCTCGGCGACCGCGCGCAGCTGCTCGCGCACCCAGGCCAGCACCGGTGTCGCCGCGGGATCCTCGGTGAGCGAGACGAGCACCGTCGGCCGGTCCGCGCGCACCCGCGCCGCGTCGCGCTCCATCACGCCGAGATCAGCGCCGACCAGCGGCGCCAGGTCGGTCTTGTTGACCACCAGCAGGTCCGAGAAGGTCACGCCGGGGCCGCCCTTGCGCGGAACCTTGTCGCCGCCCGCCACGTCCACCACGAAGATCTGCACGTCGATCAGGCCGGAGGAGAAGGTCGCGGTCAGGTTGTCGCCGCCGGATTCGACCAGGATCAGATCCAGCGGCGGGTTGGCGGCGACCAGGTCCTCGATCGCGTCGAGGTTGGCGGTGATGTCGTCGCGAATGGCGGTGTGCGGACAACCGCCGGTCTGCACGGCGGTGATCCGCTCGTCCGGCAGGACCGCGTGCCTGCGCAGGAAATCGGCGTCCTCGGTGGTGTAGATGTCGTTGGTCAGCACCGCCAGCGACAGTTCGTCGCGCAACTGCCTGCACAGCGCGGCCACCAGCGCGGTCTTGCCCGAACCGACCGGGCCGCCGATGCCGATGCGAAGCGCCTCTCCGGGCGTGCGGGTCCGTTTCGGCCGATCGTGACCGTGGTCGTGCGGCTCACCGTCGATCAGATGCGGGGGCATGGCGCGGTCTCCTTCTTCCTGGGCTTCAGCTCGCGAACAGGGGCATGTCGCGTTGCCGATGGCGCTCGGCGAGCACGTCCTGCAGCGGATCGGACATCGCGGCTAGACCGGTCACGGCCTCGGCGGCGACGCGGTCGCACAGGCCTGCCAGCCGGATCGTGCACGCGGCGATCGCGGCGGGATCCAATGCCAGCAGCCGCTGAGCGGCGGTGGCGGCGCCGGTCAGGGTCGTGTAGACGACCACGCCCGCGATTTCCCGGGGCGGCACCGAGGCAGCCGCGCCTGCCATGCCGAAGACCGTGGACAGATGCGGCGTGGTGCCCAGCGGCGACCAATCGTGTCCGGGCCAGAGCTGTTTCGCCAGGCGCAACAGGCCACGGCCCTGCGCGCGCGATGCGGCCCGCGCAGCGGGGGCCGGTGTGCGCGCGTCGGCTTCCGCCTCGGCGCGCGCCGGATCCAGTTCGCCCGCGCACACCGCCGCGGCAAGCGAAGCGGCCACCAGTCCCGCCGTCCGGATCCGGCGGCGCAGATACAGCTCCACCGTCGCGGCGTCGCGGACCGAGCCGGACGCGACGGCTTCTTCCACCCCGCCGGAGTGCACGTGACCGCCGATCGGCAGCCGGGAGTCGGCGAGCGCGAGCACCATCGTCAGGCCGGACGCAGCCGGACCGGTCGCAGTGGATGCACGCACCGGTCGATCCTATGTCCCGGCGGGCCGAGCGGACGTCCCGGTCGTCACGGATCAGCGGCGGAAGGCGCGTTCCATGAGGCGCTGGGCGCGGCCGCGGGTCAGGTCGGTCCACGCCTGCACCGGGGCCGACCACCACGGGGCGATCTCCCGCGGCTTGGCGGTCACCGCGTGGCAGACCAGGTCGGCGGCCTCGTCCACGGTCAGCCCGGGGACACGGCTGAAGTCGGTGGGCGCGCTCATCCTGGTGTGCACGAGCGGCAGGTAGATCGAGGTGGTGGTGACACCATCGCGGGCCACCTCGGCCGCGACACTGCGCAACCAGACGTCGAAGGCGGATTTCGAGGCGCCGTAGGCCGCCCAGCGCGGCGCGGGCGGCATGCGCACGCCCCAGGTGGACACATTGACGATATGGCCCGCTCCGCCGGCGCGCATGGCGGGCAGCAGCGTGAGCAGCAGGCGCACCGGGCCGAGGTAGTTCACATCGATGGTGCGGGTGAAATCGTGGAAACGGTCATAGGACTCCGCGATCGGGCGGCGGATCGATTTGCCCGCGTTGTTGATCACCACGTCGAGGCGGCCGTGCTCGTCGAGGAGCCTGCGGCCGAGCCGTTCGACGGCCTCCATGTCCGTCAGATCGGTGGGGTAGGCGTGCGCGACACCGCCAGCGGCGGTGATCTCCGCGGCCAGCCGGTCGAGTTCGTCACCGGAGCGGGCCACGAGCAGGACGATCGCGCCCGCCGCGGCCAGCTTGCGCGCACTGGCCTTGCCTATGCCATGCGAGGAACCGGTGACCAGCACGATCTTGCCGCCCACCGCGGCGCGCAACGCCTGCTCGCGCGGCCGTGACGTGGGGTACAGCAGCCGCGTCGCCACTCGTTCGGTGATCGGCCTGCCGTTGCTCGAGGCCCTGGCGTGGTTCACGAAACCGACTGTAGGCGTCGATCAGGGCGGCCACCTGCCGTTCGGGCGATCAGTCCGTGCGGGACCTGTCCCGTATGAGCTGCGGCAAGTCCTGGCGGGTGAGGTAGGCGGCGATGCTCAGGCCGCCATCGGTACGCCGGACCAGGAAATCGCTGGAGAGCTCGAGGGCGGCGGCGTCATCGAGGGTCATCCTCCAGTGCGCCGAGGTGAGCCAGTAGTGGCCGCCGAGTTCGACGGTGGACTGGGTGACCAGCGTTGCGCGCGAAGCCGTCAGCCCGCGGACACGGGCGCGGGCGGCGGCGAGGAATTCTTCGCGGGTGACGCACCGGCTCGTCGAGGGTGTGACGACCAGGATCTGCGGGTCGAAAAAGCCGGGCAGCGCGTCGAAGTCGGATGCGGAGACACAGTCGTCATAGCGGCGCAAGAATGCCTGGACCATCTCGATGTCGAGCCCGGAGGGGCGACTGCCGAGCGCGGGATCATGCGAAAACATGACATTTAATTTTATCACGGGCGACGTACGGCTCCCGGACGGCGCGCCGGTGCGCTCGAGCATTTCTACTCACGCGCCCGGTAGCAGCAGTGTGCTCGAATGTAGGTTCTACGGAGAATCTTTCGCCGGGGCCGCGCTCCGGCATATCAGTCGAGGGGGAACGTCGTGTCGACGCCGGACACGCAGGTCTCGATCGCCCAATGGATCGCACGCGGGCTGGCGATCGTGGTGCTGGTCCCGATCCGCCTGCTGTGGGAGGGTATTCGCCTGCTGGGCCGCGTCACCGGAGCGGCGCTCGTGTACGTCGCACGGCATCTGCTGGTTCCGCTAGCCGAACTGATCTGGCACTGGATGCTGCGGCCCGCGTGGATCTTCGCGAAGGACTTCTTGTGGGGCTGGGTGCTCCAGCATCTGCTGTGGGGCTTGGTGCTCACGCCGTTGGCCTCCCTCCTGCTGGATTACCTGCTGCGGCCGCTGCGGCGAGCTGTGGAGATCTTCCTGTGGCGCAGGGTGATTCGCCCAGCTGGGGCTTGGCTGCTGCGGTGGGTGGTGTCCCCGATCGTCTACGCCGTCGCCTGGGTGTGCCGCTACACCGTCGAATGGCTGATCGTCTGGCCCCTGTCTCGGTTATGGCGTTGGGTGCTCCGCCCGCTGTGGAATGTGGTGCGCGCGACCGCGCGGTACGGGTGGAAGGTGGCCGCTCGCATCGTGAGCGTGCTCGTGGTGATGCCGTGCCGGGCGGTGTACCGCTTTGTGCTGCGCCCGACGTTCGCCGCCTTCGCTGTTGTCTGGCACGCGCTGGTGGTGCGTCCGGTCCGATGGGTGCACGGCACGATCGTCCGGCCGATGAACCGCTGGGCGGCCGAGGTCGTGGCGGCGGTGTTCGGCCGCTGATCCCGGCCACGCGGCTCAGCGCGGTCCGGGCGAGGCGAACCGCGCGATCAACGCCATCGCGGTGAGCGCCGTCGCACCGACGGCCACCGCGACGTGCATGCCGTCGACGAAGGAGCCGCGCGCCGCCTCCACCAGCGCCGCGTCACCGGCGGCCTGCTGGATGGTCTCGCCGAGCGTCCCCGCGTAGTCGCCCCCGGACCGGAAGATCAGCGCCGCGAGCGACCCGAGCAGCGCCAAGCCCAGCGCGTTGCCCAGCTCGAAACTGGTCTCCGAGATGCCGACCGCCGACCCGGCCCGCTCCGGCGGCACCGAGGACACCGACACCTCGGACACCAAGGTGAACGCCAGACCGTAGCCGATTCCGGCGATCGTGGACCCGGCCAGATACCACCCCAGCCCGTCGTGCGCGCCTACACCGAGCAGCATCAGGTTGCCCGCCGCGGAGGCCAGCAAGGCGAACACGAAGGTGGCACGAGCGCCGAAGCGATGTCCGACCCGGGCGCCGCCCACCGAGCAGACGAAAACGGCGATCGCCATCGGAATGCCGAGCACCGCCGCGGCCAGCGGCGTCCGCCCGGTCACCGACTGCAGGTAGACGCTGGTCAGATAGCTCAGCCCGGCCAGCGACATCATCCCGGTCAGACTGGCGCCGATGGCCACCGAGAACTGGGGCCGGGCGAACAATCGCAGGTCGAGCAGAGGTTCGTCGAGCCGGCGCTGCCTGCGCACGAACACCGTCAGGATCACCACGCCGACCAGCGCGACGACGATCGCCCGCGCGTCGATGCCTTCGGTCGCGGCGTGTTTGATGCCGTACACCACCGGCAGGATGCCGCCGATCGACAGGGCGACGCTCGGTAGGTCCAGCGGGCCCCGCACACCCGCCCGGTGTTCGGGCAGGACGAACGGACCGAAGGCGAGCAGCACCAGCAGCACCGGGATGTTGATGAGGAACACCGAACCCCACCAGAAGTGGTGCAGCAGTACGCCACCGATGATCGGCCCGACGGCAGAGCCTCCGGCGAAGAACGCCGTCCAGACGCCGATCGCGGCGGCTCGCTCCCGCGCATCCGGGAACAGGCTCGAGATCAGCGCCAGGCTGGACGGCAGCAGCGTCGCGCCGCCGATGCCCATCAGTGCTCGCGCCGCGATCAGCACGCCCGCGCTGGGCGCGAACGCGGCGATCACCGACGCGATGCCGAAGACCGCGGCGCCCACCAGCAAGATGTTGCGCCGCCCGATCCGGTCACCGAGATTGCCCATGGTGATGAGCAGTCCCGCGATCAGGAAGCCGTAGATGTCCAGGATCCACAGCTGCTGGTCCGCCGACGGGTCCAGGTCGAGCGTCAGGATCGGCATCGCGAGGAACAGCACCGAGATGTCCATCGACACCAGCAGCACCGGCAGCAGCAGCACCGCGAGGCCAAGCCAGGCGCGGCGCGAGCCGGTCGTGGACGGTGCGGTCCGCACCGGCTGCACGTCTGTCATCGCCGAACATCCTCTCGCTGGCGCGTACGTCGTACGCATGACTCCGGGTACAGTGTACGCATGCTGCACCGCGCCGCCATAGTCGATACCGCGATCGAGCTCGCCGACGCCGAAGGCTTGGACGCGCTGTCCATGCGGCGCATCGCCGAACGGCTCGGGGTCGGCGCCATGTCGTTGTATCGCCACGTCGCGAACAAAGACGAACTGCTCGCGCTGATGACCGACGAAGTGGCCCGGCGCAATCCGTACCCCTCTCCCGAAGGACAGCGGTGGACCTGGCGCGACCGGGTTCGCATCGCCGCCGAGATCGACTGGGCCCTGTACCGGCGGCATCCGTGGGTGCTGCTCACCTTCGCCACACCGCGCTACAGCTTCGGGCCGCAGAGTCTGGCCTGCCTGGCCTGGTTGGTGGACGGCTTCCTGGAACTCGGCGTGTCCACCCGCGAGGCGACCGGCATGTCCTTCTCGGTGTGGAATCACATCTCCGGAGCGACGCTGCCGGAGATCAGCGCGGATTTGATGGCACGCAAAGGCATGGACCCCGGCGGGGACAACGGGCTGCGGACGCTGTTGAACGGCACGGCGCAGGATTCGATCCCCTCCGCCCTGACCGATCTGGCCGGCAGCGGTGTGCGCCACTTGACGCAGGAGGAACTGCTCTACGACGGACTCGAGGCGCTCTGCGACGGATTCGAGGCCAGGGCCGCGCGCCGCGATCGGTTGACCTCGACCTGAGTTGATGTTGCAGGCTGGCCGGCGACCACCTCACGATCAAGGAGCCACCGTGCACGCCATTCGCCTCCATGCCTTCGGCCCGGCCGAGAACTTGCGCTACGACCTCGTACCCGATCCCATGCCGGGCCCCGGCCAGGTCCGCATCGCGGTGGCCGCCGCCGGTGTGCATCTGGTCGATACAACGCTGCGCAGGGGCGAGGCCGGGCCGTTTCCCGCGCCCGAGCTGCCGACCATCCCCGGGCGCGAAGTCGCGGGCACGGTGGACCGCCTGGGCGCGGGCGTGGCCGCGAGCCTGCTGGGCGCGCAGGTGGTGGCCCATCTCGGCGCGGTGCCCGGCGGATACGCCGAACTGGCCGTCACCGACGCCGCCCGGCTGCACGAGATCCCGGCGAACCTGGACGCGGCGCAGGCGGTGGCGATGATCGGCACCGGGCGGACCACCATGGGAATCCTCCAGTTCACCGAACTGAAGCCCGGCAGCGTCGTGCTGGTGACGGCCGCGGCGGGCGGCATCGGCACCTTGCTCGTGCAGTACGCGAAGAACGCCGGAGCCACGGTGGTCGGCTTGGCCGGTGGACCCGCGAAAGTGGATCGGGTGCGCCGCAACGGCGCCGACCTGGCGGTGGACTATCTGTCGCCGGACTGGCCCGAGCGGGTCCGCGCGCGCGTCGGCGACCACGGGACGAACGTGCTGTTCGATTCCGTGGGCGGCGACGTCGCCCGCACCGGCATCGATCTGCTCGCACCGGGCGGGCAGCATCTGGTCTACGGCTGGTCGGGCAAGTCGGCCGCGGAGGGACCGGTGCGGCTTTCCGCCGAGGAACTGGCCGAACGCGGCATCACCTCGGAGATGGTGATCGGCCCGCCGATGTCGGCGCGTGCAGGCGGCGATCTGCGCGTGCTCGAGGACCGCGCCATGGCCGAGGCGGCCGCAGGCCGGCTGCGCCCCGCGATCCATCGCTTCGCGCTCGCCGACGCGGCCGCCGCGCACCGCGCGCTGGAGACTCGCGCGACGACCGGCAAGGTGGTGCTGGAGCCCTAGCCGAGCGGGTTCACTCGGCGCTGTCGCCGTTCACCACGGCATAGGCGAAGCCGTCCCAGCCCTTGCCGCCGACGGTCTGGACCACGGTCGCGTCCAGGCTCGGTTCGGCGGAGAGCAACTCCACCAGCTCGCGACTGGCCTGTGCGTTCGGATCCTCGGAATGCTCCTCGGCGATCGCGCCGCCGCGCACGACGTTGTCGACGATGATCACCGAACCGGGCCGGGTCAGCCGCAGCGCCCACAGCACGTAATTCGAGTTGTTCACCTTGTCAGCGTCGATGAACACCAGGTCGAACGGGTCCGGGTCCTCCTCCGCGAGCACGGGCAGGCTGTCCAGCGCGGCGCCGATCCGGATCTCCACCCGGTCGCCCACACCCGCCCGCTCCAGGTTCGCCCGCGCCACATCGGCGTGCTGAGCGGCGAACTCCAGCGTGACCACCCGGCCCTTGGGCCCGACCGCGCGAGCGAGCCAGATCGTGCTGTATCCGCCGAGCGTGCCGATCTCCAGCACCCGCCGTGCCCCAACCGACCTGGCCAGCAGATGCAGGAATTTCCCCTGCGGCGGTGACACGTCGATCGGGGGCAGGCCGGCCGCCTTGTTCGCCGCCAGCGCCGCGTCGGAATCGGGATCCGCCACCAGCGTCTCCACGAGATAGCGGTCCACGTCGGCCCATCCAGGTGTCGTCATACCTGGAAGTCTGCCACCCGATTCCGCCCGCGTACCCACCTTGCCGGGTAGCGTTCGGCACAGAGACGTACATGTCCCGGGAGCGCGCCGACGAACGGAACGGACAGGATCCGACATGACGAATCTTGCGCGGGCCGTCGCGGTCATCGCTTGCTCGATCGCCTTCGGCGCCACCGCCTCCGCCGAGGCCGCCCCCCTCGGCGGCGGGGCCGAGTACGTCGCGCTGGGCGATTCCGGGGCGGCCACCACGGGCGTGCGGAACTTCGACATCACCGCCCCGCCGCGCTGCCTCCGCTCGACCGCGAACACACCGAAGCTCATCGCCCGGGAGCTCGATCTGCGCCTCGACGACCGCACCTGCAACTCCGCGCGCATCCCGGATCTCGCCGCCGCGCAGCAGCCGGGCATTCCACCGCAGTTCGAGGCCCTCGGTCCCGGCACCAGGTTGGTCACGGTGCACATCGGCGCCAACGACGCCTTGATGGCAGAGCACATCGTCGCCTGCCATGTCTACGGCCTCTCCGGCGCGGGTGGGTGTGCCGGTCCGGACTGGGATGCAGCCATCGACGCGATCGCCGCGCCCTATGCGGCCGCGTTGCAACAGGTTTCGGAGCTGGCGCCGAAGGCGACGATCGTCGTCGACGGCTGGCCGACCTATGTACGCGACGGTGGCTGTCCGGAGCTGGTCGGTCTTCGACCGTCCGATGCCGCGCCCATCCAGGCGGCCTTCGATCGTCTCGACACCGTGGTCGCCCGCGTCGCCACCGCGCACGGCGCGACCTACGTCGACACCCGTGCCGCCTCGGCGGGCCGTGACGCGTGCGCACCCGTCGGTGTCCGCTGGATCGATCCCGTCATCGCCACCGAAACACTCGTCCCCTACCACCTCACCCCGCAGGGCATGCGTGGCGTCGCCGACGTCATCCTCCCCGCGATCCGTGCCACCGGCCTGCCCCGCTGAACGATTCGGCCGCACCGAGACGACCGCCCCGGACCGGGGGAAGTCCGGGGCGGGTCGGGTGGTGTTATTTCGAGAAGTTCTCCGGCGGCTGCCAAGGACCGCCGTGCGGGTCGTCCGGGCGCTGGGCCGGCGGTTGCTGCGGCGGCTGCTGTTGTTGTTGTTGCGGCTGCTGCTGCTGGGGCGGGAAGGCCTCCTGCGGCGGGATGACCGGCTGGTGCGGCGACGGTTCGAAACTCTGCGGAGGCGGTGTCGGTGTCGGTGTCAGCCCCTCGACCGGAGTCCGCGCCGTCGCCTCGGCGGCCCGGACGGCTCGCTCGATGGTCGGGTCGGGTGCGGTGTCGAACCAGTCCGCGACATCGGAGTCGTCCTCCGGCTTGGCTTCCGCGCCGTCCGAGGCGGGCGGTTCGTACCGGAACACACCGTCCTCGCCTTGGGTGCCGAAGCTCTTGGCGAACCCTTCCAGCGCTTTGCCGAAATCGCTGGGCACCAGCCACACCTTGTTGGCGTCACCGCGCGCGACCATGGGCAGCGTCTGCAGGTACTGGTAGGCAAGCAGTTCCGGCGTCGGCTTGCCGGATTTGATGGCGGCGAAGACTTTTTCGATGGCCTTGGCCTGGCCTTGTGCCTGCAGGAAGGCGGCGGCGCGCTCACCCTGTGCCCGCAGGATGCGGCTCTGCCGTTCGCCTTCGGCGGCCAGGATCGACGACTGCTTGGCGCCCTCGGCGGACAGGATCTGCGCCTGCTTCGAGCCCTCGGCCGTCTTGATCTGCGATTCGCGCTGGCCCTCCGCGGTGAGGATCATGGCGCGCTTCTCCCGGTCGGCCTTCATCTGCTTCTCCATCGACTCCTGAATCGACGGAGGCGGATCGATGCTCTTCAGCTCGACCCGCGCGACGCGCAGCCCCCAGCGCCCGGTCGCCTCGTCCAGCACGCCGCGCAGCTGGCCGTTGATCGAGTCGCGGGAGGTGAGGGTCTGCTCGAGCGTCATACCACCGACGACGTTGCGCAGCGTGGTGACGGTCAGCTGCTCGACGGCGGCGATGTAGTTGCTGATCTCGTAGACCGCCGCCTGCGGGCTGGTCACCTGGAAATAGACCACGGTGTCGATGTGCAGGGTCAGGTTGTCCTCGGTGATCACCGGCTGCGGCGGGAACGACACCACCCGCTCCCGCAGATCCACCTTGGCGCGCACCCGGTCGGCGAACGGCACCAGAAACGTGAGCTGGCCGGACACGGTACGCGAATACCGGCCCAGTCGCTCGATCACCGCGGCCTCGGCCTGCGGCACCAGCGCGATCGACTTGAAGACCACCACCACGACCAAAAATACGAGGACGGCGGCAACGATCAGTACAGGCATCAAGGCCCTTTCCAGACGACGGCGGTCGCGCCGTCGATCTTCATGACATACACGGTCGTACCCGGTTCGTAGACTTCGGTCGTGTCCATCGGCCGCGCGGTCCACACTTCACCGCCCAGTTTCACCTGGCCGGAGTGCGCTGCGACCTGTTCGAGCACCAGGGCGGTTTTCCCCGGCAGCGCGTCGACGTTCGTCGGCGTGGGCGGCGGAGTTCCGAAGCGACGCCGGATGATCGGCCGCACGCCGAGGAACAGCACCGCCGAGACCACCGCGAAGACGATGGCATCCACCACGAGCGAGGTGTCCGCCGCCGCGCTGACACCCGCCGTGCCCAGCGCGGCGACGCCGAGCATCAGCAGGGTGAAATCGCCGGTGAGCATCTCCGCCGCCGCGAGCAGAACGCCCGCGACCAGCCAAAAAATTGCGGCCACACGACCACTGTAGTGCGCCGATCATGATATCGGGCGCGACCTTCGCGAGTACTCGCGATGAATTCCGGCCGCGAACGCGCGGTGACCCGGGTGCGTCGAAAGCCACAGCGGCGGTGCTAGCTTCAAGCGGGTGAGCGGGCGTGACAGGTATGGCGACATCTACTCCGGACATCCCCGATCGAAGAAGAGGGTGGTGCCGACGGTCCCCGCGGATCGCGACCTGGTCGTCGAGGACGCCGCCACCGGATTCTGCGGCGCGGTGGTCGGATTCGATCGCAGCTACGACGGCGAGTTCGTCAAGCTGGAGGACGCGCGCGGTGCGGTGCGCCTGTTCGCGCTGCGCGAGGCCGCGTTCCTCATCGACGGCGAGCCCGTGACGCTGGTGCGGCCGACGGCCGCCCCGCCGAAGACGCCGAGCCGTTCCGCCTCCGGCTCCACCAGGGTCGACGGTCTGCGCGCCCGGATCGCCCGCGGCAGCCGGATCTGGGTGGAGGGCGTCCACGACGCCGCGCTCGTCGAGCGGGTGTGGGGCCACGATCTGCGCGTCGAGGGCGTCGTCGTGGAGCAGCTGGAAGGCCTGGACAATCTGGCCGCGCGCCTGGCCGAATTCCGGCCGGGCCCGGGCAGGCGGGTCGGCGTGCTGGTCGACCACTTGGTGACCGGATCGAAGGAGACCCAGCTGACCACCGGACTCGGGCCGCACGTCCTGGTGACCGGTCACCCGTTCGTCGACGTCTGGCAGGCGGTGCGCCCTTCCACCCTCGGCATCGCGCAGTGGCCCCGGGTGCCGCGCGACGAGGACTGGAAGACCGGCGTCTGCGAACGGCTGCGCTGGGGCACTCCGCAGGACGGCTGGCGGCGGGTGTACGACGCGGTGAGCTCCTTCCGCGATCTGGAGGCGCCGCTCATCGGCGCGGTCGAGCGCCTCATCGATTTCGTCACCGAACCGGACTAGCGCGATCGGGAGCAGGGCCCGAACCAGATGCCGAGCGGTATCCGCGCGGACCCGCTCGTCGCGGGCAGCGCGGCGACCCGGTTTCCGCGCTGCTCACGAATGCCCTCGCGCATGGATGCCCACCGGTAGCGCCCACCCTTTATGCTCGATAATTATGTGCTCTCCAAGTGCGACGCTGACGGTGTGGGCGAGCTCCTGGCTGGCCGGCCGCAGCGCGCCCGACGACGTTTTGGCCGCCTTGCACGCGTGGGCGCCCAAGCACACGATCGCGGCGGGCGACCCGCTCACCGGCGGCCGCACCGATCTACCCTGGTCCGCGCACGGCAACCTGCCGGGAAGCGGAGTCATGGCGCTGCTCAAGGTGATTCGCGAGACGATGGCCCAGTCCGGGGCGCAACTGCGGCTGGTGCTGCCCGTCCCGGGGGACGTGCGCGGAGTTCCCAGCGGCACGGCGTTCGCCGCCGACGCCGTCGAGGCCGAGGAGGGCATTCTGATCGGCGTACCCGGCGCCGAAGGCACCGGCCTCATCCCGCAGTGGTCCGACGACGACACGCTGCAGTGGACCGTCTACAGCACCCCCATCCCCGCCGCTCCCGGCCCCGACATGTCACTCGGTGAGGCCGAATACGCGATGCGCGAAGCGGTCCGCGACGCCGCCGACGCGCTGATGAAACTGCACACCACGTCGCTCGGCACGGTCGACTCCGATCCGCGCGAACTCATCGAAGCCGAACTCGCCGACTACTCGCGCCACGACTACCCCGAGTCGATCCCGCTGCGTGCCAGGCGCATTCTCGACACCGCCGATCATGTGGCGGCCATCCTCACGGTGGCGCAGCGGGAGCCCGCTTCCGCGCCCACGTCCGCCAGCGCGATCGGCGCGCAGGAATCGCTGCTGCGACCGCTGTGGGACGCGATCCGCGCCGCGCGCCTGGTCGCCGTGCACGCCTCCGCGCGCGAGAGCCGCTGAGATCATGACGCGGGTGGTGTGACATGCGAGTTTCCCGCCGTGGCCGCGCCGCCGCCCTCACCGTGCTCATCGGTCTCGCGCTACACGCCCCGGCCGCGGCGATCGTGGGCGGCACCGATGCGACGACGGCGGAGTACCCGTGGCTGGCCGCCATCGGCACGCCCTTGTTCCTCACCCGCGCTTCCGGCCAGTTCTGCGGCGGCGCACTCGTCGCTCCGGACGAGGTGA
Source organism: Nocardia sp. NPDC041819 (assembly GCF_055590505.1). Taxonomy (NCBI): domain Bacteria; kingdom Bacillati; phylum Actinomycetota; class Actinomycetes; order Mycobacteriales; family Nocardiaceae; genus Nocardia; species Nocardia sp. NPDC041819. The sequence goes on along the minus strand of NZ_JBVJAP010000001.1, from coordinate 1,111,625 downwards.
TCACCACGGCGCACTGCGTGGCCCTGACCAGTCCGCTCGCGCAGACGCTCACCGTCACCTTCGGCCGCGACGACCTCCGCGAGCACACCGGAAACACGGTGCACGTGAAGGATATTCGCATTCATCCGGATTTCCGTGCCACCGTTCTCGACACGACGACCGCCTATCAGAACGATGTGGCGATCCTTACCCTGGACGAGCCGCAGTCCGGTCCGACGATCACCGTCGCCGCACCCGCTCCCGGCAGCACCGCAACCATCCTGGGCTGGGGCGCGACCTTCGAAACCGATGAGGCCAACACCCGGTTGCACGCCGCGAACATTCCTCTGTCCATCGACGCGGAGTGCGCCACCGCCTATGGTCCGGCCTTCGACCCGCGCACCATGCTCTGCGCGGGCAGCCCGACCGCCGACACCGCACAGTACGACAGCGGTGGACCGATTCTCGTCGACGGACGTCTCGCCGGTCTCACCTCCTGGGGCACCGGCGCGGCCCGCCCCGGCTTCCCCACCGTCTACACCCGCCTGGCCGCCCCGAACTTCTGATTCGTTCGAGTCGGGGATGCTCACCGCTGCGGCGGTTGCGGCGGCTGGTACGGCTGCTGCGGCGGATAGGGCTGCTGCTGCGGGTACTGCTGATACTGCTGTTGCGGTTGCGACGGATAGGGCTGCTGGTACTGCTGCGGCGGCGCGTACTGCTGTTGCCCCGAGAAATCCTGCGGAGGATACGGCTGCGGGTACTGCTGCCCCGGCGGATACTGCTGTTGCTGGAACTGCTGCTGTTGCGGGTACTGCTGCTGCTGCTGGGACTGGTTCGCTTTGCCTCGCTTACTCAGCCAGATGATGAGTCCGATGACCACGGCGACGACCCCGATGCACAGCAGCAGACCACCGATGGAGAAACCACCACCGCCACTGCTGCGGCCGCGGCGCCTGGCCTCCGTGGCGTCGAGCGCCACAGTCCACACGTTCGCATCGGACCAGGCGTGCGGATCGAGCAGCGCGGCATTGGTCAGCACGTCGGCATAGGTCATCGAGAGATACCCCCCAGGAAGTCGGATTCGGCGATCGGTCGCTGGCGATGCTATCGCGCCCGCGACGCCTCAATTCCCAGTCGTGGGACGGCGCGCAACCGCGCAACAGCCGACGGCACACGGTTCGCCGTCGCGTGTGCAGCCGTAGCCCGGCACCGACCCGAGCCGCCGGGGTTCGATGCCGCGCAACTGCTCGGAGACCAGCTCGACGATCAGCTTCGCGAAGCGCGGGTCGGTTCCCGGCGTCGCGGCCCTGGCGAAGCCCATGCCGAGCTCGGCGGCTTTCTGCGCGGCCTCGTTGTCCAGGTCCCAGATGACTTCGAGATGATCGGAGACGAAGCCCACCGGGCAGACGACCACGGCTTCGACCCCCTTGGCCGCGAGATCGTCCAGGTGGTCGGCGATATCCGGGTCCAGCCAGGGCACCTGCGGCGGTCCGGAACGAGACTGCCAGACGACGTCGTAGTCGGTGAAACCCGTTGCCGCGGCGCACAACCGGGCCGCGTCGGCGACCTGACGACTGTAGAGCCGCCCACCGTCGGCCGGCGGCCCCGCGGCGGCATCGGCCGATACCGGGATCGAGTGCGCGGTGAACACCAGCCGCGCCGCGGCGCGCTGCCCGGCCGCGAGCTGATCGCGCGCCGCGCGGATGGCGTCGGCGAACGCCTCGATCAACAGCGGGTGATCGAAGTACTGGCGCAGCTTCAGCAGTTCCGGCGCGCCCGCGCCGAATGCCGCACGCGCACGGACGATGTCCTCGTGGTACTGCAGGCAGCCGGAGTAGCCGCCCCAGGCCGAAGTCGGGAAGACCAGCGCGGAGCCGACGCCGTCCGCGGCCATCCGGGCCACGGTGTCCTCCACCATGGGGTGCCAGTTCCGGTTGCCGAAGTACACCGGCAGCTCCAGGCCGGCGGCGGACAATTCGCCCGCGACCGCCGCGATGATGTCGCGATTGAGCGCGTTGATCGGCGAGACACCGCCGAAGTGCAGGTAGTGCTCGGCGACCGCCTCGAGGCGCTCACGTGGCACTCCCCTGCCCCGGGTGACGTTCTCCAGGAACGGCATCACGTCTTCGGGACGCTCCGGACCGCCGAAGGACAGCAGCAGCAGCGCGTCGGCGGTCCGAACCACGGTGTCTCCCCTCGAATCCGGCTCAGTTGATGGACATGTCCTCGGGGAACCAGGTGTTGTGGCTGGCTCCGCCGTCGACGTAGATGATCGAGCCGGTGGTGCCCGGCAGCCAGTCCGACAGCAGCGCCACGATCGACTTCGCCACCACCGTGGGGTCGTCGACGTCCCAGCCGATCGGCGACGCGCCGTCCCAATAGGTGTTGAGCTGGTTGAGCTTGGCCGCGTCGTCGGTCGCGGTGCCCGCGATCGCCTTGGCGGCCAGCGTCTTGATCGGACCGGCGGCGATGAGGTTGGAGCGGATCTTCTTGGCGGCGCCCACCTCCCGCGCGACGTACCGGTTCACCGACTCCAGCGCCGCCTTCGCCACACCCATCCAGTTGTAGAAGGGCATCGCCGTGCGCGGGTCGAAGTCCATGCCGACGATCGAGCCGCCCTCGTTCATCACCGGCAGCACCGCGCGTGACAGCGAGGCGTAGCTCCACGCCGAGATCTCGAACGCCTTGGCCGCGTCCGGACCGGGCCCCTCCAGGAACGGCCGTGCCTCCGGCCCCATCAGGGTGCGGGGTGCGAACGCGATCGAGTGCAGCACTCCGTCGATGCCCTGCGGAGCCAGTTCACGCAGCTTGTCGGCCAGGCCTGCGAGATCGTCTTCGCTGGTGACGTCGAGCCCGATGGCCGGCGGGACCTCCTGGGGCAGGCGCTTGGCGATCCGGTCGATCAGCCGCAGCCGCTCCGGGATGCCGGTGATGACCACCTTCGCGCCCTGCTCCTGCGCGACAGCCGCCGCGTGGAACGCGATCGACGAATCGGTGATGATGCCCGTGACCAGGATGGTCTTGCCTTCGAGCAGTCCGCCCATGAGTTCTCGGTTCTCCTGAAATTCGTATGTGGGATTGGCTGCGGGCGGCCGCGCTCGGCCGCGCTACGCGTTCGGTGTGGTCAGTGACCCATGCCCATGCCGCCGTCGACGGGAATCACCGCGCCGGAGACGTAGGCGGAATCCTCGGAAGCCAGGAAGCTGACGACGGCCGCGATGTCCTCGGGCTGGCCGAGCCGCTGCAGGGGGATGAACTTCTTGGCCATGTCGCGCATGTCTTCGGGAAGGTCAGCGGTCATGTCGGTCTCGATGAAGCCCGGGGCGACGACATTCGCGGTGATCGACCGCGAGCCGAGTTCGCGGGTGATCGAGCGGGCCAGGCCGATCACACCCGCCTTGGACGAGGCGTAGTTGATCTGTCCTGCTTGGCCGCTCATGCCGACCACCGAGCCGAGGAAGATCATCCGGCCCCAGCGCCCGCGCAACATCGCGCGGTTCGCCCGCTTGGCGCACCGGAACGCACCGGTCAGATTGGCGTCGAGCACGCGGGTGAACTGCTCCTCGTTCATCCGCATGAGCAGCGTGTCGTCGGTGATACCCGCGTTGGCCACGAGCACCTCGACCGGCCCTTGGTGCGCCTCCACCTCGGCGAAGGCGCGGTCCACCGACTCGCTGTCGGTCACATCGCATTTCACACCGAACAGGCCGTCGGGCACCCCCGACCCACGATGCGTGACGGCCACCTTGTGACCGTCGGCAAGCAGACGCTGCGCGACCGCGAGTCCGATGCCGCGGTTACCGCCGGTCACCAGGACCGAACGTGACGTTGTGTTCGACATGGGCTAAACCTACCTGGTCGAGGTGATCACGCATGAGCGGGCATCGATGCTCGAGGTGATGACACATGCTCCGTCATCGGCGCTCGTGCGATGTCACCCGTTCGAGACGCCGGCGGACGGCACATCCGCGCCCGGCGCTGGTCGGGCCCCGATCCGATCCCCCGATGTCGTCGCGCTTCGCCGCGGGTTCACACACGAAAATCGGGCCGTGTGCGCGCGGAACGCACGCACACGGCCCGATCGTGGACTCGGTCGATCACCGAATCAGCACTGCCTGCACCAGTGCACCGAGTAGGCGTCGAATCCGAGATCGGAAAACGACGTGGCGCCGTTCGTGTGGCGACCGTTGCAGTTCGAACTTTCCCAGAAGGTCAGCGACTGACCGCTGCGATTGACCACCGAACGGGCGGCGCCGCCCTTCGGGTAGGTCAATACACACGAGGTCGAGTCGACCACCGGAATCCACTCGAGCATCCTGCCGGTGTAGTTCGCCCCCGTCCACATACAGACGCTCCCGTTCGGACACGACGGCGCGGCGGCCGCCTCGGGTGCCCCCACGAGAAACATCGCAGTGAAAATGGCTGCCGCAGACGCGATTACAGTACGCATCGAAACTCCCTCCCCAGACTGATACGAGCCTGAGCGTACCGAAGCTTCGGTTGGCGGACAACGTCTTTCCGCCGCTCCGATTACGGAAGCCGTTGCCGATACAGCAGGCCTGTGATGATTCCCGTCGCGATGAGCAAGAGGCCGAGCAACAGCCAGGGCCGGCTCGCGTCGCCCCGAGTCAGCTCGAATCCGATCTGCTCCTCGAGCGTGTTGTACACCTTCGTCAACTCGTCCAGGGAAGCCGCCGTATAGAACTCTCCACCACTCAAACGCGCGATCTCCCGCATCGCGTCGTCGTCCACCTTGACCTCCACGCGATCGCGCGAACCGTCCTCGCGCGGAATCTCGACGACACCCCAGGCGGTGCCGAAGGAAATGGTGGAGATCGGGATGTTCTTGCTCTTGGCGAGCCGGGCCGCGACGTACTCGTGCCGCGGGTTGTCGAAGTCGGTGAAATTAGGAACGGTTTGTTTGCCGTCCGACATGAGCACGATCCGGGCGGGCGGCGGCTGCTGGCCGCCACCGAGCACCGTGGCGAGCGTTTGGATCGCCTGCAGGGCGGTATGGATTCCTTCGCCGGTGGCGGTGCGCTCGGCGAGGCGGACATTGTCGATCGCGGCCTTGACCGATTCGTGGTTGGTCGTCGGCGAGACCATCACCGAGGCGGTGCCCGCGAAGGTGACGAAGCCGATGTTCACGCCCTCGGGCAACCCGTCGACGAACTCCTTGCCCGCCTGCTTGGCGACCTGGATGCGGCTGGGGGCGACGTCGGTCGCCTCCATCGACAGCGACACGTCCATCACGAGCATGACGGTCGCGCGGTTGCGCGGCACCTTTTTGACCGCGGTCGGTCCCGCGGCGGCGACGGTGAGGAACACCAGGCCGACGAGCAACAGCGCTACGGCCACATGGCGGAACGGGCTCGGCCGCGAGGGAGCGACCTTCTCCAGCAGCTCCATGTTGGTGAACTTCAACATGTGCTTGCGCCGGGTGCGCTGCACCAGGACGTAGCCCAGCGCGATCAGCGCGATGACGGCGAGAAATCCGAGCCAGATCTGTGCGGTGAAATGCGAAATACTCACTGACGTGGCACCCGCCCGGTCGGGGCGCCGAAGCTGTGGCGCCGGGTGGACACGAACCGGACCACATCGGCGATCCAGTCCCGGTCGGTTCGCAGGGTGAGCACCGGGGCGCCACAGCTGCGCAGCGCCTGTTCGACCTGCTCACGGTGGCGCTGCGCGGCAGCCGCGAAATCGGCGCGCAGCGTGGAGGTCACGCTGAACTCGCGGGTGCGCCCGGTCTCCGGGTCGTGCAGCACGACGTCGCCCATATCGGGCAGCGACAGGTCGCGCGGGTCGAGCACCTCGACCGCGAGCAGATCGTGCCTGGCCGAGATCGCGCGCAGCGAGCGCTGCCAATCGATGTCGCCCAGGAAATCGCTGATGATCACCGCGAGCCCGCGCTTGCGCTGCGGGCGGCGCAGCGATTCGATGCCGCCGCGCAGGTCGCCGCGCACACCGTCGCGCGCGTGCGGGGTGGTCGCGACGCTGCGCAGCAGTGACTGGGCGTGCACCCGTCCGCCGCGCGCCGGGATCCGGGTCAACCGTTCGCCGGTGGCGACGACCGCGCCGATCCGGTTGCCGCCACCACTGGTCAGATGGGTGATCGCGGCCGCGGCGGCGATGGCGAGGTCACGCTTCTGGCAGGCGGCGGTGCCGAAGTCGAGGCTGGCCGACAGATCGACCACCATCCAGGTCTCCAGCTCCCGGTCGGCGATCATCTGCCGCACGTGCGGGTGGGTGGTGCGGGCGGTGACCGACCAATCCATCTGGCGCACGTCGTCACCGGGCTGATAGGCGCGCGCCTCGCCCGGCTCGGAGCCGGGTCCGGGGATCAGACCGAGGTGATCGCCGTGCAGCACGCCGTCGAGCCTGCGGCGCACGGTGAGTTCGAGGGTCTTGAGCGCGACCGTGAGCCTCGGGTCGGTCAGCTCGCCCGCGTGGAAGGACGGCGGTGCGTGGGACGGCGACATCGGCACTGGCGCAACCGGATCCGATGCCGAGGTCACTTCGGCGGGAGGGTGCCCGCGGGCTGCGACTGCTGCCCGTTAGGCGGCTGGGGAACGGCCTGCTGCGGCTGCGGAATCTGCTGCTGCGGGGCGCCCTGCGCCGGTGCAGCAGGCGCGCTCGGCGCGACGGCCTGCGGGGCGACCTGCGGCAGGCCGACCGTCTGCAGAACGCGCTTGATGACGTCCTCCGGGCTGATCTCGTCGGCGAGCGCGTCGTAGGACAGCACCAGGCGATGGCGAAGCACGTCGGGGATCACCTCGACGACGTCCTGCGGCACCACGTAATCGCGGCCGCGGATCAGCGCAACCGCACGGGCCGCGGCGATGATGCCGAGGCTGGCGCGCGGGGAGGCGCCGTAGGAGATCCAGCTGGCCACGTCCTGCATGCCGAATTCGGCCGGTTTGCGGGTCGCCGCGATCACCCGGACCACGTAGTCGACCAGAGCGTGGTGCACGAAGGTATTGGCCGCGACCTTCTGCAGGCGGATCAGGTCCTCCGGCGCCAGGATGCGGCTCGCCTCCGGCGGGGTGACGCCCATCCGGTAGATGATCTCGCGCTCCTCCTCCACCGAGGGGTAGTCGACGACGACCTTGAACAGGAAGCGGTCGCGCTGCGCCTCGGGCAGCGGGTACACGCCCTCGCTCTCGATCGGGTTCTGCGTCGCCATGACCAGGAACGGGTCCGGCATCGGGTAGGTCTTGCCACCGATCGACACGTGCCGCTCGGCCATCACCTCGAGCAGCGCCGACTGCACCTTGGCGGGCGCGCGGTTGATCTCGTCGGCGAGCACGAAGTTCGCGACGACCGGGCCGAGCTCGGTGTCGAACTGCTCGCGGCCCTGCCGGTAGATGCGGGTACCGATGAGATCGGTGGGCACCAGGTCGGGCGTGAACTGCACCCGGGCGAACGAACCGCCGACCACCTTGGCGAAGGTCTCCACGGCGAGGGTCTTCGCGATACCGGGAACGCCTTCGAGCAGGACGTGACCGCGCGCGAGCACACCGACGAGCAGTCGTTCGACCAGGCGGTCCTGGCCCACGATCACCCGCTTGACCTCGTAGATCGCCTTCTCCAGGGTCTGGACGTCACGCTCGAGGGTGCTGGGCGTGGAAGCCGGCGTGTCCTTCGCCGAGTTCACTCCGCTCACACCGTCCGTCGAAGTCACCAACATCCCCGCTTTCGCCTTGGTCCTGTGCGTGCTGCCACAACTATTCCAGGTAATCACCGCCTGTGCCGCAACCGGACCCGACAGAATGGGAATTCGGCGGCCCCGCGGCCACGCACAGTACCCGGAATGTCCGATATCAGGAGACTATGCGCACCGCGAACGGCATGATGCCGCCCTCCCGGACCGGGGACACCTTGACCACGTCGCCGGATTCCGGCGCCTCCACCATCTTCCCGTCGCCCAGATACAGGGCCACGTGCTGACTGCCGTTCGGCCCCCAGAACAGCATGTCGCCGCGTTCGCGGTCATCGACCGGCACCCGGGTGCCCGCGTTGTACTGGTAGCCGCTGTAGTGCGGCAGCGAGACCCCGATGCCCGCGAACGCGTAGACCATCAACCCGGAGCAGTCGAAGCCCACCTTGTCGTAGTCACCGTGGCGGTCGGCCACACCGCCGTCGCGGATGCCGAGCGTGGGCCCGTCCTCGTCGCCACCACCCCAGGCGTAGGTGACGCCCAGCTGGGACATGGCCCGATCGACCACGATCTCGATCGCCGACGAACCCCCGACCGACGGCGCGTCCGGCCGGGGCGCGCTGCGCCGCGCCGGTGGCGAATCCTCCAACTGGGTGTGCGGGCGCCTGCCCGCGCCCAGTTCGGCCGCGCGATCCTGGGCCGCTCGGTCGGCGGCCGCGCGGGCGGCGGCCGCCGCTGCGGCCGCGCGGACCGCGGCCTCCTCCGCTCTGCGCAGTGCGTCCCAGGCCAGGTACGCCTCGCGCTGGTCCTGTAGCCCCGCGACGTTGTGACGCGCCTGATCCAGCCGGCCCTGGGCGTCCTGGCGCTGCCGCAGCAGGTCGTCGCGCTGGGCGGTCTGGCGGTCGAGTTCGGCCTTGGCCGCTGCGACCGCGTGCTCGGCGTCGGTCTTGCGCGCCGCGGCGACGGCGGCGGCCGCGTCGGCGTCCGACTTCGCCCGCCGGGCGCTGGAGTTCTTGTTGCCCTGATCGATCTGTGCGCGGCGCAGACCGTCGAGCACCTGCTGGCGGTTCTTCGAGACGAGGTCGAGGAGCTGGGCCCGGTCCAGCGCGACCGCCGGCGTGGCCGCGGCGAGGTAGGTGACCATCGAGTCGGAGCCCGGCCGGGTATAGACCTGGGTGGCGAACTGGTCGAAGTTGCGTCGCGCCTGGCCGACCCTGGCCCCGGCGTCGGCCAAGGCGACTTGGGTGTCCACCACCACGACGGCGGCCGCGTCGGCGGCGTCGCGCGCGTCCTGCAGGTCCACCAGCGCCTTGTTGACGTCCTCGCGACGCCGCGCGACGGCGTCGTCGAGCTGCCCCAGCTGGTGATCGACGACGGCGACCTGGTTGACCAGGGTGCCTACCTCGGCGACCCCCGCGTCGACCTGTGCGCCCGCCTGCGCGATCTGGCCGTCGCTGGGATTTGGCGGAGGAGGCGGCACGGCGACGACCGGCCCGGCCGTGACCACTACAGCGACCGAGATCAGCAACCCTGCAGCGATCGTTAATCGGCGCCGGTAGGTCAGCGCGCCGTTGTTGCGCATCACACCTCCAAGGACCGGATTCCGGTAATCCTCGAGGGCATCAGGCGAACCATGACGCACTGTGGTCGACAGATGGCCTCTGGGAACACTTATTCCCCATCAGGGACCATTCGAACCGTAAGACACTTGCGTCACCGACGAAACAACATTCACGCAACTATGCGGCTCGGTTTCTCATTTGCTAGAAATTTGCTACACGCGCACGTTGGTTCATTCAGATAGAACGAACCAACTGTTCGGAAAATTAGCTGAATAGAAACTGGAAGCGCTGGTTATCCCCATAGACCCACCTGCGACAGCCTTCGCATCCAGCGAAGAATCAGGCAAGGCAGACAGCAGGCGACGACGACATCGCGCAGCCGAAACGGGCGAGCCTCGGACTACTCGCCCTGCGGAGCCCGCCGATCGCTCGCCACTCGCACCGGCTCGGCGTCGTTTGCCGCGCGCCGGACCTTGAGCCAGTACAGCCCTGCGATGGCCGCCGCCGTCCCCACCAGCAGCGTCCCGGTGATCGCGGTCCAGGACATCGACTCCGGCGTCTCCAGGCGGGCGACGAAGATGCTCGCGGCCTCCCCGCTCTTGCCCTGGGTACCCTTCGCCGCGTCCTCGGCCCATTCCAGCCGCACCCGGCTGATCGCGTCGCTGTAGGTGCCGATCCAGTCGTCGCTGAAAACGACGACAGTGCCGTGCTGCGTCTTGCCCACCTCGGTGGCCAGGTCCCGTAGGCTCGAGTCGTGTCCTGGATTGCCGGGGACGACCACGATGCTCAGCGGGATTCCCTGCGATCGCGCCTCCGCGGCGATGGTGGCCAGTTCCGCCTTGTCCTTCCCGGTCAGCGTCGCGACGTGATCGTCGGCCAGATCGGCGTTGAGCGAGCGCACGGTGTCGGTGGTGACATTCGGCGGCAATTCGGCGGCCATAGGGGTGAAAACCGAGTTGTGCGGGGCGGTCATCTTCCATCCGGTCTGTCGAGCCGCATCGGCAACCGAAGCGACGGGCATCCAACACTGCAGGTCGAGCAAGATCCCCCTTGCTGGCTCGAAAGCACAGTACGCGACGGAGTGTCGCACTTCGCGCGCACGGCACGCGGAACCGGCCCCTGGTGTTTCACAGGACAAGCGTACTGTTAAGGTCGTAGGCGCGAGGAACCGGCGCTCAGCGGCACCGGGGCACCTCCGAAGACTCGGCCGCCGGCACAGCCCCGTCGGCGGCCGCCCTCACAGACGAGTGGAGCTGACGTGACGACAAGTATCGATACTTTCGGCGCCAAGGGCACCCTCGAGGTGGGAAGCAACTCCTACGAGATCTTCCGCCTCTCCGCCGTGCCCGGCACCGAGAAACTCCCCTACGCACTCAAGGTCCTCGCGGAGAATCTCCTCCGCACCGAAGACGGCGCCAACATCACCGCCGATCACATTCGCGCCATCGCGAGCTGGGATCCCTCGGCGCAGCCGAACACCGAGATCCAGTTCACGCCCGCCCGCGTCATCATGCAGGACTTCACCGGCGTGCCCTGCATCGTCGACCTGGCCACGATGCGCGAGGCCGTGGCCACCCTCGGCGGCGACCCGGACAAGGTGAACCCGCTCGCTCCCGCCGAGATGGTCATCGACCACTCCGTCATCATCGACGTCTTCGGCCGGGCCGACGCCTTCGAGCGCAACGTCGACATCGAGTACCAGCGCAACGGTGAGCGCTACCAGTTCCTGCGCTGGGGTCAGACCGCGTTCGACGACTTCAAGGTCGTCCCGCCCAGCACCGGCATCGTGCACCAGGTCAACATCGAGCACCTGGCCCGCGTCGTCATGGTCCGCAACGGCCAGGCCTACCCCGACACCTGCGTCGGCACCGACTCGCACACCACCATGGTCAACGGCCTCGGCGTGCTCGGCTGGGGCGTCGGCGGCATCGAGGCCGAGGCGGCCATGCTCGGCCAGCCCGTCTCGATGCTGATCCCGCGCGTCGTCGGCTTCAAGCTGACCGGCGAGATCAAGCCCGGCGTGACCGCGACCGACGTCGTGCTCACCGTCACCGACATGCTGCGCAAGCACGGCGTGGTCGGCAAGTTCGTCGAGTTCTACGGCAAGGGTGTGGCCGAGGTGCCGCTGGCCAACCGCGCCACCCTCGGCAACATGAGCCCCGAATTCGGTTCCACCGCAGCGATCTTCCCGATCGACGAGGTGACCGTCGAGTACCTGCGCCTGACCGGCCGCTCCGACGAGCAGGTCGCGCTGGTCGAGGCGTACGCCAAGGAGCAGGGTCTCTGGCACGATCCCGACACCGAGCCCGCATACTCCGAGTACCTCGAACTGGATCTGAGCACCGTGGTGCCGTCCATCGCGGGCCCGAAGCGGCCGCAGGACCGGATCCTGTTGTCGGAGTCGAAGATCGCGTTCCGCAAGGACATCCACAACTACACCAGCGACGCGGAGAGCGGCCCCGCCGCCGACACCCCGCACAGCAAGCTGGACGAGGCCGTCGAGGAGTCCTTCCCGGCCAGCGACCCGGCCGTGCTGTCCTTCGCCGACGACGGCTCCGATTTCACGCCGTCGGCCGCGAACGGCGCGGAGGGCCGCCCGAGCAAGCCGGTCAAGGTCTCCACCGCGGAGTACGGCGACTTCGTGCTCGATCACGGCGCGGTGGTGGTCGCCTCGATCACCTCCTGCACCAACACCTCGAACCCGTCGGTCATGATCGGCGCGGCCCTGCTGGCGCGCAACGCGGTCGAGAAGGGCCTGGCCCGCAAGCCGTGGGTGAAGACCTCCATGGCGCCGGGTTCGCAGGTCGTCAACGGCTACTACGAGAAGGCCGGCCTGTGGCCGTACCTGGACAAGCTGGGCTTCAACCTGGTCGCCTTCGGTTGCGCCACCTGCATCGGCAACACCGGCCCGCTGCCGGAGGAGATCTCCAAGGCGGTCAACGACAACGACCTCACCGTCACCGCGGTGCTGTCGGGTAACCGCAACTTCGAAGGCCGCATCTCCCCCGATGTGAAGATGAACTACCTGGCCTCCCCGCCGCTGGTCATCGCCTACGCGCTCGCGGGAACCATGGACTTCGACTTCGAGAACGACCCGCTGGGCAAGGACACCGAGGGCAACGACGTCTTCCTGAAGGACATCTGGCCCGCGCCGCAGGAGATCCAGGACACCATCGACCGGGTCATCAGCCGCGACATGTTCCTCGAGGACTACAAGGACGTGTTCCGGGGTGACGAGCGCTGGCGCGGCCTGCCCACGCCGGAGGGCAAGACCTTCGAGTGGGACGCCGAGTCGACCTACGTGCGCAAGCCTCCGTACTTCGAGGGCATGCCGCAGACCCCGCAGCCGGTCACCGATATCAAGGGCGCCCGGGTGCTCGCGCTGCTCGGCGACTCGGTCACCACCGACCACATCTCCCCGGCGGGCAACATCAAGCCCGGCACCCCGGCCGCCCAGTACCTGGAGGCCAACGGCGTCGAGCGCAAGGACTACAACTCCTACGGCTCGCGCCGCGGTAACCACGAGGTGATGATCCGCGGCACCTTCGCCAACATCCGGCTGCGCAACCAGCTGCTCGATGACGTCTCGGGCGGTTACACCCGCGACTTCACCCAGGAGGGCGGCCCGCAGGCGTTCATCTACGACGCGTCGCAGAACTACCAGGCCGCGGGCATTCCGCTGGTTGTGCTCGGCGGCAAGGAGTACGGTTCGGGCTCCTCGCGTGACTGGGCGGCCAAGGGCACCAGCCTGCTGGGCGTGAAGGCCGTCATCACCGAGTCGTTCGAGCGCATCCACCGCTCCAACCTGATCGGCATGGGCGTCATCCCGCTGCAGTTCCCCGCGGGCGAGTCGGCCGCGTCGCTGAAGCTGGACGGCACCGAGACCTTCGACATCGAGGGCATCACCCAGCTGAACGAGGGTGCCACCCCGAAGACCCTGAAGGTCACCGCCACCAAGGAGAACGGTGACAAGATCACCTTCGACGCGGTGGTGCGGATCGACACCCCCGGTGAGGCGGACTACTACCGCAACGGTGGCATCCTGCAGTATGTGCTGCGCAACATGATCAAGGCCTGATCGCGCTCTCGAAGTCTCGTGTTCGCGCGCCGGAGACCCGCGCCCACCGCGCATCCGCTTCCGGCACGCGAACACGAGACGGGCGCGAACGTCGCTCGTAGCACTCACTCCTCGCGGAGTCGCCATTGCGCGAGCGGCGGCCGATCGATGAGCACCCAGGTTGCCGAGTCAGTGCTCCGGACACCGCCGTCACGGCCGTTCGGATCACTACTCGCCTCGCTCGTACTGTGCGAACCCCCGCGTCGGTGCACCGCCGACGCGGGGTTCCGTGTATCCCCCGCTGGAGGATCCCATGCCCAAGGTCAGTGACGATCACCTCGCCGCCCGGCGCAGCCAGATTCTCGACGGAGCACGCCGCTGCTTCGCCGAATACGGCTACGACGGCGCCACCGTGCGCCGCCTCGAGGAGGAGATCGGGCTCTCCAGGGGCGCCATCTTCCACCACTTCCGCGACAAGGACGCCCTGTTTCTCGCCCTCGCCCAAGAGGACGCCGAACGCATGGCCGACGTCGCGGCCAACCAGGGCATCGTGCAGGTGATGCGCGACATGCTCGCCCATCCCGAGCAGTTCAACTGGCTCGGAACGCGGTTGGAGATCGCGCGGCGGCTGCGCACCGATCCCGAATTCCGCGCGGGCTGGACCCAGCGTTCGGCCGAGCTCACCGCCGCCACCCTGGCCCGCCTGGAACGCCGCAAGGCCGCGGGCGCACTGCGCGACGACGTGCCCACCGACGTCCTGCTCGGCTACCTCGATCTGGTCCTCGACGGGCTGATCGCCCGGATCGCCTCCGGGCACACCAACGAGAACCTCTCCGCCGTTCTGGATCTCGTCGAGGCGTCGGTCCGCTCCCCCGCCTCTCCGGGTCTTTAGGCCGGTAGGAATTCTCGGGCGCGGGCAGTGACGACGAGCGCGGACAGAGGGGACCGTCCGCGCTGACGACAAGGGCTCAGTACGTCGTATTGATGTACTCGGCGGCGTGCGTGGTCCACGGGACGTCCGTCCCGGGCATGTGCTGGTGGTTGTAGAGGACGTGCTGGCCGTAGGGCCACGGGGTGAGGTAGCCGACGACGCCGCGGACCGCCGCGGTGTAGCGGTCGAGGTTGCCGATCGGGTCGTGCAGCAGGATCTCGAGCAGTTCGGCGAAGATCAGCGGTGCGACGTCGCCGATGCGGGCGCCCTCCACGAAGGAGAACGGCGAGATGCCCACGTCGATGACGCGCAACGGCGAATTACCCGGTGAGGCGGTGATGATGTCGCCGGGGTTGGCGTACTCGCGGACCGCGACGGAAGCGGGCCACGCGCCACGCTGTCCGTGCAGGCCGAATGTGTTCGCGGGGCAGAGATTCCCGACCGACTGCCCGGCACGGCGCAGGGGGTTGGCGATGTTCACCACGAAAGCGATCTCCAGCGGCGTGCCGTTCGTGTTCTGGTACTTCCCCGCGTGCACGCCCTCCAGTATCCGGCTGGCGCAGATACCGCCGAGCGAATAACTCAGCAGGCCGCAGACATTCGGCGAGTCCTGGATCGCCTTCACCCCGGCGGCGACGCCGAGCCGCACCGACGTTTCCAGCGAAGGGCCCCACGCCTCGGGCACCGGACCCACCGATGCGGGCCAATCCGGTTCGAAGCAGCTGAACTTCCCGGTGTCCAGTAGTTTCGTGACGTCGTGCAGCATGCCCGCGGGCGTTCCGTCGGAGTTGCGCGGCTCGCCGGTGCCGCGGAGAGTGATGATGTCGATCATCGTGGCCTCCTTGCACAACCGCACCGACCCCTTCGGCACGGAATCTCAAGGTAGACCCGCGGCGCCCCGCGGACACGAGTATCGGGCTACCTCATCGCAGCCCGAGTTCTCCCATGTAGAAAGCGATTCGGCGAATCGAGGGGTGCGCGAGCTACCGCGACTACGCGTTCGGTTCCATACTGGTCAGCAGGATTCGCGCGATTCGGTCCAGTTCTGTCCGTTCCCCCGCGGTGAGTACCGACAGCATCCTGGTCTCGTTCGCGGTGTGCTCGGTGACCACGGTGTCGACCAGTTCCCGCCCCGCCGCGGTGAGGGCGACGCGCACTGCCCTGCGGTCCTGCGCGTCGGCGACGCGCCGTACCAGCCCCGCCGATTCCAGCCGGTCCAGCCGTCCGGTCATACCCGCCCGGGACAGCATCAGCGTGTCGGCGAGCACCGACGGGTTGAGTTCGAACGGCTCGCCCGAACGACGCAGCGCGGCAAGCACATCGAACTCGCCGCGCTGCAGTCCGTGCTTGCCGAACACCGCCTCGATCTCACGCTGGGCCACCACCAGCAGCCTGCCCAGGCGCCCCACCACCCCCATCGCCTCGAGATCGAGGTCCGGCCGTTCGCGCTCCCACTGCGCCACGATGGCGTCCACAGCGTCCGTTCTTTGCTCGGTCATGGACAGGATCTTATTCGGCAGGTTATAGTTCGGTAGCGAATTATCAATCCCCGAACTAGTTGGAGACTCCGATGACCATCCCCGCTCCCCGCAAGGACGTCGCGATCCGGCAGCCGCAGGACGCGGAAGTCCTGCGCACCACGTCAGTTACTTTGCGCCTGCTGATCGACGCCGAGGAGGCCGGCGGCGGGCTGAGCACGCTCGAGGTGAACATGGATCGTGGCGCGGACGGCGCGGCGCCGCACTATCACACGCGTTCCGACGAGCTGTTCTACGTCGCCGAGGGCGAACTGCAACTGCTGGCCGGCGACCGCATCGTCACCGTCGGCGCGGGCGGTTCCATCGTGGTCCCGAAATTCATGCCGCACGCCTTCGGCGCGACACCGGACAGCACGGCGCGGATCCTGATCGCGCTCACCCCCGGCGTGCAGCGTTTCGAGTACTTCCGGCTACTGGAACGGATCGCCGCGGGCGAGTCCACGATGACCGATCTCGCTGCCGCCCAAGACGAGTTCGACAACCACTTCATCGACGCGCCCGCCTGGTGGGCGGAGCGCAACGCGAATCGGGACCGATAGCAGACAGGGTCCCTGGATCCGACTGCGCGCGAGCGGATTCACGTGATTCGCTCACGAAGCGGTCGCACCCGACCGGCCAGGGGAGCGAAAGTACAAATGCACAGCCGCCACCATCGGGCTATGGACACCGGCCGTGCGGCGTGGGAGAACAGCTCCATGATTGCGCTGTAAGTATTTCCAGCCTACCGGAAAACTTTCGGCACTCGGCCGTTATGAATCGGAATTCGGTTTGTCACAGGCCGGGAAATCTCGCGATACGAGCCGACAGCGCCCCTCATCGCGATATGATCGCTCTCACGCTTGGGGGTCGTGGCAAATCGTGAGCAGATCGGAGAACCGGCTATGACCGACGCAATCCACCTTCCCGGGACGACGCCGAAGGATGACCGTGTTCCTCCGCTCCAGGGTTTGCTGGTCGCGGAATCGGACCGGCAGATCAGCGTGCGCGTCGCCGAGGGAACGTGGACGTTCAGTCGGTCCGATGTCCTGCGCGTGGTCGATTCCGCGGCACCGCGGACCGAGCAGGACGGCCGTCCGGTACTGGTCGACATCCGCGCGGGCGCCACCGCCGATTTCACCCGCAGGCTGCGCATCGACCTGGTCGATCGGCCGATGACCATTCCGGAGTCGCCGTCGGAGGCGCTCGGTGACGAGCAGCTGCGTCAGCTCACCGAAACCTGGGCCGACCGACTGCAACTCGTGGACTGCCCGGGCTCGGGCGGGGCGACGTTCACCTACTGCCAGACCAAATCGATCAACGGCAGCGACGACGGCATCAACTGCGACAGTCTCGACTGAGCGGCAGGCGGATGGCCGCACGCCGGCGTGGTTCGGTCCTGATCGTGTCCGAATCCGATGATCTACACGCCACCGCGATGGCGGCGACGCTGCGAGACCACTACGGGCTCGGCCCGATCCAGCTCGACCTGCGTGATTTCCCCCGCGAGTCCGGCAGCTTCCGGCTGGACCGGCTCGGCACCGCACGCTCGCTGTCGCACGTCATCGGCCTCGACGACGTTCGGTCGGTGTGGTGGCGGCGCCCGCACCCCGCGCAGGTGCCCGCCGGTGTCCGTGCCTCGGACAACGATTTTCGCCAGGCCGAGTGCGACGGGTTCATCCAGGGACTGCTCTGGTCCATCCCTGCCTACTGGGTCAACGACCCGGGGGCCGACCGGACCGCGGGACGCAAGATCGTGCAACTGGAAACGGCGCTGCGGGCCGGGTTCGCGGTGCCGGAAACGCTGATCACCAACGATCCGGACGAGGCGCGCAGCTTCGTCGAATCCAGGCCCGGCCCGGTCGTTTACAAACGCACCGGCACCAGCCGGGCGGAGTTCGCCGAGACCAGGATCATCTCCGAGGACGATTTCGCCAGGCTGGACGCGATCCGTTCGGCGCCGACCACCTTCCAGGACTACATCGACGCCACCTGCGATCTGCGGGTGGTCTGGGTGGACGGCGTCGAATGGACGGTGCGCATCGACTCGCAGGCGGGCGTCGGCAAGGTCGACTCCCGGCTGGACACGTCGGTCGATTTCGTGCCCGACCACCTGCCCGCCTCGGTGAGCAAGTCACTGGCCACGCTGATGGGCGCGCTCGGATTGTCCTTCGGTGTGCTCGACATTCGGCTCGGCCGCGACGGCGAGTACTTCTTCCTCGAGGTCAACCCGCAGGGCCAGTTCGCCTATCTGGAGATCAAGACGGGTCTGCCGATCTTCCGCAGCCTGGCCAACCTGCTGGTGGACGGCGACGGCATGGTGGCAGGCTACTGAGTTCGCCCTCCCCGCCGGGCGCGGGCACTCGCACAGGCCCGTGCCGGTCCAGCGGGTAACCAGCCATGGCGGGCCGGTACTACGACACCGGCTCGACAAGGATCACCCGGCGTCGGATTGTGTTGCGATTGCGACCGATACCGGCCGGAAGGTCGTCACCTGGCGAACCGACGATCCGGGTCTCGACGCCGCCGAACAGCTCGGCGAGACAGCATCCGGTTCGGTGGCGTCGACGTCGATCCGGTCGAGTGCTCCGAGCGCGTCTGATCCGTGGCCGGGCCAGCTGACCAGGGTCCGCGGCAGCAGGGCTCCACACCGCGCGGTTGCTTCCGTCGGCAACGTGTCCCCACGTGCGGACGGCCCTCGCGGCGCGAATCCCTCGCGCCGTTACGGCGCTATTGGCCCTTGCGGCGATTGGCTCCGCCCCGGCTGCGGAGCTGCACATGCGACTCCACCAGCACATTGTGGATGAAGCCGTAGGAGCGGCCGGTGGACCGCGCCAGTGACCGGATGCTCGCACCCGCCTCGTATTGTTTCTTCAGCTGGGTTTGTAGGCGATCGCGGGACTTCCCGGTGACGCGTGTGCCCTTACCCAATGTGGGCTTGCTTTGTGGCCTGTCGCTCATGGCTTCCTCCGAGTCGCCGAGCAGCGTCTTTCCAGGCTAAGCACTCAGGAGGCCATGATCAACGGGTTCTTGTGATGAAACTCACGCGAGCTGAATAAGTTCCAGATATTCGGCCGACCAATGGTCTTCTGTCCCGTCCGGAAGCAGGATCACGCGTTCCGGAGACAACGCCTCCGCTGCGCCCGGGTCGTGGGTCACCAGCACCACAGCGCCCGCGTAGGTGCGCAGGGCGTCGAGCACCTGCTCGCGCGACACCGGGTCGAGGTTGTTCGTCGGCTCGTCCAGCAGCAGCACGTTCGCCGCCGAGGAGACCAGACCGGCCAGCGCGAGACGGGTCTTCTCACCGCCCGAGAGGGTGCCCGCGGGCTGGTCGAGCTGCGGACCGGAGAACATGAACGCGCCGAGCAGGCCACGCAGATCCTGCTCGCCCGCGTCGGGGGCGGCGTGGCGGATGTTCTCCCACACGGTGGCGTTGTCGTCCAGGGTGTCGTGCTCCTGGGCGAAATATCCGATCTTCAGCCCGTGCCCGGGCACCAAACCGCCCGCCGTTGGCTGCTCGACTCCGGCCAGCAGACGCAGCAGCGTCGTCTTACCCGCGCCGTTGAGCCCGAGGACCACCACCCGGCTGCCGCGGTCGATCGCCAGGTCGACGCCGGTGAAGATCTCCAGCGAGCCGTAGACCTTGGTCAGGTTCTCGGCCATCAGCGGCGTCTTGCCGCAAGCCGCGGGCTCGGGGAACTTGATCCGGGCGACCTTGTCGGCGACGCGTACGTCGTCGAGTTCGGCCAGCAGGCGATCGGCGCGTTTGGCCATGTTCTGCGCCGCAGTCGCTTTCGTGGCCTTGGCGCCGAGCTTGGCGGCCTGGGCGCGCAGCGCGCTCGCCTTCTTCTCGGCGTTCGCGCGTTCGCGGCGCCTGCGCTGCTCGTCGGTGGCGCGTGCGTCCAGGTACTTCTTCCAGCCCATGTTGTAGACGTCGGCCTCGCCGCGCACCGCGTCCAGGAACCACACCTTGTTCACCACGTCGGCGAGCAGTTCCACGTCGTGACTGATGACGATCAGGCCACCGTCGTGATTCTGCAGGAAGCCACGCAGCCAGGTGATCGAGTCGGCGTCGAGGTGGTTGGTCGGCTCGTCCAGCAGCAGGATGGTGTCCGAACGCCCGCCGCTGCCGTCGGAAGCGGCGAACAGGATGCGCGCCAATTCGATTCGACGCCGCTGACCACCGGACAGGGTGCGCAACGACTGACCGAGCACCCGGTCGGGCAGACCGAGGCTGTGGCAGATGCGCGCCGCCTCGCTCTCGGCGACGTAGCCGCCGAGAGCCGAGAAACGTTCCTCGAGCCGCCCGTACTTGCGGACCGCCTTCTCGCGTTCCTTGTCGTCGGCGACCTCGGCCATCAGCGCCTGCTGCTTCTCCATCTCACGGATCAGCGTGTCCAGGCCGCGCGCGGACAGCACCCGGTCGCGGGCCAGCACGTCCAGGTTGCCCTCGCGCGGGTCCTGCGGCAGGTAACCGATGTCGCTGGAGCGAAGAATCTTCCCGGCGTACGGCTCGCCCTCGCCGGCCAGGATGCGCAGCGTGGTGGTCTTGCCCGCGCCGTTGCGCCCGACCAGCCCGATCCGGTCGCCCGCCTGTACCCGTAGCGCCGGTCCGGGAGCGGACAGCAGGGTGCGGACTCCGGCCCGGACCTCCAGGTCGGTCGCGGTGATCACAAACTTCTCCTTGCGGATCGTGGGACTGGGCGCGTGCTCGATTGTGCGACCCGATGCGCACAAGAACCACCGATTTTACCCGGGCCGCGGGGTGCTCCCCCATACCAGCACCCCGCATGTGACGGCGGTAACGGCTCATGCGATCGGCTGCGCTACCGTGCGATGCCATGAGTACCGATCTGTTGGGCAAGAGCGCTCTGGTCACGGGGGCCAGCCGGGGCATCGGCAAGGCGGTCGCGGCGGAGCTGCTCGGCCGCGGCGCGAACGTGCTGATCACCGCGCGGAAGAAGGAACCGCTGGAGGAGGCCGCCGCGGAGTTGCGCGAGCTGGGCCACCAGGGCCAGGTCGTGGCCTTGGCGGGCAACTCGGGCGTCGCCGAGGATCGGGCGGCCGCGGTCGAGCGCGCGGTCACGGAGTTCGGTTCGCTGGATGTCCTGATCAACAACACCGGCATCAACCCGGTCTTCGGCTCCCTGATGGAGGCCGACCTGGACGCCGTGCGCAAGATCTTCGACGTGAACGTGGTCGCGGCGCTCGGCTACATCCAGGAGGCGTACCGAGCGTGGATGCGCGATCACGGCGGCGCCGTGGTCAACGTGGCCAGTGTCGCGGGTATCCGCTCGACCGGTGTGATCGCCGCCTACGGTGCGTCCAAGTCCGCGCTGATCCATCTCACCGGGGAACTCGCCTGGCAGCTCGGGCCGAAGATCCGGGTGAACGCGGTCGCGCCGGGCGTGATCAAGACGAAATTCGCCGACGCGCTGTACTCGTCGGACGAAGAGCGCGCCGCGAGCGTGTACCCGATGAAGCGACTGGGCAGCCCGGAGGACGTGGCGCGCTTGATCGGCTTCCTGGTCTCCGACGAGGCGGCCTGGATCACCGGCGAGACGGTGCGCGTGGACGGCGGACTGCTCTCCACCGGCGGGATCTGACCCGAGGCGGGACGGCCCTCCGCATCGGGGCCGACCCGCGCTACCGGAAGGCCAGTGCGCCGATCGTGTCGGCGTGCCGGTAGCGCAGGTACTTCTCGACGGTCGCGGGGTCGACCGCGCCGGTGGCCGTCGCCAGCGTCACCACCACGAATTCCTTCTCGCTGCCATCCTTCCACTTGCCGGTGGCGTAGCCCTTGATGTAGGTGCCGGGACGCAGGGTGAGGTCCGCGTCGGTGAACCGATCCTTCGCCGCGGCGGCCCGGCTCCGGTCGGCCATGCCGAGGACGAACTGGGTGAGCATGAGCGCGCCGCCTTCGGCGCGGTACACCAGCTCCGCCGCGTAGCCGCAGCCGAGGCTCGTGAGCTTGCCCGCCACCTCGATGGGGTGGCAGTCGGCATGGTCACGGCCGTCGACCCAGTCGGCGTGCAACTCGACGCGATCGAACCGGAAGTCCCAGTCCTTCGCGAATTCGGTGTAGCTCAGCCTGCCCGACGAAGGGTGCGTACCGCCCGGGGCGGGAGCCGCGGGCAGCGTGCTGGTGACGCCACCAGCGCGGGTGGTCGCCTCGGCGGACGCGGCGGCCTGCGCGTGACCCTGCACGCGTGAATTCGCCGATACGCCGACACCGACCGCCACCAGCACGGCGACCACGCCGAGGGCCAGCGCGACGATCACGCCGGTTCGGCGCTCGGGCGCGGGCGGCCGCGGCGGCGTCTCCCATGCTTGCATCGGGTATGCGCTCGGCGGGGACATGCTTCCCCAGTCCGGCGCTTGCCGCGCCTGGTCCGATTTCCCGTAGTCCCCTTGGCCGCCGCCGAATCCGGAACCGGACGGGTAGGTCATCGGGTCGCCCTCCACACTCGCGGCAGCCGTCCCACCCTGTGTGGGCCTCCCCGGAGCTGCCGGAGAGACCCTACCCGATCGGGCTCGTACGGTCGCCGTGGCTCAGAGGCGCGCGGGCTGGAGCCAGTCCTCCCGTCCCGCGACCGCCGCAGCGGCAGGCCCCTCGTCGATGCCGAACCGCCGGTGCAGTTTGCCCAGCGGGCCGGGCGCGTACCAGTTCCAGTGGCCGAGCAGTTCCATCGCGGCGGGCAGCAGGAAGCCGCGCACCAGGGTCGCGTCCACCAGGACGGCCAGCGGGAGGCCGATGCCGAACGCCTTCATGAAGGTGATGTCGGAGGCGAGAAAACCGAGGAAGACCAGCGAGATCAGCACCGCGGCAGCGGTGACGATCCGGCCGATCCGCTCCAGTCCGGAAGTGACGGCCAGCGCGTTGGACCTGGTGCGCTGGTATTCCTCCCGGATGCGCGCCAGCAGGAACACCTGGTAGTCCATGGCCAGACCGAACGCCACGCCGAACAGCATGACCGGAACCGTGGGCGGCAGATCGCCGGTGACGGTGAATCCGAGCAGGCCCGACAGGTGTCCGTCCTGGAAGATCCAGACCAGCGCGCCGAAGGTGGCCGTCAGGCTCAGGAAGCTGAGCACCACCGCCAGCAACGGCAGCACGACGCTTCCGGTCAGCAGGAACAGCACCACCACCATGATCAGCACGACGAAGGCCAGCGCGTACGGCAGCGCCGAGACCACCGCGCCGATCGCGTCCGCGTTGGCCGCGGCAACGCCGCCGACCAGCACCTCCGAGGCGGCGGGCGTCGCGCGCACGTCGTCGGCGATCCGGTCGAGCACCGTGGGGTCGGTGGTGTCCGGGATCACCGAGAGATAGGCGGCGTTCTCGGCGCGGAAACCGTCGTGGGCGGCGGTGGGCGCGGCGAGCAGACCTCCGTGGCTGTAGCTGCCGGTGGCCGTGTCGACCCGGCGGACGTTCTCGATCTCCGACAGCTCCCGGGCGTAGGCGTCCAATCCCGCGGCGCTGTAGGCGCTTTCGGGCAGTACCGCGAACAGCCCGTTCTGTTCGGTGGCCGCGAAGTCCCGCTGGATGATCTCGGTGACCTGGCGGTTGTTCATCGAATCCGGCAGGGAGCGTTCGTCGGGGAAGCCGAGCTGCACACCGAGGAACGGCGCGCCCAGCACGAGCAGCAGGGCGGTCACCGCGAGCCCGATGGGCACGGGTCGCATCATCACGAACCGCGCCAGGCGGTGCCAGGCTCCCTCGCCGGGCGCGGGACGGGCGGCGCGCAGGAACCACCACAACTGGCCGCTGTCGATCTTGGCGCCGAGCAGGAACAGGATCGCGGGCAGCACGGTCAGCGACACCGTCGCGGCGATCACCGCGACGGCCAGACCCGCGTAACCCATCGACCGCACGGCCAGCAACGGGAAGAACAGCAGGCCCGACAAGGCGACGGCGACGGTGACGGCCGAGAACAAGACGGTCCGGCCGGCCGAGCGCATGGTCGCGGCCACCGCGGCACCGGGCTGCTGACCGGCCACCAGTTCGTCGCGATAGCGGCTGATCATCAGCAGGCTGTAGTCGATCGCCAGACCGAGCCCCAGCAGCGTGGCGACGTTGGTCGCGGTCGCCGCGAGGTCGGTGACGCTCGCGATCAGCCACAGCGCGCCCATGGTGATCATCACCGTGATCATCGCGACCACCAGCGGCAGGCTGGCCGCGACCAGACCGCCGAACACCAGCAGCAGTGCGATCAGCGTGACCGGGAAAGCGATCGATTCGCCGAGCACTACGTCTTTCTCACTCTGCTGCACCGTCTCGTGCAGCAGCATCGCGTAGCCGCCGACCCGCACCTCGAGCGGGCCCTGCGCGCCGCCGAACCGGTCGGCGAGGTCACCCACCCGCTGGTCGACCTCGGCCTCCTCGCCGAGGATGCTGGCCACGATCAGCCCTTTGGTGCCGTCGGTGCTGCGCAGCGCGGGCGATTTGTCGGTCCAGTACGACGTGACGCCCGCGACGCCGGACACCGACTTCAGCTCGGTGACCAGGTTGGTCGCCGCGGTGGCCGCGGCGTCGTCGTCCACCGACCGGCGAGTCTGCACCAGCAGCACGAAATTCGGGGTGGCCTGGCCGAAGGTATCGCGCAGCACCGCGGTCGCCCGGCTCGACTCGCTGCCGGGGTCGATGTAGCCGCCGCCCTGCACCTTGTCGAACAGCGTCGCGCTCAGCGTGCCCATCGCCAGTGCGAGCACCACGAACACAGCGAGGATCCACCGGCTGCGCCGCCTGGTCAGTTCGAACACTGCGTCTACCCCTAACTCGTTCCGGTCGAACCGCTTTCGCTCTGCGAACTCCGGCGGTCGCCGGTCGGCAACCTGCCGGCGCGCCATCCGCGGCGCACCGGTGCGCCGACACCACGCACTCGGCACCGGGGCCGGGTGCGTGCGCCAGCGCCCCGGCATCCTAGCAACGTGCGACAAACTACGGTGAGCGCGAACACATTCCGTGGGCGCGAGTCGCTGCTGTGCGCTGCGCCGCCTCCGCTCGGCTCCCACGACCGGAGAGGCCGTCGCGCTCGCCGGTACCCGTGCCCACCTCTCGGCTGGTGATTCAGCCGCCACCACGTTTCGGCGGTCGATCCGGGCCGGTCACGGTTCCACGCGGAGGCGGCGCCGACGGATCGCCGCGATGGTGTTCACGAAGAATTCCGCCTCGCGAGATCCCGACTCACGGCCGATGCGGTGGCCGCACCCTTGTCGAGCGAGCGGATGAGAGGCTCGGACCATGCATCGCATCGCAGCCCCGCGAATCCGAACGGCCGGGAAGTGAGGCCCGACTTGGTCGTGTGCGGCCTCGGCCCCGCCGGTCGTGCCCTCGCACACCGCGCCGTAGCGCGCGGGCTCACGGTCACCGTGCTGGATCCCGCGCCGGAGCGCAGGTGGACCGCCACGTACGCGGCGTGGGCCGACGAACTGCCGGATTGGCTGGCGCCGGAGGTCGTCGCGGCGACGGTGTCCCAGCCGCTGGCCTGGGGAACGCGCGCGCACCGGCTGGACCGCCCGTACGTCGTGCTGGACACCGCGCGATTGCAGACCTCGCTGCACCTGTCCGATGCGCACGTCGTCGCCGATCGCGCGGTCGACATCGCTCCCGAACACGTCACCTCGGCCTCCGGCGCGACGATCACCGGCAGCAGAGTGATCGACGCGCGCGGACTCGCCCGCTCCCCCGCCCGAGCCGAGCAGACCGCCTACGGCGTCATCGTGGACGCGGGACGCTGCGCTGGTCTCGACCCGCTGTTCATGGACTGGCGGCCGGACAACGGCGCCGCCCCCGGCACGCCGCCTTCGTTCCTCTACGCCGTCCCGCTGGACGACGAGCGGATGCTGCTCGAGGAGACCTGCCTGGCCGGCCGCCCCGCGTTGACGGGCGCGCAACTGCGCGCCCGCTTGCGCCACCGGCTCGGCGCGCGGGGCATCCGGCTCACCGGTGAGGAGCCCGTGGAGCACGTCCGGTTTCCCGTCCAGGGAGGCCGTCCGGGGCCGAGCGGATTCGGGGCGGCGGGCGGCTTCCTGCACCCGGCGACCGGTTACAGCGTCGGCGCCACGCTGGCCGCGGCCGACGCGATGGCGGCGGGGCAGAACGTGTGGCCGGCCACCGCACGCGTCGTCCACCGGTTGCGCAGCGCCGGTCTGCGGGCGCTGCTCGCGCTGCCGCCGGAGGACCTCCCGCTGTTCTTCGACACGTTCTTCACGCTGCCCCCGGCCGCACAGCGCGCGTATCTGTCCGGCCGCACGGACCTGGCGGGCACGGTCACGGCGATGAGTTCGCTCTTCGCGGCTCTGCCGGGACGGCTACGTCGGCGTGTCGCGGTTGCGACACTCGGTTTCCGGTTCGCTCGCGAGGTCGAAGGGCTTCGGCCATGATGGGAACATGAGATCGATCTGGAAGGGCTCGATCGCATTCGGGCTGGTGAATGTTCCGGTGAAGGTGTACACCGCCACCGAGGACCACGACATCCGATTCCATCAGGTGCACGCCAAGGATGGAGGCCGGATCAAATACGACCGCGTCTGCACCGTGTGCGGCCAATCCGTCCAGTACACCGAGATCGACAAGGCCTACGAGTCCCCGGACGGCGACAAAGTCGTCCTGAGCGACGAGGACTTCGCGAAACTGCCCGTGGCGGAGAAGCACGAGATCCCGGTGCTGCAGTTCGTGCCGTCCGAGCAGATCGACCCGATCCTGTTCGAGAAGAGTTATTACCTGGAACCGGACTCCAGCACACCGAAGGCCTATGTCCTGCTGGCGCGGACGCTGGAGAAGGTCGAACGCACCGCCCTGGTGAACTTCACCCTGCGGCAGAAGACCAGGCTGGCCGCGCTGCGCGTGCGCGACGGCATTCTGGTGCTGCAGACGCTGCTGTGGCCCGATGAGGTCCGCTCCGTCGACTTCGAATCCCTCGACGGGGTCGCCGACCCGCGCCCGCAGGAGATCAAGATGGCCGAGACGCTCGTCGAGGCGATGTCCGACGACTTCGATCAAGAGCAGTTCACCGACGAGTATCAGATCGAACTGAAGCGCCTGCTCGACGAGGCGATCGCCAGCGGCACCGGCAAGGTGCCCGAGCAGCCGGAGCTCGCGCCTGCCGGAATGGACGCCGAGGTGGTGGATCTGGTCGCCGCACTGCAGCGCAGCCTGGAGGCCAGTGGACGCCGGACGGCCGGCGGTGACGGGGCGGAGGCCGAGCCGAAGAAGACCGCGAAGAAGGCCGCGGCCAAGAGCGCAGGAGCCAAGAGCAGCGTGGGCAAGAGCAGCGCATCGAAGAGCACGGCCTCCAAGAGCGCGGCGAAGAAGACGCCCGCGAAGAAGGCGGCCAAGAAGGCTCCGGCTCGCAAAGGCGCCTGAGTCTCGGAGCGAGGCGGCGACCGAGGGGCCGAGTCAGTCCCGCGCCGCGCGCCGCCGGCCTTCTTCGAAGAACTCCAGCAGTGCCGCGACGGTGTTCACCGCGCCGCGCGGCCTGAGTGCGCCGAACGGCGCGTTCCAGAAATCGCCGGTTCGCGGGGTCCACGGTCCGATGTAGGCGTACGGGCCGGGATGGGCGTCGTCTCCCGGCGAGATCCCGTAGTTCACCTCATCGATCGTGCTCGCCAGGTCGAAATGCTCCGGCCACAGCACCGGTGTCACATCGGGCGCCAGGCAGCGCAACGCCTTGTCACCCAGCGCCAGCCAGTCTTCGATCAGCCCGGCTGCCGAGGGATCGACCTCGATCACCGCATCGGGATCGACGCCCGCGGTGGCCGCGTACACCCCTTCCGGCGGCCCGGGTTCGAAACCCGCGGCCCTGGCGACCTCCCGAAAGGTCCCCGCCAGCCGCGCACGTCCTTCCGGCCACACCAGCTCGTCCCCGACCACGGATACCGGCCACCGCACTCCCCCGAAGCCTCCCCGCACGACCCCCAACCGGATGGTGCCGAACTCTCGGAACTGCGGCCCGGCGATCAACAACTCCGCGATCGCGTGCAACCCGACTCGCGATCGCCGGTACGTCACCTCGTCCACCTCCGCATCATCTCCGCTGTGCGCGGTCTCGCGCACGCGTTTGATCCGAGCAACGCGACGGGCGGGCAGGGCAGGAATCCCAGGCGTGATAGCGGAGGCACTTTCAGGCGCCTCCTGCTGCTCACGAAGGCCCGGTGATGCCCTCACTGCTGCCGAAGCTCGCTTCCTCGTGGCTGACCAGTCCGAGCAAGGCGAGGGGCCGCGGTGTCACCGCGATGGTCAGGTAGGAGACCGTGATCGCCCAGCGGTTCACCGCTCTCGGCACGGCGAAGGTGTGATAGGCGCGGGTCACCGCCTTCGCGGGCAAACCGGACAGGCGCAGGCCCATCGGGTTCGCGACCGCGAAGCGCGGCCCGAGGTCGACGACCAGTCCCAGGTCGCGATGCTTGTAGTCGGCGGCCGTGCCGATACCCAGGCTGGCGGCGACGTTCCTGGCGAGTGCCTTGCCCTGCCGCGTGGCGTGCTGGGCCGTGGGCGGGGTGATCCGGCCGGGCTTGGTCAGATCCGGCACCGCGGCCGCGTCACCGCCCGCGAACACGTCCGGATGGCCGGGCACGCCCAGCTTCGCGTCGACGACCAGGCGGCCCTTCTCCAGCGGCAGGCCGAGCGTGCCGAGCACCGGCGCGCCGGTCACACCCGTCACCCAGGCGACCGTGTGGGTGGGGACGACCGTTCCGTCGGTGAGCACGACCGAGTTCTCGTCGAGTTTCGACAGGGAGGTCTCCAGCCGGATCTCGATGCCTCGTTTCCGCAGTACTTGCAGCACCTTGTCGCTGAGCCGCTCGCCGACCTCCGGCATCACCCTCTGGGCCGTATCGAGCAGAAGGAATCGCACTTCGGCGGGGTCGAAGCCGCGGCGCGCGGCGTAGGCGTCGGCGAGGGCGCGCAACTGCGCGATCAGTTCGGTGCCCGCGTAGGACGCCCCCACCACGACCACGGTGCGGCGCGCCCGCCGTACCTCGGGGTCCTCCTCGTCGTCGGCGAGCTCGAGCTGGCGCAGCAACTGCTCGCGCAGGTACAGCGCTTCGGCGACGGTCTTGAGCCCGCGCGCGTGCTCCGCCAGGCCCGGGATGTCGAACAGGCGGGTGACCGACCCGGGCGTGAGCACCAGCCGGTCCCAGGACAGCTGCCGCGGCGGATGATGCTCGCCGGCCACCGTGATCGTCTTGTTCTGCAGATCGACCGACCGAGCGTTCGCGACCACCAGCCGGACCCGTGGCAGCGAATCGGCCAGCGAGATGGCGACGAACCGGGGATCGATCAGTCCACCCGCCACATCCGGAAGCAAGGGCGTATAGAGCAGGTAGTCATTGGGTGTGACGAGTACGATTTCGACGTCCCGTTTCGCTTTCGCCACTATGCGGCAAAGCTTTTGGGCGCAGGTGAACCCCGCGAACCCGCTTCCGACGATCACGACCCGCTGCGGGCCCGCTGTGTTCCCATCCGGCACGAAGACCTCCTCGGCGTCAGCTCCCCGACGCGATTCCCGCCCAGAGTGATCCGAAACCGCGGGATCCGGCCCTCGGCCCGCGAAGGACGGCTCAGGCCGGCCGATGGCACGGTTCGTCCGTCGTTGTCGGGCGCTCCACCGGCGGGGTATGCACGCAGCGGAACCGGGTGGGCGACCGGCGTTCTGCGCCGGTGAGCTAACCGGCCGTCGACGTACAAGCGGTCAATCGGACGCTCGCGGGCCGAGGAATCGCGCTACCGAGACTCGGGAAGGGCGGAGCGCTGGGACCGAGGACCTCGATGGCCCGGCGTTCGGCTTCGGCGCGGGTGGGACCCCATGCCCATCCGTGCTTCCCGTCGGCGCCGCGCACGACCGACCCGCAGGCATTCCAGAACTGCACGACCGTCTGGCAGTCGGTCACACCGCATTGGGCGCGAGCCGCGGTGTCGGCGGCGGCGGCGCTCGCGTAGTCCACCGCCGAAACGACGGCACCGGTGCTGGGCGAAAGCGCCAGCGCTCCATAGTAGGTCGCCGCGCGCGCTTCACCCGCCGGTGCGCCGACGACGGCGCAGGTGGCGGCCGAGACCGCCGCGAGCCCGAGGGCAGCCTTGTGCGGCAGCGACATGTGATGATCCTCCCCGTTCCGGACGACTCAGCGCTCAGATCATCGTCGGGCACACGCGGTTTGTCGAAGTGCGGACTTCCCACCCTGGGCGGGTGTGCGGCACCGACGCCCGGCGCATCGGACGGCTCCCCATCCCGGCGGACGTCTCCACCGCGAACGGAGCCCCGGTCGATGCGACCAAGTGCGCCAAGGGCTGACGAGGGACCGGGAAGGCATCGGCGGGCACAGCCGAAGCCCGCGCGGCGGATACGACTCAGCCGCCGGAGCACCCCGTCGGGGCGCTGCTCGGCGGCTGCTACCAGTCCTGGCGATTACACCGTGAACCCGAGGGCGCGCAGCTGCTCGCGGCCGTCCTCGGTGATCTTGTCCGGACCCCACGGCGGCATCCAGACCCAGTTGATCTTCAGGTCTTCCACCAGGCCGCTGCGCACCAGGGCGTTGCGGGACTGGTCTTCGATGACGTCGGTCAGCGGGCAGGCTGCCGAGGTCAGCGTCATGTCGAGGACCGCGATGTTGTCCTCCTCGACGCGCAACCCGTAGACCAGGCCGAGATCGACGACGTTGATGCCCAGTTCCGGGTCGACCACGTCACGCATCGCCTCTTCGATGTCCTCGAGCAACTTGATGTCCTCCGCAGACAGCTCGGACAGCTCGGCGGCAGGCGCGGCCTGCTCGGTCGTGTCGGTAACCGGTGTGTCAGTCATGACGCTTCCCCGTTTCGCATCGGACGGTCAGTTCTCTTCCGCGGCGCCGGCGGGCTGCTCGGGGCCGATCCTGAGGACGGCGTCCTTGAACGCCATCCACCCGAGCAGCGCGCACTTCACCCGCGCGGGGTACTTCGAGACGCCCGCCAAGGCGATGCCGTCGCCGATCACGTCCTCGTCGCCCTCGATGGTGCCGCGGCTGGAGATCATCTCACTGTAGGAGTCGACCACCTTCAGCGCCTGTTGCACCGGCAGCCCGATGACCTGGTCGGTGAGGATCGAGGTGGCGGCCTG
This sequence comes from Nocardia sp. NPDC041819, assembly GCF_055590505.1. Classification (NCBI taxonomy): domain Bacteria; kingdom Bacillati; phylum Actinomycetota; class Actinomycetes; order Mycobacteriales; family Nocardiaceae; genus Nocardia; species Nocardia sp. NPDC041819. Next base: position 1,080,827 of record NZ_JBVJAP010000001.1, on the reverse strand, counting down.
GCTGATCGAGCAGCCCTGGCCGTCGTAGGAGACGTCGGCGATGTCACCGTCGTCGCCGAGCTGCACGCGCAGCGTCACCTCGTCGCCACATGTCGGGTTAACGTGGTGTACCTGGGCCCCGAACGGCTCGCGCAGCCCCCGGTGGTGCGGGTGCTTGTAGTGGTCCAGGATCACTTCCTGGTACATCTGCTCCATGCGCATGTCTTATGCAACTCCGAAGAAGCTCTGGGCCTTCCGCACGGCGGCGACCAGCGCGTCCACCTCGGCGACGGTGTTGTAGACGGCGAACGAGGCGCGCGCGGTGGCGGCGACGCCGAAACGCCGGTGCAGTGGCCACGCGCAATGGTGACCCACCCGGATCGCGACGCCCTCGTCGTCCAGGATCTGCCCGACATCGTGCGCGTGGATGCCGTCTACGACGAACGCCACGGCGCCGCCGCGGTCGACGTTCTCGGTGGGTCCGATGACGCGCACGCCGCCGATCCCGGCCAGCCCCTCCAGCGCCGCGCCGACGAGCGTGTGCTCGTGCGCCGCGACGGCGTCCATGCCGATGCGTTCGAGATATCGAACCGCCGCGCCCAATCCGACCACCTGCGAGGTCATCGGCACCCCGGCCTCGAAGCGCTGCGGCGGCGGAGCGTAGGTGCTGTGGTCCATGAAGACCGTCTCGATCATGGACCCGCCGGTGATGAACGGCGGCATCTCCTCGAGCAGCGCTCGGCGGCCGAAGAGCACGCCGACGCCGGAGGGACCGAGCATCTTGTGACCGGAGAACGCGGCGAAATCCACGCCCAGCGTGCGGAAGTCCACCGGCATGTGCGGCACCGACTGGCAGGCGTCGAGCACGACCAGCGCGCCCACCGCCTTCGCGCGGCGCACCAGCTCCTCGACCGGCGCCACCGCACCGGTGACGTTGGACTGGTGAGTGAACGCGACCACCTTGGTGGCGGGCGACAGTTCCAGCGAGTCCAGGTCGATCCGGCCGTCCTCGGTCACGCCGTACCACTTCAGCGTGGCGCCGGTGCGGCGGGCCAGTTCCTGCCAGGGCACCAGATTCGCGTGGTGTTCCAGCTCGGTGATGACGATCTCGTCGCCGGGACCCACGTGGTGCGGGAACCGGTCGTCGGCCAGCGCGTAGGTCACCAGGTTCAGCGACTCGGTGGCATTCTTGGTGAAGACGATCTCGCCCACGTCCACGCCGACGAACCGCGCGATGTCGGCCCGCGCGCCCTCGTAGGCGTCGGTCGCCTCCTCGGCCAGCTGGTGCGCCCCGCGGTGCACCGCGGAGTTGCTGGTGATCAGGAACTCGCGTTCGGCTTCGAGCACCTCGATCGGCCGCTGCGCGGTCGCGCCGGAGTCCAAGTACACCAACGGTTTCCCGTCCCGGACCGTGCGGTTCAGGATCGGGAAGTCGGCCCGGATGCGGGCGACGTCGAGGGTGCGGACCGTAGCGGTCATGTCAGGCTCCAGCGGTTGCAGTCTGAGTGAAACGAACGTAGCCGTTGGCGTCGAGTTCCTCGGCGAGTTCGGCGCCGCCCTCGGCGACGATGCGGCCGCCGACGAACACGTGCACGAACTCCGGCTGGATGTAGCGCAGGATGCGGGTGTAGTGCGTGATCAGCAGGACACCGCCGTTCTCGCGCTCCTTGTAGCGGTTGACGCCCTCGGAGACGACGCGCAGCGCGTCGACGTCCAGGCCGGAGTCGGTCTCGTCCAGGATGGCGATCTTCGGCTTGAGCAGGCCCAGCTGGAGGATCTCGTGGCGCTTCTTCTCACCGCCGGAGAAGCCCTCGTTCACGCTGCGCTCGGCGAAGGCGGCGTCGATCTCCAGTTCGCTCATCGACTCCTTCACCTCCTTGACCCAGTGCCGCAGCTTCGGCGCTTCGCCGCGCACGGCGGTGGCGGCGGTGCGCAGGAAGTTCGACATCGAGACGCCGGGAACCTCGACCGGGTACTGCATGGCGAGGAACAGGCCCGCACGCGCGCGCTCGTCCACCGACATCATCAGCACGTCCTCGCCGTCGAGGGTGATCGAGCCGGAGGTCACGGTGTACTTCGGGTGACCGGCGATCGCGTAGGACAGCGTGGACTTGCCGGAGCCGTTCGGGCCCATGATGGCGTGCGTCTCACCGGACTTCACCGTGAGGTTCACGCCCTTGAGGATCTTGATCGGCTCGCCGGACTCGTCGGGGTTGGCGACCTCGGCGTGCAGGTCCTTGATTTCCAGGGTGGTCATCGAATTCGAATTCCTTTGCCAGGTATGGGGTCGTTGATCAGGCGCCGATGGCGGCGAGTTCGGCCTCGATGGCCGCCTCCAGCCGCTCCCGGATCTCGGGCACCGCGATCTTCTGGATGATCTCGTGGAAGAAACCACGCACCACCAGGCGGCGGGCGGCGTCCTCCGGGATGCCGCGGGCGCGCAGGTAGAACAGCTGCTCGTCGTCGAACCTGCCGGTCGCGGAGGCATGTCCGGCGCCGACGATCTCGCCGGTCTCGATCTCCAGGTTCGGCACCGAGTCCGCCCGCGCCCCGTCGGTGAGCACCAGGTTGCGGTTCACTTCGAAGGTGTCGGTGCCCTCGGCGGCGGCACGGATGAGCACGTCGCCCACCCACACCGTGCGGGCGTCGCCCTTCGGCGAGTGCGGATCGCCTTGCAGCGCACCCTTGTACAGCACGTTCGACTTGCAGTTCGGCACCGCGTGGTCGACCAGCAGCCGCTGCTCGAAATGCTGGCCCGCGTCGGCGAAGTAGAGGCCGAGCAGTTCGGCGTCACCGCCGGGGCCGTCGTAGCGGACGTTGCCGGTAAGGCGCACCAGGTCGCCGCCGAGAGTGACCGAGATGTGCCGCAGGGTGGCATCGCGGCCGAGCTTGGCGTGGTGCGCGGTGGCGTGCACCGCGTCGTCGGCCCAGTCCTGCACCGCGACCACGGTCAGCTTGGCCGAATCGCCGAGCACGAATTCGATGTTCTCCGCGTAGGTTCCGCTGCCGCGCTGGTCGATGACCACGGTGGCCTTGGCGAAGGGTTCCAGGCGGATCTGCAGGTGGCCGTAGGCGGTCTTGCCCTCGCCGGGACCGGTGATCGTGACGATCACCGGCTCGGCGACCTCGATCTCCTTGCCGACCGACACCACGGTGGCCTGCTCGAAGCCCGAGTAGGCCTGAGCGGCAACGCGATCGGACGGCACGCCGCCCGCGCCGAGCCGCGCGTCGGTGCGGTCGACAGTCTCGACCGTCACGCCCTCGGCAGCGGCGATCTCGACGGTCGCGCGGCCGTCGCGAACCGCGGTGCCGTCCTGCAGTCCGCGCAAGCGGCGCAGCGGCGTGAACCGCCACGCCTCGTCCTTGGCGGAAGGCACCTCGAAGGCGTTGACGTCGAACGAGGTGAAGACTTCGCCCTTGTTGACCGCGGGGGTGCGAGCTTCGGCGGCTTCGGCAATGTTCTCCACGGCCATCAGCCGACGGCTCCTTCCATCTGCAGTTCGATCAGGCGGTTCAGCTCGAGGGCGTACTCCATCGGCAGTTCCTTGGCGATCGGCTCGACGAAGCCGCGCACCACCATCGCCATCGCCTCGTCCTCGGTGAGGCCGCGGCTCATCAGGTAGAACAGCTGGTCCTCGGAGACCTTCGAGACGGTCGCCTCGTGACCCATGGTCACGTCGTCCTCACGGATGTCGACGTAGGGGTAGGTGTCCGAGCGGCTGATCGTGTCGACCAGCAGCGCGTCGCACTTCACCGTCGACTTCGAGCCGTGCGCGCCCTTGTTCACCTGGACCAGGCCGCGGTAGGAGGCCCGTCCTCCGCCGCGCGCCACCGACTTCGACACGATGGTCGAGGAGGTGTGCGGCGCGAGATGGAGCATCTTCGCACCGGTGTCCTGGTGCTGGCCCTCGCCGGCGAACGCCACCGAGAGCACCTCACCCTTGGCGTACTCGCCGGTCATCCAGACCGCCGGGTACTTCATGGTGACCTTGGAACCGATGTTGCCGTCGATCCACTCCATGGTCGCGCCCGCCTCGGCCTTGGCCCGCTTGGTGACCAAGTTGTAGACGTTGTTCGACCAGTTCTGGATGGTGGTGTAGCGGCAGCGGCCGCCCTTCTTCACGATGATCTCCACCACCGCGGAGTGCAGCGAGTCGGACTTGTAGATCGGCGCGGTGCAACCCTCGACGTAGTGCACGTAGGCGCCCTCGTCGACGATGATCAGGGTCCGCTCGAACTGGCCCATGTTCTCGGTGTTGATCCGGAAGTAGGCCTGCAGCGGGATGTCGACGTGCACGCCCGGCGGCACGTAGATGAACGACCCACCCGACCAGACGGCGGTGTTCAGCGCGGAGAACTTGTTGTCGCCCGCGGGGATCACGGTGCCGAAGTACTGCCGGAAGATCTCCGGGTGCTCCTTCAACGCCGTGTCGGTGTCGAGGAAGATGACGCCCTGCTGCTCCAGGTCCTCGCGGATCTGGTGGTAGACGACCTCGGACTCGTACTGCGCGGCGACACCGGAGACCAGCCGCTGCTTCTCGGCCTCGGGGATGCCCAGCTTGTCGTAGGTGTTCTTGATGTCCTCGGGCAGCTCGTCCCAGGACGCGGCCTGCTTCTCGGTGGAGCGCACGAAGTACTTGATGTTGTCGAAATCGATGCCGTCGAGGTTCGATCCCCACAGCGGCATCGGCTTGCGATCGAAGATGCGCAGCGCCTTGAGTCGCTGCTCGAGCATCCACTCGGGCTCGTTCTTCTTCGCCGAGATGTCGCGGACAACCGCGTCGGACAGACCTCGTTGCGCGCTGGCGCCGGCCACATCCGAATCGGCCCAGCCGTAACCGTATTTGCCCAGCGAGGCGATGGTCTCTTCCTGGGTGAGCGGTTGCACCTGGTCGGTGGTCGTCGTCATTCGGCACTCCTTCCGGAGTCGTTCGTTCGTACCGCTGCGGGCTGTGCAGCGGTTGGTGCTGAAGTTCCGGTCCGGTCGGCGGGCAGGACCAGCAGCGGCACGTGCGTGGTGCACGCGCAGTCGCCGTTGGCGATCGTGGCCAGCCGCTGCACGTGCGTGCCGAGCAGCTCCCGGAACGCCTCGAGCTCCGCCGCGCACAGCTGAGGAAATTCCTCGGCGACGTGTGCCACGGGGCAGTGGTGCTGGCAGATCTGCACGCCCGCGCCCACCTTGCGGGTGGTGGCGGCGAACCCGGCGTCGGTGAACGCCTCGGCGATCTCCTCGGCCTTGGCCTCGGTTTGTTCGGTGGTGTGCTCACCGACCGGTTCGATCCCGGCCACGATAGTGCGTGCTCGTTTGCGGGCGAACTCGGTGATGGCCTGTTCGCCGCCGATCTCCCCGAGCTGCCGGATCGCGGCCCCTGCCAAATCGTCGTAGGCGTGGCCGAGGTCGCCTCGTCCGGCCGCGGTGAGCTGGTACTGCTTGGCCGGGCGGCCCCGGCCCTTCTGCTGCCAGGGCGCCGATCGAGTCGCTCGCGCTCGGCCGGAGTCGATCAAGGCGTCCAGATGCCTGCGCACGCCCGCCGGGGCGAGGCCGAGCCTGTTCCCGATGGCGGTGGCGGTGATCGGTCCTTCCTCCAGCAGCAGCTGGACGATGGCCGCTCGGGTATGCCCTTCGCCGCCGACCGCCGCGGGCGCAGCAACCGACCCGGCACCGGTCCGGCGACCAGTCCCTTCGTCGTTCCTCCGCAAACCCACGGTTTTCACAACATCAGTGTGGCGGAATTCGTTCCGGAAATCTAATAAGGGTGCCCTGAGTCAGCGGCGCGATCGACCTGCGGGGATTCCGGTCCGGCGGAGGGTCACGCCCGATCATCCGGACAGGTGTCCACCGGCGCGACGCTGGGCCCGAAGCCGTCTTTCCCGCCTGACCTGCGCAGAGAAAACGCTGATCGAACCGGCCGGCGCGAGTTCGCGCGAACTCGGAACCGCCGCGACCGCCTCTGCGGCGTGATCGTCGCCACCGGACACCGGGGTCGCGAAGGTCCGCAGTGCGATTCGTCACAGACGTTCAGCGCACGGCCACCAATTTCAGCGGCGTCTCCAGCAGCGCCTCCATCGAGTCCTCCCACGGGACCGTCGCGGTGGTGACCAGCGACGGATCGAAGCGACCGGTCGCCACGAGATCGAGAACCTCGGGAATGACCGGCCGCGCGTGCGCGCGGCCGGTGTGCAAGGTGCAGCAGCGGGTGTACATGCCGAAGAGCGGCAGCGCGACATCCTGCGCTTGGACGCTGACGCTCGTGCACCAGCCGTCGTACGCCGTCGCCTCGATCGCCCCGCGCAACGCTTTCGCCCCGCCCGCCGCCTCCACGACGATCGGGAACCGCCCCACCCGCGCGTCCCGGGGCCCTTCGATCGCCTCCGCGCCGAGCGACTTCGCGATGTCCAGTCGCCGGCCGGAGTCGTCGAGGTAGACCACCCGGGCGGAGCCGAGGGCGACGGCGAGCCCGGCGGCGTACAGACCGATCGACGGAGCGGCGGGGCCGCCGATGACCAGCACTTCGGCGGCCGGATCGTCGGCCAGCTGCGGGCCGACCGAGCGATAGGCGTCCGGGATGTTGTCGCTCGCGCTGGCCACCGCGGCCGGGTCGACGCCGGAGGGCAGGCGCACCAGCATGGCATCCGCGTGCGGCACCAGCGCCAGGTCGGCCCACAGCCCGCCCCAGTTCAGCCCGCCCATGGCGCCGAGGCCGAACGACGACAGCCGCGGATGGCTCACACAGTTCCCGGTCCGCCCGCATGCGCACGCCCGGCAGGCGCCGCAGGAGATCTGGAACGGCACCACCACCAGGTCGCCGACGGCGACGCCGCGTACCTCCGGCCCGATCTCGACGACTTCTGCCACTCCCTCGTGCCCGAACGGATACGGACCGGGCAGCGGGAAGGCTCCGCGCAGAACGGCCGGGTCGATGTCACAGGTGGCCAGCGCGACGGGCCGCACCAGCGCCTGACCGGGCCCGCTCAGCACTGGTTCGGGATGTTCTTCCCAGCGCATCGCACCAGGACCGGTCAGCATCAGACGCTTCATCGTCCGAGTGTCGCTAGAACGTTCTTTCTAGTCAAGCATTCCTTCGCGTATCGCCTTGCTGGGCGGGAGATTCCGGAAATTTTTCGGGCCGCGCGGCCGTGTCGGGCTCGGTGGTGGCCGCCCCTCGGCGCGGCGCGGGCGGGGGGCCGCCGATTCCCGCTGCCGCGAAAGTCGACCGGATCAGCCGCTCCATCGACCTCGCCACCGTGCGCAGCGGCGCGTCCGTCTGCCGGATCCGGGCCAGGATTGTGGCGCCCTCGTAGGCGGCGACCACCGTGGTCGCCAGCTCGGCCGCCTCCTCCCCACCGAGGCCGAGCTCGGCGAGCAGCCCGGCGAAGGCCTGCTCCATCGCCTCGAAGGCGTGCACGCAGGCCGAGCGCACCGCCTCGACGTCACTGCCACCGTCCAGCGCGGGCGTCCCGACCGGGCATCCGTCGGTCCACTCCGAGTCCGCGAGCTTGCCGACCATGAATTCGAACAGCGTGGCCAAGGTGGCGAACACATCGGTGGGCGCCTGCCGGATCATCCGGCCGGTCAGCACGCCGGTCCCGGTGATCGCCGCGACCGCGATCTCCTCCTTGCCTCCCGGAAAGTGGTGGTAGATCGAGCCGTACGGCAGTTCGGCCGCCTCGCTCAACGCCTTCAGACCGAACCCGTGATACCCGTGCCGCGCGAGCAGCCCGGACGCGGCCACCTCGATCCGCCGCCTGGACTCCGAAACCATCTGTCGATTGTGCCCCGCGAGCGGAGCAGGTCCGGTCGGAACGACCAGGGTCCGTACGCGGTACGGATCGTCACGCGAACCAAGTCGGGGAATCCGGAACTCCCGGGATGCCGCATATTCGGCGGGCGCCTACAGCGCCTTGTCCCCGAGAAGTGCAACTGACTCTGCGCGGTCCATGCCACGCGTAGGTCGTGCTCAGCGAGTGTTGGTCGCCTGCAGAATCGAACGGACCGGTATGGCGGGGCGCTGGAGAAGGCTTGCGAGTTCGCCTGTGGCAGTGGCGAACTCCCCGCGGCGGGCGGCCCGGAACATGCCGAGTAGCATGGCGGCCCGGTCCTCGGGGACTCCGTGAGCGACCAGGGAAGCGGCCCATTCGGAGTCCTCGGCGACGACGCGGCGGATCGTTCGTCCGCTCTGTTCGGTGAGGATGGCGGCGATGTCGGCGAGGTCGAGGGCCTCCGGTGCGGTCAGGGGCGGGGTCGGCCCATCGAACCGGCCCTCGTCGGCGAGGATGATCGCCGCCGCTTCGGCGAGGTCGGCATGGGCGGTCCAAGAGACGGGGCCATCGGCCGGTGCGATCAGTTCACCGGTGTCCAGCGCCGCGCCCAGCAAGAGCGGGACCGTGCCGGCGTAGAACCCGTTGCGCAGTGCGGTGAACGGTATGCCCGTCGCCGCCAGGTAGCGCTCGGTCGCGGCGTGATCCGGCATGGGCTCGAACACCGAATCATCGGCGGCGGCCTGATGGCTGGTGTAAAGGATGCGTCCGGCCCCGGCCGCGCGTGCGGCGTCGATCGCCGCGATGTGCGCGGCGACGGCCGCATCCCCGGTCAGGTTCGCCGAGACGATCAGCACTTGGTTTGCGCCTTCGAATGCCTCGGCCAGGGATGACGGGTCGGTGAAGTCGCCGCGCCGCACCCGCACTCCGCGGGCGGCCAACTCGCCTGCCCGGTCGATATCGCGGACGCTGACGCCCACCCGAGCGGCTGGTACCCGCTCGAGCAGCCGATCCACGATCTGAGAGCCGAGCAGTCCCGTGCCCCCGGTGACGATGATCATTCCCACTCCTTAACGATGATAATATCGTTGTTAGCAACGGCGATATTAGCACCGATTAAGATGGGCGCATGGCAGAGTCGAGGTCGAGCAGCGCGAGCAGGCACGAGACCAGGGAGCGCATCATCGAGGTGGCTGGGCGGCTGTTGCGCGAACAGGGCCCGCACGCTGTCACCACCCGCGCGGTCGCGCATGCGGCGGGCATGCAGGCACCGACCATCTACCGGTTCTTCGACGACAAGGACGCGTTGCTCGATGCCGTCGCCGAGCACGTCTTCGCGACCTACGTGGCGGGCAAGGCCCGTGCCGACGACCAGGACGACCCGGTGGCCGACCTTCGCGCCGGATGGGACATGCACATCGACTTCGCACTGACGAATCCGGCGGTTTTCTCGATGCTCACCGACCCCCACCGCGGGACCGCCTCACCCGCCGCGGCCGCCGGGCTGCAGGTGCTGCGCGCCCGGGTGCATCGCGTCGCGGCGGCCGGTCGGCTCCGAGTAGGCGAACGCCGCGCCGTCGAACTCGTCCACGCCGCCGGGACCGGGGCCGCCCTGGCCCTGTTGTCCGTCCCCCCGCACGACCGTGACCTCGGGCTTGCCGAGGCGATGTACGAGGCGGTGACTCACGCGATCCTGACCGACGTCCCACCACTTTCCGCCCGCGACGCCACCGCGGCCGCACTCCGAGCCGCCGCACCGGAATTGCCTATGCTCACCGACGCCGAACGCGCCCTGCTGTCGGAATGGCTGGGACGAACCGACGAGAACCTCACCGGCCACACTCCCCGTCCCCGCTGACATCGGCCCGACAGACCGGGATGCGCGCACCAACTAGGCTGCGTTGCGTGGCGGTACTGGACGGCGCGCGGCGCAGGACACTGGCGGTCGGGCGCCGGGCACTCGGACTCGACGTGCCCGCGGCCGATCACACCATCGCGGTGCTGCACAGCGACGAGTCGGAGGTGCCCGGTCTCGACCGCAAGGAGCTGGCGCAGCTCGACCGGATCCGCCTGATGGGCGCGACGGGCACGGTGCTGATGGCGATCAGCGCGCTCGGCATCGGCGCGCAGCCGGTGCACCAGAACCCGACCTCCGGCGTCCGCGTGCTGGGCATCTTCGCCCGCGCCCATACCGGCTCGCTGGCCATGTGCATGACCGGCACCGTCGTGGTCGTGCTGGCCTGGCTGCTGCTGGGCCGATTCGCGATCGGCGGCATCGGTGGCTCCCCGATCCACCGGCTGACCCGCTCGCAGCTGGACCGCACGCTCTTGCTGTGGCTGATCCCGCTCAGCGTCGCTCCCCCGCTCTTCAGCAACGACGTCTACTCCTATCTGGCACAAAGCGAGATCGCCGCGCGCGGCATCGACCCGTATCAGGAAGGCCCGGTCGCGGGACTCGGGATCGACAACGTCCTCACCAACAACGTGCCGACCATCTGGCGCGACACCCCCGCGCCCTACGGTCCGCTGTTCCTCTGGATCGGCCGTGGCATCGCCGAACTCACCGGTGACAACATCATCGCGGGCGTGTGGGTGCACCGGATCCTCGCGCTTGGCGGCGTCGCGCTGATCGTCTGGGCGCTGCCCCGGCTCTCGGTGCGCTGCGGCGTCGCGCCGGTGAGCGCGCTGTGGCTCGGCGCGGCCAACCCGCTGGTGCTGTTCCATCTGGTCGGCGGCGTGCACAACGACGCGCTGATGCTCGGCCTGATGCTGGCGGGCCTGGAGTTCTGTCTGCGCGGCATCGAGGACACCCACCCGTTCGACGGCCGCGCCTACGCATGGCTGATCAGCGGGGCGATGATCATCACCTTGTCATCGACGATCAAGTTCACCTCGATCGTCGTGCTCGGGTTCGTCGGCATGGCTCTGGCGCGCCGCTGGGGCGCCTCGCTGCGCACGGTCGCCATCGCGGCGGCCATGCTCGGCGCCATCGCCATCGGCACAACGCTTTTCATCAGCTCGGTGAGCGGTCTGGGCTTCGGGTGGATCTACACGCTGAACACCGCGAACGCGGTGCGCAGCTGGATGTCGCTGCCGACGGCGCTCGGCATCATCACCGGCTTCGGCGGTGTGCTGCTCGGGCTCGGCGATCACACCACCGCGCTGCTGAGCATCACCCGCCCGATCGCGGCGGTGGTCGCGGGCTTCTTCACCGTCCGGATGCTGGTCGCCACCGGCACCGGGCGGCTGCATCCGGTCGGCGCGCTCGGCGTGGCGCTCGGCGCGATCGTGCTGCTGTTCCCGGTGGTGCAGCCTTGGTATCTGCTGTGGGCGATCGTGCCGATGGCGGCTTGGGCGACCCGCCCGGTGTTCCGGGTTCCGGCGGTGGCGTTCTCGGCGATCGTGAGCGTCATCCTGATGCCGCGCGGCGCCGATCTGGAGGTGTTCCAGATCGTGGGCGCCGCGATCGCCACCGTGATCGTCGGGGTGCTGTTCATCGTGATCACGCGCAACTCGCTGCCCTGGCGCGGGCAGACGGGGGTGTCGGCTCCGTCACAGGTGCCCACCTCCTACGGTGTGACATCGTGACCGAGCGTGGCGAGGGAGCCATCTACACAGCATCACCGGGTGCGCCGAACGGCGAGGCGGAGTCGTGACCACAGCTCCCGGACCTGCGGTCAGCGTCGACGCCGTCGTCAAGCGGTACGGCGAGACCACGGCCGTGGACGGCCTGACGTTCGAGGTCGAACCGGCGCGGGTGCTCGCGCTGCTCGGCCCGAACGGCGCGGGCAAGACCACGACGGTGGAGATGTGCGAGGGATTCGCCGCGCCGGACGCGGGCACGGTGCGCGTGCTCGGCCTGGACCCCGTCGCCGATTCCGAACGGCTGCGCCCCCGCATCGGCGTCATGCTCCAAGGCGGTGGCGCGTATCCCGGTGCGCGAGCGGGGGAAATGCTCGACTTGGTGGCCGCCTACTCCGCGGATCCGCTCGACCCGGACTGGCTGCTGCGCACGCTCGGCCTCCAGGACAACCGCCGCACCCCCTACCGCCGCCTCTCCGGCGGCCAGCAGCAGCGGCTCGCCCTCGCCTGCGCGCTGGTGGGCAAACCGGAGATCGTGTTCCTCGACGAACCGACCGCGGGCCTGGACGCCCAGGCCCGGCTGATCGTCTGGGAGCTGATCGACGCCCTGCGCCGCGACGGGGTGACCGTCGTGCTGACCACGCACATGATGGACGAGGCCGAGCAACTCGCCGACCAGCTGGTGATCATCGACCACGGCCGCATCGTCGCCTCCGGCACCCCCGCCGAGGTCACCGCGCACGGAGCGGCGGGGCAGCTGCGGTTCAGCGCGCCGCCCAAGCTGGACCTGGCACTGCTGGCGAACGCCCTGCCCGAAGGGTTCGCGCCCCGGGAGACCACGCCCGGCACCTATCTGGTGGAGGGCGAGATCAATCCGCAGGTGCTCGCGACCGTCACCGCGTGGTGCGCGCGAATGAACGTGCTGGCCACCGACATTCGGATCGATCAGCGCCGCCTCGAAGACGTCTTCCTCGAACTGACCGGACGGGACCTGCGCGGATGAGCGAGCACGACGCGACCGCCAACCGATTCACGCCGGGCACCTTCGCCCCCGGCCCGCGCCCGAGCAGCCGCGCCGCGATGCTGTTCGCGCAGACCAGGCTCGAGCTGATCCTGTTGCTGCGCAACGGCGAACAACTCCTGCTGACCATGTTCATTCCGATCACCCTGCTGGTCGGCCTGAGCCTGCTGCCGTTCGGCGATCTCGGCTCGCACCGGGTGGACAAGATCGTGCCCGCGGTGATGATGGTGGCCGTCATGTCCACCGCGTTCACCGGTCAGGCCATCGCCGTCGGCTTCGACCGCCGCTACGGCGCGCTCAAGCGGCTCGGCGCGACGGCGCTGCCGCGCTGGGGCGTCATCGCGGGCAAGAGCGCGGCCGTGCTCATCGTGGTCGTGCTGCAAGCCGTCCTGCTCGGCCTCATCGGCTTCGCACTGGGCTGGCGGCCGCAACCCGTCGGGCTGCTGCTGGGCGCGGCGGTGATCGCGCTCGGCACCGCGACCTTCGCGGCGATGGGCCTGCTGCTGGGCGGCACCCTGAAAGCCGAGGTCGTGCTCGCGCTGGCCAACATCCTGTGGTTCGTCATGCTCGGCGTCGCCAGCATCGTATTCGCCGCCGACGACCTGCCCGCCGTGGTGAGCGTGCTCGCCCGGCTGGTGCCGTCCGGCGCGCTGGCCGAAGCGCTGGAAACCGCGATGCACACCGGTGTCGATTGGTTCGGGATCGCCGTTCTCGCGGTATGGGGCGTGGTGTCGGGCGTCGCGGCCACCCGTCTGTTCCGCTTCCACTGAGGCTCAACGACGAAATGTAGTAGACCGGGTGGAGCCGCCGGATCCGGCCCGGCTACCATTTTCGACGTGCTGTATCGCGCGTTCTTGCGACTCGTCGACAAGCTGCCACTGCCCTCGCTGCGAGCGCAGCGACTGATCGCGCTCGCGGTTGTCGTCTCGCAAGCGGGCATCTCGGTGACCGGCGCCGTCGTGCGGGTCACCGCGTCCGGTCTGGGCTGCCCGACCTGGCCGCAGTGTTTCCCCGGCAGCTTCACCCCGGTCGCGGTGTCGGAGGTTCCGGCGATCCATCAGGCGGTCGAGTTCTCCAACCGGCTGCTCACCTTCCTGGTCACCCTGTGCGCCGCCGCGGTCGTGCTCGCGGTGACCAGGGCGCGCCGCCGCCGCGAGGTGCTGGTGTACGCGTGGCTGATGCCCGGCGGCACCGTCGTGCAGGCGATCATCGGCGGCATCACCGTGCGCACCGGATTGCTGTGGTGGACCGTGGCGACCCACCTGCTCGCATCCATGGTGATGGTGTGGCTCGCGATGGTGCTGTACGCGAAGATCGGCGAGCCCGACGACGGCATCGAGGCCGTGCGCGCCCCCGCGCCGCTGCGCTGGCTCACCGCGCTCGCCGGGGTCGCGCTCAGCGCCGTCCTGGTCGCGGGCACCCTGGTGACCGCAGCCGGTCCGCACGCGGGCGACAAGAGCATCGAACGCCAAGTCGAGCGGTTGCAGGTCGAGATCGTCACCCTGGTGCATCTGCACTCGCAGTTGCTGGTCGGATATCTCGCGCTCCTGGTCGGCCTGACGTTCGGCCTGTTCGCGGTCGGCATCGCACCCGCCGTGCGCACCCGGCTGTTCGTGCTGCTCGCCCTGGTGTGCTCGCAGGCGCTGGTCGGTGTCGTGCAGTACTTCACCGATGTCCCCGCGGCGCTGGTCGTCGTGCACGTGGGCGGGGCCGCGGCGTGCACCGCCGCCACCGCCGCACTGTGGGCCTCGCTGCGCTCCCGGGAGCGGGTCGCCGCTGCGAAACCGGCCCCGGCGCCGCAGGCCGCCTGAGCGACCCACGCTCGACCCTGGTCGTCACGCCACGGCAGGTGAACGACTCTGCATCAGGGCGCTGCCTGCTGTTCGCACGAGGCCGACGCAGCTTCAGCACGCACCTTGTCGATGAGCGCGGTGGCCGTGTACACCACAGGCGTCGCGGCAGGGGTCACTTCGACACAGTGCCGATCGGAGCGCACGCGCGCGTGCTCTTGCGAAAGCTTTCTCGGCGATTTCGCGACGCCGGGCGGTGATCCACGCTCGGCGGTAGCGTGATCGGTCGTGTCCACGCCCGATCCGCGATCCGATGCGCCGCAGCCCTTTCCCGATATCGAGCCCTATGCCCACGGGCTGCTCGATGTCGGGGACGGCCAGCGGATCTACTGGGAGACCAGCGGTAACCCGAATGGCAAGCCGGCGCTGGTGGTGCACGGCGGACCCGGTGGCGGCGGGCGCCGCGGATCGCGCAAGAGCTTCGACCCGGCGATCCACCGGATCGTCCTGTTCGATCAACGTGGCTGCGGGGAGAGTCTGCCGCACGCCTCCGACCCCGCGGTCGACCTCACGCACAACACCACGCATCACCTGATCGCGGACATGGAACGGCTGCGCGAGCACCTCGGGATCGACCGGTGGCTGCTCTACGGCGGTTCCTGGGGGGCGACGCTGATACTCGCCTACGCGCAGCACTATCCCGAGCGGGTCGCCGAGATCGTGCTGGCCGGAGTCACCATGACCCGGCAAGAGGAGATCGACTGGCTCTACCGCGACGTCGCGCGGCTGCTGCCCGAGCAGTGGGAGACCTTCCGCACCGGCGTTCCGCTCGCCGACCGCTACGGCGATCTCGTCGAGGCCTACCGGCGGCTGGTGGAAAGTCCCGACGCCGCCACCCGAGAGTCCGCGGCGCGGCGGTGGTGCGCATGGGAGGACGCCGTGATCGCGCACGAAAAACTCGGCAGCCCGGGGCAGTACAGCGCGAAGCCGGACGCCGCGCGCATGGCGTTCGTTCGGATCTGCACGCATTACTTCGCCAACGCGGCCTGGCTGGAGGACGGCCAGTTGCTGCGCGACGTGCACCGGCTGACGGGCATTCCCGGCGTGCTGATCCACGGCCGGCTCGACCTGAGTGCCCCGCTGTACACCGCCTGGCAGCTGGCCCAGGCATGGCCCGACGCGGAACTCGAGGTCATCGATGATTCCGGGCACACCGGCAGCCACGCCATGGGTGCGGCCATCCGGCGGGCGATCGCCCGGTTCGCCGGACAGGGTTAGCCGCGCGGCCGATCAGCCGTTGCTCGCCGCCGGTCTCCTGACCACCCGCTGAAGCGCGCGCAGGTCCGCGTCGAGCGTCCGGTACAACCAGTACACGGCGACGAACGCGAGTCCGCCGACCGCGCACAATCCCAGGACCGAATCGCGCACCAGCGGGAGTTCCTCGGGTTCGAGGAGGCTGAATCCGGCCAGCACTCCCACCAGCGGCACGGAGGCCGTGACCGCGAGATAGACCGTGGTTCTTCGACGCAGCGCGCGAATATAGCCGGAGTCGTCCACCGTCGTGCGGGTGTAGCGCAGATAGATCGGATAGACGCAGCGCACGATGTAGAACGTCGACAGGAAGAATGTGTAGGCAACGGAGATGACGCCCGCCATGAAAACGGTCATCGCCGCGTGGATCACCAACCGTGCCGGAAGGTCGGTCAACCACAGGCACAGGAACACCCCGGTCACGGTCGCCGTCATCCCGGTCTGGAAGGTGTTCAGCGCACACATATCGCCCCAGAACAGGGTTCGCGACCGCACCCGCGCGAGCAGTGCCTCGTCATAGCGTCTGCCCTCGCGCAAGCCGCGAGGCACCGCGAGCAAATGACGGGACATGGAGGCGTAGATGAGGATGGACAGCGGGCCCGCGATGAGAACGAAGATGTAGACACCCATGTTGAGCTGCCAATTGGTGGCATCGGACAGGCGCTCCCTGATCAATTCCTGCACGTGCACAGCCATATAGACCGTGGCCAGGCCGACACCGACCAGCGAAGACAGCCACAGGACAGGGGTGGGCCAGCGGGAAAGTCGCACGCGCCAGCTGTCCGGCGGCGGATAGACGAGATCGCGGGCCCGCTGCTCCAGGCACAGGTCGAGCTGTTGCGCCAATTCCGCACCGGACGAATAGCGGTCCGCACGGTCGGGCGACAGGCACTTCAGCAGCACGCGGCGCAGCGCCATGGGGCAATCCGGCGGCAGCTCCGACAGGAAAGCCGGCTCGACGGGGCTGTGCCGCAGTTCGATCATGCGGGCCAGCGACGTCTGCGAATCGCCCGCGGACGTTTCGTCCGCGAAGGGGCGACGCCCGGTGAGCAATTCCCACAGCATGACGGCCAGCGCGAAGATGTCACTGCGCGTGTCCAGTTCCCCCGCGGTCACCGGGAGGCCGGGATGGCAGGCTTCGAGCTGTTCGGGCGACATGTACGCCAGCGATCCGCCGAAGTACGCCAGCGGACTGGTGCCCTTGACGCGTTTGCTGAAGCTGACGTTGAAGTCGGCCAGCTTCGGGCTTCCCTCGGCGCTCAGCAGCACGTTTGCGGGTTTGATGTCGCGATGCAGCACCCCTCGTTCAGACGCGTGCTGTAGGGCGTCCGCGAGTCGGCGGCCCAGCCAGGCGACTGTCTCCGGCCAGGTCAGTGCGGCGATCCGCGCCCGAACGGCGGATTCGGTGGGCCGGACCTCGCCCTTGTCGGCGAGCACCTTGTCGATGGCATCGAGCAGCAGTTGCCCACCACGCCGCTGCGGCGGCGTCGCGCGCGCCAGCCGCAGCACGTCGAGCAGTGTCCCTCCGGGCAGGTACTGCATGTAGAGCAGCTTCAACTCGTCGTCGGCGATGAGCCGCTGGTCGAAGATGCGCACGATGTATTCGTGGTCCAGCTGGGCGAGCGTCTGCGGCTCGTTGCCGTGGTTGTGCGAGATCTTGACCGCGACCAGTCGCTGCATCGATTGCTGGCGAGCGAGATACACCTGGGCGAACGCGCCCACCCCGATCCGCATCAGGAGGTCGAAATCGTCGACCTGGTCGCCGACGTCGATGGCGTCGAGCGCGACCTGGGCACTCGGGCGGGCGATCATCGTGCTGCGGTAGTCGCTGGTGAGCCGGTCGAGTTCCGCGGCGGTGGCGGTGGCGGTGCGGTCGGTGGTGTCGCCGCCCTGCTCGCCGCGGCGCATGGCGTGGTATTCCTCGTAGACCAGATCGGCCGGGAAAGGACCATTGCGCAGTTCGGGGAACTCCGCGCGGTAGTCGATGAGCCGCTTGGGAAAGTGGTAGCGCAGCCAGCGGAACTCGAGGTCGACCTTGATCAGTTCGATCAAGATCGTGCGCCGCTCGGCTTGCTCGGCGGGTAGGTAAGCGGACAGATCGGGCGGGGAGCCGGCCGCCCATGCCTCCGAGAACTGCGCCACGACGGCGGCGAGCGCCGCGCGGGTTCGTTCGGCTGAATCGACCAGGTCGATCGGCTCACGCATCGGTAGCTCGAAATCAGCCAGGATCGTTCATGCGGCGGCTACGCACGGTGCGTCCTGCCTCGTAGGTCTCCCATATCAGCTCCCTGAGTTGAAGGGCCCTGTTCAAGCGTATCGCCCGGCGAGGGGTGGGCGCTGCGTCTGCGCGAGATGCGGCAAACAGGTCATATTGCCGACGATTCGCCGATCGCTCGCTTCAGACATCCCACCCCACCGCCACAGTGTCCGGTCAGCGCACCGGACGCTTCCGGAAGTCGGCCAGCCCTGGGACTTCGGCGCTGTCCAGCGCGCTCCCCGGACGGCGAGCGGACTCAGCCGACGGAGGCGTTCGGCCCGATCCATTGCTCGAACAACCGGTCCACCGCGCCGGTCGCGAGCCGGGTCGCCAGGTAGGCGTCCACCAGCGCCGCAAGGACCGGATCGTTCTTGCGCACCAGCAGCACCTTCCCGAACGAGTCGAACGGCGCTTCGGGATGCAGCACTTGCAGGTCCGGGTGCTGACGCACGCGGTAGCGGCCCTCGACCGAATCGGTGACGAACACGTCGGCACGGCCCTGTTCGACTTCGCCGAAGATCGTCAGATTGTCCGGCCACAAAGTGAGCTGCGCCTCGGGGAAGTTCTTGCGCGCGAATTCCTCGTTCGTCCCACCGCGATTGGCGATCACGCGCACACCGGGACGGTTGATCTCCGCGACGGTCGAGTACGCCGCGCCGTTCGCTCGATGGGTGATCGGGGCCTTGCCGTCGGTCCCGTAGGTGATCGAGAAGTCGGCGAACTCCCGGCGCGACGGCAGGTCGGAGATGCCCCCGACCGCGAGATCGCAGTTCCGTTCGGCGAAGTCCGCCTTCAGCGTCGCCCAGGTCACGGGCACGAACTCGAGCGGGCGGCCGAGCAGGGCGGCGAACCCCCGCGCGAGGTCGACGTCGACACCCCGGTAGCCGCCCGCGTCATCTCTGATCGAGTAGGGCGGATAGTCGCCGGGAGTGCAGGCGCGCAGCACGTTCGAAGTCTCCGATGGCTGCGCGGCCGCCGGAATCGCCGCTGCGACAAGAGCTGTCCACCCGGCGACGAGCACCGCGCCGATGCGGCCGGGCAGCGTCACTCGGCTACGCACCGATCACTTCTCGTTGCGCGCCTTGGGAAAGCGAGACTGCTTGGCGACCCAGCCCGCCATCTTGGCCCAGTGGCCCTTGCGCGGGGTGACGATCGAGCTGAGTTCGCGATCCCATTCGTCCGCCTCGGTGAGGCCGTCGATGGTGTCGATCAATGCCTTGGCGGTGTCCAGGTCCGCGACGACCCGGTCGCCGAGGACGCCGTCCGAGCCGACCAAGGTGACGCGGACGCCCGCGCGGCCGATGGGCTGGAGCACGGCCGTGGCGGATCCGCCGTGGTCGGCGACGAATCCCTTGACGGATTCCACGAGGGCGCCCGGCAGCTTCGCCGGCGCCGTGGCGGTTTCGGTACTCATGGCAGGCAGTTTACCGACCGGTAGGCAGCATGCTCGCCGCTCGGGTGTAGAACTGGAACTCATGCGCGCCATTCAGGTTTCCGAACACGGTGGTCCCGAGGTCCTGAAGTACGTCGACGTGCCCGATCCGCGGATCGGTGCGGACCAGCTGCTGGTCGAGACGCAGGCGATCGGCGTCAATTTCATCGACACCTACATCCGCACCGGGCGCTACCCCCAGGACGTCCCTTACATCCCGGGCGCGGAGGGCACCGGCGTCGTCGCCGAGGTCGGCTCGAGCGTGACCGACTTCGCGGTCGGTGACCGGGTGGCGTGGTCCGCCGCGCCGGGCAGCTACGCCCCGAAGGTGGCGGTGCCCGCGGCCGTCGCCATCCGGGTGCCGGACGGCGTCGACCCGCCCGTGGCCGCGTCGGCGTTGTTGCAGGGCATGACCGCGCACTACCTCATCGAGTCGATCTACCGGCCCGAGCCCGGGGAGACGGTGCTGGTACACGCGGGCGCGGGCGGCGTCGGGCTCATCCTGACCCAGCTCTTGACCGCGCGCGGCATCCGAGTGATCACGACGGTGTCCACCGACGAGAAGGAGAAGCTGTCGAGCGCGGCAGGAGCCGCCGAGGTGCTGCGTTACGGCGACGACCTCGCCCAGCGGGTGCGCGAACTCACCGACGGCGTCGGCGTGGCCGCGGTCTACGACGGCGTCGGTGCGGCGACCTTCGAGGCGAGCCTCGCCGCGTTGCGCGTGCGCGGCACGCTCGCCTTGTTCGGCGGCGCGAGCGGCCCGGTGCCACCGTTCGACCTGCAACGGCTCAGCACGGCCGGTTCGCTGTTCGTCACCCGTCCCACGCTGGCGCATTACACCCGCGACCGCGCCGAACTCACCTGGCGCGCGGGTGACATCCTCGATGCCATCGCCACGGGCACGCTGAACATCCGGATCGGCGCCACCTATCCGCTCGCCGACGCCGAACGGGCACACCGCGACCTGGAAGGCCGCAAGACCACCGGTTCCATCGTCCTGCTGCCGTGAGTTCCGGGCGGTGGGCGATCCGAGGGGTCGCCCATCGGTCCATCAGTAGTCGCGGCCGGTGAGACCGCGATAGATGAAGCGGGTCAGGCCTTCCACGGCCTGTTCGTCGGTCAATTCGACGTTTCCTTCCTCGACCGCCGCCAGCAGGCTCTGGGTGAGCAGGAACATCATCGCCAGGCTGGCATCGGCGGTGCTCGGCAGCCGCAACCCCTGCTCGGCGAAGCCCTCCACGTGGTCGGCGATGTCCGCGCGCTGCTGAATGCCGAAGCGCGCGACCATCCGCGCGAATTCCTCGTTGACCAGGGCGGCCTGATTCACCGCGCGCAGCACGGGCGCGTGCTCCCGCGCGAAGGTCCAGTACCCGGCGACGTGATAGCGCACCGACTCCGGATCGCTGAAATCCGGGTTGTGATCCGGCCCCTCCGCGCGCTCGTCCCCCGCCGCGGCCAAGTCGTTCAGCAGGGCCTGAAGCAGTTCCTCCTTGCTCGCGAAGTGGTTGTAGAACGACCCGGCCGCCCGGCCCGCTGTCGCCGTGATGTCGGTGATCTTGGTGTTCAGGTAGCCGCGCTCGGCGAACAAGCGCAGCGCCGCGGCCTTCAACGCCTGCTCGGTCTCGGCCGACTTCTCCTTGCGACTCAGCGACACCCACCTCACCTCCTTGACAAGGCAACGTACCAAGCATGAAACTGAATTTGCATTCACTGAATCTGAATTCATCAGGAGTACCTCATGACCCAGCTCGTTCTCGTCGCGGGCGCCGGACCCACCGGCCTCACCCTCGCCCTCGATCTCGCCCGCCGGGGCATCCCGGTCCGGATCGTCGACAAGGCGGCCGCTTTCTTCGCCGGCTCCCGTGGCGACGGCATCCAGCCGCGCACCCTGGAAGTCTTCGATGACCTGGGGGTCTTGGACGCGGTGCTGGCAGCAGGGATGCCGACACCGGTGATGCGCGTGCACCTCGGCGGCGAGTTCGTCACCGAGCGCAGGATGAGCGAGCCGGTCGAGCCGACCCCCGCCGTCCCCTACCCGAACCTGTGGGTGCTCGGTCAATCCCGCACCGAGGCCATCCTGCGCGACCGGCTCGCCGAATTCGGCGTGCAGGTGGAACTCGGCACCGCGCTGACCGGCTTCACGCAGGACGATCACGGCGTCACCGCGACGCTGGAACGCGACGGCACGCGGGAGACCGTGCGCGCCGCGTACCTGGTGGGCGCGGACGGCGGCAAGAGCACCGTGCGCAAGACAGCCGGCATCCCGTTCGAAGGCAGCACCGACGAATCGCTGCGGATGCTGCTGGGCGACGTGCGCGCCGACGCGCTCGATCACGAGTTCGGCTACTGGTTCGCCGCCGCCGACGAGCCGATGCGGGGCATCGCGTTGTCCCCGCTGCCCGGTGGGCGTCAGTTCCAGTTCGCCGCCCCGTTGACCGGCGACGCGCAGCCGAGCCTCGAACTGCTCCAGGAGTACGTGGACCGCTACTGCGGACGCGACGACGTCACCCTCACCGACCTGACCTGGGTGACTGTGTGGCGGCCGAACATCCGCCTCGCGCGGCGTTTCCGCGACGGCCGGGTGTTCCTCGCGGGCGACGCGGCGCACGCGCATCCGCCCACCGGCGGCCAGGGCATGAACACCGGCATCCAGGACGCCTACAACCTCGGCTGGAAACTGGCCGCCTCGCTCGCCGGTGACGACACGCTCCTGGACAGCTACGAGGCCGAGCGCAGGACCGTCGCCGCCGAGGTGCTGGGGCTGAGTTCCGAACTGCTGGACAAGCTGGTCGACGGCGAGGAAGACGCGATGGAGCGCGGGCCCGAGACCCAGCAGCTCGACATCAGCTACCGCGACCCGGCCGTGCGCGACGCGCTGGCGGTCGGCGATCGGGCGCCGGACGCGCCGCTGAAAGACGAGGCGGGGCGGCCGGTCCGATTGTTCGACCTGTTCCGCGGGCCGCACGCGACGGTGCTGTCATTCGGCACATCGGCGGAGGCGGGGCCGGACGCGTACGCGGTGGTACGCCCCGGCACGCCGGTGACCGGACCGCACGTGGTGGACGTCGACGGGCACGCTCACGCGGCCTACGCCGCGGTCGAGGGCACCCGGGTACTCGTCCGCCCGGACGGCTACATCGCCGCGATCAGCTGAAGAAGCTGCCGATGGTGTCCCAGCCGAGCACCGAGTCCACCGCGAGGCCGCAGAACACCACGGCCAGGTAGTTGTTCGACTGGAGGAACAGCCGCAGCGGCTTCACCGATTCGCCGCGCCGTACGCCCGCGTACAGCTGGTGCGCCATGAGCAGGAACCACGCTCCGGCCACCAGCGCCACGGCCGTGTAGATCACGCCGGTGGCGGGCGCCAGGGCGAGGGTGGTGAGCACGGTCAGCCAGGTGTAGACGACGATCTGCTTGGTGACCGTCCGCTCGGTGGCGACCACCGGCAGCATCGGCACGCCCGCCGCGCGGTAGTCCTCCTTGTAGCGCATGGCCAGCGCCCAGGTGTGCGGCGGCGTCCAGAAGAAGATGACGCCGAACAGCGCGAGGGCGGGCCAGCCGATGCCGCCGGTCACCGCCGACCAGCCGACCAGCGCGGGCATGCAGCCCGCCGCGCCGCCCCACACCACGTTCTGCGAGGTGCGGCGCTTGAGGCCCAGCGTGTAGACGAAGACGTAGAACAGGATCGTCGCGACGACGAGCAGGCCGCTGAGCAGGTTGGCCTGCCACCACAGCCAGGCGAAGGAGCCGAGGCCGAGCACGACGCCGAAGACGAAGGCGTTGCGGGTGGGCACCGCCTCCCGGGCCAGCGGCCGCTTGGCGGTGCGCTTCATGACCTTGTCGATGTCGGCGTCGGCGACACAGTTGAGCGTGTTCGCGCTCGCCGCGCCCATCCAGCCGCCGAACAGGGTCGCGAGGATCAGTCGGATGTCGACGGTGCCGCGGTCGGCGAGCAGCATGGTCGGGATCGTGGCGACCAGCAGCAGCTCGATCACCCTGGGCTTGGTCAGCGCGATGTAGGCCAGCGCCCGCCGCATCAGCCGGGACGGTAGGCCGGGACCCGTGAACCGGTCGGCCAGCGCCGTCGCGGAGGAGCCGTGCGCACCATCGCCACCCGGCCGTTGCCCAATCCGCACTGTCTCTCCTCGCACGCTGTGCATCGCATCCGGCATGGACCAGCAGTGCGCTGGTTCCGGTGGTACGGACGAGCCCGCGCCGGACTTCCGTCCGCCCCGGCGCCCCTGCCGACCGGTGCGGCGCGACTACTACTACAAAGGATGGTAGACCCCCGCCGTCCCCGCCCCTTTCCTCGCCCCCGCGCAACGTCGCCCGTATGTGACGGGCCGTACCGCCGGTGCCGCACCCGAAGGACGGCCTTCACCAAGGGCGTGCGACCCGCCGGTAGGACTCTCGTCCGCCGTGTCCAGCCGCGCCTTCCCTCGAATCGCCCCCGAGCGGCTCGCCCGGCGGTACGGCGCGGAAATCGTTCCGGAGGCGCGGGAAAAATCCGCGGCCCCGGAACCGGGCGGCGAATACGCCGCGCCCGAACCGGCCATTCCCAGCAACTCATTCCGCCGTCACCGCGAATGCCACAAAGCAGTCGCTTGCTCGATACTTCCCTCACCGCCGGTCGCGGGCCCACCAGGAGGTTCACGGCTCGCCTCGTACTCCACCTGGGCGAAGCGCGTTCGCCGCACCGGCGCGTGTCCCCCGCTCGCATATCGGCCCTGTAAGGCCGCGAACACACCGCCGACGACGAAACACCCACCTGCGAACACGCAGCGCGGTGGGCCCCGCGAAACCAAGACAGGGTTAATGGTGTGCCGGTCACCGGGCGCATCTAGGGTAGTTGGGTATACCCGGTGAGCATGCCGTAGCTGCCGCGCGATCATCGCCGTCAGAACCCACCCGCCGTCGACGAACCAATGTCAGGAGAACCTCGGTCGTGTCGATCACAGACGACATCCGCGCCCTCACTCAGCCGAACCACCCGGACGACTGGACGGATCTGGACACCAAGGCTGTCGACACCATTCGGGTCCTGGCCGCCGAGGCGGTGCAGAACGCCGGAAACGGCCATCCCGGTACCGCGATGAGCCTGGCGCCGCTGGCGTACACGCTCTACCAGCGCACCATGCGCATCGACCCGAGCGATCCGAGCTGGGTCGGCCGGGACCGGTTCGTGCTGTCCTGCGGTCATTCCAGCCTCACCCAGTACATCCAGCTCTACCTGGCGGGTTACGGCCTGGAACTGGACGACCTGAAGAACCTGCGCAAGTGGGGCTCGCTCACCCCGGGCCACCCCGAGTTCCGGCACACCGACGGCGTCGAGATCACCACCGGCCCGCTCGGCCAGGGCCTGGCCTCGGCGGTCGGCATGGCGATGGCGGCGCGCCGCGAGCGCGGCCTGTTCGACCCGGACGCCGCGCCCGGCGCGAGCCCGTTCGATCACTTCGTCTACGTCATCGCCTCCGACGGTGACCTGGAGGAAGGCGTCACCTCCGAGGCGTCGTCGCTGGCGGGCACCCAGCAGCTGGGCAACCTCGTCGTGGTCTACGACGACAACAAGATCTCCATCGAGGACGACACCACCATCGCCTTCACCGAGGACGTCGCGAAGCGCTACGAGGCCTACGGCTGGCACGTGCAGGTGGTCGAGGGCGGCGAGGACGTCGTCGCGATCGAGGCCGCGCTGGAGGCCGCCAAGGCCGAGACCGGCAAGCCCTCGATCATCGTGCTGCGCACCATCATCGGCTACCCCGCCCCCAGCAAGATGAACACCGGTACCGCGCACGGTGCGGCGCTGGGCGCCGACGAGGTGGCCGCCACCAAGAAGATTCTCGGCTTCGACCCGGACAAGAGCTTCGACGTGGATCCCGCGGTCATCGAGCACACCCGCAAGGTCGTCGAACGCGGGCGCGCGGCGCATGCGCAGTGGCAGAAGTCCTTCGACGCGTGGGCCGCGGCCAACCCGGAGAACAAGGCGCTGTTCGACCGCCTGATCGAGCGGCGGCTGCCGGACAACTGGATCGCGAATCTGCCCAGCTACGAACCGGATCCGAAGGGCATGGCCACCCGCAAGGCGTCCGGCAAGGTGCTCGCCGCGCTGGCGCCGGTGCTGCCCGAGCTGTGGGGCGGCTCGGCCGACCTGGCCGAGTCCAACAACACCACGATGCCCGAGCAGCCCAGCTTCGGGCCGGAGTCGATCTCCACCGGCATGTGGAAGGCCGACCCGTACGGCCGGACCCTGCACTTCGGCGTCCGCGAGCACGCGATGGGCGCGATCCTCAACGGCATCGCGCTGCACGGCCCGACCCGTCCGTACGGCGGCACCTTCCTGGTGTTCAGCGACTACATGCGTCCGGCCGTCCGACTGGCGGCGGTGATGCGGGTGCCCGCGATCTATGTCTGGACCCACGACTCCATCGGCCTCGGCGAGGACGGCCCGACGCACCAGCCGATCGAGCATCTCGCCGCGCTGCGCGCCATCCCGGGGCTGAACGTGGTCCGTCCGGGCGACGCCAACGAGACCACCTACGCCTGGCGCACCATCCTCGAACGCGACAGCAGCGAGCACCGATCGCACTTCTCGGTGTCCGAGCCGCCGCACCAGGACGGCCCGTCCGGGCTGGCGCTGACCCGCCAGGATCTGCCGATCCTGGAGGGCACCAGTTTCGAGGGTGTGTCGAAGGGCGGTTACGTGCTGGCCGAGGCGTCCACGGGCACACCGCAAGTGATCCTGATCGCCACCGGCTCGGAGCTGCAGCTCGCGGTCGCCGCCCGCACTACGCTGGAGGAGCAGGGCATCGCCACCCGCGTGGTGTCGATGCCGTGCGTGGAGTGGTTCGACGCGCAGGACAAGGCTTACCGGGACGAGGTGCTCCCGCCCGCGGTCGCCGCTCGCGTCGTCGTCGAAGCCGGTATCGCGATGCCGTGGCACCGGTTCGCCGGTGACGCGGGCGAGATCGTGTCGATCGAGCACTTCGGCGCCTCCGCCGACTACAAGACCCTGTTCCGCGAATTCGGCTTCACTCCGGAAGCCGTCGTTGCCGCCGCGCAGCGCACGCTCGAGAACGTGAAGGGATAAGCGCTCATGGCTCAGAACGAGAATCTCGCCGCTCTGTCGGCGGCGGGAGTGTCCGTATGGCTCGACGATCTGTCCAGGGACCGCATCCGGTCCGGCAACCTGCTCGAGCTGATCGAGACCCGGTCGGTCGTCGGGGTCACCACCAACCCGACGATCTTCCAGGGTGCGCTCAGCCAGGGGCACGCCTACGACGGCCAGCTGAAAGAGCTTGCCGCGCAAGGCGCGGACGCCGACGCCGCGATCCGCACCATCACCACCGACGACGTCCGCGCTGCCTGTGACGTGTTCGCTCCGGTCTTCGAGGCGACCAACGGCGTGGACGGCCGGGTCTCCATCGAGGTCGACCCCCGCCTGGCGTTCGACGCCGACCGGACCGTCGCGCAGGCGGTCGAGCTGTGGAAGATCGTCGACCGGCCCAACCTGTTCATCAAGATTCCGGCCACCGAGGAGGGCCTGTCCGCCATCACCGCGGTGATCGCGGAGGGCATCAGCGTGAACGTCACGCTGATCTTCTCGGTCCAGCGCTACCGCGCGGTGATGGGCGCGTACCTGGAAGGCGTGAAGAAGGCCAAGGTCGCCGGCCACGATCCGGCCAAGATCCATTCCGTCGCCTCGTTCTTCGTCTCCCGGGTGGACACCGAGATCGACAAGCGGCTGGAGGCCCTCGGCACCGAGGAGGCGCTCGCGCTGCGCGGCAAGGCCGGCATCGCCAACGCCCACTTGGCCTACGCCGAATACCAGGACGTGTTCGACGGCGGCAAGCACACCTCGACCTTCCTGAACCTGGCCGCGTCCGGCGCGAATCGGCAGCGTCCGCTGTGGGCGTCGACCGGTGTCAAGAACCCGGACTACTCCGACACGATGTACGTCACCGAACTGGTCGCGCCGAACACGGTGAACACGCTGCCGGAGAAGACGCTCCAGGCGGCGGCCGATCACGGCGTGATCCGCGGTGACGCCGTCAGCGGCAAGGCCGCCGCGGCCAAGGAGGTCTTCGACCGGCTCGCCGCGGTCGGCGTCGATCTCGACGACGTGTTCGCGGTGCTCGAGCGCGAGGGCGTGGACAAGTTCGAGAAATCCTGGGAGGAGTTGCTTTCCGCCACCGCCGACGAGCTGAAGTCGGCGTCGACCGGGAACGGCTGATCGATGGCCGGAGCAGCTCCCACGGATCGGCCGGAGCCGGTCGAATGGCAGAACCCGCTGCGTGAGAAACGGGATAAACGGCTGCCGCGCATCGCCGGACCGTGCAGCATGGTCATCTTCGGCGTCACGGGTGACCTGTCTCGGAAGAAGCTGATGCCGGCCATCTACGACTTGGCGAACCGGGGGCTGCTGCCCCCGGCCTTCGGCCTGGTCGGCTTCGCGCGCCGCGACTACGCCGACGAGGATTTCGCCCAGGTGGTCCTGGAGGCGGTGAAGGCGCACGCGCGCACCCCCTTCCGCCAGGAGGTCTGGGATCAGCTCTCGGAGGGCATCCGGTTCGTCCAGGGCAGCTTCGACGACAACGCGGCGTTCGACCGGCTCGCCGACACCTTGACCACGCTGGACAAGGAACGCGGCACCGGCGGCAATCACGCGTTCTACCTGTCCATCCCGCCGAACATGTTCCCGGTCGTGCTCGATCAGCTCTGCGCGCACGGCCTGGCGCAGACGACCGGGCCGGACGCCGCGCGCAAACCCTGGCGACGGGTGGTGATCGAGAAGCCGTTCGGGCACGACCTGCACAGCGCGCAGGAGCTCAACGCACTGGTCAACGGGGTTTTCCCCGAGGAGCGGGTGTTCCGCATCGACCATTACCTGGGCAAGGAGACGGTGCAGAACATCCTGGCACTGCGCTTCGCCAACCAGCTCTACGAGCCGATCTGGAACGCCAACTTCGTCGACCACGTGCAGATCACGATGGCCGAGGACATCGGCCTCGGCGGTCGCGCGGGCTACTACGACGGCATCGGCGCCGCCCGGGACGTGATCCAGAACCACCTGCTGCAACTGCTGGCGCTCACCGCCATGGAGGAGCCGATCAGCTTCGAGCCCAAGCAGTTGCAGGCCGAGAAGATCAAGGTGCTCTCCGCGACCAAGCTCGTCGAACCACTGGACGAGACCACCGCGCGCGGCCAGTACACCGAGGGGTGGCAGGGCAGCGAGCACGTGGTCGGCCTGGCGGAGGAGGAGGGTTTCGATCCGAATTCGAAGACCGAGACCTACGCCGCGATCAGGCTGCAGATCGACACCCGCCGCTGGGCGGGTGTCCCGTTCTTCCTGCGCACCGGAAAACGGCTGGGCCGCAGGGTCACCGAGATCGCGGTGATCTTCAAGCGGGCGCCGCACCTGCCGTTCGACCAGACCATGACCGAGGAACTCGGGCAGAACGCGCTGGTCATCCGGGTACAGCCGGACGAGGGCATCACCACCCGGTTCGGCTCGAAGGTGCCCGGCTCCAGCATGGAGGTGCGCGACGTCAACATGGACTTCACCTACGGCGAGGCGTTCACCGAGTCCTCTCCCGAGGCCTACGAACGCCTGATCCTCGACGTGCTGCTCGGGGTGCCGTCGCTGTTCCCGGTGAACGCGGAGGTCGAATTGTCCTGGCGGATCCTGGATCCGGTGCTCGAGCACTGGGCCGCCGAAGGCAGGCCGGAGCCGTACGAGGCGGGCACCTGGGGTCCGCCATCGGCCGACGAGATGATCGCCCGCACCGGGCGGGAATGGCGGCGCCCGTGATCGTCGACATGCCCGAGACCAAGACCAGCGAGGTCACCAAGCGCATCGTGAAGTTGCGCGAGAGCAACGGCGTGATCACCGTTGGTCGCGTGCTCACCCTGGTGGTGTGCACGCTCGACAGCTCCGAGGCCGAGGACGCGATCGACGCGGCGAACGAAGCCAGCCGCGAGCATCCCTGTCGCGTCGTGGTGCTGGCGCGCGGTGACCGGGAGGCCGCCACCCGGCTGGACGCGCAGATCCGCGTGGGCGGCGACGCGGGGGCGGCCGAGGTCATCGTGCTGCGGCTGCAAGGCGAACTGGTCAACCACGAGAGCAGCGTCGTCACCCCGTTCCTGCTGCCGGACACGCCGGTGGTCGCCTGGTGGCCACGCGGAGCGCCGGAGTTCCCGTCCAAGGACTCGGTGGGCCGCCTGGCGGGCCGCCGCATCACCGACGCCACGTTCGCGCCCGATCCGCAGGCGGCGATCAAGAAGCGGCTGCAGTCCTACGCCAGCGGTGACACCGACCTGGCCTGGAGCCGGATCACCTACTGGCGTGCCCTGCTGGCCGCGGCGATGGACGAGCCGCCGTTCGAAACGGTGGATTCGGTGACGGTGTCCGGGCTGCGCGACGAGCCCGCCCTGGACATCCTGGCCGGCTGGCTGGCCGCCCGGCTGGACTGCCCCGTGCGCCGCCGCACCGGCCCGCTGCAGGTGGAATTGCACCGCCCCACCGTCTCCATCGCGATCGAACGCCCGCAGACCGGCCGCACCGCGACGCTGACCCGCACCGGTGAACCGGTGCAACGGATCGCCCTGGCGCGCAGGGAGACGCGCGACTGCCTGGCCGAAGACCTACGCAGGCTGGACGCCGACGAGACCTATGCGGAAGCGCTGGCCGGAATCGAGAAGGTGATCTATGAGTGAGCACACCGATTCGCCATTCCCCAGCGACACCGTCGAGGTGCACCTCGACACCGAGTCGCTGGTGGCCGCCGCCGCGGCCCGCTTCGTCTCGGTCGTCGTCGCGGCGCAGGCCGA
Source organism: Nocardia sp. NPDC041819 (assembly GCF_055590505.1). Taxonomy (NCBI): domain Bacteria; kingdom Bacillati; phylum Actinomycetota; class Actinomycetes; order Mycobacteriales; family Nocardiaceae; genus Nocardia; species Nocardia sp. NPDC041819. The sequence goes on along the minus strand of NZ_JBVJAP010000001.1, from coordinate 1,050,870 downwards.
GCGGGGCTCCGCGTCGGTCGTCCTGACCGGCGGCGGAACCGGCATCGCCCTGCTGGAGCTGGTGCGCAAGTCCCCCGGCGACATCGACTGGTCCCGGGTCGAGGTGTTCTGGGGTGACGAGCGTTTCGTGCCGGCGAACGACGCGGAGCGCAACGACCTGCAAGCCAGGCAGGCGCTGCTCGACCACGTGCCGGTCGACCCGGCGCGGGTGCATCCGGTGGCTGTCTCCGACGGCGAGTACCCCGATCCGGTGGAGGCGGCGGCCGAATACTCCGCGACGGTGCACGCCTATCTCGCCGAACACGGCGCGTTCGATCTGCACCTGCTCGGCATGGGCGGCGAGGGCCACGTCAATTCGCTGTTCCCGCACACCGACGCGGTGCGGGAAGAGCACGAACTCGTCGTCGCCGTGACGAATTCGCCGAAGCCGCCGCCGGTGCGGGTGACGCTCACCCTGCCCGCGATCCGCCGCAGCCGCCACGTCGTGCTGGTGGTCGGCGGCGCCGCCAAGGCCGAGGCGGTCGCCGCGGCCATCGGCGGCGCGGAGCCGGTGGAGGTGCCCGCGGCCGGCGCGATCGGTCTGGACTCCACCACCTGGCTGCTCGATCAAGAGGCCGCGTCCGCACTGCGCTGAGCAGGCCACACCCGGCCGACGGCGTGGCCGTGTCCGCGCGGGCTGCCTCGCCTTAGGAGCCGGAGCGCCATGGCTTGATCCGGCCCTCACCGGGCAGCAGCATCGCTGCTGCCGAGCCGGGAAATATCGTAAATTTGTCCGCCTCTATGCCCGGCAGCCGAAAGAACACCGCCGAATAACCCAGCCGAACAGCGAAGTTTACGAGATGATCGGTCGGTGACCGAGCAGGCAGTTGATCTGGACGAACGGTGGCGCACCGCCGTCGCCGCACTCCGCCCGCGACCCGGGCGTCCGGCGGATCAGCCGGTCGCACCCGGCGTCGCGGTCACGGGCGTGGCGTGCCTGGAATTGTTCGACGCGCAAGCGACGAGCAGGCATCTCGATCTCGCGGCACGCCGCCTCGGCAGCGCCCGGCGCGGTTTCTACAGCATCGGGTCGTCCGGTCACGAGGGCAATGCCGCCCTGGCCGCCGCCGCGCGGATCACCGACCCCGCCCTGCTGCACTACCGCTCGGGAGCGTTCTTCGTGCACCGGGCCCGGCGCGTGCCCGGGCTCGACCCGATCCGGGACGTGCTGCTCGGCGTGGTCGCCGCGGCGGCGGACCCGATTTCCGGTGGGCGGCACAAGGTATTCGGCAGCGCTGCCGCCCACGTCATCCCCCAGACCTCGACCATCGCGTCACATCTGCCCCGCGCGGTAGGTCTGGCGTTCGCGATCGATCGCGCGGCACGGCTCGGCGTCGCCTGTCCCTGGCCCGCCGACGCGGTGGTGCTGTGCAGTTTCGGCGACGCGTCGGCCAACCACTCCACCGCGGCCGGAGCGATCAATGCCGCGATTCACACGGCCGGGCAAGGGATTCCGATGCCGGTCCTGTTCGTCTGTGAGGACAACGGCATCGGGATCAGCGTCCCCACTCCCCCGGATTGGATCGAGCAGGCGTACGGCCACCGCCCGGGTCTGGCCTACTTCCACGCGGACGGCTGCGCCGCACTCGACGCGCTGACCACCGCCGACGCTGCCGTCCGGTGGGTGCGGGGTAGCCGCGCGCCCGCGTTCTTGCATCTGCGGACGGTCCGGCTGCTCGGTCACGCGGGCTCGGACGTCGAAACCGCCTACCGCCGTCCCGCCGACATCGCCGCCGATCTCGCTCGCGATCCGGTCCTGGCGACCGCACGGCTGCTGATCGAGTCCGGCGTAGCCACCCCCGCCGACCTGCTCGACCGATACGCCGACCTGGGCCGCCGCGTGGCCGCGACCGCCGAACTCGTTTCCACGGAGCCGAGACTCGCCTCGGCGGCGGCCGTGACCGCCCCGATCGGCCCCTACCGTCCGGCGCTCGTGCGCGCCGATGTGCTCCGGCGCGGCAGCCGCGGAAATGCGGAGACCGGTCACGCGATCGCCGACCTCGATGCGCCGCATCGTCGCAACGGCGCCGCGCAGGGTGATCCGGTGACCCTGGCGCAGGCGATCAACGACACGCTCGCGAGCCTGCTGGCGCGCGACCGCGACGTGCTCGTCTTCGGGGAGGACGTCGGCCGCAAGGGTGGCGTATACGGCGTGACCAAGGGTTTGCGGAGGAGGTTCGGCGCCCGCCGCGTGTTCGACACCCTGCTGGACGAGCAGAGCGTCCTCGGGACCGCGCTGGGCTCGGCGCTGGCCGGATTCGTGCCGATCCCGGAGATCCAGTACCTGGCCTACCTGCACAACGCCGCCGATCAGATCCGCGGCGAAGCGGCCACGCTGTCCTTCTTCTCCGACGGCCGCTACCGGAATCCGATGGTGGTGCGGATCGCCGGATACGCCTACCAGAAGGGCTTCGGCGGCCATTTCCACAACGATAACTCGGTGGCCGCGCTGCGCGACATCCCCGGCGTCGTGCTCGCCTCCCCGTCCCGCGCCGACGACGCAGCCGCGATGCTGCGCACGTGCGTGTCGGCCGCACGGGTGGACGGCAGAGTGTGCCTGTACCTCGAACCCATCGCGCTGTATCACACCCGCGACCTGCACCATCCGGGCGATGACGGCTGGCTGGCCCGCCCGTCGCCCGACGAGCATGTCGAGATCGGCCGTGCTCGGGTCTACGGCGACGGGGCCGACCTGACCCTGGTCGGCTTCGCCAACAGCGTGCCGATGAGCCTGCGCGCGGCACAGCGCTTGGCCCGGCTCGGCATCCGCGCGCGCGTGCTCGATCTGCGCTGGCTCGCTCCCCTGCCGGTGCACGATCTGCTGCGGCACGCGCGCGCCACCGGGCGGGTCCTCGTCGCGGACGAGACACGGCGCAGCGGCGGTGTGTCGGAGGCGGTGTGCGCGGCGCTGATCGACGCCGGCTTCACCGGCAGGCTCGCGCGTGTGACCAGCGAGGACAGTTTCGTGCCGCTCGGTCCGGCCGCCGCGACGGTGCTACTCGACGAAGACCGCATCGACGCCGCCGCCCTCCGGCTTCTACGCGACGCGACCGGCGTGGAACCGCGGCGCGCCGGGACCCGGCATTCCCCGGAATTCGATTCGACCGGGGAATAGTGGAAATACAGTGAGGTGACGGTGACCAGCAGCGGAAAGGACTCGCGATGACCACGATGTCCATGCTCGGCGAGGTGCGGCCGGAGCACGAGCACACGACCGACGGCGATCTGGTGCTCCTGCACTACCTGCGGTCGTTCCACAAGCCCGTACTGGACGTGTGGTCGGCGGCCACCGAGCGCGGCCAGCTCGCCCGCTGGCTCGGGGCCGTCTCCGGCGGCAACGGCAACCTCACCATCGAGTTGTTCGACGGTCCGGTCCCCGGCCCGGTCGCGGTCCGCGTCGACCACTGCCAGGCGCCGCACGAATTGGTCGTGCACATCGACGGCTGCCTGCTCGAAGTCCGGATGACCCAGGTCGGCGTGGTCACCACCGTGGAACTGACCCGCCGCCACGTGTGCCCCGCCGACGCGGGCGCGATCGGCCCGCGCTGGCAGTACCTGCTCGACCGCCTCACCGCCTACCTCGATTTCCAACCGTTGCCCCGGTGGTCGGACTACCCGAAGCTGGCGGAGGAATACCGCTAGACCACCGAGCCTCCCGCCGGGCAGGGTTCAGTAGAAGAACCCGGCGATGCCCCAGCCGGGACGCGCCTGCGCCTCCCGGATCCACTCGACGCAGGACTCGATCGCGGCGAGAACCTCGTGGTCCACCTCCTCACGCTGCGGCGGCGTGGTCGACTCCCACTGCACGAGCGCTTCGGCGCACTGCTCGGGCGTCCATTCGCCGTAACCGGGCAATTCATCCGGCTGCGGCAGCGAAGGCGGCAGCGAGTGGTACATGAACGCGCGGACGCTCACCGCTTTGATGCCGAGTGTGGCCAGGCCGTCGTCGATGTGGTCGAGCCAGCGACCCCGGAACGCCGAGAAGTAGCGGTTGTCCACGAAGCGACCGTAGAACTGGCAGATCGTCTGGTACGCGTAGCCGTACTGGAAACCGTAGGCCGGGTCGAACGGACCGCCGTCCACGACGGCGCGCACCGCCTCGTAACGGGTGGGCGCGCCGGCCGCGATCTCGTCGGCGAACCAGTCGTCGTCGTGGGTCAGCTGGGCTTTGAACCGGCCGCCGATCATCCGCCGGAGCTTGTCGTCCCGGGACCCGATGGCGCCCTTGACCCTGTCCAGTTCGACGACGTAGATGCTCAGGCTATAACTCATTCACCGAACATTAGCGGTGCCCACCGACAACGAACATCGCTGAGCCCGAAGGCGTTTCACCTCAGGCCGGAAGCCGGGCCGGATGCGCGGCCAAGTGGGCGAGATGAGCGGTGAGCAACGCGTTCACCTGCTCGGTCCGCTCCAGCTGTACGAGGTGGCCCGCGTCCCTGATCTCGGTGACCGCCCGCAGGTCGGCGACGTGCTCACGCAGCGTGGCCAGCGGGTCGCGGCCACTGAAGCCCTCCATGTCGGGATCGCGGTCGCCGTACAGGAAATAGGCGGGCACAGCGACTTTCGCGTCCGCGTACTCGGCGGTGAGTTCCCAGTTGCGGTCCAGGCTGCGATACCAGTTCAATCCGCCGGTGAACCCGGTGCGTTCGAAATCTCGGGCGAGCACGTCCAGCTCGTCCGCGCCCAGCCAGCTCCACGGCAGCGCGGGCGCCTCCGGCAGCACATCGAGATAGCCGGTGCCCTCGGCCGGGAAGCGCCAGGTGTCCAGGTAGTGATAGTCGGCGCTGAGCGCGTAGTAGACGCGGGCCAGGAACTCCCGGGGACGCGCGCCGAGTTCCGCATCCGCCACGCCCGGAGTCTGGAAGTAGTGCAGGTGCAGGAAGTGCCGAGCCGCAGCCTTCGCCCACAGCTGCGACGGAGCTCGCGGCGGACGTGGCGCGAACGGATTGTTCAAGACGATCACGCCGCGCACGCGCTCCGGCGCGCGCAATGCCAGTTCCCACACCAGTGCCGCGCCGAAGTCCAAGCCGACGAACACCGCCTGCTCCGCGCCGATGTCGTCGAGCAGAGCGAGCAGATCACCGCAGACCGCGCGATTGGTGTAAGCCTCGGGGTCGGCCGGGACGTCGGTGCGACCATAGCCGCGCAGGTCCGGCGCGAGAGCTCGATACCCGGCGGCGGCGACCGCGGGAAGCTGGCGGTGCCAGATGTACCAGGTGTGCGGAAAGCCGTGACAGAAGACCACCGGCTGCCCGGTTCCCTGCTCGGCGACGTGCATACGGACCCCGCCGGTCGTCACGAACCGATGCGTCAGCTCCACTCGGGCCTCCAAAACCTAGAACACGTTATCGTTTCACGGTAATGTTCCGGTTTCGTGAGCGGAATACCCGAGAGGCTCGAAGGCAAGATCGCGGTGGTCACCGGCGCCAGCCGCGGCATCGGCAAAGGGATCGCGCTGGAACTCGGCGCGGCGGGTGCCACGGTGTTCGTCACCGGCCGCACGGCGGCGCAGGGACGACTACCCGGCACCGTACACGCCACAGCCGCGGAAATCGATGCCGCGGGCGGGGTCGGCATCCCGTTCGTGTGCGACCACCGCGACGACGACGCGGTCGAGCGGCTGTTCGAGCTGATCCGCACCGAGCACGGCAGGCTGGACGTGCTGGTGAACAACGTCTACAACTCCCCCGCCGCGGCCCGATGGCTGGGCAAGCCGTTCTGGGAGGTGCCGCCCGCGGCGTGGGACGAGTCGTTCGACGTAGGCGTCCGGTCGCATTACGTGGCAAGCTATTTCGCCGCGCCGCTGTTGATCGAATCGGGCGGGCTGATCGCCAACATCTCCTCGCCAGGGGCGCGCAGGTACATGCACAACGCGGTGTACGGCGTCGCGAAATCCGCCCTGGACCGGCTCACCGCCGACATGGCGCACAATCTCGCGGGCACCGAGGTCACCGTGGTCTCGCTCTGGCCGGGCATCGTCGACACCGAACTGCTGCAACTGGTTCCGGCAGGCGCCGATGGCCGCAGGCTGGTCACGCTGCCCGGTGAGGGCACCTTCGACCTCGGTGACGCGCAGACGCCGCGCTTCACCGGCCGCGCCGTCGTCGCGCTCGCCACCGACGCCGGGCGTCGCTCCCGCACCGGGTTGCCCTGGCCGGTAGCCGATCTCGCCGAGTACTACGGGTTCACCGACATCGACGGGCGCATCCCGCGCGTCGACTGACTCCGTTCACAGCGCGCCGAGGAACCGCTGCACCGAGCGCGACGGGACCGGCCTGGCCCGCCACGCCACGTACACGTACGAGGGCGGGGCGTCGGGGATGTCCCGATAAACGACGCCGGGATGCGGCGCCCTGGTGCGCGCGAGATCGGGTACGACACCGATACCGCGATCGGCCGCGACCAATTCGATCCATTCGTCGAAGTTCGTGCAGGTGATGACGGCGCGGTCCGGGTCGACCGGCTGCCAGGACGCCGCATCGGTGGTGCCGGACACGGTGTTGACCACCAGTGGCCGATCGGCAAGATCGGACCAGGACAGGTGGGGCGCGTTCGCCAGCGGCGAATGGGTGGCCACCGCGAGCACCCGCCGTTCCGTCGCGATGATCCGCGACGCCAGGTGACGCGGCAGCCGAGTCTCCTTGCGGTAGATGGCGATGTCGACCGTGCGCTCGCCGAGTGCGGTTAGCGGATCGTCCACGCGCCGCAGGGTGATCCGGCCACCGTGTTCTTCGTAACGGCGGCGGGTCGCGGCGAACCACGCGTCGGGCAGCAGCCACGAGAAGCCGATCTCCAGCGTGGCGCGCGAGCGCAGTTCCGCGGCGACGCCGTCGACATCGGCCAGGATGCGGCGGGCGTGCGCCAGCAGTTCCGCGCCCTCCGCGGTGAGCGCGAATCGCCGTGACGTGCGCTCCACCAACCGGCAGTCGACCAACCGCTCCAACTGCTGGATCGTCCTGGTCAAGGCGGGTTGGCTCAGGTGCAGCCGGGTCGCGGCGCGGGTGTAGTTCGCCTCCTCGCACAGCGCCAGGTACGCCCGCAGGTGCCGCAGCTCGATATCCATGCGTCGAGCGTATACATCGTGCGTGGAAAGCATTTCCGCACGCTGCCCCCGGTCTCGTACGGTCGAGCGGTGACCACTGTTGTCCTCGCCGGGCCCCCGCGCCGTGGCCTCGCACCCGCGGTGGCCGCGGCATCCGGCCTGGCGGCCGCGATGGGCGTCGGGCGCTTCGTCTACACCCCCTTGCTGCCGCTCATGGTCGACGCGCAGCGCCTCACCGCGCACGACGGCGCCCTGATCGCGACCGCGAACTACGCCGGTTATCTGCTCGGCGCGCTGCTGCTGACCTGGCGCCCCCAGCTCGGCCGCCGCACGATCTTCCTGGCGTCGGCAGGACTGTTGATCGCGAGCGAAGCGCTCATGGCGGCACCGGGGCCGATCCTGCTGCCGGCCCTCCTGCGCCTGGTCGCGGGCGTGGCCAGTGCGGTGATCTTCGTTGCCTGCGCGCGTTTCGCGAGCCGACCCGGCAGCGGCAGGCACTCGGCGGGAATCGTCTTCGGCGGCATCGGATTCGGCATCGCGTGGACCGGCCTGCTGGTGCTCGCGTTGCGGCCGGTGGTGTCGTGGCAGGCTCTATGGCTGATCTCCGCGGCGCTCACCGCGGCGCTCCTGATTCCCGTCCGGCGCCTCGACATCCGTCCGGGGCAGCGCGTGTCACGCGGAGCGGCACGGGTCCTGCGCGCTTGGCGTGCGCTGCTCGTCGCCTACTTCCTCGAAGGCCTCGGGTACATCGTGATCGGCACCTTCCTGGTAGCGGCGGTGAGCGCGGAACGCGGGCCGGTGACCGGTTCGGCGATGTGGATCGTCGTCGGCGCGGCGGCGGCGGTCTCGACCGTGCTCTGGGCCGGGGCCGCGCGGCGCCGGCCTCCGGCGCTCCTGTTACCCGTCGTGCTGGGGGCGCAGTGTGTCTCGGCGGTGCTCCCGGCCGTATCCGGTGCGATCTGGGCCGCTGTGACGGCCGCGGCGCTGTTCGGCGGGACGTTCGTCGGAATCGTCATGCTCGCGATGCGAGTCGGCGCCGAGTTGACCGAGGGTGCCGCGGCGGCGCCGCTGACCGCGGGGTACGGGGCGGGACAGATCCTCGGGCCGGTGGCGGTGGCCCCGGTGCTCGGGACGTCCTATCCCGCCGCGTTCGTCATCGCCGCGGTCGTGCTCGGCGCGGCGACGCTCACGGCGGGCGTGGTGACCGCCGGGATCAGGCGAACTTGATCTCGAGGCCGATGCCGAGAATGGCGATCAACCAGATGACGCCGGTGAAGATGGTGACGCGGTCGAGGTTCTTCTCCACGACGGTGGACCCGGACAGGCTGGACTGCACGCCGCCGCCGAACAAGCTGGACAGACCTCCACCCTTGGCGCGGTGCAGCAGCACCAGCAGCACCAGCAGCACGCTGGTGATGATCAGGAGGATATCCAGGAACATCCGCATGCCGGACAGTGTATGCGGTCGAGGCGACCGCACCGAATCAGGCACTCGGCAGCCGCGCGCAGGGCACCGCCCTAGCGCCGGTCGACCGCCACGAGGTGGGTGACCTGCTCCCCCTCGACGGCGCCGAACTTCGCGACGGCCTCTTCCCGCAGCTGATCCTGCGCGGTGAGCCGGACCTGGTGCTGGTGCATGTGCTCGGCCCAGGACCGCACGACGAACGCCTCGACATAACGATCGATCACCCCGACGTCGCGATACAGGCGCCATTCCATCGCGCCGGTGCGCTGCCGGGACCGGCCGACGAAGGCCATGGCGGCGAGGAATTCCTCGACGTCTTCCGGCGGCACGTCGTAGCTGCGCAGGATCAGCACCGGACCGTCGTCGGGATCGGGTTCCACCGCCAGTTGCGGCTCCGGCCAGAACGCCGAGGGCGTCAGGTCGAGCACCTCGGGATCGTTCCGGATGGGCAGCCACACCGTGCTCACCGCGCAGAACGCGAGCAGCGCCGTGGCCCACAGCAGCGCGGGTACCGAGCCGATCGCGCCGGCGACCAGGCCCCAGACCAGCGAGCCGATCGCCTGGCCGCCCATGAAGACCAGCAGATACACCGACAACCCGCGCGCACGCACCCAGGCGGGCAGCAGCAGCTGCATGGTCGAGTTCATCGTGGACATCGCCAGCAGCCACGCCAGTCCCGCGAAGACCAGCAGCACCAATACCACCGGCACCACGCGCAACAGCGCGGTGCCCGCCGTCGCCGACCCGAACAGGATCGCGGCGATGGTGAGCCGCTGCGTCGGGGTGAGCCATGCCCGCAACCGGGACAGCATCGCCGCGCCGAGCACCGCGCCGACGCCGAGCGCCCCGAGCATCAGGCCGTACCCGGACGACGACAGCGCGAGCCGGTCGCGCGCGATCACCGGCAGCAGCGCCCAGACCGCGCTCGCGGGTGCGATGAACAGGATCGACCGCAGCAGCACCCGGCGGATCGCGGGCGCCGCGCGGATGAACCGGGTGCCCGCCTGCAATGCCGCCAGCGGGCGCTCGGTGGGCAGGCGCCGATCGATCGCCGGCCTGCGCCAGACCGTCAGGACGGCGACGATCCCCACGAACGACACGGCGTTCAGCGCGAACACCAGCGTCGGCCCGGACAACGAGACCAGCGCGCCGGCCAGCGCGGGACCGACCGCCCTGCCGATATTGATGTTCATGCTGCCCAACGCGGAGGCCGCCGGGATCTGCTCGCGCGAGACCAGTTCGGGCTGGATCGCCTGCCAGGCCGGCGCGGTCAGCGCCTGCCCGCAACCGAGCAGGAACAACAAGGTGAGCAGCACGCCGGGGGTGGTGTGACCCGTCGCGGTCGACACGGTGAGCAGCGCGGCCAGCGCCGCCATCGCGGACTGGGCGCCGAGCAGCAGCCTGCGCCGGTCCACGAGATCGGCGAGCACCCCGGACGGGATGGCCAGCAGCATCACCGGCAGCGTGATGGCGGTCTGCACGAACGACACCAGCGCCGCCGCGTTGGGCTGGTCGACCATGATCCACTGCGCGCCGACGGTCTGCATCCAGGTGCCGAGATTCGACACCAGCTGCGCCACCCACAGCGCGCGGTACACCGGTGAACGCAGCGGCGCCCAAGTGGAAATCGGGGTCGTCGCGGCTATCGTCACTCGCCGAAGCTTAGTCGCGGCGCTGCCCCCGCCCCGACGCCGCGTCCGGCCTCAGGACCGCCGGACGCGCCGCTGTCGCGGCCAGCAGCAACGCCACGATCAGCAGCGCGGCTCCCGCCAGGCCCGCCGCCGTGAGGCGTTCGCCGAGGATCACCGCCGCAAGCGCCGCTCCCGTGAGCGGTTCCAGCAGCGAAAGTACCGCGGCGATCCCCGGACCGGTGTCCGAGAGGCCGCGGAAGTACAACGTATAGGCGACCGCGGTGGGCGCGAGCCCCAGCACCAGGACCAGCGCGATGCTGCCGGGCGTCGGGTCGAACGCCAGCCCGCTCGTGGCCGCGAGTGGCGCCAGCAGTAGCGCGCCTCCGGTGAACCCGAGGCCGGTGGTGGTCATCGCGTCGAGCCCGGGCACCGGCACGGCGTTGAGGACGGTGACCATCGCGAAGGCCGCGGCGGCCACCGCCGCGAACGCCGCGCCCACCAGCAATCCGTGCACACCGCGGGCACCGCTCGGCGTACCGACCAGCAAGGCCAGTCCGCACACCGCGATGCCGATCGTCGCCGCGCGGCGACGGTCCACCGCGTGGCGTCCGGTGACATGCTCCAACCCGGCGACGACCACCGGCGACATACCGATCGTGATCAATGTCGCGAGGCTGACCGAGGAGGCGGCGACCGCGCCGAAGTAGGTCGCCTGGAACGCCGCCGCGAGCACGGCGACCGCGCCGATCCGGCGCCAGGCCAACGGGCCTCGCGGCCACGGCCGCCGCGTGCCCGCGAGCAGAACTACCAGGAGCAGCCCGCCGACGGCGAGCCGGCAAGTGGCCACCGAGACGGGTGACAAGCCGGTGGCCCGGTGCACCAACGTGCCGAGCAGACCGCCGGTGCCCCATAGGAGACCGGCGCCGACGAGGTAGACCAGCCCGGGACGGGCGGCAGTGGACACAGTGAAGGACATGAGAGATCGCGCTCCTGCGACAAGAAGGGATTGGGTCGCGGAAGCGAGGTGCACAGTGCTGCCGAAAGGAGCGCGCTCACCCGTTCGGCGGCGCGCTGGATGCCTACACCTCGCTCAGGAAGCGGGCGGCGGAGTGATCGGGAAGCACCGGTGCACGGCACAGATACTAATACGGGGCCGAGTGAGTCATCCCATGAGTCTTGATTCCGGCGGCGGGCGAGTTCACCGGCAGCCCGTGGCGACCGACGCGACCTCGGTGGCGCGGCCGGTCGTCGGTAACATCGCCGCATGGCGGCACTCTTCGCGCGATCAGGACCGCTCGTCTTGCTCGCCCTCTGCACGGTGGCGGCGTGTTCGAGCGGTGAGCCCGACCGCAGCGCCGACGAGCCGACCCCGATGGGCCGCACATTTCTCTCCACCGGCGTCGAAGGCACCCCGATTCCCGGCGGCGGGCCGCTGACCATCAGCTTCACCGAGGGCCGGGTAGCGGCCGACGCGGGATGCAACAAGTTCACCGGCGCGGCCTCCTTGGACGATCAGGTGCTGCACGTCTCCGGTCTGGCCACCACCCTGATGGCCTGCGAGGACGATCGGCGCGGCGCCGACGAGTGGCTCAGCGGCCTGCTGAACTCACAGCCCACTTGGCGGCTGGACGACTCGCGGCTCACCCTGCACAGCCCCGACCGCACGGTGAGCTTGATCGACAAGAAGGTCGCCCAGCCGGACAAACCGATCGTGGGCACGCCTTGGCTGGTCACCGCGCTCATCACGGACAACAGCCAGATCCGTTCGCGCGCCCTCGACGAGGCGCAGCCGACGCTCACCATCGCCGAGGACGACAGCGTCTCCGGCGGCGCCGGGTGCAATCGCATGACCGGCGGCGCCCAGGTGTCCGGCACCCGGATCACCTTCCGGATCGCCACCACGAAGATGCTGTGCTCGCCGGAGGTGATGGAGGTCGAGCAAGCCGTGTTGAGAACCCTGGACGGCACGGCGACCGCCACGGTGGACGCCGACACGCTGACCCTGCGCAACGACAACGGCGCGGGTCTGGTCCTGCACGCGCAGTGAAGCCTGCTACTTCTGCCTGGTGAGCACGACGCGGTCGGCGACCAGCTCCGCCGCTCCGGGCGGCGTGAAGTAGATCTCCATGATCACCCGGTCGGCCGACTCCAGCCGGATCACCGTGCGCATCGGGATCGTCTTGCCTGCGAACTGCGCGCCGAGCACGCCCGGATCGGTGAATTCACCGGCCATCACTATGTCGGGGTCGGTGCCGCTCCCCTTGGCGCCCTTGTAGCTCATGGTCATCGGCGTGACGCTGTCGACGGTCGTCCATTCGTAGCGGTTGTCGGTCGGTCCGAATCCGAGGAGCCCGAGCCGGTAGTACGCGCTGCTGCCGTGGACGTCCTCGGCTTCCTCCCGCAAGAAGTTGTTGCCGGTCTCGGCGATCCATTCCCAGTGCGAGACGATCTCCCGTCGGACCGGGTTGTCCGCCGTGCCACCAGCGACGAAGGTGGATTTGTCGCCCTTCCACGTCCCGACGAGCTGATTCAGTCTGCGATGCCCCGCGTCCTGCCGCTCCGGGTCGACCGCCGCCGCAACAGTGCTCGATGCCGCGTCGTGCCCCGCGTGCTCGCGGGACGAGTCGTCGGAACAACCGACAAGAGCGGCCAGCGCGAGCAGCGCGACCGGAAGTGCGGTGTACATCTTGCGAAGAGACACGAAAATCCTTGCGGTGCCGGGGGATAGAGCTGCGACATCATCGCACGATTCCCGCTCGCGCGGCATCCGTGATCGCTCTCGGCGTATACGGCACAGCCCGGTACCGCGGGAAGCGATACCGGGCTGTCGCGCGTCGGACCCGGGTCAGGGCAGGGGGCCGCCCGCGGCGATCGCGGAGAGCGTGGCGAATTCGTCACCCTTGAGCGAAGCGCCGCCCACCAATGCGCCGTCGATGTCGCTCTGGGCGACCAGTTCTCCGACGTTCTTGGCGTTCACCGATCCGCCGTAGAGCACGCGCACCTCTGCCGCGACTTCCGGCGAGGCGAGCTTTTCCAGCTCCCCGCGAATCGCGCCGCAGACCTCCTGCGCGTCGGCGGGGGTGGCGACCTTGCCGGTGCCGATCGCCCACACCGGCTCGTAGGCGATGACGATCTTCGAGATCTCCTCCGCCGAAAGGCCTTTCAGCGATCCGCGCAGTTGCTCGAGGTTGTACTCGACGTGCGTTCCCGCCTCGCGGACGTTCAAGCCTTCGCCGATGCACACGATCGGGGTGATCCCGTGCTTCAACGCCTGCTTGGCCTTGGCCAGCACGGTGGCGTCGTCCTCGTTGTGGTACTGCCGCCGCTCGGAGTGCCCGACCACGACGAAGGTGCAGCCCAGCTTGGCGAGCATGCTCGCGCTGATCTCACCGGTGTAGGCGCCCGCCTCGTGCACCGAGACGTCCTGGCCGCCGTAGGTGAGCAGGAGTTTGTCGCCTTCGACCAGCGTCTGCACGCTGCGCAGGTCGACGAACGGCGGGATCACCGCGACGTCCACCTTGTCGAAGTACTTCTCCGGCAGCGCGAACGCGATCTTCTGCACCAGGGCGATGGCCTCGAGGTGATTGAGGTTCATCTTCCAGTTGCCCGCGATGAGCGGTTTACGTGCCATGCTCAGTCCTCCAACACCGCGATGCCGGGGAGCTCTTTGCCCTCCAGGTACTCCAGCGACGCGCCGCCACCGGTGGAGATGTGCGAGAAGCCGTCCTCCGGCAGGCCGAGCGCCCGCACAGCCGCGGCCGAATCGCCGCCGCCGACCACGGTGAACGCGCCCTTGCCGGTGGCGGTCACGATTGCCTCGGCGACCCCGCGGGTGCCCGCGGCGAACTTCTCGAACTCGAACACGCCCATCGGCCCGTTCCAGAAGACGGTCCGCGCCTCGGTCAGCAGGACCGCGAAGCGGTGCACCGAGTCCGGGCCCACGTCCAGACCCAGCCAGCCGTCCGGGATCTCGTGCGCGGGTACCACCTTCGACTCCGCGTCGGCGGCGAACTTGTCGGCCACCACGATGTCGCGAGGCAGGTGGATGACGTCGGCGTACTGCTCGAGCAGCTGCTTGCAGGTGTCCACCATCTCCTCCTGCAGAAGCGAGTCGCCCACCGAAAGGCCCTGTGCGGCAAGGAAGGTGAAGCACATGCCGCCGCCGATCACCAGGGTGTCGACCTTCGGCGCGAGCGCCTCGATGACCGCCAGCTTGTCGGAGACCTTGGAACCGCCGAGCACCACCGCGTACGGCCGGTCCGGGTTCTCGGTCAGCTTGGCCAGCACCTCGACCTCGGCCGCGACCAGCGTGCCCGCGTAGTGCGGCAGCAGTTCGGCGACGTCGTACACCGACGCCTGCTTGCGGTGCACCACGCCGAAACCGTCGGAGACGAACGCGCCGTCGTCGCCGACCAGCTCGACCAGCGCCGCGGCCAGCTTGGCCCGGTCGGCGTCGTCCTTGCTGGTCTCGCGCGCGTCGAACCGGATGTTCTCCAGCAGCAGCACGTCGCCGTCGGTGAGGCCCTCCGACCGCGCGAGCGCGTCCTGGCCCACCACGTCACCGGCGAGCTGGACATTGCGGCCCAGTTCCTCGGCGAGGCGGGCGGCCACCGGCGCCAGCGAGAGCTTCGGGTCCGGTGCACCCTTCGGGCGGCCGAGGTGCGCGGTGACGACAACCTTGGCGCCTGCCTCGGCGAGTGCCTTGATGGTCGGCGCCGAGGCGATGATACGGCCGGGATCGGTGATCTGTCCCTGGTCGTCGAGGGGGACGTTCAGGTCGGAGCGCACCAGCACGCCCCGGCCCTCGACGCCCTCGCCGAGCAGATCCGCGAGTGTCTTGACAGCCATGCGCGTCAGAGCGACTTGCCGACGAGGCCGATGAGATCGGCGAGACGGTTCGAGTAGCCCCATTCGTTGTCGTACCAGGACACGACCTTGACCTGGTTGTCGATCACCTTGGTCAGCGGCGCGTCGTAGATCGACGAGGCCGGGTCGGTGACGATGTCGCTGGAGACGATCGGGTCGGTGTTGTACTTCAGGATGCCCTTCAGCGGGCCTTCCGCGGCGGCCTTGTAGGCGGCGTTGATCTCCTCGACCGAGGCCGACTTGCGCAGCGTCGCGGTCAGGTCGGTGACCGAGCCCGTCGGGACCGGCACGCGCAGCGCGTAGCCGTCCAGCTTGCCCTGCAGCTCGGGCAGCACCAGGCCGATGGCCTTCGCGGCGCCGGTGCCGGTGGGCACGATGTTCAGCGCGGCGGCGCGGGCGCGACGCAGGTCGCTGTGCGGGCCGTCCTGCAGGTTCTGGTCCTGGGTGTAGGCATGGATGGTGGTCATCAGGCCGTGCTCGATGCCGAACTCGTCGTTGAGCACCTTGGCCAGCGGGCCCAGGCAGTTGGTGGTGCAGGACGCGTTGGAGATGATGTTCTGGCTGCCGTCGTACTTGTCGTCGTTGACGCCCATGACGATGGTGATGTCCTCGCCCTTGGCCGGGGCGGAGATGATGACCTTCTTGGCGCCCGCGGCGAGGTGACCCTTGGCCTTGGTGGCATCGGTGAAGATGCCGGTGGACTCGACCACCACGTCGACACCCAGGTCGCCCCAGGGCAGCGCGGCGGGGCCTTCCTTGATCGCCAGCGCCTTGATCCGCTGGTCGCCCACCACGATGGTGTCGTCGCCGTCGAGCGAGACGTCCTGGGGCAGACGGCCCAGGATCGAGTCGTACTTGAGCAGGGTCGCGAGGGTCGCGTTGTCGGTGAGGTCGTTGACCGCGACGATCTCGATGTCGGTGGTGCCGAGCGCCTTCTGCGCCTCCACCGCCCGGAAGAAGTTACGTCCGATACGACCGAAGCCGTTGATGCCTACCCGGACAGTCACGTTATCGCTCCTCAACTTTCCAGCGGATCATTCCGATGCCCACTCACACTAACGTCCTGCCGTGACCTCGCCGACACGCACCTGGCATTCGCCGAGACGGGATGCCTGGTCAGACGCCCGACCAACACGATTCCCGCAGTCGAAACGCCGCGATCCCCGCGACTGGCCCAGTCGCGGGGATCGCGGCGAACGTCCGGAGCGCGGGCTCAGGCTTCGTCGAGCAGTTCGGCCGTGACGGCCGATTCGGTGTCCGGAACGCCCAGTTCCTTGGCGCGCCGGTCGGCCATCGACAGCAGCCGCCGGATGCGGCCCGCGACAGCGTCTTTCGTCATCGGCGGGTCGGCGAGCTGGCCGAGTTCCTCCAGCGACGCCTGCCGGTGCTGCACGCGCAGCCGGCCCGCGGCGGCGAGATGATCGGGCACATCGTCGCTGAGGATCTCCAGCGCGCGTTCCACCCGCGCCGCGGCGGCGACCGCGGCACGCGCCGAGCGGCGCAGATTGGCGTCGTCGAAATTGGCCAGGCGATTCGCGGTCGCGCGCACTTCGCGGCGCAGCCTGCGTTCCTCCCAGACCATCCGGGTGCCGTGCGCGCCCATCCTGGTCAGCAGCGCGCCGATCGCCTCACCGTCGCGCACCACCACGCGGTCGGTGCCGCGCACCTCGCGGGCCTTGGCCGTGATGCCGAGCCGCCGGGCCGCGCCGACCAGCGCCAGCGCCGCCTCGGGTCCGGGGCAGCTGACCTCGAGCGCCGAGGAGCGTCCGGGTTCGGTGAGCGAGCCGTGCGCGAGAAACGCACCGCGCCAAGCGGCTTCGGCATCGGCGATGCTGCCGCCGACCACCTGCGCGGGCAGGCCGCGCACCGGACGGCCCCGCACGTCGAGCAGACCGGTCTGCCGAGCCAGCGCCTCGCCCTCCTTGGAGACGCGCACCACGTACCGGGAGGTTTTGCGCAGTCCGCCCGCGCCGAGCACGTGCACGTCGGAGCCGTAACCGTAGAGCTCGAAGATCTCCCGGCGCAGCCTGCGCGCGATGGACCCCATGTCCACCTCGGCCTCGACGATCACCCGGCCGCCGACGATGTGCAGGCCGCCCGCGAAACGCAGCAGAGCGGACAGTTCCGCCTTGCGGGAACTCACCTGCGACACCGTGAGCCTGCTCAGCTCGTCTTTCACATCGGCTGTCATCGCCACGGGACGCGCTCCTTTCCACCCAACCCGGAACGCACATCCTGGCCCATGTGCCGTCCCTCGACTCGAAGCCCTGCCATTTGCGGCCGAGGTTGCCGGATCAGTTGATCCAGTGCGGCGGCAAGCTTTCCGGGGTGATGCCGGTCCGTTCCCGCTTCGGCGACATCGGAGAACGTTACTCGTGCCCGCAACTGTTCGGCAGCCCTGGCCACATGTTCCCGTTCACGACCCTCCGGCACCGAGCCGGAGTCGACCAGCACCTCGTCGACGACGAATTCCGGTGCGTGCTGGGACAATACATGCAAATGCCGCTCTGCGGAGAACCCGGCGGTCTCCCCCGGCTCCGCGGCGAGATTGAGCACGAGGACTTTCCGGGCCCTGGTGTACACCAGGGCTTCCCGTAGCTCCGGAACGAGGACGTGCGGAATCACGCTGGTGAACCACGATCCCGGCCCGAGCACCACGACATCCGCGTGTTCGATCGCCGAGGTCGCCTCCGGACTGGCCGGTGGGTCGGACGGAATCAGCCGCACCCGCCGCACCTTACCCGGCGTGGTCGCGATGGCAACTTGGCCGCGAATGCAACGGCTCACCCGTGGATCCGCCTCCAGCCCAGACACATCCGCCTCGATGTCCAGCGCGATCGGCGACATGGGGAGCACTCGTCCGGTGATGCGCAACATGCGGGCGACTTCGTCGAGCGCGGCGACCGGATCGCCGAGCACCTCGGTGAGCCCGGCCAGGATCAGATTGCCCACGGAATGCCCGGCCAGCGCGCCGGTGCCGCCGAAACGATGCTGGACGGTCTGCGTCCAGACACCGTCGGCGTCCGCGGCCAGGGCCGCAAGCGCCATCCGGAGATCCCCCGGCGGCAGCACCCCCAGCTCGGCGCGTAGCCGGCCCGAGGAGCCGCCGTCGTCGGCGACGGTGACCACCGCGCAGATCTTCCTGGTCAGCCGCCGCACCGCGGTCAGTGTCGCGTACAGCCCATGTCCACCACCCAGCGCGACGATGCTGGGATTGGATTCCCAACCGGTCATTCGCGCCCCAGGTCTCGATGGACGACCCGGACCACGTCGGCGGACTCCTCCGGCCCACCGGTGACCTCACTCATCAACTCGCCCAGTGCCTCGGCAATCGCGACGCTCCGGTGCTTGCCTCCGGTGCAGCCCACTGCGACCGTCATGTATCGCTTCCCCTCTTGGCGGTAACCGTTCGTGGTCAGCTCGACCAGGTGGTGGCAGGTACGCAGATAATCGTCCGCGCCGGGGCGCGACAACACGTACTCGCTGACCACCGTCTCCTGACCGGTGTGTTCCCGCAACTCCGGTATCCAATGCGGATTGGGTAGAAAACGCACATCCAACACCATGTCGGCGTCCAGCGGAACCCCGTACTTGAAGCCGAACGACTGCACGGTGAGTTGCAACGCGCTGGGCGCGCCGCCGCCGTAGGCCTCCTCCATCTTGCGGTGCAACTGATGGATGGACAGCTCGGTGGTGTCGATCACCAGGTCGGCGGCGGCCTTCACGGCGGACAGCCGCACCCGCTCGGCGGCGATACCCGCCGACAACGTGCCGTCCTTGCTCTCGCTCTGTAGCGGATGCCTGCGCCGGGCGAAGCCGAAGCGGCGGATCAGCACGTCGTCGGAGGCCTCGAGGAACAGGACCCTGGTGCGCACGCCGAGGATCCGCAGCTGCTCGGTGACCACCGAGAGATCGCCGGTGAAGAACCGGCTGCGCACGTCCATGACCAGCGCGAGACGGCGGATCGGCGGCTTCGCGGACGCACCGAGTTCCACCATCCGCCCGAACAGCTCGGGCGGCAGGTTGTCGGCCACGTACCAGCCGAGGTCCTCGAGTACGCGGGCGGCTGTGCCGCGGCCCGCGCCCGAGAGCCCGGTCACGATCACGACCTCGACCTGCGGATTCGCTCCGCCGACGGCGCCGGACGAAGCCACTCGTCCCGCACTCGTCGGCGGACTGCCCGCACTGCTGTTCGATTCGACGCGTGTCATGTCCTACCGGATCCGTGTCTGGGGTGCCTTCCGATCATCGCGCACCGGTTCAGGTATCGGCCGCAGACACACAACGTACGCGATACCGAAATTTCCGGTGCACTGTCGACTGTCTATTCGGACTCGAGCGCCGCAAGGACCGCTTTCGCGGTCGCCATCCCGATTCCGGGCACCTCGGTGATCTCCTCGACCGTGGCCTGCTTCAGCTTGGCGACCGATCCGAAATGGGTGACCAGCGCGGTCCGGCGCGCCGTGCCGAGCCCCGGCACCGAGTCCAGGGCCGAGGCGGTCATCCGGCGTGAGCGCTTGCTGCGATGGAAGGTGATCGCGAAGCGGTGCGCCTCGTCGCGCACCCGTTGCAGCAGGTAGAGCGCCTCGCTGTTGCGCGGCAGGATCACCGGGTCGCTCTCGCCGGGCACCCACACCTCCTCGAGCCGTTTGGCCAGGCCGATCACCGCGACATCGGTGATGCCCAGCTCGTCGAGCACCTCGGCGGCCGCGGCGACCTGGGGCGCGCCGCCGTCGACGACGAACAGATTGGGAGGATAGGAGAACTTGCGCGGGCGGCCCGTGCGGGGATCGATACCCGGACGGGAGGTGAGGTCGAGCGCGTCGTCGTCGCTTCCGGTCGCGGCGAGATCGTCCTGCTCGATCATGTCGCGCTCACGGCGCAGCTTGAGGAACCGGCGGCGGGTCACCTCGGCGATGCTGCCGACGTCATCGGAACGGCCGTCGCCCGCCGCTTCCCGGATCGTGTAGTGGCGGTAATCGGACTTGCGGGCCAGACCGTCCTCGAAGACCACCAGCGAGGCGACCACGTCGGTCCCCTGCACGTGACTGACGTCGACGCACTCGATACGCAGCGGCGCGGTGTCGAGTTCCAAGGCGTCCTGGATCTCTTGCAGCGCTTGCGATCTCGAGGTCAGATCGCCCGCCCGCTTGAGCTTGTGCTGGGCCAGCGCCTCCATCGCGTTGCGCTGCACGGTCTCGGCGAGCGCCTTCTTGTCCCCGCGCTGGGGCACCCGCACCTTCACCGCCGAGCCGCGCAGGCCGGACAGCCACTGCTGGACCTGCTCGATATCGGCCGGCAGCTCGGGCACGAGCACTTCGCGGGGCACCACGGTGGCGAGCAACTCGTCGGCGGACTGCTCGGCCACCGTGACCTGCTCGCCGTAGAACTGGGTGAGGAACTGCTCGACCAGCGCGGCGAGCTCACCGCCCGCCTCCGGGACGTCGACCGCGTCACCCGACTTGTCGACCACCCACCCGCGCTGGCCGCGCACCCGGCCGTCCCGCACATGGAAGACCTGCACCGCCACCTCCAGCTCGTCGGCGGCGAAGGCGATGACGTCGGCGTCGGTGCCCGTGCCCAGCACCACCGCCTGCTTCTCCAGCGCGCGGCGCAGCGCCTGCACGTCGTCGCGCAGCCGGGCGGCGGCCTCGAAATCCAGGTCTTCCGCGGCGTCGTGCATGCGGCGCTCCAGTTCGCGGACCAACCGATCGGTACGGCCTGCGAGGAAGTCGCAGAAGTCCTCGACGATGGCGCGGTGCTCCTCGGCACTCACCCGCCCGACGCACGGCGCCGAGCACTTGTCGATATAGCCGAGCAGGCAGGGACGCCCGATCTGGTGGTGCCGCCGGAAGACCCCGTTGGAGCAGGTGCGCGCGGGAAACACCCGCAGCAGCAGATCGAGCGTCTCGCGGATGGCCCAGGCATGCGCGAACGGGCCGAAGTAGCGCACCCCTTTGCGGCGCGCGCCGCGGTAGACGAACAGCCGCGGGTACTCCTCGTTCAAGGTGACCGCGAGCACCGGGTAGGACTTGTCGTCGCGGTAGCGGACGTTGAAGCGGGGATCGAATTCCTTGATCCAGTTGTATTCCAGCTGCAACGCCTCCACCTCGGTGGAGACGACCGTCCATTCCACGCTCGCGGCCGTGGTGACCATCTGCCTGGTGCGCGGATGCAGGCCGGCGACGTCGGCGAAATACGAGTTCAGTCTGCTGCGCAGGCTCTTTGCCTTGCCGACGTAGATGACCTGCCGATGGGCGTCCCGGAATTTGTAGACACCTGGTTCGACGGGAATCGTGCCCGGCGCGGGCCGGTACGTCGCTGGATCTGCCACCCATCCAGCGTATCGACCGCGACCGACAGCCCGGCCGACGGCGGCCGCGCGTGACTATCCGGACCCCGGGACCCCGAACCACGCCTTGGCTTCCGGGCGGCACAGCAGGTACACGACGGCAGCCGAGGTGGCGAGCGAATACGCCGCCGCGACGATGGCGACGACGGGCGGAACGGTCGCCGAGTCCCTGATCGCCCAGCATCCGACGACCGCCTGCAGGAGTGCCAGCCCGATCGTCAGCTTGCGCACGGCGGGCGCGCCCTCCGCGAATCCGAGCACGAGCAGACCCAGTGCCCACGCCACGCAGAACTGGGTGGACGCCGTGGCGGCCGCGTCGCCACCGCGCGTCAGATTCATCAGGACGGGATAGGCGAGTCCGAATCCCGCCATCCCGGCGACGGCTTCCCGCACATCCCGAACCGCCTCCGGCATGGCGGTTTCCACGCCGACGGACGACTCCTCACCGGAGAACGCCGAGCTCACAGCCGTACCTCCGTTGGTACCGAACCCTCCGGCACATCCTGCGAATACGCCGGAATCGCACCGTAACACGGTGACATCCCGCGCAACTCGGAGTTCGGCAAATGAACCAGACGGTGGCGGCGCGGACCGACCGCGAGCGTCAGTCCACGAGACCGTGCCGCCGCAGCGCGGCCAGCAGCGCGTCCGGGCGCTCCCCGGTGGGCAGGGCCTCCACCAGCGCGAATCGGCTGCCCAGCGCCTCGGCGCCGCCGTCGGCCTCGGCGCTGTCACCGATCATCAGCGCCGCCTCGGCGGGCACGCCCAGATCGCGCAGCGCGACATGGAAGATCTCCGGGGCGGGCTTCATGGCGCCGACCTCGAAGGAGAGGGTGAACGTGGCGACCAGCCGATCCCAGCCGCGCGCGGCGAACGACGGACGGATGTCGAACGGGATGTTGCTCACCACCGCGACCGGAACGCCTTGTGCGGCCAACAGATCGAGGACGGCCTCGCTGTCCGGGTACGGCGTCCACTCCAACGGGTCGAGCAACCGGGCGTACAGCCGTTCGGCCTCTCGTCGGTGGGCACACCCGACGTGCGCAGCACCTTCATCATCACCTTGCGATGCAGTGCCGGGTCCAGGTCACGGTGGTCCCACGCGTATTGCGTCTCTTCGTCGAATTCCGCGATGTGGTCGACCGGCGCCGTCATCCGCCGCATGATCTCGGCCTTCTCGTCCACGTCGAACGCCCGTCCATCCGGCCGGGTCAGATCCGCGTACCAGGATTCGTCGGCCTCCAGGCGGAACAAGGTCCCGGAGAAGTCGAACAGCACCGCCTCGATCGCCACCCGGCCAGCCTACCGACCGCTCGCATCGCGCCGCCGGTTCGCGCGGGACGGTCGCACCGGGACGACCTCGACACACGCTGCGGCCACGGCGATTTCGTCCGTGGGAAGGAAACCGGCGCGGCTGCCGGTGCCTGGGGTTAGAGTCCGGGCATGGGGCACAAGCGAGGAAGTCGGGTCGCCGCCGCGGCGGCGTTCGCACTCACCGTCGGAATGGCCACCGCGTGTTCGTCCGGCGAAAGCCAGGCGGGCGGGGTGTGCGAGACGGTTCCGAACGGCACGCCGGTGACGGCCACCGCGGCGGGACCGGCGGGCGGTGGCACCAAGGATCTCAGCACCAACCCAGAAATAGCGAGCGGCTATCGCACGAACATGACGCCGGTGCGCACGCATACCTTCGCGGTGTCGACGGCGAATCCGGTGTCGACCAAAGCCGCCTGCGAGGTCCTCCGCGACGGCGGCACCGCGGCGGACGCGCTGATCGCGGCACAGACGGTGCTCGGTTTGGTCGAACCGCAGGCCTCCGGTATCGGTGGCGGCGCGTTCCTGCTCTACTACGACGCGAACACCAAGACCGTGGACGCCTACGACGGGCGCGAGGTGGCACCCGCGGCGGCCACCGAGAACTATCTGCGCTGGATCAGCGACACCGACCGCACCGAGCCCAAACCGAACGCGCGGGCCAGTGGCCGATCCATCGGCGTCCCCGGTGTGCTGCGGATGCTCGAGCTGGCGCACCGCGACCACGGCAAGACCGCGTGGCGCGAGCTGTTCGACCCGGCCATCGGACTGGCCGATCAGGGTTTCCCGATCAGTCCCCGCCTCGCGGGGCAGATCGCGGAATCGGCCAAGGACCTCGCCGCGGACGAGGACGCCAAGGCATACTTCCTCGAGCAGGGCGGCAGTCCGAAGACCGCGGGCACCGTCCTCACCAACCCCGCCATGGCAAAGACGCTCGGCGCCGTCGCCACCGAGGGCGCGCAGGCCTTCTATACGGGCGCCATCGCCCGGGACATCGCCGCGGCCGCGGGCCGATCCTCCGGCGGGCGCACCCCCGGCCTGATCACGACCGAGGACTTGGCCGGTTACCAGGCGAAGAAGCGCACCGCGCTGTGCACGGGCTATCGCGAGCACGAGATCTGCGGCATGCCCAGTCCCTCGTCGGGCGGCATCGCCGTCGCCGCGACCCTGGGCATCCTGGAGAACTTCGACCTGGCCACCATGCGGCCGGACAACATCGACCGCAACGGCGGCAAGCCGAACCCGCAGGCCGTACACCTCATCTCCGAGGCCGAACGCCTCGCCTACGCCGATCGCAACAAGTACGTGGCCGACACGGATTTCGTGCCGCTGCCCGGCAATTCGGCGCAAACCCTGCTGAATCGCGACTATCTGCGGCAGCGCGCCGGGCTCATCGACCCGAACCGCAGCATGGGCACCGCGCAGCCGGGTGACTTCGGCCCCGTGCCGCTCGGTGTGGGTCCGCAACCGCCCGAGCACGGCACCAGCCACATCTCGGTGGTCGACAAGTACGGCAACGCCGCGGCGATGACCACCACCGTGGAGTCGGCGTTCGGTTCGTTCCATCTGGTCGACGGCTTCGTGCTGAACAATCAGCTCACCGACTTCAACGCCGATCCGCTGGGCGCCGACGGCGTGCCGATGGCCAACCGGGTGCAGCCGGGCAAGCGCCCGCGCAGCTCGATGAGCCCGACGCTGATCTTCGGCAAGGCCCCCGACGGCTCGCGCGGCGAGCTGACCCATGTCGCGGGCTCGCCAGGCGGCTCGGTGATCATCCAATTCGTGGTGAAGACGCTGGTCAACATGTTCGACTGGGGCCTGGATCCGCAGCAGGCGGTCTCCGCGGTCGCGTTCGGCGCCGGGAACGGCCCGTCCACCGGTGTCGGCGGTGAGCATCCGGCGATCAACGCCACCGACAACGGCGACCACGACCCGCTCGTGGTGCGGCTGCGGGAGCTGGGCCATCAGGTCTCGGTCGCACCGCAGTCCAGCGGCCTGAGCGCCCTCAAACGCAACAGCGCGGACGGCTGGATCGGCGGTGCGGACCCGCGCCGCGAAGGCGCGGTCCTCGGCGACACCCACTGAATCGACCCGGTCCCGGGCTCGCTGGGAAGAGTCCCGGCGAGCCCGTGCGGCTCACGGCTCACGGCTCACGGCTCACGAGGATCGACATGGCCGCCGGAATAGGGCGGTTACTTCCGCCGGATCATCGGATACACCACCGGACCCCGACCGAGCGGCAGCTCACCCTGCGGCTCGAAACCGAATCGCTCATAGAAGGGCACCGTGCCGCGGGTATTCGAGATGAGGAAGCCGTCCTGCCCGGCCGCCGACAGCCGTCGCTCTAGCAACGCGCTCGCCAATCCCCTGCCCTGCGCGCCGGGCAGCGTCCCGATGGCGGCCAGGTACAGATGCGGCGTGGCCGGGCGTGCGCGCTCCATCCGCCGCCCGGCGGCCAGCGCGCGCGCCGCGCTCGGCCCCAAGGCTCGCAGCAAGGTCACCGGCTTCGCCGTCGGCGCCACCACGTCCGCCGGTTCCCACAGCGCCACACAGGCGAGATTGCCCTCCGCGTCGTGCGCGAGATCGACCAGGCCGTTCTTCCGGCGCGAAGCGATGCGCGAATCCCAGAACAGCGGCAGGGCTTTGCGCCGCCGCGGCGACCCCGGCCAGAAATAGGTCATCAGCGGATCGTCGGCGAAAGCCGCCGCGAGGACGAACGCACCCGGCTCCATACCGGCGAGGCTAGACCAGCTTCCGAACCCGTGCGAGCGCTGAATGCCGCACCAGCTCACTTGCTCCCGGAATACTTCGCGCCGAGTTCACGCAGCCGAGCCATGGCTCGGGCCGCGTGCTCCTTGTCGTTCGACCGGATCGCCAGCATCGGGACGTAGTCGTCGTCGACCAATTCCAGGCGCGCCCAGGCCTTCCGGTCCGGGAACGACACGCCGCGGATGTAGTCCCAGGGGAAATCGTTGTCCCCCAAGATGTTTCGCACCGATACGCCGCGAGCGCCGACGCGAACCCGCGGCCTTGTCAACAGCAGCACCGCGGCGGCGCCGAGTACGCCGATCCCGATCATCGCGATCTGATCGGCCACCCGGAAGTTGACGCCGGTCGACCCGCTGCGCAGCCAGACGCCGCCCACGGTGAAAGTGGCCGCGATCAGCACCGCCGCGATCCGGGCCGTCCGCACCGCACGGCGGGGACGCACCTCGAACTCCCACTCGCCCCCGTCGCCGTCCACCGGGGCCGAGCCCGCGTTCCTGCGGAAGATACGGACGACCGGCATCGTCAGGCGGACTGTCGCAGGGCGCGCAGGGTCAGCGCGGCGTCCAGCGCCGCGGCAGCCGCCTGCTCGCCCTTGTTCTCTTGGGATTCCGGCAGTCCGGCCCGGTCCAGGGCCTGCCGCTCGTTGTTGGTGGTGAGGACCCCGTTCGCGACCGGCGTGCCCTCGTCCAGCGAAACCCGGGTGAGCCCAGCGGTCACCGCGTCGCAGACGTACTCGAAATGCGGAGTGTCACCGCGGATCACCACACCGAGCGCCACCACCGCGTCGTGCGACCTGGCCAGCTCCTGAGCCACCACCGGCAACTCCATCGCGCCGGCGCAGCGCACCACCGTGATCTGCTGGACACCCGCCTCCTTGGCCACCCGCTCGGCGTTCGCCACCAGGGTGTCGCAGATCTGGGTGTGCCAGCGCGAGGCGACGATACCCAAGGAGAGGTCCTTGGCGTCCGCCAGCGCGAAGGTCGGTACCCCGGTACCGCTCATCGATGTCCGCCTTTCCGGTCTGCTCGCAGTTCAGTGCGCCGTCTCGCCGAGATCGAGTTCGTCGAGGCCGATCAGGTCGTGCCCCATCCGGTCCCGCTTGGTGCGCAGGTAGCGCAGGTTTTCCGCGTTCGCGCGCAACGGCATCGGCACCCGATCGGTGATCCGCAGGCCATAGCCGTCCAAGCCGACCCGCTTGGCCGGGTTGTTGGTGAGCAATCGCATCGAGCGAAGGCCCAGATCCACCAGGATCTGCGCGCCGGTGCCGTAATCGCGCGCGTCCGCAGGCAGCCCCAGCTCCAGATTCGCGTCGACCGTATCGTGGCCGGAATCCTGCAACTGGTAGGCCTGCAACTTGTGCATCAGGCCGATGCCGCGGCCTTCGTGACCGCGCATGTACAGCACCACGCCGCGCCCCTCGGCCGCGACCATCTCCAACGCGGCATCCAGTTGCGGACCGCAGTCGCAGCGCAACGACCCGAACACGTCGCCGGTCAGGCACTCCGAGTGCACCCGCACCAGGACGTCCTCACCGTCGCTGATGTCGCCGCGCACCAGCGCGACGTGCTCGACCTCGTCGTAGATGCTCTGATAGCCGACGGCCATGAACTCGCCGTGCGCGGTGGGGATGCGCGCCTCGGCGACGCGCACCACGTGCTTCTCGTGCCTGCGCCGCCACGCGATCATGTCGGCGATCGAGATCAGCGCCAGCTCGTGCTCGTCGGCGAAGACGCGTAACTCCTCGGTGCGGGCCATGTGGCCCTCGTCCTTCTGACTGACGATCTCGCAGATCACACCCGCCGGACGCAAACCGGCCATGCGCGCCAGATCCACGGCCGCCTCGGTGTGGCCGGGCCTGCGCAGCACGCCACCGTCCTTGGCGCGCAACGGCACCACGTGGCCGGGGCGGGTGAAATCGTCGGCCTTGGCGTCGGCGTCGGCCAGCAGCCGCATCGTGGTGGCGCGGTCGGCGCCGGAGATACCGGTCGTGACGCCCTCGCGCGCGTCCACCGAGACGGTGTAGGCGGTGCCGTGCTTGTCCTGGTTCATCGCGTACATCGGCGGCAGGCCCAGCCGATCGCAATCGTCACCCGTGAGCGGCACACAGATGTAACCGGAGGTGTAGCGGATCATGAAGGCGACCAGCTCGGGGGTGGCCTTCTCCGCCGCGAAGATGAGGTCGCCCTCGTTCTCGCGGTCCTCGTCGTCGACGACGACGACCGCCTTACCGGCGGCGATATCGGCGACTGCGCGCTCGATGCTGTCGAACCTGGTCACGTCTGTTGTGCTCCATCTCGAAATAGGTGCCCCACCACAGTACTGTGCTTGATCTGCCGCGACTGCGTCGCGGCGTGTTCGCGGCCCCTTTGTGGCTCGCGTTCGCGCGACCGCCGCTGGCGACTTCGTCGCGGACGCGGCGGTCGCGCAAACGCGAGCCGGGCCGCGAACGGCGCATGCTCGGTCTCGCTTCGCTCGAAAGCCGGAGTGTGGTTGAGCCGGTTACTCGATGCCGTTATCACCGGACCCGCAGGTTCGCCGCATTCCGGCGCTTCGTGGGCGGAGGGCCGGCGCGGGCCGACGGTAGTGAGTAGGCAGTACGACGGCTCCTCGGCCGCGAGCTGGGCCGACTTGCTTCGCGCGGAAACCGGAGGGAGATTCATCTCGTTCCGCAAAGTCGCTTTCATCGAACCCGCATGTTCGCCGCATTCCGGCGCTTCGTGGGGCGGCGAGCGGCGGAGGCTATTACGACGGGACGGGGGTTCGGGCTTCTCGAGTGTGAGCCGATCCGCGTCTCCCTTGTGTCCGTGCGCACCGAGAACTGGGGGCCTTTCGCGGCTATCGGAGCGCGGACGTCGGACTCGTTCGGAGGCGGGGTGAGGCGCGGACCATGCCCGCTCGGTCTCGGTGCCCGCGGCGACGGGGATGAAGCAGGCGCGACCGCGCCGGACAGTGATCACCGCTCCCGCGCGCACGGCGCTTCCCGGCAGCCGACGCCGGAGGAGCGCGCTCGCCGCCGCGCGCCCTCGTCCGGCATGGGCGGGGACGAGCGGGGCGGTCACGGTCAGCCGCGCTGCTGGAGGCGTTCGACGTACTTGGCGATCACGTCGACCTCCAAGTTCACGGTGGTGCCGACGGTGGCGAAGCCCAGGTTGGTCAGCGAGAGGGTGGTGGGGATGAGGGAGACCTCGAACCAATCCCGGCTGCCGGTTTCGGCGGGGTCGTCGGAGACGCCGAGCCCGGAGACGGTGAGCGAGATGCCGTCGACGGTGATCGAACCTTTCTGCACGACGTAGCGGGCGATGTTCTCGGGCAGCGAGATCCGCACCACGTCCCAGTTCTCCGAGGGAGTGCGCGAGAGCACGGTGCCGGTGCCGTCGACATGGCCTTGGACCAGATGCCCACCGAGCCTGCTGTTCAACGCCGCGGCGCGCTCGAGATTCACCTTGGCACCGACGTCCAGTTTGCCGATGCTCGACCGGTTGAGCGTCTCGGCCATGACGTCGACGGTGAACGAGTCGCCGCCGGTCACCTCCACGACGGTCAGGCACACCCCGTTCACCGCGATCGAATCACCGTGCCCGGCATCGGAGGTCACCAGCTTGCCCTTGATCGTCAGCCGCGCGGCGTCGGTCAGCTGCTCGCTGGCGACGATCTCGCCGAGTTCCTCGACGATGCCTGTGAACATGTGCCCTGACTCCCTGTCGCGTCGTTGTCGTCCGGTTGCGGAACAGCGCGGGGGCCGGCCGATATTCCCGCGCCCACTCAGCCTAATGACGCGGGGGCGGCCGGAGACAGCGGCGCTCCGGAGCGGAACGGCGCACCGCCGATCGCACCGTAAGCAGACCGGCGGGCGGGCCGAGGCGCGCGGAACCGGCCGGTCCCATCGAATATGGAACGAAATATGCCCACATAGGCCGCGAAACACCGCGGAGCACGGGATCCGATGATTATTCGGCGGTAACAGGCATACCGCGCGCATTTATTTACCCCAGGGGAAGTTTGCCGATTCTTGCTCGATACCCGAAAGAAACACGCTTATAACGCAGATTTCGCGCTCCGACGAGAGCGGAAGCGATATCGTTACGCGGCCGACTTCTCGCGTTCAACTGTTCCGCCCATACAGTTCGATGGGGTGCTCTACCAGGTCATACGGCGGACGACCGGGAAGCCTGTCGCACGATGTCCACTCCTCGAGAAAGCCGGAGAACACAGTGGAACAAATTGGGTCGGACACAGCCAGGGGCGCGGTGTGACCACATTTCTCGATTCGACGCCTGAAGTTCGCTGCTCACGGTATCGGCGCGAATTCCAGTTGCCCGCATCGATGGATCCCGGCTCGCATCGCATTCTCCTGCACATCGGCGTCGACTACGGTGCCGTCACCATGCCCGCCGAACTCGGCGAGCAGGTACTGCGACAACTCGTCGAGGACGGAATCGCAGGCCCGGTCGTCGACCATCCGCGGGCCAGGCACTGGACCTTCCTCACCGGACCCGCCGGGCCCGACGCGATCAGCCCGGCGGTCTCGGCCGAACTGTTCCGCCTGTACGCGGCGGTGGCCTGCGCGGGCAGCCAGGTGGTGCTGCCCTCACCGGAGGACGAGCGCACCGGCTACCGCGTGTGGATCCGGTCGCCCGAGGCCGGGCCGCGCCGCCCGTCGATCAGCGCGATGATCGAGACGATCCGCGCGGTCGCCGCACGGCGGACCCGGGCCGGATAGACCCGATCAGCGCGCCCACGCCGAGGCCGCCTGATCGCGCAACTTCTGCACGGTGGCCCCGGGGTCGGCGGTGCTGTACACCGCGGAACCGGCGACGAAGCAGTCCACTCCCGCCTCCGCGGCCGCCTCGATGGTGTCGGCGTTGATGCCGCCATCGATCTCCACCAGCAGCCGCAGCTCACCGGAGTCGACCAGGTTCCGCACGATGCGCGCCTTCTGCAACACCTCCGGGATGAACGACTGCCCGCCGAAGCCCGGTTCCACGCTCATCACCAGCAGGGTGTCGAAATCGCGCAGGATCTCCAGGTACGGCTCGATCGGTGTGCCGGGCTTCACCGAGAGCCCCGCCTTGGCGCCCGCGGCGCGGATGTCGCGCGCCACCGCGATCGGATCGTCGGTCGCCTCGGCGTGGAAGGTCACATTGTGCGCGCCCGCCTCGGCGTACGGCGGCGCCCAGCGGCCCGGATCCTCGATCATCAGGTGGCAGTCCAGTGGGATCTCGGTCGCCCTCAGCAGGCTCTCGACCACCGGAAGGCCGAGGGTGAGATTCGGCACGAAGTGCGCGTCCATCACATCCACGTGCAGCCAGTCGGCGCCTGCGACGGCCTTCGCTTCGTCCGCGAGATGCGCGAAGTCGGCGGACAGAATGGACGGGGCGATCATCGGAACGGCCGGACGCGGGTAAGTCGGGTTGGACACAACGCCGGAGTCTAACGGTCGCCGGGGTTGCCCAGCGCGGGAGTGGGTAGCCTGCATAGGGTGATCAATATTTCGGCGGAACAGGGGCTCTACAGCACCCCGGTGGAGATTCGGGTGGCGGCGTCGGTGACACAACTGCCCATCGTGCGTGGGCTCGCCGAAACCCTCGTCCTACTCAGCGAATTCACGCTGGACGAGGTGGCCGACATCCGGCTGGCCGTCGACGAGGTCTGCTCGACGCTGATCGCGGTCGCCGCCCCGGAAACGAGCCTGAACTGCCGGTTCACCGTCGGTGACACCGAGTTGCTCGTCCGGGTGGAGGGCATCGCGGAGAAGCCGGGACTGCCCGACCAGCGCAGCTTCGGCTGGCATGTGCTGCGCACCCTCACCGACGCGGTGGATGCTACCCAGGATTCGTACGACGCGGCGATCTCCGGATATCCGACAACGGTCGAGTTCCGTCGGGTCCGGGGGAAGGCGTAGTGGCGGACGAAGAAACCGTGTTCGATGCACAGCGCGACGAGGACGCAGACACGCTGACCACCGAGAACGCCGTCGACGCCGTCGACGCCGAGGAAACCCTGGAAGCGGCGGGAACGGTCCCCGGCTACGACGACGTCGGATTGCTCTTCGAGCAGCTCGCGGCCAGCGAGAAGGGGACGGCGCGGCACGCCGCGCTCCGCGCGGAGCTGATCAGCCGCTGCATTCCGCTCGCCGACCACATCGCCCGCAAGTTCAGCGGGCGCGGTGAGCCGTTCGATGATCTGACCCAGGTGGCGCGGGTCGGCTTGGTGCACGCGGTGGATCGTTTCGACGTGGAGCGCGGCTCGAATTTCCTGTCTTTCGCGGTGCCGACCATCATGGGCGAGGTCCGCCGGTATTTCCGCGACAACACCTGGGCGATGCGAGTGCCGAGACGGGTCAAGGAGACTCACCTACGCATCGGCGCGGCGATCGACAGTCTCTCCCAGACCCTCGGCCGCTCACCGACGGCGAAGGAGATCGCCGCGGAGCTGGACGTCGATCCGGACGAAGTGACCCAGGCGGTCATCGCGGGCAACGCCTACCAGCCGAGCTCGATCGACGCGGCCACCCTCGGCCGTGACACCGACGCCTCGCTGCTGGACACCCTCGGCGAGGAGGAGTCCCAGTTCGACCGGGTCGAGGAGTACGTCGCGATCCGGCCGCTGCTGGCCGGGCTGCCCGAGCGGGAACGGCGCATCCTGACGATGCGGTTCTTCGAATCGATGACCCAGACCCAGATCGCGCAGCAGATGGGCATCTCCCAGATGCACGTGTCGCGCATCCTGGCGAAGACCCTTGCCCGTCTGCGGGAACAGTCCAGCCGGGAATGAGATAGCCTCCTCCACCTCCGGGGGGTTCGGCAGCCATGACCACCACGTGCCGCCCGGTCATCGTCATGGTCCGAGTGCGCGGCCAGGTTCCGCGCGTCCGGCGCGAACGAATGGCATGCCGCTCAGCGCGGCTTGCGCAACGCGGCCAGGAACATGGCGTCGGTGCCGTGCCGGTGTGGCCACAGCTGCGCCCCCGGTCCGTCCCCGACATCGGTGACGCCGGGAAGCAGTTCGCGGGTGTCGAGTTGCTCGGCGCCGAGGCGGCGCACCGCGTCGGCGACGATCGACACCGTCTCCGGCAGATGCGGCGAGCACGTCGAGTACACCACGACGCCACCCGGGCGCAGCAAATCCCATGCGGCGGAGAGTAATTCGCGCTGCAGGACGACCAGTTCGCGGACGTCCGCGGGGGTGCGCCGCCAGCGCGCCTCCGGCCTGCGGCGCAGCGCGCCGAGCCCGGTGCACGGGGCGTCCACCAGGATGCGGTCATAGCCCGGGGTCAGTCCGCTGGCGCGGCCGTCGGCGACGTGGATGTCCACCGGCAGGTCGCGCACGGCCTTGCGCACCAGTTCGGCACGGTGCGCGGCGGGCTCGACCGCGTCCACCCGGAAGCCATCGATCGCGGCGATCGCCCCCAGCAGCGCGGCCTTGCCGCCCGGTCCGGCACACAGGTCCAGCCAGCGACCGGTGTCCGGTCCGTGGAGTTCGGCCCTGGTCAGCGCCAGCGCCACCAGCTGGCTGCCTTCGTCCTGTACGGCCGCCATGCCCTCGCGCACCGGCTCGAGCTTGCCCGGGTCACCGCCGTCCAGGTAGACCGCGTACGGCGACCAGCGGCCCTCCTCGCCGCCGGTCACCAGCGCGAGTTCCTCCGCGGTGATGTCGCCCGGGCGGGCCACGAGATGCACCAGTGGCCGAGCGTCGTCGGCGGCGAGCACCTCGCGCAACTCCCCCGCTCGCGCTCCCAGCGCGTCGGCGAACGCCTGCGCGATCCAGACCGGGTGCGCGTACTCGAACGCCAGCCGGCCGACCGGATCGGCGGGCGCGAGCGCCTCCACCCACTGTTCAGGGGTCTTCTCCCCCGCCCGCCGGAGCACGGCGTTGACGAATCCCGCCTTGCCCGCGCCGAATTCGGAGCGCGCCAATGCCACCGAGGTGTCCACCGCGGCGTGCGCACCGATCCTGGTGCGCAGCAGCTGGTAGACGCCGAGCCGGAGCACGTCCAGCAGCGGTCCGTCGATCTCCTCGATCGGCCGGCCCGCCCCCTCGGCGATCACCGCGTCGAGCAGGCCCAGCGACCGGCACGCGCCGTAGGCGAGTTCGGTTGCCAACGCCGCGTCCCGGCCCGACAACCCCAGGTCCCGCAGCAGCGCGGGCAGAACGAGGTTGGCGTAGGCGTCGCGCTCCCGAACCGCTCGCAGCACATCCCTCGCGGCCGACCGCGGCGGATCGGTGGGCTCTTTACGCTGCGGTCGCCTGCCTGCGGCGGCTCTGGACCCCGAGGACGGACGCCCGGCGGTGGAACGATCCGACCGGCCCGTCGCCGCGCGTTGTCCCGCGGCGCCCCGCCGTTCGTCGCGACCGCGCGCCTCGGCTCGCCCGCTGCCTGCCCGCGGATCGGCCGCTCGTGACCGTCCCGCGCCGGTGCGGTCCTGCCGCGGGCCACCCTGCGCACGAGGCCGACCGGCCTCGCCGGAACGGTTCGGCGCGGACTCACGGTCGTCGCGCCGCCGGTCGCGGGCGTTGTCGTCACCGGGCCGATTGCCGCGCGGCGTCATTCGACCACCGCGCCGGGCTGCAGGCGGGCGCCGCGCGCCCAGTCGAGCGCGGCCATCATGCGCTTGCCCTGCGGCTGCACCTGATCCAGCCGCACCGCGGTGGTGGCGGTGCCGACGAACACGCCGGACTTGCGCACCTCGATGACGCGTTCCGGCAACTCCTCCTCGACCAGCTCGACCGGTCCCAGCTTCAGCCGCGTGCCGCCCACCTCGGTCCAGGCGCCGGGAGCCGGAGTGACCGCGCGAATCCGCCTGCTGATGGCCAGGGCGGGTTGGTCCCAGCGCACATGCCCGGCTTCGACACCGACCTTGGGCGCGTACGAGACGCCGTCGGTGGACTGCGGGACGGGCTGCAAGGTCCCGTCCTCCACTCCGTCGAGCGTCGCTTCCAGCAGGCGGGAGCCGCTGTCGGCCAATCGCTGCAGCAGGGTGCCCGCGGTATCGGTGACGGTGATCTTCTCGGTCACCATGCCGAAGACCGGACCGGTGTCCAACCCGGCCTCGATCTGAAAGGTGGAGGCGCCGGTGATCTCGTCACCCGCGTCGATCGCCGCCTGTACCGGCGCCGCGCCCCGCCAGGCGGGTAGCAGCGAGAAATGCAGGTTGATCCAGCCGAAGCGCGGGATGTCGAGCACCGGCTCGGGCAGCAGCGCGCCGTAGGCGACGACGGGGCAACAGTCCGGCGCCAAGTCGGTGAGCTGCGCCAGGAATTCCGGCTCCGACGGACGCCGCGGAGTGAGCACCGGGATGCCGTGTTCGTCGGCCAGCTGACCGACCGGCGACCTGGTCACTTTCCGGCCGCGCCCTGCGACCGCGTCCGGCCGCGTCACCACGGCGATCACCTCGTGACGCGCTGATTCCAGTAGACGCCGCAGCGACGGAACCGCCGGTTCCGGGGTGCCCGCGAAGACGACGCGCATCAGCGGCCGGCCCCGAACGGGTTGGGCCGGCCCGAGCCGCTCATCGAGCGCGCGGGACGCACCGTCAATCCCGCTGTGAACCAATCGGATTCGCGGATCACCCGCATCGCCTCCTTGCGCTGGGCCGGGTCGAGACGGTCGATGAACAGCACCCCGTCGAGATGATCGGTCTCGTGCTGCACGCACCGCGCGAGCAGGCCTTCCGCCTCGAAAGCGACGGGCGCGCCGTCGACGTCCACACCGGACGCTCGCACACGCAAGGCCCGGCGCGTGTCGTAGCGCACGCCGGGGATCGACAGGCAGCCTTCCGGTCCGACCTGCTCTTCGTCGCCGACAACCTCCCACTGCGGGTTCACCAGATGCCCCGAAGCGTCGCCGGTGTCGTAGACGAACACGCGCAGCCCGACCCCGATCTGCGGCGCGGCCATCCCGACCCCGCCGTCGTCGTGCATGGTCTCGGTCAGGTCGGTCACCAGCTGCCGCAGATCGCGGTCGAACGCGGTGACCTCCGCGGCGCGGGCACGCAGAATGGGATCGCCGAACAGGCGAACGGGCTGGATGGTCACGGCTGGCTCCCGAAAGCGGATGAATACGGTCGCCCCATTCTAGTGAGACACCCGGAAATCCCCGATTCGCCGGCCGGAAGCTGGTAGAACTCCTATGCGGTCCGGGCGGGGTGTCGATCCCTCCGCCCGGCCGCCCGGAAACGCGCTGGTCAACGGCTTGCCGGTGACACCTGGCCTGGTTCTCACCTAAATCCACGATCCCGCCTGATCAACAGCTGCACCGTCGCGCTCACTTCCGGTGGGCGCTGTACCGGGTCCGCCGCTGCTACACCGCACCCGCGCGTGCCTGGCGGTCAGTCGACCCCGTGGCCCACGGCAGCCGCGCCGAAACCGGGGATATCCTCACCGTATCGCCGCAGCGTTGCGCGTCCCGTGTGAGCTGGATGGTGATCACACCCGCGTGTGGTTGGCCGAGCATGTGATGGCGTATCCGCGGTTGGAGGAGTTCTTCGTCGCCGCGCCCGATTCCGTGATGCTTCTCTGCACCATGACTGGCACAAGCCATGACGAGGTGCTGGGTTTGTCAGGCGCTGCGCAGCCGAATTCTTCGGGTCGCGTCGAGATGTCGGTCGACGGTGAACTGTGCGGTGGTGCCGACGACGGGTGGCGTGCCGGACCAGCACAGGACGGACCAGAGGCCATCGAATGCGACGGAGTATTCGCGGTTGCTGGGGAAGACGTCGGTGATCTCGGCGGTGACTGTGGAGCCGACGGGGTGGCGGTTCTTGGCGGCGAACCATTCGGCCTTGCTCATGACGGGAAACCTGGTTGAGCTCGATCGGAAGGCGGGATCGAGAGGCCAGAGGCGAACCTGGCCGCGTGTGTGCTGAAGGACCTCGAACTCGGTCACAGTGCCGACAGCCGGCCATTGGTCGGCGGAAAACGGCAGATTCAGGATGTCGACGAACCCGGTGGGTGGATGGCCCAAGTCGACGAACAGACCGACGACGCCGGGTCGCGGGACCAGCGTGACCACTCCGGTCACATGGTCGCCGATCGGATAAAGGCTGTGAGCGGCGTTGAGTTTCTCTTCGAGTTGGGGGTCGGGTTCGATCATCGTTGGACTATTTCAACGATCACCTCTGCCGGTTGTCAATGGCCAGGACTTGGTGGGAGATCAGTCGTTTCCGGAAGGTGGCTCGTCATGCCCGATACCCCCTCTGTTGCGCTGTGCGCGAATGCTCGCGCGTCGCCGGTATGTTTTGCGCTTTCACGCCGCCTCGAAGGTGGTGTCTCTACCATTCGGAGCGGAACACGGATGGTGGAGGAGACGTTGTCCATGGCAAAGGAATTCGTGGCAATGCTCTCGCATAAGGCAATTGACTGCCGGACACCAACACGCCGACCACTGGTACGTGCTCGAGTGTGCGCGGTGATGCTGTTGCTGATTGCGGCGGCGGCGTCGGCTTCGCCTTCGGCGACCGCCGCGCCCGCGGGCCCTTCGGCTGCCACGCATCTGGAGCGTTGCCAGCAATATCCCGAACCCGACTACTGGACCACCGACCAAACCCGCGTCGTCACCGGCACCGACTCGTGGAACAACGTCATCACGTCACTGGGCCCCGGCGAGGCGATCCGAATCGCTGCATTGCCGACCTCTAAGGTCAAAACCTCCCGATGGCCATGGGATTCGGGCTACGGCCCGAACGGTGACGGTGTGGCCGCGGGCGCGGAGTTCCCCGCCCCGGGCGTTTCGCGCTACGGCCTCGTCGGCGGGGTGCAGGGCGATCTCCGGCTGATGGGTATCGGTCCGACCTGCTACGCGAATTCGACCGGCGTGCGACAGGATTTCCACCTTACTGTGAACGACAGCGAACCGTTCGACAACTCCGAAGGGTTCGTTGTCACCGTGGTCACCTTCACAGAGGCGAAACCCCCCTGCCCGGTGATCGGCACGAGTATTGGAGATCAATGCCCGGCCTACTACGAGCGCCGCGGCTACGACCCGGCCTACGCGCTCGAGCGGTGCAAGGAAAAGAACCTCGCCGAACGCGAGGTCACCCGAGACTTCGGAGCCGACTCCGGATTCGAACCCGTACGCGTGACCCTGTTTCCTGGCGAGTCCTACCGGGTCGACCCGCAGAATATAACGTGGTCGCTGGCGCCCGTGCCCGGCTACGGGCCCAGGCCCGGCGACAGTGGCGAAACCTGGCCGACCATCAAGGTCGGCTCGTGGCCGTGGGATGGCAGCTACGGGCCCGACGGCGCTGGAGTGGAGAACCCCGCGCCGCAGGACTGGCCGGCCCCGTATCTGCCCAAGTACGGATTGATCGGCACGTGGGAGGGACAGTCGGGCTATCACTGGGTCGGCGCTCAGGGTGGTTGTGTGCAATGGGAGGGTGCGCGCGCGGTGACGCTCGCGCTGACCATGAACGACAACAACATCGGCGATAACTCGGGACTATGGAGACTCTGGATCAGGATTTACAGCCCCGATCGGCTCCCGCCCGGATAGCCGCGGCCTTCGCCAGGAACTTCTCCGTGGCCGACCACCGGCGCGGGTCGGGTGAGGCCGGCCTAGGCCACGGCGGTGAGGTGGCTGACTTGTCCTGCCACCCGATGACCTCGGGTATGCGGCCACTCACGACTGCCAGGTCATCTTCACTGACCTGCCATGTGCTCGGTGCAGGCGAACTGGCCGGGACCGGCAGCGCCATGCGGCGGGCGCCGGTCCCGGAATGTCCTGGCTAGGTGAACAAGCGAGCGTGCTCGGTGGCCCATTGTGCGAATGTGCGGGTCGATCGGCCGGTCACTGTCGCTACGGTGTCGAGGACCTTGTCCGCGGCGTCGGGCGGGTGGGCCGCCAAGCGGAGACCGAATTCGACGTAGTCGTCGCCGAACCCGTGGCCGGCCAGACGGTCACGTTCCTGGGCTTCGGTGAGTTGCCGGTGGGTGAGCGGCACTCCGATCGCGTCGGCGAGTATCCGGGTGCGTTGTGCAGGGGTCAGTGCCTCGGGGCCGGTGAGACGGTAGGTTTTGCCGCCGTGGCCGTCTCGGGTCAGCGCGCAGCGGGCGACCGACGCGATATCCGCTTCGTGGACCATGGCACTGGGCCATTGGGCGAAAGCCGAGACGGTGCGGTGTTCGCGGATTTCGTCGAGCCAGTCGAGGGTGTTGAGCATGATCTCGACGGGTTCGAGGCGGGTCCAGGCGATACCGCTGCCCGACAGCGCGTCTTCGACGCTTGTCCGGGACCAGCCGCCCAGGACGGTGGCGCGGCCGATTCCGCATCGCCGGGCGAGGTCGACGATATCGGGGCCGGTGGCGAGATCCGCGCCGTCGTCTCCGCCGAAGGTGATGAGGTGGACGGCGTCGACCCCGGTGAACGCGTCGTGCAGGGTCGAGGCGTCGGTCAGGTCGCCCTGCACGCGCCGCGCGGCCGGTGGCAGGTCCGCGGAATGCGGGGTGCGGGTCAGTGCCCGGACCTGGTGGCCATCGGTGAGGAGCTCGTCGACGAGGTGGCGGCCCACATGTCCGGTGGCGCCGCAGACGAGGATTTCCATGGTGGTCCTATCCTGGTCAGCTGGTGCTCTTGGTCAGTGCGCGCAGACCCACTGCGATACCGATGGCCGCGGTGAGGATCGCGGCCAGCCAGCCGCAGCCGACGTCGGCCGAGGTGAGGTGGCCGGCGAACAGCTCGCGTTCGGCGTTCACGACGTGGGTCAGTGGGTTCACCGCCGAGAGCGCGTGCATCCATCCCGGGGCTTGTTCGAGGGGCAGCAGCATGCCGGACAGGATCATCGAGGGAAACAACAACGTCTGGTGCACGGTCCAGAAAACCCACTCCTGTTCCCGGACGACGATGGCCAGTGCGTAACTGAGCGAGCCGATGCCCAGGCCGAGGACACCCAGCAGCAGCAGACCCTGCACCGCGCCGAGCGGATCCGGACGCAGACCCAAGGGGATGGTCACCAGGATGATCAGGGTCGCCTGCGCGATCAGGGGGAGGAATTCCTTGACCGCGCGGCCCAGGAAGAGGGCCGACCGGGACAGTGGCGTGACGAGCAGGCGCTCGTGGGTGCCGTTCTGGAGGTCGAACTGGAGGTTGGAGCCGGTGCCGGCGGTACCGAACAACGAGGTCATGACCAGGATTCCGGGAACGAACCAAGCCCAGGGCGACTCCCCGTCGCGAGTCAGTAGTGGTCCGAACAGCAAGAGAAAGAACAGGGGTTGGACCAGGCCGAAGACTACCGAGAACGGATCGCCGAGCACGGGGCGTAGCTCTCGGACGGTGACGAGCAGGGTGTCGGCGACGATATTGCGACGCGGTTCAGTGGTGGTCATCGGGTCTCCTCCGGATCGTGGTTGCCGCGCTCGGCCGTGCCGGTGTCGCGCAGACTGCGTCCGGTGAGCTCGAGGAAGACGTCGTCGAGGGTGGGCACCCTGGTAGCGGCGGAAACGACCTCGATGCCGCGCGAATGAGCCGCGGTGACCAGTGCCGGTACGGCTTTCGGGCCGTTCGCTGCGTAGGCGACGACGGTAGTGCCGGTATGGGTCACCCGGTTCACGCACTCGGTCCGGCGCGCCAGTGTGGCCAGCTCGCCGGCCCGGGCCGGGTCGCCCGCCTCGAGCGTGACCTTGTCGCCCGCGTGCTCGCTCTTCAGCGCCTCGGGTGAACCGTCGGCGATGATGCGCCCGTGATCCACGATCACCACGCGGTCGGCGATCTGGTCGGCCTCGTCGAGGTAGTGGGTGGTGACCACGATCGTCATCCCCGATTCCGCCCGGAGGCGGGCGATGTGGTCCCACAGGTTGGCCCGGTTGTGCGGGTCCAGGCCGGTCGTCGGTTCGTCGAGGAACAACAGCGCGGGCCGGTGGACCAACCCCATCGCCAGATCCAGGCGGCGACGCTGCCCGCCGGACATGGCCTGGGACTTCCGTTTTCCGAGGCCGTCGAGACCCAGGGCGGTGAACAGCTCGCCCGCCCGGATCCGCGCCGATTTCCGGTCCAGTCCGTGGATCCGGGCCTGGGTCACCACCTCGTCCATCGCGCGCTGTGTATGTCCCGCGCTGTTGCCCTGACCGACGTATCCGATCACCCGGCGCACCTGGGCCGGTTCGCGCTGTACGTCGTGGCCCCCGATCTCCGCGGATCCGCCGGTGGGCGGCAGCAGCGTCGTGAGCATCCGCATCAAGGTCGTCTTACCGGCCCCGTTGGGACCGAGGATAGCCAGTACTTCTTCCCGCGCGACGGTCAGATCGATGCCGTCGACCGCGCGGACTGCTGATTCGCCGGGCCCGTAGAAGGTCCTGGTCAAATTTCGGGTGTTGATCACGTCCTGCCTCTCGATGGGGTACAGGACGATCCAAACTCTGGTTCCGGACGATATACGGCCACAAGCCGAACGGGGAGCATCGAATGATCTCTCCCGGAGGTACGGAGGCCGATGCCCTGCGGTCCGAGTGCGGGCCGCAGGGCATCCCCGGCGGGTCAGCGGGTACGCGGATCCTGCAGCGACGACATCGCTTCCATGAGCGAGGAGTGAACGGCGGTCAACTCCGGTGTCGCGAACGACTCCCAGGACTGCTCACCCGCGCCGTCCTCGGTGGAATCCGCCTGCCCCCAACTGTCTTCACCGGAGCCGTCCGTCGAGGTTTCGTCCCAGGACGCGTTACCCGGATTGTGCTTGTACACCCACCACAGGTGGCCGAAC
The DNA here is from genome assembly GCF_055590505.1 of Nocardia sp. NPDC041819. NCBI lineage: Bacteria > Bacillati > Actinomycetota > Actinomycetes > Mycobacteriales > Nocardiaceae > Nocardia > Nocardia sp. NPDC041819. The sequence continues at coordinate 1,009,703 of NZ_JBVJAP010000001.1, read as the reverse complement.
GGGTCGGCGAAGCGGGAGAGTACGTCGCCCCAGAAATCCGTCGGCTCGGTCACGATCCGCGCACCACGCGCGGCGGCTCGTTTCAGTGTGGCGGCCGGATCGTCGACGTAGACGCGGACGAAGGACGGCATATACGGCCAGTCCGGTTTGCGGTCGGCGATCGTGAGCGTCGAATCGCCTATTCGCAGTTCGGAATGCAGAATCAGGCCGTCGGTATCGGCGGTCCGAGCCTCGGGGACCTCGATCGCCCCGAACACCTCGACCAGGAAGCCGATCAGACCTGCCGCGTCATCGGTCCAGATGAAGGGGTCGACCGTCGCGGATCCGGCGGGCGCCGGAGGAACTGCGGGAGTGGTGGACATACTGTCTCCTTTCGGTTGGTGCCCCCAGATTCGCCGCAGTTGCGGACAGGATATGGCCACAAGTGCGCCTAGCCTCGGGGTGTGTCCACCAGCACTCGCACCCTCGCGCTTCTCGGTCTGCTGCAGAGCCGTCGCCACTGGTCCGGTGCCGACCTCGCGCGCCGGCTCAATGTCAGTGAGCGGACCGTCCGGCGTGATGTGCTCGGTCTCCAGGAGATCGGCTATCCGATCGTCACGACGCGCGGAACCGGCGGTGGCTACCAGCTCAGTGCGGGTGCCTGCCTGCCGCCACTGGTCCTGGGTGAGGAGGAGGCCGCTGCGACGGTGCTGGGGCTGAAGGAGATCGCCACCGGAGTCCATCCCGCCTCCGCGGAAGCCGCGATGAGCGCTATGGCCAAGATCGTCCAGGTCCTTCCCACTCGTATCCGTCGCCGGATCGACAGTCTGCGGACCGTCGCGACCCCCGCCGGTGATGGATACCACCGAGCCGGGATCGACGATGTCACCGCGTTGACCACACTCGCGCTCGCCTGCCGGGACGCCGATACCGTCTCGTTCTCCTACCGCGGTAGCGACGCGGCCACTTCGCATCGCACCGTCCAACCGCATCAGATCGTCAATGTCGAAAGCCGCCTCTACCTGGTGGCCTGGGATCTCGATCGCACCGACTGGCGCACTTTCCGAATCGACCGGATCGCGCAACCACGCCGCACCGGCGCACGATTCGCACCCCGCCGCCTGCCCGGCGGCGATCCGGTGGAGTATGTCCGCGACCGGATCGGGTCGATGCCGTCGAGGTACCGGGTGCACGCCACCATCCAGGCTTCCGCCGAACGCGTCAGAGCCGAAATCGTCCACTACGGCACCGTCGCCGCCATCGACCCCGGATCGTGCGAGGTCCATATCGCCGCCGAATCCCTGGACTGGGCGGCCTTCTGCCTCGTCTCGATCGGCGCACCGTTCATCGTGCACGGACCACCCGAAGCGACCGACCTTATGAAGGACTGGGGATCCAGGCTCCTCGCCGCCACGCGAGCGGTCGGAAACGGACTCGTCTGCGACATTTCGATCGGCGACCGGACGCAGGACTCCGGATGATCTTCGGTACCGGCGCTACCCGCCGTGCTCCTCGCCCCGGGAGTGAGCCAAGACACCTCCGTGCCCCCAACGATCGACAACCTCGTAGCGGCCCGCCTGGCACCGAACGTGATCTTGTTGCCCTACAGAACACGCAGTCCAGAAAGAACAGCCGCACGCAGCTCGATCTGGATCCTGCGGGAGAACGGATGGAAGCTGTACTTCCACAGGGAACCACGCAACCGCAAGACAGCGACGCAACATCTACAGGTGCCCGCTACTGATCGTCGGCCAGGATCTCCTCGAGGATCCGCGAACTGGATCTCTCCCGCTCGGGGTCGTCGGCGGCCTCGGTCAGAGTGAGCAAGGCCTTCCACAGGGCCCAGCCTCGCGCCCGCGCCCATGTGTCGTCGTCGTGGCCGAGCACCCGGCGGAACGTCGCGCGACTGTCCGCCGACAGCATCGTCCAGGCCAGGACCAGATCGCATGCGGGGTCGCCGACACCGCATGTCCCGAAGTCGATGACCGCCGTCAATTTCCCACCGGAGATCAGGAGGTTGCCAGCAGCGATGTCACCGTGGAACCACACCGGGGTCTCGTTCCACTTCGTCGCTAGAGCGGAATCCCAGATCTCGGTAGCTCGTCGAACATCAACGCGTCCACTCAACGTCCACAGGCAACGTCGAGTCTGCTCGTCGTAATGCGCTGGGTGGCTACCGCGGAAGAAGCTGTGCGCGCCGGCCGACGGGGCACCGCTGACATCGCATCGCTGCAGCGCACGAATGAACTCAGCGACATCGATCGCGAATCCGGTCATGTCTGCGATGGCGGCCCTGTCGGCGGTGTGGCCAGGCAGCCAGTCACGCACCGACCACGAGAACGCGTATCCACACCCGGGAGTCCCGACGGCGAGCACCGTGGGAATCGCGATCGGCAGCACCGGCGCCAGTCGAGGCAACCAGACACTCTCTTTCTCCACCGCCGGCGCATAGGCTGCCGCGGTCGGCAGCCGCACCGACATGTCCGAGTCCAATCGGTAGGTGCGGTTGTCCCAGCCGTCCACCGGCACCGGCGACACCGGCAGACCACCCCACTGCGGAAACTGCGTCCTGATCAGGCACTCGACCAGCACGGTGTCGATCCCAGCGCGACCATCGAAGGGAACGTCACCCACCACGTCATCCTCGACCTCGACCATCACCCTCGGCAACACAATTTCCACCGCTGGTCCAGGCTGCCCGCACCACAACAGAATTGCCACGCGCCGATCACCACGTTCCGGAACCCCGGCACGTCAAAGCCCGACGAATAGCGCAGCCATCGAGTAATGCACTCAACAGCGGCCACCGAACGGGGGCTGATCCTCGATCCCGATGCCGTCCGTGCGGTCTGGGAAGACGCCAGTTCGGTCAGATAGCGCACGGCGCGTATGCGGCGGTTTCATCCAGCGGCGAAATAGGCTTGGATCTGGTAGCCGCAAGGGCTTCGGAATCCGAATAAGCCCCGAACCGGTCTGCGGCGGTTCGGGGCTCGTTCAGGGGTATTCGTGCCTACCATCTGATCGCTCAAACAGTTGACCATTCGAATCTATCCCGCCCACACTTGGCTCGGACCGCATCCGACCGACGCCCGTGCGCCCGGCAACTGCGAGACACTCGACCACTCGGGCCTGACCGGGATGCGGTGGGTTCCGAGTCGTCCTCGACGAGCAGTAGGGCCACGCCGGCCCGGCCGGCTCAGAAATGGGGCGGCGCCGCCCGGAGGCAGGTCACAGCGTCCGGCCGAAGTGCGCCGCCACCGTGTCGACGGCGACCGTCACCTGGGGTTCCTGATCGTAGAAGTCGAACTGGGTGCCCTGCGTCCAGAAGAAGTCCTTCGGACCGGCCAGCCCGGCGTGGAACCGGCGAGCGCCCTCGGGTATCGCGGCGTCCTCGCTGTGCACGAGGACGGTGGGCTGGGTGATCTTCGGCGCGGTGGCGATCGAGTCGTAGGTGAGCCAATCGATCCACGACATGACCGCGAACCGATTGGGCCAGGCCGGAATCCCACCGCGAGCCGGGTCGAGATAGAAGTCGATCCGATAGGGCATGGCGGCGCCGTCCTCGGCGCTGCCGACCACCGGCACGTACTCGATAGCACCAGAGGCCTCGAACCGCGTCCGTGCCGCGCGGCCCGCCGCGATCTTGGCCGCGACCTCGTCCGCGCCACCGTAGGCCTGCGCACAGACGGCGGCGTCGTGCAGCCAGGGCGCGACCAGCGCCAGCGATCGTACGCGCGGATCGTGGGCGGCGGTGCCGGACATATACATCGCCGCCGCGCAGATCCCGAGTGCGCCGATCCGGTCCGCGTCGACCGCGGCGTGCGCGGCCAGGAAGTCCACCGCGTGACCGATATCGGCGATCTTGCGGTCCGGCGATTCGACGTCGCGCGGTTTCCCGCCGGATTCACCGAACCCGGTGAAATCGAAAGACAGTGCGGCATAGCGGCGTTCGGCCAGCCTCCGGGCGTAGCGGTCGGCCATCATCTCCTTCACGCTGGTCCAGGTTCCGGCGACCACCACGCCGGGCACCGGCCCCGTTGTGTCCGGCAGAAAGAGGTTGCCGACGAGTTTCACACCGGCGCTGTCGAATTCGACCTTCATCAGTTCGTCTTCCTTTCCGTACGACGAGATCAGGGTGGGTCAGGGCAGGAGTCCGCGGTTGCCGTCGCCCCACACGGCGGTCATCACCACCCCGCGGATGCGCCAGGCGCCCTCGATCCGGACGAGGTCGAACCGGTAGCTGCCACCCAGGGTCCACAGCGACGCACCGAACGCCTCGGCCTTGCGGTGGGTCGCCTGGAACGACGCGGTGCAGATCGCACTGTCTGCGTCGATGTCGACCAGATGGTTCACCAGCAGGTGCTGGGTCGAAGCGAAGCCGCCCAAGGTGTCCCGCCAAGCGGCGACGATCTGGCCGGGTGTCAGGGTGACCGCCTGTCCGCCGTTGAGACTGGTGTAGTCGAGCGTCACCTTCTCGGCGAATATGCCTGCGAGGGCGTCCCATTCACGGTGATCGGTGTACCAGGCCATGCGGGTGCAGGTGTCGATGACATCGAGACGATCCATGCGCTCAGCTTCTCCGTCCGGCCGGCCCGGCTGGTAGAGCACCGGCTGCACAGTGTGCTGCAGGAAGCTGCAATCGGGGCGGCGACCTTCGGTGGCCTGACGCGGAGGGCCGCGGTGCCGCTACCGGCGAATTGTTTGAATGGCCCCGTCCGACATCCTTCCCTCAGTCGGTAGCGAACGCGGCGGTGTGCGCGACAGCCCAGTCGGTGAATGTGCGCGGTTCGTGTCCGGTTACCTCCCGGACGGTCGGGTAGACCTGTGACTCGTCGAGTGAGCCGTCGAGATAGAAGTCGGCGAAGGCCGCGGCGTACTCCGGGGGCAGGGTGGCCGCGAGTTCGGCGCGGGTCTCGTCGTCGGTCAGTTCGCGGCAGACCAGGGGACGGTCGAGTACTTCGGCGAGGATGGCGATCTGGTCGGCGGGGCGCAGGGCCGCTGGGCCGGTAAGGTCCAGGATCCGGTCAGCGAACGCATCGTCGGTGAGCGCTCGCGCGGCGACGGCGGCGATGTCGGCCGGGTCGATCGCCGCGACCGGCACCCGGGGGAACCGCACGCGGACGACGTCACCGGCCGCGAGCTGGGGCAGCCAGCGGAACGCGTTCGACATGAACGAGCGCGGCCGCAGGAACGTCCACGCCAGCCCCGACTCCCGCACCGCCTGCTCGGACCGGGCCATGGAGCGCGCGACCACATTGGCCGAATCCACCAGCTCGGCCGATCCGCTCGACAGCAACACAACGTGTTGCAGCCCGGCCGATTTCGCTCGTTCCAGCAGTGCGGACAGGTTCGCGTGGCCGGGCAGCAGGAACATCGCCCGCGCCCCGTCGACAGCCTCGGACATGGTGTCGGGCGCGTCGAGGTCGCCGGATACCGCCGTCACTCCGGGCGGCAGCGCGACGCCGTCGATGTCGCGCACCAGCGCCCGCACCGGCTGCCCGGCCCGGCGCACCGCCGCCACCACTTCCGAGCCGACATTTCCGGTCGCACCGGTCACCAGGATCACTGCTCCTCCTTCATTCCACCCACAGCCCGTCTCACGCGGGCCCCACCAGGGGATAGCCCCCGCGAACCCCAGCTTCACCCAGCGCACCGTCGCACTTGAAGAGCAGTCGCTGCACCGCGGGGTGCAGGAAGCTGCACAGCCTCAGATCCAGCCCTTCTCCTTGACGAGCAGGGCAGCCTGGAACCGGGTTCGGGCGCCGAGCCTGTCCATCACCGCCGCGACATGCGCGCGGAACTTGCGGACCGAGATGTTGATCGATCGCGCGGCCGATTCATCGGTGTCGTGGCAGGTCAGCGCGTGCAGGACACGCAATTCCGTTGGTGAGAAAGGTGGTTCGGCGACGTCGTGCGCGAGCGCCCACATCCGGTCGAAGACGCCGACGAGCAACCGCGCCAGGCTGGTACGGCGGATCTGTATCACGTCCTCGCCCGGCCCGGCCGCGACGAAGACCACCGAGCGATTGACGATCGCGAGGGGACCGATCTGCTGGGTGGTCACCCGGTGTAGATCGCCGAGGGAGTGGCGGCGCCTGGCGTGCGCCACCTGGGCGGGATCTTCCATGGCATCGATCGGGAAGATCACCCGGCTGCGCAGACCGGCCGCGAGCTGACGCTCGTATCCAGCTCGTACGCGCCAGAAGGGGCTGTGGCGTGGATCGGCTTGGATCGACAGCAACTCATCCGGTTGCCGGGCCAGCAGTTGCTGGATGCGCCGCCCGGATTCCGCACCGCCGGGCAAGAATTCGACGGTCCCCGCCGGCTTGCCGGTGCGGTGTTCCTCCCCCCATTCCCGCAGGGCGTCCCAGGCGGCGCCGAGTTCGGCGAATTGTCGCTGCGCCTCGCTCAGCCGCCTGCGGACCAGTACGTCCACCGCCGTGACGGGAGACACCGCGGACAGATCGTCGTTCAGCAGGCCCAGCTGCCGCAGTTCACCGAGCACGAGGTGATCGGCCGGTGCGAGCGCCGCCGTGCGGTTGCGCTCTTGGAGCAGAAACCGGTACACCCGCTCCTGGTCGGGGGTCAGCCCCAACCGGTCCAGGGTCATCGCGGCTGACTCACCGGTCGGGGCCGCCGCTCCAGCCACCACTGCGCGATCAGCAGCGACAGCGTCCATCCCAGCCAGGTGCCGATGCCTGCGATGGTCTGGACGAGCAGTGTCTCGTCACCGTGGAAGGTCGTGTCGAGGCGGGGATCCAACACGAGGAAGAGAATCGCCCCCAGGACGCGGTTGAGCACGATCGACAGGGTCAGCGCGAAGCTACGGATCATCCACCGGCGGTGGTCGCCGAATCGACGGCGGCGGGCCATCCGCCAGCCTGCGATCGTAGTGAGCAGCCACAGGACCGACAGCATCACGTTGCTGACCCGGGCGACCGGTCCGAACGGGCTCGTCGCCCCGATCACCAGACCGATCAGCCCGGCGGGCAGTACCCCGGCGACGACATAGACGCGGCCCAAGCCGCGGTGCAGTCCGGGATAGGTCCGGCGAAACCACGGCCACACCTGGAAGCCGCAGACCAGGATCGCCACCGAACCGCAGACGACATGGGCCACCAGCAGGGGGTAGTGCAGCGCGAAGCCAGGATCGGGGACTCGGGACAGTGAGCGGTCGAAGGTGAGATAGGGCGGCAAAGAGAACGCGACGAAGGCGCAGACCAGAACCAGCAGCGGTCCCGTCCACGGTCGTTGCCACCAGGTTCTGCGGGGCGGCGCGGGAACGGGGGGAGGCGATTGGCGGGTCGGAATACTCATGGTGGACCATCCGGGAAGCCGAGACGACAAGTACTGCGTACAAGCTACGCGTAGCGTATGCCATACGCAATAAGGAGGGACTGTGACCGATGAACTGCCACCGGTGGCACGGCTGCTGTGGTCGGGCCACCGGCCGACCGGCCGGGGGCCGAAACCGGCTCTCACCCTCCACCGCATCGTCGCCGCGGCCGTGGAGGTGGCGGACGCGGATGGGATCGGGGCGCTGTCGATGCAGCGTGTCGCCAAGCAGCTGGGCGCGGCGACCATGTCGCTGTACCGGCATGTGCCCAGCAAGGACGACCTGGTCTCGCTGATGTTCGACGCGGTGATGGGTGACCCGCCCCGGTTGCCTGCCGACGACTGGCGAGCGGCGCTGCGACAATGGGCAGGCGCGACCAGGGAGCTGTACCTGCGCCATCCGTGGGTGCTGGTGGTCGGCACCGGCAATCGGTTCATGGGACCGAATGAAGCCGCCTGGGGCGAGGCCGCCATGCGCGCCCTCCTGGACGGCGGGTTGCCCCTGGCGGTCGTCACCGAGGCGCTGTTATCGGTCAGCGCGTTCACCAGTGGGGTGACCCGGCTCGAGATCGATCCCGGCCTCGGGCGCGACACGGCCGGCCACACCGGGCCGGTGCTCGATCCGGCCGTGTTCGTCGAATTCGGCGGGCCGGATCGGTTTCCCGCCCTGGCGGCGGTCGCCGCCGCGGGCTCGCCGGACGACCGTGGCGCGGACGCCGGGGCAGGATCAGTGTTCGCATTCGGGCTAGCGGCGCTGCTCGACGGCATCGCCGCGCTCCTGCGCGAGTGATCCCGCACGCTCTCCTTCCGGGGAACCGGAGGCTTGGCCGGCTTCGCCCGATGGGCTACGCTGTTCGGCGATGACTACCGGGACGGCATTGCGCCACACACGGATTGGTTACCCGGCGCTCTTCTGAGCGCCGTTCGGGCCGTCCACGGCCCGAACCAGCCATTCGATCGAGGACCTCGCGCCGGTGCGCGGGCCCCACCTCCGTCGTGATGATCACACGCTGCACAGATCGCTCACGACAGGAGAAATCATGCCCGCACGCTTCAACCACACCATCATCGCGGCGAAGGATCGCCACGAGTCCGCGGCGTTCTTCCGCGACCTCTTCGAGTTCGCCGAAGCCCCCTCGTGGGGAGTGTTCACCAACCTGCTCTGCGAGGACGGGGTGCTGCTGCAGTTCGCCGAACCACCGGTCGAGGACATCCAGATGCAGCACTACGCCTTCCTCGTCGACGACGAGCTGTTCGAACGGGCCTACGGCAAGCTGCGTGAGCGGGGTATCGAGCACGCGGCCGACCCGTTCTTCCAGCGGCCGGGCACCACCAACACCGAACACGGCGGACGCGGAGTCTATTTCCGCGACCCCGCCGGGCACGGAATCGAGATGATCACCCGGCCATATCTGTGACCTGCCGCCGATATCGTTGCGACCCCGCGCTTTGCGTTTCGCCCGGCCGGGGTCGCGGCGGCGGCTGCATCGGATTCCGCGTGGCATTGCGGAGATTGCGGATCCACCTCGTCGTTACGCCGACGGAGGCGCTGACGGTCAGTAACATGAGCGTTGCTCATTTTCATGATCAGCAGGAGAGCGTGATGCCGCCGAAGACTGTCGGTCAGCGCCGTCGTCCGACGCAGGAGCGTGCGAAGGCGACCAGGGAGCACATTCTCGATACGGCCGCGCGGTTGTTCGGCGAGCGCGGTATCGCCAATACCTCGACCAACCGGATCGCGGCGGAGGCCGGTGTCAGCATCGGGACGGTCTACCGCTACTTCGCCGATCGCGCCGTCCTGGTCGAGGAGTTGCTCGAGCGGCTGCTCGAGACCATCGAGCGGCGCTTCACGCAGCAGGTGTTCAACTTGTCGGAGAGATCGATCCAGCAGATCGTCATCGATGTCCTTCAGGTGATCACCGGGGAACTGGTCGCGAACGCGCAATTGGTTCGCGCGCTGGTCGGTGGAGTGCAGTTCTACAGCAGTGGTATCCCGGAGTTCGAGCCGCGGCTGCGTCTGCTGGTCAAGGTGATTTTGATCCAAATTCTGGGCCCGGGAGACGATCACGAGTACGACGTGATGACGTTCGTCTTCATCAACACCGGCTTCGCGGCGGTCCTACGCGCGTCGGCCCTGGATGTGGACAGTCATGCCCGCACGGAGGCAATCGAGATGACCGGACGGATGATCGGCGCCTGGCTCGAGGCCGAAACCAGGGTTACCGCCGTGTGACAGATGCCTGCGCGGCACGGCGACGATTTTCACCGACTGCCGCATATGGCATTGCGCGGTCGCCTGCCGTTCGAGGACCGCACTGGGGCGGCACTTCGCCATCACCGATGGGACAACGGAGCTGTCCACGACGTTCCGTGCGGTGTGAGAAAAGTGAGCGGGTCACCATGCTTTAGCTCCGGAACACTCCCCAGTCCGCAGCCGCATTCCAGTTTCTCCTGTTCAGAGCTGTTTTGGGGTCATCGGTCGGCTCGACGAAAGCGGAGTAGTAACTGATCGAGGACTCGGATTACCGTTTGATGACGAGGTGAACAACCGGTAACGCCGAGGCGCAGCACGATTGCTCCTGCGGGGACGGTTCGAGCTTGGACGTGGCCGCGCATGTGCGGTGGCAAGGAGGTCACACGTGATGATCGAAGACATCGCTCACCCTGCGGTCGATCCGGAAGGGCAGCCGGTCATCCGGCCGCTGCACGATGTGCACCGACTCGCCCGCGAAGTGGTCGCACACGTCGCCGAGACGGTGGCGCCCTGCCGCACGCGGCCGGGTGGCGCGGTCGGCGCCGACGTCGCCGAGGTGGTCCGTGCGTGCATGCAGTGGGCCATCCAGCGATTGGACGGGCAGGCGGTGCCGGACCGCATCGACTGTTTGCAGGTCGCCGCAGCCGGATGGGCGCGCGAGGGGATTCCGGTCGACGCCGTCCTGCACGCGGTTCACGTGGGGTTCAAGTTCGGGCTCGGCCTGCTGTTCGGCGAGCGTGGATCCACGCATCGCATCGACATCTCCACCGGCACCGCGACCGTAGTGGAGCTGTTGAATCTACTGACGTCGACGGTCAGCAAAGCCTACGTCCGCGAATACAAGGCCATCGCCGCCGAACACCACACCGCGGTGCACACCCTGACCTCGGCGCTGCTGGGCGGGCACGCGACATCCGCGATGGCCCGCGAATGCGGAATACCCCTCGCCGACCAATATTTCGTGCTCGCCCTCGCCGTGCCCGCGCATCCCGACGAAACCCGTCCCCGGCTCGACAGCCAGGTCGTCGCGCGGCGCAAACTCCGCCGCCTCCAGGCCGCTCTCGCGGGCCTGTTCGATGACCGAGCACTGTCGCTGTTGTCGGTCGACGGGGGAACCATCCTCATTCCCGGTACCCGGCCCGGCGATCCCGGCGACGACATAGACCTCGACAAGGTCGTCGCGACACTTTCCGGCGCCGCGCAGGTGCCGGTCACCGCCGGCGTCGTGTGCGCCGGTCCCGACGAGGTCTCCGCCGCGGCTGTCCAAGCGCACGAACTGCTGGACACGGTGCAACAACTGGGACGTGGACCAGGGTTGTACAGGTTCCCCGAGCTGGCGCTGCACTATCAACTGACCCGCCCCGGCGTCGGTCGAGACCAGCTCCGCACACACCTCGCCCCGCTGATGGACCATCCGGAGCTGTTGGAGACCCTGCGGACTCATCTCGACACGGGCATGCACCGCTTGCGCACCGCGCGGCGACTGCATGTTCATCCGAACACCGTCGATTACCGGCTGCGGCGCATCGCGCAGCTCACCGGCTTCGACCCCGCGGACGGCAGAGGCCTGTGGTATCTGCGGTCGGCGCTCATCGCCTCGGCCGTCAGCGACCTTCCGAGCGAGGTACCGGCCGGCACCCGCCGCCCGGCCTGAAGAAGCACCCGCCACCGGTCGGCGAGCGGCGGTCGGGCTGCGAAGAATACGGACGTGCGGCATCGGCGGCACGAATGCTCATGGAGGTGCATGCGGTGGCCGGACGGGTACCCAAAGGTCGCCTGGCGAGAAGTGGCCGCCTCGGCGGCCTGGCCGCCGGCCAGGCGGCACGCGGGGTCGGGACCCGGCTGTCGATGATCGGCAGAACCGAGGAAGCCCGGCGGGTTCTCGCCGAGCGCTCGACGTTGCAGACGGCGCAGCAACTCGTCACGGTGCTCGGCGCCATGAAGGGCGCGGCGATGAAGCTGGGGCAGATGCTGTCGGTCCTCGAGGTCGACCTCGTGCCCGAATCGCACCGTGAACTGTTTCGCACCAAGCTCGCCGAACTGCGGGATCGCGCGCCGGTCGTGCCGTTCGCCGCGATGAAGCAGGTGATCGAGGACGACCTCGGGCCGTTGGGGCGCGTGTTCGCCGACTTCGACGAGACACCGATCGCCGCGGCGTCGATCGGGCAGGTGTATCGGGCCCGGTTACACGACGGACGCACCGTGGCGGTCAAGGTGCAATACCCGGGGGTGGACGCGGCGATCCACGCGGACATGCGCAATCTGGAAGTGCTCAGCAAGCTGTGGAAAACCGTCCTGCCGAGCGCGGCCGACACCGCCGTGCTGGACGAGATCGCCCGCAACATCGGCAACGAACTCGACTACCCCCGCGAGGCCCGGACCCAGCACCGGGTAGCGATGCGCTACCGCGACCACCCCTTCATCACCGTTCCCGACAGCATCGAAGAGCACTGCACGCGAAGCGTTCTCGTCTCCGAGTACGTCGAGGGCGGTGATTTCCAGCGGATTCGATCACTGCCAGCCGCCGATCGCGATCGCCTCGGCGAGTTGATCTACCGCTTCTACATCAGTGCGCTGTTCCGCGACAACGAGTTCTGCGGCGACCCGCATCCGGGCAACATCCTGCTCGCCGCCGACGGCAGGCTGGCGTTCGTCGATTTCGGGCTCTACGACCACATGGACCCCGTGCACGTGGACTTCGAGCGCGCGTGTCTGCGGGCCGCCGGTGAACACCGCGCACGAGACCTGTACGACGCCTGGGTCGGACGCGGCATCATCGACCCGGACGCGGGAGTCACCACACAGGAATGCCTGGATTATGTGTGGGCCGCCGCGGGATGGCATCTGCTCGACGAACCGATCACCGTCACCCCCGAGATCGCCACCGGCGCGGTCATCCTCGCCATCGACCCGCGAGCCGCCGAGTTCAAAGGTATGCGCCACCAACTACTCCCGGCCGAGCACGTCTTCTCCCGCCGCGCGGACCTGTTCACCTTCGCCGCGCTCGGCCAGCTCCACGTCACCAACAATTGGCATCGACTCGCGCGGGAGTGGCTCTACCACGAGCCCGCCACCACCGACATCGGCCAGGCGATCGAGCAGTGGCAACGCGACCGGGAACACCGAGCGTGACCCCCACGGCATTGGACCCGCGCCGCGTACGGCACCCAACGGATATGCGCGCGCACTCCGCGTGAAGTCCACGCCGATGGGTAGCCCACGGGCGTGACCGAACCCGGAAACAAGAACGCACCCGAACTGGGCGACCAGACCGACACTTCCCACCCTGACGACCTGGACCTGGAGACCCGCGAAACCCCCGACAACGAGGACGTGAACGAAGAGGCGGGCACCGTCGAACCACCCGACTGAGCACGGTTTCACCCACCGCGGCCGGGGAATTCCGACCGCATGGGTATCACTGTCGCCGTCACCGGGCCGACCGGCGAGATCGGCATCTCCGCCGTCTCCGCACTCGAACTCGACCCGACGGTCGACCGGATCCTCGGAATGGCCCGCCGGCCGTTCGACCCCGCGGCACACGGCTGGACCAAGACCGAGTACCGGCAGGGCGACATCCTCGACCGAGCCGCCATGGATGCCTTGGTCGCGGATGCCGACGTGGTGATCCATCTGGCGTTCGTGATCATGGGCTCGCGGGAGGAGAGCGCGCGGGTGAATCTCGCGGGCACCCGCAATGTCTTCGAGGCGACGGTGGCCGCCGAGCGGGTCCGCCGCCTGGTCTACACGTCCTCGGTCGCCGCCTACGGCTACCACCCGCGTAATCCCTCCCCCATCACAGAAGACGTGCCGCCCGATGGCTCGCCCGAGCACTACTACTCCGAGCAGAAGGCCGCGTGCGAGGCGGCGCTCGCCGAGATCACCGCCGGCTCCGGTCTCGAGGTGTTCGTGTTGCGGCCGTGCATCGTGGCCGGACCGAAAGCGCCGGCTCTGCACGACCTGCCATGGGAGAAACTTCCCGGCCCACTGCGCACTCTGGCCCGCTCGAACCCGCTGTTCAAACCGGTGATTCCCGACCCGGGCCACCCACTGCAACTCGTCCACCACGACGACGTGGCCGCCGCCATCGCGCTGGCCGCGACTGCGGCGGCGCCGCCCGGCGCCTACAACATCGCGGGCGATGGCACCCTCACGCTGTCCGAGGTGGTCGCCGCGCTGGGCGGCAGGCCGGTGCGCGTTCCCGCGGTCGCCGCCACCGCCGCGTCCGCCGCCCTCGCCCGCCTCCCGTTCATGCCCGCCACGCTCGAATGGCTGCACATCGTCCGCACTCCCGTGGTCATGGACACCAGCCGCGCGAAGCGGCAGCTCGGCTGGCAGCCCGCGCATACCTCCGCGGAGACCCTCGCGGCACTCGCCGCCGCCCGCTGAGCCGCGCGGTCCGGCGTCCGGACGTCGTCGCGGATCGCTACGCGTGCGCGGCCATCCGCCGGTCGATCACCGACAGGGCGAACTCCGCCCAGCGGACGTTCTCTTGTTCGAAGGAGATGCCACGCAGCAGGGTGAGATACGGGCCGACTCGTTCGGCCTCGGCGAGATACGCCTGTTCGCTGCGGCCGTTCAGCAGCCGGGTGCGCAGCCGTTCGTATCGCGCCAGCTTCGCCTTCGACCAGTCCAGGCGCTCGGCCACCGTGGCGCGCACCGCCGCAGCGTCCTCGACGTCCATGCCCTGGACCTTCACCATCATCTCGTCGCGGATGGCGGTCGGTTTGGCGGGCTCGGCGACGAACTCGTGCAGCGCCGCCCGCCCGGCGGGGGTGATCGCGTGCAGGCGCTTGTTGGGGCGGCGCTCCTGGTGAACGATCCGGGTCTCGATGAGACCGTCGGCCGCCATGCGTTCCAGTTCCTTGTACAGCTGCTGGGGCGTGGCCATCCAGAAGTTCGCCACCGAAGCGTCGAACCCCTTGGCCAGGTCGTAGCCGGACGCCTCGCCTTCCAACAGGGCGGCCAACACCGCGTTACGTAGCGCCATCCACCCAGGCTAGCACCGGATACGAATAATCAATTAGTTGTCCTCCGACCCCTGGACATCCTGCGTGAGCCGCAACTACTGTTCAGTACACCTATTCAACTTCTTGAGTATGAGAGGTGCACATGCATCCCTTCCGGGCAGCCGTGGAGGCCCGCGACGAGGCCGCCATCGAGGCACTGCTGGCCGACGACGTCGTGTTCACCAGTCCGGTGGCGTTCAAGCCCTATCCGGGCAAGGCCATCACCGCCGCGATCCTGCGCGCGGTGATCCGGGTCTTCGAAGACTTCCGCTACGTACGCGAGATCGCCGATGCCGACGGCCGCGATCACGCGTTCGTCTTCGAGGCCACCGTCGACGGGAAGCAGCTGACCGGCTGCGACTTCCTGCATTTCGACGATGACGGCAAGATCGACGACTTCACCGTCATGGTGCGCCCGCTTTCGGCCGCACAGGCCCTGGCCGCGCGGATGGGCGAGCAATTCGAACGCATCAAGGCCGAAGCCATCGCACAGCTCGAGGGTGAGGCGAGCGGAGCATGAGCGACTACGACGCCGTGGTGGCCGGCGCGGGCAGTGCCGAGCCGACCGCCGCGGCGTTGCAGCGTACCTGCGATCGCACACCTGCGACCCGCGGCGGTTACTCGCGGTATGTCGCTCTCGGCGACAGCCAGACCGAAGGCGTCGGCGACGGCGACGGCGACGGCGACGGCGACGGCGACGGCGACGACCGGATCGGAGTGCGCGGCTTGGCCGACCGCCTCGCCGAACGGCTCGCCCAGGACAATCCCGATTTGCACTACGCCAATCTCGCGGTCCGCGGCAAACTCGCCCGGCAGGTGCACGCCGAACAACTCGATGCCGCACTCGCCCTGCGACCGGACCTCGCCACCGTCATCGCCGGTGTCAACGACCTCCTGCGACCGGGATTCGACGCCGACGAGGTCGCAGGCCACCTGGACGCCATGTTCGCCGCGCTCACCGCGCAGGGCGCGGTCGTGGCCACGGTGACCTTCCCCGACATCGCGCGCATCACCCCCCTCGCCCGGCCGTTCAGCAACCGCGTCACCGCGCTCAACCTGCGCATCCGCGACTCGGCCGCGAGCCACGGCGTCGTCGTCGCCGAAACGGCGCGGCACGCCGTGGTCACCGATCCCCGTCTGTGGAGCCCCGACCGGCTGCACGACAGTCCGCTCGGGCATCAGCGCATTGCCGACGCTCTGGCGCACGCGCTGCGGCTGCCCGGCGCCGACGACGGCTGGACCAGCCCCGTGCGGCCACCACTGGTGGCACGAGGCCCGGTCTCCGCTACCGCGTACGAACTGCGCTGGGCGGCGACCTTTCTCGGCCCATGGCTACGGCGCCGGGTCACCGGACGGTCCTCCGGTGACGGCCGCACCGCCAAACGCCCCCGGTTACGCCCGGTTCTCGACCACCGGAACTCGATGGAATAGCCGCGATCGGCGCGGCGAAACCGCGCCGGTCATACTTTTCTGAATATCCACTTCTCCCGTTCGCTTTCTCGATTGATCAGCAACTGCGGTTGATTGTTCTGGATGACGCCGATGACGAATTCGTCGTCACTGGTGGCGATCGGGGATATCTCGGGGAACTCGGGCATATCCCAGCCCCAATGCTCGTCGGTGCACAGCAACCGCCCATTCGCACGATTCGCCGCGAGATGCCCGCCGGTTTTCTTGTTGACGATGTCGAAGTCGCCCTCTTCGGGATTGGCCGGGCACGTCCACAGTTGGGCCTCGTCGTCGGCGGCACGCTGTCGCATGGTCACACTCTCCGCGCCGCCGTCGACCGCGAGTGCTTGGCCGGTTTCATAGTTGATGATTTGATATGTGGTGGCAGTCTTCTCAGCCATGGTCTCGTCCTCACTGTGTGAGCGCACCGCTACCGAGCTCGACACCGCCGGTGACGCTGCGCTGATCTCGTAGTCGTCGTCCGAGGCGAATCGCCGGGAGCTAGTACAGCAGAATCGGCGCCACGCCGGAGCGAATTCCATCAGCCGTGACCTGATCGCCGTCGTCTCCCGCCACTCGATCCGAAATCGCGCGCTATTTCATCCGAAAAAGGTGAGGGAAGCCCCCGTTGCGCGTTCATATGCTGCGAAGCGGCGCGAGAATCACTGCCATCCACCGACGTTCGCGCCGATTTCTCGGACTCCGCGTGCACGATCCGAAGGGAGACGACCGATGACCGGAACCGGCATGGACGCCAAGCGAAAGACCGTACCTCTGTCATCGCTGACCGAGGGGGCGCCTGCCGAGCGAAGCTCGCCCGGCTGGTACAAGCTGTACAACGACACGGATATGTATGTCTCGGTCTTCCGGCAAGAATGGGAAAAGCCCAAATCGCTGTTCATTCTCGCTCCCGGCCAGACCAGCTCGGAATACGAGGCCGGGCACGAGATCTGCATCCTCTGGATAACGAACGTCGGCACCGAGTCGACGCCCATCACCTGGGACAGTTCCGGCGGGTTCAGCTGCGAGTACGTGCAGAGCGGCTACACGCAATCGAACCAGGTGAACAACGTGAGTTCCTTCCTGTAGGTGACGGCCACGGAGGTATCACGATGAAGGCCCTGCAGTACCGGACCATCGGGTCCGCGCCCGAGCTGGTCACCGTGCCCGACCCGGAGCCCGGTCCCGGGCAGGTGCTGCTGAAGGTCTCGGCGGCGGGAGTGTGCCACTCCGATATCGCCGTGATGTCCTGGCCGGAGAGCGAGTTCCCGTACCGGTTGCCGCTGACGCTGGGCCACGAGGGCGCCGGAACGGTCGCCGCCCTCGGCGACGGGGTCACCGGCTTGGCGGTGGGTGATTCGGTCGCCGTCTACGGGCCGTGGGGCTGCGGGATGTGCCCGCCGTGCGCGACCGGCAAGGAGAACTACTGTTTGCGTGCGGCCGAACTGGGCATCTTCCCGCCGGGATTGGGCGCTCCGGGCGCCATCGCCGAGTACCTGCTCGTGGATGCCGCTCGCCATCTGGAGCCGCTCGACGGGCTCGACCCCGTGCGGACTGTGCCGCTGACCGATGCCGGCTTGACGCCGTATCACGCCATCAAGCGGTCGCTGCCGAAACTCGTGCCGGGCTCCACGGCGGTGGTCATCGGCGCGGGCGGGCTGGGCCACGTCGCGATTCAACTGCTGCGGGTGATGAGCCCCGCCCGGGTGATCGCGATGGACGTCAGCGCGGACAAACTCGAGCTCGCGCGATCCGTCGGCGCCCACGAGGCGGTGGCCTCCGACGAGCGGGCCGCCGACCGGGTCCGGGAACTCACCGATGGCCGTGGCGCCACCGCGGTGTTCGACTTCGTCGGCGCCACGACGACGACGGCCACCGCCGCCGCGTGCGTCGCGATGGAAGGTGACGTGACGATCGTCGGCATCGCGGGCGGGACCGTCGCGGTCGGTTTCGGGGTGTTGCCGTTCGAGGTCAGCGTGACGGCGCCGTACTGGGGCAGTCGCGGTGAACTGCGCGAAGTGCTCGACCTCGCCCGAGCGGGTGCGGTCGAGGTGCATGTCGAGACCTTCGCCATGGACGAGGCGCCGCTGGCCTACCAGCGGTTGCACGAGGGAAAGATCACCGGGCGCGCGGTGATCCTGCCCAACGGATGAGCCGAAGGGCGGGGCCAGCCGACGATGTGGCCGAAAGTGTGGATTTTCTGACCTCAGGTGTTTGGCCTAGGTCTTTGTCGAGGTCATAGCGTTGTCGCCATGAGCACACCTTCGATCGTCATCATCGGCACCGGATTCGGCGGGCTCGGCATGGCGATGGAACTGCGGCGTGCGGGCCTGCACGATTTCACGATCCTGGAGCGGGCCGAGGACGTCGGCGGCGTCTGGCGAGAGAACACCTACCCGGGCGCGGGCTGCGACATCCCCTCGCCGCTGTATTCCTATTCCTACGCGCCGCGCACCGACTGGCCGAAGCGATTCTCCCAGCAGCCCGACATCCTCGCCTATCTGCGCGGCATCGCCCGCGATCACGACCTGCTGCCCAAGATCCGCTTCCGCAGCGAGGTCACCGAGGCCGAGTTCGACGACGCCACGGGCCGGTGGACCGTGCGCACCGCCGACGGCGCCCAGCTGACCTGCGATGTGCTGATCTCCGCGGTCGGGCAGCTCTCGCGGCCCGCGCTGCCGAACATTCCCGGTGTGGAGAGCTTCCGCGGCACGGCCTTCCATTCCGCCGAATGGGATCACGAGGCCGACCTGACCGGCAAGCGGGTGGCGGTGATCGGCACGGGCGCCAGCGCGGTGCAGTTCGTGCCCGCGATCGCGCCCTCGGTAGCGCATCTGACGCTGTTCCAGCGCTCGGCGGCGTGGATCATGCCGAAGCCGGACATCGAGTACAAAGCGTGGCATCATCGCGCCTTCCGGCTGCTGCCGGTCACCCGCCTCACCGAGCGCTTCGCGTTCTGGCTGTTCTGCGAGTTCCTCTCCCTGGGCATCGTCGACGTGCCGGTCATCCGCAAGCTGGTGACGCGGATCGGCCTGCGGCATCTGCGGCGTCAGGTGGCGGACCCGGGTCTGCGGGCCGAGCTGACCCCGGACTATCCGGCCGGCTGCAAGCGGGCGCTGTTCTCCAACGACTACCTGCCCGCGCTCACCCGGCCCAACGTGACGGTGGAGACCACCGCGATCACCGAGATCACCCCGGAGGGCGTGCGCACCGCCGACGGTGCGCTGCACGAGGTGGACGCCGTCATCTACGGCACCGGGTTCAAGGGCACCGAATTCCTCTGGCCCATGCGGATCTCGGGCCGGGGCGGGCGCAAGCTGGCCGACGAGTGGTCGCAGGGCGCTCGGGCGTATCAGGGCATCACGATGCCCGGTTATCCGAACTTGTTCCTGATCTACGGTCCGAACACCAACCTCGGTGTCGGCTCGATCGTCTACATGATCGAATCGCAGGCCCGCTACATCCGCCAGGCCGTCCAAGGTCTCGCCGAACGCCCCGGCCACGTGCTCGAGGTGCGTCCCGAAGTCGAAGCCCGCTTCGATCGCCTGCTGCAGCAGCGTCTCGACCGCACGCCGTGGAACTTCTGCTCGAGTTGGTATCGCAACGCGGCCGGGCGGATCACCAACAACTGGCCGGGCACCGTCACCAGCTACCGGTGGCGCACTCGCAAGCTCGACGCCGCGGACTTCGAAACGAGGAAAGTCGCTTGACCCGGCCCGCCCCTTCCGCGGCAACAACTTCGACAACTGGTGGAGATCAGATGACGTTCGACTACGACGTGGTGGTCGTCGGTTCCGGCTTCGGCGGCAGCGTGACCGCACTGCGACTGACCGAGAAGGGTTACCGGGTCGGCGTGCTCGAGGCGGGAAGGCGCTTCGCCGACGACGAGTTCGCCGAAACCTCCTGGGACGCGCGCAAGTACCTGTGGGCCCCTGGACTCGGTTGCTTCGGCATCCAGCGGCTGACGCTGCTGAAGGACACCTTCATCATGGCGGGCGCGGGCGTCGGCGGTGGCTCGCTGGTCTACGCGAACACGCTCTACGAGCCGCCGGACAAGTTCTACCAGGACCGCCAGTGGGCGCACATCACCGACTGGAAGGACGAGCTCGCTCCGCACTACGACCAGGCCAAGCGGATGCTGGGCGTCACGGCCAACCCGGCGACAACGCCGTCGGACCGCGTGCTGGCCGAGATCGCCGAGGAGATGGGCGTCGGCTCGACCTACCGCAGCACGCCGGTCGGCGTCCTGTTCGGCGGCAACGGCGTACGGCCCGGTCAGGATGTGCCCGACCCGTACTTCGGCGGCGTCGGCCCCGCCCGCAGCACCTGCACGCACTGCGGCGAATGCATGACCGGCTGCCGCCACAACGCCAAGAACACCTTGGTCAAGAACTACCTCTATCTCGCCGAGCAGGCCGGGGCGACGGTACACGCGCTCACCACGGTGACCGATGTGCGTCCACTGCCCGGCGGCGGCTACGAAATCGCCACTGTCCGCACCGGACGCTGGGTCCGTAAGGCGCGCCGCAAGTTCACCGCCGAGCAAGTCGTCTTCGCCGCAGCCGCCCTGGGCACTCAGAAACTGTTGCACCGGCTGCGCGACCGCGGTTCGCTGCCGGACATCTCCCCGCGCCTGGGCGAGCTCTCGCGCACCAATTCCGAGGAACTGCTCTCGGTGCGCAGCCGCCGCAAGGACTCCGACTTCACCAAAGGGGTGGCGATCACCTCCTCGATCCACCCCGACGACGACACCCACATCGAGCCGGTGCGCTACGGCAAGGGCAGCAACGCCATCGGCCTGATCGGCACCGCCATGATCGATCCGGACGGGCACACCCCGAAGCTGCGCCTGTGGGCGCGGACGATGCGCAAGCTCGGCCGCGACGCTCTGCACCTGCAGAACCCGCGCGGCTGGTCGGAACAGATGATCGGGCTGCTGGTGATGCAATCGGTCGACAACTCCATCACCACCTACACCAAACGCGGTCTGTTCGGTCGCAAGATGACCACCAGACAGGGTGTGGGCGAACCGAATCCGACCTGGCTCCCGGCCGGGCACGAGGTGGCCCACCGGGTCGCCGACAAGATCGACGGCATCGCGGGCGCCGGCTGGAGCGCCCTGTTCGACATCCCGATGACCGGGCATTTCATCGGCGGTTGCGTCATCGGAGACTCCCCCGAGACCGGCGTCGTGGATCCGTACCATCGGATGCACGGATATTCGGGGCTGCACGTCATCGATGGCTCGACCATCTCGGCCAACCTCGGTGTGAACCCTTCGCTCACCATCACCGCGCAGGCCGAACGGGCCGCCGCTCTGTGGCCGAACAAGGGTGAGCCGGATGCCCGTCCGCAGCTCGGCGCGCCCTACCGGCGCATCGCCCCGGTGCCGCCCCGCAATCCGGTGGTCCCGGCCGATGCGCCTGCCGCGCTACGGCTGCCGATCGTCGAGATCAAAGGGCCGGTCGTCCGGTCCGAACCGGCCGGCGACCAACGCGGCTGAGCACCGAAATCGTGGACGGGTGATCCGGGTAAGGCGCTGATGAGGCGTTCGGTCAACCGCGCCAGACCCGCACCGGCCAGGTCGCGCAGCCGCGCGATACGTCCTGTGACCGCCAACAGCAATGCCGTGACCGGACCGTGGACTTCGGGCCCGGTGCCGTACGACCAGTCGATATCGGTGGCGCGCAGGCGGATCCCGCGCAACCGCCGGCGATCGAACACCGGCCTGCCGAGAGTGACCGCGTGGGCGATAGCCATAGCGGCGGCCGGCGGGGGAAGGTCGAGAGTACGTCCGAGCGGGATGGCGATGTCCTGCCCGTGGGACCACGCTGTCCATCAGGACGTGTGCCTGACCGAACGCGGCGGGCGAGCGGCCGGTTTCGCCAATTCGGTGGCCGAACGCGTCGAGCGGGAATGGGCGGCGCATCTGGGCGCCCAGGGAATGCGGCAGCTGCGGCAAGCGCTGAATCGCCTGCGCGAGATCACCGACCCCTACCCTGCCGCCGCGAGCAGCGACCGGTAGCCATCAGAATCGGGAGCGATCATCACATGAGCGAAGATCGGGGTCCTACGCCACTGCGCTACAACCAGACTGGCCTGCGCGGAAGGCTCGCCCGGTTGCTCGTCGAGGAGGCCACCGACGAGATCGATTGGCCCGCGGACCTTCCCTCCGGTACCGACACCGTGGTGATCATCGATGACCAGCCGAACCCCCATCACACCTTGCGCGTGCACCCCCAGGATGACCCCACCCGCGTCGCCTTGGTCGTGTACGACCAATTGGCGCTCTGCGACGACCGGCCGCGCATGGATCCGCGACGAATCGAGCTCGATCGCAGGCACAGCCGGGAGATGGGTTCGCTGTTCGCCCGGTTCCTCGACGCCCACCCCGATGTCGAATCCGAAGTGCACGCAGCACAACCGACTCCGGAGCAAGAGGACGCGTGGACTGCCTTCAGCGCTGAACTCTTCGCTCGGCAACAGGCCGAGCGATCCGCCCTTGCCTCGGAGATCGAAGCCGAGCGGCGGTAGGCGACGACGCCGCCTACTTTCGCCCGATTCACACCGGAACCCCTCCGTAGGTCCGCCGGTATTTCGCTTGCAGGAACGACAGGACCCCGAACGCCATCAAGCCGAGGGATACCAGGATGAGCAGCCAAGGACCGAGGGTACTGCCGGCGAAATCGTGCAGTACCGCATCGACGCCTTTGACGTTCGCCGGCTCGTAGTTCGCGGCTGCCACCACCGCGGCGAGCCCGATCCCCATGACGATCAATCCCCGTGCCAGATAGCCGAACCGGCCCAGCCAGATCACGCTTTCACGGGACGACTGGGTCATCCAGCCCATCCGCAGGTCGTCTACGAAAGCCAGACGAAGCCCGCGCAGGGTGGTCAGGACGCCCAAGGCGAGGATGACCAAGCCGATCAACAGGACGACCACTTGCCCACCGTCCCAGGCCAGGATCCGGGCGGTCACGTCGCGTGCGACGGCCTCACCGGGCTGCGGCGTCCGGCCGTCCACGACGAACCGCAGGATGACGAAGAACGCTATGGCGTAGACCAGCCCGATGGCCAGCGCGCGCAGGCGAAGTCCGCTCGGGCTCCCCGCGGGCGCGCCGGCAGCCTGCGCCAGCCGCCACGCGGCCAGGGCGGCGAATCCGAGGGCAAGAATCCACAGCAGGAGATATCCCAACGGTTTACCGGCGAGCGCGGCGAGCGCCCCGCCCGCGGTCGGCTCATGTTGCGCCATGCCGACCGCCAGCATGAAGGCGAGAATACCGATGACGATGTAGGCGATTCCGCGGGCGATGAAGCCGAAACGCGCGGCCCCCGCCAATCCCCCGGAGCCCGCGTGCCTGCGCGGACCCCTGCTGTCACGCCACCGGCGGCCGCCGTACCGGCTGCGCCAGCCGCTTCCGTAACCGCTGCGCCACCGGCCGTACCCCCCGCTGCGGGTGCGGCGCCGTCGATATCTGTCAGCACTTCGGAACAAGCTCATGATTCTCACCTCTCCATGGACCGTATTGCCCACTTCGGGTGGAATAACCGGACGAACATCGTCGAAAAGCGTGAAACCGTAGCGCCGCTCAGGACTGGGCGGTCACTTCGGGACAGGCAGATAATCCTGCACGGCGTCGACGGATCGCGAAAGGCGGTGCGTCCCAGCGCAGCCGATCTCCTCATCGCCTCTCCGGCCCGAAATCGACCGGTCCATCCGCTCGACATGTCCCGACCTTTCCGGCGCTACCGCCGCCCCACCCCGGAGCGCACGCCTGGAATTGTGCCGAATAAACCAGAACCACCGTTTACTTTCAGCTATCGTACGGTGGCAGAGCAACCGCTCTGCGGGACACCGGGGATGCCGGCGCGGCCGAGGATCCGGGGAGCCCGCGCAGGCCGGGCGGTCGGGCACCGACCGCTCCGTTCTACTGAGGAGCCGCATGTACCCCGGCGCACACGTCGACCGATTCCCTGACAAACCGGCTGTTGTCCGCGCCGAGAGCGGTGAAGTGCTGACCTATCGGGAACTCGAGGAGAACTCGGTCCGGCTGGCCCGCCACCTGTACGACGCGGGGTTGCGCAAAGGTGATCATGTCGCGCTGCTGTCCGGGAACGACCCGAAAGTCTACGAGGTCTACTGGGCGGCATTGCGAACCGGGCTTTACATCACCGCCGTCAACCGGCATCTGTCGCCGAGCGAGATCAGCTACATCGTCAACGACTGCGGAGCCAGGGCGCTGATCGTGTCGGCTGGTCTCGCCGACGCCGCCGAGCAGATCGTGGCGCAGACCCCCTCGGTCGATATCCGCCTCGCCTTCGGCGGCCCGGTGCAGGGGTACAAGTCCTATGAGGACGCCCGGGCGGCGGCCTCGCCCGAACCCCTGCCGGACCAGCCGCGCGGCGCGGACATGCTGTATTCCTCGGGTACCACCGGACGGCCCAAGGGAATCAAGCAGCCCCTGCCGGACCGGCAGGTCGGCGATGCGCCCGGCGACACCTATACCGCGATCTTCGGCCCGCTCTACGGATTCGACACCGAGACGGTCTACCTCTCCCCCGCCCCCCTCTATCACGCCGCGCCGCTGCGCTTCGGTGGCGTGGTCCACGCGCTCGGCGGAACTTTGGTGATCATGGAGAAATTCGACGCCGAGCAGGCGCTGGCCGCCATCGAGCGCTACCGCGTGACGCACAGCCAGTGGGTGCCGACCATGTTCGTCCGGATGCTGAAGCTCGACGAGGCGGTCCGCGCCCGCTACGACGTGTCCAGCCTGCGGGTCGCCGTGCATGCGGCGGCACCGTGTCCGGTCGACGTGAAGCGGGCGATGATCGATTGGTGGGGCCCGATCCTGCACGAGTACTACGCCTCGACCGAGGCCAACGGCGCCACCTTCATCGACAGCGAGCAGTGGTTGCGCAAGCCGGGCTCGGTCGGCAGGGCCGGTCTGGGGACGATCCGGGTGTGCGGCGACGACGGCGCGGAACTGCCCACCGGTGAGATCGGCACCGTCTATTTCGAACGCGACGAGATCCCCTTCGCCTATCACAACGACCCCGCCAAGACGGCGGAGGCGGTCCACCCCGAACACCCGACCTGGACCACCACCGGCGATATCGGCTACGTGGACGAGGAGGGCTATCTGTTCCTCACCGACCGCAAGGCCTTCATGATCATCTCCGGTGGCGTGAACATCTACCCGCAGGAGGTCGAGGACGCGCTCGCCCTGCACCCCCGGGTACTCGACGTGGCGGTGATCGGCGTGCCCGACGAGGAGATGGGCGAATCCGTCAAGGCGGTCGTCCAGCCGGCGCCGGGCGTCGAACCGGGCCCGGAACTCGCCGCAGAGCTGCGCGACTACCTGCGCGAGCGCATCGCCCACTACAAGGTGCCGAAGAGTTTCGATTTCGCCGACGACCTGCCCCGGACCCCCACAGGGAAGCTGGTCAAGGGCAAACTCCGCCGGCGGTACGTGTGAGTGTCGCTCAGGCGGCGTAGGTGAGGTCGGCGGCGCCGACCTCACCGGCCCGGGCCATCAGGCGTGCGACGGCCTCGGCCACCTGGCCGGGCTGCTCCAGGATCACGGAGTGACCCGCGCCATCGATCATCACGAAGTCCGAGTACTCGACGGCGGCGGCCATCGCGACGGAATGCGACGGCGGCGTCATCAGGTCGGCGGCGCCGCACAGCACCAACGTGGGGATACGGGAGAGAACCGGGAGCGCGTCGGTTCGGTCGTAGACCATGAAGTCGCTCAAGAAGCTCGCCATCGTGACGATCGGTGTCTCGTTGCGCATCGCGTTGGCCAGGGTGAGCACCCGAGAACTCACCTCGCCATCACCGAATTCCGCGGTGCGGATGATCGGGGCGAAGAGCTTGCAGGCCGCGAGCTTCGCGTGGTGCATCAGGCGCGGGGCACGGCGGACGGCCGCCTGGAAGACGGAGACGACCGGGTTGCGCAGCAGCCGGCCGAAGCCCGCGTCGGCGAGCCCGTCGGCAGCAGTCGCGAGGAGCGCGACGCCGACGATGCGGGTGCCGATCTCGTGCGGGTTGCGGCGGGCGTAGGTCAGCGCGGTCATGCCGCCCATCGAGTGACCGACGAGGACGACCGGTCCGGTGGGGGCCACGGCATCGAGAACCACCCGCAGGTCGCGGCCGAGCTGCTCGAGGTTGTAGGTCTGCCGGGGCGCCGAGGCGGACTCGCCGTGACCGCGGTGGTCGTAGCAGACGACCCGCGTGCCGGGGTTCCTGCGCAGCAGGGCGTCGCGAACGTAGGTCCAGGACTCGGTGCGCAGGCAATGTCCGTGCAGCAACACGACGGTGAGATCCGCGTCACGCGGACCGTATTCGCGAACCGCGAGGGCCACGCCGTCTTCGGTCCGGACCGTGGCACGCCGCTCCGCCGCGGTGGGGATTGTGCTGGGGATCGACATGGGATGCTCCGGTTCGCCGGCGGTGACACGTCTTACTGTCCGCCGTCCCAGCCGCCGGCATCAGGCCCCCGAGTGGTGGTGTCCGGTCCCCGAGGGTGTGTCGATCGCCACCTAGGTGAGGCGGGAGCGATGCGGCTGGTTCGCAGGATGGATCCCGAGCACGCCCAGGGCGAAATCGCCGTACCGTGCGGCCACTTCCTCCGGCGTCGCCGGGCCGGACTCGCGAAACCACTGCGGGATGGCGGTGCACATGGTGGCGATGGCTCGACCCGCCGCCCGGATATCGGGAGTGGCGATGCGGCCCTCGCCATGGGCCTCGGTGATCGCGTCGTCCAGGATGGCCTGGATGTCACGGCGGGAACGGGCGATACGCACGCGTTCGCCCGGAGACAGACTGCGCATCTCGCTGGCGCCGATGAACCCGAGGTCGCGGCGGTGGGTGTGGAACAGGGCCAAGGCTTCGACGATCAGGCGCACCCGGTGCACGCTGTCGCGGCCCTCCGCGCGGGCGGCGCGCACGCGCCAGTGCAGTTCGTCCATGGTCAGGTCGAGGATGCGCACCAGTAGCTCGTGCTTGTCGCGGTAGTGGTGGTAGAGGCCGGGAACGCTGGTGCCAGCCCGCCGGGCCAGAGCCCGCACGGTCGTGCCGTGATAGCCGATCTCGACGAACGAGGCGAGGGCGGCGGCCAGCACCGGGTCGACGTCCAGCGGAGCGAAGTCCCGCCAGCCGCCGTGTGCCCCCGGCTCGGTGTCGGTCCGGTCGCAGCTCGGCCGGGACACGGAGGCCATGTTACCGAGCAGATGCGTGACCGGCACACCGAGCACGTCGGCCAACCGGGTCAGGCGTGCAACCGAGATTCCGGTCTTTCCCGTCTCCATGGCGCTGAGCGTCGCGGGACTCACCTCGAGCCTGCGGGCCACTTCGCGCAGCGACAAGCCGGCGGCGCGGCGCGCACGACGGATCGCCTCGTGTGGCGACGTTCCCTCATCTTCCATGGTGTTCAGAATAACTGAACCAAATCTTTGACCACTCCCTCGCTGATAACACTTAACCAGGGCACTTTGACACCGATCGCACCCAGTGAGACAGTGTTCAGATGGAGCGATCGTTCGGTCCGATGACGAGGCTCCGGATGTCGAGGAGGAATGCGCGATGCCGATCGATCTGACCTATTCCGACGAAGTACGGGCGCTGACCGAACGCACCCGCGCGTTCGTGCGGGAGACGGTGCTGCCGATCGAGGACGAACACCACGGCGACATCACCGCCGCCGGTGGTGACGAGCTGCGCGGCACGCTGAACGAGCAGGCGCGCCGAGCCGGCGTCTTCGCGCCGCACGCGCCCGTCGAGTACGGCGGTCACGGGCTGTCGATGTCGGATCGCGCCCCGGTGTTCGAAGAAGCGGGCTACTCGCTGTTCGGTCCGACCGCGCTCAACATCGCGGCGCCGGACGAGGGCAATGTGCACATGCTCGCCCACATCGCCGACCCGGAGCAGAAGTCGCGCTACCTCGAGCCGCTCGCCCGCGGGGCGGTGCGCTCCGCCTTCGCGATGACGGAGCCCGCACCCGGCGCGGGCTCCGATCCGGCGGCCCTGGCCACCCGGGCCGTCCGCGCCGACAGCGGCTGGCGAATCAACGGCCACAAGTACTTCATCACCGGCGCGGATGGCGCGGGCTTCTTCATCGTGATGGCCCGCACCTCCGGCGAACCGGGCCAGCGCGGCGGGGCCACCATGTTCCTGGTCCCTGCCGACACACCCGGCCTGCGTGTGGGCAGGCATATCACCACGCTCGACCGGGCCATGATCGGCGGCCACTGCGAGGTCTTCTTCGAGGACATGTTCGTTCCCGACGAAGCGGTGCTCGGCGCTGTCGACCGCGGCTTCGAATACGCCCAGGTGCGACTGGGTCCCGCTCGCATGACGCACGTGATGCGGTGGCTCGGCGCGGCGCGGCGCGGTCACGACATCGCCGTCGCGCGCGTCGCTCAGCGCGAAGGCTTCGGTGCGCGCATCGGCGATCTCGGCCTGGCGCAACAGATGATCGCCGACAACGAGATCGACATCGCCGCCACCCGCGCGCTGCTGGTGCGCGCCTGCTGGGAACTCGACAGCGGTGAGCACGCGGGCAACGCCACCTCGATAGCGAAGACGTTCGCCGCCGAGGCGATCTTCCGCATCGTCGACCGGAGCATCCAATTGTGTGGCGGTCTCGGCGTCTCCGACGACCTGCCGCTGGCGCGCCTGTCCCGCGAGGTGCGGCCTTTCCGCATCTACGACGGGCCCTCCGAGGTGCACCGATGGGCTATCGCCAAGCGGGCCGTCGGTGCCGCCCGGCGGGCCGCGGCCGACGGGTCCAGCACTTCGCACTGATCCGCAGAGCCGCCGGACGAGGCCCGAAGTCCGCCCGTCGGCCGCCGATGCGGATGGCAGGCGGATCCACTGTCTTTCAGCCCCACGCCAGACCGGATACGTTTCGGAGCATCAGCCGGTCCGCTCGGCGGCGCGCGCCATCACAGCCACAGCTCACCGCGTAACATGCGGACTTCATGGTTCCGCCGAAACGGAGTTCCTCGCCACCACGAGCGGCGAACGCACCGATCCGACCACGTCTCGGGATGTTCGAACGGAGAGCCGTATGCCAGCGCAAGACCGCCGATACCTCATCTCGCTGAATGCGGGAGAACCCGGCGACGACGCGACGCTCATGGCGATCCGGTCGGCGTTCTTCGACTGGCTGAAGAAGGCCGGCGCCGAAATCATCGAAGACGGCGGCGCCAACCGGGTAGTCATCGCGGCGGCGCCGGAAACAGCCGAGCGAGCCGGCGGCCTCGCGTACGTGCGCACCGTCGAGCCATACGCCTGACAGCGCTGCTCGGTCACGAACGCGAGCCGGCGCGATTTTCGCCCTCGGTGCGGCATGCCGACTCGATGACCAACCCACCCGCGAACACCCCGCCGCCGCCAGCTCGGCTGACGGCGGCGGGGTGTGTCTGCGGTCGGACGAACCGACGGGTGATTACCGTCCGTGCTGATGCGCGGACTGGCGAGCCTCGTCGACGTCCGCCTCGGCCCTGGCCTTCTCGGCGGCGGCTTCCTTGCCTGCCGCCTCGCGCTGCGAGGCCGCCTTGTCCTGCTGCGCGCGGCCCTCGTCCTTCAGATCCTCGTGACCGGTGACGGTACCGGCCGCTTCCTTCACCTTGCCCTTGACATCTTCGACGACGCCTTCGACGCCTTCACGAGCACCGCTTCCATGTTCAGCCACAACAACCTCCTGGAATATCGGAACAAGCTGACATCTCGCGCATACCCGGGAGACCGGCCTCGAACCGTCTTCGCCGAGAAAGACCGGCGCCGCGCGTGTCGTGCCTGGTCGCGGGCGGGCGGCATCAGCGAAGCGGGGTGGTCTCGCTCGGGCCCTGCCGATACCGGGTCATCGTGAGCCGCTGTTCGCGGTCGTTGTACTCCGGAATCGGCAGCGGGAACCAGTAGCTGCCGTCGAGCCAGGCCTGCCCGAGCAGCGGAACCGGCTTCTATCGGCTGGCTTCTCGCCGGTCTGTTCCTGCTCGACGCGGTGGTCGTGGTGGTCGCCGTGCTCCGCCCGCCGGGCGCGGCCGCGCCGGCGCGTCACGCCTTCGTCGTCACGGTGTTCCCGCACCTGGCCATGGACATCGCGATGACGGCGATGCTGGTCGCCGCGCTGACAGCGCCCGGTCCGGACGGATCAGCCGCCGCCATGACCGCCGGGCTCTGAAACAACATCGGAACCGAGAAGCGCCGCGTCGTCACCCTGGCCGCCGGGAGCGCGCGCCGCCCGCCCGACGCCGTGTGGATCGACCGCTGACCGCTACACCTGTGCTTCGGTGCCGCCGATGCCCGACATCGTCAGCTCGACGGGTTCCCGCGGCTGGTCGGGACGGAACACGCAGCGCGTGCACGTGTAGATCGTGGGCATGCACTCGTTGCAGTGCACGCAGGCCGACCGGGTCGTCGCGTCCGATCGGATGCGCTGCAACAGGTTCGGTTCCCGGAGCAGAGCACGGCCCATGGCGACGAACTCGAAGCCTTCCGCCATCGCGAGCCGCATGGTGTCCAGATTCGTGATGCCGCCGAGCAGAACCAGGGGCATGGTCAATTCTCGCCGGAAGTGCCGCGCCCGCTCGAGCAGATACGCCTCCTGGTACGGGTACTCCTTCAAGAACGCCTTGCCGACCATCCGGAAACCCCAGCGCGCGGGCACCGGGAGAACATCGCCGAACGACCGCCGCGGGGCGGCACCGTGAAACAGCAGCATCGGGTTCAGTAGCGAGCTGCCCGCCGTCAGCTCCAGCGCGTCCAGGGTGCCGTCGGCTTCCAGCCACGCGGCGACCTGCACCGACTCCGGCACGGTGAGCCCGCCCCGCACTCCGTCTTCCATATTCAGCTTCGCCGTCACCGCGAGCCGGCCGCCCACCGCTTGCCGTACCGCGGCGGCGATCTCGCGCGCCAACCGCGCCCGGTTGGCCAAGCTTCCGCCGTAACGATCGGTGCGGCGGTTCAGCTTGGGGCTCAGGAACGAGCTGACCAGGTAGTTGTGCCCGAAGTGAATCTCCACCGCATCGAAGCCGGACGCTTCGGCCAGCTTCGCCGCGCCGGCATGAGCGGCCACGAGTTCACGGATCCCGTTCTCGTCGGGACTGCGCATCATGCGCATCGAGAGGGGGCTGAGCATCCGGCTCGGCGCCAGCGCCGGAGCCCGGTTGGACGCCGCGTTGGCCACCGGACCCGCATGGCCGATCTGCGCACTCACCGCGGCGCCTGCACCGTGGACGGCTTCGGTGAGCCTCCGCAATCCCGGCACCGCGTCCGGACGCATCCAGATCTGGTGCCGGTCGGTCCGGCCACCGGGAGCGACAGCGCAATACGCCACCGTCGTCATCCCGACGCCCCCGGCGGCGACCTCGCGATGGAACTCGATCAATTCATCGGTCACCAGAGCGTCCGGAGTGCGGCCTTCGAAGGTCGCGGCCTTGATCACCCGATTGCGCAGGGCGATCGGTCCGAGCCGGGCCGGTGCGAATACGTCGTTCATCGTTGTTTCTCTCCTGTCGGCGCGGTCAATCCGGCCACCACGAATTCCCGGAGGGTGGCCACCGCCTCCCGCGACATCTCCTGGTGCTCCGCACTGCCGAATCGCATGATGAGCAGGTCGAACGCCAACATCCATCGGCGGCGGCTCTCACGCTCGCTCACACCGGGCAACAGGCTGACCCACGCATCGATCCGGAACCATGGCTGCCGCCATTCGGTCACCTGCCTGCCGAGGACGAATTGCGCCAGCAATCTCAGGTGCAACCGCCCCACGGGATCGGCGGCCAACGCGACGAACGGCCCGATCACCGCATCGACCACCTCGGCGATCGACCCGCGCCCGCTGGTCACAGCGGCCAACCGGTCCTCCCACACCGGCCCCAGCCGCTCCTCGAGCAACGCGGCGACGAGGGCGTCCTTCGAACCGAAGTGGTAGTGCACCGCCGCCGGGTTGGCCCCGGCCTGCGCACAGATCCCGCGAACCGACACCTCGTCGTAGCGGCCCTCCAGCAGCAGTCGTTCGGCGGCTGTCAGCAGGCGATCACGGGTGGTCGCGGCCTCGGAGACCTGTTTCGGCATGCGCTGAGTCAAGCACGTCCCCATCGCCGATTCAATCACTGATTGAAACATTGTTTGATCGGACTTGTCGCGCGGCCGACTCGATCGGTCTCTCATCGCCCTCGGCCGGTTCGGCCACCGTCGATGGCGAGGACATTCACTGCGGCCGAAACGGGCACACCGAGACGGCCCGCGCCGATTCCTCAGGAATTGCCCGCGATGATCACCTCGGGAATGCCGGTGCCGAGCGGGACCGGCCGGCACACCGGCGCCGGACTGTCCGGAGCCAGTACGGTGAGCAGCAATTCCTGCACGAACGGGTCGTACACCATGTGGAAGTGCCCGGTGAGATCGGCGGGACACAGGTCCTGCAGGGCGATGTTCCGCGCGCCGGGCCCGCGCAGCGCGATGTTCTCGAACGGCTGGATCATCTCGTCGACGCGGCTGCCGATGGTCACGTATCGAACCCCGGCCACCGTATCGCCGCCCGCGTTGAGATCGAGCATGATCGGCGACCCCTCGGCCTGCTGCACGGCGGCGAGCGAAGTCACCTGGGCGAACGCCTGCAAAGCGCCGGGGATCGCCTGGGCCACCGGCACCAGCCCGTACATCACACCGCCGTAGGTGGGCGAAGCGAGGCCGACCCACTGGCCGACCTTGGGCGCACCACCCAGCTTGTTGGCGTAGTACCGAGTGACATTGGCGCCCTGGGAGAATCCGATCAGATCGACCTTGCCCGCGCCGGTGGCCGCGAGCACCTGATCGACGAACGCGCCGACCTGATAGGCGCTGAGCACCAGATCCTCGGTACCGTAACTGTCCGCGCCCGGCTTGCCGCCGTAGTTCAGCGCGAACACGCAGAATCCGGCCGCGGTCAGGCGCGGCGCTATCCCCGACCAATCGGAATACGCTGTGGAGTCGGTTCCGTGCGCGAGCACCAACGGATGGGGATGCCGGGCGCTGGGAACGCATCCGAAGTCGTTGGTGCCGCTCGGGACCGCGCTCGGATGGCTTTTCTGATACCACGCGGCGGCGAGGTGGTCGGACTGCGGCGGAGCGGGGTACGTCGGCACGTCGGGCGGGCGGAGGCCGGGCGGCTCGGCCGACGCCACGCCCGGGCCCAGCGCGGCCGCGCCGGCGACCACCAGGGCCAGCACGGCGCGACGCAAGTGTGAACTACCCCAAGCTTTCGCTCGACTCGACTGTCGCATCTCACAATGATCGCTCCGATCGGCTCGAAATGCGCGCGGTATCGGGGTGTTTCGCCTCCCCTACTTCTCGGGGGTCTCGTCCTCGGCGAGGATGCGGTAGAGGGACTTGCGGGTCTCGGTGAGCAATTCCGCCGCACGCGCCGCCTGCTGCGGGGTACCCGCCGCCGCGACCTGCGCGACCGCCCCCATCAGCTGCCCCACGAGTCCGCGCAGGTCCATCGCCTGGGCGCCGACGTCCTGCTGCACGTCCGCCCACGGATCGCCCAGCTCGTCCCGGTGCTCGGCGACGTACGCGTTACCGGTCTCGGTGAGCTTGGCGGTCTTGCGCCCGGCGACCTTCTCGATGAGGACAAGGCCCTCGTCCTCCAGTTGCGCGAGCGCGGGGTAGATCGAACCGGGGCTCGGCCTCCAGATGTCGTTGCTGCGCTCGCGGATCTGCTGGATGAGTTCGTAGCCGTGCATGGGCTGCTCGGCGAGCAGCAGCAGCACGGCGGCGCGTACGTCACCGCGCCTGCCGCGACCGCCACGGCCGCGTCCGCGACCGAATTGCGGGCCGAAGCCAGGGCCGAAACCGGGACCGAATCCCGGCCCGAACTCGGGGCCGAAACCGTGACGTCCCCCGCGACGGAAGCGCAGCCGGTGTTCGAAGCCCTCGGGCCCGGGCAGCGGCCCACGGCCACGTCGGCCGAATTCTCGATCTTCTCGGTATTCCATGTCAGCCTCCCAAGGCTCTCGTGTTTGTTTCATGCTATCGACGATATATCGGCAATGCATCGAACGCAAGCCCCGATTTCGGAACCGGGCCGTCGGGGAGGTCAGCTCACCAGCGAGTCGATCCAGCGCGACAGCCGCGCGCCCTCGGTGACCATGAGTTCTGGATCGCGAAAGGTGTTCGTGAGCAACGAGATTCCTTGATACGCCGCGACATAGGCGATCGCGAGCTCCCTCGCGTCGACGCGGCCCATCGCGGCGAACTGCCGTTCGGCCCAATCCACCAGCACGCGCATCACATCGGCGGCCGCGGTGTCCAATCCGTCGCCACGCTTGTCCAACTCCGAGGACAAGGTGCCGAACGGGCAGCCGTACCGGACAGTCTGCTCACGATCGGCGACCCAGCCCGCGATCAGGGCCTTCAGCCGCTCCGACGGCGTCTCGTGGCGGTCGCTCGCGGCGATCACGGCATCGAGAATGTGCGCGTGCGAGCCGATCGCCGCCCCGATGAGCTGGTCTTTCGTCTTGAAGTAGTAGTAGACGTTGCCGACCGGAACGTCGGCGGCGCGGGCGATGTCGGCGATCGTCGTCTTCTCCACGCCCTGCTGGTAGAACACCCGCACGGCCGCCTCGACCAGCCGCTGCCGCTTACTCGGCTTGGTTTCCGTCACTGAGTCAGTCACACAACTAACTGTAGACAACGCGTCCACGACCGGCTACGTTGTTTTTAGTCAGTCAACTAACTAAGGAGTAACGATGATCGTGGTCACCGGAGCCACCGGAAATATCGGCGCGCCCCTCGTGCGCTCGCTGTCGGACGCGGGCGAGGAGGTGACAGCGGTCGCCCGCCATGTGGACCTCTCGCTGCCCGACGGCGTCCGGTCGGTTCGGGCCGACCTCGGCGAGCCGGAAAGCCTCTCCCCTGCCCTCTCGGGAGCCGACACCCTGTTCCTCCTGATCACCGGTGAGCAGTTGGTGGCCGGCCCCGAGCCCGAACAGGTGCTGAAAGTCGCCGCTGCCGGAGGCGTGCGGCGCGTCGTCTTCGTGTCCTCGCAGGGGGTAGCCACCCGCCCCGGCGCGGCGGGCTATGCCCGGCTCGTCGCCTACGAGCAGGCGATCAGGGACTCCGGCCTGGCCTGGACCTTCCTGCGACCGGGCGGGTTCTTCTCCAATACCTACGCGTGGGCGGATTCGGTGCGCACGCAGCGTATGGTCGCCGCGCCGTTCGGCGACATCGGCCTGCCCTCGATCGATCCGGCCGATATCGCCGCCGTCGCGGCGGCGGCATTGCGCGACGAACGGCACGCCGGCCAGGTCTACACCCTGACCGGACCCGAACTCGCCACACCGCGAGCCCAGGCCGAGGCACTCGGTGCGGCGCTGGGCGAGCCGCTCGGATTCATGGAGTTGACTCGGGCGCAAGCCCATTCGGCGATGCTCGACTTCATGCCCGAACCGGTGGTCGAGCACACGCTGACGATCCTCGGCGAACCGACACCCGCCGAACAGCTGATCAGCCCCGATGTGCCGCGTGTGCTGGGGCGGCCCGCCACGAAGTACGCCGAGTGGGCGGTTCGCAATCGGGCGGCCTTCGCCTGACGCGCACGGCAGGACGGATGGCCGGTGGCTTCGTCAGCCGATGTCGACCGGGTCGATCTGCACGCGAAGGGGGGCGTCGGAGCGGTGCGTGCTGCGGATCGCCTGGGCCGCGCGCAGCGCACCCGCGAGCGCCGCTCCGGAGCGGCGCTCGACCCGCAGCAGCAAACGTTCGACTTCGGCGGGCGAATCCTCGGCGGAGAAGGGCTTGCGAGCGCCGTCCGGCAGCGGCACCGGGCCGAGGCGGTCGACCGTCGCGGGCAGATCCGCCGCCGAGAGCAGTTCGGCGATGCTCTCGGCGGTGCCGTCGATCGCGGCGAGCCGGACCGCGGGCGGGAAGCCGACCTCGGCCCGGGCCGCGACCTCCGCACGCGCCGCGCCCACCGGGTCCCACCGGACCAGCGCCTGCACGGTGGGGATCGAAGGTTCGGCCACGACGATGACCTGGCCGTGCGCGCGGACCAGCGTCGCGGCGGCCATCCAGCGGCGCAGTGCGTCCTCGGCGGCCCGCAGGTCGGCGCGCCCCAGCAAGGCCCAGCCGTCGAGCAACAGTGCGACGCCATACCCGCCGGGGACCAAGGGTTCGGCGCCTACCGTGGCGACGACCACTTGCGGGCCCGGCTCCACGGTATCGAGCACGGCGCCGCCGCCGGAGCCACGGATCGGCACGCCGGGAAAGGCGCGGCCGAGTTCCTCCGCCGTACGCGCCGCCCCGATGACCACCGCCCGCAGCGCGCGCGAGCCACAAGTGGTGCAACGGAACGCGGCCTCGGTGATCCCACACCAACGGCAAGCGGGGCTGTGCGCGGCGGCGGCGCTTTCCGCTGCCGGTCCGCGGGTCTCCGGCAGCGCGAGCGGCCCGTTGCAGTGCCTGCATCGGGCCGGAGTGCGGCACTTCCCGCAGGCCAGCGCGGGAATATACCCGCGCCGTGGCACCTGCACCAGCACCGGCGCCCCCTCCTTCAGCGCGGAACGGGCGGCCGCGAAGGCGACGCCGGGAATCCGGACGGCACGGGCGACCGGATCACGCTCCAGGGCGACGTCGCTGTCACCGGGGGCGCTGATTCGCGGCGCGGCCTTGCGCAGCACCGCGCGATCGGCGACCAGATCGTGCGCCCAGCCGGAATCGACCACCGCCTGGATCTCCGCGGTCCGCGCGAAACCTGCCGCGACGAATGCCGCACCGGTCTCGTGCGCTCGCAACATCGCCACCTCACGCGTGTGCGGATACGGTGCGCGTGGTTCGGCGTAGGTGTCGTCGCCGTCGTCCCACAGCGCGATCAGCCCGAGGTTCGCCGCCGGTGCGAACACCGCGCTGCGCGTGCCGACCACGACCCGCGCCGAACCGCGCAGCACCGCCAGCCAACGCCGGTACCGCGCCGCGGGCCCGAGGCCGGCGGCCAGCCCGACGGCCGAATCCCCCACC
The DNA here is from genome assembly GCF_055590505.1 of Nocardia sp. NPDC041819. Classification (NCBI taxonomy): domain Bacteria; kingdom Bacillati; phylum Actinomycetota; class Actinomycetes; order Mycobacteriales; family Nocardiaceae; genus Nocardia; species Nocardia sp. NPDC041819. The sequence goes on along the minus strand of NZ_JBVJAP010000001.1, from coordinate 972,673 downwards.
AGCCCAGTGCATTCCGCCAGCACTCGGTCGAGGTCGCGTTGGTCCGGGACCATGAGGATCGCGCTGCGCCCCTGCCGGGCCACCAAGGCGGCGAGCTCCGCCAGCCGGCGCGGCCAGTCCTCACCGGGCAGCGCCTGCCAAGCCGCCCGGGCCCCTTTTCCTTGTGCGAGCGCACCGACGAATGCCGGGCCGTGCACATAACGCTCCCAGGCGGCGAGGTCGACGGCCGAAAGTTCCGGCGATACCGCCTCCTGGTTCGTGGCGCCGCCGCGAGGCTCCGCGCTCTGCCCGACCGCGATTCGCCCCTCCCCCGGAGGCGGTTCAAGCGGCTTCGAGGACCCGCCGGTGCCCGCCTCCGATGACGGCGCCTGTCGCACGGCCACTGCGCTGCGCCCGACACTGATTCGCCCCTCACCCGAAGACGGTTCAAGCGGCTTCGAAAACCCGCCGGTGCCCGCCTCTGGCCGGTGCTCCGGTTGCGCGGTCCCCATGCTCACGGTGCCGGGATCATCCGATCCGGTCGCGGTGACGGGTTCGGTGTCCGGCCCCGGGGCTGCGCGGCCCGCCACTGCCGAATCGGCTTGCGGTACTGCGGGATCCGAGGAGCGCGAACCGGGGAGCGTCTCTGCGGGCGCGGAGTTCACTATGGCTGACGGCACGGAATCCGTTGCAGTGCAGAGTTCTCCGTCTTCGACGGCGCTCGCGGACGCACCGGGGTCCGCCGCGGCGGCAGGAGCCGTGGACCCGACGGAATCGATCTGTGCCCCAGCGGACTTCTTCGCACCACCGGTCTCGGTGCGGGCGTGGCGCGGTGGAATGGCCAGACGCAGGACGTCGGCGCGCGTGCCCGCGTAACGGGCCGCCACTTTGCCGGCCAGCTCCAGGATTTCCGGCGTCAGCACGCGTTCGCCGGAGACGACGCGTTCGAGTTCGATTAGTTTGCCGCCGTGATCGCTGTGCGCGGAGCGCGCGAGAAGGTAACCGTCGACCAACCGGCCGGCGAAACGGACGCGCACCCGGACCCCCGGCTGGGCGATTTCGTCCAGCTCGGGGGGCACCAGGTAGTCGAAGTCGCGGTCGAGATGCGCGGGCGACAGCAGTGGGAGCACCCGGGCGATCGGCAGCTCCGCGCCCGCGGGACCCGCGGCCGGACGGTCCGCCTCGGTGGCGGGGGTGCCCGCCGCGGGTGCGTTCACTCGGACCTGATCGAGGTCAGAGTCCGACGGCCGCGCGCAGCTTGTCCGCGCGGTCGGTGTGCTCCCACGGCAGGTCGACGTCGGTGCGGCCGAAGTGGCCGTACGCGGCGGTCGGCGCGTAGATCGGGCGCAGCAGGTCGAGGTCGCGGATGATCGCGCCGGGGCGCAGGTCGAAGACCTCGGTGATCGCGGTGGAGATGCGCGCCGGGTCGACCTTCTCGGTACCGAAGGTCTCGACGAACAAGCCGACCGGAGCCGCCTTGCCGATCGCGTAGGCCACCTGGACCTCGACCCGATCGGCCAGATCGGCCGCCACCACGTTCTTCGCGACCCAGCGCATGGCGTAGGCGGCCGAGCGGTCGACCTTGGACGGGTCCTTGCCGGAGAAGGCGCCACCACCGTGGCGGGCCATGCCGCCGTAGGTGTCGACGATGATCTTGCGGCCGGTCAGGCCCGCGTCGCCCATCGGACCACCGAGCACGAACTTGCCGGTGGGGTTGACCAGCAGGCGGACGTTCGAGGTGTCCAGCGAGGGCACCTCCAGGTCGGCGAGCACCGCTTCGAGGACCTTCTCGCGGATGTCGGGCGCGAGCAGGTTGTCCAGGTCGATGTCGGCGGCGTGCTGGGTGGAGACGACCACCGTGTCCAGACGGACCGGGCGATCGCCGTCGTACTCGATGGTGACCTGGGTCTTGCCGTCCGGACGCAGGTAGGGCAGCACGCCGGACTTGCGCACCTCGGTCAAGCGGCGCGACAACCGGTGCGCGAGCGCGATCGGCAGCGGCATCAGCTCGGGGGTGTCCTTGGTGGCGTAACCGAACATCAAGCCCTGGTCGCCCGCGCCCTGCCGCTCGATCTCGTCGTCGGAGCCGCCGACCCGGGCCTCGTGCGAGGTGTCCACACCTTGGGCGATATCCGGCGACTGCGCGCCGATCGCGATATTCACACCGCAGGAATTTCCGTCGAATCCCTTCGCGGACGAGTCATATCCGATTTCCAGAACCTTTTCCCGGACAATACGGGGAATATCGGCGTACGCCGATGTGGTGACCTCACCCGCGACATGGACCTGGCCGGTCGTCACGAGGGTTTCCACCGCGACCCGGCTGCGCGGATCCTCCGCGAGCAACGCGTCGAGAATGGAATCGCTGATGGCATCACAGATTTTGTCCGGATGACCTTCGGTCACGGACTCACTGGTGAAAAGCCGGCTCCCGGACGTGCGCACAGTTGTTCCCTCTCCCTCAACGGGTTACTCGTATCGGCTTGCGACAGTAACGCCATGCCGCGCCTGCGCAACCCTTACATTCCAGACTATTCCAAATCACCGACAGGGCGGACCTCAACTACGAAGCCGCCCCGGACTGCTGAATTCCCGGTGTCCCGGCGATGCCGAAAGAATGACGACGCCGCGAACGAACGACGGATCGGACGGCAATCCCCGGCAGGCCCGCCACCCGGCTCAGCGCAGCAACCCACTCAGCGCGTCGAGCACACGGCTGGCCAGCAATGCCTTCGAACCGTGGTCGAGCGCCTGCTCGGTGCCGTCGGCGCCGAGCAGCCAGCCGTCGTTGGTGTCCACCTCGAACGCTTTGCCCTCACCGACCGCGTTGACCACGAGCAGGTCGCAGCCCTTGCGGGCGAGCTTGGCCCGCGCGTGGGTGAGGACGTCGCCGTGCTCGTCACCGGTCTCGGCGGCGAAGCCGACGATCGCGGTACCGGGCAACTGCCCGTCGCGGCGCGCCTGCACCAGGCCGGCGAGGATGTCGTCGGTCTTGGTCAGCGGAATGACGTCGGGCTCGCCCGCGCCCTTCTTGATCTTGGCGGCGGCGACGTTGGTCGGCCGGAAATCGGCGACCGCCGCGGCCATGATCACCGCGTCGGCGCCGGCGGCATGCTTGTCGACGGCGGTCTTCAGCTGTTCGGCGGTGGTGATGTGCACCAGGTCGACGGCGGCCGGTGCCGCCATCTCGATCGTGTTGCCCGCGATCAGGGTGACGTGGGCGCCGCGCTGGGCCGCGACCCTCGCGAGCGCGTAACCCTGCTTGCCGGAGCTGCGATTGCCGAGGAAACGCACCGGATCCAGCGGTTCCCTGGTGCCGCCCGCCGTGATGACGACCCGGCGGCCCTCCAGATCCCGCGGGATCGCGTCGGCGCGCTCCATGAGCAGCGACGCGAGGCCGAAGATCTCCTCGGGCTCGGGCAGCCGTCCGGGACCGGTGTCGGCGCCGGTGAGCCGCCCCGCCGCGGGCTCCATGACGATCGCACCGTGGGCGCGCAGCGTCGCGACGTTGGCGACGGTCGCCGGATGCTCCCACATCTCGGTGTGCATCGCGGGCGCGAACAAGATCGGACATCGAGCCGTCAGCAACGTGGCGGTGAGCAGGTCGTCGGCGCGGCCGGAGGCGGCGCGGGCCATGAGGTCGGCAGTCGCCGGGGCGATGACCACCAGGTCCGCCTCCTGGCCCAGCCGAACATGCGGGACCTCGGGCACGTCGGAGAACACACCGGTGTGCACCGGGTTCCCGGACAGTGCTTCGAAGGTCGCCTTGCCGACGAACTCCAGCGCCGAGTGGGTGGGGATCACCCGGACGTCGTGTCCGGTCTCGGTGAACCGCCGGACCAGAGAGCACGCCTTGTAGGCGGCGATCCCTCCGGCTACGCCGACGACGATCCTTGTGGTCACTACGCCTCCGGCCTAGTCGTGGTCACGGGCGAACGCGGTTCGCCTCACTCGCCTTCGGAGTGCTCGAGCAGGTCGGAGTGGATCTCGCGCAGCGCGACCGACAGCGGCTTCTCCTGCAGACCCGGCTCGACCAGCGGGCCGACGTACTCGAGGATGCCGTCGCCGAGCTGGTTGTAGTAGTCGTTGATCTGCCGGGCCCGCTTGGCCGCGTAGATGACCAGGGCGTACTTGGACGACGTGCGCTCCAGCAACTCGTCGATCGGCGGGTTGGTCAGGCCGACCGGGGTGTCGTAGGCGGGCGCGGTCTTGGTGTCCGTACTGCTCACTAGGGGGACTCCTGGTGTTTGGGAGGTCACGAACTCGAATTTGTGCTAACGAACAACGATACCAACTGCTCACAGGCGCTGGTCACCTCGTCGTTCACGATAACGATGTCGAACTCGTCACAGGCGGCCAGCTCGATCCTGGCCGTTTCCAGGCGGCGCTCGATCACCTCGGGCGACTCGGTACCGCGCGAGGTCAGCCGCGCCACCAGTTCGTCCCAGCTCGGCGGGGCCAGGAAGACCAGGATCGCTTCCGGGATGGCCCGGCGCACCGACCGCGCGCCCTCGAGATCCACTTCGACCAGGACCGGAAGGCCCTCCGCCAGAGCGGCGCGCACCGGCCCGGCGGGGGTGCCCGACCGCTGCAACCCGCCGTGGATGTCAGCCCACTCGAGCAGCTCGTCCGCCTCGATCATCGCGTCGAACTCCGCACGGGAGACGAAGCGGTAGTCGAGGCCGTCGACCTCCCCGGGCCGCGGGGCCCGGGTCGTTGCCGACACGCTGAAGACCAGGTCGGGCAGTCGTTCGCGGACACAGCGGACCACGGTGGACTTGCCCACGGCCGAGGGGCCGACCAGTACTACCAGTCGACCCTTCCGCGTGTGTTCGATCACCCTCGTCGTCAGGCGTCGAAGTCGAACCGGGCGAGCAGCGCCTTGCGCTGCCGGTCGCCGAGTCCGCGCAGCCGCCGGGTGGGGGCGATCTCCAGCTCGCTCATGATTTCCGCCGCCTTGACCTTGCCCACCTTCGGCAGGGCCTCCAGCAGCGCCGACACCTTCATCTTGCCGAGGATCTCATCGGTCTCGGCATCGGTGAGGACCTGCTTCAGGTTGGTGCCGCCACGCTTCAAGCGCTCCTTGAGCTCCGCCCGAGCGCGGCGAGCGGCAGCCGCCTTCTCCAAAGCAGCGGCGCGCTGCTCGTCAGTCAGCTGGGGAAGGGCCACGGTTCCTCCGTCTCATCGTTCATTGCATCAACTCCTGCCGGTAACCCAGCAGTCTCAGCGACCGTACCCACGACGTCCGCCGATTGCGAACCCACCCCCCAGGTCAGCGCATGATTCCGGATACCGACGACACCGGGGGGGTGCGTCGCCCGACCCGCCCGCGCCACCGTGCGGAGCGCGCTGCGGGATTCGCGAAACACGCCGCCAGCAGGGCGTTTTCGGCAAACCAAGTGGTTTGCGGGAGGGTTGCGGTAGCGCAGCGCATCGTTCCAGCAACCCCTCACGCGCCCTACCAGGAACTTTCTCGAAATTTTCCGCGTGTCGCGAGATCTACCCGCGTGTCGGGCGTCACATCAGAGATATTCGGCCCGCTCGGTGCGGCATCCGGTGCCGGTTCGCGGCCCTGTACGCCGGTCCAGCAGGCAGGTGCCCAGCCGAGCACCGATGAGCGCCGAAATCGGCGCAGGAGAGCGCACAGGCACCGGGAAGGCCGCGTGTGTGAGTGCAGCTGCACGCGCACGGGCCCCGGAAAGACCGAAGGCCGGCGCACGGTGCGCCGGCCTTCGTGGTCATTTCTGCAGAAACGCGAACGCGTCCTGGAGCTCGTGCACCCTGGCACGCAGTGCCGAGACGTCGGGGCCCGCTCGCAGCAGCTCGCGCGAGACGTTCGGGAGGACGGCCCCGAGCATCGGCTCGGGGACCAGCTCGCGGATCGTGTCCGGGCCGCCGCCCTGGGCGCCCACCCCGGGCATCAGGATCGGACCGTTGAGCGCGGACAGATCCGGCGCCTCGCGCAGCGTGGCGCCGACCACCACGCCCACCGAACCGAACTCGCTGCCCGCGTTGCGGGCCGCGGCTTCGTCGACCATCATCTGCGCGACCGCGCGGCCGTCCGCCCCGACCGCCCGCTGCACCTGCGCTCCCTCGGGATTCGACGTCGCCGCGAGCACGAAGACGCCGCGGCGGTTGGCCTCGGCCAGGGTCAGCGCGGGCGCCAGCGAACCGAATCCGAGGTACGGCGAGACCGTCACCGCGTCGGAGGCGAGCGGACCGTCGGCCAGCCAGGTCCGCGCATAGGCGTCCATGGTGGACCCGATGTCGCCGCGCTTGGCGTCGGCGAGCACCATCGTCCCCGAGGCGCGCAACACCTCGATGGCACGCTCCAGCACGGCGATACCACCGGAGCCGTAGGCCTCGAAGAACGCGACCTGCGGCTTGACCAGCGCGACCAGACCGTCGAAGGCCTCGACGCAGATCTCGGCGAAGCGCTCGAGGCCCTCGACGTCCTCGGGGAGGTCCCAGGACCGCAGCAGTTGCGGGTGCGGGTCGATCCCGACGCAGACGGGCCCGAAGTCCCCCATCGCCTGCCGCAAGCGCTCGCCGAAGGTCTTCATCTCGACCACTCCGTCCGGCCGCGGCTCACCCACGCAGCACCGAGTGCAGTTCCTGCAGGGACCGCACACCGATGCCGCCGTTGATGCTGGCCTCGATGCCCTGCACCGCGGCTGCCGCACCCTGCACGGTGGTGATGCACGGGATGTTCACCCCGACCGCCGCGCTGCGGATCTCGTAGCCGTCCACGCGAGGCCCGGAGTTGCCGTAAGGCGTGTTGAACACCATGTCGACCTCACCGTCGCGGATCTGCTCCACGATCGTAGGCTGGTCGTCCGGACCCACCTCGGAGTGCTTGCGCACCTGCTCGCACGGAATCCCGTTGCGGCGCAGCATCTCCGCCGTGCCCTCGGTGGCGAGGATGCGGAAACCGAGATCGTGCAGGCGCTTCACCGGGAAGACCATCGCGCGCTTGTCCCGGTTGGCGATCGAGACGAACACGGTGCCCTCGGTGGGCAGCGATCCGTAGGCGGCGGTCTGGCTCTTGGCGAAGGCGGTGCCGAAATCGGCGTCGATGCCCATCACCTCGCCGGTGGATTTCATCTCCGGCGACAGCAGCGAATCCACGCCGCTGCCGTCGGCGCGCCGGAAGCGGTGGAACGGCAGCACGGCCTCCTTGACCGCGACCGGAGCGTCCAGCGCGACGTGCCCGCCGTCGCCCTCGCTCGGCAGCATGCCCTCCTTGCGGAGTTCGGCGATGGTGGCGCCGAGCATGATCCGTGCGGCGGCCTTGGCCAGCGGCACCGCGGTCGCCTTGGACACGAACGGGACGGTCCGGCTCGCCCGCGGGTTGGCCTCCAGGACGTAGAGCACGTCGTCCTTGAGCGCGTACTGCACGTTGAGCAGGCCGCGGACGCCGATGCCCTTGGCCAGCGCGATCGTGGAGCGGCGCACCGCCTCGATGTCGCTGCGGCCCAGCGTGATCGGGGGGAGCGCGCAGGCCGAGTCGCCGGAGTGGATGCCCGCCTCCTCGATGTGCTCCATCACACCGCCGAGGTAGACCTCCTCGCCGTCGCACAGCGCGTCGACGTCGATCTCGATCGCGTCCTCCAGGAAGCGGTCGACCAGCACCGGGTGCTCCGGGCTGAGCGCGGTCGCGCGGGAGATGTAGCCCTCCAGGGACTTCTCGTCGTACACGATCTCCATGCCGCGGCCGCCGAGCACGTAGGACGGGCGCACCAGCACCGGGTATCCGATCTCCGCGGCGATCTTGCTGGCCTGCGGGAACGTGGTGGCGGTGCCGTACTTCGGCGCGGGCAGCCCGGCCGCGACCAGCACGTCGCCGAACTCGCCACGGTCCTCGGCCAGGTCGATGGCGGCCGCGCTGGTACCGACCACCGGCACGCCCGCCTCGGTGAGGCGCTGCGCCAGTCCGAGCGGCGTCTGCCCGCCCAGCTGCACGATGACACCCGCGACGGTGCCCGACTCGCACTCGGCGTGGTAGATCTCGAGCACATCCTCGAAGGTCAGCGGCTCGAAGTAGAGACGATCGGCGGTGTCGTAGTCGGTGGAGACGGTCTCGGGGTTGCAGTTGACCATCACCGTCTCGTATCCGGCCTGCGACAGCGTCTGCGCCGCGTGCACGCACGAGTAGTCGAACTCGATGCCCTGGCCGATCCGGTTCGGTCCGGAACCGAGGATGATCACCTTCTCGCGCTCGGGCTGCGGCGCCACCTCGGATTCGGCGGCGGGATCGAGTTCGTAGGCCGAGTAGTGGTAGGGCGTCTTGGCCTCGAACTCGGCGGCGCAGGTGTCGACGGTCTTGAAGACCGGGCGGACACCGAGCCGGTGCCGCAGGGCGCGCACGCCGGTCTCCCCCGCCAGCTCGGGCCGCAGCGCGGCCAGCTGACGATCGGACAGGCCGTAGTGCTTGGCCCGGCGCAGCAGCGGCTCGTCCAGCACGGGCGCGTCGAGGATCTCCCGGCGCAGCTCGACCAAGCCCGCCACTTCCGCGACGAACCACGGGTCGATGCCCGAGGCGGCGGCGACGTCCTCGATGCTCGCGCCCAGGCGCAGCGCCCGCTCGACCTGGTAGATGCGCCCCTCGGTGGGCGTCCGCAGATCCTCCAGGATCGCTTCGACGTCGGTCCACGCGCCGTCGTCCTGGGTCCAGAAGCCCGCGGCCTTGGTCTCCAGCGAACGCAGCACCTTGCCCAGCGACTCGGCGAAGTTGCGGCCCAGCGACATCGCCTCGCCGACGGACTTCATCGTGGTGGTCAGCGTGCCGTCGGCGCCGGGGAACTTCTCGAACGCGAACCGCGGCGCCTTGACGACCACGTAGTCGAGGGTCGGCTCGAAACAGGCCGGCGTCTCCTTGGTGATGTCGTTGACGATCTCGTCGAGCGTGTACCCGATGGCCAGTTTGGCGGCGATCTTCGCGATCGGGAAGCCCGTCGCCTTCGACGCCAGCGCGGACGAGCGCGAGACGCGCGGGTTCATCTCGATGACGATCAGGCGGCCGTCGCTCGGGTTCACCGCGAACTGGATGTTGCAGCCGCCGGTGTCGACGCCGACCTCACGCAGGATCGCGATACCGAGATCGCGCAGCTTCTGGTACTCGCGGTCGGTGAGCGTCATCGCCGGGGCGACGGTCATCGAGTCGCCGGTGTGCACGCCCATCGGGTCGACGTTCTCGATCGAGCAGACGATCACGACGTTGTCGCGGCCGTCGCGCATCAGCTCGAGCTCGTATTCCTTCCAGCCGAGGATGGACTCCTCGATGAGGACGTTCGCGGTGGGCGAGGCGGCCAAGCCGCCGCCCGCGATGCGATCGAGGTCCTCGTCGTTGTAGGCCATGCCCGACCCGAGACCGCCCATGGTGAACGACGGGCGCACCACGACCGGGAAGCCGAGTTCGGCCACCGTCTCGCGGACCTCGTCCATGGTGAAGCAGACGCGCGAGCGGGCGCTCTCGCCGCCCACCTTCGCCACGATGTCCTTGAACTTCTGCCGGTCCTCACCGCGCTGGATGGCGTCGAAGTCGGCGCCGATCAGCTCCACGCCGTACTTCTCCAGCACCCCGCGCTCGTGCAGTGCGACCGCGGTGTTCAGCGCGGTCTGGCCGCCCAGGGTGGCCAGGATGGCGTCGGGGCGCTCCTTCTCGATGACCTTTTCCACGAACTCCGGCGTGATCGGCTCCACGTAGGTGGCGTCGGCGAACTCCGGGTCGGTCATGATCGTCGCCGGGTTCGAGTTGACCAGCGACACCCGCAGGCCCTCGGCCCGCAGCACCCGGCACGCCTGCGTGCCGGAGTAGTCGAATTCGCACGCCTGGCCGATGACGATCGGGCCAGAACCGATCACCAGGATGTGCTCGAGATCCTCGCGGCGAGGCATCAGGCTCCTTCCATGAGACCGGCGAAACGGTCGAACAGATATGCGGCGTCGTGGGGGCCAGCGGCGGCCTCCGGGTGGTACTGCACGGAGAAGGCGCGGCCGTCGACCAGCCGGACGCCTTCGACCGTTCCGTCGTTGGCGCAGACGTGACTCACCTCGGCCGTGCCGAAGGGGGTGTCGAACCGCTCGCCCCGCTCACCCTCCAGCGCGAACCCGTGGTTCTGCGCCGTGATCGAGATCCGGCCGGTCTCGTGCTCCACCACCGGGATGTTGATGCCCCGGTGACCGAACTTCATCTTGTAGGTGCCCCGGCCGAGCGCGCGGCCGAGGATCTGGTTGCCGAAGCAGATGCCGAACAGCGGCAGGCCCGCGCCCAGCACGCCGCGGGTCAGCTCGACCGCGGCGTCGGCGGTGGCCGGGTCGCCCGGACCGTTGGACAGGAAGACCCCGTCGGGCTTCAGTTCGAGGATCTGATCCAGCGTGGTGGACGAGGACACCACGTGCACCCGCATGCCACGCTGCGCGAACATGCGCGGGGTATTGGTCTTGATCCCGAGGTCGACCGCCACGACCGTGCGCCGGTGCTCGCCGTCGGGCTCGATCGTGTAGAGCGCGTCGGTGGTCACCTCGCCCGCGAGGTCGGCGCCCAGCATGGACGGCTGCCCGGTCACCCGGGCCACCAGCTCGTCGGGGGCGGCGAGCGCGTCACCGGAGAAGATGCCCGCCTTCATCGAACCGCGGGTGCGCAGGTGCCGCACCAGCGCGCGGGTGTCGATGCCGGCGATGCCGACGATCCGCTGCCGCTCCAGTTCGTCCGGCAGCGTGGTGGTGGCACGCCAGTTGGACGCGCGCCGCGCGGGGTCGCGCACCGCGTACCCGGCGACCCAGATCTTGGTGGACTCGTCGTCCTCGTCGTTCCAGCCGGTGTTGCCGATCTGCGGCGCGGTGGCCACCACGATCTGCCGGTGGTAGGACGGGTCGGTGAGGGTCTCCTGGTACCCGGTCATCGCGGTGCAGAACACCGCCTCACCGAGCGTCTGGCCCACGGCGCCGTAGGCCCGGCCGCGAAATACCCGGCCGTCCTCCAGCACGAATGCCGCTTCTCCTGTCATCCCTCGTCATCTCCCGTCATCGTCCCGCTCTGATCCGCCGTAGGAAGCCGGCGCCAAGCCGGGTAGACCGACTTGTCGTCGCCGCGGAAACCCGTATCGATCTCGGTTCCGGTCGGCAGCTTCCAGCGAATGACCAGCACACCATCTTCTGTCATCACTTTGCCCGCGTGGCCGCGTTCGGTGCGCACCGCCGTGATGGATTCCTGCGGAATCCAGATCACCGTCGCGCCGTCGCGCTCGAGCAGAATCCCCCGTTCGAACCGCGTGAGTTCCGCGGTGGCCCGGAAACCGAGGTCGCCCACCGTGATCCGGTCCTGCCAGCTGGGCGCGATCGTGCTGCCCAGGTACAGGCCGGTGGTCGGCTCCAGCACCTGCGCGCCGAGCTCGGCGGGCACGGCGGGCAGCGCGCCGATGCGCTCCGCCTGACGTGCCGCGCGGTTGCGCCACCCCCGGTACATCAGCCAGAGGCAGACCGCGAACAGGATCAGCAGCCCGGCAACCCAGAGCGTTCTCTCCACTACGAACCTCCTCGAAGGGCTGCGCCCAGCGCCTTGCCGTCGCGGGCGGTGACCCGGCCGCGCAGCAGCGTCGCCGTCACCCGCGCCGGGAAGGTCATCGCCTCGAACGGCGTGTTGTTCGAGATGCTGGCCAGTTCCTTCCCGCGCACCGTCCAGCTCGCCTTCGGATCGACCAGCGTCAAGTTCGCCGGCTCACCGACCTCGAGCGGCCTGCCGTGCTCGTCCAGACCCACGATCGCGGCCGGGCGCTCGCTCATCACGCGGGCGACACCGCGCCAGTCCAGCAGCCCCGGCTCGACCATGGTCTGCACGATGATCGACAGCGCCGTCTCCAGTCCGAGCATGCCGGGCCGGGCAGCGGCGAACTCGCAGCACTTGTCCTGCTCGGCGTGCGGAGCGTGGTCGGTGGCGACGCAGTCGATGATGCCCTCGGCCAGCGCCTGCCGCAGCGCGGCGGCGTCGGACGCCTCGCGCAGCGGCGGGTTGACCTTGTTGACCGCGTCGTAGGTCTCCAGCCGGGAGTCGTCGAGCAGCAGGTGGTGCGGGGTGACCTCGGCGGTGATGGAGATGCCCTGGGACTTCGCCCACCGCACCAGTTCCACGGTGCCCGCGGTGGAGGCGTGGCAGATGTGCACCCGGGCGCCGGCGTCCCGTGCCAGCAGGGCGTCGCGCGCGACGATGGACTCCTCCGCGGCGCGCGGCCAGCCCGCCAGCCCGAGCCGGGCCGCGGTCGGTCCCTCGTGCGCGATGGCGCCCTGGGTCAGCCTCGGTTCCTCCGCGTGCTGGGCGATCAGCACACCGAGCGAATTCGCGTACTCCAGGGCGCGGCGCATGATCAGCGGGTCGTAGACACAATGGCCGTCGTCGGAGAACATCCGCACCGCGCCGACGCCCGCGGCCATCGTCCCCATCTCGGCGAGCTGCTTGCCCTCCAAACCGACGGTGACCGCGCCGACCGGATACACATCGACCAGGCCCACCTCCCGGCCGCGCCGCCATACGTGGTCGGTCACGACCACCGAGTCGGCGACCGGAGCGGTATTGGCCATCGCGAACACCGCGGTGTAGCCGCCGAGCGCGGCGGCGGCGGATCCGGACTCGATGGTCTCCGTGTCCTCGCGGCCCGGCTCGCGCAGATGGGTGTGCAGATCGACGAAGCCGGGCAGCAGAACCTGCCCCCGCGCGTCGATGATCTCGGCGTCGATCGCGTCCAGATCGGTGCCGATCCGGCGGATCTCCCCATCGGCGACGAGCACGTCGACCGGTTCGCCTTCGCCGTACAGCAGCGCACCCTTGATCAAGACGGCGGTGTCGTTGTGTCCGCTCATGCTGCGTCCTCTCCGGCACGAGCGGGGCCCTGCGTGGTCACGCTGCGCTGCCTCCTCCGGGCCTGACCGCTCATGCCACTAACTCCTGTGTCCCGACGAGCAGGCGGAACAAGACCGCCATCCGCAGGTGCACGCCGTTGGTGACCTGTTGCAGCACTGCGGCTTTCGGCGAGTCCGCGACCGAGGACGCGATTTCCATGCCGCGCAGCATCGGTCCGGGGTGCAGCACGACGGCGTGGTCCTCCAGCAGGGCCAGCCTGCGTTCGGACAACCCGTAGGTGATCGAGTACTCGCGCGCCGACGGGAAGAACCCGCCGTTCATCCGCTCGGCCTGCACGCGCAGCATCAGCACCGCGTCGGCGCCGATCAGTTCGGCGTCCAAGTGGTGCGAGACGCGGGCGGGCCAGCTCTCCACGCCGACCGGAAGCAGCGTGCGCGGGGCGACCAGCACGACCTCCGCGCCGAGCGTGGCCAGCAGGAAGACGTTGGACCGCGCGACCCGGCTGTGCAGGATGTCGCCGACGATGACGACCCGCTTGCCCTCGATGTCCCCCAGCCGCTGCCGCAACGTCAACGCGTCCAGCAGGGCCTGGGTCGGGTGCTCGTGTGTTCCGTCACCCGCGTTGACGACCGCCGGGCCGGAGGCGCGTCCTGCCGAGACGGCCCACTCGTCCATCCAGCGGGCGATCTGGTGCGCGGCGCCGGACGCCGGGTGTCGCACGATCAACGCGTCGGCGCCCGCGGCGTGCAAGGTCAGCGCGGTATCGCGCAGCGATTCACCCTTCGCGACCGAGGAACTGCTCGCGCTGACGTTGATCACGTCCGCGCTCATCCACTTGCCCGCCACCTCGAACGAGACCCGGGTCCGGGTGGAGTTCTCGAAGAAGACCGTCATCACGGTGCGCCCACGCAGCGTGGGCAGTTTGTGCACCTCGCGGCCGAGCAGGGCCTGTTCGAACCGCTCGGCCTCGTCGAGCAGTTCGGTCGCGGCGGCGCGATCCAGCGCGGCGACCGACAGCAGATGCCTCACGAGGATGCCTCCTGCCGCGAGCCGGCGTGTGGCAGTTCCATCACGCCTCCTCCTGGTGCAGGTAGACGCCGTCGCGGCCGTCGTGTTCGGACAGCAGGACCGAGATGTCCTCGGACCGGCTGGTCGGTACGTTCTTGCCCACGTAATCGGCGCGGATCGGCAGTTCCCGGTGACCGCGGTCGATCAGCACCGCCAGCTGCACCGCGCGCGGGCGGCCCAGGTCGCGCAGGCCGTCGAGCGCGGAGCGGACGGTGCGACCGGAGAACAGCACGTCGTCGACCAGAACCACCAGCGCGTCCTCGATGCCACCTTCCGGAACGGAGGTGCGTTCCAGCGGCCGGTGCGGACGGCTGCGCAGATCATCGCGGTAGAGGGTGATGTCCAGCGAGCCAAGAGCCGGGCGGACGCCGGAGAATTCCTCGATCTTCTCGGTGAGCCGCGCCGCCAGGGTGGTTCCCCGGGTGGGGATGCCGATCAGCACCAGCCGCGGCGCGTCCGGCTCACCCGCGTCCAGCGCGGTCTTCTCGATGATCTGATGCGCGATGCGCGCGACGGTCCGCCCGACATCCGAAGCCGACAACAGCTCTCGCCCCGCCGCCACCCACTCCGGGGTATGTCGCTGCGATGTCTCGGCAGCGCCGGACTTGGCGACCCGCTCTTCGGGCACGGCCATGCCGACCTCCTTCCCCGCCTCACCGGACGGTCCGTTAAAGGATGTCTTACGGCAAGCAGCGTATCAGCGCCGTCAGCCCCGCTTTCACCAGGCATATCACGCTGTGAGCGGGGCCACTGACCGCCGCAGGGGACGCGGTCGTGCGCTACCGGCGGGCCGCGACAATCAGTCCGAGATCCCGGCCGCCCAGAGCCGCAGGGCGATCGAGCGGCGCCACCGGATCGCCCCAGGCCCGGAGAGCGTTCCGCCATCCGCCCCCGGCGAGCCGGGGCCGGATCCGCACCACGATATCCGGCAGTCATGGCCGAAAACCGCTAGCACATACGTTCGATCAGCGGTACGCTCGGCCGCATGTCCACACCGCTGCAGGGATCGCTGCTCGACGGATTCGGCGACACCGAATTCGCGCCGCTGCGCGATACGCGCCGGACCGTGCTCGGCCACGGGGCCTGGGTGGATCTACTGCCCGGATGGCTCTCGGGCGCGGACGCGCTGTTCGACCGACTCGTCGACCGCGTGCCGTGGAGAGCCGAGCGCAGGCCGATGTACGACCGCGTGGTCGACGTGCCCCGGCTGCTGCGGTTCTATTCCGAGCACGAACCGCTGCCGGACCCGGCGTTGGCCGACGCCCGCAGGGCATTGAGCGAGCACTACCGGCACGAACTCGGCGAGCCGTTCCGCACCGCGGGCCTGTGCTACTACCGGGACGGGCGCGACAGCGTCGCGTGGCACGGCGACGACATCGGCCGCGGGGCCACACACGACACCATGGTCGCGATCGTGTCGATCGGGGCGCCGCGGGCGCTGCTGCTGCGGCCGCGCGGCGGCGGCGCGAGCATCAAATACGCTGTCGGCCACGGCGATCTACTGGTGATGGGCGGCTCGTGCCAGCGCACCTGGGAGCACGCGGTGCCGAAGACACGCAAACCCACCGGTCCGCGGATCAGCATTCAGTACCGCCCACGCGGCGTCCGTTGAGCGGGCCCCGGGCGCTCCGTCGCCCGTCACGTGTCGCCATGTCCGGTTAGCCTGGCAACATGAGCAATCCAGGGGCGGGGGTCTTGGCCGTGATGCCGCTGCACACGATCAGCGAGGTCTACGGCGAAGCCGGGCTGCGGGAACGACTACTACTGGAAATCGCCGAACTTCCGGACACGCAGCGCCTGGCCGCGGCGCTCGATCTCGCGGCCCACCTGCACCGTGACGACCGGTACGGCCGCGAGCCGTACCTCAGTCACCTACTGCGCGTGACGATTCGGATCATCAGCCACTACGAGGTCCGGGATCCCGATGTGGTCGCGGCGGGGCTGTTGCACGACTCGGTCGAGGACCACGCCGCCGAACTGGCCGCCGATCGCCCCGGCCCGGCCGTCGACGCCGCGCTGGACGCGCTCACCGATCGGTTCGGAGCGCGAGTGGCCGATCTCGTCGCCGCGGTGACCAATCCCGAACCGGATCCGGCGCGCGACCGGCAGGCGCAGTACCGCGAACACGTCGCAGCCAACCTGGACCGGGACCCGTGGGCCCGCGTCATCAAACTCTCCGATTTCACCGACAACGGCGTCGGCATCCTCTACGCCACCGGCCCCGCGATGACGAAGCTCGCCGCCAAATACCGCCCGCTCACCGACGTCTATCGCGACCTGGTCACCCGCCCGGACACACCGCTGGCCGACCACGTCCGGCAGCACATCCTCGACCAACTCGACCGCGCGGACGAACGCTTCGAGGCCATCCTGTCGCGGGACTGATCGCCGCACAGCCCCGGACCGGAAGACAGTGCGGCACAACGGAATCGAACACCGGGCACCCCGAGAACAGCCTTTGCGACCCGAACCCGTACCGATCCGGCGCGGACGAACTCTTGCCGACGCGCCGACGCGGTCCACGGCCGCCGCCCCGGGCACACGGAGCGATCAACGCGCGGAGGGTTGAGCGATCAGGGCGTGCGCAGCACCGACTCGACCAACTCCCGCACCGCCGCCAGCAACCGATCGGTCTCACCGGCCCGGACCATGGCAGGCACCAATTCGGCGCTCAGCGCGCCGAGCAGCAGCCGCCCGACCACTTCCGCGTCCAGGTCCGGACGCGCTTCGCGCAGCAACGTGGTGATGTGGTTGTCCCAGAACGCGTGGAACTCGGCGGTCCGCGGATGCGGCGGCTCGGTGCGATAGGCGACCATCAGCTCGGAATTGTCGATCACCAGCCGCGCCATCGCGTCGAAGTAGGCGATCAAGCGGGCATCGGCGGGCGCACCGGGACCCAGCGGCGGTGGGCCGCTGGTGATCGCGTCCATGAGTGTGAGCGCGCTCTCGGCGACCATCTCGTGCAAGAGTCCGGCGCGGTTGCCGAAGCGATGGAAGATGGTGCCCTTGCCCACTCCGGCGGCCGCCGCGACACGCTCCATGGTGATCGCCTCGGCGCCGTGCTCGGCGAGCAGCGCGCTGGTGGCCTCCAGGATCGCCCGTCGATTACGCGCCGCGTCCGCCCGTTCTCTCGGCCGTCCGTCGCCCATCGCACCCGCCTTCTAGACAAGTTGACCAGCGGTCCATATGATCGAGTAATCAATTGGACCGCTAGTCAACTTATGGAGTTCGTGATGCAGGCAATCGTAATGACGGCAGTAGGAGACCCCGACGTGCTGGTGGCCGAGGAGGTCCCCGCGCCGCGACCGGCCGAGGACGAGGTGGTGATCCGAGCCGAGGCGATACCGGTGCTGTTCCCGGAGACAAAGCTGCGCTCCGGCGAGTTCCCGCTCGCCGCGCCACCGCCGCTGACCTTCGGTTTCCAGGCCGGCGGAGTCGTCACGGAGGTCGGCGCCCAGGTCGACTCCGCGCTGCTCGGACAGCGAGTCGTAGTGGCGACCAGAGGTTTCGGTGCCTACGCCGAATTCGTGGCCGCGCCCGCTGATTCCGTGGCGCCCATTCCGGACGGCCTGTCCTTCGTCGACGCCGCCGCGGTGCTGATGAACGGATCGGTGGCGATTCCACTGCTGGAGACCGCCGCGCTGACGGGCGGCGAAACCGTCCTGATCGAGGCGGCCGCCACGGGCGTCGGCAGCGCCCTGACCCAACTGGCCGGAGAATTCGGGGCGGCTCGTGTCATCGGCACCGCGGGCAGTCCCGAGAAAGCGGCCCGGGCGCGCAAGCTGGGCGCCGACGAAGTGATCGACCACAACGATCCCGCGTGGACCACCCGGCTACGTGAAACGCTCGGCGGCGCAACGGTGGACGTGGTGTTCGATTCGATCGGCGGTGCGAGCGCTTCCGGCCTCCTCGATCTCATGACTCCGCTGCGCGGACGGATGCTGGGCTACGGCTGGCTGTCCGGCGCACCCGCGCAGGTGTCGGCCACCGACCTGATCATGCGCGGGTTGACCTTCACCGGCTGCGCGGGGCCGGACTGGCTGAACCGAGTCGCGCAGGCGCGCGGAGCCGTGCTGGCCCGCGCGGCGGCGGGTGGGCTGGATCCGCTGGTCGAGACGGTTCTGCCACTCGACCAGGCGAGTCACGCGCATCGGCTGCTGGAGAACCGGGCTCCGCTGGGCAAAATCGTGCTGCGCCCTGAAGGCGCCACGTCCTGAGAGCGGCGCGAAGCCTGCGCCGCCATGGCTAGGGTGGATTCCGTGCGGACTTCCCTGGAATCCCATGTCGGCGCCGCCAACGCCCTCACGGCACGCTGGTGCGCGGCGGCGGGCGAGCGAGACGTCGTGGTGTCCGGCGCGGGCGTCTGGCCGCTGCTGGCTTTGCTCGCCTCCGCGGCGGACGGTCCGGCACGGGACGAACTGTCGACGGCGATCGGCGTACCCGCGGCGAACGCCCGGGAAGAAGCGCTCCGGTTGCTGCACGACCTCCAGCGCGCGGACGCGGTGTCGGCGGCACTGGGCGTGTGGGTGCGCCATGATCTTCCGCTGCACGAAGCCTGGTCGCAGGCGCTGCCCGAGGGAGTTCTCGCCCGGCTGGCCGGCCAGTCCGAGTTCGACAGCTGGGCGGCCCGGCATACCGACGGGCTCATCGAGCGGTTCCCCCTCTCGGTCGATCCCGGCACGCTGCTGGTGCTCGCCACCGCGCTGGTCGCGAAGACCCGGTGGCAGGTGCCCTTCGAGGTCGCGACGCTGACCCCGAAAGACGGTCCGTGGCAGGGGCATCGCGGCCCCGGGTTGTCCCGCGCGAGCACAGACCTGGCGAACGCCGCGATCCTGGACGCGCCGGAGCCGGTCACGCGTGTCGTCGTCGAAGGTGTGGCCGACCTCGACGTCCACCTGCTGCTCGGCACGGGCCGATCCGGGACCGTGCTCGGAACCGGCCTGGCGGCGCTGGCCGGCACCGTGCCGGTTCGCTCCGAGCTGCCGGTCGGCACCGAGGGGCCGGGCCTCGCCGTGCGCTCCGAGCAGGTGCCGACCGGCACCGGTCAACTGCGAATCCGGCTGCCGCCCTTCGAGGTTCGATCCACCCATGACCTGCTCACCGGGTCCGGCTTGTTCGGCCTGACCGCCGCGACCGACTGCACCCAGGGCCATTTCCCGGCGATCTCGCCTTTCCCGCTCTGCGTCGGTCGAGGAGCGCAGGAGGTCCTCGCCCGGTTCAGCCATGAAGGCTTCGAGGCCGCCGCCGTGACGTCCTTCGCGTTACGCGCGGCAGCGGCGGCGCTGCGGCACCACTTCGCACCTGTCGTCTCGGTGAACTTCGACCGGCCCTTCGGCTTCCTGGCCGTACACCGCCCGACCGGTCTCGTGGCCGTCGCGGGCTGGATCGCGACCCCGCCCGCCTCCTCCCCCGACATTCCGGCCTGAGCACACGCCCGGACCGCTACCGCCGGGCGAAGTGCGGAGCGTGCTCCGGCAAGACGCCGCGAGCGAGCAAGTACGGTGGCACGCTGCGTATCACGGGGACGCGGCGCAGGATCCGGACCGGCAACGGGGCGCGGGAAGCGCTCGCGATGTCGATTCGCCCGTCGAGGGCCGGAACGATCGCGATGGCGTGCAGGAGCCGCTGCATGCCCTGCGTCACGACGGTCGGCAATCTGCGCCGTCGCTGCACCTTCGCCAGATCCCTGATCCGCAGCGCGCCCGAGAGCAGCGGCGGGGCGAGGATTCTCGCCGCGGCGACGGCGTCCTGAACAGCCAGGTTGATGCCGACGCCACCGGCGGGGGACATGGCGTGGGCGGCGTCGCCGAGGCAGAGCAGGCCGTGGGTGTACCACTGGGTCAGCCGGTCGAGTTTCACTTCCAGCAACTTGACCTCATCCCAGCCGGACAAAGCGTCGACCCGGTCGTGGAGCCAGGGCGCGGCCTCGGCCAGGCCGCGCATGATGTCCTCGACCGGTCCGCGGCGGGCGGATTCGTCAGCGCCCTTGGCGATCAACGTCGCACACTGCCAGTAGTCGCCGCGGTCGAGCAGAACCGCCACCCGCCGGGCGCTGACGATCGGCAGCGCGCCTACGGGGTCGATCTCGGTGCGCGGCAGGCGGAACCACCAGACGTCCATCGGCGTCGACCAGGTGTGTGCCGACAACCCGGCGGCCGACCGCAGCAGGGAGCCACGGCCGTCGCAGGCCACGGTGAGGTCGGCTTCGATCGAGCCGGTCGCGCCGTCGGCGGTGCGGTAGACGACGCCACCGACCCGTCCGTCGATCCAGACCAGGTCGGTGGCCTCGGTATTCATCCGCAGGCGGAAGGTGGGCTCGGCCGCCGCGGCACGCGCGAGCAGATCCAGCAGATCCCATTGCGGCACCATGGCGACATATTTGTGCTTGCCCGGCAGGTTTTTCAGCGTCGCGAGGGTCTGCAGGCCGCCCGCGATCGGCAACTGCACCTGATCCACCTTGCGCGTGGGAAGTTTCGCGAATTCGGCGCCGAGACCCAGTTCATCGAGCAGATCGAGGGTGGTGGGATGCACGGTGTCGCCGCGGAAGTCACGGAGGAAATCCGTGTGCTTCTCCAGCACCGTGACCTCGACACCGGCCCTGGCCAGCAGCAGCCCGAGGAACATTCCGGCCGGTCCCCCGCCGACCACCAGGCATGTCGTGCGTTCCATCGACTGTGCCTCCTCGGTCGCCGCATCCCGCAAGGTCTCGCCTGTCGCGCAAATCCTAGTGCGGTGGGCGCGGCGCCGGATCCGGATCGGCGGCGGCCGACCCGATCCGCGGCCGCCTAGCCGATGTCCCTGTGCAAGACGAAGAAGTACGGTTCGGCCATACCGCGCAAATCCATCACGCCGAGCAGGGTGTGCTCGTCGGCGCGCCGGAAGTGATCGATGATCGGCAGGTGGTCGTAGACCATCGCGGCACTCGTCACGCCGCGGTATTCGACCGCACGCAGACGCGCGGTAGGTTTGCGCGTACGCAGCGCGGGAGCGAGGGCAGGCAGCAGTTTGCGCAGGGCACGCACCCCGGACAGCGGCACCCGCCCGGCCAGGCCGAGCGGGACGCGGCGCGGATCGATCGGGAAAACCTCGCCGCCCGAGGTGAACAGCAGCGGATGCACGTGGTCGGGGCCGTCGAACTGCTTGCCGTACCAGCCCGAAGCCACCAGCACACCATCCATCGGATGGCCCGTGTGCAGTTCCTCTCCCCGCCAGCGCCCCGTCGTGATCTCCTCGACCGGCGCCGCGGGGAGGCGGTCGAACAGTGCCCACGCCTCCTGCGTGGTGCGGACGTCCGTCACGGTCAGCTCGTTCGTGGCCATGTCTCCTACTTCCCTCGGCGAGGCAACGTTGCGAGAGATACCCTATCGGTCTCTCAGAACGCAACAGACCAGTAGGTCCTGGGCGTGCCTCGCCCGCGTGGTCAGTAAGTCGCCATGAGATAGATCCCGGCGATGATCATGACACAAGCGACGATGCGCTTGGAGTTCACCGCCCGCCGCGGGAAACCCATCAGCCCGAAGTGATCGATCGCGAGGGCACCGAACATCTGCCCCGCGATGATCAGGGCATTGAAGGTGCCCGCGCCCACATCGGAAGCCACCGAGATCATCGCCAGGATCGCGGCCCCGCCGAGGAGACCTCCGAACGGCGCCCACCGGGGCATGCTTCGGATGTCGAGCCGCGTCGGCCATGGCCGACGGGAGGAAACCAGCAGCGCCACGGTGAGAAAGATCGCGAAGCCGGTGAATGCCACGGCGTAGGAGATCACGCCGCACAGCCAGACATTCTTCAGTGCGAGCTTGAGGGAGTTCTGGCATCCGGCTTCCACGGAGCGCAGCGCACCGCCGACCAGGATGAATGCGAAGATGAGTGCCATCGTGGCGCGGGGCAGGGCGGCACGGGTCTTTTCGGCGGTCTGAACCGTCATCGAGAATCCTCGGAGGGCGCGAAGGTTGGATGGTTGGACCGGCAGCGGTGGGTGTTCTCGTGTCAGGTGACGCTGACCCTGGGCTCGCCGGCCGCGGGCTCGTCGGCCATCAGGTAGATCGCGAGCGTGATCAGCCCGCATGCCAGCAGACGGGGCAGACTGGCGGATCGCTCGTCGAATCCCATCAGTCCGAAGTGGTCCATGATCACGGCGACCACCATCTCGCCGACGATCACCAGCGCGCTGAACGTCGCCACACCGACATATCGGGCGACGGCGATCATTCCCATCACGGCCGCGCCGCCCAGCAAGCCGCCGAACGGCGCCCACCACGGCATGTTCCGCAGGTCGTCGAGCGTCGGCCACGGCGACTTCGACGACAGTGCGAGGAAAATCGAAAAGCCGGTAAGTGCTACGGCGTAGGAGATCACGGCGCAGAGCCACATGTTCTTCATGTGGTCCATCAACGTGTTCTGACAGCCCGCTTCGGCCGACCGTAGGCTGCCTCCGACCAAGATGAACAGAAAGACCAGTCCGATGGCGATGCTCATGGGCAACACATCCTTGATTCGGCGGCGGACGAGAACCGAAGTCTGCTCGGACGCACCCCGGGCCCCAGAAACGGCCTGATGTGTTCGAGCCGACATCCGGGCCGACCTGTGACTTGAATAACGTACCATCGGATAACGGCACGTTCAACGGGTAATCCGTGGGGAGCCGACTGCATAAGCCGCCCCGACCGAAAGGGGCGCGAACGAAGGGCTGCGATCATGGCACTCGTGCGCGACCTGGTCGATTCCTCTTCACGTAACTCGCCCTCCGCCCCGGCCACGCCGGCATCGAAGCCGCGGCTGAGCGTCCTGGACCGGGTCCGGCTCGCCTTGCTGGGGGCAGGTCTGCTGTGTGTGCTCACCGGTCTCCTGCCCCGTGCCGAGGCCGTCGCGAACATGCGCCGCGTCGGACCGTTGCTGCTGTTCCTCGCCAGCGTGATCGTGCTGGCCGAACTGACCAGGCAGGCCAAGGTCTTCGACGTCATCGCCCATCGGCTCGCGATCCTCGGTCGCGGTCACTATCCCGCGCTGTTCGGACTCTGCGTCCTGTTCGCCTCCGCCACGACCATCGTGCTGAATCTCGACACCACGGCAGTGCTGATCGCCCCGGTCATGCTGGCCCTCGCAGCGCCCGCCCGCATTCCGCCGCTTCCGCTGGCCATGACCACGCTGTGGCTGGCCAACACCGCGAGTCTGCTGTTGCCGGTCTCCAATCTCACCAATCTGCTCGCCGCCGATCGCGTGGCACTGACCGCGACCGGCTTCGCGGCGAAGATGTGGGCGCCGCAACTGGTTTCGATCGCGGCGACGATGGTGTGCCTGTGGCTGTGGTATTGGCGGCGAGGACGACGGGACGCCGATCGCTACGTGCCGCCCGAGCCGATCCGCCCCGCGAACTTCCGGGAGCGCTCGCTGCTGCTGGCCACCGCGGGCGCCTGTTCGCTGTTCGTCATCGCGATCCCCCTCGTCGGCGACCGGATCGGAATCGCCGCGACGCTCGCGGCGCTCATCGCCGTGGCGGCGTTCGCCGTCTTCGACCGCGCCGCCCTGCGGCTGTCGCTCATCCCGTGGCGGCTGCTCGTCTTCGTAGTCGGCCTGTTTCTGGTGGTGCCCACCCTGAGCCGGTTCGGCCTCGCCGACGCGATGCACGCCTTGATCGGGACCGATCCCGGTGCGTCCGGTGCGTTCCGGGCCGCCGCGGCGGGCGCCGGCCTCTCGAACATCGCGAACAACTTGCCGGCCTACACCGCGGGCGAGGCGGTGATTCCCCGGCAGAACGGCGATCAGCTTCTTGGGCTGTTGATCGGTACCAATATCGGCTCGATCGTCACGCCGTGGGCCTCGCTCGCGACGCTGCTGTGCTTGGAGTTCTGCCGCATGCACGATGTGCGCGTTCCGCTGAAGCGATTCGTCCTGACCGGCCTCGTCCTCGCGGTGACCGCTACCGCCGGCGCGGTCGCGGCGCTGTTGATCACGGGTTAGCCGCCGAGACAGCGGTCGCCGATCGGTGCCTGCGACGCCGGCTTGACCTCGAGTGCGGTCGAGGTACGAGGATCGGTCGTGCTCCCGCTGGTCATCCGTACACCCACCAGCGGGAGTTCCACCTTCGAAACCGGGGCGAGGCGCTGGGCGGCGTCGGAACGACCGCGGTGAGAACGGGCATCGCCTTCGGCTTCGGGCGGTGAGCCGAACTGGACCGTGGGAGCGCCTATACCGGGACCGAAACGAGGATGCGGCGCTGCGGCGCCCTCAGTTCGGTGTGGTGATTTCCCACTCGTAGACGGTCAGTTCCGAGGCGCCGGTGGTGTGCACGGGATCGGTGAACGCTATTTCCCGTGCGGCGTCGAGATTTTCGGCGAGAATCACGTACGCGCCACCGGTGCCGTCGGTGAAGCGGCCGCTCTCCTGCAACTGCCCACGGTCGTGCAGCGACCGCAGGAACTGCCGGTGCGGCTCGGTCACGGCAGCGTCGAAGCGCGGAGTACGCATCACCAGCACGAGGTACTTGTTCACGGCTCGGGCTCCGGGCGGGGCGCCCTTGTCGCGGCCGCCGCGGCGCGCACCTGCGGCGCCACCAGGACGACCTGCCCCAGCACGCCGTTGAGGAAGGACGGGGAATCGTCGGTGGACAGCTCCTTGGCCAGCTCCACCGCCTCGTCCACGGCGACGACCGGCGGGACGTCGCTCGCGTGGAACAGCTCCCAGACCGCGATGCGCAGGATCGCGCGGTCCACGGCGGGGAGACGCGCGAGGGTCCAGTCCTGCAGGTACGACTCGATGGTGCCGTCCACCCGGTCGAGGTCGTCGGCTACGCCACCGACCAAAGTGCGGGTGTAGGGGTGCACCGGCGCGACCGACTGGTCGCGGGTGGCGAGTTCGGCGCGCTCGTCGAGCAGGTCGGCGGCGTCGACGTCTCTGGCCTCCGCCTCGAACAGCAGGTCGACCGCCCGGCGGCGGGCCTTGTGCCGTGCGCCGAGCTTCTTGTACGCGGACTTCTTGTCCACGGGCTGTTCAGCCACGGTCACATCATCCCGGATTCGCAGGCCCGGGCGCTCAGGCGTTGACCCGGCCGAGGTAGCTGCCGTCGCGCGAGTCGATGCGCAGCTTGTCGCCCGTGTTGATGAACAGCGGGACCTGCACCTCGGCGCCGGTCTCCAGGGTGGCGGGCTTGGTGCCGCCGGTGGAGCGGTCACCTTGCAGGCCGATATCGGTGTGCTGGACCACGAGCTCGATCGAGACCGGGAGCTCGACATACAGCGGCGCGCCCTCGTGCATCGCGACCTGCACGTTCATGTTCTCCAGCAGGAAGCGGGCGCCGTCGCCGATGGTGGCCTCGGAGATGGAGATCTGGTCGAAGGTCTCACCGTCCATGAAGACGTAGTCCGAGCCGTCGTGGTAGAGGTAGGTCATGTCGCGGCGGTCGACGGTGGCGGTCTCCACCTTCACACCGGCGTTGAAGGTCTTGTCGACGACCTTGCCGGACACGACGTTCTTCAGCTTGGTCCGCACGAACGCGGGGCCCTTGCCCGGCTTGACGTGCTGGAACTCGATGATCTGCTGGAGCTGACCGTCGATCTTCAGCACAAGGCCGTTCTTGAAGTCGCTGGTGTCCGCCACTGTCTTCGGATCTCCTCGTTCTACCGCTTGGTCTCGGGCAGACCGGCGTCAGGCGACGACGGTCAGGTCTTTGCTGGTGTGGGTGAGCAGCTCAGGGCCCCCTTCGCGCACCACGAGCGTGTCCTCGATCCGGACCCCGCCGCGGCCGGGAAAGTACACACCTGGTTCGACGGTCACCGCCACGCCAGACAGAAGTGTACCGGTTCCGGTTTTCGCGATTCCGGGCGCTTCGTGGATCTGCAGACCGACCCCGTGACCGAGTCCGTGCACGAACAACTTCCCGTGCCCGGCAGCCTCGATCACCGCCCGCGACGCCGCGTCCACGTCGGCCACCGGAATCCCCGGCCGCAGCGCCTCGCGCCCGGCCTGTTGCGCCGCGGCGACCAGCGCGTACACCTCGCGCTGCCAGTCGCTCGGCGTGCCGAGCACGAAAGTACGGGTCATGTCGGAGTGGTAGCCGCCGACCACCGCCCCGAAGTCCAGCTTGACGAAATCGCCCGCCGCCAGCACGGCGTCGGTCGGACGATGGTGTGGGACAGCCGAGTTCGGGCCGGTGGCCACGATGGTCTCGAACGACACCGCTGCGGCGCCGTGCTCGAACATGGCCCATTCCAGATCCCGGGCCACCTGGCGCTCGGTGCGACCGGGCCGCAATCCGCCCCGCTCCAGCAGCGCGGCCAGACCGGCGTCGCCCGCCGCGCACGCCGCGCGCAACTGCTCCACTTCGTAGGCGTCCTTCACCATGCGCAACTGCTCCACCAGCCCGGGCGAGGCGACGAACTGCAGGCCGGTGCGCTGTTCGAGGAAACCGCGATGCTGCTCGACGGTGACGACATGGCTTTCGAAGCCCACCCGGCCGACCTGCCACTCCCCCGCCAATTGCACGATCCGCCGGGAGGTGGCCCGAGCGATCTCCGCCCGCAGGTCGGGCACCTGCTCGGCGACCTGGGTCCGGTACCGGCCATCGGTGCCGATCACCGTGCGTTCCTCGGCGGTGCGCGTGTCCCAGGAGTGCACGAGCAACGCCGCGTTGGAGCCGGTGAACCCCGTGAGATATCTGATGTTCACCAGATCAGTGACCAGTAGGGCGTCCACCCCGTTCTCCACCAGCAGGCTGCGCAGCGCGCCACGCCGCGCCGCGTAGTCCGGCACATGACCCTGGTGATCTGCACACATACCTCAAAACTACCGCCGACCCCCCGCACGCCGACAGTCAACACGTGCTCGCCGGCCGTCCGCCGCGTTCGCTGCGTGAGAAGTCTCGCGAAAACCGCTGGCACGCACTGTTTCTCACAATCGATGGCCACTGCTGAACAACAGCCTGTTCACATCCGACCATGTTGTGCACATTCCGGGTCGGCCCGGCTTTCCCGCGCCTGTGCCGGGTGAAGGTGGAGGCATGACCATTCTCGCATGCACCGTCCTCACCGTGTGGTGCGCGGTCCTGACAGTGTTCGACCTGCGCGAACGCCGCCTGCCGAACGGACTGACCGGTACGGGCGCGCTGACGGTCCTCGGATACGCCGTGCACACAGGGCATTTCACCGCCGCACTGCTGGGCGCACTGCTTCTGTCCGCGCCATACCTGCTGGTACATCTCGCCGCACCCGCCGCGCTGGGCGCGGGCGACGTCAAGCTCGCGGTGATGCTGGGCGGGGCTGCCGCACTCGGCGGTGCGCGGCCGTGGGTGTGGGCGGCACTCGGAGCACCGATACTCACCGCGTGTGCCGCGCTCGGCGCATCGGCCCGCCGGGGCGCATTCACCTCTCGTGCCGCCGGGCCAGGCAACCGCGCGGTCACCGTGCCGCACGGTCCCGCGATGTGCCTGGCTACTTTGCTGGCTTTGCTGTCGTCGGCCCTGGGCTCGACCTGAGTTCGTCCGCCACTGCGCAGGCACGTCTCCACAGCACACCCCGCGATCACGAAGCCAGCAAATACACAGCAATTCATCGGTAGCATCAGTCGCGGGCAACGACTTTCCGAGCGGCCACCGCGGCGGCACTCGCGGGGCCGGCAGTTCGGCGAGTCGCCCGGTCGAGTGGCCAGGACAGCGGAAGCGGCGTCGGGAAGGAGCCACCCAGTGCATCCGAGGCATTCGTCGCGGAGACCGATCGTGGTGGGGACCGACGGTTCGGACCCATCGATCGTCGCGGTCCGCTGGGCGGCGCAGACCGCCGCGCTGCACGACGCGCCCCTGCACATCGCGCTGGTAGTCGAGTCGCCGCTCGTCTCCGACGACGACGATCCGCCACGCCCGGCGGCATTGCTGCGGGTGCGCGAAGCGGACGAGGCGAT
The DNA here is from genome assembly GCF_055590505.1 of Nocardia sp. NPDC041819. Taxonomy (NCBI): domain Bacteria; kingdom Bacillati; phylum Actinomycetota; class Actinomycetes; order Mycobacteriales; family Nocardiaceae; genus Nocardia; species Nocardia sp. NPDC041819. Next base: position 944,880 of record NZ_JBVJAP010000001.1, on the reverse strand, counting down.
CGAGCGCGCCGCGAACGCCGCGGTAGCGGCCGCGCGTACCGTGCGCGACATCGCCATCGGCACCGAGATCCGCACCGCGCACATCGCCACCGCCCTGATCGAGCGTTCTCGCAGCGCGGCGATGCTCGTGGTCGGCACCCGCGGTATCGGCCGCGTCCAGCGAGTCCTGCTCGGCTCGGTCAGCACCGCCGTCGCCCGGGACGCCGATTGCCCCGTGGCGGTGGTGCCTGCCGAGACGCCGCTGTGGGACCGGGCCGGCACCGGGCCGGTGATCGTCGGGGTGGACGGCTCCGCCGCCGAGCAAGCCGCCATCGAGGTCGCGGCCACCGAAGCCTCGCTGCGCGGGGTCGAACTGGTGGCCGTGCACACCTGGGGCGAGGTCGAGCCGCTCGGCGCCATCGGCACCGACTGGACCGCGCTGCGCCGGACCGAGGAAGCGTTGCTCGCCACGAGCCTGGCCGGTTGGCAGGAGCAGTACCCGGAGCTCACCATCCGGCGCGAGGTCGTCCGCGACCGGCCGGAGCGGCAGTTGCTCGAACGCTCCCGCGACGGGCAACTGCTGGTGGTGGGCAACCGTGGCCGCGGAGCCCTGGGACGGCTGCTGTTCGGTTCGGTGGGTGACGCGCTGCTGCGCTCGGTGGATCGCCCCATCGTCATAGCCCGCTGAGGCGTCGGCGGGTGGTATCGCCCCTCCTCCGGCGTGCGCGTCGTCACGGCGGGCCACGTTCCCGAGCACCGGCGTCGACATGGGAAGATGAACGACGTGCTGCGTTGGATAACTGCTGGAGAATCCCATGGTCCCGCTCTCGTCGCCATCCTCGAGGGGATGGTGGCAGGCGTCGAGGTGACGTCGGACGAGATCTCCACGCAGCTCGCGCGCCGCAGGCTGGGCTACGGCCGCGGCGCGCGGATGAAGTTCGAGGCCGACAAGGTCACCGTCGTCGGCGGTGTGCGCCACGGGCGCACGATGGGCGGCCCGGTCGCCATCGAGGTGGCCAACTCCGAGTGGCCGAAGTGGACCACCGTGATGTCCGCCGATCCGGTGGATCCGGCCGAACTCGCCGAGCTGGCCCGCAACGCACCGCTGACCCGCCCCCGGCCGGGGCACGCCGACTACTCCGGCATGCTCAAGTACAACTTCGACGACGCCCGCAACGTGCTCGAGCGCGCCAGCGCCAGGGAGACCGCCGCGCGCGTCGCGGCGGGCACCGTCGCCCGCAACTTCCTGCGCCAGGCGTTCGGCGCGGAGGTCGTCTCGCACGTCGTGTCGATCGGCACGGCGCGGAACACCTCCGGCATCGTGCCGACCGCCGCCGATCTCGCGGCGGTCGACGAGAGCCCGGTGCGGGCATTCGACAAGGACGCCGAAGCCGCGATGATCGCCGAGATCGAGGCGGCCAAGAAGGACGGCGACACCCTCGGCGGCGTGGTCGAGGTGGTCGTGGAGGGACTTCCGGTCGGCCTCGGCTCGTTCACCAGCGGCGAGAACCGGCTGGACGCGCGGCTCGCGGCCGCCCTCATGGGCATCCAGGCCATCAAGGGCGTCGAGGTCGGTGACGGTTTCGAGACCGCGCGCCGCCGCGGCAGCCAGGCACACGACGAGATGCGGCCCGGCCCCGACGGCGTGCTGCGCTCCACCAATCGCGCCGGCGGCCTGGAGGGCGGCATGACCAACGGCGAGGCGCTGCGCGTGCGTGCGGCCATGAAGCCGATCTCGACGGTGCCGCGCGCGCTGTCCACCGTCGACATGACCACCGGAGACGAGGCCGTCGCCATCCACCAGCGTTCGGACGTGTGCGCCGTTCCCGCGGCGGGCGTTGTGGCCGAATCCATGGTGGCGCTGGTCGTCGCGCAGGCGGCGCTGGAGAAGTTCGGCGGCGATTCGCTCACCGAGACGGTCGAGAACATCACCAGCTACATCAAGCGCATCAGCACTCGCCCCCACGTGCCCGCGGACAGTCGGTCGCAATGATCGTGCAGACCGATCCGCGCGCCCCGCGCGTGGTGCTGGTCGGACCGCCGGGGGCGGGCAAGTCCACGATCGGCCGCAAGCTCGCCAGGGAACTCGGCGTCGAGCTTTACGACACCGATGCGGGTATCGAGCGCGAGACCGGTCGCACCATCCCGGAGATCTTCGCCGAAGACGGTGAGCCCGAATTCCGCAAAATCGAGGAGCGGGTGGTGCGCCGCGCCGTCCTCGCCGAGCGCGGTGTGGTCTCGCTGGGCGGCGGCGCCGTGCTGTCCGCCGACACCAGGGCCCTTCTGCGCGGCCGCACCGTGGTCTACCTGGAGATCAGTGTGGCCGAGGGCCTTCGGCGCACCGGCGCGAGCACCCAGCGGCCGCTGCTCAACGGCGCCGACCCAGGCGCGAAGTACCGGGAGCTGATGCGCGCCCGCAGGCCGCTCTACCGGGAGGTGGCCACCGTCCGGGTCCGCACCGACGGTCGCAGTCCGGGCCGGGTGGTACGAATGATCATGACCAAGCTCGGGATGGAGCCGGTCGAGCACGCCGAAGCGGATCTCCGGCCGCCACCGAGCGGAATTCCGCAGGGCAGCAGCCGATCCCGGTCCCGGCGTCGCGCCAGGTCCAGGGCCGCGGCCCGGCGTACGACCGCCGATCAGGGCGAGAGCACCGCCACCGAAACCGGTGCCACGAAGGAATCGGCGGCGCCCACCACCGCTCGATCCCGCCGTACGCGCAGGGGCCGCACGAGCGAGCCCGACGCCGCGAGCGGAACGAGCGACGGCGAGACCGCGGCCGGCAACCGATCCAGGCGTGCCCGCGCACGCCGTGCCCGCGCCCGGGCGCGTCAGCAGTCGACAACAGCAACAACAGAATCGGAGCAAGCCACGTGACAGAGCCGAGTCGTCTCGAAGTCCGGACCGCCGACCCGTACCCGGTGATCATCGGTCGCGGGTTGCTCGGCGAACTCGTCGAGTCGGTCAGCGGCGCGACCAAAGGCGTGCGCACCGTGGCCATCTTCCATCAGCCGCCACTCGCCGAGACCGCCGAAGCGGTGCGGAAGGCGCTGGCCGACACCGGCATCGACGCACATCGCGTCGAGATCCCGGACGCCGAGGCGGGCAAGGACCTGGCCGTCGCCGGGTTCTGCTGGGAGGTGCTCGGGCGCATCGGCCTGACCCGCAACGACGTCGTGGTCAGCCTCGGCGGTGGCGCGGCGACCGACCTCGCCGGGTTCGTCGCCGCCACCTGGATGCGCGGGGTGCGCATCGTGCACGTGCCCACCACACTGCTGGCCATGGTCGACGCGGCGGTCGGCGGCAAGACCGGAATCAACACCGAGGCAGGCAAGAACCTGGTCGGCTGCTTCCATGAGCCCGCCGCCGTGCTCGTCGACCTGGCCACGCTGGAGACGGTTCCGCGCAACGAGATCGTCGCGGGCATGGCCGAGATCATCAAAGCCGGTTTCATCGCCGACCCGGTGATCCTCGATCTGGTGGAGCGCGACCCCGAGGCCGCCCTCGACCCGTCCGGCGAGGTGCTGCCGGAGCTGATCCGCCGCGCGATCCAGGTGAAAGCCGACGTCGTCGCCGCCGATCTGAAGGAGTCCAGCCTCCGCGAGATCCTCAACTACGGTCACACCCTCGGGCACGCGATCGAGCGGCGGGAGCGCTACCGGTGGCGGCACGGCGCGGCGGTCTCCGTCGGGCTGGTGTTCGCCGCCGAACTCGGCCGTCTCGCGGGCCGTCTCGACGACGACACCGCCGACCGTCATCGCGCGATCCTTACCGCCGTCGGGCTGCCGACCAGCTACGACGCCGACGCGCTTCCGCAACTGCTGGACGCCATGCAGACCGACAAGAAGACTCGCTCCGGCGTGCTGCGCTTCGTCGTGCTCGACGGTCTCGCCAAGCCGGGCCGACTCGAGGGACCCGACCCCACGTTGCTGGCCGCCGCCTACTCCGCCGTGGCGCGCGAAGGCAAGCCCGACACCGGTGGCATCCTGCTGTAGAGCCATGACACGTCCGGTGCCGGACGGTGGTGTTCGACCGAACGAGCAAAGGCGGACCCTCCAGGAGGGTCCGCCGTTGCTCGTCTCAGTGGGACGGAACCCAGAGGTCGTACCTACCACTGCCGTCGTTTCGCGGAACGCACTCCGCGTGATCGTTCCAGAGCGGCGCGTCCTTCATGCAGCTCGCCAGCGAGACGTTCGACGCCGACGACACGCATTGGAACCCCCACTTGGGCTGCGCCGAGGCGCAACCATCGGCTTTCGCCGCCGCCTGACCGCCGAACACGAACGCGGACGCGGCGATCGCCATCGCCGCGGTGACCCCGAATCGAATCAGCACAACGCTTCCCCTCCCGTTGAAATGCATTGCACAGCAGCATAACCGGCGGCGTCCGCAGCGGAAAGGGGGCACGCACCGGCGCCTGCCGGTCGGCCGCATCACCACCTATGGCAATGGGTCAGCAAATGACGCGGACGAGCGACTTCATTCGCGGATCACCCGCCGTCCATCCGATTGCGTCGATGCGCGAGTCGGGTCAGGCGGGGGTGGACTGTTTGCTTGCGGCGCGGTCGGCGAGAGCGCGGCCGATGCCCACGCCGATGAGGGCGAAGATGAAGATCAGCAGGACGATGAACGCCGCGGCCGCGGTGAGTTCGAAGAGCAGGCCGTTGTCTCCCAGGTCGAACTTGGGCAACCAGTCGAGCAGCCAGGCGGCGAGACCGCTGCCGACGCCGGCCACCACCGCGGCCTTCAGCCACAGCAGTGTCAGGTCGGTGCCGCGGTCGGGATCGGGCTGGGCCGCCCTGTCCTTGCGTCCGTCCAGGAAACCCCAGTACAGGGCGGCTGCGACCAGCACGATCAGTGCGAGCGCACGCATCAACGCCCCGTGGGTCGGCCAGTACACCATCGCGAACCCCAGCGCGGCGCGCAGCAAGACGACCAGCGCACCGAGCACGATCGCCCGCAACACCCAAGCATTCATGCGCACCACCCTAACCCCGCGTCGCGCTCAACCAAACTAGAACCGGTATCAATTCCGGGACCGGTGCTCCTCGTCCAGCGCCGCCGCCATCTCCGCGCGCGGCGCGGGTTGTCCGGTGAACAGCTCGACCTGCCCGTAGGCCTGGTTCAGCAGCATCTCCAAACCGCTGACCACCGTGTGCCCAGCCCTCGACACCGCCTCGGCCAGCGGTGTCGGCCATGGGTTGTAGATCGCGTCGAGCACCACCGGAGCCTCGGCCACCGCAGGGGCGACGACCGCGGCCGCTGTCGCGGGAACGGTACTGATCACGGCACCTGCCGCCGCGCAGATCCCCTGGAGCGGCCCGGCCTCGAACGCGGCCAACGCGGCAACCATTCCGAGCCGCTCGGCGAGTTCGAGCGCACCGCGCGCCCGGTTCGCGTCCCGCGCGACCACGGTGACCGACTTCGCGCCCAGCTGCGACAGCGCCAGCAGAGCGGGCCGTGCGGTACCGCCCGCGCCCAACACCACGCCTTCGGTCAATTCTCCGGCCCCTGCGCCGCGCAGCGCACCGAGCACGCCGTCGACGTCGGTGCAGTCGGCCAGCCAGCCTGCGCCGGTGCGGACCAAGGTGTTGGCCGATCCCACCAGCACGGCACGCTCGGTGCGCTCATGCGCGTAGGCCAGTGCCGCTTCCTTGCCGGGCATGGTCACCGAGAGCCCGACCCATTCCGGCCCCAGCCTGTCGACGAACCCGGGCAGTTGCTCGGCCGAGCATTCGATGCGCTCGTAGCTCCAGTCCAGCCCGAGCGCGCGATACGCGGCCAGGTGCAGCTGGGGCGATCGCGAGTGCGCGATCGGCTTACCGAGCACCGCCGCCTTGCGACTACCGGCCACCGCTGTCCTTGGAACTGTCGAGAATGCCGCTGCGCTGCGCCCGTGCGATCAGACGCAGATGCTCCTGGTAGTCGTCGGTGAACAAGGTGGTGCCCTGCTTGTCGACGGTGACGAAGTACAGCCAGGGTCCCGCCTCCGGATTCTCCATCGCACGCAACGCGTTCAACGACGGCGCGGCGATCGGGGTCTTGGGCAGGCCCTGCATCGCGTAGGTGTTCCAGGCGGTTTCCTGAGCGCGGTCGGCGTCGGTGGTCGCCACCTCGGTGCGATCCAGGGTGTAGTTCACCGTCGAGTCGAACTGCAGCATCTGATCGACCCGCAGCCGGTTCACGATCACCCTTGCCACTTTGCCCATGTCCTGCGGTTTCGCCTCACGTTCCACCAGCGAGGCGGCGACCAGCGTCTCATAGGGCGTCAGTTTCGTGTCGGCGCCGGACTGCAGCAATCCGGTGGATTCATAGCTCTTCGCGCTCGCGGACACCAGTTGCCGCAGGATCTGTTCCGGCGTGCCGCTGGGATCGAAATCCCATGTGCCCGCGGCGATCAGGCCTTCCAGCTGTCTCGCCCGGTCCGGGCAGTCCTTGACACCCTGCATCGCCCACGCCGGCACCCCGAGTGCGGCCAGGTCCAGGCCCGCGCCCGCGGCATCGAGCTGTTCGTAGGTCACGCACTTCTGGTTCGCGCCGGTGCCGATGCAGCTGGCCTCGGCGATCTTGCGGTAGATGCCGTCGTACCGCCCGCCGGTGCTCATGTCGTGCTGGTCGTGCAGCAGACGTCCTTCGGAGACGACCAGGTTGCCGACCCTGGAGTCCTTGCCGACCAGCGCGGCGACCGCCTGCGCGGCGGGACTGCGGCTCGCGATCGCGTAGAAGCCCGGCTGCACCGAGTTCATGTTCGAATTCCGCACGGCCGCTTCGATGAACGCGCCGGTGCTGGCGACGACGCCCTTGTCGTGCATGGTCGCCGCGATCTGCGTCGAGGTATCGCCGTCGTGCACTTGCACGATCACCAAGGGTCCGGGCGGACCCGCATAGTCCTCCGGCGGGCCGAAACTGGCGACCAGCTTCATGCCCGCGAAGACGACAGCGCCGGCGAACATCAGCGCGAAGACGCCGCCGACGATCCATATGGTCCGGCGGCGCCGCTTGCGCTCGGCGGCTTTGCGTGAGGCCACCCGGGATCGCTTGCCACGCTTACCAGGGCGCTCGGAACGCTCCGGCTGCACGCGCTTCGCGCGGCGCGGCGCCTGCTCGCGGGTAGCGCTGGCGCGCTGCCCGCCACGCCGCGGAGCGGGCGGAGCCGGCGTGGGCGGCTCCTCCTCCTCGTCATCGACGTAGCGGGGGATGACGGTCGTATCGTCGTCGTAGTAGTCGTCGCCGTCGTCGTGTTCGCCCCAGGCCCGGTCATCTCTCCGATACCGCCGATCAGCTTCGCGCTGTCGGAACAGTTCCTCGGCCCGCGCCCACCGATCCGTCATGCATCGTCCCCGGGCGACGCGGAACGTCCCGCTTCCACCGACCTCAACACCGCACTCCGTTCGTCCAACCATCCTTGCAGGATCGACACGGCCGCCGCCTGATCGATCACCTGCCGCTGGCCACGCGCGCGAACTCCACTGTCCCGCAATGCACGTGCAGCTGACACCGTAGTCAAACGTTCGTCGGAAAGCCGGACCGGTACCGGCCCGACGGCAGCCCGCAATCGCTCAGCGAATGCGCTGGCCAGCGTAGCCGCAGTCCCCTTCTCCCCGCGTAATGTTCGCGGCAATCCGACGATTACCTCGACTGCCTCGTACTCCCGCACAATTTCGGCAATTCTTTCGATATCGGGTGCGGGAGCCGAACGCCGTGACGATTTCGCGCGCGGTACGGTCTCCACCGGCGTGGCGAGAATGCCGTCGGGATCGCACGCGGCGACCCCGATCCGGACACTGCCGACGTCGACGCCGATCCGCCTGCCCCGGCCGGGGTCGGTGGCGGGATCCGGCCGGTCGGCGCCGCGCTGCGCCGACCTCTCCGATTCCGCGGGCTCGCCCATCACCCGGCGAGTTCGGCCACCCGCGCGCGGACCGCGGCCAGGCCCGCCGGAATGCCGGACGGATCCGACCCCGCGCCCTGGGCCATCTCCGGCTTACCGCCGCCGCGTCCGGCGATACTCGGGCCGAAGCTGCCGACCAGATCACCCGCCTTGATGCCGAGTTCCTGCGCGGGCTTGTTTACGGCGACCACGAACGGCACTTTGCCGTCGGCGTTGCCGAGCAGCACCACCACGGCGGGCTCGCTGCCGAACCGGCCGCGGATGTCGGTGGCGAGGGTGCGCAGATCACCTGCGGGCACGCCCTCCGGCGCGGCTACGGCGACCAGCAGCAGGCGGCCGATCCGCTCGGCTTGCTCCACGAATGTGGCCGCCGACGACAGCACGGCCGCCATCTTCGTGCGCTCGAGTTCTTTCTCGGCCACCTTGAGCCGCTCCACGAGCTGCTCGACGCGGCCCGGCACCTCTTCGGAGGGCACCTTCAGCGCGGAGGCGACACCGGCCAGCAGCGCGCGCTCCTTGGCCAGGTACTTGTAGGAGTCCAGGCCGACGAACGCTTCGACGCGCCGCACACCGGAGCCGACCGACGACTCGCCGAGCACGGTGATCGGGCCGATCTGCGAGGAATGCTGCACATGCGTACCGCCGCACAGCTCCATGGAGAACGGGCCGCCGATCTCCACGACGCGGACCTCGTTGCCGTAGTTCTCGCCGAACAGCGCCAGCGCGCCCATCTGCTTGGCCTTCGGCAGATCGGTGAGGAAAGTGTTGACCGGGAAGTCGGCGCCCACCGCGTCGTTGGACACGGCCTCGATGTCGGCCTTCTGCCGCTCGGACAGCTGGCCCTGCCAGTTGAAGTCGAAGCGCAGGTAGCCCGGCTTGTTCAGGGAACCGGCCTGCACGGCGTTCGGGCCGAGCACCTGCCGGAGGGCAGCGTGCACCATGTGCGTGCCGGAATGGCCCTGCGTGGCGCCGCGCCGCCACGCGGGATCGGCCTGGGCGAGCACGATATCGCCCTCGGTGACCTGGCCGTGCTCCACGGTGGTCTTGTGCACCCACAGCTTCTTGGCGATCTTCTGCACGTCGTTGACGCGCAGCTTCAGGCCCGAGGAGGCGGTGATGGAGCCGCGGTCGGCGATCTGGCCGCCGGACTCGGCGTAGAGCGGGCTGCGGTCCAGGATCACCTCGACGTCCTGTCCGACGGTCGCGGCGGGCACCCGGACGCCGTCGGCGATCAGGGCGAGCACGGTGGCCTCGGAGGTGAGCTCGTCGAAGCCGGTGAACTCGGTGGCGCCCCGGTCGACCAGCTCTTTGTAGATCGTCAGGTCGGCGTGGGCGTGCTTACGGGACTGCGCGTCCTCCTTGGCGCGCTTGCGCTGCTCGGCCATGAGCGAGCGGAAGCCCTCCTCGTCGACCGACAGCCCGGCCTCGGCGGCCATCTCCAGCGTCAGATCGATCGGGAAACCGTAGGTGTCGTGCAGGGTGAACGCGTCCGATCCGGCGATCGTGCTGCCGCCCCCGGCCTTCACCGCGGCGGCGGTGTTGTCGAACAAGGTGGAGCCGGTGTTCAGCGTCTTCAGGAACGCCGTCTCCTCGCCGACGGCGACGGTCTCGATCCGGCGGAAGTCGGTGGCCAGCTCCGGGTAGGACGGGGCCATCAGGTCGCTGACGACCTTCATGAACTCGCTCATCACCGGCTTCTCGGCGCCGAGCAGGCGCGCCGAGCGCACGATGCGGCGCAGCAGGCGGCGCAGCACGTAGCCGCGGCCGTCGTTGCCCGGGTTCACGCCGTCGGCGATGAGCATGGCGGCGGTGCGGGCGTGGTCGGCGATCACGCGGAAGCGGACGTCGTCCTCGTGCTGGACGCCGTAGGAACGTCCGGTCAGCTCCTCGGCCTTGTCGATGATGGGGCGCAGCAGGTCGGTCTCGTAGACGTTGTCCACGCCCTGCAACAGGAGCGCGATCCGCTCGACGCCCATACCGGTGTCGATGTTCTTCTTCGGCAGCGACCCGACCGGCGGATGCCCCTGCTTCGGGCTCAGCTCACCGCGGACGTCCTGCATGAACACGAGATTCCAGATCTCGAGGTAGCGATCCTCGTCGGCGACCGGTCCCCCGTCGCGGCCGTGCTCGGGCCCGCGGTCGTAGTAGATCTCCGAGCAGGGCCCACCGGGGCCGGGCACGCCCATGTCCCAGTAGTTGTCCTTGCCGTCGCGGAACTGGATGCGCTCCTCGGGCATGCCCGCGACCCGCTTCCAGATCTCGGCGGCCTCCGGGTCGTCCTGGTAGACGGTCACCCAGATCCGCTCGGGGTCGAAGCCGTAACCGCCTTCGTCCTGCGGCTTGGAGATCAGCTCCCAGGCGAGCGTGATCGCCCCCTCCTTGAAATAGTCACCGAAGGAGAAGTTCCCCGCCATCTGGAAGAACGTGTTGTGCCGCGTAGTGACGCCGACCTCTTCGATGTCGCCGGTCCGCACGCATTTCTGCACGCTGGTCGCCCGCGGGTACGGCGGTGCCTCCTGACCCAGGAAGTACGGCTTGAACTGGACCATGCCTGCGTTGACGAACAGCAGGTTCGGGTCGGCCAGGATCAGCGAGGCACTCGGCACCTCGGTATGGCCGGCACGGAGAAAGTGGTCCAGGAAACGCCGTCGAATCTCGTGGGTCTGCACGAATACCCAGCCTACCGGTGCCGCGCACGCGAATTTTCATCGACCGGGCACCCGTCGCGTCCCCGCGACCGCTCAGCCAACCCGGCCCCGCAGCGGCTCGCTGTCCGACATCATGCACACCGGAGCGGGCAGTTCGACAGGCTTCCCGAACACCCGTCGGACGGTCTTGCTGTAGACACCGTCTTCCGGGTCGCTGAACACGACTGCTGTGGCGTGTCCGCCGGCGCCGGATGCACCGATACCGGCGCCGTACGCCCGGCACGAGCGGTCAGCCTCGGACGATGCGGCGCAGCTTGTCGACCCGTGGACCGATTTCGCGTTCGTGCCCGTGGTCGGTGGGACGGTAGTAGTCGACGCCGACCAGTTCGTCGGGCGGGTACTGCTGGGCGAGCACGCCGTCTTTGTCGTCGTGGGGGTACCGGTAGCCCTGCGCGTTGCCGAGTGCCGCCGCACCCGCGTAGTGACCATCACGCAAGTGCGGCGGGACCGGGCCCGCCTTACCCGCCGCGACATCGGCCATGGCCGCTCCGATCGCGGCCACCACGGCGCCGGACTTCGGGGCGGTCGCCAGATGAATCGTCGCCTGCGCGAGCGCGAGGCGGCCCTCTGGCAGGCCGACGAGCTGCACCACCTGCGCGGCGGCGGTCGCCGTCTGCAACGCCATCGGATCGGCCATGCCGATGTCCTCGCTGGCGTGGATCATCAGCCTGCGGGCGATGAAGCGAGGGTCCTCGCCCGCGCTGAGCATGCGTGCCAGGTAGTGCAAGGCGGCATCGACGTCCGAGCCGCGGATGGACTTGATGAACGCGCTGATCACGTCGTAGTGCTGGTCGCCTGCGCGGTCGTAGCGGACGGCGGCCTTGTCCACGCTGGCCTCGACCAGGTCCACGTCGACGGTGCCGTCGAGCGAGGATTCGGCCGACGCTTCCAGCGCCGTCAGCGCGCGGCGGGCGTCGCCGCCCGCGATCCGGACGATGTGCTCGAGCGCGGCGTCGGTGACGGTGTACTCGCCCGCGAGCCCACGCGGGTCGGCGATCGCGCGGCCGAGCACCTGGCGGATGTCGGCTTCGGTCAGCGACCGCAGTTGCAGCACCAGCGAGCGCGACAGCAGCGGCGACACCACCGAGAACGACGGGTTCTCGGTGGTCGCGCCGACCAGCAGGACGATGCGGTTCTCCACCGCGGCCAGCAGCGCGTCCTGCTGGGTCTTGGAGAAACGGTGCACCTCATCGATGAACAGCACGGTCTGCTCGCCCGCCGACAGCCTGCGCCGCGCCATGTCGATGACCGCGCGCACCTCCTTGACGCCGGCCGAGAGGGCCGAGAGCGCCTCGAACCGCCGTCCGGTGGCCTGCGAGATGAGCGAGGCGAGGGTGGTCTTGCCCGTTCCGGGCGGCCCGTACAGCAGCACCGAGGCGGCGCCCGATCCCTCGATCAGCCTGCGCAGCGGCGAGCCGGGGCCGAGCAGATGCTGCTGGCCGACCACTTCCTCCAGCGTGGCCGGACGCATGCGCACGGCCAGCGGCGCACCCGCGTCCCTGCGCACCACGGTGTCGATCGAATGCTCCGGGGGCACCGCTGCACCGGGCACGTCGAACAAACCATCGCTCACCAGACGAACGTTACCCAGCCGCACCGACAGCGCGACATGCCGTTCCCCCGTACCCATTGCGCCGCGCAGGACGGCGCGGACCGGCGCGGCGGCGAACCGAGTTGCGCGTCGCGGGTACTTCAGATGGGATCGGTACCCGTGCCTGAAAACGCATTCGTTTCAGATCCATCGTCCGCCGCCCGCTTCGCTCGGCGCACCCTGCTGAAGGGCAGCGCGGCCGCCGCCACCGCCACCGCGGTGGCGGTCGCCGGACGCGCGCAAGCCGCGACACCGGCATTCCGGCACGGCGTCGCCTCGGGCGACCCGCTTCCCGACGGTGTCATCCTCTGGACCCGCGTCACCGTCTCCGACGACGCGACCCCCGGTTCGGGCGTGGGCGACCCGGCGGCGGTGCGGTGGGAGATCGCCGCGGACGAGCAATTCGTCTCGATCGCCGCCTCCGGAACCGTGACGGCCGCGGCGGAGTCCGACCACACCGTCAAGGTCGACGTCTCCGGCCTCGCGCCGAACGTCGAGTACTTCTACCGCTTCAGCGCCCTCGGCCAGACCTCCCCCGTCGGCCGCACCAAAACCGCGCCCGCCACGGCGGACACGCCGGACCGCCTTCGATTCGGCGTGGTCTCCTGCTCGAACTGGGAGGCGGGCTGGTTCGGCGCCTACCGTCACCTGGCCGGCCGCACCGACCTGGACGCGATCGTGCACCTGGGCGATTACATCTACGAATACGGTCGCGGCAAGTACGGCGGCCGCAACGGCACCGTGCGTGCGCACGAACCGGCGAACGAGATCGTCAGCCTGACCGATTACCGCATCCGCCACGCCCAGTACAAGACCGACCCGGATCTGCTCGGTCTGCACGCCACGCTGCCGTTCATCTGCACCTGGGACGACCACGAATCCGCGGACAACTCCTGGTCCGGCGGCGCGCACAACCACGATCCCGCGACGGAGGGCAGCTGGATCGACCGGCGCGCCGCCTCCGCGCAGGCCTACTTGGAATGGATGCCGGTCCGCGCGTCCGGGTCCGGCGCCGACGCGCGGATCTACCGCAGGCTGCGCTTCGGCACCCTCGCCGAGCTCAGCATGCTCGATCTGCGCAGCTACCGCGACGAGGAGGCGAAACCGGGAGCGAACTGGCGGGAGGCCGACAATCCGGCGCGCACCATCACCGGTAAGGCGCAGATGGAGTGGCTGACCGCGGGCTTGGCGTCCGCGCAGGTGCGGTGGAAGCTGGTCGGCAACTCGGTGATGATCGCTCCGCTGGTCTTCCCGCCGCTGGAGCCTGCCACCACGGCGGCGATCACCAGCACCTTGGGCGTCCCGGAGTCCGGCCCGTCACTGAACGGCGACCAGTGGGACGGCTACACCGCCGACCGCACCCGCCTCTTCCGCGCCATCATCGACCAGCAGATCTCCGACGTGCTGTTCCTGACCGGGGACATCCACTCCTCGTGGGCCGCGGATCTCCCGGTGGACGCGGCGAGCTACCCGGGCGGGGCGACGGCGGGCACCGAGTTCGTGGTGCCGTCGGTGACCTCGTCCAGCATCGGTGACCTGCTGCGGACCAATTCCGGGCCGATCGCGGAATCGCTCGGGGCGATCAACCGTCATCTGCGGTACGTGGAATTGGATTCGCACGGTTACGGCGTGCTGGAGGTCACCGCGGAGCAGGCACAGATGGACTGGTACTACCTGCTGAACGTCACCGACCCGAATTCCGGTGTGCGCCACGGCGCTTCGTTCGCCGTGCGTTCCGGGGGCCGGGTCGAGCCGCGGCCGGGCCCGCTCGGCTGATCGTCGGGCGGAGCTCACTCTCCGCCCGCGCATCCGCCACCGCATCCACCGCCTCCACTGCTGCTGTTGTTGTTGTCGTCCGACTTGCCATGCGACCGGTTCCGCCATTGATAGGCGCGAACCTCTTTGCTGAGCTGCGCTCCGGCCGCGCGGGCACGCGTCGCCGGGTCGCCTTCGATCCGGCTCCGGCCGCTGTTTCTTCGCAGGATCACAACGCCGAGCGGCGTGGCGGCGAGAACGATCGCAAGCAATACCAGCAGTAGGTGACCCATTCGGCACTCCCTCTTCCCCGCGCCCGTGCCCCTGGAACCGAGCGCTCCCGACCTCTCATCATGCGGGTCCCGCGGGCCGATTCGCATCCGTATGCATTCGGCTCTGCGACGGCAAGACGAGCAACGCTATGGGCTTCCCTGGGGCCGATCCATCCCGGTGGCGATCGACCACCGGCACCGGATCACCTCGGCGAGATCGCGGGCAGCGGCGGCGCGGTCATGATGTCGGTCAGAACCGCTCGTCGCCCCAGTCGATCGCCTCGCGGCTGCGGGCCGGCACCGGGAGTCCCGCACCGCGTCCAGCAGGTCGCCTCGTATGGATGCCGCGCAAGCGCACCCAGCGCGGGAGTGCGCAGAGACACCTAAGGACGGCGACCCCTTCGGCTTGATGCCTGCGATGCGGTCCAGGGAGCCCCGGCTGCGTGAAACCGCTTCGTAACCCGGTAGGAGACCGCCGGAACGACGACAACAGACTGGCGGCCGAATTCACATCGCTGAGGTTCCAGCACAGCCCACGCCCAATTCTTCGGACGCGAAGCCCTACTCCGACCAGCGCTCTTCCAGCATCGCCGACACGTCCTCGGCGAAATCACCCACGATGTCGTCCCCCGTGCACCGCGCGTCTTCGGCGAGCGCGGCCCAGCGGTTGATCAGGGCCGCCGAGCGCGGCACCGACAACCCGTGCTCGCGGGCGGCCGCGATACGGGTGTGGTCGGCGGGCAGGAACCAGTAGGTGGACAGCCACACCCAGATCAGCCGGGCTTCCAAGATGCGTTCGGCCAGCTGGTCGTCGTCGGCCAGCGCGGGCCACACGCCCACGACTTCCGCGCGCCACGCCTCGACCATCTGGTTGGCACGTTCACGCGAGAGCTCGAGGTCGCACAGGCAGCCCGGGAAGGACACCAGCGCGTAGGCGATGTCCAGGGTGGCGTCGCGGAATCCGCCCCACTCGTAGTCGAGGAAGCGGGCGCCCTCCTCGTTCAAGATCACATTGTCCGGGCAGAGGTCCGACGGGCTGAACGCCCGGAAGCGCCCGGCAGAGTACAGGCGGTTGCCGCGCACGATCCGCTCGGCGATCTCGCCGGGCACCTCGATGCCCAGTTCGCGCTGGAGCATGCCGGGCACCTCGGCGATCGCCGACTCGGCCTGCTGGGCGATGCCGTCCACCCGGTGCACCACGTCCACCCGGCGCAGTAACGCGACGAAGTCCGCCTCGCGCCCGACGGTGGCGGCGTGCATCCGGCCCAGCGCCTGGGCGAAGGCCATGAGGGCATTGCGGGTGGCCGGCTCGGCGCCGGAGCGCAGCACGGCGGTGAGCAGTGAGTTCTCACCGAGGTCGCTGAGGATCAACAGCCGGTCGGGGAGGCTGTGCGCGATCAGGTACGCGCCCGGGCGGTGTTCCCGGCTCAGTGCGGTGGTGAATTGGTAGGACACCGTCTCGCGGAGGAACGCGGAATCGATGCTGGCCACACCGGGCGCCAGACCTCCGGTCCGGCGATCCTGGGCGGCGCCACGGACCTGCTTGATAATCAGGGTTCGCGGCAACGAGAAGGCGTTCTCCGCTACTCGCACACGTAGGACGGTCGTCCTACCACTACCGCTGAGTTCGATCGGATCGCTCAGCTTTACCGGAGCACCCATTCGCTTTGTGAGCAACTGTTGCGCTGCGGACACGACTTCGGCGGCGCGTTCGGCCAATAGTGCGGTCATCGTCTCTCAAAGTACTCGCATGGGGTCACTTCTAGCGAGCGGTTACACAACCTTTCCGCGTCGCCCGGCGTGTCTCCGGCCAGGCCGGAGGGTGGCCGCCGGTCGCTTGACACCCGTGCACCCGTCGGGTTTTCTCATCGTGAACTGCCGTGCGCCACACCGCAAACCAGTTGAGTGGAAAGGTCTACGCATGACCGAAACACCGCCCCCCGCACCCAAACAATCACCTGGTGGCGCTTCCTCCCCGAACGACGAGGAACGCTTCGCGGCACGGCCGGGGCAGCACGAGAACCCCGATCCGCGAGGGGGCACCCCCGGAACCGGCCGATCCCACCAGGAGATGGCCGGTTCGCCGGCATACCCGCAGTCCGAAGGTCCCGGCGCGGCGCACTACGGCAGCGAACCGGTGCAGCCACCCCCGCCCGTGGGCGCGCCGCACCCCAGCTACGGCCCACAGGGCACCGGCCCGGGGTGGGCGCCACCGCCCGGCTCGGCGCCTACCCAGGAGCCGGTCTACGGCTACCAGCAGGTCACCACCGGACCGGGCACGCTGGACGTGGGCCAGGCGCTCAGCTACGGCTGGGCCCGTTTCCGGGGCAATCCGGGCCCGTGGGTCGGGGTGACCGCGGTGGGCATGGTCATATATCTGGCGTTCGTGCTCGTCGTCCAGCTCACCGACCCGACGACGATGCTGCCGCTGCTGCTCGTCTTCCTGGCGGTCATGGCCGGGATATGGCTGCTGCAGGCGGCGATGGTGCGCGGCGCCCTGTACGAAACCGACGGCACCCCGCCACCTTTCGGCGCCTACTTCCGATTCGTGAACGCGGGCAATGTGCTGCTCACCGCGCTGCTGGCGTTCACGCTGACCTTCCTCGGCTCGGCGATCTGCCTGATCCCCGGGCTGATCGCCGGCTGGCTGTGCATGTTCTCGCTGCATTTCGTCGTCGATCAGGATCAGGGTCCGTTCGAAGCGCTGAAGTCCAGCTTCACCCTGGTGGTCGCCAACGCCGGGCAGGTGCTGCTGCTCGGCCTGGCGGTGCTGGTGGTCACCTTCTTGGGACTACTGCTGTGTGGTTTCGGCCTCCTGATCGCGGGCCCGGTCGCCGTCATCGCCGTGACCTACGCCTACCGCGCCCTCACCGGCGGTACCGTCGCCCCGCTGTGAAACCAGCCTCACTTCTCGACCGGTGAGCGCATCCCGATCAAGCGTTTGAACCGTTCCACCGGACCGGCCTCGCCGCCCGCGCGAGGCCGGAGCGCGAGCACGATGATCCCGGCCACGATGATGCCCCCCATGTTCACCGCGAGCTGACCCGCGGACAGGAACGCCACCCGCCACTCCCCCAAAGTCGCCGCCACCACGGCGAATCCGGCCGCGGGCACGGTGGTCACCGAGATGAACACGCCGACCAGCGCGGCCGATTTCGCGGTCACCAGCGACAACATGCCCGCCGCGCCCGCGAGCAGCGCGACGACCAGCGAGAACGGGCCGACCTGGTAGATGAAGTCGACCTGTTCGATACTTCCCACCCCGTCGATGGTGATCCAGCCGACCTGCTCCCACACCACCGTCGCCAGCAGCGTGACCACCATCGCCACCGGAAAACCGACCGCGAGCGCGACGGCCGAGCGGCGGGCGAGCCGGAAATCCCTGCGCACCAACGCCACCGCGAACGCGGCCAACGGACCGAACTCCGGACCGACGACCATCGCGCCGACGATCGTCACCGGCGAATCGGTCGTGACGCCCACGGCGGCGAGCAGGCAGGCGATCGTCAGGAACGCGAGGAACGTCGCGTTGAGGCTCGACTCCTCGTGCGTCTGCGCTACCAGTTCCTCCCACACCACGGCGTCGCTCGGATCACCGGGCGCCTCGCGCACCGCGCGTTCGCCCGCGTCCGACAAGACCGTCTCGACCGGTGTGAGCGTCAAGCCGCCGGAACGGCAGATCCCCAGCGCCGTGAGGTCCTCGAGCACGGCGTTGGCGGCCTCGCGAGCCACGTCCGCCTGGACGAGGTCGCCCTTCGGCTCCAGCGCCGCACCGCGTGCCAGGGTCACGTGCGTGACCCCGGGATCGGCGGCGAGTACCGCGAGCACCTCGTCGGTGCTCTCCGGCGGGCTGATCATGCACAAGTGCAGCAACGGGTTTCCTCGTGGTCGGCGTCAGCTGGCACGGACGCGGCTGACCAGAAAATACCGTTCGCGGCAGCGGCCGCTACGAGGCGGGCGCGTCCTTCTTCTGCTCCGGCTTGACGTCCAGTCCCGCCTCTTTGCGCTGCTGCGCGGTGATCGGCGCGGGCGCGTCGGTCAGCGGGTCGACGCCGCCACCGGTCTTCGGGAAGGCGATGACCTCGCGGATCGAGTCCTCCCCCGCCAGCAGCGCGGTGACCCGGTCCCAGCCGAAGGCGATGCCGCCGTGCGGCGGAGCGCCGAAGGCGAAGGCGTCGAGCAGGAAGCCGAACTTCTCCTGGGCCTCCTCGTGCGTGATGCCCATCACCTCGAACACCCGTTCCTGCACGTCGCGGCGATGGATGCGAATCGACCCGCCACCGATCTCGTTGCCGTTGCAGACGATGTCGTAGGCGTAGGCCAGCGCCGAGCCCGGGTCGGTGTCGAAAGTGTCCAGCGACTCCGGCTTCGGCGAGGTGAACGCGTGGTGCACCGCGGTCCAGGCGGAATGGCCCACCGCCACGTCACCGCTCGCGGTCGCCTCGACGGTCGGCTCGAACAGCGGGGCGTCCACGATCCACACGAACGACCAGGCGTCCTCGTCGATGAGGCCGACCTTGCGGGCGATCTCGACGCGCGCCGCACCGAGCAGCGCGCGCTGCGCCTTCGGTGCGCCCGCGGCGAAGAACACACAGTCCCCGGGCACCGCGCCGACGTGCTTGGCCAAGCCCTCGCGCTCGGCTTCGCTGAGGTTCTTGGCGACCGGGCCACCCAGCGTGCCATCCTCGTTCACCAGGATGTACGCCAGCCCCTTCGCGCCGCGCTGCTTGGCCCACTCCTGCCAGGCGTCGAGCTGGCGCCGCGGCTGGCTCGCGCCGCCCGGCATGACCACCGCGCCGACGTAGGGCGCCTGGAACACCCGGAACGGGGTGTCCTTGAAATAGTCCGTGCACTCGGTGATCTCCACGCCGAAGCGCAGATCGGGCTTGTCGCTGCCGAAGCGGCGCATGGCCTCGGCGTAGGTCATGTGCGGGATGGGGGTCTGGATCTCGTAGCCCACCAGCTTCCACAGCGCGACCAGGATCTCCTCGGCCAGCAGGATCACGTCCTCCTGGCGCACGAAGCTCATCTCGATGTCGAGCTGGGTGAACTCCGGCTGCCGGTCGGCGCGGAAGTCCTCGTCCCGGTAGCAGCGCGCGATCTGGTAGTAGCGTTCGATGCCGCCGACCATGAGCAGCTGCTTGAACAGCTGCGGGCTCTGCGGCAGGGCGTAGAAACTGCCCGGCTGCAAGCGGGCCGGCACCAGGAAGTCGCGAGCGCCCTCGGGCGTGGACCGGGTCAGCGTCGGAGTCTCGACCTCGACGAACTCGTGCTGGGCGAGCACCTCGCGGGCGGCCGCGTTGACCTTGGAGCGCAGCCGGATGGCGTGCGCCGGGCCCTCCCGGCGCAGATCCAGGTAGCGGTGCTTCAGGCGCGCTTCCTCACCGGGCTGCTCGTCCAGCTGGAAGGGCAGCGGCGCGCTCTCGTTCAGCACCTCGAGCTCGGTGACGTTCACCTCGATCGCGCCGGTCGGCAGTTCCGGGTTCTCGTTGCCGCTCGGACGCGGTTCCACGGTGCCGGTGACGCGCACGCAGTACTCCGCGCGCAGCCGGTGCGCCTGTTCGGCGGGTTCGCCCTCGCGGAACACCGCTTGGGCCACGCCGGACGCGTCGCGCAGATCGATGAAGATCACCCCACCGTGGTCACGCCGCCGGGCCACCCAACCGGTGAGAGTGACGGTCTGACCGGCATGCTCGCTTCGCAGCGAACCAGCCAAGTGGGTGCGCAGCACGGGGTTCCTTTCGACGACGCTGACACCGGGCGCGGGGTGACCAGGTGCGAGTCCATCGTAGTGAGACACATTCCCCGAGAGGAAACCGATATCGACGCGCCCATGCCAAGCTGTATCCGAGGGAGAGCGAACCGGGGCCGTACGACCGAGGGCGGTGTGTTCCCCGGGGACGAGCGAGAAAGCGACGACGATGACCTTCAACGAGGGCATGCAGATCGACCCGGACCGGGTTTCCTCCGGCGGTCCCGGCATGGGCGGCAAGCTCGCCCTGGGCGGTGGAGCGGGCGGACTCATCGTGCTGGTGCTGGCGCTGCTGCTGGGCGGCGACCCCGGCTCCATCCTCGGCAACTTCACCGGTACGCCGGAGGAGAGCCAGACGCAGCCGGGCACGGAGGGCACGCCGAGCCACTGCAAGACCGGCGCGGACGCCAACAAATACGTCGACTGCCGGGTGGCGCTCACCGCGCAGAGCCTGGACGCCGTGTGGTCGGCCGAACTGCCGAAGCAGGCGGGCAAGCGCTACTCGCAGCCGAAGGTCGTGCTCTTCTCCGGGGCCACCTCCACCGGATGCGGCAACGCCACCAGCGATGTCGGGCCGTTCTACTGCCCGGCCGACCGGACCGCCTACTTCGACACCAGCTTCTTCCAGGAGCTGGTGGATCGCTTCGGTTCCAGCGGCGGCCCGCTCGCGCAGGAATACGTGGTTGCGCACGAGATCGGCCATCACATCCAGAACATGCTCGGTGACCTCGGCCGCGCGCAGCGCGATCCGCGCGGGCCGGAGTCCGGCGCGGTACGCACCGAACTGCAGGCCGACTGCTACGCGGGCATCTGGGCCCACTTCGCGGACAAGCAGCCTGCGCCCGGCGGCGACCAGCCGTTCCTGAAGCCGCTGTCGGACAAGGACGTCGACGACGCGCTGTCGGCGGCCGCGGCGGTTGGCGACGACCGTATCCAGCGCGCCGCGCAGGGCCGGGTGAATCCCGAAGCATGGACGCACGGTTCGTCCGAGCAGCGACAGAAGTGGTTCCTCACCGGCTATAAGACCGGTCAGGTCCGGGCCTGCGACACGTATTCGGCGCAAGACCTGAACGCTCCGCCCGGCCTGCGATAGACCCGGATCCGATCGATCCAGCGCGCCGGTTCCTCCCGAAAGCCGGCGCGCTGTCATGATCTACGGCAGTTCACCTGTGTTGCGGGTGGACACCGACAGCACCGGAAGATGGGATCGATGCGAGTAACGAAAGCTGTTGTGCTGGTTGTGCTGCTGATCGTCGCGGCGGGCTCGGGCGCCGCCACGGCCGACCCGGCCCTGGATCGCCCCAGCGCGCTACCGCCGATCGCCGCGCCGCTGGCGTTGTTCACGCTGACCACCATTCCGGACGGGTGGCAGACCCGCACGGACCTGCGTCCGCAGCTGGAGATCTTCGCCGACGGCCGTGCGGTCAGCAGCCCCGACGCCGTGGCCGCCGAGCGCCGGCCGGAGACCCCGCCCAAGCGGATCGACGGCCACATCCCGCCCGACGTGCTGAGCGCGGCGCTGGCGGAGACCAAAGCGCTCGCCACGGTGGACCTCGGCGTGCCGGCCGCCACGGATCAGAGCAGCCGGATCATCGACTTCATGCCGCAGTCGCCGTCGGAGGACGTACATCTCGTGGTGTATTCGCCCGACACCACCGAGGGGCTCGGCGCCGAGCAGCAGGCCGCACGCAAACGCTTCGCCGACCTGTACCGGAAACTGCTCGACGCGTTCACGCAGGACAACTGACCGTCGCTCGTCATCCGGCCCGAACGGCGATGATCCCCGTTCGGGCCGGATGCCGTGCGTGGCCTCTCCCACGACGCGTCAGAACTGGTCTTGCTCGTAGTCCGAACTGATGATCTCGTCCGAGTGCGTGGCACCGATGACGTCCGGCGTGGACTCGCCCAGTGGGCCGGTGAGGTCGTCGTTGCCGGTGGGACTCAGATACGGCTGCACCGAGCGCGAGTGTTCGTCGTCATTGCCGCGCTGCCCCGCCGCGCCTGCCGGGCCACCCATGAAACCGTTCGACCCGGCAGGTGTGGTGCTCGCGGGCGAGCCGGTACCGAATGACGTGCCCGGGACGCCGGCGACCGAGCGGATCGGAGGAACCGTGGTGCCGGGCAGGCCGGTGGCTTTCGGGACCGATGGCGTGCTCGGACTTCCGGGCCTGCCGGGACTGCCGCCGAGCAGTCCGCTCGGCGTGCCGTGGCTGGTACTCGGGCTGTGCGTGGTGTGCACCGACGACGGCGTTGTCGAGGGGGTCGAGGTCCCGGGCGTGGCGGAGTCCAGGCCGGCCGCCTTGGTCGCGGTATCCGAGGCGGTCGACTGCGCCTGCTCCAGGATCGGCTGGCCGACGTTCTCCGCCAGCGCCTGCGCGACCTCCTGTGGCGCCGGACCGCCGCCCGGCGCGACCAGTTGCTGCACCATGCCGCTGAGTTCGGCGGTCTTGCCCGCCAGATCACCGCGGGTGGCGTTGACCACGCCAACGGCGTTGCCCAGGTGTTCGGTGGCCGAGGCGATCAGCGTCGCCTGGGCAGGCGGGGTGAGGATCACCGGCGCGAGCGCGGTCGCCTGGGTGGCGAACGACGACGCGATGCCGAGCAGCTGCGCGTTGCCCTGCTGTACCACCGTGGCGGCACGCTGGGTGAGCTCGGAGATGTCGATACCCCGCTGGCCGGTCTGCTGCCCCTCCACGTTCGCCTGCTGGCTCGCGGCCTGGGCGTTGCGCGCGGCCTGGCTCTGCCACAACTGCTCGACCGTGCTCATGCTGCCCTTGCCCACCTGCATAGCCATCTCGATGACCTTGGAGGACTGGCTCAGGATCGCGGTCGGATCGAACGCGCCGATGACGCCGGTGCCGAAGCTGCTCAGCAGATCCAGGATCGGCTTCATCAGCAGATCGACGCCGGGGAGCGCGGGCACCGCGACACCCTGCATCAGCGCGGCGACCGGGTCGGCGGGCAACGGGGGCAACGCCGCGGCGGCGGCCGCCGTCTGGTTCACCGTGCCCGCGACCGCGCTCGACGCATCGGCGAGTGCCCCGTTCAGCACGCCGGGGGCCTGATCGAGCGCCGCTTGGACAGCGGGCGCCGCGACGTGGTCGACCGCCGTGTTCATGTCACCGAGCAGCGCTGACGTCTCGTGCGGCACGCCGAGTACGTTCTCGGCGCCCGGTGCGCCGTTCAGACCCGGCAGACCGGAGGGCATGGCGCCGACCGACTGCTGATCCTCGGCGATCTTGCGCGACAGCACGAAAGCGGGCGGCTCGATGGGCGGCAGATCGTCCGGCAGCTGCGGCAACGGCAGGTCCAGCACCGCCTGCTCGGGCGCGTTCTGCAGTGTGTCCAGAACGGACTGCTGGCCGATCGCGACGTTCTGCTCGGCCGCGTGCGCGACGGCGTGGTCCTCCGGCGCGATGACGCCACTGTCGAGCGGCCTCATACCGCGCCCCCGATCTGGCCCGCGATCGATCCGAGCGCGCCCGCGTTGGACCAGTCGACCGCGTCGTAGGCCGCGGCGGCGCTGAACGCCGAGTCCGAGAGCTTGGCGTACTTGGCCGACAGATCGTTGATGTCCTTGGCCTGCAATACCTGTGCCGCCGCGAACATCGCAAGGTAGTCGGCCCCGATCAAGCCGAACACCGGAACGAGCGCGGAAACGTTCTTCACCGCGTCGAAATTGCCCGCCCCCGCGAGATCACCGGCGATACCGGCGTTCGTGGCGGCGAACGCCCGGACCGCTTCGGTCTCTACCGAGAGATCACTCATCGAGTTGCCCCCCAAATCGTCGTACAGATCTGCGTCATGAAGTTGTCGTGATCAGCCGGCTCCCTGCCGAATCGGCAAGGGCCGCTACGGTTGCGCTCAATATAGCCGACCCGACCGGCAAGTTTCGAGCCCGAACGCGCCGCGCGGCAGGGCGAAAGGGGCAAAATTGGAACGTGTTGCAAATTAGAACAAGTTCTATATTCTCAGTCCCATGAAGGTCGCAGTGACCGGCGCAGCCGGCTACCTTGGCACGAATCTGCTCCGCCTCCTCACCGAGCGCGGCCATCAGATCACGGCCATCGATCGGGCGATTCCCGCCGAGCAGGCCACGCCCGGTATCACCTGGGTGCAGGGCGATGTACTCGACCCGGCGTCCATGCGTGCCGCACTGGACGGCGCGGAGGTGGTCTACCACCTGGTCGCGGTGATCACCCTGGCCGAGAAGAACGACCTCGCCTGGCGGGTGAACACCGAGGGCGTGCGCGTGGTCGCCGAGGCGGCGCTGGCCGTCGGCGCGCGCCGGATGGTGCACGCCAGCTCGATCCACGCGTTCGACCAGTACAGCTGCGGTGGCCGGATCGACGAGAACGCGCCGCGGTCGACCGACGCAGGGCTGCCGGTCTACGACCGCTCGAAGTGGGCGGGCGAGGTGGCGCTGCGCAAGGTGATCGACCAGGGCCTCGACGCGGTGCTGTGCAACCCGACCGGCGTCTTCGGCCCGCTGGACTTCGGCAAGCCGCTCTCGCGCATCAACCGGACGCTCAGGGACGCGGCGCTCGGGCGCGTGCCCGCCATGATCGGCGGGGGATTCGACCTCGTGGACGTGCGCGATGTGGCCGAGGGCCTGGTACTGGCCGGAGAGCACGGCCGCACGGGTGAGAACTACCTGCTCGGTGGATCGATGATCTCGATGCTCGAATTGTGCCGCGTCGCCGCGACCCACGGCGGCAAGCGGGGGCCGAGGTTCGCCATCCCCGCCAAGCTCGTGTCCGGCGCCATCCCGGTGCTCGCGCCGATCGGCAAACTGTTCAACTCCGACATCGTCTCCAAGGCGGCGCTCGGCGCGCTCATCTCCGCGCCCGTCGTCGACCACGGCAAGGCGGAACGGGAGCTCGGCTACCAGCCGCGTCCGCTCGACGACACGGTGCGCGATCTGGTCACCTTCTTCACCGACCCGGCCCGGCTCACTCCGCCGGACACCCGGCAGATCGCTTGACAGTTTCTAGAACACATGTTCGACTGAGACGGTGCGGTGGCAAAGCCAGACCCTGGACGCCGAGGACGGCGCCTTGCCCGGGCTGTCCCGGGCGGGTCTGGTGCGCACCGTGCGGACGCCGGAGTTCGAGGGCATCACCTTCCACGAAGTGCTGTGCAAGAGCGCGCTGAACAGGGTGCCCGAGGGCGCGAACGTGCCGTTCCAGTGGACTGTCAATCCGATGCGCGGTTGTTCGCACGCGTGCCGCTACTGTTTCGCGCGCGGCACGCACGAGTATCTGGACCTGGACGCGGGCCGCGACTTCGACTCGCAGATCGTAGTGAAGACCAATGTCGCCGCGGTGCTGCGCAGGGAACTCGGCAGGCGGTCCTGGCGCCGCGAGCCGGTCGCGCTCGGCACCAACACCGATCCCTATCAGCGTGCCGAGGGGCGATACCGCCTGATGCCGGGCATCATCCGCGCGCTGGCCCAGTCCGGCACCCCCTTCTCCATCCTCACCAAAGGCACCTTGCTGCGCCGGGATCTACCGCTGCTCACCTCGGCCGCGCGCGAGGTGCCGGTCAGCCTCGCGGTGTCCATCGCGATCCTCGATCAGGAGCTGCACCAGAGCCTGGAACCCGGCACGCCGTCGCCACGGGCCCGGCTGGACCTGGTTCGCGCGCTCACCGACGCGGGCTTCGCGGTGAACGTGCTGGTCGCCCCGGTCATCCCCTGTCTCACGGACGGACAGGCACATCTGGACGCGATCTTCGGCGCCATCGCCGAGGCCGGGGCGGCATCGGCCGTCGCCTTCCCCATGCATCTACGCGGCAGTACCAGGGGCTGGTTCCTGTCCTGGCTGGCCGAGCACCATCCGGCGTTGCTGCGCCGGTACCGTCAGCTCTACCGCCGCGGCGCCTACGTGACGCCGGAGTACTCCGCCTGGCTGCGCGCGCGGGTCGCTCCGCTGCTGGCCGAGCACGGTTTGACGGCGCGCAGGCATGCCGGACCGGAGACACGACCCGAAACCGCGCACACGACCGCCGCGCAACTGGCATTGTTCGCCTGACGCCACCGTCGCCGGATCTCACCGGTCCGCGCGCTTCGGGGGCGCGCACCGCACTCGACGGAGTAGTTTGGCGATGGCACCTCTCAGCGACGAGGAAGTGAAGCAGGCATATGGTTTCACACCAAAACGATGTCGGCACAGCGAAGTTGGAAAAGGTCGTCATTCGGTTCGCCGGGGACTCCGGCGACGGAATGCAGCTGACCGGCGATCGCTTCACCCACGAGGCCGCCGCGTTCGGCAACGATCTGGCCACCCAGCCCAGCTTCCCCGCCGAGATCCGGGCGCCGCAGGGCACCCTGCCGGGCGTCTCGTCCTTCCAGATCCAGATCGCCGACTACGACATCCTCACCGCTGGTGACCAGCCCGACGTGCTGGTCGCGATGAACCCCGCCGCGCTCAAGGCGAACCTGGAGGATCTCCCGCGCGGCGCCACCGTCATCGTGAACACCGACGAGTTCACCAAACGGGCCCTCGCCAAGGTCGGCTACGCCGCCGATCCGCTGGCCGACGAGACGCTGTCGGACTTCGTGGTCCACCGCGTCCCGATGACCTCGCTCACGCTGGGCGCGACCGAATCGACCGGGGTCGGCAAAAAAGACGCCCAGCGTGCGAAGAACATGTTCGCCCTCGGCCTGCTGTCCTGGATGTACGGACGCCCGATCGGCGGCACCGAGCAGTTCATGCGGGAGAAGTTCGCCACCAAGCCGGACATCGCCGAGGCCAATATCCTGGCGTTCCGGGCGGGCTGGAACTACGGCGAGACCACCGAGAGCTTCGCCACCACCTACGAGATCGCGCCCGCGAAACTGCCGCCGGGCACCTACCGCCAGATCACCGGCAACACCGCGCTCGCCTACGGCCTGATCACCGCGGGCCGGCTCGCGAAGCTGCCGGTCTTCCTGGGCACCTACCCCATCACGCCCGCCTCGGACATCCTGCACGAGCTGAGCAAGCACAAGAACTTCGACGTCACCACTTTCCAGGCCGAGGACGAGATCGCCGGAATCGGTGCCGCGCTGGGCGCTTCGCTCGGCGGCGCCCTCGGTGTCACCAGCACTTCCGGCCCCGGACTCGCGCTCAAGAGCGAGACCATCGGACTGGCGGTGATGACGGAGCTGCCGCTGATCGTGATCGATGTGCAGCGCGGCGGACCGTCGACCGGACTGCCGACCAAGACCGAACAGGCCGACCTGTTGCAGGCGCTCTACGGCCGCAACGGCGAATCACCGGTGGCGGTGCTCGCGCCGCGCTCCCCGGCGGACTGCTTCGCCACCGCGGTGGAGGCCGCGCGGATCGCCCTGACCTACCGCACCCCGGTGCTGCTGCTGTCCGACGGCGCGATCGCCAACGGCTCCGAACCGTGGTCCATTCCGCAGGTGACGGAACTGGAGCCGATCGACCCGGGATTCGAACCGGACGGCGACGACGCCGACCCGTTCCAGCCGTACGCGCGCGATCCCGACACGCTCGCCCGACCGCTGGCCGTCCCCGGCACGAAGGGCCGCGCCCACCGCATCGGCGGTCTCGAGAAGGCCGACGGCAGCGGCAACATCTCCTACGATCCGGCCAACCACGAACTCATGGTCCGCCTGCGCCAAGCGAAGATCGACGGCATCGGCGTCCCCGAACTCGCGGTCGATGATCCGGACGGCACCGCCGAGCTGCTGCTGATCGGCTGGGGCAGTTCCTACGGCCCGATCGGCGAGGCGTGCCGGCGCGCACGGCGGCGCGGAGTCCCGGTGGCCCAAGCCCATCTACGCCATCTGAATCCGTTGCCCGCCAATCTCGGTGACGTGCTGCGCCGCTATCGCCTCGTGGTCGCGCCGGAGATGAACGGCGGCCAGCTGGCCACGCTGCTGCGGGCGAAGTACCTGGTCGACGTGCGGCCGTGGACGAAGATCGCGGGCACCGCGTTCTCCGCCCAGGAACTGGTCGGGGTGATCGACGCGGCGCTGGACGGGTCGATCGAGGAGATGGAACAGAACAAGGTCTTCGCCGCACGGGCGCGGGCCACTTATCGAGCGCTGCCGGACGAAGTCCGACCACAACCCTGCGCCGGGCCGAGCGCAGGCGAGGCAGCCGCGTATCGCATCGCTGGGGGTAACGAATGACCATCGTGGAGACCTCGCTGGTCGGTACCGATCTGGGACTGACCGGTGTGTCCGGGGTGCCGACCGCGGACGGGCCGCAGAAGGTGAAGGAGTTCACCTCCGATCAAGAGGTGCGCTGGTGCCCGGGCTGTGGCGACTACGTGATCCTGGCGACGGTGCGCGGCTTCCTCGCCGAACTCGGATTGCGCAGGGAGAATCTGATGTTCGTGTCCGGGATCGGCTGCTCGAGCCGCTTCCCGTACTACTTGGAGGCCTACGGTATCCACTCCATCCACGGTCGTGCGCCCGCCATCGCGACCGGATTGGCGGTCAGCAGGCCCGACCTGTCGGTCTGGGTGGTGACCGGGGACGGCGACGCGCTGTCCATCGGCGGCAATCACCTCATCCACGCGTTGCGCCGCAACGTGAACATGACCATCCTGCTGTTCAACAACCGGATCTACGGCTTGACCAAGGGGCAGTACTCACCGACCTCGGAGCAGGGCAAGGTCACCAAGTCGACCCCGATGGGCTCGGTGGACCATCCGTTCAACACCCTGTCGGTGGCGCTGGGAGCGGAAGCGACCTTCGCCGCTCGCGCGCTCGACTCCGATCGCGCGGGGCTCACCGAGGTGCTGCGCGCCGCCGCCGAGCACCGCGGCACGTCGTTCGTGGAGATCCTGCAGGACTGCCCGATCTTCAACGACGGTTCGTTCGACGTGCTGCGCCGGGAGAACGCCGCGGACCATCTCATCCCGTTGCGGCACGCCGAACCGATCCGGTTCGGGGCCGAGGGCGAATTCGCCGTCGTCCGCCGGGGTTTCGGGCTCACGGTGGCTCGCACCGACAGCGTCGCGGAGTCCGACATCGTGGTGCACGACGCCTACGCCGACGATCCGGAGTACGCCTACGCGCTGTCGCGGTTGTCCGATCAGGGACTCGAGCATGTGGTCACCGGCGTCTTCCGCAGCGTCTCGCGGCCGACCTACGACGACGGGGTGCGCTACCAGACCGAGACCGCGCGCGAGAAGAAACCAGTCGGTCCCGAATCGCTCCAGTCCCTGCTCACCGGGCCGGAGACCTGGACAGTCGGGTAGAGCGACCGGGCGGACGTCCGCGAGCCGGTCAGGCGCGCTTGGCGAAACCGAGGTCGATGACGGCGTCGCGCTCCTGCTCGAGCTCGGCGACCGAGGCGTCGATCCGGGGACGGGCCAGTTCGTCGACCGTCAGATCGGGCACGATCGTGTACTCACCGTTCGCGCAGGTGACCGGGAACGAGCTGATCAGCCCTTCGGGCACGCCGTAGGAGCCGTCCGAGGGAACGGCCATCGAAACCCAGTCACCGTCCCGCGTGCCGTGTACCCAGTCGTGGATGTGGTCGATCGCGGCGCTGGCCGCGCTCGCCGCCGAGGACGCGCCGCGGGCCTGGATGATGGCGGTGCCGCGCTGCTGCACGGTGGGCACGAACTGCTCGGTCAACCAGGCCGGATCGCCGATCAGATCGAGGGCGGGACGTCCCGTGATGGTGGCGTGCGCGATATCCGGGTACTGCGTCGCCGAGTGATTGCCCCAGATGGCGACCCGCGCGATGGCCGCGGCGGGCGCACCGGTCTTCTTGGCCAGTTGCGCGATGGCGCGGTTGTGGTCCAGGCGGGTCATGGCGGTGAAACGCTCGGCGGGCACGTCCGGCGCGTTGCTCATGGCGATGAAGGCGTTGGTGTTGGCCGGGTTGCCGATCACGAGCACCTTCACGTCGTCCGCGGCGCTGGCGTTGATCGCGGCGCCCTGCTCGGTGAAGATCGCGCCGTTGGCGGCGAGCAGGTCGGAGCGTTCCATCCCGGCCGTGCGCGGCCGCGCGCCGACGAGCAGGGCGATGCCCGCGCCGGCGAAGCCGATCCACGGGTCGTCGCTGATGTCGATGGAATCCAGCAGCGGGAACGCGCCGTCCTCCAGTTCCATCGCGACGCCCTCCAGCGACGCCACCGCGGCGGGAACCTCCAGCAGCCGCAGGCGCACGCGCGTGTCCGGGCCGAGCATCGCGCCGGAGGCGATCCGGAACAGCATGCCGTAGGCGATCTGGCCCGCGGCTCCGGTCACGGTGACGGTCACGGTCCCAGCGGGGGTGCTCACGGCGAACTCCTTGCGATCGGCGAATTCCTGTAGCCCACCCTAGCCACTCTCACCGCCACCGAAGGCGCACGGTGAGCTACGCGACAGTGACCGCCCCGGCTCCCGGGAAGCAGTGGGTCAGGCGAGCGCGGCGACCTCGGTGTCGGTCAGCACGATCGGCGACACCACGTCCTTGGCCCGCGCCAGCCGCGCGGCTCGATACAGCGGCCGTTCCTCCAGCCCGGCATCGCGTGCCTCGGCTCGCAATTGGTGCACCAGCATCTCGGAAACCGCTACGGCCGCCGCCAATTCACTGGCGGCGAGCGCGTCCGCGAGTTTGCGTAAACCCAGCAGATGCAATTCGCGGCCGCTGCCGGCGTCGGTGTACATGGCCAGCGGAACGACCTGCGAGATCTCCCCGGCGGTGACCCGCAGGGCGATCCGGCTCAACCGGGCCGGGAACACCAAGACCTCGACCCCGGTGGCCG
Organism: Nocardia sp. NPDC041819; assembly: GCF_055590505.1. Classification (NCBI taxonomy): domain Bacteria; kingdom Bacillati; phylum Actinomycetota; class Actinomycetes; order Mycobacteriales; family Nocardiaceae; genus Nocardia; species Nocardia sp. NPDC041819. Next base: position 914,213 of record NZ_JBVJAP010000001.1, on the reverse strand, counting down.
CCGACATCTCCACCTGTCGTTCACCGAACAGCCTGCGGGCGTGAATCGTCGTGCCCGTCACCCACATTCGCCGCCGACGCAGCGCGATGGCGTACACCACGGTGGGCGCGCCGACGACGACGCCGATGGCCGCCGCGATCGGCCAGCTCACCACGGTCGCGGCCAGCAGCGCCGCGCCGATACCGATGCCCGACGCGGCCAGCGCGAGGCGGCGCAGCATCGGCGCGTACAGCTCGGGTGCGACCAGATCGAGCCCCACCGGCGCGAGCGCCTGCTGGTCATCAGAATTCGTGGACACTACTCCGCCTTCTCGCGACTCCGGCGCCGCTGATGTGCGCGCCGGTCACGCTACCGCCCCCGCACCCCGCCCGCGACGGGTTCGGCGCACAGTGTCGCGCGCCCGGCGGTCGCGCGGCGGAACCCGACAGCACCGGCCACCGCGCTACCCGGCCAGCGACTCCCGGATCACGCCGACCACCTCGGGCAGCGGAATCTGCCGCTGATCACCGGTCGCCATGTCCTTGAGCCCGACGGTGTTCTCCGCGAGGTCACGATCGCCGAGCACGAGGGTGAACCTGGCCCCGGAGCGGTCGGCCGCCTTCATCGCGCCCTTCACACCGCGCCCGCCATAGGCCAGATCGACCCGGACGCCCGCCGCCCGCAACTGCGCGGCCACCACCACCAGCCGCTGTTTGGCGGCGTCACCCAGCGGCACGCCGAAGACCTCGCAGCGCGCCGGGCTGCCCGCCGACTTGCCCTCGGCCGCCAGCGCCAGCATGGTGCGGTCGACACCGAGGCCGAACCCGATACCCGACAGCGGCTGGCCGCCGAGTTCGGCCATGAGACCGTCGTAGCGACCGCCGCCGCCGATGCCGGATTGCGCGCCGAGACCGTCGTGCACGAACTCGAACGTGGTCTTGGTGTAGTAGTCCAGGCCGCGCACCATGCGCGGGTTCACCGCATACGGCACACCGAGCGCCTCCAGGTGGCCGAGCACCTGCTCGAAGTGCGCCTTGGCCGACTCCGACAGGTGATCGATCATCAGCGGCGCGTCCGCGGTCATCGCGCGCACCTCGGGCCGCTTGTCGTCCAGCACGCGCAGCGGGTTGAGCTGGGCGCGTCGCTTCGTCTCCTCGTCCAACGGGAGCCCGAAGAGGAATTCCTGCAGCAGTTCGCGGTACTGCGGGCGGCAGGTCTCGTCACCCAGCGAGGTGACCTCGAGCCGGAATCCGTCCAGCCCCAGGCCGCGGAATCCGGCATCGGCGATGGCGATGACCTCGGCGTCCAACGCCGGATCGTCGACGCCGATCGCCTCGATGCCCACCTGCTGCAACTGCCGGTACCGGCCGGCTTGCGGGCGCTCGTAGCGGAAGAAGGGACCCGCGTAGCACAGCTTCACCGGCAGCTGGCCCCGGTCGAGACCGTGTTCGATGACCGCGCGCATCACACCCGCGGTCCCCTCGGGGCGCAGCGTGACGCTGCGATCGCCACGGTCGGGGAAGGTGTACATCTCCTTGGTGACCACGTCGGTGGACTCGCCGACACCGCGGGCGAACAGGCCCGTGTCCTCGAAGACCGGCAGTTCGATATGCCCGTACCCGGCCAGTCGGGCGGCGCGGAGCAGGCCGTCGCGCACCGCGACGAACTCGGCCGAGCCGGGTGGCACGTAGTCCGGTACCCCCTTCGGGGCGGAAAAGCTGCTGGTCTTCGTCACGATGCTCCAGTTTCCACCACTACGGCCCCGCAAGTCCAACCGATTCGCCGAACCGCCTCTCAGGAAGGTTGCGGAGCAGTCTCAGAAAGAAATGGCACACTCTTATCCCGATGTAACCGGATACGGGAGGAACGTGGTAGTGCCGACCAACGAACAGCGACGAGCAGCGGCGAAACGCAAGCTGGAACGTCAGCTCGCCAATCGGGCCGAGCGGGCGCGCAAGCGCAAGCAACTCACGATCGCCGGATCGGCAATCGGTGTCGTCCTCGTGGTCGCCGCCGTGACCGGGGTGTACTTCTTGACCCGCGGCGACGACAGCAGCAGCAACTCCGACGCCGCGGACGCCTCGCTGTCGAGTACCCCCGCCGCGGCCGCGCCGCCCTCCGCGAAGGCCAAGCCCGCGACGGTCGACTGCTCCTACCGCGACAGCGCCAAGCCCGCGGACAAGCCGGTCGGCAAGCCGAAGGCCGACGGCATCCCCACCACCGGCGTCGACGCGAAGGTCAGCGTCAGCGTGGAGACCACCCAGGGCCCGATCGGGCTGACCCTGAACAACGCCGAGTCGCCGTGCACGGTGAACAGCTTCGTCAGCCTGGCGGCACAGAACTACTTCGACGGCACCAGCTGCCACCGCATGACCGCGGGCGAGGGCCTGAAGGTCCTGCAGTGCGGCGATCCCACCGGCACCGGAATGGGCGGGCCCGGTTACGAATTCGACAACGAGTACCCCACCGATCAGTACGCCCCGAACGATCCCGCGGCGACCTCCGAACCGATCGCGTACAAGCGCGGTGTGCTGGCCATGGCCAACGCGGGCCCCGGAACCAACGGCAGTCAGTTCTTCATCGTGTACTCGGATTCGATGCTCCCGCCGCAGTACACGATCTTCGGCACCGTGGACGACAACAGCCTCGGCACGCTCGACAAGATCGCCGAGCTGGGCCAGGACGACTCCAACGGCCCGGGCGACGGGAAGCCCAAGCAGCCGGTCACGATCCAGTCGGTGCGCATCGACCGCTGAGCGCGCACTCCGGGCCCGCCGCCGCTCTCCGGCCGCGGGCCCGAGTCATGTCCACCCCCATCCGGCCGACGCGAGGATAGTCGAACCTTTCTTCGGTTAGGGTGCCCTCAGTTCGAAGATCATCCGGCGCGCCCGGAGACACGCCGGAAATGTGCGATATATGCTGATAAACCGGCACGCTCGTTCGATTGTGCCGACCTTTGTCGGGTAATCTCGATACAAGGAGTTCTTGCGGCGTAGTACGGCCTCGGCCGGGCGATCCCCCGGACAGGAAGTGCCGCACCACAAGTTCTCCGGGTGTCCACGTTTGCAGGCGGGACCCGCTGCACGGGACTACAGTTCGCGTGGCGGCGTCCGTAACGAAGCACCACATCATCCATAGTGATCACTGCAGCATCGGGGAGCAGCCATGTCCGAGGAACTGGACGACATCGGCCGGGAAACCGCGGCCATGATGAGGACAATGTTGCAGCTTGCGACGCTCGTCGCCTTGCGGACCCGCGAGCGTGGTCAGAAGGAAGCCGAAGCGCGCGTCAAGCTCACCGAGGCCCGGCTCAAAGAGGCCAAGGAATTGCAGCTGCGTGAGGCGCGCGACGCGAAGGCCAAGGATCCGCGCAACACCGAGCTGGCCCGGCTGATCGAGAAGCCGATCGCGGACAAGGGCGTGTCGCTGGAGAAGGACCGCTTCTCCGCGCAAGCCGAGGCATCCCGGATGGCGGCCAACGCCGCCGCCAAGCCGGCTTTGCAATACGACTCCCAGGAACGCCGCATGGCGATCGCGGCCCACCTGGCCAAAATGGGTGTCGCACCGGAGCTTGCCGCGGTACGGATGCTGATCGAAGTAGGGCAGGCACAACCGCCGGGTGAGGCCGTACGCTCCCGTCCGGGCGAGGCCCCGTCGGTCACCAGGGGCGGGCGGGAACAGGAATCCCGCGGCTTGGAGCGCACGCGATAGCAGGAAAAGGACGAAATGCCCGCTGGATCATTCGGCGGGCATTCGTCTTTCCGGCCGATACCGGAGATCACGCGGTGCGGTCGACTAGGTGGAGAAGTCCCCCATCGTGGGGTCGCCGAACATCCCGTGCTGCGGCGATTTCGTCGGGAGCGGGCTGAGCATGTCCTTGTGGCCGTTGCGCACGCTGCAATATTTGAACGGGCCTTTGGGGTCGAACAATTTCGCCATGTGCGGATCGGCATGATCCAGGAACCAGACGCTCAACCCTGTCGACGGGTTTTGGCGGTAGTGCTCCCAGGCGCGCCACAGCGCGTCCAGACGGGCGACCGCTTCGGCGTGCTGCCACCATTCGGGGCACCACACCGTGTCACTGAGATCGGTGACCTGCCGCCGATAGACCACGCTCAGGTATTCCTCGACGAACGCCACCACAGTCGCGTAGATCATGTTCTGCTGCTGTTCGGTCACAGCGGCCGGACCTCCTCGACTTGGCCATACTCCGGCGGGGGCGTCGACTTGCTCAGCGACGGCGAACCGATCACGTCCGCGATCTGCGTCTTGCGCTGTGGATCATGGTGCGAGATGGACTGTTTCACGTCCGCAGCGTACTCACCCTCCCACCAAGGCACCGTACGGACGAGCACCGGCGGCGCACCGGAGGGGAACAGGATGGCCCGGCCCCGCGGCAGCGTCGCGAGGGCGTTGACCGAGAACGTCTTGGACGAGCCCAGCGAGCGCGAATAGCTCTTGCCGCCCTTGGATTCGGAGACCGACTGCGAGATCGCGTCGTATTCGCCGAGCACGTCCGAACGCTCCTGCAGGAACTTGGTGTCGTCCACGCCGCTGCCGAGCACTTTGATGTTCGCCGCCGACCACAACGCGTTCATGCCGCTCTCGCCCCAGCAGCGGGCCCCCTGCGCCCAGGATTGCAGCACCGTCATCACGACGATGCCGCGTGAGCCGAAGTGGCTGTACTGCTTGGGCAGGTCCTTCCAGCGCACCACGTTGGCGGCCTCGTCGAGCACCGCGAGCATCGGAATCGCCAAGCGCCCACCGGCCGACTGCGACGCCTTGCGCATTGCCACGTCGACCACCGCCTCGGTGAGCGCGCTCACCAAGGGCGCCGCCGAACCGCGGCCTTCCAGCGACAAGCTGTAGAGCGTGCCGTTGTTCTCCAGGAACTCCAGCTCGTCGAACTCCCTGCGATCGCCGCCACGGGTGATCCACGGGTGCACATTCGACAATTTCAGGCACCGGATCATCTTCTTGGCGGTGCCGAAGATGCCGCTGCGGGTGCGTGGATCGGCGTTGTACTGCGAGGACAGGCCCGAGGCCGTGTAGTGATGGCGGGCGGCGCGCAGGAGCTCGATGGGCTCGGTGTCCTGCGGATTGGTCACCCACTCCCACACCTGCACGATCGGCCTGCTGCCGTTGCGATCGCCGACCGCGGCGGCGAGGAACAGTCCGGCCAGCAGGTCCTCGGCCTCGGGATCGAAGAACGCGTCGTGGTTGCTGTCGCTGCCGTCGTCGCCGTCGGCGAAGTGCCCCGCCAACCGCGCCGCGCGCATCTCGCACCCTTCGCGCTTGGCATCCACCCAGGACAGCGGATCCCAGAACCAGGTCGGCTCTTCGCCCGCGACACCTTGCGGATCGAAGACGAAGGTAGGACTTCCCTTCGACTCACGGACATCCCGGGTCGCGTCCACCACGTCGCGCTTGTTCGAGGTGGCCAGTACGGGGCCGATCGCGGTGAGGATCGCGGGGATCACCCGGGACGTCGACTTGCCCTGGCGCGGACCCCAGATGTCCAGGTGCAGATCCTCATACGAGCCGTAGAGCATCACGCCGTCGGCCACACCGACACCGATCGGCACACCGGGAGCGTCGTCGTAGCCGAGTCGCACGCCCAGCTGCTGGGCCTTCTCCCGGACGCCTGCCTCGGTGAGCATCGAGATCGCGCCGCCGTTGCCCATCACGTCGGCCTTGTCGTCCACCGGCAGCCTGCCCTTGGACCGGCGCTTCTGCAACTCCTTGCGGATCACCAGGTACGCGACCACGCTCAGGATCACGAGCAACACGATCGCCGTGGCCGCACCGGGCCATTGCAGCTTGCCCCGCGCCAGATCGGCCGCGATGGCGATCGGATTGAACGGGACTTTCTGCGGGCTGCCTGCGAGCAGGTTGCCCAGATGCAGGGCGAGCCAGAGGGTTCCGAAGATCGCGAAGCCGGCGTAGGTCAGTAGCAGGCTGACGTCGGGTCCGGGTACCGCCGGATCCGTCACCTTTTTCTTCTTCGCCATGTGTGCCTCCTGGGTCGGCCGTCCGGTACGGAAAGCGGGTGGTCAGCGGAATGCGTCGAGCCGCCAGCCGTCGGGTGTGCGCACGACGGTGGCGATCACCGTCGCGGGCGGCAGCGGCTCCTTGCGTCCGTTCGGATAGACGACGGTCTGCTCGATCCCGATCTTGAACTGCTGGACGTTCGGGTCGCTGAGGGCGGGCGCCTTTTCACCGGACGCGAACGTGAACGCCTCCACGCGCGCCCCCTCCCTCGCCCAATCCGCCCACTGCAGCGTCGACTTCGGCGTCTCCACCGCGGTCGGCGCCGCATCCAGCATACGAATCAGGCTGGGGCCGAGAAACTTCCGTGCCCGGCCCAGGGAAGCGCCCTCGGTCTCGGAAGCGGGTTGCCAGCTGTAGATCTCCCGCAGCGCCGTGACCGCGACACCGTCGGGCGTCACCGGGTCGGGGGCGGGCACGCCCTCCAGCAACCGAGGTGTGGACGTAGCGGGGTGCGCCGCATCGGATCCCGTGTCCGCGCGGTCCGCGCGGCCACAGGCCGCACCCAGCACCGCGACGCTCACCACCAGCATCACCACCAGTTTCGCGCGTGCATTCGCTCTATCCATCCAGGCTAGCCGCACCGCAGGGTGTCGCGGCAGTCCCGCGGCCGCGTGTTCGGACCCGTCACCGCTCACAGCACCCTCCTCGCCCGTCCGTCCCCCGGCACCGCGACTTCCGAAACGCCGCCCGCCGAGCGGGCGTTCGCACCTGGCACGGACTGGATCATCCGACCGTTACCGACGTAGATGCCGACCTGCGCGGGGCCGCGGGGACCGAACGAGCTGAACACCAGATCGCCCGGCTGCGCTTTTCGCATCGGCACCTCCGCACCCGCCTCCCACTGCTGTTCGGCTGTGCGCGGCAGCGTCACCGCGCCGGAGGACGCCGCGAACACCGCCGCCGCGGTCAACCCCGGTCCGTCCAGTCCCCCGCCGCTCGGCCCCTGGGGCCCGCCACCGCCCCAGACGTACGGGGTGCCGAGCCATTCGTTCGCGGCCTCGACGATCTGGTCACCGGCCGAACCCTGTCCGGGAGTGAACCGGCCGAGCGAACCCGGCGCTCGGTACTGCGCTTCCATCGTGAGGATATTGCGCACATACGGCTGGGTCTCGGCGTAATGCGCGGCAACCTGGTTCGGCATGCCGCCGGACGCCAGGACCGCGCCCTCGCCCGCGTTGTAGGCCGCCAGCGTCAGCGCGACGATGTCGCCCTGCACCCTGCCCTCGGCCTGCCACTGCTGGATCTTGTGCGCGATCGCGCACATATAGCGCCCTTGGCCGATGATCGCGTCACCGTCGTCCCACACACTGGCCACGCCGTTGCCGTCGGCGTCGATCACATATGGCCTGCCGTCGTCGGGATCGATGCTCACCGCGGTGGTCGGCAGGAACTGCGCCAAGCCCTGGGCCCCGGCGGGCGAAGTCGCCCCGCGCCGGAAGCCTGACTCCTGCCTGCCCTGCGCGGCCAGCAGCGAGGGCGTGATCTGCGGACAGAGGGAACCCGCACGGCGGTACCAGATCTCCAGTTCTTGCGGCACCTTGCCCGCGGCCAGCGCACCACCGACGGTGCCGAAGCCGAGGCTGCAGCGTGGATCGCTGGAATAGGCGCGCGCACCGCCGACGTCCGGGGTCGGCGCGCCGTCCAGCCAGGGCAACGGGTCGATCTGACGACCGCCGGTGAACCGGCCGCCCGGAACGATCTCGAAATGCAGATGGGGGCCGCTGGATTCACCCGCCGAGCCGACGGCGCCGATGTGCTGCCCCGCGGTCACCGTGTCGCCCGGCCGGACCAGCACGCCGGAGTCCCACATGTGGCCGTAGACCGCCGAGTACGAGCGGCCGTTGGTGTCCACCGAATCGACGACGATCCAGTTGCCGAATCCCGACGCCGGACCGGCGGCGACGACGCGGCCGTCGGAAACCGAGAAGATGGGCGTACCGTCCGGCGCGGCCAAGTCGACGCCCTTGTGCGCGCCGCCCCGCGCGCCGAAGGTGTCCGAGACGGTGAAGGTTCCGGTGGCCATCGGCAACGTGCGGCGCAGCGGGCCTACCCCCGCGGCGAGCGAGGGCGTGGCGGTCGCGGCCGGGTTGGTCTGTGTCGCGCCGGAACCGGTGGTCGCGGCGGCGCGCCGATCGCCCGGCGCATCACCGCGCAGCGGCGGAAGTGCCGACTGCGAACCGAGCACCGAGCCGCCCTCGCAGGCGTCGTCCACGGAGGGCATGACGATGACCAGCACGATGGTCATCAGGCCGAGCACCGCGCCCAGCGCCGTCCACAACGCCGTTTTGCCGCTCATCGCCGCACTCCGGCATCGTGCCGCGCGCAGCCCGGGTTCACGTCCGGCGCCGGGCTTCGTTGAGAGTGTCGGCCAACGTGCGGTTCATCTCGGCGGCGGCCGCCAATTGCTGTTGCAGCAGCGCCACTTTGCGCCGCAGCGCGGTCGCGTCCATCCGCTCCAGACCTGGGCCTTCGGCCGCGCGCACCCAGTTTCGCACCGAGTTGGTGTGCACACCGATCTGTTCGGCGACCACGCGGCAGGCCTCCGATTCACTGCGCAGCTTGCCGGTCAGGGCGATGACCTGTTCGACCGCCGCTTGGCGGACCTCCGGCGAAACGCGACGGTAGGACCGGTGCGGCATCATGCGGCACTCCCCGGTGAATCCGTTCCGCGCGAGGTCGACTCGGTGAACTCGCTGAAGCGCTGGTTCGTGTCGTGGATCCCGCTTTCTTTCTCCGACAGCGTGAATTCCATGTGGAACGGGATGCCGGGCCTGCGGTCCTCACCGATCTTCAGCAGGAATTTACCGGTGCCGGGCGGGGACGGCCGCTGCTGTCCCGGCTTGAGCGCCTCGCCGGTCAGCGCTTGCGGTGCGGACCATCCGGTCACCATCTCCTCCTCGGCCGATGTGAACGGAACCGTGCTGTCCAGCCGTTTGATCTCCTCGGCGGGAAGCGCGCCGAAGATCTTGGCGCGCGCCCGCTCGAGGAAACCGAGCGCCTTCGCGATGGCGGCTTCCGAGCCGAGCGCTTGCAGGTCCTTGATGGTGTGGCTGATCATGATCAGCGCGGTGGCGATGCCGCGCTGCAATCGGGTGAGCTCGTCGACGCGGTCGACCATGAAGTCGCCGAGGCCGAGCACCTGCCACAGCTCGTCCATCACCACCTGGAAATAGCGCTGCGGGCCGAGCTTCGCGTCGGCGAGCACGTGCGCGGCCTCGACCGAGGCGAACCCGTCGGCCCAGCAGGCCAGCATCACGGCGGCTTTGAGCTTCTTGTCGCCGGTCGGGATGTGCGAGACGTCCATGCACACCGCGACCGCGCTGGTGTCGATCGGCACGGTGGTCTGGCCGTTGAAGACGGCGCCGAACGGCCCCTGGGTGAGCGCGCGTAGCGAGCGGCGCAGCCCCTTGATCGCTTCCATGTACTCCGCGAGGTCGTCGGCCCCCGCGTCCAGCATCAATTCCTCGCCGCCGCCGACGATCACCTCGAGCAGGTTCTCCATGATCGGCGGCTTGTCCGGCGTGTATCCGCTACCCGGCCGGTAGAGGATGCGCAGCGCGGTGGAGATCAGCGTTTCCTCGTAGTCGCGCACCCGGTCGCCGCGCACCAGTTCGACCAGACCCGCGATCAACGTCACCTGCCGGGCCCGCAGGTCCTGCAACACCTGCAGTTGCAGGGCCGGGAACTCTTCCAGCCGTGGAACGACCGCACCGAGAACGCCCGCCGCCAGCGGGTTGAGCTTGCCGTGCCCGTAACCCAGGTCGATCACCTGGCCGCCGACGAGCTCGACCATCTTGCGGTAGTCCGGTTTCACGTCGGCGAGGATCAACGGGGTGATCCCTTGCGCGATGCCGCCGAGCACGATTCGGCGAACCAGCGAGGACTTGCCGAAACCGTTGAGGCCGAGCACGAACAGGCTGGGCGCGGTGATGAAACTGCCGCGCATGAACCAGTTCATCGGGTCGAAGCACACCGGCGCCCCGGTGTGCAGATGCGAACCGAGGGGCGTGCCGATCAGCGGCGCGCCCGCGCCGACCGACCAGGGCCACAGGCCGGCGACCTGAGCGGTGGTGGCGCGGTACTCGACCGGGCGGCCGACCACGTTCATCCGGCCGCCGCCCGCGCCCGCGTAGCCGCGGTCGGTGAGTTGCGCTGTGCTGCGGTCGAAACCGTCTTCGATCGTCTGCTCCGCGCGCGCGGCGTAGTTACGGCGGCGGATGTCGTCGGTGCGGACCCGGAACTGCGCGAACGCCGCCCGCAGGCCACTGCCCTCCCGGGCGATCATCTCCAGCTTGGCGCGGGTGGCGTCATCGAGCAGCGGCGGCCCGGACTGCTTGCGCCGATCCGCCTTCGCCTTCGCGCGGCGAGCCGCCTTGTCCGTGTTCGGTGCGCCCATGGCGCGGTCGGCGGTGTAGTCGACCTTCGCGGGCCGTGCCACGCGGCCGTTCCTGGCACCGTTGCGATCCGGACGCGCGGCGATGCGCTCGGTGACCGCGTCACGGGACATGCGCGGGTTCCGCTCGCCGCGAGACCGTTCGGTGTTCGCCCGGTCCGTGCGCGCGCCGTCGGGCCTGCCCGCGCCCGATCGCGCGCGCCGCTCGGCCGCCCGCCGGTCGGACGTGTCCACGCCCGGCCGGTCCTCGCCGTTCACCCGCGCCGAATCCCGTGCGGGTCGCCGCCGCTCGGGCCGCTGTCCCCACTCGTCCCGGCCGGATTGCTCGAGCCGCCTGCGGCGTGCGTCCTCGTCCCGTTCCCGTACGGGTGGCTCGTAGTCCCGTGCCATGAATCGCTCACCCCGCCAGTGCCTTCGGAATAGTCGCGTGTTCCGGCAGGATCACTCCGCACCCGAGGGAGGCCGCGAAGGCCGCCGCCTGGTAGCGGTAGCACCGCCGAATCTTCAAGCGCGCCTGGGTCGACAGGTCGCGCGTGATGGCTTCGATGCGCGGCAGGTCACCGCGCAAGGGCTCGGTGATGGTCACCAGCGCCCCGAAGCGGGTCACACCGTGACCCCTGGCCTGCTCTTCGCGGGCCTGCTGAGTCGCGCCCACCCGCAGCGTCGCCGCCGCGGACACGACCCCGCGTTCGCTCTGTTGGGCCACCAACGCGTTCTTGAAATCGTCGTCGACGATTTCGGCGGCGTCGGCGGCTGAGTGCGGACGGTACACGATCGCGATACGTTTGCGCGGGACTTCGGGATTCGGCGCGAGCAGCCGCTGCAGCACCCGCTCGTCGACCGCGCCCTCCGGCGCCGCGTCCATCTCCCAGGTGACCGAGCGGCCACCGTCGTGCACCAGGTGATCCCACTTCTCGTCATGGGACACCGGGCCCGCGTCCGCCCAGTCCAGGCCGTGCCCGTCGGGTTCGCCCGCGGCCACTTCCAGGTCGGCCTGCGAAGCGGGGTCGTAACTGCGGCGGATGAAGGAGATCACCTCGTCGGCCGACATCGGCTGGGCGCGCACACCGGCTTCCGCGAGCGCGGCGCAGATGCCGGGCAGGCGACGGCCGATCTCGACGGCCTCCTCCGCCGGGTTCTTGCGGCGCTCGGCGGTGGTGGCCTTGAACGTGATCGCCACCCGCGGCAGCAACTGCACCCGCTCCTGCGGCAGCTCGGTGGCCAGTTCGTACATCACCTGCTGGGCCAGCTCCGGCGCCTCCGGCCTGGTGATCGCGGAAACCTCGGTGAGCAAACGGTTTCCGGTCTCCGGCACGGTGTCGATGACCGGCACCACGGCGACGATGTCGCTGGTCTGGCCCACCGAGGCGAGGAAGGTGCCCCACGCCGAGACCCAGCGGTCGATCACCGGCTGGTCCACCGCCTCGTGACCTTGCGGCCACGCGCGCAGCACCACCGTGTACTGGGCGAACTGCGGGAGGTGGATCATGCCGAAGCTGTAACCGCCCGCGTCGATGCCCTCGTACAACTTCGACGGCGCCAGCAGTCCGGGCAGGCGGGTGACGCCGCCGGGAATCCGGGAGAAGCGGCCGCCGCGGTACACGTGCTCGCCGCGACTGCGCGAGCGCATCCAGTTGAACATCATCAATCCCGTCTCGTAGCCCGAACGACCTCCGGTCCGCCACACCAGCGGGACCATCACGACGACACCGATGCCGCCGACGATCACACCCCACTGGAAGCCGCCGACCATCGCGGTGATCAGCGCCGTGATCACGACCGCGAAGCCGAGCACGGTTTCCTCCCAGCGCAGGCCGAAAAGGCCCGCGCTGCGCGGCTTCTGCCAGAGCCCGTACGAGCGCCGCTCGTAGGTGTCGGTGAGTGTCATCGCGGAATGGTGCTCCTCCCGAGGTCGGGTGAACGGTTCGTCCAGCGGTCGCCCGCGACGTCACCCATGGCTTGGTCGGCCCGGTTCAGCCCGCCGCTCGCGGCGCGCGCCGCGCCGATCCGGCCCGCCGTCCTGGCCGCTCCGGACGCTACCCCGGCCGCGCCCGCGGGTCCGGAGGCGCGCGGAGCCGCGCCGCCCTGTGGGCCGCCGCCACGCGGCGGTGGGGTCGGCCGGGGTGCGCCGCCGCCGCGTGGTCCGCCCGCGCCGCCCGGACGCGGGCCGGTGCCGCTGCCGCTCACGTAACCGGCCCTACCGGGAGCCGCGGTGCCCTTGACGCCGACCGCCTTGGTGCCCATGGCGCCCAAGGCCGCCACACCGACCAGGGTGCCGCCCGCCGCGGTGAAACCGGAACCGCCGCTGCCGACGATCGCGACGGCCGGAGTGGCCAGTCGCATGAGCGCGGGCAGCACGAACGCCACGCTGCACAGCAGCACGATCGCGACCAGCATGCGCTGGGCCTGCTCACCGTCGGGCAGGCCGCCTGTCGGGGTGAGCGAGTCGACGTGGCCCGCCGTGGTGAACGCGATCATGTAGACGATCGCGGCCACCGGTTTCCACAGCATGAAGGCGATGATCCAGCCGATCAGCTTCTGATAGGACTGCTTGCCGATGTTCATTCCGGAGGCCGCCGCCGCCAGCGGCAGCACTCCGGCCGCGATCACCAGCAGGCCCTGCCGCACGATAGCGAGCACGATCTGCGCCAGCGCGCCGAGCAGGCCGACGATCGCGATGATCAGCACGAGGCCCGGCGAAAATGCTTGCAGCTTACTGGTTTTCACCATCAGCTCGGCGAGGTCCTTGGCATTGCCGTTGGTCGAGTCGTCGATGATCCACTCCGCGAAGCGGTCCGACGCCTGCGTACCCGCGACGATCACCGCGCCGAGCATCCAGGAGCTGAATATGACGCGGGTGAACATCCGGAACGATTCGGCCGCCTCGTTCATCGCTGCCCCGCGTCTGGCTTCGGCCAATCGCGCCCCGGAGAGGATCACCGACGCTATCAACAGCAGGATCTGCGCCTGATAGGTGTAGTCGTTGATCTTGGTGAACAGCGAACCGGAGTCGCTGGCCGCCTCGTTGGGCACCTTCATCCAGAAGGTCAACGCCAGGATGATGGCCTCACCGAGACCGTTCATCAGCGAATCGACCACCTTGCCGAAGGTGGAATCCCAGGCCTTGTCCTTCACCGCCGTCGCCGCCTGGTCGGGATGCGAGGCGGCATTACCCGCCTTGCAGGCGGCGGACGCGGCGTCGCCGAGGGAAATGCCGGGCAGGCCGACGTTGTCGAGCGTGTCATGAATCTCGTTGCACGTCTCGTCGAAACCGTAGGTCTGGCCGTAGGCCACGGTCGGCGTCGCGATCATCACCGTGAAGATGACCGCGAGTATCGTGACTAGGCGCCTCACCATTGTGTCCACCCCTCGATGCTCAGCAGGGACTCGATCTGCACTCGCTCATCGCCTGTCACCGTGGTGAGCTTCCAATCTCCGTCTCGCCACCGGACCGCCAGGCGCATGCCCACCCATGTTGGTTGGCCATCAACTGTTTCTCGAGCCTTTCTCGCAAACTGCACTTTCGCGAAATCATCTGCATAGCTTTCGATTCGGAACGCATCCGAAGCGAACAACAGGGGCCTCAGCTTGTCTGGCAGGCGGTCGGACACCTTGCCCTCTGCGACCAGCCGGTCGTACTCGGCCAAGTACTGCGGCGTCACGTCGACCAGCCGGGTGAGCAGGGCGCGATCCTTGGGATTGGCGTTGGTCCGCCAGTAGATCTGCTCGGCGGCCAGCGCGGCCCCCTGCGGCGTGTGCGCGAATCCCAGCGCCGCGGAGCCGTCGATCCGGGATGGGCCGTCCGAGGCGGAGAACCGCACGACCGGTCCACCGAACAGGCGCTGCCACACGCCCTCGCCGTTCGCGGGCGTCGGCGCGGCCGCGGTCCACCCGGGCGTGCCCGGTTGCTGCCGCTGATCCGGATGCTGTGGCAGGACGACACCGGTCGCGCGGATGGGAACGTCTACGCGACGGCCGAACAGGTCGGTCTCCGGGTTGCCGAATGCCGCGGTCGCGGTGCCGGGTTCAGGATTGCTTTCCGAGGACGCGCCGGGCCCCGCGTCGCGCTCGTCGGGGGAGGCGTTGTCCCGCAGGGCGGCGACCGTCAGGGCGGCTGCCAGCGCGACGCTGATCACCGCGCCCGCGCCCATCAGCGCCAAGGGCATCCGGCCGGAACCGCGTCGGCTCACCACTGCGTCCACCCCGTCAGCGACTCGAGATACTCCATCTGCGTGTTGTCGGTGGTCGACGGCTTCAGGCGCCAGTCGCCCGCGTCCCACACCATGACCAGGCGCGTCGCCACCCACAGCCGTTTGCCGTCCACCACCGGTCCCCTGGTGGCCAGCCGGACGATGGCGAGATCATCGGCGTAGTCGTCCACTTTGAACGCGTCCGACGCGACGAAGTAGCGGGTCACTTTCTCCGGCTGCTGCTCGGGCAGTCGGTCGTCGGCCAGCGCCTTGTCGTAGGCGGCGATCTGCTGGGCGGAGACGCGGACCTGGCGCACATACAGGTCGCGGTCGGCGGGACGGGCATTGAGCCGGTAGGTGATCTGCGCCGCGGCCAGTACCGCGCCCTGCGGGGTGTGCGCGTACCCGACGGCCAGGTCGTCCTCGATCCTCGTCGGCCCGTCGGAGGTGGAGAACGGGACGGAGGCGCCGTACACCCGCTGCCAGCCGTGCGGTTCGGCGGTGCCCTGCGGCGCCGCGGTCAGCCAGTCCGGGTCGGTGGGCTTGCGCTGCCGGGAGGGATCCTGCGGAAGCGGTTGTCCGGCAGGGTTGTTCGGGATGTCCACGCGCCTGCCGAGGATGTCCACCTCGGGGCTCGCGAAGCCGGTCCCGCCGGAACCCTCGGTGACGGCGGGGGCACCGCCGGCCTGCTCCTCGTCGCGGCTGACGAAGACGAAGATGCCGACCACCACGATGAGCGCCAGCACGGCGGCGGAGGCGACGATGCCGAAGGAGACACGGTCGCGCGCGTACGACTCCCTGTCGCTCACGTCGGTGCCTCCACTTTCACGATGTCGGTGGGAACTGCGTCGATCGGATCGATGGGTCTGGCGGTCGAATCCGGATCGGGCAGCCGTAATCTCCAGTCCTCGCCGAACCACTCGACGGCCGTGTGGTGCACCGCCTTCGATCGGTCGGAGTACTCGGTGTACACGTCGACGGTGGAGTGCCGGTCGGTGTAACCGGTGATCTTGTAGCCGAGCAAACGGGGCGCGAACTCCGGGGCCGCCGGGCCCGTGATCGACAGCTGCACCCGGTTGATCGCCCACTCGTCCTTGGCCGCGCCCGGAATGACCTCTCCCGCAGCCACTCTCGCCCATTGCGTGTCGGCGGCTACCGCCAGCCGCACCGAATGGGTCAGCGCGGCGATGGCCGCGCCGCGCGGCGAGTGCTCGAAGCCGGTCGCCGCGCCGTCGGCCGTCGATCGCGGCCCCTGGCCGGTGTGCGGCAGGGGCACGCCTTGGAACGGCTGCCACCGCACATCGGTGGGTGCGGCCGAGAGGTCCGGCCCCGCCGGGTCCGCGTTACCGCCGCAGCCGACCGCCGCGAACAGCAGCGCGGCGCCAACGACTCCGGCCGCGGGGCGGCGGATGTCGCGCCGCCACGCCGCGGAATCCGCCGGCCGCAGTACTGTCGAAGTCATTCCCGCCTCGTCCCCGTCCCGCTCCGGCGGCTCACGCGGGCAGGAACGCCAGGGCGATCCCCGACGCCGTGCTCGCCACCACAGCACCCAGCAGGCTCATCAGCACGCCGTGCGAGGCGTCGTTCATGGCCAGGTCGCTGCGGAAGGTCAGCCACAGCTTCCCCGCGGACACGATCATCCAGGCGAGGCAGACCAGAAGGACGAACCACAGCAGCCAGTTCAGCAGCTGCATCAGCGGTGCGAGGACGTCGGCGGGCATCTGCTTGTAGGCCAGCAACTCGGCCGCGGGCATGCGCACGGTACTCATCGCGACCTCAGGTCCCGATGACGGCGTTCATGATGGTGCCCGCGCTGGTGGCGACCACGCCGCCGATCATCGCGCCCGCCACCATCTTCGGCGACTCCAGACCACCGCCGGTCCACTTCTCCCAGGCGAATTTGCCACCCGCGTAGACGATGCCGCAGATTCCGGACAACAGCACGAACCAGGTGAGATACCGCACCAGCTGCAGGATCTTCTCCGAGCCCGGCGGCGCCTCCGGCGTCGGATTACCGACTTGCGCGAGGACGGTGCCGTACGTGTCCTGCACGGCGAGGAGGAGCGTGCTCATCGGATGCCTTTCTCGAATAGTGGGTGGTTGTCGCCGTTTCGATGCGGACGATCACTCATCGGGCGGCTTACGGAGATCCGGTGACCGGCGGTCGTAGCCGGCCTCCTCCAGTGCCGTCCGAGCGGCCGCCACGATGTCGGCGCCGAGCTCCCGGACATCGAGCGGGACTTCCTCCAGCAGATCGAGCTTGCGTTTCCTGGATGGCATCGGATCACCGGGCGACCACACGGGCAGCTGCTCCGGTTCGACCAGCGTCCACTCCTCGTACCACGGCACCTGCCACACCTGTCCGGCCAGGGAGCCGACCACGTCGCGGTAGCGCCGGATCTCGGGAGCCATCCGGCCGGGCCGCGCGGCGACGGTGATCAGGCCGAGCACGTCGGAGGGACCGGCGAAACCCGAAAGATGTTGGCGCAGAAGGTCGTGCGCACGGGACAGACCGGCGATGGTCTCTCTGGCGACGAGGACGACGAACGGACTTTCGCGGTCGAAGACGCCGGGCCAGCGGCGGCCCGAATCCGCCGCGGGCGCAAGCACATGCGCGAGGGTACTGGCTCCGGCGCCCCCGTGCACACCCAGCAGCCAGACCAGCGGCGCACGGCCGACACCCGGTACGGGGCGGTCCCAGACGGCGGCACGGCGGGACTCCGGCGGGGCGATCACACCGGCGGGCGCGGGGTCGGGCTGACGCGGAAAAATCATGGCGGCGGTCATGATGCCACCCCTGCGAGCAAGCGCCCATATGCCCGGCGCGTCTCGGCGGCCAGCGAGGCGTGCCGCACGAGCTCGCCCCGGGCCAAGTGCGGATCGTAGGGAATCTCCTTGATATCGCGGACCCAGCCGGACAAATGCTCGCGCAAATGTTCGGCTACCCGGGAGTCGTCGCCGGGGTACTGGTGGGAGACGACGATTGTCGTGTCGCCGACGACGCCGCCGCCGTGTCCTTCCCCGGTATCGCCGAACTGGTCGTCGAGCCATTCCAGCGCGACCCGTAGGCGGTTGGCCGCATCCGTGCGCGCCGGAATGGCAAGCACCAGAGCCACATCCGCGTCATCGAGCAGGGGAAGCAGTTGCCTGGCGGCAATCGGATGTCCCCCGTCGTAGACGGCGGTGTATCCGGCGTCGCGCACCGCCCGGGCAACCGTGAGATAGGTCGCACGCCTGCGCAGCGGCGCGGCGTCGCGCCAGAGCAGGCCGATGCCCGAAGTCGCGCGTGACAAGCATTCCTTCAGCGGGGCGGGTTCGTCGTCACCGCGTCCGTACAACCAGGATTGCAGGCTGATCGGGTGCAGATGCTCGTCCGCACCGCGCAGCGCGAGATCGCTGCCCGCCGTGGTGGCGTCCACCGCGACCGTCGGGGTACCGCCCGTGCCGAGTTCGCCCGCCAAGCCCAACGCCGTCGTGGTGGTGCCCGCACCACCGCACCCCCCGACCACCAGGATCGGCCGCTGTGCCGGATGATCCGCCTCGGAGCCGTCATCCTTGCCGCGCCGCAACCGCACCACCGGAGCCTTGGAACGCACCGGCCGACTCGGCGCAGCGCCCTCCCCGGGCGCTTCGTCGAGCCAGCGGCTCCAGTCCTCTCCCATCGCTTCTGCTCTCCTTTATCCGGCCGCGATACCCGTGATCAGGGTGCGGCCGTCGATCACCGCGGTGGTGACCGTCTGCCTGTTGTACGTGGCGGGCGCGCCGCCGGGCCGGTATTCGGTGACCTCCACCGAATACCGGTTGTCACCGACCGTCACGATCCGCACGCAATGTGTCGTGCCCGCCGGGACGGAGTCGATGCCCCGCTGGATGACCCAGGCGGGCTGGACATTGGCATCCGGGGCGACGACCGCGCGGGCTCGCTCCCCGGAGCGTTCCACGTAGTACGCGTACTGGAACGACAGCACGACCTCAGGCCCGGAGCTCGTGCCGCCTGCCTCCGCGCTGCGCACGATCGCGTCACTGCGCTCGGTCGGGCAGGCGCCGGCACCCACCGCGCGCGGATTGCCGACCGCCTGGGCGCCGCCGACGGTGAGCTGCACCGACGCGGACACATGCGAGTCCCTCGGTAGCGCGGCGCGATCGGCGGCAGCGCGCAGCAGGAGCAGCACACCCACGGCCGCGACGGCGATGATCAGCACCGCCGCGATCACGATGAGCAACAGCCGGGCCCGGCGCACGGCGGGATGGTCGCGGGCGGCCTTCCGCAGCGCACGCGACACCGCGGGACGCGGCTGCTCGACCGGCTCGTGCTCGTCGTCGTCGGCCCACGGGAACGGCACCGGATCGACCGGCCGGGGCGCGACGTAGTCGTCGTCCGGACCGGGCGCATGGCCGGTCACCACCCAGTCCGACCACCCGCCGGTGAACTCGCTGCGCTGGGCGGGCAGGTCCGCGGGGACCTCCTCGGGCTTGCGCTGCCACGGCTCGGCGTCGTCGCGGATGTAGTCCGGGAAGCGCGCGGGCCCCTCGTCGTCCGCAGGGATGATGACATTCGCCTCATCGGGCTTGTCTTTCTCCGGTGCACCGGTCTCCGGCTCCAATGCGCCGTACCAGCGGGAAAGCTGTTTGTACGACTTCAACATTCCCCCATTCCCGCAGAGCAGGGCACGCAGTATCGCATCGTCGGACCCTCTCGGCGATCAGTTCGTGGAGAACGGGTAGGCGTTGGGTATGCCGGTTCGGTCGGTGGGCGGAATCGATGTCACGCCGCTGGATGAGGCGCCATCGGCTCCTGTCCCGAACGGAAATTGTCCCGTACCGGACGAAGTCGGCGTGGGAGACGCGCCGGAGCCGTCCCCGAAGAATCCGGTCGGTTGCTTCTCCAGCACCGGCCGTGGCTGGGCCTTCCCGCCGAAGGCGTCGGCGATATCGCGGGCCAGCGCCGCGAACCAGTCGGCGACGAACTGCGTGGGCGCGGCCCCGCCTGCCGAGACGGTCGCGCCGGCGTAGGCGGTGTGACGCTGCACGGTGTCCCAGTAGCGCACCCACGTCGTCGTGTTCAGCAGTTCACTGTTGTCGGTGATGTTCTGCACCACCGCGTCGAATGCCTGGTTGATCAGCCGGACCCCGGTGGTCGGCGGAATCAGCTGGGGAACGGCCCCGACCAGCTCGGCGCCGAGCCTGACCAGGGCGGCGGGCGGATTCGTCAATCCCGCGGTGGCCAGCTCGGAGATGTTCGCCGAGTCGATCACCGCCCGCACCACCGCGATCACCGAGTTCAAACCGATCATGCCGATTTTCAGCAGCGCCTGCAGCGCGCCGGGCAGATTCAGCGGCGTACGCGGGTCCGAGGCGTCCGCGAGGCGCTGCGAGATGGACTTCTCCGGCGAGATCGATAGGGTGGCCAGCGAATTGCCCTGCACGTCCTCGTCGAGCACCCGGGTCGCGGTCTTGATCGAGGTGAACGCCAGCGCCTGCGCGATCGATACCAGCGAGCCGATCGGGTCGCCGCCGCTGAGCTTGGACTGACCGGCCACGTTGGCGACCGCCCGCAGGATCGGCGCGCCGTCCGGAGCGTCGCAGGCGAGATCGCCCGCCGCGCAGAAACTCGCCACCCGGCCGGTGAGCGCCCCGAAGTTCGCGGCCTTGTCCCGTTCCGGGCCGATGCCGCCGCCGGTGGCGGGAGCCTGCGGCAGCGCGGCGATGGATTCCAGCCGCTCGCCCGAGGTTCCCGGCGCGGGGTCCGGTGTCGCCTTGCCCGGCGCGCCGGGGAACAGCGGTGCGCCGGGATTGCGGGTCGGGTCGGCGAACAACGCGACCGCGGCGACCCGCTCGGCGGGCAGCACGCCGCGGCCCTGGCCGATCTCCTGCGCGAACATCGACGCGACATGCGCGCCCTGCGAGTAGCCGACCACCGCGAAACGACTGTTCGGGCACGCGTCGGCGACGGTCTCGGCCATGCTCCGCAAACGGGTGAGGCCGCCGGACACCGAATCCCAATAAGGCACCACGCCACCGGCTGTCGCCCCGCCGAAGCCGGATTCGTATGGCACGTAAGCCCGGTCGACCAGACCGGCGTCGGGAGCTTTCGCCATCATCGGCCGGAAAACAGTGGAGAGCATGCCCGTGTCGGTGCTGGGCGCGGCGTCCGGGGAGGACTCACCGGTGCCCTGAATCCCCAAGGCGTACAACGCGGGACAGGTCGCGAGACGGATCTGTGTGGAGGGCCCGGCGGGATCCGACGGCTCCGCCGCGGCGACACCGGCGGTCGCCACAGCCACGGCGAGTGCTACCAGCATCCCCGAGAGTCTTGCCGTGTATCCAGTCATAGCGATCCGCAATCAAGTCGTCTGCCGCAGGTACCTCAACGCCATGAAACGCAATAGACGGTAACAGATTCCGGCTATTACTGCCGCATCGACGGAAAACTTCCACGACACACCGAAATGAACGCACCATACGCTGGCGCGTTCCCGGTTTCAGTCCGACAAGTTTCCGACAGTCCGCCCCGGATGGCAAGCCCGAAACTTGCTTTGCGGGACCCGAAACACCTTGAGCTGTTAGCTATTTGACAGCTACTCGCGGGTCGAGGCGCGGATGATCAAGCGGCGGAGGTGACGCGGTAGACGTCGTAGACGCCCTCCACGTTGCGCACCACATTCAGCAGGTGCCCCAAGTGTTTCGGATCGCCCATCTCGAAGGTGAACTTGCTGATCGCCACCCGGTCACCGTGCGTGGCCACCGAAGCGGACAGGATGTTGACCTTCTCGTCGGCCAGCACCTTGGTCACGTCCGACAGCAGCCGCGTGCGATCGAGCGCCTCGATCTGGATGGCGACCAGGAACACCGAGGACGGCGACGGCGCCCAGGACACCTCGATGATCCGCTCGGCCTGCTCCCGCAGGGAACCGGCGTTCGTGCAGTCGGTGCGGTGCACGCTCACCGCGCCACCGCGGGTCACGAAGCCCATGATCTCGTCGCCGGGCACCGGAGTGCAGCACTTCGCCAGCTTGGCGACGGTGCCCGCAGCGCCGGGGATCAGCACGCCCGCGTCGCCGGTGACCCGTTGCCTGCTCGGGGTCGTCGACGGGGTGGAGCGCTCGGCCAGCTCGTTCTCCACGTCGCCGATGCCACCGAGCTGCGCCATCAACCGCTGCACCACGTGGTGCGCGGAGACCTGATGCTCGCCGACGGCGGTGTAGAGCGTGGAGATATCGGTGTAGTGCAGCTCGTGGGCCACCGCGGTCATCGCGTCGACACTCATCAACCGCTGCAGCGGCAGCCCGACGCGGCGGACCTCCTTGGAGATCTGGTCCTTGCCGCTCTCCAGCGCCTCCTCGCGCCGCTCTTTGGCGAACCATTGGCGAATCTTCGCCTTGGCGCGCGGGGACACCACGAAGTTCTGCCAGTCACGGCTGGGTCCTGCGTTCTGCGCCTTGGAGGTGAACACCTCGACGACCTCGCCGTTCTCCAGCTGACGCTCCAGCGCGACCAGCCGCCCGTTCACCCGGGCGCCGATGCAGCGGTGCCCCACCTCGGTGTGCACGGCATAGGCGAAGTCCACCGGCGTCGACTTCTGCGGCAGCGTGATCACGTCGCCCTTCGGCGTGAACACGAAGATCTCCGGCGATTTCAGGTCGAAGCGCAGCGACTCCAGGAACTCGGCCGGGTCAGCGGCCTCCCGCTGCCAGTCCAGCAGCTGGCGCATCCACGCCATGTCGTCGACCTCGGCGGTGTCGTTGGAGTGCTTGCCGCGGGTCTCCTTGTAGCGCCAGTGCGCGGCGATGCCGAACTCCGCGGTGCGGTGCATGTCCTGGGTACGGATCTGCACCTCCAGGGGCTTGCCGTCCGGTCCGACCACGGTGGTGTGCAGCGACTGGTAGACACCGTAGCGCGGCTGGGCGATGTAGTCCTTGAACCGGCCCGCCATGGGCTGCCACAGCGAGTGCACGACGCCGACGGCGGCGTAGCAGTCGCGCACCTCGTCGCACAGGATGCGGATGCCGACCAGGTCGTGGATGTCGTCGAAGTCCTTACCTTTGACGATCATCTTCTGGTAGATCGACCAGTAGTGCTTCGGGCGGCCCTCGACGATCGCGTTGATCCGGGAGGCGGCCAGCGTGTTGACGATCTCGGCCCGCACCTTCGCCAGGTAGGTGTCGCGCGAGGGCGCGCGGTCGGCGACCAGCCGGACGATCTCGTCGTATTTCTTCGGGTGCAGGATCGCGAAGGCGAGGTCCTCCAGCTCCCATTTCACCGTCGCCATACCGAGGCGGTGGGCGAGCGGAGCGATGACCTCCAGCGTCTCCTTGGCCTTCTTGGCCTGCTTCTCCGGCGGCAGGAAACGCATGGTGCGCATGTTGTGCAGCCGGTCGGCCACCTTGATCACCAGCACGCGCGGGTCGCGGGCCATCGCGATGATCATCTTGCGGATGGTCTCCGCCTCGGCGGCGGCGCCCAGATTGACCTTGTCCAGTTTGGTGACGCCGTCGACGAGGTGGGCGACCTCGGAGCCGAAGTCCTGGGTGAGCTGTTCGAGGCTGTATCCGGTGTCCTCCACCGTGTCGTGCAGCAGAGCGGCCACCAGCGTGGTGGTGTCCATGCCCAGTTCGGCGAGGATGTTGGCCACGGCGAGCGGATGGGTGATGTAGGGATCACCCGATTTGCGGAACTGATGCTTGTGCCGCTCGTCGGCCACGTCGAACGCGCGCTGCAGCAGCGTCAGGTTGGCCTTCGGGTACAGCTCGCGGTGCACGGTGGCCAGTGGCTCGAGCACCGGCTTGACCGCGGCGATACCGCGCTGCCCGGTCATGCGGCGGGCCAAGCGCGCCCGCACCCGGCGCGAGGCCGAGGTCGGGACCGCGGAAGAGGTGCCGGGCTGACGCGGAGGCGTCGCGTTCGCCGGCGCCTGCGGTTTCGCGGCGTCGGTGGCGCCCGCACCGTTCGGCTGCGGGCCCGACGTCGATTGCTCGACCTTCGCCTCGCCCAGATGCTGAGTCATGCCACCACCTCTCCGCGCCTCGATCGGACCACCCTATCCGACCGGTGCAACCTCCCGGACCACCAACTTTAGTCCGGGCGCAGCGGCAACGTCCGCTCCGCGAACCAAGGATGCGCACGAGGGTGTCGCGACGAAGAACGCACGCGGGCACGCTGAGCTCCGGACTGCGCCTGACAACCGTCCCATACCGGATGCTCATGATGCGCCGGACGCGGTAGCCGTCCTGCGCCCCACCACCACTGATTTGCCGTCCCACCTGCGACAACCAACCCATGGACTGCATCCGGGCGAGTTTGCCCGGCTCGGGGATCCGGATGTGATCGGACCTGCGGGTCGAAGCGCGAGCCCCCCGACGAGGCCGTGCGAGGGGCAGGTCAGCGGATCGCGGCGGGCAGGGGTTCGGACAACGGCGTCCGCGCGGGTCCGGGCTCGAGACGCAGGGAGTGACCGTCGAGGTCGGCGCCGGGGGCGACGTCGAGGAGGTCGAGCACCGTGGGGGTGATGTCGACCAGGGTCGCTCGGGTACTGGTGGCGCCGGGCCGGAAGTCCGGGCCGCGAGCGATGACGAAGTTGGTCGTCTCGTCCGCGGATTGGCCGCCGTGCCCGCCCCTGGGCAGATGGCCGTGGTCGGCGGTGACGAGTATGGTCCACCGCTCTGCGGGATGGGCGGCGGCGCGGGCGTCGACGGCGGCGACGATGCGGCCGACCAGAGCATCGATGCGCGTGACGGCGTCCAGGTAGGCCCGCGAAGCGCCGCCCGCGTCGTGACCGGCGCGGTCGACTTGGTCCAGATGGGTGAACAGCAGGTCGGGCGCGAATCGGCCGATCGCGGCGACCGCGGCGTCGGTGGTGGCGGCGTCGGTGCGGGACTCGTCCTGGTCGTCCGGCACGGGCGCGGTGGAGACGACGACGTCGGCGCGCGGGTCGCCGCTGCCGGTCATGGTGGCGATCTGGTCCCAGGTGGCGATGGACTGGGTCTTCCGCGCCGGTCGAGCCCGCTCGAGCCGGGTGAACACCGTCGGGTACCGCGCGAACGGGGCGGCGGTGAACCGGTTGTCGGTGATGCCGTGTTTGCGATCCCACACGCCGGTCAGCACGGTGGCCCAGGACGGACCCGAGATGGTGATGTGCGGAGCGATCGAGGAACGGCTCAGCAAGCCTTCTCCGCTCAGCCGCAGCAGATTCGGCGCCCGGACCTGCTCGACCTTGCCGTACATCAAGCCGTCCAGGCCGATCACGACCACCTTGGCCGTCGGAGCCTCCCCCTCGGCGACTCCGGTCGCGGACAGCGGAAGGAAGACGGCCGCCGCGGCGGCAACGACTTTGGACAGCAGTTGCGCTCGGCTCATACCGCGACCATGCGGGACCCGCGGGCAGACGCGATAGTCCGCCACGGCAGTGTTCATGGACGTTTCATCGAGGGCCACACTGTCGGTAGCCTCACTGAACACGCTCTGAACAAGGAATAGCGGCAAGCTATATCCGAACTTCACGGCCGGTCGCGGCCAGGTGAACATCGAGTTCCGGATCCGTGTGCCGATCGACCGTCGCGCACGGCTTTCGCACCATCGCTTGACACGCCTTCGCCGCTGTGGCCGACTGGCCGTCGTGACCGCAGCGCGCAGCACCGAATGCCTCCGCGTCGCCGCCGTCGGCGACCTGCATATGCGCGCGGCGGTCGCCGGACGTTTCCGTCCCGACTTCCTGCGCCTTTCCGCGAACGCCGACATCCTCTTACTGGCAGGCGATCTCACCGATGGCGGCACCCGCGCGGAGGCGGAATTGCTCTGTGCCGAACTCGACGGTCTTCCCGTACCGGTGGTCGCCGTGCTCGGCAATCACGACCACGATCAACGATCGGGTTACCTGATCGCGGCACAGCTCACCGCGTTGGGCGTCCACGTGCTGGACGGCACCGCGATCGGCCTCGACATCGGGGGAATCCGGGTGGGCATCGCCGGAGTCATGGGCGGCAGCGGCGGCTTCCCCGGCCATCCCGGCACACCGGAGGAGGGTTCCGCCGAACACCGCGCCCGCATGCGCCGCGGCCCACTCGACGCCCTTCGCCTCCGCCAGGCACTCGACCAGCTCGACTGCGAAACCCGCATCGCGCTCACGCATTTCGCGCCGGTCATCGACACGTTGGCCGGTGAACCGCCCAAGATCTACGCCGGACTCGGCTGCCATGATCTGGCCGTGGCCCTCGACGCGGGCAGTGCGGTGCTGGCCGTCCACGGACATGCCCACGGTGGAACGGAATTCGGGCGCACCCAGGGCGGCGTGCCGGTGCGCAACGTCTCCTACCCCGTGCTCGGGCGCGGCTACGCCGTCTATGAGGTCGCCCCTGGCTCGCGTCCGACGGATCGCGAGCAAGTACCGTCCCCGCCATGACGGTCGCCCGCTCGCTGCTGTTGTTCGCCCTCGCCGCGCTGGCCGAGATCGGCGGCGCCTGGCTGGTGTGGCAGGGCTGGCGGGAACAGCGTGGCGTCGTCTGGATCGCCGCGGGCGTTCTCGCTCTCGGAGCCTACGGCTTCGTCGCGACCTTCCAGCCGGACCCGAACTTCGGCCGTATCCTCGCCGCCTACGGCGGTGTCTTCGTCGCGGGATCGCTGGCCTGGGGCATGCTGGTGGACAAGTTCCGCCCCGATCGCTGGGACTATCTGGGCGCGGCGATCTGCCTGGTCGGGGTCGCGATCATCATGTACGCACCGCGCCGCTGACCGCAGGCCCTTCGATCGACCTCGACGCGACACCGCGCACTGTCGTTCAGTCCTGCGCGCCGAAGGCCCACACTGCCGCGGGCCGGCCGGTCGCTTTGACGCGACGCCGTTCGGTGGTGCGCGCCAGGCCCGGGATGGCCGCCAGCGTCCGGTTCAGGTTCGCGGCGTCGGGACGGGCTCCGGACAGCGCTGTGACGGCCTCCACCGCCTTGGTCGCCGGAAATTCCTCGCCGAGCAGGGCCCTGGTGAACGTGAGGTCCTTCCACAGCAACCGCGTCAGGACCTCGCGGGCCACCGCGACGACGCGATTGTGGTCGAAGGCCAGTTCGGGCACCTCGTCGAAGGCGGTCCACCGCGCTGGTCCCTCGTGCGGTCCCACCACCGCCCACATCGCGATCGAGAGCGTGGGCCCGCGTGGGTCGCGGTTCGGCTCGTCGAAGGTCACCAATTGCCCCACCGAGCCGATGGCGGCCTCCGGGACGCCCAATTTTGTGTGCACCGCGCGCCGTGCCGCGACGGCCAGCCGCTCCCCCCGTCCGAGCAGCACGCCGGGCAAGGCGAGCTGCCCCGCGAACGGTTCCATCGCCCGGGGTGCGATCCCGAACCGGACGCCGCCGTCCTCGTCCCAGAAGCGCAACGCCACGACATCCACCGACACAACGGACTGCTCCACGGCCACCCATCCTGCCCGAACCGCCACGCCGCAGGCGGACCCGTCTCGCGGAATGTCTTCGCGGACGATCACGCCGCGACGGGATACGCCGTGCGGGTGCGGTGGCGGCGGCCGGGGCCGTCGGCGGTGAGGACGACCGGCACACCGAGCGTCCTGGCCAGCCACGGCACCGGGTCGTCCGGCATTTCGGCGAGGACGGGCTCGGCGCGCGAGAGCAACCGGGTCAGCTCCCGCTGGTGGTCCAGGTCCTGCCCGCGTCCGGCTGGCACCCGGTCCCAGGCGACGCCGTCCACGGTGTAACCGGTTGCGGCGTAACGCCTTCCGGGGGCGTCCAGGTGGTTGACGGCCAGACCGTCGACACCGCCCGAGACCTCGATGGCGTAGCGCAGCAGCACGGTGTCCAAGTGCCCGAGACGGAATTCGCCTTGGTAGCGACCTGCCGCATTATGCGGCTCGGGCAGGGCGAGGCCCGGATCCTCGGTGGGGAAAGGGCCCGCGCCGTGGCGGGTCTGATAGGTGCGGGTGACGCCGAGCACATAACCGCGCGAGCCGATCTCGGCGAGCATCGCGTGCGCGTTGCGCGGCTCGACCGTCGACCAGGTGGTGTGCGGATGGAACCCGCGCCATTCGTCGAGCAGGACGCCTTGGGCGCCTTCGAACACCACCGTGCCGCGCCGCGCGAACCGAGCCAACTGGTCGTCACCGACGATCGGGACCGCTGCGGCGAACTCCCGGTACATGTCGACCAGGTCATCGATCGGCTCGTAACGATGTTCGCTCGACGCGATGAGCGGCCCGTAGTACGCCGCCAGCGCCCGCAGCTTGCCGCGCAGCACCAGGGGTCGCAGGCAATCCGACACGGTCGGTGCCGTGTGCGCCAGCGCGTACCCTGCGGTCTCGCCGATCCCGCGGCCGCACGAACCGTGCCGCGCGCGACCCCGCGCATCCTCGCGGGCACGGTTGGCGGCGATGTGGATCGGCGTGGTGAGCAATGCCCGCCCGTCGATCCGTAACAACGACAGCGGATCCCGGACGCCCAGCGCGGCCAACCCCCGCGCCTCGGCGGCCAGCGCGATCGGTTCGACCAGCATGTGCCGCGACAGCAGTGTCGGGACGCCCGCGAACGTCCCCGATCCGAACTGCGCGAACGTGTGATGCCGTCCGTCGGCGATCACGTTGTGCGCCGCCTGCGCCCCGCCGTTGAACCGAACCACGGCGGCGACCTGGAATCCCGACTCGGGGGCGCAGAGCCAGTCGACCGTCGCGCCCTTGCCCGCGTCCCCGAAACCGAGATCCACGACGATGATGTGCGACCCGAACATCGTGTGCCCCGGCTTCACCCGCGGCCGCGCGGCAATGCCCGCACTCGCCCGCCGTCGGCCCCGAGCGCCTTGCCCACCGACGCGGCCTCGGCCACGGACCCGACATCCCGCAAGTCCGCCAGTCCGGCGGCCAGGTCGACGCGACCTTCCGCCAATCCGATCGTCAGCGCGATGAGTTCGCACACCGCGGCCGGGTCGTCCAGGCGCAGGAAATTCTGGCCGAGCAGCTCACGCCAGTGCTCGGCGATATCCGGGTCGTTGAAGTAGCTGGACTGGTTGGGCAGGATGTAGTGCACGTGCCAGCGTTCGGCGAGTTCGCGGTAGATGGATTCCACCGAGATGTCCTGGCGCACACTGTCGCCGATGATGGCGCGGATGTGGCGGGAGGCCAGCCGCGGCTTGTTCAGCTCGTCGCCGATCAGGAACAGATAGCCCTTCTTGCGCCGCTTGTCCCACGCGTCGGTCGCGATGTGCGTCGCCAGGAAGTAGGCGGCCAGTTCGTAGCTTTCGGACTTCTGCCCACCGCCGCCGCCCTCCAGGAAGATGGCGCGCAACTGCTCGTCCATCCGGTTGTCGGATTCGAACTGGCCGATCTGCAACGGCACGCGGTCGGTGTCCGCGTCGCCGATCGCGCCGAACAGGATCTGCGGGTCGTCCGCATAGCCTTTGCGCCGCAACAGACCGTGCAGGGTACCCAGCTTGTCCTGCATGATCCGCGGCACCCGCCCCATCGATCCGGTGACGTCGAACAGCACCGCGATGGGCAGTGAGCTGCCGTGCTCGGCCGAATCCCGGCATTCGCGCACCGTGACGCCGAGTGGATCCAGCGTCGGGTGCACCCGCCACTCGGCGTGCGGCTCGGCCCGCATGCCGGCGGTGTAGCCGAAGTCGTCGATGCCGCGAGCGGCGCGGAAGGTCTTCGCCGCGCGATAGGCGGAGTCGTCCCAGTTTCCGTATCCCATGTGATCACGTCCTCTCCGCGTTTTAGTGTAAGTGACTAAAACTAGGGCGGTCAAGGATCGCGAATATCGGCCGTCCGCCTGAGCTAGGGGTAGTACCTCGACGCCGCGCACCGGAGCCGGGCACCACCAACCGGTGCCTGGCTCCCGTGCGCGTGCGGGCGCATGATCACAGCCCGCGCGGTTCGTCGCCCCACCCTGCTATCAGACACCGCTGCCGGCTCGGCCTCCGCCTGTCGCCGGGAGGCCGGTTCCGCGCCCACAGCGGCTCTGGACGGCGACGGCACGTCAGGTCACCAGCGTCTCCTCCAATCCCTCCGCGGTAAGCTCGAGACGACGAGTCACCCCGATGTCGTCGAGGAAACGCGGATCGTGGCTGACCACGATCAGCGCCCCCTCGAAGCTCGCCAGCGCCTGGGTCAGGTGCTCCAGGCTGGGCAGATCGAGATTGTTGGTCGGCTCGTCCAGCAGCAGCAGTCGCGGCGCCGGATCGGCCAGCAGCAGCATGGCCAGCGCCGCGCGCAACCGTTCACCGCCCGACAGCGCCGCGGCCGCGACGTCGGCGTCCGCGCCACGGAACAGGAAGCGGGCCAGCTGCGCCCGGATCCGCTCCGCGGATGCGTGCGGCGCCGTCGAGGCGATGTTCTCGAAGACCGATCGCCGCTCGTCGAACACGTCCAGCCGCTGCGGCAGCATCCGCCACGGCACCTTCGGCCCCTCCTGCGCGATGCGCCGCAGCAACGTCGTCTTGCCGACGCCGTTGCGGCCGGTCAGCGCGATCCGCTCCGGACCGGACACCCGCAACGTCACCGTGGGCCCGCACGCCAGCTCGACCCGTTCCAGCTCGATCACGTCCTGGCCGGGATACAACCGTGTGCCGGGTAGCTCCACCCGGATCTCCCGATCGTCGCGCAACAGCTCCCTCGCCTGCTCGAGCTGCTCTTTCGCTGTGTCCAGCTTCTCGATGTGGTTGTTGCGCAGCTTGCCTGCCGACACCTGCGCCTGGCGTTTGCGTTCGTTCATGATGATCTTCGGCTCGCGCTTCTGATCCCACATCTTCTGCCCGTATCGCTGCCTGCGGTCCAGCTTGATGCGCGCCTCGACGAGTTCGCGGGCCTGCTTGCGGACATCGCTGCGCGCGTCGCGGATCGCTGCACGAGCCGCTTCCTGCTCGGCGGCGACGATCCGCTCGTACTCGCTGAAATTACCACCGAACAGCCGCAATTCGCCGTGGCGTAGCTCCGCGATGGAGGTCATCCGCTCGAGCAGCTCACGATCATGGCTGACCGTGAGCACCGTGCCGGAGAACTGTCCGACCACCTCGTAGAGCCGTGCGCGCGCCACCCGGTCCAGATTGTTCGTCGGTTCGTCCAGCAGCAGCACGTCCGGCTCGGCGAGCAGCTCGGCGATCAGTCCGAGCAGCACCGTCTCGCCGCCGGAGAGGGTGTCGAGCGTGCGATCGAGCTGCTCCACCGAGTCGGCGACGTAGTGCAGTCCGAGCCGGGCCAGCAACGCCAACGCCCGCTCCTCGATATCCCACTGATTACCGACCAGATCGAAGTCGGCTTCACCGCCCGACCCGGACTCGATGCGGTGCAATGCCTTTCGCACCTCCGCGATGCCCAGCACCGCATCGACGCGCTGCCCCGCACCCAGGCCGAGATCCTGGCGCAGATACCCGAGATGCCCGATGACGGTGACGGACCCGCGAACGGGCTTCAGCTCCCCTGCGATCAACCGCAGCAATGTGGACTTGCCCGCACCGTTACCGCCCACCAAGCCGATGTGACCGGGACCGAGAACGGCGTCGAGGCCCTCGAAAACGGGGGTGCCGTCCGGCCAGCCGAAAGCGAGATCGGAAAAAGACAGATTGGTCATGCCTGCTCCTGGAGGTTGCGACGAATAACGGCGCGCGAATGCGGGCCGCACGAGTGGCTACCTCAAATGAGCAACGGCAGAACTCCGATCAACGGGGATAAGACCTGTCCAGATTAAACACACTCCGGCGAATGCGCCAGTGCAATTCGGATCACACGTCCGCTTCAGCACGACGCGCCGATGACGGCGGCCACGGTCGCGGGGAGCGGATAGGGACGTTCCTCGGGGAGAGCCCGTGCCGCCGCCTCCAACTCCCCCGCGGCTACCATCCGGCGCACCTGCCGCGCCTCCTCGGTGACATCGCGGATTCCGGTGATCCATCGGTCGAGATAGTGCTCTACGGCGATACCCGCCAAGCCCACCTGTACAGAGCGATACGACAGCGGCCGGTGTGCGAGATCTCGTTCCGGGTCCCATTGGATGCGCGCCGGACTCGTTTTCAGCCGCTCCGCCCACGCCTGCCGATCCGGGAACAGTTTCGGCTCGTAGTGGCTGAGGCAGGCATGCGCCAGCGCCCACTCGAACCCGGAACGGGTGATCGTGACCGCCAGAACTCGTTCCTGGCCGGGTTTGCTCGCCCAGCCGCAGCGATACATCATCCACAGGAACGAGGGCTTGATCCACGTCATCCGCTCGCGGCGGAACGGGGCGACGAAAGTCCCTGCGGCCAGGGCGGATTCCGCGATCCTGACAGCCACCGCGGTCCCGGGCAACGGATTTCCGCTACGCGCGACCCGCTGCGAGCGGCGAGCGGATCCAGGGCATGGCTCAGAGCTGGACGATGGAGGTCAGCGGGTAGTCGCCCTGCCGTGCGCGCCCGCCGAGGAAGCCGAGTTCCAGCACCACCGCGGCGGCGGCCACCTCGGCGCCCGCCTGCTTGAAGATTTCGGCGGCGGCGGCGAGCGTGCCGCCGGTGGCGAGCACGTCGTCCAGCAACAGGATGCGACGGCCCGCCAATTCGATGCCGTCCGCGGGAATCTCCAACGCGGCGGTGCCGTACTCGAGGCTGTATTCGCGGCTGATCACCGGCGGCGGCAGCTTGCCCGCCTTGCGGATCGCGAGCACGCCGGTGCCGAGGGATGCCGCGACACCGGCGCCGAGCAGGAAGCCGCGGGCGTCGACACCCGCCACCAGATCGGCGTCGGGCGCGCACGCGGCCAGGCAGTCGACCACGGCGCGGAAGCCCTCGGCGTCGGCGAACACCGGGGTGAGATCCGCGAAACGCACACCGGCCGTGGGAAAGTCGTCGTGCCAACGGGTCAAAAGGTCGACCACCTCGGCGGCTTTGGTGGTCCGTTCGGCGGCTACGTCCGCGGATTCGATCGCCGCGTGCTTACTCATCGACACCTCTCCATGATCCCATCACCCACACCGTCGGTCACCGCTCGAGCACCCACCGGTCCATGTTCCAGCCGGATCCGGCCTGGGTGGGGGCGGCGATCCCGTTGCGCAGCCCCTTGCCGAAGGCGATCGTGCGCGGGGTGGCGAACAACGGAATGCTCGGCAGCTCCGCCCACAGCAGGTTCTCCGCCTCGGTGAGCAGATTCAGCTGTGCGGCCGCGTTGTCGTCGGCCCCGAGCTGATCGGTGATCGCATCGTAACGGCCGTTGCCGAACCGTCCGAAATTGAGCCCGCTACCGGTGCGCAACGCGCTGGTCGCGGCCTCGCCGCCGAGCGAGCCCGCCGGACCGGGCACTGCGGCTGTGCTGCCCAGGACGGCGTCGACCTTGCCCTCGGTGAGCCGGTTGGGAGTGAATTCGGGCGCACCGGCGTCCACCACGGTGATGCCCGCCGGTTTGCAGGCCTCGGCGATCATGGCGACGGTCTGCGCACGGCGATCATCCGGACCTTGGTAGCCGATCCGGACGGTGGGGTTCGGCGCACCGGAGGCCGCGACCGCCCTGGTCGCGTTCGCCACGTCGCCACCGGAGTACTTGTTCGCCGCGCCGATGACCGCCGGATAGAACAGGGAGTCCTGCTGCACGACGTGCGCGTCGAGCGGGCCGGAGCCGAGCCCCGTCTTCGGCGCGTCCGGCGCCTTGCCGAGCTTGTCGAACAGCGTCTGACGTGGCAGGCACAACGCGAACGCGCGGCGCGCCTCGACCGAGGCGAACACGCCGCCGGTCGCCAGCACCAGTTGCTCGGCGCCTCGGCCCGGCATGGTCTGCACCGAGAAGCCGTTCAGATTCAGGTCTTTCACCGAATGCGCACCGATGTCGAGCACGCCGACGGCGTTGTCGCCGACCTTCTGCTTCAGGTCGAAGGTCTTGGGCCAGACGACGATTCGCCCGGTCGCCGGTTTGTTGCCCCACCACCGCTCGTTGGCGACCAGCACCAAGCCGTCCTCGCTGCCGAACGACTCGATGCGGTACGGCCCCGACGAAGGGAACCGCGACAGGTCCAGCCGGCCGTCGGCCGGGATGACCCATCCGGTGTTCCAGAATTCCGCGATCCTGCCGAGCGCGTTCGGGTCACCGGTCTGCAACGCCGACACGACATTGGGCACGTTCGCGACTCGGGCCGCGACGTGCGCGGGCACCAGCTCGCCCGCCGTGAACAAAGTGCGCCACGGCAGGTAACGCCGACCGGGCCGGAACACCACCGTGGCATCCCGCGAACCGGGCTGGCAGTCGACGCGCTCGATGTCGTCGTAGCCGCTGGTGCTCGCGGCGTCGAAGAGCGGAACCGCGCCGCGGTCACCGGGTTTGGTGTACCGCCCACTGCGGGCAGCCCAGGCCAGCACCAAGTCGTCACACGAGGTCGGCACACCGTCGGAGTACACGCCGTCGGGGTTGAGGCGGTACTGGATGGTCTGCGACTCCCCCGGCACCTCCTTGGCGGTGCCGAAGTCGGTGTCGGCGACCTGCTGGCCGTCCGGACCGGTGTAGAAGAAGCCGGTGAGTACCCGGGAGAACACCGCCGACGACCCGGAACTCGCTCCGAGCGTGCTGCCGCCGTTATAGGTGGCGATGGTGGCATCGGTCGCGTAGCCGATGGAGGGAACCTGGTTCTTACTGGAGCAGCCGACCATCAACCCGGCGGCCAGCGTGCCCGCAGCGAGCGCTCCGATCAGTCGTACCGCACCGCGTGGCTGTCGCATGAAACCCCTGTCTGGTGTCAGTTCCGCCTTTTGTGCCGTTTACCGCTCGGGCGCGCACCGGGTCGCGGTGTCTGCCCCGCCACGCGCTGTCCGCGCGGCTTCTCCTCGAAATCCCGGCCCGCTGCCATGCTCGCCCGGCGCTCGGCCGCGACGCCTGCCCGTGCCCCTGCCGCACCGGCCCGCTTGGCCAGGACCTTCTTGGTGTGCGCCGCCACCGGCCCCCAGCGCTCTTTGATCGAGACCAGTAGCGGAGTCGCGAAGAAGATCGAGGAGTAGGTGCCGACCAGCAGACCGACCAGCTGCACCAGCGCCAAGTCCTTGAGGGTGCCCACGCCAAGCATCCACACCGCGATCACCATCAAGCCGACGATCGGCAGGATACCGATCAAGGCGGTGTTGATCGAGCGCATGAGCGTCTGGTTCACCGCGAGGTTGGCCTGCTCACCGTAGGTGCGCCTGCTCAGGTGCAGGATGCCGTGGGTGTTCTCCTCGACCTTGTCGAACACCACGACCGAGTCGTAGAGCGAGAAGCCGAGGATCGTCAGGATGCCGATCACCGTGGCCGGGGTGACCTCGAAGCCGACGAGCGAGTACACGCCCGCGGTGACCGTGACGTCGAAGGCCAGCGCCGCCAGCGCCGCGATGGCCATGTGCGGTTCGAATCGGACCGCGATGTAGACCGCGACGAGCACGAGGAACACCGCGAGCGCGATGAGCGCCTTGCGGGTGATCTGGCTGCCCCAGGTCTCGCTGACGTCGGAGGTGCTGATCGCGGCCCGGCTCGGGTTGCCGGACTTGTCCTTCGGCTGGAACTTCGTGAACAGCGCGTTGTTCAGCGCCTCCACCTGCTGCTGGTCCAGCGCCTCGGACCGGATCAGCATGGTGGCCGATCCGCCGGTGCCGACGGTCTGCACCGAGACCGGGTCGGTGCCGATGGCGCCGCGGTAGACGTCCTCCGCCGCGCTGGTGGTCGCGTTCCCCGCGGGGAACTGGATTCGGGAACCACCCTCGAAGTCGATACCGAAGTTGAAGCCGCGGAAGAGGATGCTGCCCAGCGAGACGAGCACAATCGCGGCGGTGATGAGATACCACATCCGGCGCTTGCCGATGACGTCGATCGCGCCGGTACCGGTGTAGAGACGGTTGAGGAAGCCGTGCTTGGGCGGCTGCGGCTCGCCGACCGCCGCGAACACGTCGGTGATCTCGGTGGCGCTCGTCTTGTCGAGCGAGGGGGTGGTGTGGCTGTTGGTCATCGCGTCCTCACGCCTTCCCGAGGGCGGCCTCGGCCGCCTTCCGCTCGCGGGCGATCTGCTGGATCGCGCCCAGGCCGTTCACCGAGGGCTTGGACCAGAACGCCGTCCGTGAAGCCAGCAGCACCAGCGGCGACGTGACCAGGAACACCACGACGACGTCGAGGATCGTGGTGAGGCCGAGGGTGAACGCGAAGCCCTTCACCTGGCCGACGGCCAGGATGTACAGCACGGCCGCGGCGATGAAGCTGACGGCGTTGCCGGACAGGATGGTCCGGCGGGCGCGCTGCCAGCCACGGGGAGCCGCGGAACGGAAGCTGCGTCCTTCGCGCATCTCGTCCTTGATTCGTTCGAAGAACACCACGAACGAGTCGGCGGTCATACCGATACCGATGATCAGACCGGCGATACCGGCGAGGTCGAGGGTGAAGCCGATCCAGCGCCCGAGCAGCACCATGATGCCGTACACCGCGAATCCGGAGGCCACCAGTGACAAACCGGTGACGAAACCCAGCATCCGGTAGTAGGTCAGGCAATAGAGCAACACCACGACCAAGCCGACCGCCCCGGCGAGCAGGCCCGCCTTCAACGAGGACAGGCCCAGCGTCGCGGAGACCGTCTCGGCCTCGGAGGTCTGGAACGACAGCGGCAGCGAGCCGTACTTCAGCGTGTTCGCCAGTTCCTTCGCCGATGTCGCGGTGAAGTTGCCCGAGATCTGGGTGCGGCCGCCCTGCTGCGGGCCCTGCTGCACGACCGGTGCGCTGACCACCTTCGAGTCGAGCACGAAGGCGACCCGCTTGTAGACGTACTCGCCGGTCAGCGTCGCCCACGCGTCGCTGCCACCGGACTTGAAGTCCAGATAGACCTCGTGCCTGGCCTGTTGCTGGTTCAGCCCCGAGGTGGCGTCCTTGATCTCCTGGCCGTCGATGCGGCTCTTGTCCAGCAGGAAGACCTCGGTGCCGTCGGTCGAGCAGGTCACCAACGGAAGAGCCGGGTCGTCGTTGCCCGCGAGTGGATCGGCCTTTCCGCAGTCCATGATTGCCAGCGCGGTCTGCTGCACGGACGGGTCGGAACTCTGCCGCAGCGCCCTGGCCGCCTGGATCTCCTTCGTCGCCTCTTCGGTGGGCGTCAGGCTGGGATCGGCGGGCGGCTGCGTCGGCTGCTGAGCGGGGAACACGCGCTGCTGCGGAGCCGGGGCGGGCTCGGTGGTCTCCGGTGTCGCGGGTTGCGTCGTCTCCGGCGTCGTCGGCTGCGCGGCCGGCGCGGGCTGCGTGCCCGGCGTCGTCTGCGGGGTGGCGCCGCGTCCCGCCGCGGGCACGGCCTGCAATACGGGCCGTATGTAGAGCTTGGCGGTGGTCGCCAGTGCGCGCGCCTGCTGCCCGTCGTCGCCGGGCACGGTGATCACGATGTTGTCGCCGTCGATGACGACCTCGGAGCCGCCGACGCCGAGCCCGTTGACCCGGTTCTCGATGATGTCCTGCGCCTTCTTCAGGCTGTCCTGGCTCGGCTTGCTGCCGTCCGGGGTGCGCGCGGACAGCGTGACGCGGGTGCCGCCCTGCAAATCGATACCGAGCTTGGGTGTCGGGGACTTGTCACCGGTGAAGAACACCAGCGCATAGACCACGGCCAGCAGCGCGGCATAGACACCGAGCAACCGCAGCGGGTGCGCCGATCCCTGGGAAGGTGGCACAGTACGTCATCTCCTAGGCGGGAAGTCGAGGATGGAACTGCGGGCGTGCGCCAGCGGCGCCGGGTGCGCGGACCAACGGCCGCGGCGACATCCGGCGAGCCGGGCACGACCGGAACGATCAGTCCTTGGTCAGGCGGGTCTCGGTCTGCTCGGCGGATTCCTCGACGGCGTCGGTCGCGTCCGAGCCGCCGGTCTCCGTACCGGTCTCCTCGGCGCCCACCTCTTCGGTGCGCACCTCACGGATGGCCTGGCGCAGCCACGTGGTGACCACGTCCTCGGCGATCTCGAGATCGACCGTGGTGTCATCGAGTTCGACCACGGTGCCGTACAGACCCGACGTGGTGACGACCTGATCGCCGACCTTCAGGTTGTCCTGCATGCCTGCGACCTTCTCGGCTTCCCGCTTCTGACGGCGGACACCGAGGAACATCGGCACGAGCAGGGCTACCAGTAGCAGCGGAAACAGCAGTTCCATCGTCGAAGTCAGTCCCTAGTGTCGTGGGTGGGATGGACAAGTACCCACACAGTCTGCCAGTTCACCGCGCGAGTGCCACACCCGCACACCCGCTGGACAGCTACAACGTTCTCATCGCCCACCGCCTCGCCCGGCGAACGACACTCCGGCGGGCGAGGCGGGGCGCCGACCTCAGGCGGTCCTGCCGTAGGCGTAGTCCTCCAGCGGGAAGCCGACCGCCTCGCGATGCGCGTTGAGCGTGCTGGTGGGCCGCAGCAGGGCCGCCTCGCCGTGCTGGTTGAAGTAATAGCTGCGCGCGGTGGCGCAGTCGCCGCCGTAGAAGACCGAGGAGCCCAGCTTGGCGGTGACCCGGTCCAGGAACGCCGCGTTGGCCTGCTCGGTGACCTCGAAGGTCGTCTCGCCCCGGCGACGCAGCTCGCCGAACAGGCGGCCCATGTGCTTCATCTGCGCTTCGATGGTGGTGAAGTAGGACAGGCCGCTGTAGGAGTACGGGCTGTTGAGGCTGAGGAAGTTGGGGAACTTCGGCACCGTGATGCCCTCGTAGGCCTGGAACCGGTTGTCCCGCCAGAACTTTCCGAGGTTCACCCCGTCGCGGCCGATGATCTCGATGGCCGGGAAGTTCACATCCCACAGGTTGAAGCCGGTGGCCAGGATCAGCGTGTCGATCTCGGTCTTGTGCCCGTCCGCGGTGACGATGCCGTCCGGCTCGATGTGGTCGATCGAGTTCGTCTCCAGCCGCACGTGCGGCTGGTTGAACGTGGTGAAGTAGTGGTTGGAGAAGGTCGGCCGCTTGCAACCGAAGTCGTAGTCCGGGGTCAGCTGCCTGCGGGTTTCCTTGTCCCGCACGGACGCCCGAAGATGCGCCTTCGCCAGCGCGCCCGCGCCCTTGTTCAGCAGCCTGGCCTGCTTGAAGTGCAGCACCCCGACCACCATCAGCGCCTCCAGCAGGCTGGTGTTGACCAGTCGCGCGGCCTTCTGCGTGGCGGGGACCCGCTCGAACAGCTTCCGCACCGGCGCGGGGATCGCGGTATCGATCTTCGGGACCACCCAGATCGGGGTGCGCTGGAACACCGTGAGCGCCCGCGCCTTCTTGGCGACCTCCGGCACCAACTGCACGGCCGTGGCGCCGGTGCCGATGATCGCGGCCCTTCGGCCGGTGAGGTCGAAGCCGTCCTCCCAGGCGGTGGTGTGAATGATCTTGCCTGCGAACGAGTCGATACCGGGGAACGGCGGCGTGTAGGGCTGGGACAGGAATCCGGTCGCCGTCAGCAGATAGCGGCCGGTGACGGTCTGCCCGCCCGCGATCGAGACCACCCAGTGCTGCTGCTCTTCGTCCCAGCGCGCGCCGTCGACGACGGTGCCGAAGCGCATGCGGCGGCGCAGGCCGTACTTGTCGGCGACGTGTTCGGCGTACTTCTTCAGCTCCTCACCCGGCGCGAACAACCGCGACCAGCGCGGATTCGGTTCGAAGGAGTAGGAGTAGGTGACCGAGGCGATGTCGACCGCCAGACCCGGGTAGTGGTTGACGTGCCAGGTGCCACCGAGATCGTCCTCGCGTTCGAGGATGACGTAATTGCTCAGGCCGAGCCGATCGAGCTGAATCCCCGCTCCCATGCCCCCGAACCCCGCACCGACCACGACCGCGTCGTATTGAGGCGCCACACCGAACCTCCTGCTAGCTGAACCACATATCGCTGAACCGCATATCACGGAATGACACATCATTCCGTTTGTGATGACTGTATCATCGGCAAGGTGACGAAGCCATCCACGCGTGCCGAGCGACGGAAAGCCGAACTGCGTCAGGAGATCATCGACACCGCGTTCGTCTGCTTCGCGGAGAAGGGCTATCACGCCACCGGCATCGCCGACATCGCGGGACAGCTGGGCATCGGTCACGGCACCTTCTACCGGTACTTCAGCAACAAGCGCGACATCATCGACCACGTCATCGACGACCTGGCCGCGCGCATCATCGCCGCCCTCGGCACCGAGAACGCCCCGGACGCCGCCGCCTCCCTCGACGAGTACCGCGCCCAGATCGACCGCATCGGCGTGGCCCTCACCGAGATCCTGCTGACCGATCGCCGGGTGGCCCAGCTGCTGCTGTTCCACGCCACCGGCATCGACGACGAACTCACCCAGCGGCTGTACGGGTTGCTCGACACGGCTGACGCGTTGACCGCGGGCTATCTCGACCACGGCGTCGAGCAGGGCTACCTGCGCGCCGACCTGGACACCATGAACACCGCGCGGGCGGTGACCGGCATGTTGATCGCGGGCATCGTCTACTCGCTGCGCGAACCGGACGAGTCTTCGATCGCCGGGCTGACCCAGGCGATCCGCCGCCTGCTCGTGGACGGCGTTCGCAAGGACTGAGCGGCTCGGCAATCCCCCTGACACCGCCACCGGCGCTAGGGTGAGGCGCACTGATCCGACGCTTTCGCCAGGGGGACGGCCCTTGTTCGCAAAAGGCCAGGGAAACACGAAATTTCCCTTCCGATCGGCCCGGCGCGCCACGCCTGACAGAATGTCGCCCGTGACTCCCGAGGACGTGCGCCGCACCCGTTTCGCGACCCCCACGCTCGGGCACCGGGGCTACCACGCGGACGAGGTGGATGCCTTCCTCGAACTCGTCGCCGCGACCCTGGCCGGGGAGGGCGCGCTGGCCGCCGACGATCTACGGCATGTCGGTTTCGGCGCGCCGCGGCTCGGCCAGCGTGGTTACCGCGCCGACCAGGTCGACGAATATCTCGACCAGTTGCGCGTCGAGCTGGAGTTCCGTCAGCGCGGCGTCCGGCCGGTCCCGGCCGCGAACGGCAACGGCCACGCCATCCTCACTCCGGATGACGTGCGGCGCATGCGATTCAGCCAAGCCGCGGTGGGGCGGCGCGGATACAACGAGGAGGAGGTCGGCGCTTTCCTCGACCTGGTCGCCGCGACCCTCGTGCACGGCGGGCCGGGCAGTCTCACCATCGCCGATGTCGAGTCTGTCCGTTTCACCGAGGCCCGCCTCGGCACCCGCGGCTATCAACGCGACGAGGTCGACGCCTTCCTCGACCTGGTCGCCGCCGCCCTGCGTGATCGCCGCTGACCGCGGTCCGTCACCCGGACGGGCGATTCATTCGAAGAGATCGAGCGTGGGGTGTGGCTCGCGACCGCGCACCTCGATGGAGCCGAACACGAGGTCGGGCGGCGGGACGAGACCGAGGTGCTCCCAGGCGGCCGCGGTGGCGACCCGGCCGCGCGGTGTGCGCGCGACCATGCCCGCGCGCACCAGGAACGGTTCGCATACCTCCTCCACGGTCGCGGCCTCTTCTCCGACCGCGACAGCCAAGGTGGACACCCCCACCGGGCCACCGCCGAAACTACGGACGAGGGCGCCGAGGACCGCGCGGTCGAGCCGGTCGAGGCCGAGCGCGTCCACGTCGTAGACCTCGAGCGCGGCGTGGGCGATCGCGCGGGTGATGCGGCCGTCGGCACGCACCTCGGCGTAGTCGCGGACGCGGCGCAGCAGGCGATTGGCAATGCGGGGCGTGCCGCGCGAGCGCCCCGCGATCTCGGCCGCCGCCTCCTCCTCGATCACGACACGGAGGATGTGCGCCGAGCGCTTCAGGATGCGCAGCAGTTCCCCGGGCTCGTAGAAGTCCATGTGCCCGGTGAAACCGAAACGGTCGCGCAGCGGGCCGGTCAGCGCTCCGGACCTGGTGGTGGCGCCCACCAGGGTGAACGGCGCGATATCCAGGGGAATGGAGGTCGCGCCGGGCCCCTTGCCGACCACCACGTCCACCCGGAAGTCCTCCATCGCCAGGTAGAGCATCTCCTCCGCGGGACGCGCCATCCGGTGGATTTCGTCGATGAACAGCACGTCGCCCTCGACCAGGTTGCTGAGCATGGCGGCGAGATCGCCCGCCCGCTCCAGCGCGGGACCCGACGTGATCCGCAGGGCGGTGCCGAGTTCGGCGGCGATGATCATCGCCATGCTGGTCTTGCCCAGACCCGGCGGGCCGGACAGCAGGACGTGGTCCGGTGTGCCGCCGCGCTGTTTGGCTCCGCGCAATACCAGCGCGAGCTGTTCGCGCACCCGGGGCTGGCCGATGAAGTCGTCCAGCGACTGCGGGCGCAGACTCGCCTCGATCTCGCCGTCGGACCTCAGATAGCTTGCGCTGACCTGGGATTCGGTGGGTTCCTCGTGGTGGTCCATGACGCGCCTTACCGGTTCTTGCCGAGCAGGCCGAGCGCGGCCCGCAGGGCGGCGGAGGTATCGACGCCCGGCTGTTCGGCCAGCACCGCATCGATCGCCTGTTCGGCCTGCTTGGCGGCGAAACCGAGGCCGACGAGCGCCTCGGTGACCTGATCACGCACCGGCGTGGCCGCCGCGGGTGTCGAACCGGGCGGGCCGGAGGGCACCGGAACGAGGTTCACCTTGTCCCGCAGTTCCACCACCATGCGTTCGGCGCCGCGCTTGCCGATGCCGGGCACCCTGGTCAGCGCCGCAACGTTGCTCTCGGCCAGCGCTTTGCGCAGCGCCTCGGGCTCGAGAACGGCCAGCACCGCCATGGCGAGGCGAGGTCCGACGCCGGAGACGGTTTGCAGCAGGCCGAACAGGTCGCGCGCCTCGGTGTCGGCGAACCCGTAGAGCGTCATCGAGTCCTCGCGGACGATCATCGCGGTGTAGAGCCGGGTTTCCTCGCCGCGGGTGAGCCCGGCCAGGGTGGACGGGGTGGCGTTGAGCCGGTAGCCGACGCCCGCCGCCTCGATCACCGCGTGGTCGAGGGCGATTTCCAGCACTTCACCGCGTACCGACGCGATCACCCGTGCACCGCCTTCCGTTGTTCGGCCAGCCGTTCGATGTACCGGCGCTGTGCCGCGGCCGCCTTGGCCTCCGCCGCCGCCATCCGCTCCAGCAGCGGCGCCCGCCAACAATGGCAGATCGCCAGCGCCAGCGCATCCGCCGCGTCCGCCGGTTTCGGCGCAGCGGACAGGCCGAGGATCCGGGTGACCATGGCCGTCACCTGCTTCTTGTCCGCGGTGCCGCTGCCGGTGACCGCGGCCTTCACCTCGCTGGGTGTGTGGAACGCGACCGGGATCCCCCGGCGCGCGGCGGCCAGCGCTATCACTCCGCCCGCCTGCGCGGTGCCCATGGCGGTACGGACATTGTGCTGGGCGAAGACGCGTTCGATGGCAACGGCCCCGGGCTTGTGGGTGTCCATCCAGCGTTCGGCGGCGTCTGCGACCGCCAGCAGGCGATGGGCCAGATCCATATCGCCGGGAGTGCGGACCACGTCGACGTCCACGGCGGTGACCTTCCGCCCCGACCCGCCGTCGACGATGCTGAGGCCGCATCGGGTGAGTCCGGGGTCGACGCCCATCACCCGCACGACAACCCCTCTCCCGGACACGAACAACTGTTCGAGAGTCTAGCGGAGGCTTGCTCTTTCGCCGCCCCGCGACACGGGCCCGGCTATCCGCCGACGTCACCGGCTTCCCGCGACACGCCCGGCAGGCCGAGCACCTCCGGACGACTCGCACGCACCGCCCACTGGTGCGCGGGATCGGCGACCAGGCGCCGTGCCCCCAGGTCCAGTAAGCCGCTGACGTTGGTCACCGTCGCTGCGACCACGCCGTCGGCGCGTGTCAGGGTGTGCTCGACCCGATAGGTCTTGCCCGCACCCCACTGCCAAGCGCACGACACGTCGACGGTGTCGCCGCCGCGTAGTTCACGCCGGAAGCGCAGCACGGTCTCCAGATTGACCGGCCCGAGGCCGGAGGCGAGCAGTTCGTCGACCGAGACACCCGCCGCTCGGACGCACGCGAATCGCGCGTGG
Source organism: Nocardia sp. NPDC041819 (assembly GCF_055590505.1). Taxonomy (NCBI): domain Bacteria; kingdom Bacillati; phylum Actinomycetota; class Actinomycetes; order Mycobacteriales; family Nocardiaceae; genus Nocardia; species Nocardia sp. NPDC041819. Next base: position 870,701 of record NZ_JBVJAP010000001.1, on the reverse strand, counting down.
TCGGCGAATTGGTGATAAGCCGCGCCGGTGACGTGCATTTGCGGGTCCAGGTCGGACACCCGGACTTCGATACGGGTACTGAACGACACACGCCGGACTATGCCAGCGGCCACCGACAAGCCCGGCGCGCCGAGGTGGGATCGCGGCCCGCACCGCAGAGGTCGCCCGGACACCGGCGTCGCACAACGGCGCACCCATGACACCTCGGCAACGGCCGCCACTCGATACCGGTGGCCCACGCCGAGGCCGGGCACCGGCGTCAGGCAGCGGCGCCCTGTCGCTGACATCTCGACAGCGACAGGGCCACTCGGCAGGGGAAACCGGCGTTACACGCGAGTGGGGCGGCCGGCCTCAGGTCCTGGCGACCTGTCTCGCGAACACAGCGTGAGCACGGTCATCGAAGAGAACGAACCGGGCTTCCGACACGGCCGTGGGAGTCGCGCGAACCGTGTCGACCGCGATCCGGGCGCCGTCCTCCAACGGCCACCCGTAGATGCCTGTGGAGATCGCCGGGAACGCGACCGTCCGCACCCCCAGTTCGTCCGCGACGCGCAGAGATTCCCGATAACACGAGGCCAGCGAGGCCGAGCGGTCCTCGGTGGCCGACCACACGGGACCGACCGTGTGGATCACCCAGCGCGCGGGCAGGCGACCGGCCGTGGTCGCGACCGCGGCCCCGGTCGCCAGTCCCGAGCCGTAGCGGGACGCACGCAGCCTGCGGCATTCCGCCAGGATCTCCGGGCCGCCGCGCCGGTGGATCGCGCCGTCGACTCCCCCGCCGCCGAGCAGCGACGAATTCGCCGCGTTCACCACCGCGTCGACCTCCTGTTCGGTGATGTCGCCGCGCACCAGCACCAGTTCGACCATGCTCGCATTCTGCCTCGCGAACCAACGGCGCATCGAGCACACCGAAGGCCCGGTCACCCAGCAGCGCCGAAGCCGATTCACAGCCTGCCTCGAGGAATGGCCGCGACAATGCCGGACGTGCCAGTACTCGCCGCTCCCCCGACTCCGGCGCCACCGCGCTTTCCTCCGGCGAGTCCGGCGCTGAGTCAGCAGCACGCGTTCCACCACGGGATCTCACTGCTGCACGGCTGGCTGCCGCCGACAGTCGAACTGTTCGCCGGGATTGTCCTGCTGGTCGCCGCCGCTCGGCGAACCAGGCGGTGGTGGCTGCTCCGACTGCCGGCATGCGTGGCGGTCGGCGTCGCCGCGGCGGCGGCGGCCGCCTGGTATGTCGCCGACGAGGGGTTGGCCTCCGACCCCGCGCCCACCGAACTGTGGGTGTGGATCGGTGTGGCCGCCGCGGCGGCAGCGGTCGCGATCCTCGGCTGGCCGGGCGCGCGCTGGTGGCGGCGCGGGATCGCGGTCATCGCCATCCCGTTGACGCTGCTGAGCGCCGGGGTGGTGCTCAACCAGTGGGTCGGCTACTACCCCACCGTGCAAGCCGCCTGGGGCGCGGTCACCGCGGGCCCGCTCCCGCAGCAGACCGATCTCTCGGCGCTGGCGGCCCTGCGCAACACCACCGTCGCCGACGGCAGACTGGTCCCGGTGCGAATCCCCGACACCGGCAGCGGATTTCCGCACCGCACCGAATACGTCTACCTGCCACCCGCGTGGTTCGCCGGGCCGACCCCACCCGCACTGCCGGTGGTGATGATGATCGGCGGCGAGTTCAACACCCCGGCGGACTGGATCCGCAGCGGCCGGATCATGCCCGCCCTGGACGGTTTCACGAAGGCGAACGGCGGCCTCGCCCCGATACTCGTCTTCGTCGACGCCAGCGGCAGTTTCAACAACGACACCGAATGTGTGAACGGGCCGCGCGGCAACGCCGCCGCGCATCTGACCGAGGACGTGCCCGCTTACGTCGAAGCGCAATTCGGCGCCTCCGCCGATCCCGCGCGCTGGGCGGTGGTCGGCTGGTCCATGGGCGGCACCTGCGCGGTGGACCTGGCGGTCATGCACCCCGATCTCGTGCGTACGTTCGTCGACATCGCCGGCGATCTCGGGCCGTCTTCGGGCACCAAGGAGCAGACCGTCTCCCGTCTCTTCGGGGGCGACGCCGCCGCGTGGGAGGCGTTCGACCCGCTGACTGTAATGGCCCGGCACGGTCCCTATGACGGCGTGGCCGGTCTCTTCGACGACCTCGTCCCCGGCCAGCGTTCGGGTGCCGCCAACCGGCGCACTCCGGCTCCCGACGACGACAGCGCGGGCCTCGGCGGTCGTGACGAGGTGCCCGACTCCGGCGAAGTCGGCGCCGCCGACAAACTCTGCACCGCCGGGCACGCGGTAGGGATCGACTGCACCGTCTACACCACCGAGGGCGGACACACCTGGCAATTCGCTTCGGCCGCGTTCGCCTCGTCCTTGCCGTGGGTGGCCGCCCGCGTGGGTCTGCCGGTTCCCGCCACCGGCTGAATGCTCGGCGACCGGCTCAGCTCGCCGCCGCGGCCGCTCGCGCACGGAATGTGCGCCGATAGGCCTGCGGTGACACCCCGATCGCCTCGGCCAGGTGCTGGCGCAGCGACGTGCCGGTAGCGAAGCCGACCTCACCCGCGATGCGATCGACGGTCAGGTCGGTGGTCTCGAGCAAATGCCTGGCACGGAACACGCGCTGCTGGATCAACCAGCGGCCCGGGCTCATGCCGACCTCGTCGCGGAAGCGGCGGGCGAAGGTGCGCTTGCTCATCCGGGCCCGGACGGCCAGCTCGTCGACGGTCAGCGGATGACGCAGGTTCTCCAGCGCCCACTGTCTGGCGGCGGCGGTTCCGGCAGAGGTCGTTGGCGGCACCGGCTGCTCGATGTACTGCGCCTGACCGCCGTCCCGCCACGGCGGAACGACGCAGCGCCGCGCAACCGCGTTCGCGACCGCACTGCCATGGTCGCGCCGTACCAGGTGCAGGCACACGTCGAGCCCCGCCGCCGCGCCCGCCGAGGTGAGCACGTCCCCGTCGTCCACGTACAGCACGTCGGGGTCGAGGCGCACGCGCGGGAAGGTACGCCGGAACAGACCGGCCTGATTCCAATGTGTGGTGGCCGGGCGCCCGTCGAGCAGTCCCGCGGCCGCCGCGACGAAGGCGCCGGTACAGATCGCGACGACTCTGGTACCCGGCCGGATCAGCGCGAACGCGTCGCGTACCAGCTGCGGCAGCGTGCCGGTGAGGGTCGTGGTGATGTCGCAGGCGGGCAGGACCACGGTGTCGGCGGTTCGCAAGGCCCGGCCGTCGTGGGCCACCGCGATGTCGAAATCGGCGGCGCTGCGCACCGGACGACCGTCGACCGAACAGGTGACCACCTCGTATCTGCCCGCGGCACTGCCGAACACCCGATTCGGGATGCCGAGTTCGAAGGGGTAGACCCCGTCCAACGCCAGCACTACCACCCGATGGGGTGCGACCGAGTCCGCCATGGCGCGATCATATCGAAGAACGGCAATCGCGCCATTTTCTCCGCCGTCCGGTCCCGGCAAGCTGACAGCCGTGACCGACATCGACAGCACCGCGACCATGCGCGCGGTCAGCCAGCAGACCCTCGGCGGACCCGAGGTGCTCACCGAAATCGAACTCCCCCGACCGGTTCCGGGCCCCGGCCGGATTCTGGTGCGGGTCCGCGCGGCCGGACTCAACCCGACCGATTGGCGCCACCGCGCCACCCCGGGGCTATTTCTGCCGGAGCCACCGTTCGTCCTGGGCTGGGATGTCTCCGGCGAGGTCGCGGCCACCGGTATCGGCGTCACCCTGTTCCGCCCCGGCGACGAGGTATTCGGCATGCTCCCGTATCCGCACGGCCACGGCTCCTGCGCCGAATACGTCGCGGGCCCGACCCGCGCCTTCGCTCGCAAACCGGCAGCCCTCGACCACACGCAGGCGGCGGCCATTCCACTCGCCGCGCTCACCGCCTGGCAGGCGCTGGTCGACACCGCTCACCTGGCAGCGGGGCAACGTGTGCTGATCCACGCGGCCGCGGGCGGCGTCGGACACTTCGCGGTGCAGATCGCCAAGGCGCGCGGAGCACACGTCATCGGCACGGCCAGCGCACCCAATCACGCGTTCCTGCGCGGGATCGGCGCCGACGAGATGATCGACTACCGCGATACCGATGTCGCCGGTGCCGTTCGCGGCGTCGACGTGGTGCTGGACTCGATCGATGATGACAACAGCATCCGGTCGCTGCGCACCCTGCGCCCCGGCGGATTGCTGGTGACGCTGCGGTCCTTCGGCGCGGTCGACCTCGCGAGCGAGGCGGAGGCGCTGGGCGTCCGCGCGATCAGGATGTTGGTGGAACACGATCACGCCGGCATGCTCGCCCTCGCCGGGCTCGCCGGGTCCGGCGCCCTTCGCCCGACGATCGCCGGGTCGTTCCCCCTCTCGAACGCGGCAGAAGCGCACGCGTTGGGCGATACGGGGCGAACCGTCGGCAAATTGGTACTGACCGTGCCCTGAATGTGCCACGATCAGGCCGTTCCCGCTTCTACCATCCGAGGATGAGCATTGGTGCAAAAGCTGTCCTCGAAGGCGGGCCGCAAGATCTGCCCGCGCGCATCGTCCCGATCACCCCGCCCGGAGTGGAGTTGAAGGTGCCGTTCCGCGGCGGATACGAGCACTTCAAGGTCACCCAGCGGGAGCAGGACACCCCCGAAGGGCGACTGCGCGTGTACGAATGGTGCGAGCGCACCAAGATCGCGGAGTAATTCCGGCTCTCCTCCCCGGCGACGGTGACGTCGGCACCCGGCGCACCGCCGGGGAGATCACCGGGCATTCCGCGATCAGCCGCCCGCATCTGCGTTCTCCGTGCGCCATCGACCGCTGCCGACGCTCACACAGTGGCGAGCCGGCTTCCAGCCACCATCTGGACGCACCCGGGATGTACCGGACGCCGGCTCGCACCGTGCTGGTGACCAGGGGCGCGGCACATGACGTCAGCGAACTCGGAGAGATCGCCCGGGTGTCGCACATCGACCGCGACGGGGCGGACCGGCCGGACATGCTTCGGGACGGCCGTCAGTAGACCGGCCGCCCCGATTTCGCGCAGCGTTACCCGTGGTAGCTCGATTCAGTCGTCGAGCTGAGCGAGCACCTCGTCCGAGATGTCGACGTTGGTATAGACGTTCTGCACGTCGTCGCTGTCCTCGAGGGCGTCCACGAGCTTGATCACCTTGCGCGCGCCGTCGGCGTCCACCGCGACCGACACCGAGGGTTGGAAACCGGACTCGGCGGAGTCGTAGTCGATACCGGCGCCCTGCAGCGCGGTGCGCACCGCGATCAGATCGCTGGGCTCGCTGATGATCTCGAACGACTCACCGAGGTCGTTGACTTCCTCGGCGCCTGCGTCCAGCACCGCCATCAACACGTCGTCCTCGGACAGGCCGTTCTTCTCCAGGGTGACGACGCCCTTGCGATGGAAGAGGTAGGCCACCGAGCCCGGGTCGGCCATGTTGCCGCCGTTGCGCGTCATCGCGACCCGGACCTCGCCCGCCGCCCGGTTGCGGTTGTCGGTGAGGCACTCGATCAGCACGGCGACGCCGTTGGGTCCGTAGCCCTCGTACATGATCGTCTGCCAGTCCGCGCCGCCGGCTTCCTCGCCGCCGCCGCGCTTGCGGGCGCGCTCGATGTTGTCGTTGGGGACCGACGACTTCTTCGCCTTCTGGATGGCGTCGAACAGCGTCGGGTTGCCATCCGGGTCACCGCCACCGGTACGGGCCGCCACCTCGATGTTCTTGATCAACTTCGCGAACAGCTTGCCGCGCTTCGCGTCGATCGCAGCCTTCTTGTGCTTGGTGGTGGCCCATTTGGAGTGGCCGCTCATTCCCTACTTCCTTCAGGTCGATGGCACGTTCGGTCGTGTGTACGGTACCGGCACGGCCGGGCGGACAGCTTCCCCAGCCTACTCGGGCGTCCACTACGGCCCTGCAAACCGGCCCCGGCTTCGCACCCACTCGTCTTCGCGGGCTCCCTCCGAGCGCGCCCGTCAAGCCGAGCGGACCATCTCCACGAACATCCGGTGCACCCGCAGATCGCCGGTCACCTCGGGATGGAACGAGGTCGCCAGGACATTCCCCTGCCGCACCGCGACGATCCGGCCTGCGGCGGGACCGTCCGGCACGGTGGCCAAGACCTCGACGCCCTCGCCTGCCCGCTCGACCCAGGGCGCTCGGATGAACACCGCTCGCACGGGGCCACCGGGCAGGCCCGCGAACGGCAGATCGGTTTCGAACGAGTCGACCTGACGGCCGAACGCGTTGCGCCGCACCGTCATATCGATGCCGGACAGATGCTCGGCGTCCGGGCGGGTGTCGAGCACCTCCGAGGCGAGCAGGATCATGCCCGCGCAGGAACCGAACGCGGGCAGGCCGTCGCGCAGCCGCGCGCGCAGCGGCTCCAGCAATTCGAAGGCCGCCAGCAGCTTGCTGATCGCGGTCGACTCGCCACCGGGCAGCACGAGCGCGTCCACCGCCGCGAGCTCCGACCCGCGCCGGACCAGCACGGGCTCGGCGCCGCAGCCGGCGAGCGCGGCGACGTGCTCCCGGACGTCGCCTTGCAACGCGAGCACACCGATGACGGGACGGGATGGCGTCTGTCCGGTATCGGCGGTGGGGGCGGTGACCGAGGTAGCGTTCACGCCGGAAAGCTTACGAGCCGTGCCGATGTGGGCGCGCTCACGGTCGGCTGCCACACGCACATCGCCGCAACCGCTCGGATCACTCTTCGCGCAGCGTGCGGATGAGGCCTTCCTGAACCACGGCCGCGACCAGCGTGCCCTCCCGGGTGAAGATCTTGCCGCCGGTCAGGCCCCGGCCGAAAGCCGCCGACGGCGAGGACTGGTCGTAGAGCAGCCATTCGTCGGCCCGGAACGGGCGCAGGAACCACATCGCGTGATCGAGCGAGGCGTTCTGGGTCGGCTCGTCGGGATGGACGACCTTCGAAGAACCCAGCAGCGTCATATCGCTCATGTAGGCGAGGGTGCACACGTGCACCAGCGGATCGTCGGGTAGCAGGTGCCGGTAGCGGAACCACACCTGCTGCTGGGAGACCACGCCGTCGCGGCGGGACACGCTCTCCGGCGGGACCATGCGAATGTCCCAGTGTTCCCACTCGCGCATCGCCCACAATCGTTCCGGACTCATCGTGGTGCTCGCGTCGGGCAGATCCTCCGGCATCGGAACGCCGGGCATGACGTCCTGATGCTCGGGCCCCTGGTCACCGACATGGAACGACGCCGACATGGTGAAGATCGCCGCGCCGTCCTGGATGCCGGTCACCCGCCGCGTGCAGAACGACCGGCCGTCCCGGATGCGCTCGACCTGGTAGACCGTCGGTTCCTGCGGATTGCCCGGACGCAGGAAGTAGCCGTGCAGCGAGTGCACTTGGAATCGCGGTTCCACCGTCCGGACCGCGGACACGAGCGCCTGGCCGGCAACCTGGCCGCCGAACGTGCGCGGAAGCTGGGTCTTGGTGGACGCGCCACGGAAGATGTCCCGCTCCAGCCGCTCTATCTCCAGCGCCTCTTCGATTGTCGCCATGCGCAGAGATTATCCCGGCCGCTCACGATGTCGCCGCTCGGCCGCCGGTGAACGTCCGGCAACGCCCACGCCTCCTCCGGCCGTCGGGATTTGCTGAGATGGACGGGTGCCCCGCTTTCTGCCCATCACTCCGGACGGACTCGTCGCGCAGGTGATCGAACCCGTCCTGACCGCGGCCTCGCACACCGTGATCGCGGTCGACGGCGCGGACGCCGCCCAGCCGGTGGCGCTCGCCCGGCGGATCGTCGAGGCGCTACGCGAGGCGGGCCGGTCGGCCGACGTGGTCTCCCTGCACGACTACGTACGTCCCGCTTCACTGCGCATGGAGCTCGGTCGCACCGACGAGATGTCCTATCGCACAGCGTGGTTCGACTACGCCGCGCTGCGCCGGGAAGTGATCGACGCGCTCCGCGGGCACAGCCGGTGGCTGCCCTCGCTCTGGGACGAAGCCGCCGACCGCTCCGCGCGCGCCGCAATCCGCACGGCGCCGCCCGCGACGACGATCGTCCTCGCGGGTCCGATGCTCGCCGGACGCCACCTCGACGCCGACCTGAGCCTCCGGCTGGACCTGTCCGAACCCGCGCTCCGCCGCCGCACCGCGGCCGATGCGCAGTGGACCATCCCCGCTCTGCTGCGCCACGACGCCGAGAACCCCTACACGCCGACCTTCTTCGTGCGGTGGGATCATCCCGAGCGTCCGGCGCTTCGAGTCGACGAGCACCGGGCGAACTAGCGTTCGTCTCCGCCGATCTCGGACTGCCGGCGAGCGTTCGGATCACTCATAATCAGATGCGCATAACCAGGTATCCATATGGGTCTCCCCTCAGCGGTGCGCACTTCGGTGCGCTGGTCCACTTCCTCCGACATCACTGTCGGCGCGCTCGGCCCGATCGTCACGACAACCGGACGCGATCCCGTCGCGTGGCCGGACTTGCCCAACGCTGCCCGCTCACACCAACCGGTGGCCGCCGTCCACGTGCAGGACGGTGCCGGTGATGAAGGGATTGCGCATCACGCCGAGCATCGCCTGCGCGATATCGGACGGACGGCCGATGCGCCCGACCGGCAGGCGCGCGGCGAGCTGCCGGTGACGTTCGGTCTTCGCGGGCCCCGCGATGGTGTCCCAGATCGGGGTGTCGACCCATCCGGGTGAGACCACGTTGACGCGGACCGGGCCGAGCTCGAGGGCCAGGGCGTAGGCCAGCGAGGCGAGGGCGCCGTTGACGGCCGCCACCATGGCGCCGCCCGGTGCGGGCCGGTCGGCGGCGACGCCGGAGGTGAAGGTCACCGATCCGCCGGGGACCACCCGCGCGTGCTTGGCCAGCAGAGTGGGGCCGATCAGTTTGGACGAGAGCAGATTCCAGGCCAGGTCGGGGTCGAACCCGGCCAGTGGCTGATAGGCGCCGGTGACGTCGGCCGCGGTGGTGACGACATGATCGACCGGCTCCAGCTCGGCGAACAAACGCTCGAGGTCGGCTTCGCGGGTGATGTCCGCGACGGCCGAGCGCACCGTGCCCGGCCCCGCGGGCAGGGCGCGCTCGGCCGCGGCGAGTCGTTCGGCGCAACGGCCCGCGATGGTCACCTCCGTGCCTTCGGCGATCAGCGCGGCCGCCAGCGCCAGTCCCATGCCGGAGCTGCCGCCCACGACGACGACACGTTCGGGTTTTGTGTTGCTTGCTGTCATGGCTTCACCCGACCATCGCGACGGCCGGGTGTCCATGTCGCGCTGCCGAATACGCCTTAGCCGGGAACTAACACCGCGGGCCGCGGGCCGATTCGGGGCGGCGCACAGCACCGTCCGTGCGCGCGAGGGCGGCTCCGGCCGTCACGGGGTGCAGGCCGGGGATTGCTGGTTCAGGTTGGCCAGCGCCTGGCAAGCCCACGTCTTCTGCACCTTCCACTTGCCGCCGTCCAGGACGAACGGCACGTCGACCTGGCTCTCCTGCCCGTTGATGGTGAACTTGGCCTGTGCGCTCACGCTGTCACCGAAAGCGGTGACTCCGGTGACCACGGCCGTGGCGTTCGCCTGCCGGAACGCTTCGGCCAAGCGGTTGGGCAGGCCGGGGTCGGCTTCGATGCCCTGAACGGAGTCGAGCTTCTCCTCGTTCGGCACCGCGGGGTCGAGGGCCTTCTGCAACAGGGCGTTGAGCTCGTCGACGGTGGGCGCGGGGGGTATGGTCGCGGTCGCCGACGCGCCGGCCGTGGCGCGGGTCGACGTGGGTGAGTCGCTCGAGTCGTCACTGCCGCAGGCAGCGAGGCCGAGGGCGGCCACGAGGGCCAAGCCCGCTACTGCGGTGCGTCCGGTCTTGGGAAGCTTCAACTGTTCGTCCTTTGCGTTCGGATCGTTCCGACGGTGAGAGGGCGCGAGATGGCCGGGACGGCCATCGAATGGCGAAGCTACTGAGCGTGATTGTGAGAACCATGTGGCGACTTTCTGGTCGCCGTAAGAGTTGAACCTAGCACCGGAAGCGGTCCGCGCGGTCTATTCCTCCGACGATTCGCCCTCGAGGGCGGCGATCAGCGCCGCGACGGCCGGATCGCGCGCCGCCGCGCGCCAGGCGACCGCGTAGGTCACCACCAGGGGCGCGCCGCGCAGCGACCGCCAGGCCAGACCGGGCACTCCGTTCGCGCGGGAGGAGCTGAGCCCGATCACGTCGGTCCGCGCTGGCAGCACCGCGAGCATCTGCGCGTGCCCCATCGCGCTCTCGCTCAGCCGCACCCCGGCGCCGTGATCGGCGAGTGCGCGCAACAGCGCATCGTGCAGGCCGACCGCGGCTTCGCGCGCGAACAAGATCAGCTCCTGACCGCTGAGGTCGGCCGGGTCGAGCAGTGCCGCGTCGGCGAGCGGATGCCGCTGCGACATCAGCACGCCCAGCTCCTCGTGGGCCACTGCTCGTTGCGCGAAGCGTTCGGGCAGGTCGACCGGCGTGCGGACGAGCGCGAGGTCGACCTCGTCGTCATCGAGGAAGCGCACCTGATCGGCGGTGGTCCCGCCGGTGAGCACCATCCTGGCGCCGGGCACCGCCGCGGTGAGCAGGCGCTCGATGCGCATGGGCAGCCGAGGCGGGACACCGTTGAGCAGCCCGAGGCGCAACACCGGGGCATCCGATACGGCAGCGCGCCTGGTCTGCCTGACCGCTTCGTCCATCGCGCGCAGCACGGTCTTGCCGGAGCGCAGCAGCACCGCGCCCGCGGGTGTCAGCTCCACCCGCGGCTCACGGATCAGCAGTGGGCCGCCCAGCTCCCGCTCCAGCACCTTGATCTGCTGGCTGAGCGTGGGCGTCGAGATGAACAATCGCTCCGCGGCCCGGCGGAAGTGCAACTCCTCCGCCAGGACCACGAAGTACCGCAGCTGCCGCAACTCCACGCGGCAGACGCTACCGGCCCGGCATCACCAGCCGCGCTCGGCCAAGCGGTGCGGCTGGGCGATGTCCTCGACGTTGATGCCGACCATGGCCTCACCGAGACCGCGCGACACCTTGGCCAGCACGTCCGGGTCGTCGTAGAAGGTGGTGGCTTTGACGATGGCGGCGGCACGCTGGGCCGGGTTGCCGGATTTGAAGATGCCCGAACCCACGAACACACCCTCGGCGCCGAGCTGCATCATCATCGCGGCGTCGGCGGGGGTGGCGATGCCGCCCGCGGTGAACAGCACGACCGGCAGCTTCCCGGTCTCGGCGATCTCACGGACCAGCTCGTAGGGCGCCTGCAGCTCCTTGGCCGCGACGAACAACTCGTCCTCGGGCAGCGACGACAGGCGGCGGATCTCCTGCCGGATCTTCCGCATGTGCGTGGTCGCGTTGGACACGTCACCGGTGCCCGCCTCGCCCTTGGAACGAATCATGGCCGCGCCCTCGGTGATTCGGCGCAGAGCCTCGCCGAGGTTGGTGGCGCCACAGACGAACGGCACGGTGAAGTTCCACTTGTCGATGTGGTTGGCATAGTCGGCCGGGGTGAGCACCTCGGACTCATCGATGTAGTCGACGCCGAGGCTCTGCAGGATCTGTGCCTCCACGAAGTGGCCGATACGGGCCTTCGCCATGACCGGAATGGAGACCGCGGAAATGATGCCGTCGATCATGTCCGGGTCGCTCATCCGGGACACACCGCCCTGGGCACGAATGTCCGCGGGCACTCGCTCCAGCGCCATCACCGCGACCGCGCCTGCGTCCTCGGCGATCTTGGCCTGCTCCGGCGTGACGACATCCATGATCACCCCGCCCTTGAGCATCTCGGCCATGCCGCGCTTCACGCGGGCGGTGCCGACGGTCTGGGTGGTCTCGGGGGTGGTCACGGCTAATTCCTCCAGCATGTGCGCCAATCGGTCGCTCGGATGCGAACGCCACGATTCTAAGCCGGTGGCAAAAGGCCACTTGATAGCCAGTTGGAGGGCACTGGCCTGGTGTGATCTCGGTTATGCGCCCTGGGCCGGGAGGGCTCGGCGAGCGCGCCATCCCGGCTGCCCGGCCGTTGCCGAGCGCTGGCTCACAGCGGGCCGACCACCAGCAACGTCGCCCAGTACTCCGCGGCCGCGGGGCCGATCAGCGGCAACAGGAAATCGAACAGCAGGTACGACATGAACGAACTACCTCCACAACCGAGCTGGAACAGCCCCGCCGACGGCAGGACCACGACACCGAACTGACATGCGTCCCTGACAGCAGTACCCTCCGGCGCGCCGAATCATCGCGACGCTATCACGATCGTGAAACACATCACATGCGTTCTGGCCGGTCAGCGGATGGAGCGGACCTCCGGGTCGGCGGTGCCCGATGCCGCCTCGGCGGCTCCGCCGAGTAGTTCGTCCAGGTGGTACGGGTAAACGGTTTCGCCGGAGCGGTCCAGCGCGACGATATCGGCCGCGGTGCACCATTTGTGCCCGGTGATCGAGCGACGTTCGATCAGAGTCCGATTCGCCGCGTGCGGTTCGAATCCACGCGCCCGCAGCGCGAAGAACAGTTCCTCCGACCGGATCAGCTCACCGTCGAAGGGGAACACCGCGACCCGCCGCCAGATCGGGCCGCGCAGGTCGGCCGGATCCGCGCGGTAGCCGGTCTCCTCGTACAGTTCCCGCACGGCCGCAGCGCGCAGGCTCTCCCCCGGCTCCACACCGCCGCCGACGGTGAACCAGAACGACACCTCCGGCGTCTTCGGGTCGTTGCCGCGCATCAGCAACGTGCGGTCGTTCTCGTCGAACAGTACGACCCGCGCCGTGGTGCGGATGGTGTCGACCGCCAGGCCGGTGGACGCCGCGGGAGTGGCGCGCTCGGTGATCTCGAAGTAGGAAGGCAGCGGGGCGGTACCGCCGAGGTGCAGGATCCGGACCGGACGGCGGGTGCGCAGCGCCAGCGTGTCGCGCACGGCGTCGTTGTGGAAGCGGCGGGCGATCAGCACCCTGGCCTCGGCGTCGGCCAGTTCGGCGACCAGTTGCGGGCGCAGCGTGCCGATGTCCACCGCCGACAACGCGGAGGACAGCCGGTTCTCCACCGTCTCCCGTTCACCGCGCCCGGCGCGCTCGGCCCGATCGGCCAGGGCCGAGAGTTGTCTGGCCTGCTCCGCCATGGCCGGATCGGACACCGGGCCCGCGATCGCCATGGCGACCGACCGGGCCACCACCGCCCGCCGGGCCAGCGCCGCGTCCAGGGCCTGCCAGGACTGGTCGGAGCGCACGTGCAGCCGGTCGAGCCGGTTGGCGGTGGAGTACGCCCACAGACCGATCGCGACGACGATCGCCGCGATCAGCGCGAGGACGAGAACGGTCGTGGCGGAGAACGTGATCATCCGGCGGCTCGCACTCGGGTGTCGCCGACGGTCACCGTCTCGTAGACGCGCAGGATCTGTTCGGCCACCACCGGCCAGTCGTACTCGCCGACCACCTGTGTCGCGGTGCGCACCAGGGCCTCTCTGCGCACCTCGTCGGTGAGCACGGTGTGCAGCGCGGCGGCCAAGGCCGCCGAGTCGCCGATCGGGACCAGCATGCCCGCGGTACCGTCCCGCAGTACCCGGCGGAAGGCGTCCAGCTCACTGGCCACCACCGCGGTGCCTGCCGCCATCGCCTCGATGAGGATGATGCCGAAGCTCTCCCCGCCCAGGTTGGGCGCCACGTACACGTCCGCGCTGCGCATCGCCGAAGCCTTCTCCTCGTCGGACACCTGACCGAGGAAGCGCAGGTGGCCCGCCAGCTTGCCCGCTTCGCGGCGCAACCGGTCCTCGTCGCCCCGGCCGACGATCAGGATCTCGACGTCGGGATGCCTGCGCACCAGATCGGGCAGCGCGCCGAGCAGTACCTCCATGCCCTTGCGTGGCTCGTCGTAGCGTCCCAGGAACAGCACCGTGCCGCCGGAGCGCGGATAGCCGGGCAGCATCGGCGCGCGGGCGAACGCCGGGACGTCGACCCCGTTGGGAATCTCCACCGCGTCCGAGCCCAGCGCCTCGACCTGCCAGCGGCGCGCCAGTTCGGAGACCGCGATACGGCCGGAGATCTTCTCGTGATACGGCCGCAGCACGCCCTGGAAAGTGCTCAGCACCAAGGACTTCGTCGTCGAGGTGTGGAAGGTCGCGACGATCGGGCCCTCGGCGATCTTCAACGCGAGCATGGACAGGCTCGGCGCGTTCGGTTCGTGGATGTGCAGGACGTCGAAGTCGTTGCCGTCGATCCACCGGCGAATCCTGGTGTAGGCCATGGGCCCGAACGACAGCCTGGCCACCGACCCGTTGTACGGGATGGCCACCGCCCGGCCCGCCGACACCACGAACTCCGGCAGCGGGGTGTCCTCCGACGCGGGCGCGAGCACGCTCACCTTGTGCCCCCGCTCGATGAACACCCGCGCCAGCTCGACCACATGTGCCTGCACCCCACCGGGGACGTCGAACGAATAGGGGCAGACCATGCCGATCTTCATGGCGATACGTCTCCCTGCTCGGCCCCGAGGCTCGCCTGTGCGGTGTCGATCATCGCGCGCCGCCGGGGCGAGAGGTCGCTCTCCCACAATGGTTGCAGCATGTGCCAGTCCGCGGGATGCTCGGCGATATTCGCCGCGAAGCGATCCGCCAGCGCCTGCGTGGCCGCGGCTACGCCACCGGAAACGTCTACCGGCGCCTCGACCTTCAGGCCCCAGTTCTCGCGGCCGTCGGCCTCGACCTCGAACCACGCGTGCACCGGCAGCAGCGCCGCGCCGGTCTCGATGGCCAGTTTCGCCGAGCCCGCCGGCATCCAGGTGCGCTCACCGAAGAACTGGACCGGAACGCCTTTGCCGGTGAGGTCGCGTTCGCCCATCAGGCACACGATCCTGTTCTGCCGCAGGCGGGCCGCCAACTGGGCGAACGGCGGTTGCGCGCCACCGGTCAGCGGGAACACTTCGAAGCCCAGGCTCTCCCGGTAGGCCACGAACCGCTCGAACAGCGATTCCGGCTTCAACCGCTCGGTCACGGTGGATAAGCCGCCGTAGTGCTGCACCAGCCAGACGCCCGCCATGTCCCAATTGCCGGAATGTGGCAGCACGAAAATCACGCCTCGGCCCCGCTCGAGTGCGGCGTCCAGGTATTGCAGCCCCGCGACGAAGTAGTCGATCGCGGCATGATCCATCCCGGGCAGTCGGAATGCTTCCCGCCAATACCGCGCGTACGACCGCATGCTGGCGCTGATCAGCTCGTCCGGCACGTCGGCGGGCAGTACGCCGAGCACGCGCGCCAGGTTGCGCCGCAACTGGTTCGGCGCGCCGCCGGCGTGGAACTCCCGATTGGCGCGACGGGCGACCCGGTCCCCGCCCCACTCGAACAGGCGCCGCGCCGTCGACTCCGGCAACGCACGCACCAGCCGCCAGCCCGCCACATATCCGGCGGCGCCGAGTTGCTCCGCTATCGTCATCCGCGCTCCCCCACCACAGGTTCGTAGTCCATCGTCGCGAATGCCCGGACGCCGTCGCCGATCGGCCGGCGTCCCGCACGGCGGGAGATCACGACGGAAGTCCCGGGGTGTCGGCGGTTCCCGCGCTCGGGCTCTGCGGCCGCCCGGCCGGAATCACGGTGCGCGCCCCCGGCGAGTTGCGCACGGCCAGCACCCGCTGAACGACGGTGACGATGCTGAGCACGGCGAGGATCCACATGGCCGCGTGCACGGCGTAGGTGAGCCACTCGATCCCCCAGTAGCCGGCGATGCCGGTGAATCCGGCGCCCACCAGCACGATGATCAGCCGGTCCGGCCGCTCGATGATGCCGCCGTCCGCGGACAGCCCGCTGGCCTCCGCGCGCGCCTTGGCATAGGAGATCACCTGCGAGGTCACCAGGACGACGAGCGTCGCGGCGAACAGCGGCTTGTGCTGTTCGTGGAAGACCGCCCACCAGGCCAGCCCGGCGAAGATGGCGCCGTCGGCCAGCCGGTCACAGGTGGCGTCCAGCACCGCGCCGTATTTCGTGCCGCCGCCGCGCGCCCTGGCCATCGCCCCGTCGAGCATGTCGAACATGACGAACAACCAGATCACCATGGTTCCCCAGAACAGGTGTCCGGTGGGGAACAGCGTGACCGCGGCGACGATGGAGGCGGTGGTGCCGATCAGCGTCACGGCGTCGGGCGTGAGTCCCGTGCCGACCAGCGCCCGGCCCAGCGGAGCCGTCGCCTTGGCGAACGTCTCGCGGCCGAAGAAGCTCAGCACGGCCGATCCACCCGGTCGCTCATCTCTAGGCCTCCTTCCAGGCCGCCGACAGCAGCGCCCTGGTCTCCCGCAGCAGTTGCGGCATCACCTTCGCCCCGCCGATGACGGTGATGAAGTTCGCGTCGCCGCCCCAGCGCGGCACGATGTGCTGGTGCAGGTGGTCGGCCAGCGACCCACCGGCCACCCCGCCCAGATTGAGTCCGACGTTGAACCCGTGCGGCCGGGACACCTTCTTCATCACCCGGATCGCCTGCTGGGTGAAGGCCATCAGTTCGGCGCTCTCCGCCTCGGTGAGGTCCTCCAGGTTGGCCACCTTGCGGTACGGCACGACCATCATGTGCCCCGGGTTGTACGGGTACAGGTTGAGCACGGCGTACACCAGTTCACCTCGCGCGACGACCAGTCCGTCCTCATCGGACATCTTCGGGATGTCGGTGAAGGGATGGCCGGTCGAATCCTTCGGCCCGGTGGCCGCCTCCGCGATGTAGGACATGCGATACGGCGTCCACAGCCGCAGCAGCCGATCCGGTTCGCCCGCGCCGCTGTCCACGATGCTGCCCGGCTCGTCCGGGGTCGCGGTTGCGTCCAGATCCGCGAGCCCGTCCGGCGCCGTCCGCTCGGTCATGCCGTGCCCTTGATCTCGAAACCGTCGGCCGTCGGCGACGCGTTCTCCCGGTTGGCGATCCACGCGACGATGGTGGCCACCGCGTCGTCGACCGGTACGCCGTTGACCTGGGTGCCGTCGCGGAAGCGGAAGCTCACGGCGTTCGCGGTCACGTCGCGCTCACCGGCCAGCAGCATGAAGGGCACCTTCTGCGCGGTGTTGTTGAAGATCTTCTTCTGCATCCGGTCGTCGCTGCGATCCACCTGTGCCCGGATGCCCTCGTCCTGCAACCGTTCGATCACCCGATCCAGATGCGAGGCAAAGGTTTCGGCGACCGGGATGCCGACGACCTGCACCGGCGAGAGCCAGGCCGGGAACGCGCCCGCGTAGTGCTCGGTGAGCACACCGAAGAAGCGCTCGATCGAGCCGAACAACGCGCGGTGGATCATGACCGGCCGCTGCTTGGTGCCGTCGGAGGCGGTGTATTCCAGGTCGAAGCGCTCGGGCAGGTTGAAGTCCAGCTGGATGGTCGACATCTGCCAGGTGCGGCCCAGCGCGTCCTTGGCCTGCACCGAGATCTTGGGGCCGTAGAAGGCGGCGCCGCCCGGATCGGGCACCAACTCCAGGCCGGAGGCGGAGGCGACCTTGGACAAGGTCTCGGTGGCCTCCTCCCAGATCTCGTCGGAACCGACGAACTTCTTCGGGTCCTTGGTGGACAGCTCGAGGTAGAAGTCGTCGAGGCCGTAGTCCTTCAGCAGATCCAGCACGAACCGCAGCGTGTCGGTCAGTTCGCTGTGCATCTGCTCTTTGGTGCAGTAGATGTGCGCGTCGTCCTGCGTCATGCCGCGCACCCGGGTCAGGCCGTGCACCACGCCGGACTTCTCGTAGCGGTAGACCGAGCCGAACTCGAACAGCCGCAGCGGCAGCTCCCGGTACGACCGGCCGCGCGCGCGGAAGATCAGGTTGTGCATCGGGCAGTTCATCGGCTTGACGTAATAGTCCTGGCCGGGCTTGCGGACGGTGCCGTCCTCGTTGAGTTCGGCGTCCAAATGCATGGCCGGGAACATGCCGTCGCGGTACCAGTCCAGGTGGCCGGAGACCTCGAACAGGTGGCCCTTGGTGATGTGCGGGGTGTTGACGAACTCGTAGCCCGCCGCCACGTGCCTGCGGCGCGAGTACTCCTCCAGCTCCTTGCGGATGATCCCGCCCTTGGGGTGGAACACCGGAAGGCCGGAGCCGAGTTCGTCGGGGAAGCTGAACAGGTCCAGCTCCAGGCCGAGCTTGCGGTGGTCGCGGCGCTCGGCCTCGGCGAGCAGGTGCAGGTGCTCGTCGAGCGCCTCCTGCGATTCCCACGCGGTGCCGTAGATGCGCTGCAGGTCCTCGCGGCTCTGGTCGCCGCGCCAGTAGGCGGCCGAACTGCGGGTCAGCTTGAAGGCCGGGATGAACTTCGTGGTCGGAATGTGCGGACCGCGGCACAGGTCGCCCCAGATCCGCTCGCCGGTGCGCGGATCCAGGTTGTCGTAGATGGTCAGCTCTTTGCCGCCGACCTCCATGACCTCCGGATCGTCGATGCCGGACTTGTCGCTGATCAATTCCAGTTTGAACGGCTCGCCGGCCAGTTCGACCCTGGCGTCCTCGATCTCGACCACCCGGCGGGAGAACCGCTGCGCGCCTTTGACGATCTTCTTCATCCGGGATTCCAGCTTGGCCAGATCCTCCGGGGTGAACGGCCGTTCGACGCGGAAGTCGTAGTAGAACCCGTCCTTGATGTAGGGACCGATGCCCAGCTTGGCCTCGGGGAACTCCTGCTGCACGGCCTGGGCGAGCACATGCGCGGCGGAGTGCCGGATGACGTTGCGGCCCTCGGCGGTGTTCGCCGCGACCGGCTCCACGTCCACGTCGTCGGCCGGGGTCCAGGAGAGGTCCTTGAGCTCGCCGTCCACCCGGACGACCACGACGGTCTCCGGCCCCTTGGTCGGCAGGCCCGCCTCGCGCACCGCGGCGCCCGCCGTCGTCCCGCCCGGCACCCGGACGAGGGTGACTGGGCTGATGGGGGCTGAGGTGGTCACGGCTGCGCTCTCCTTGGCGTTCTCGTGTGCGGGCGGAGGCCCGCTGGATGGTGGCCGATCGCGAGTTCGTCCGGCGCGACCATGCTACTGTCCCGCCGCTGTCCTGCCGCTTCGGGCCTTTGGCCGTACCGGCCGGGTGGCGCCGGAAACCACTTGCGCCTCGCGCAGGTTGCTCTGCTCAGTTTTCGGCGGCCAGGTCCGCGAGCAGTGCGGTCCGTTCGGCCGCGGGCCGCTTCGGGCAGCTGGTGCACATCTGGCAACCCGGCACCTCGAACACCAAGCAGCAGGAAATGCGCCGGACGAAGGTGCGTCCGCCGATCTCCACGAACCGCGGCACCGGGAGTTTGCCCGCGATGTCGGCCGCCAGCCGCGCCCCCGCTTCCGGCGAACCGGCGTCCAGCGCGCGGTTGCCGATCGCGTCGGCGGCGATCGCCCACAGCGCGGGGACTCCCGCGCCAGAGACCTCGGCGACCGGCGGGATCACGACGCCGAGCGTGTCGCGCAGCGCCGTCGTTCCGCCGGCGGAGGGAACATCCTGCGCCCGCACACGCACCCGCTCGACGCCACCGTCCGGGCGCACCTCGCACTCCAGCCGGTCCAGCGCGGGGACGGGGGCGTCCTCGTCGTCCGCGTAGGCCCGCGCGAGTTGCTCCACCAGAGCGGAGGCGACCATGCACCACCACAGCGTGCCCGCGATGCGCGGCGAGGTTGTCCCCCAGGAATGGCCCATCTCCGCGATGCGTGCGGCCAGCCATTCCGGTTGGGTGAGCATGCGCCCCGGAACGGTGGTCACCGTTGCAGGGGGCTGCGCAGCCATTCCCATTCGACTCCGATCCAACTACCCACGAGCCCGAAGGTTCCCAATATCCACAGCGTCGCCACGACCAACGCGGCGGTGCCGATCGCCCCGACGGCCTGCACGGCCCGGCCCTGCTTGCGGTACCAGTCCATCAATTGCCGGTACCGGTCCCGTAACCAGGACAACGCGCTACGCGCCCAAGCGAATTCGGTGGCGAGGATGCCGAGCCCGGCGAACACGATCGCCCAGCCGGGACCGGGATAGGGGATCGCGAGCACGCCGACCGCGAGCACGGCGACACCGACGACCGCGACGACGATCCGGTAGACGAGGTAGAGCTTAGGCCGTCGTTCGAGGCCGGCGCGGAAGGCGCGCCAGCGGGTCGGATCGTCGGAGCTCGTTTCCAGGTCTGCGGTCACGTTCCCAGGGTACGAGCGATCCGGCATGCCCAATTCGTTCTCGACGGCCGGATACAGCGATCCCGCCCGGGCGGCGCGCCCGGGCGGGATCACCCATCCCCGTCGATCACACGAGTTCGGGAGTGTGCTGATGGCCCGCGTCATCGATGTGCGCGATGCCGTTCTCGGTCACCTCGACGACCCGGGCACTGGCGATGTCGAAGAACAGGCCCGACACCGTGACGCCGCGCTCGGCGATCGCCTTGCGCACCGCCGGGTGCCGGTGCAGCAACTCGAGCTGCACCGCGACGTTCACCATGGCCAGCTGATCGACCTCGCCGAAACCGGCCTCCTGCGCCGCGGCCGCCACCGGATGGCCCCCGCGGTATCGCTCCAGGCTCGGGCGCGCATGCGCGAGCCAGGCGTCCACACCGGGTACCTCGGCGCCGGTGTGCAGCGCCTTCATCGCGCCACAGGACGAATGCCCGCAGACCACGATCGAGCGGACGTTCAACTGCTCGAGCGCGAACACCAGTGCCGCCTCGACCGAAGCGTCACCCTCGGCGGGCGCGAGGTTGCCCACGTTGCGCACGGTGAACAGGTCGCCCGGTCCGCTGTTGGTGATGATGTTCGGCACGATCCGCGAGTCCGAGCAGGTCAGGAAGAACGAATCCGGGTCCTGCTTGTCGCGCAGCTCGTCCAGGTGCGGCCGGACCACGTGCGCGTGGCTGCGGTGGTAGGCCGCGACGCCGGCCGCGACCGGATTCTCGTGCCGTTCGTCGCGTCGCCAGGGGCCGAGGATGTCGTCCCAGACCGAGCGCGCGAAGCTCCGCGCGGGCGGTTGCGCGCCCGCGTGGACCATCCTGGCTCCGCCGATCTCCACGAAATCGACGCTGCCTCCGCTGTTCACCTGCTGGCGGGCGAACTCCTCGATGGCCTCGAACGCCGCGTGATCGAGGAAGTCGACGGTCATCTCCACCGTGACGTCGGCTCCCGGGGGGATCTTCGCGAACTGTGCCGACAGCTTCGGCAATGCGAGGAAGGTGGCCGAGCCGTCGATGGCGAAGAGCCAGCGCTGCGTACCGGGGACCTGCTCGGCCCTGACCGCCACCCGGACGACCCGCCACAGCAGCAGCCCGAAGGCCAGGCCGAGGCCGATCAGCACGCCCTCCAGCAGGTTCAGGAACACCACACCGAGCACCGTCACGGCGTAGACCAGCAGGTCACCGGTGCGCCGGGCCAGTTTGATGTGGGCCAGCTTGACCAGCTGGGTGCCGATCACGATGAGCAGACCGGCCAGCGCGGCCTTCGGGATCTGCTCCACCACGGACACCAGCGCCACGGAGAACACCAGCAGCCAGACGCCGTGCAGGATCGCGGAGGCGCGGCTGTGCGCTCCCGCCTGCACGTTGGTGGCGCTCCGCACGATCACGCCGGTGACCGGCAGTCCGCCGAGCAGGCCGGACAGCACATTCGCCGAACCCTGGCCGATCAGCTCCCGATCGAAGTCGGTGCGCTTGCGCGAGTGCATCTTGTCCACGGCCACCGCGGACAGCAGGCTCTCCACGCTGGCGATCAGGGCGATGGTGAGGACGGCCAGAGCCAGACCCGACCAATCGCCGCTGGGCAGCGCGGGCAGGCCGATGGCGTCGAACAGCGAGCCGTTGAGCACGATGCGCTCGGCATTCAGCGGCAACACCAGCGACAACGCCGTGCCCACGAGCACCGCGACCAATGGGCCCGGCACCACGCGCACCCTGGCGGGCAGGTATTTCCAGCCGAGCATGATGGCGATCACCACCGCGCCGATCAGCGCGCCGCCGCCGTGCAGGGACAACAGCTGCCCGGGCAGCTCGGTGATGTTGCGCCAAGCCGAACTGTGCGAGGAACCGCCGAGCAGCACATGGATCTGCTGCAGGGCGATCGTGATGCCGATACCGGCGAGCATCGCGTGCACCACCACGGGCGCCACGGCGAGCGCCGCTCTGGCCACCCGGCTGAGCCCGAGCAGGATCTGCAGCACACCGGCTGCGAAGACGATGAAACACGTGGTGCGCCAGCCGAATTGATTGATCGTCTCGGCGACGACCACGGTGAGGCCCGCGGCGGGGCCGCTCACCTGCAGGACCGACCCGCCGAGCGTTCCGGCGACGATACCGCCGATCACGGCGGCGATGAGCCCGGCGGCGACGGGGGCTCCGGAGGCGATCGCGATTCCCAGCGAAAGTGGTAGCGCGACAAGGAAAACCACGATCGAGGCGGGTACATCGTGGCGGAGGATCTCGGTGAAGCGGTCAGACAGTGGTCCGGAACTGCGGCCCGGGTCCGCCGGTGCGGGTACGGACGGTGGCGGGGCTAAATCGTGATCGATAGCCATGACTCTCCTTCGCCGACTCGGCTGATTCGCCGAGGTCGGTTGACGATCAACATGTCCAGCAGGGCACAAGACCGCGAACCGGCATCTCGCGGTGAAGCAGTCCCGACACAGCGATGAGTCGAGATGTAAACACGGACAAGTGTATTGGTAAAGACTTAGCAAAGCCTGAGAAGTTCGCCGATTGTGTGTAGTTCCCCACTGTCCTCTCGTCGTTATCACCGTGACGCACCGCACATCGCCTGGTCAGACCGGCTCCGCAGCGATCCGCCTCTCCTGGTCGCCGAACTCCGCGATGCCGTCGACCATGACCTCGATCACGCGGGCCGTGGCGAGATCGAAGAACAACCCCGACACCGCTACGCCCCGCTCCTCGATCCCCCGGCGCACGACCGGGTGCGCGTGCAGCGTCTCCAGCTGCACCGCGACGTTCACCATGCCCAGCTGATCCACCTCGCCGAACCCCGCGACGGCCGCGGCGGCGGCTACCGGATGCCCCAGCCGGTAGCGCTCCAGGCTCGGGCGCGCATGCGCGAGCCAGTCGCCGAGACCGGTCCCGGCACGTACCTCGCGGTGCAGCGCCTCCATCGCACCGCAGCCGGAATGACCGCATACCACGACCGCGCGCACGTCCAGCCGCTCCAACGCGTAGATCAGGGCCGCCTCCACCGAGACGTCCCCACCGCGCACCGGCACCAGGTTGCCCACGTTGCGCACGGTGAACAGGTCGCCCGGTCCGCTGTTCGTGATGACGTTCGGCACGATCCGCGCGTCCGCGCAGGTCAGGAAGAACGAGTCGGCGTCGTGCCGATGGCGCAGCTTGTCCAGATGCGGGCGCAGCACGTGGGCGTGGCCGCGGTGATAGGCGGCGATGCCCGCCGCGATGCGGTCCTCCCCGTTGCCCGAGCGCCGCCACGGCCCGATCACCTGGTCGATGACCTGGCGCACGTGCCTGCGCTCGGGAGGTCCGGCCAAGGCGGTGGCCATCCGCGCGCTGCCCAGTTCGGCGAATTCCACCGTCGCGGCACCGGATTCACGCTCACGAGCCCATTCGGTGAGGAACTCGTGCGTGGCATGGTCCAGGAAATCGACGGTCATCTCGACGGTCACGTCCGCGCCCGCCGGAACCTTCGCCAGTTCCGCGGTCAGCTTCGGCAAGGCCAAGAAGGTGCACGTGCCATCGATGCTGACCACCCACCGTCGCGAGCCGGGGACGGGGGCCGCCACGATCGTCACGCGCACCACCCGCCACAGCAGCAGCGCGAACGCGAGCACCAGACCGATCACCATGCCCTGCAACAGATTCAGGAAAACCACGCCCAGCACCGTCGCCAGGTACACGTACATCTCGCCCGCTCGCTTGGCCAGCCGGATATGCGCGAGTTTGATCAGTTGCGCGCCCACGAAGATGAGCAGTCCGGCCAGCGCGGCGGTCGGGATCTGCCGTACGAGCCCGGCCAGCGCCACCGCGAACAGCAGGATCCAGACTCCGTGCAGCACGGTCGACGCCCGGCTGCGGGCGCCCGCGTTCGCGTTGGTGATGCTGCGCACGATGACGGCCGCGATCGGCAGGCCGCCGAGCAGGCCGGACACGACGTTCGCCGACCCCTGCCCGATCAGCTCCCGGTCGAAGTCGGTGCGGTGGCCCGGCCGCATCTTGTCCACCGCGACGGCCGACAGCAGGCTCTCGACGCTGGCGATGAGCGCGATCGTCACCATCGTCGTGATGACGGCGGTCGTGCCGCCGGAGGGGACGGCGGGCAGGCCCAGGGAGTCCAGCAACGAGCCGTTCAGCACGACCCGCTCGACGTGCGTGGGCAGGACGAGCGCCAGCAGCGTGGCGGTGACCACGGCGACGAGCGGTCCGGGGATCAGGCGCACCCGCGGCGGCACGAATCGCCAGGCGATCAGGATGACGATCACGACGAGCCCGACGCACAGGTCGCCCGTACGCACCGACGTCAACTGTTGCGGTAGGGCGGCCAGCGCGGCGAACGACGAACTCAGCGAGTTCCCGCCGAGCAGTACGTGCACCTGTTGCAGCGCGATCACCACACCGATGCCCGCCAGCATGCCGTGCACGACCACCGGGGCGATGGCCAGCGCGGCGCGCGCGACCCGGCTCAGCCCGAAGAGTATCTGCAGCACGCCCGCGCCGACGGTGATGAAGCACGTTGCGGCCCAGCCGAAATGGTGCACGCTCTCGGCGACGACCACGGTGAGGCTCGCGGTGGGCCCGCTGACCTGGATCGAGGAACCGCCGAGGAGCCCCGCCACCACTCCGCCGACCACGGCCGCGATCAGGCCCGCGGCGACCGGAGCGCCTGCGGCCACCGCCACGCCGAGCGAAAGAGGAAGGGCGACAAGGAAAACCACGATCGAAGCGGGTAGATCGTTCCGGGCGATCCGGGTCAGCCGATCGGCCATGTGCGCGTGCGGCGACGTCCGGGGTGCGGAATCGGTGTCGGTGGACATATTTTCTCCTTCGCCGGGTGGTGGTCCCGGTTCATCGGTCAAACATGTTCTTGGCATCGAAGGCGAGCGGCGGGCGAAGCTCGGGCCGTCCCCGTCGGTGGAGCACGACCCCTGACACGGCGGTCGCGACAATAGTAAAGACTTCCCAAAGCCTGTGAAAAGGTTTCCGGTCGCGATGACGGCAACCGCTACCATAATGTGACTCAGGTCACAGCGCAACAGAGGCTGGTTCCGAGGCCGAGCGCCCGAGGGGACATGCCCGCGCGCCGACCCAGTGGGCACACCTGGCGCGGAAAAGAAAGAAGACCGGGCAGCGGGTGCACCGGTCTCGCATATCGAAGTGGTCCCAGCTGGGATCGAACCAGCGACCTTCCGCGTGTGAGGCGGACGCTCTCCCGCTGAGCTATGAGACCTGATATTTTTCCGGCGGCTCGGGGTGCCCTCCGGACGAGACGAAACATTAGCACGCGCCACCGGCGGTTCACCAAATCGCCATCCGGACAGGGACGGCTCGGCGGAACCTCCACTCCCTGGTAGCCCTCCCTGCCCAGCCGAACGCTTCGCCTCTATGCGGTCGCGACCGGTCGCCGGCTCGACGTCCGCACCGCCGGAAGCGACGACCGGAGCCTCCCCTCCCTCATCCACCACACCCGCCACCGGCGTCACACCATTCAACTTCTGGATTTCCGCCGTTCTACCAGCGGATTTGTACCTTTCACCGAGCGTCCGCTAATGTTCTGTCTCGCACCACGGAGGCCGGAAACGAGCCCCGGGGAGGCAGAATGCGGATGTAGCGCAGCTGGTAGCGCATCACCTTGCCAAGGTGAGGGTCGCGGGTTCGAATCCCGTCATCCGCTCGAGAGGTAGGGCCAGGCAACATAACGCCGTCCCCCTTTGCGCGGTGGAGTGGCCGAGTGGTGAGGCAACGGCCTGCAAAGCCGTGCACACGGGTTCGATTCCCGTCTCCACCTCGCGCGATTAGCTCAGCGGGAGAGCGCTTCCCTGACACGGAAGAGGTCACTGGTTCAATCCCAGTATCGCGCACCACCGTCTCACCAGATCAGACCCGGTTTCCACCGGGTCTGTTCTCGTTTGTGCCCGCCGAACGCGCCTTGGGGTCGCAGTCATACCCATGTTGGTGCTGATCGTGGTGGTGAGCATATCTTTGCGACTGCTCGCGGCTGGGGTCCGGTGTCGGTGGGTGGGGATACGCTGTGGCGCACAGTGCCGGAGCCTAGTCAGGGGGTTGTCGCGTGACGATCAGTGCGGAGGTCGCGCAAGGAGCGGCGCCGGACGACGACGATCCCGAATCGCTCGATCTGCGAGATGACATCTCGTTCGAACTCGAAGAGGTCAACGAGGTGCTCGGCGAGTTGATCGCTTTGCGCGCCGACCACAGGGCCAAGGACGGTGACCTGCTGACGGCTCGGCTCGGGGTGGGTGGGGAGAAACCGGAGACGCTGGCCCGGATCGGCGCCCGCTACGACCTTTCCCGCGATCGGGTGCGGCAACTGCACACCAAAGCGGTCGGGCAGATGATCCGGATGGCGCAACTGTCCGGCCATCAGGCCGCCGCGGTCCTGTCCGCGCGCTATCCGCTCGACGCCAGGGACCGGCAGCTGGTGCGCGCGCTCCTGGTGGAGACGTACGCGACCGACACCGACATCGCCGCGACCGAGCTGTCGTACCTGAAGCTGCGGCTGGCCGGGCACGCGGCCGAGGACGCCAAGCGGATCGCCGGGTTCGTCACTCAGCGCATCGCCGCCTGGCAGAAGAAGACCAATCGGCGCCTGGCGAAGCTGCACGATGCCCAACCGCGGGCGACGAGCCAACTGAATCCTTGGTTGAGCCAAGTCGATTGGCCTCGCGCAGGCGCCGCGGCCGCGGTCCCCACCGTCTCCGCGCGCACCGTGGACAGCGACGACGACGGCCGCGGGCGCTTCTACCTGGACAAGGTCGGTCGCGACGTGCCGTTCGACTCCGGTTTGGAGGCCAGGCTGCTCTGGATCCTCAATGCCAGCGATCTGGTCGAGACTTTTCAGGAGCAACCCGCGGCGGTCGTCTACGACCTCGACGGCGCGGAACGGGTGCACTATCCCAGCATCGTCGCCCGGCTCACCGACGGCCGCACGGTCTTGATCGACGTCGCCGCGCTCGGGCACGTCGGCTTCCACGTCAACCGGGTGAAGGCCGCCGCCGGTCGAGCACACGCGCACGCCAACGGCTGGGGCTGGCTGGTCTGGACCGGCAGCCGTATCGGCGTTCCCGATCTGCGCGCACGCCCCGTCGACGCCACCAGCGAGCGGATGCTGCGCGACCTCGTCGAGCGCGGCACCGTGCACTGGGCCGCGCTCCGCGAGGTGCGTGCGAGGAGCGGCCTGGAACTGCTGGACTTCCTCGCGCTGGTGCTGCGCCACGAATGGCGGTGGGAGCGGGCGCCCTTCCGGCTCAGCGCACCACCATCGCCGCCGCCAGGAACGTGACGATCAGCAGCATCGCGCAGATCGTGATCAGCTGCCAGCGGCCGATGGTCACCTCGAGATTGGCGATCGTGTTGCGCAACGCCTTGTCGAGTCGATCGTGATCGGCGATCGTGCGCTGGGCGGTGGCGAGGGCGTCGGCCTGTTTCTGGGCGGCCAGCTCCGCGCGTTCCAGTCGCGTCGTCAGCTTCAGCAGGTGTTTCTGCCTGTCGCGCAATGATTTGCGAGTCACCGCCAGCGCCGTGCGCTGGTTGACCAGTTCCTGGCGCTGCCGGGCGATGACCATGGCCTGCGTCTTCGTGTGGTATTCCCAGTCGGTCACGGTGGCCCAGCCTCCTGTCCTCTCGTCCCGATAACCCCAGACGTACTCGCCGCGTACCCAGCCCGCGATGAACTCGCGCAGTTCGACCGGCTCCCGCCGCGGCGCCGCCATGGCGTGCTCGGTGTCCAGGACACCGGTGACCGCGCGGTAATCACAGGCGGCGGGCGCGAAGTCGGCGATGCCGAGGGCGTGCAGATACGGTACCCAGTAGCCGGGCGGGCACAGCCACAGCACATCCGTGCAGCCGGCGGCGCGCAGCCGCTCGGTGTGCTCCTGGGCGAGGCCCCGCTCCAGCGGGCCGCTGCGCACCTCGATCGCGTACACCCGGTCGCCCTTGCGCCAGTACACGTCCACCGGCAATGTGCCGATGCGCCGATCCACCTCGGCTTCGTCGGCCCCGTAGGCGAGCAGCCTGCCGCACAACCAGTACTTGAGCCGCCGCATATCCCACTGGGCGGCGGCGCATTCCGGGCACCCGCAAGCGTAACCTGCCTTCGACCCACGCGTACGGCCGGAAGCCTCTCCGATACCCAACTCGGCGAGCATCGCCCGGCGCCCGCAGGCGATCTCCGCCCGCTGCTTCGTTCTCACGCGACCACTCCCCTGCACAAACCACCGCAGGCCCGGCGACCTACGCCATAGATCAAGAGTGCGTCAGACTCGGCTACCTCGCCAGCCCCGTTCACCCCGCGCTCGGGTGTGCCGCGCAGGTGACCGATCAGCGGAATTGGCGTTGCTTCTGTGGCACAAGGATTTTCATCATGCCACGGGCCCGCACCCGGGCAGTCCGGTATCGGCGAATTGACAGTTGCCGCCATCCCATGACGCGCCGGCCGCCCGGCATCCGGGCGAACTCGCGGCCCGCGTAACGCAGCTCACCGCGGAGGGCCGGAGCGCGGAGTCGCGGAGGGCGCGGATCAGGCGGATAATGACCGATCAGATGCGTCGGCCGGTTTCCGGACAAACCGGGTCGCCGCGTAATCCGCCTGCAGGGGGGTAATTCCGGGGGCCTAGGCTGCTTCGATCAGGTCATGGATCGGTGCGCCGCCGATACTTCGCGAGCCGCGGATGTCCAACTGGGCGGATAGAATCGTCCGGCCGAGTGCGAGCTGGGCCGATACGGGGAAGTAGGTACTGGATGGAGCACGGTCAGCAGACCGGCGAGTCGATCGGCGCGATGTTGTCGAGTATCGCGTCGGCTCTCCGAGAGGTCAGCGAGAAGCTGGACGCGGTGGCGGCCCGGATCGATGGCGCGCAGACCGTGGTGAGCGAACCGACCGCCGAGGGGCGGTTGGCCAAACTCGAGGCGTGGGCTTTCCGTGCCGCACAGGATATCTCGGTTCTCGACGCCAGGGTGCAGCTCCTGGAATCCGGCGACGACCCGGCTCCGGAGGATCGGACGGCGGCGCAGCGCCCGGCAGGCTCGCTTCCCCGGGCGGCCGCCGGACGGGCGAACCCACGCAAGGCGGAGCACGGCGGCGCCGAACCCGCGGCGCGAAAGAGCGATGCCGGCGAAGCGCCCGTTTCCCGCAACGGCGCGCGACCGCAGAGCACACCCAGGGAGCCGGTGCACGCGGCGCCCGAGCCGAATTCCGCCGCGCAGACGGGTTTCACACCGCCGCGCGAGCCCACACTCACCGCGCTGGATCCGAACGTCTCCTCCGGCCAGAGCTTCACCGCACCCCGCGAGCCGGCGTCGAACTTCACCGCCCCGCCCTCGCGTGAGCCCGCTTTCACCACGCCGACACCGCGGGAACCCGTGTCGACTTTCACCCCGCCGGCACCGCGCGATCCGAGTACCGGTCAGCGGGAGACGCGCGAGCCCGCCACCTCGACGGCCTCCTACTCCCCCACCGAGAACGCCGCGTACGAGAGCATCGTCGCGTCCACCCCGAGCACGCAGCACAGCGGATCGGAGAACGGGGCGACACCGGGCACCGGACTCACCGGTGCGCACCGCGCCGGTGAGGACGACCGGACAGCGGTCGAGAACACCCACGTGGACAAGCTGCAAGCCATGCTGGACGAGCTCAAGCGCACGGCCGCGGCCCCGCTGGGACGCTCCGACCTGTTCGACTCGACGTCGAACGGCTATCCCTCCGAGCGCACCGAAGCGCAGCGCAGGCCGGCCGACTATCGGCTCTCCAGCCCGCCGCCGGTGTCCTGAGCCACTCTGACGCGCCGCCGCTTCGGCGGACGCGCCGCGCCCGCCGAACGCAGCAGGATCTCCTGGACGAGATCGCGCAGCCAGCGATGCCCTCCGTCGGCGGTGTTGCGCGGATGCCACGCCATCCCGATCGCGGCCTCCGGCAGCGGCAGCGGTATCTCGAACGCGCCCAATCCGATCGCCGGTAACGTGGCGGCGCTCAGCATGGCGGGCGCGGAGCAGACCAGGTCGGTACCGCGCACCGCGAACAGCGCGCTGGTCAATGTCGGCACGGTGGCGACCACTCGCCGGGTGCGGCCGTGCAGGGCGAGACGGTCGTCGATCGGGCCGTGCGACCGGCCGTTGCGCGAAATGCTCAGATGCGGTGCGGCGGCGTACGCGGCGACGGTGACGCGATCGGTGACCAGGGGATGGTCGGCGGCGGCGACCCCGATCACGCGGTCGGTGAGCACTCTGCGCACGGTGGTCTCCGGGTCGGTGTGGTCGATCACTCCGACTTCGAGATCGACACGTCCGTCGCGCAACGCGGCGGTGCCCTCCAGGGTGTCGGACAGAAAGCGCAGTGTGACGCCCGGCGCCTGGGCGCGCACGGCCGACAGCAGGGGCCCCGCCAGTTCGGTGAGCACCATGTCGCCCGCCTGCACGGCGAACGTCCGGCGCAGCGCCGCGGGGTCGAGGTCGTCGCGCGGTGTCAGCAGCGCGCGTCCCTGTTCGACCAGCGTGCTGACCTCGTAGCGCAATTCCAGTGCCCGTGGTGTCGGCACCAGGTTGCGACCCGCGCGTACGAGCAACGGGTCGCCGAGCACGCCGCGCAATCTGGCCAGCGTCCGGCTCATCGCGGGCGGCGAGGTGTGTAGGCGCTGCGCGGCCAGGGTGACGCTATGGGTGTCCAGCAGTGCGTCGAGGGCCACGAGGAGATTCATGTCCAGCGCTTCCACCCTTGGATTATCGCCAACGCAAACAGCGGGCCCCGGTATTGCGCGGGCGACAAGCGGGGGCGAGTCGCACACCGGCGGCAACTCCGGACAGTCGTCGGTCGAATCGTCCACGATCGAACACGCCATAACGCCCTCCCTCGTGTTCATATGCCCGATGACCTCCGGATATGCACTACGCACGTCGGCTATGGGCCGCTTGGGCGACGACGTCGGAAACGGCTGTTCGCACCGAGCCCCGCAACTTGCCGGACGCCCCGGCACGATTTCGTCGGGCGACGCCCGAGTTCGGCAGTCGATGCAATTGTGCGCACACACCCCTCCGCTGACCGGCGACCGGAGCAGTCGCTTCGCGTGGGGCGCCGATCTGCCCGCCGCCTACCGCGTCGCACGAGAGAACCGGAACCGGCGCGCCGGATCACTCCCGCGCCACATACCCCATCACAGGGCGGATCGCCGCCTGGCCGGGGCAACGGAGGCCTAGCGGCCGACCCGGCCGCCGCCGCCCTCGTAGGGAAGCAGTTCCGCCTCGATCGGGGTGGTCGGCGGTGCCACCGGTCCCCGACCCGGCTTGCGGCGGGTGGCCAGTCCCCGGTAGGACTCCGGCTTGATCCGGCGGAACACCTGCGCCAGACGCGTGTGCAGGGGCAGACGGAACTTCAGGTCGCCGAGCATCTCGTCGATATTCTGGATGGAGAACGGGACGACCGCCGTGCCGTGTGCGTGGTGGCCGGGCGTACGTTCCTCCATCCAGCGCAGGCGGGCGTCGATCTGCTCGTCGAGTTTCTCGGCGGGCGGCAGATCGAGCCCGCCCGTGAGCAGCGCGGCGGTCCAGTGCGCGGCGACCTCGGCGTTCAGCGTGCTGATGACCGACGAGTTGTAGCCGGCGAAGGTCAGGTTGGGGACCTCGAGCGGCAGGATCTGACGGTGCAGGCGGAAGTTACCGTGCTCGTCGGTGAGCCTGCGCTGGATATACGGCGTGAGGAAGGGCACGCGCTGCTGGAACCCGGTCGCGCAGATCACGACATCGGCCTGCAGCACCTGCCCGGTGGACAGCCGGATCCCCGGCGCCGCCTTCGGACCGCCGCCCATCTCGGTGATCGTCGTGTCCCGGTGCACCGTGATGCGCCCGTTGGCCACCTGCTCGTAGAAGCCCTCGCTCACCAGGCTGACGGTGCTGTCGGCGATCTCCTCGAACCGCCCGCCGGGCACCAGACCGAGTTCGCGCAGGTGGGAGTGCTTGGTGACCAGCTCCTGGATCAGGTCGAAGTTGCTGATTCGCACCGATTCCCCTGGTCCGTCCAGGAACCGGTCCATCCAGCGCGGTCGCAGGTAATGGAAGTGCGCCTCACCGAAGCGAGTCAGCATCAGCCGTTCGTAGTCGATCACCCGGGCCAGCTTGCGCGGCATCTTCCACAGCAGCCGCCGGGCCACCACCGAGGTGGAGGCAGCGACCTCGCTGACCGCGGTGGCGATGTCGCAGGCGGACTTGCCGTAACCAACCACGACGACCGACTTGCCGCGCACCGACTCCAAATCGGTGAACTCCGAGGAGTGGCACAGGCGACCGCCCGCCGCGCGGAACCAGTCCGCGCCGCGATACTCCGGCATCGCCGGGTCGCTGAAGATGCCGTTGGCGATCACCAGGTGGTCGCACGAAGCCCGATGAATTCCGCTCTCGTCGCGAATTTCCAGCAACCAGCCGCTGTCCACCGGATCGGCGGCCACCACATCGGTGCGCAACCGCAGGTGCTCGGTCAGCCCGAAGTGCTCGGCGTAGGCGGCCAGATAGGCCTGCATGTGCGGCCCGTCGAGGACGCGCGGGTAGTCGGCGGGCATGGGGAAGTCGGAGAAGTGATACGTGTCCTTGGAGTTCTGCGTTTGCAGTCCCGGGTATCGCCGGGTCGCGCTCCACACGCCACCGATATCGGGTGCGCGGTCGAAAATCTCGACCGGAAAACCCTCCTGTTTCAGCACTTTCGCGCAGGCGAGACCTGCGATACCCGCACCGACGATCCCGATGCGGCTTCCGCTTGTCATGCGCAGGAGACTACGTCGCCTGCGGCGCGCAGCAAAGTCGGTCGACCGAATCCGCTCCTCAGCGTACTGCGGGCGCACTCACCGCAACGACGGGAAGCTCGAGCAGCCCGCGGATCAGGATGCTCTCCCGCCACCGCAGGTCCACGTCGTCGAAGGCAGGCCGCAGCAGCGGATAGTGCCGCACCAGGCTGGTCAGCGCGACGCGGGCCTCGAGCCGGGCCAGACCCGCCCCGAGGCAGTAGTGGATGCCGTGGCCGAAGGCCAGGTGACCGTTCGCGCCGCGATCCGGGTCGAATGCCCCGGGCGCGGTGAAGTGCTGTTCATCGTGATTGGCCGAGGCCACCGAGACCAGCACCAGCTCCCCTGCCGGGATGACGCTGTCACCCAGCCGCACCGGCGCGGTGGTGTACCGCAGGGTGGCCACATTGACCGGTCCGTTGTAGCGCAGCATCTCCTCCACCAGCGGTGCGACGCCCGCTGGGTCCTCGCGCAGGGCCTGATAGCGGGACGGATCGGCCAGAAGTTCCAGCACGCTGTTGCCGATCAGGTTCACCGTGGTCTCGTGACCGGCCACCAGGATCAGGAAGGCCATGGAGATCAGCTCGTCGGGGCTGAGCCGGTCCCCCTCCTCGGTGACGAGCAGCAGCTGCGAGATCAGATCCTCGCCCGGACACTCCGCGCGCCGACGGGCGATCAGCCCATCGAAGTAGTCGACGATGGCGTCGGTCGCGGTGCGCATACCCTCCGGGGTGGACATGGGACTGTCCACCACGGCCGCCGACCACTCCCGGAACCGCGCGCGATCCTCGACCGGCACGCCGAGCAGTTCGCAGATGACGGTGATGGGCAGCGGGAAGGCGTACTCCGCGAGCAGGTCGACGGGCCCTGCGCCCGCGGTGCGATCCATCGCGGCGAGCAAATCCTCCGCGATCGCCACGATCCGTTCCGCGAGGGCCTCTGTTCGCGCGGGTGCGAACGCCGGGGTGACGAGTTTGCGCAGCCGCGAGTGCCGCGGCGGGTCGGCGTTGAGCAGATGGTGGCTCAGGCGCTGGTTGACCGCGGTGACGCCGCTGTCGCCCGAGGCTGATCGCCGTGCGTGAGCGCCCACCGGAGTGCGCGGGTCCTTGCGGACGTCGGGATGGCGCAGTACCTGCTTGGCGGCGTCGTAGTCGACCACCAGCCAGGCGCGAACGCCGGTACGCAAGCGGATCCGGTGCACCGGCCCCTCGGCGCGCAACTGCTGGTAGAAGGCATGCGGGGTGTGAAAGAAGTCCGCGGGCAGCTCTCTCATCCGGTCGGTTCCCCCTCGGTTCGCGAGTGTTGTTGCGGCCCTTCGATAGTGACACCGATCACCGGCGGCGGCCAGGCCGCGCGCCCGGACGTGCCGTCCGATCACCGTGGCCGATCGCCCGGCCGGGGTCACCGCGCGCCGTCGCCACTGCCCGGCTACCCTGCGCCCATGAGTTCGATCGCGCCCGGCCTGCGGCGCGCCCGGATCGCGAACTCGTTCGCGTTCGGTTCGCAGGGCTTCTTCCTCGCCGTCGTGCTGACCGAATTGCCGCAGCAGAAGGAGCATTTCGGCCTTTCGGACGGGGTGATCGCCGTCTCGGTGGTGCTGATCTCGCTGCTGGCGGGCGGCGGCAGCGTGCTGGCGGAGCGGCTGGCGCTGCGCTGGTCCAGCCGCGCGGCGGTGCGGATCGGGCTGCTGCTCGTGGCCGTCACCGGCTCGGCGGCGGCGTTCGCCCCGAACACGGCCCTGCTGGTGGCAGCGCTCGGCTGCTACGGGACGGCGGTGGGGATCGTCGACGCCGGCACCAACATGCAGGCGGTGTTCATCCAGCACGGGTACGGGACGTTCATCCTGTCGTCGTTCTACGCCGCGTGGAGCGCCGGAACCATTGCCGGGGCGCTGTTCGTCTCGGGGTGTGAGGCGCTGGAGGTGACGCTGCGGGAATCGCTGCTCGTCGCAGCGGCGATCGTGCTACTGCTCGGCTGGGCGCTGGGGCCGGGGCTGCTCGGCGCGCGGGACGCGGAGACCAGTCCCATCGAGACCGCCGCACCCGGGCCGGCCGTCGCGTTGCGCGCGTATCTCGCACTCGGGATCGCGGCGGCGTTCGTCTTCGCCGTCGACCTGGCGGTGGGCAACTGGTCGGCCCTGTACCTCACCGACGACCTGCTCGCCGGTTCGGCGACCGCGGCACTCGCCTTCGCGGCGTATCAGGGGACGTCGCTGGTCGCCAGAATCGCGGGCGATGCGCTGGTGCGCCGTTTCGGTCCGCGCAAGGTGGTGCGGACCGCGGCGGGCATGGGGGTTTTCGGCCTGGCGCTCGTGGTGGCCGCGCCGAGTCCGGCTGTCGCGATCGCGGGCTTCCTCGTGGCGGGTGCCGGGCTGCCCGTGATCGCCCCGTTGTGCTTCAGCGCGGCCGGGCAACTGGCGACGGGGCGGGAACTCGACGCACTGATCGCGCGTCTCAACCTGTTCAACTATGCGGGGACCCTGCTGGGCGGCGGCGTGGTCGGTGCGGTCGCGGCGAGTGCCGGGCACCGCGCGGGCTTCGTGATCCCGCTGCTGTTCGCCGTGGCTTTGATCGCCCTGTCCCGCGTCTTCCACTCCCAGCGCGTCGCGAGCGCGCCTACCCCTCCCCGCCCGCAGACGCTGGACCAGCCGACCGAGTCCGGCGCGGGGTAGGCCGTGGCGGGCGCCGTCGGTGCTGATCGGGTGGCCGCGGGTGGGTTCCGCGTGACGCTCAGCGGTGCACGGGACCTTCCAGCGGATGAGCCAGGAAGAAGTCCCACATGATCTCGTCGGCGCTGATCGACGCGGTGGTGGCGCCGACCAACGGCACGGGCGACACCACGGACGGATTGCCCGGCCACGTGTGCCCGCCGTCGATGATCGAGTAGAACTCGACGGCGCTTCCAGCGGGGCACGGATAGCTCGACAGCGTGACGTCGGAGGCGATCTGCCGCCCGACGGGGTCGGGTCCGCAGCCGTTCCGGCGCGCCCATGCCGCCGCCTGCGCCGGAATGCTCTGCGGACCCGGCCCGGTGATCACCGGGCGGCCCGTTCCGGCGTCCGGCCGCACGACCGAACCCGAGCCGTCCGGGGCAGGCGGGAACCGGGCGTTGGGACCCGTGCCGCCGGTGTAGGCGACGATCGGGTCCGCGGTGCCGTGGAAAGCGACCACCGGCACCGGACGCTCGGTACGGCACCACGCGAAGTCCTGCAGTCCGGCCACCGGATTGTGAAGTGACATTCTCGTCTGGTCATGTGCTCTGATGGAGGTATGAGCAACCTCCCAGTCATCGTCGACCGGGCCGGGCTGTGGGACGCGGAAGCACTCAGCGACGTCGCGGCTGCGACCTTTCCGCTCGCGTGTCCGCCCGAGGCGACGCCCGACGATATCGATGTCTTCGTCGGCGAAGCGCTGTCGGGCGAACGCTTCGGCGAATACCTCAACGACCCGGCCAGGATCGTGCTCAAAGCCGTCGCGGACGACGAGATCGTCGGGTACGCGATGCTGGTCACGGGCGGCCCGGCCGACCCGGCGGTGGTGGCATCGGTCGGGCTGCACCCGATGGTGGAGATCAGCAAGATGTACGTGCTGCCCGGCCATCACGGCACGGGGGTCTCCACCGCACTGATGCAGGCCGCGCTGGACTGGGCGCGTGCCGAGGGGCATCCCGGCGTCTGGCTCGGCGTCAACCAGGAGAACGCGCGCGCCCGGCGCTTCTACGCGAAGCACGGCTTCGCCGAGGTGGGCACCAGGACATTCGCCGTCGGCAACCAGGTGCATCGCGACTACGTGCTGCGGCTGGTCTTCTAGTTCCGGCTCAGCGCAGGAAATCCACGAGCGCGGTGTGGAACGCGGGGTTCACCACCGCCATCAGGTGATCGCCGGGCACCACGGCGAGCGCGCCGTTCGGCAGCGCCGCGGCGAGGCGCTCGGGTTCGGCGGCGAACGGGTCGTCGGCGCCCGCCAGCACCAGTGCGGGCACGGTGACGTCCGCCAGTGTCTCGATGGGACGGTCGTCGAGACCCGTCGCCACCGCCTGGATGGCGTCCACGTCGGCCCCCACCGCGTCGGCCAGCACCCGGAACATCTTCGCGGTCGGCGACGCGCCCGCGCCGTCCCCGGTCATCGCGGCCTGCAGGTCGGGCAGGTCGATCACGCGGCGGTCGACGCCGCCGCAGTCCAGCACGCCAGAACCGATGCCGCCGACGGCCAGCCGCCGCACCCGCTGGTCGGTCGCGGCCACCATCAGCGAGATCACTCCGCCCATCGAGTATCCGACCTGCGCGACTTCGTCGAAGCCCAGCTCGTCGTAGAGCGCGCGCACGTCACGCGCCATGGTCTGCCACGAGTACCGCGCCGCCTCGTGCGGCTTGCCGGAGCGACCGTGGCCCCGCGCGTCCAGGGAGACCACGGTGCGCCCGGCGGCTTGCAGGGCCCCGACCACGCCGGTGCTCATCCAGTTCGCGTTGGTGTCCGCGACCACCCCGTGCTGCAGCACGACCGGGACGCCCTCGCCCTCCCAGACCCGGTAATTGAGTTCCAGGCCGTCCCATGTCTCAAACTTCGCCATGCGGGGATCGTAGTGCACGCCACGCCCCGGGACCGCCGAAGTGAAGGTTGGGCCGAGACACCTCTCAGCCCAGCAGTCGGGCCCGCAGGACGGCGATATCGCCGCCGGTGAGCCTCAGTCCGTCCCGGACGTAGGCGTCGAAACTGCCATAGGTCTGGTCGGCTTGGTCGAAGGCGGCGTCGAGCCAGGATGCCTGGACACCGTTGAGCGGATCGTCCTGGCTCGCGTTGCGGAACCGGTTGGACAGCAGGAAGTCCTCGGTGACGGTGGCCCGATCCACTCCGAGCAGGGTGAGCAGCACCGCCGCCGTCCAGCCGGTGCGATCCTTGCCCGCGGTGCAGTGGAACAGCACCGCCCCGTCGGCGCCGGTGATGTCGCGCAGCACCGACGCGAACGCTTCGTTCGCGCCCGGCGCGGTGATGAACGCGCGATACAGTCCATCGCCTCCGGTGAGCGTGGTGGCGACGACCTCCGGCGGAGCATGGCCGATCACGTCGGCCCAGTGCGCCGTCGCGCCGGCGGGCAGGCGGTCGGGCCCGAGCGCCCGCTCGTAGACCGTGCGCAGGTCGTGGACGGAGCGCACACGGCGATCGCTCAGCGCGGCCAGATCCTCGGGCGTCGCGTTGTTCAGCTGCCCGGTGCGAAACACCAGACCGGTGCGCACGATCCGGCCGTCGGCCGTGCGGTACCCGCCGATGTCCCGGGCGTTCTGCACCCCCCGCAGATGCAGGGCGGGATCGGCTACGACGGCCGCGGGCGGGTCGGCCTGTGCGATGCCCGCTACCGGTCCGAAGGCGACCGCCAGACCGGCTGCCATCGCGACCGGGGCACGGAAACCAGGGGCCATTCGGCTGCTCCAATCATCGGTTCTCGGGCTCGCACCCGTCGTTCTCGCCGGAGGGTCGAGGTCGGCGTCAGGCCGCGACTTCGAACCGCGACAACGCGAGAAGGCGCGAGATGGCGCGCAGGTACTTCTTGCGGTAACCGCCCTCGAGCATCTCCGCGGAGAAGATCTCGTCGAGTTTCGCACCCGACACCGTCACCGGGATGCTCGCGTCGTAGAGCCGGTCGGCCAGCACCACGATGCGCAGCGCCACGGCCTGATCGGTGACCGGATGCACGTTCGAGACGAACACCGACGACACTCCCGAGATCAGCGCGCCGTACTTCGACGGATGCAGCGTGCTGAGGTGCTTCAGCAGCGCGTCGAACTCGTCGAGGGTGGCGCCCGGTGTGCTCGCGGCCCGCTCGGCAAGCACCTCCGGCGCGGTGGGCGCCGGGGCGGGCGGCAGGTCGCGGTGGCGGTAGTCCGGCCCGTCGACGCGCACCGCCTCGAAGATGGCGCCGAGCTTCTTGATCTCGCGCAGGAAATCCTGTGCGGCGAAACGTCCTTCGCCGAGCTGACCAGGCAAGGTGTTCGACGTGGCCGCGATCGAGACGCCGGCGGCGGACAGTTCGGTGAGCAACCGGGATACCAGCATGGTGTCGCCGGGATCGTCGAGTTCGAATTCGTCGATGCACAGCACGCTGTTGCCCGACAGGCGCTCGAGAGCGTTGGCGAAACCGAGCGCGCCGACCAGATTGGTCAGCTCGCCGAACGTGCCGAACGACTTGGGCGCGGGCGAGCTGTGGAAGATCGAGGCCAGCAGGTGGGTCTTGCCGACACCGAACCCACCGTCCAGATACAGGCCCGCGCCGCTGACCTGCTTCTTCTTACCGAAGAAGCTCTTCTTGTTGGCGGCCTTGCTGATCTTGGCGACCTGCCCGGCGAACTCCTCGGCCTTGCCGACAGCGGCCGCCTGGCTCGGTTCCTTCGGGTCGGGGATGTAGGAGGCGAAGCTCACCTCGTCGAACATGGGCGGAGGCACCATCTGGGCGACGAGCTGATCGGCCGGGACCTCCGGGTGCCGATCGACGAGGCGTTCTTGCATGAACGAAGCCTAGAGACGTGGTGTGATCTGGTCTCATGCAGCGTAGCCAGAATGCGATCCAGCTCACAGGACTCAGCCCCGACGACCTCGCGCAGTTGTACGCCTTCCCCACCGCGCTCGACGCGCCTTTGGTCAGGGCCAATTTCGTCTCCAGCATCGACGGCGCGGCGACCAGCGGGAACCTCACCGAAGGACTGGGCACGCCGGCCGACCGGACAGTGTTCATGTTGCTGCGGGAACTGGCGGAGGTGATCGTGGTGGGCGCGGGCACGGCGCGCGCGGAGAACTACGGCGGGGCGCGTACCGATCCGGCGCGCAGGCGCGCGTTCCACGAGCGTGGCATCGGGGGCCATCCCGACGGCACCCCGCCGCCGATCGCGGTGGTCACGGCGAGCGCGGCGCTCGACCCGGGCGCGCGCCTGTTCACCGATACCCAGGTGCCGCCACTGATCATCACGACGGTCACCGCACCCGCCGACTGCAAACAGCGCTTGGCGGACGCGGGCGCCGAGGTGATCGAAGCGGGTGACATCGCGGTGACGCCGGCCGGCCTGCTGCGGGTACTCACCGAGCGCGGCCTGCTGCGTGTGCTCACCGAGGGCGGCCCGCACCTGTTCGGTGAGCTGCTGGAGGCCGACGTGGTCGACGAACTCTGCATGACCACCGCACCGCTGCTGGTCGGCGGCGCGGCGCGGCGAATCTCGCTGTCCGCCCACGAGTTCCGCGTCCGTATGACGCGCGCGCACGTGCTGCTGGACGACGACGGCACGATGCTCACCCGGTGGGCCCGTCGATGAAAGAACCACCCGAACCTGGCAGGCTGTAGCAATGCGCTGGACTCGGGCCGCCGTGCTTGCCGCCACCCTCTCGATCGTGACCGCCGGTTGCGGCGCGGGACCGTCGGATCGTCCCGGTGTCGCGGTGCAGCGCCCGCCCGTCGCGGGCACCGCGACGACCTCCGCCGCACCCGCGCCGCCGCCGAGCGCCGAGCTGCCCAAGACCGACCTCAGCTGGCGTGAATGCACCCAGCCGACCTTGGATCAACTCGGGCTCGGTCCCGCGCCCGCGGGGCTGGTGCTCGACTGCGCCGAGTACTCCACCCCGATCGACTCGACCGGCGCGGTGCTGGGCAGCTTCCGCGCCGGCGCGTTGCGGGCCAGGCTGGCGCAGACCCCCGCCGACGCGCCGCCGCTGGTGCTCACCTCCGGTTCGGATCGCTCCTCCTCCGCCACCCTGGCCGGATTGGCCGCGGGCCCGGCCTCCGCGCTGCTGGCCGCCCGCCCGATCGTCGCGGTGGACCGGCGCGGTATCGGCACCTCACAGCCGATCGACTGCCTGCCCGCGGACATCCGCCGCGGCCTGGCCGAGAACGCCCAGTCCGCGGGCGACCCGGTGGCGCGGATGACGAAGCTGAGCCAGGACGGCACCATCGCCTGCCGCGACTTCCTGCAGCCCTACGAGGGCGCCTTCGACGCTCCGCACGCCGCCGACGACATCGAACAATTGCGCAGGCAGTGGCAGGTGGAGCACATCGCGCTACTGGGCACGGGCAACGGCGCGAAGGTCGCGCTCAGCTATGCCCGCAAATACGGTGACCATCTCGCCCGGCTGACGCTCGACTCCCCCGAGCCGGTCGGGACCGACTCCGTCACCCGTGCCGAACAAGCCGTGCAGGGCGCCGAGGCGGCGCTGACGGCGTTCGCGCAGCGCTGCGTCGGCGTCGGCTGCTCGCTCGGCGCCGACCCGCGCGCCGCGGTCATCGATCTGGTGAACCGGGCCGGGAGCGGTGGCCTCGGCGACATCTCGGCGAACGCCCTGCTCACCGCGGTGTCGGGCTTTCTCGGCAGCCCGCGTGCCGACCAGGCCGCTCGGGTCGCCGAGCTGTCCGACACGCTCGCCGCGGCCGGACGCGGCGACCGGGGCCCGCTGGACGCTCTGATCACCCGGGAAAGCGCGGCCATCGCGAGCGACGGTCAGTTCGTCAACCGGTGCACCGACACGCAGCTGCCGCCGACGCCGGACAAGGCCACCGAGCTCGCAGGCACCTGGGCGGGCAAGTATCCCGTCTTCGGCAAAGCGGCGGCCATCGGACTGATGGAGTGCGCCGCCTGGCCGGTGTCGACCGCACCACCGATGCCGGAGAAGCTGGATATCCCGGTGCTCGTGCTCGGCGGGGTCGCCGACCCGGTGGTCGGCAACGGTGGTCAGTCGTCGGTGACCGGCGCGCTCGGTTCCGCCGGCGCCCGTCACGCGGCGCTGTCCTGGCAGGGCTTCGGTCATCCGGTGGCCACGCACTCGGGCTGCGCGCAGCGGGCGGTCGTCGACTATCTGAAGGACGGCAAACTCCCCGCAGACGGTACCGCCTGCCCGGCCTAGCGCCGCTCGAGCGGCCGATCGAGCGGCGACTCGGGCAGGTCCGGCCAACCGCCGGTAACCGATCCGGTGTACCGTGCCCCAGTGTTCCTTCGACCGCTCGAGCCCCGGACCGCTCGCACCACCGCCGAGGTGATCAAGTTCGCACTCTGGCCCCTGGCGGTCATGACCGTGCTGAACCGGGTTTTCATCAAGGCTGTCAACGGCTTCATCACCGACGACTACCGGCCGGTCTACCAGGCGTCGCTCGACTTCTTGAACGGGCGTCCGGTGTACACCGCGAACTTCGACTCGGTGGACCCGCATTATCTGTACCCGCCCAGCGGCACCCTGCTGATCGCGCCGATCGCGGCCATCGACTACGAGAAGTCGCGCTGGCTGTTCATCGCCCTGAACGCGATCGCGATTCTCATCGCCTGGTACCTGCTGCTGCGGCTGTTCCGCTACACGCTGAACTCGGTCGCCGCACCCGCGCTGCTGCTGGCGATGTTCACGTCCGAGACCGTGATCAACACACTCGTGTTCACCAACGTCAACGGCTGTGTGCTGCTGGCCGAGCTGATCTTCATCCACCTGCTGCTGAAACGACGAGACCTGTGGGCGGGCGCCGCGCTCGGATTGAGTATCGCGGTCAAACCGACACTCGCTCCGTTGCTTTTGATCGCGCTCGCGCGCGGGCAGTGGAAGGTGTTCGTCACCGCGCTCGGCGTGCCGCTGGCGTTGACCGCGATCGCCTGGCCGCTGTCGAAGGATCCGGAGAAGTTCCTCACCCGCACCGCGCCCTACATCTTCGAATCGCGCGACTACTTCAACAGCGCGATCGTCGGCAACGGCGAGTACTACGGGCTGCCGCCATGGCTGACCTGGGGAATGCGCGTGGTGCTCGGTGTGCTCGTGCTGATCTCGCTGTGGCTGCTGTACCGCTACTACCGCGAGGACGAGCTGTTCTTCGTCTGCACCGCCTCCGGCGTGCTGCTGACCGCCTCGTTCCTGCTCAGCTCGCTGGGGCAGATGTACTACTCGATGATGCTGTTCCCGTTCCTGATGACGGTGGTGCTGCGCAACTCGGTGCTGCGCAACTGGCCGGCCTGGCTGGCGATCTTCGGGTTCATGAGCTACGACAAGTGGCTGTCGGACCGCTGGCAGCACATCGGCCGCAACGTGGAGTACCTGCGCATCACCTTCGGCTGGGGTCTGCTGCTCATCGTGGTGTTCTGTGTGCTCGGCGACCGCTATCTGGCCGCGCGGCGGGAAGGCAGGCTGCCGTTCGGCATCGATCCCGCGTGGATGAGGTCCGCGCCGGACCCGCGCGGCGAGGCGCCGCAGCGTCCCGTCCCGGCGGCCGACTCGGCCCCGGCCGCGGAAACCCCCAGGCCACACAACGGCTCGGCGCCGGTGGAGCAGAATCGTATTAGCGTGGAACCATGAGTTCCGAAGCCGAGACGTCCCTGCCCGCGCCGCGCATTCAGCTCACGCCGCAGGAATGGCGAGTGAAGCTGGACCCCGAGGAGTACGCGGTGCTACGCGAG
Source organism: Nocardia sp. NPDC041819 (assembly GCF_055590505.1). Lineage (NCBI taxonomy): Bacteria > Bacillati > Actinomycetota > Actinomycetes > Mycobacteriales > Nocardiaceae > Nocardia > Nocardia sp. NPDC041819. The sequence continues at coordinate 827,445 of NZ_JBVJAP010000001.1, read as the reverse complement.
GCCGCCACCGAGCGGCCGTTCGTCGGCGAGTACACCGACACCGAGACCGAGGGCGTCTACGTGTGCCGGGCCTGCGGCGCCGAGTTGTTCCGCAGCACCGAGAAGTTCGACTCGCACTGCGGCTGGCCGTCCTTCTTCGATCCGGCGGCGTCCGACGCGGTGATTCTCCGGTCGGACGACTCGCTCGGCATGCACCGGGTCGAAGTGCTGTGCGCGAACTGCCACAGCCACCTCGGCCACGTGTTCGAGGGCGAGGGGTACAACACGCCCACCGACAAGCGCTACTGCATCAACTCCATCGCCCTGCGACTGCACCCCTCGGACAGCGCAGCGGAGTAACAGCCCGACGCTCACCGGCAGCGTACGGAGTTCCAGCCGCTGGGCGCATGCCCCGAAAACTCTGGGCAAGCCGTCCGGTGCGGCATCAGGGCAGAGCGGCGATCAGTCCCTCGACCTCGACGCGGGGGCCGGTGAAGAACGGGATCTCCTCGCGCACGTGCCGCCGGGCGTCGGTGGCCCGCAGATCGCGCATCAAATCGACGATGCGGTGCAGTTCGGGCGCCTCGAACGCCAGGATCCACTCGTAGTCGCCGAGCGCGAACGAGCTGACGGTGTTGGCCCGCACGTCCGGGTAGTCACGCGCCGCCTTGCCGTGCTCGGCCAGCATCCGGCGGCGTTCCTCGTCGGGCAGCAGATACCACTCGTAGGACCGGACGAACGGGTACACGCAGATGTAGGCGCCCGGCTCCTCGCCGGCCAGGAACGCCGGGATGTGGCTCTTGTTGAACTCGGCGGGACGGTGCAGCGCCGCGTTGCTCCAGACCGGCGCGCTGGCCCGGCCCAGCTCGGTGGTGCGGCGGAAGTCGGCGTAAACGGCCTGCAGGTCCTCGATCCGCTCGGCGTGCGTCCAGATCATGAAATCGGCGTCGGCGCGCATCCCTGCCACGTCGTAGATGCCGCGGACCACCACATCGCGGTCGGCGAGACCGTCGAAGAACGCCTTGGCCTCCTTGGTCGCGGCGTCCCGGTCCTCGCCCAGCACTCCGGGCTGCACCTGGAAGACCGAGAACATCAGGTAGCGGATGGTGGAGTTGAGAGCTTGATAGTCGAGTCGCGCCATAGCACTATCGTGCCACTCGCTCCGGAGCACCCGCGTCGCCGGGCGTGAACTTCTCGATGTGCACCCGGGCGTCCGGGATCCCGACGGCGCGCAGCTGACGCTGGATATCGCGCAGGAACATGAGCGGACCGCAGACGTAGACGTCGGCGTCGCCGGGCAGGCTCAGTGCCGAGAGATCGACCCTGCCGTGCCGCGCGCCGGGAGCCGGTTCCTCGTACCAGATTTCGATATCGGCCTGTTCTAGCCGGGTAGCGAGTTGCCGGAGCCGATGGCGCAGCGCATGGGTGCCCGGTCCACGGTCCGCGTGCACGATCAGGGTGCGCCGCCATGGGGCGTGGGCGGCGAGGTATTCCAGGATGCCGACCGTCGGGGTCACGCCGATTCCGCCGGAGATCAGCACCAGGGGCGTCGTCGCGGCGGTATCGACGACGACATCGCCGAACGGGAGAGTGATCTGCAACGGGTCGCCGGGGCGCAGCTGCCGGTACAGCCACGAGGACACCTCGCCCGCTGGGCAGCCATCGGCCGCCTCGACCCGTTTGACGGCGAACGACAGCGCGCCCTCGCGCGGCCGCCCGACCAGGCTGTACTGACGCAGCTGGCGCGCGCCGTCGGGAAGGCGCGCGCCGACCGAAACGTACTGTCCCGGAACGAAGCCCGGCAGCTCGGTGGCCGGGTCCGCGGACTCGACGGTGAAGACGGCGACCCCGGAGGGGTCCTCGTCACGTGCCAGGACGCGCACATCCCGGAAGACGTCGCCGGAATCCACGCCCGCCTCGGCGTAGAGCCCCTTCTCCTGGTCGATCAGGGTGTCGGCCATCAGCCAGTAGACCCGATCTCAGGCCGCCGCGACCGTCTCGTCGACCACGTCGGCGTCGAGCACGTCCACGATGGCGGCGAACAGGTTGTCGCGCACGATCCGGTACTGCTCCGGAGTCACTCCGAGGGACGCGTGCTTGTGCGCGATCCGCGACAGCATGGTGGCCGATCTCAGGGGAAACATCCGCCGTCGGCCGGACGAGTAAATGCAGCAACCCGGCCGTCGACGAGGTGCGCCTGTACCAGGCCCAGCTCGACCAGCCGGGAAACCGCTTCGGCCACATACTTTTCCGACGCGCCTACCTGCCGCGCGATGAGCTTGGTGGTCACCCTGGAATTCTTCTCGTCCTCGACCGCCAGCCGCATGATGGTGCGCAAACCGATATCGGTGAAGTGCGAGAGCCGCATGCCGATCACGCTACCGGCGAATTCCCCCGATTCCGCATACCTGCGAAGTGTTCTTAATTACGCCGATTCGTGCGCATTTTCATCGGGAATTGCCGAGCAGGCCCGGGAAAAGCGGAGAATCACACCGGCGGTATCGCCCCGCCCCGGAGTGAACGAGCGGGCGCGACCCGGGGTCCACTCAGCGTGCGCTGCCCGCACCGACCGTCGCCGCGATCCGCTGCGCGGCGGCCGTGCCGGAGGCGACGCACGCGGGCACCCCGACACCGTGCAGGTACGCGCCCGCGACCGCCAGCCCGTCGAGCGCCGCGACCTCGGCTTCGACGGCCGCGATGCGGGCCGGATGGCCGGGCGCGTACTGGGCGAGGCCGCCCGGCCAGCGCCGCACAACAGCCTCGATCGGCTCGATGGCTGCCCCGGTGACGGTAGCCAGGTCCTCGGTGGCGGCCGCGACGAGTTCCGCATCGGGCCACGACAGCGGGGAGTCGTCCCCGAACTTGCCGAATGAGACGCGAACGAGGGCCGTTTCGCGTCGCGCGAGATGTGTCCATTTGCGGCTGGACAGCGTGAACGCCTTCGCGCGCAGCGGCTCTCCGGTGGCCACCAGGATGCCGGAGTTCCGCGGCAGCGCGGTCTCGCGGGGCAGCGCCAGCGCGACCACCGCCGACGAGGAGAGTTCGACGCCCGCCAGTTCCGCCGCGGCGGCGGGGGCCACGGTCTTCAGCAGTCGCGCGGTCACCGGCGCCGGGGTAGCGAGCACCACCGCGTCGACGGCGCCGATCGGGTCGACCACCCAACCGCGCAGGCCCCTGGCCAGACGCGTCCCCGGGGTCGCGGTGACGAACCTCGCCTCGGAGCGTTCGGCGAGTGCCTCGAGCAGCACGCGGTACCCGTCGCGGAGGGCACCGAAGACCGGTGCGCTCGAAGGCGGTGGCAGCGCGGCACCGACGGCGGCGGTGAGGCTGGTCGCGCCGTTGTCCAGCGCGGCGGCGAGGGTGGGCAGCGCGGCACGGACACCGATGGATCGGGAGCTTCCCGCGTACACGCCACCGAGCAGGGGGTCCACGCTGCGCTCGGCGACTTGCGTGCCGAAGCGGTCGGCGACCAGTTGGTAGACGTCGATATCGGAGCCCGGCTCCCAGGTCAGCGGCCGATCGGGTTCGGCGGCGATCCGCCGCAGCGTCTCGGCGTCGACCAGATCGCGCATCGACTCGGCGTTCGACGGAACACCCATCAACGTGCCCTCCGGAAGCGGATGGGCGGCTCCGGAGGACCACAGCAGCGGCCGCAGACCGGCAGGCGTCACCAACTGCGACTCGAGCCCGAGTTCCCGCAGCACGGCGGGTACCTCCGGCCGTCGGCCGACGAACGCTTCCGCGCCGAGATCCAATGGCTCTCCGGCCAGTTCACCGGTATAGAGGATGCCACCGACCCGTTCGGCGCGATCGAGCACGACCACGTCGGCATCCGGCCCGAACAACGTCCGCAATCGATACGCGGCCACCAGTCCGCTGATCCCACCGCCGACCACCGCGATACGCATGCCTCGACCGTATCGTGTCCCGCCACGGCGACCGTCCGACGGTCGCCGCCCGATGACCCGGGACACATCGCGTCCACGGCGACAGCAGCCGCGCCGCACGCGGCTCCTACCCGGGCCGGACGGAACCGGCCACTGCGAACCGGAACCCTGCTCGATTCGACGAGTCTCCCCGCTGTGCCTTCCCCTACAGCTCGTGCACGAGTTCCACCAAGGCGGTCAGCACGCCCGGATCGGTCTCCGGGAGCACCCCGTGGCCCAGGTTGAAGATGTGCCCGGTGGCGCCGAGCGTGATCGCCTCGTCCGCTTCGCGCGCGATCCGCCGGGCATGCGCCTCGACGGCGGCGGGGCCAGCGAACAGCACGGCGGGATCGAGGTTGCCCTGCAACGCCTTTCCGGGCCCGACGCGGCGGACGGCCTCGGTCAGCGGCACCCGCCAATCGACACCGACCACGTCGGCGCCCGCCTCGCCCATGGCACCGAGCAGCTCGCCGGTCCCTACCCCGAAGTGGATGCGCGGCACCCCCGCTTCGGCGATCTCGGCGAACACCCGCTCCGAATGCGGGAGTACGAAATCGCGGTAGTCGGCCAGCGAGAGCGCGCCCGCCCAGGAGTCGAACAACTGCACCGCGTCCACGCCGGCCGCCAACTGGGCCTGCAGGAACGCGATGGTGATGTCGGTGAGCGCGCCGAGCAGCGCGTGCCAGGTCTGCGGGTCGGCGTACATCATCGCCTTGGTGCGCTCGTGGTTCTTGCTCGGACCGCCCTCGACCAGGTAGGAGGCCAGGGTGAACGGCGCGCCCGCGAAGCCGATCAGCGGCGTCTCCCCCAGCGCGTCGACCAGCAGTCGCACGCCGTCGGTGACCGCCCCGACCTCCTCGGGGCGCAACCGGGGCAGTGCGCGCACGTCGCCGACCGTCCGCACGGGCGCGGCGACCACCGGGCCGACGCCGGGCACGATGTCCAGATCGATCCCCGCCGCTTTGAGCGGAACGACGATGTCGGAGAACAAGATCGCCGCGTCGACCTGGTGCCTGCGAATCGGCTGGAGGGTGATCTCGCACACCAGCTCCGGGTCGAAGCAGGACTCGAGCATCCCGACGCCCGCGCGCACCTCGCGGTACTCGGGCAGCGAGCGGCCGGCCTGGCGCATGAACCACACCGGACGCCTGCTCGGCGTCGCGCCGGTAGCGGCGGCCAGGAACGGGGCATCGGTCAACCGGCGGCGGGTATGAGTGCTCATCACGGCTATCGTATGCGGGCCCGGCAGGAGGGGCGGACGCGGAGGCGGCAGCGATGACAGCGCAGACGCCGCCCGGCCCGTAGCGGCGCGCCTCCGACTGCACGGGGGGCACAAGGTCTACCGTCAGCAGTCGTGACACCGCTCGACTTCCGCGACGGCGCCGCACCGACCGAGGGACCTCATGGCGAGCCAGCTCAATTTCGCGCCGCGGTCGAGGCGATGGCCACCGCAACCGTGCACCCTCGGATCGAGCTCGCGCCCATCCGGCCGCCGCAACGGCTCGCACCGTACTCCTACGCCATCGGCGCCGAGGTCTCCCATCCGGAAACCCCTGTCGTGCCGATCGATTCCGAAGGCGACGCGTTCGGCAGATTGATCCTGCTGCACGATCCGGACGGCGACGACACCTGGCACGGCACCCTCCGTCTGGTCGCCTACATCCAGGCCGACATCGACGCCGCGCTCGCCACCGACCCCCTGCTACCAGAGGTGGCGTGGAGCTGGCTGGTGGACGCGCTGGAGTCACGGACCGAGCCGTTCACCGCGCTGGGCGGCACGGTGACCTCGACCAGCTCGGTGCGCTATGGAGACATCGCCGGGCCACCGCGCGCCCATCAGCTGGAACTACGCGCCTCGTGGACGCCCGTCACCACCGATCTGCGCCCGCACCTGGAGGCGTTCTGCGAGGTGCTGGCCTACGCGGCGGGACTACCCCCGGCCGGGGTGACCCAGCTGCGGGTACCACCCGGCTTGTCCGGCGATCGTCCATGAGCACGCCCGCCGGTGTGGCGTGACCTGCGCCGGAATCACCCTCACCCGCTTCACCGGGCACATCGCGCCCGATCCGTCGACACACTTATGCGCCGATAGGACGGCGGCGCCGTAGAGTCGGCACGTAGAGTTCAACACCATGTCCGTACCAGACCAATCCGAACCCTCGGCCGCGACGCCGCTGCTCGCGCCGGTGGAGGGCGTGCCACCGGTACTGGACACCGCCGCCGAGATCAGCGCAGCCGCCGCCCGGCTGGTGGCGGGCACCGGCCCGCTCGCCGTGGACGCCGAGCGCGCCTCCGGGTTCCGCTATTCGGCGCGCGCGTATCTGATCCAATTGCGCCGCGCGGGCGCGGGCACGTTCCTCATCGACCCCATCCCGGTCACCGACGCACTCGGCCCGCTGGCCGACGCGATCAACGGCCTGGAGTGGGTACTGCACTCCGCCGACCAGGATCTCCCGGGGCTGGCCGAACTCGGCTTGCGCCCGGCCCGGCTCTTCGACACCGAGTTGGGCGGACGCCTGGCGGGTTTCGAGCGCGTCGGGCTCGCCGCGATGGTGGAACGGCTGCTGGGCCGGGCGCTGCGCAAGGGACACGGGGCGGCCGACTGGTCCACCCGACCGCTGCCCGCCGAATGGCTGAACTACGCCGCCCTGGATGTCGAACTGTTGCTGGAACTGCGCGACGCCGTGGCCGAAGCTCTCGACGAGCAGGGCAAAATGGATTGGGCGGCACAGGAATTCGAGCACATTCGCACCTTGGACCCGCCCGCGCCGAAGGCCGAGCGCTGGCGGCGCACCTCGGGCATCCACACGCTGCGCCGCACCAGGCAGCTCGCGGTGGTGCGCGAGCTGTGGACCGCCCGGGACGCGCTGGCCCGCGCCCGCGATGTGGCGCCAGCTCGCATCCTGCCGGATGCCGCGATCATCGCCGCGGCCACCGCGGAGCCCAGAAACATCGCGCAGTTGCGCACCCTGCCGGTGTTCGGTGGACCACGGCAGCGCCGGTACTCCCGCGAATGGCTCGCCGCGATCGAGCGCGGCCGCACCTTGCCGGACAGCGACCTGCCGCCGCTCACCCAGCCGTTCGACGGCCCGCCGCCGGTCAACCGCTGGGAACGCCGTGATCCGGCCGCGGCGGCCCGCCTGACCCGGGCACGAGCCGCCATGGGTGACCTGTCGACCGAACACTCGATCCCGGTGGAGAACTTGCTCGCGCCGGACCTGGTCCGCCGCCTGTGCTGGGACGGGCTGCCCGACTACGCCGCGGTCGAACCCTCCGCCGTCGACGGATTCCTGAAGTCCGGCGGCGCCCGGCCGTGGCAACGAGAGCTGGCCGTTGCGCGGCTGGCCGCGGCGCTGCCGCCGTCGGACTAGCCCCCGCTCGCCTCCGGCGTCAGCGAGCGGCGAGCCACCCGCTGATCCGCCGGGCGATATCCGGGCCGGTGAGGCCGAGTTCGGCGTGCACTTCGCCGCGTGCGGCGTGGTCGAGGAACTGCTGCGGAACACCGAGGTCGCGGGCCGGGATGTCCAGCCCCGAGTTGCGCAGGCGAGCCGACACCGTGGAGCCGATGCCGCCGTGCAGCCCACCGTCCTCCAGCGTGACCACCATCCGGTAGTTCTCCGCGAGCTTCAGCAGGGTGTCGGAGACCGGCAGCACCCAGCGCGGGTCGAGGACGGTGACCGAGATCCCTTCGGAATCGAGCAGGTTCGCCGCTTCCAGGGCCGCACCGGCGAAGGAGCCCACCGCGACGAGCAGGACATCGCCGTGCACCGCCTGCACGGAGCCGCCGTCCGGCTCCGCCATGCGCAGCACGTCGATGCCGTCGAGTCGTTCGACCGCCGAGATGTCTTCGGCCACACTGCCTTTCGGGAAACGCAGCGCGGTCGGCCCGTCGTTGACTGCCAGCGCCTCGGCCAGTTCCTCCCGCAGTGTCGCGGCGTCGCGCGGAGCGGCGACCCGGATGCCGGGAATGATCCCGAGGACCGAGAGGTCCCACATGCCGTTGTGGCTGGCGCCGTCGGAGCCGGTGATGCCCGCGCGGTCCAGCACCACGGTGACCGGCTGCTTCAGCAGCGCCACATCCATCAGCAACTGGTCGAAGGCGCGGTTGAGGAACGTCGAGTAGATCGCCACCACCGGATGCATGCCGCCGAGCGCGAGCCCCGCGGCGGAGGCCATGGCGTGCTGTTCGGCGATGCCGACGTCGAACATCCGGTCGGGGAAGCGCTCGCCGAACGCGGCCAGCCCGGTCGGGCCCGGCATCGCCGCGGTGATGGCGACGATGTCGGCGCGGCGCTCGGCGTGCGCGATCAGCTCCTCGGAGAACACCGAGGTCCAGCCGCGCGCCTTCGGACCGCCGACGGGAACGCCGGTCAGCGGATCAATGGGGTCGCAGGCGTGCATCTGGTCGGCGACATGGTTCTCGGCGGGCGCGTAGCCGCGGCCCTTCTGCGTTACCGCGTGCACCACGACGGGGCCGCCGAAGTCCTTGGCCCGGCGCAGCGCGGACTCCAGGGCGACGACGTCGTGGCCGTCCACCGGCCCGACGTACTTGAGGCCGAGATCGCTGAACAGTTCCTGCGGGCTCACCGCGTCCTTGATGCCCGCCTTCACCGCGTGCACCATCGAGTACGCCGATTCCCCCACCCGCGGAATGCTCTTCAGGATGCGCTTGCCCGCGTCGAGCGCGTGCTCGTAGGCGGGCTGGGTGCGCAGCGCGGTCAGCCGTTCGGCCAGGCCGCCGATGGTGGGCGCGTAGGAGCGGCCGTTGTCGTTGACCACGACGACCACCGGGCGGTCCGGGGCGGCGGCGATATTGTTGAGCGCCTCCCAGCACATGCCGCCGGTGAGCGCGCCGTCGCCGACGACCGCCACCACGTGCCGGTCCTGCCCGCTCAGCGCGAACGCCTTCGCCAGACCGTCGGCGTAGGACAACGCGGCGGACGCGTGCGAGGACTCCACCCAGTCGTGGGCGCTCTCCGCTCTGCTGGGGTAGCCGGACAGGCCGCCCTGCTTGCGCAGCGAATCGAACTGATCCTTGCGCCCGGTCAGGATCTTGTGCACGTAGGCTTGGTGCCCCGTGTCGAAGATCAACGGGTCGGCCGGTGAGTCGAAGATCCGATGCAGCGCGATGGTGAGTTCGACCACACCGAGGTTCGGACCGAGGTGCCCGCCGGTCGCGGCGACTTTGCGCACCAGGAACTCGCGGATCTCCTCCGCCAGCTCGCGCACTTGCGGCACGGTCAGCCGGCGCAGATCATCGGGCGTGTCGACCCGGGAAAGCACTCCCACCTGAACTAGCTCCCTCCGGATAGCGCATCTGATCCGATCAGTCTACGGAGCGGCGGCTGATGCTCCCGCACGAGAACGATCACACCAACCGACCTGGCGTCGAAATGTGAGCCTCGACATACGGTACCCGGACGGAGCGACAAGGTGGACCGGGCCGAGCAAGTGACCTCGCCGGCAAACGGATCCCGGGTGGTGGCGCGGATCGGCGGCGGCGTCCACCCCGGAGCGACTCGTCCCGCAGGTTCGCCCCGAGCGAGGACCGCGGCACCCCTCGAAGCAGGCACGATGGTGCGGTACGCATCGACAGCGAGCGACCAGGAGACGTTGTGGGCAAGAAGACCGATTCGCGCGCGGGCACCGTCACGACCTACGGGCACGGCACCGCCCGCGCCACCCCCGACCTGATGCGGGTGACCATCTCCGTCGAATCGCGGGCGAGCAAGGTCGCGCTCGCCTACAGCCGGGCCGGTGAGCGCGTCGCCGCGGTCGCGCGGTCGCTGCGCTCCGACGGCGTGGACGGCTCGGACATCGCCACCAGCGGACTGTCGGTGCAGACCGAGACCGTGTGGACCGAGGGGCAGGGCAACCGCATCACGGGATACCTCGCGAGCACATCGCTGACGATCGCGTTGCGCGAGGTCGGCGAGGACGCCGATCCCGCGCCCGGCACCGTCGTCGCGAACTGCGTCGAGGCGGGCGGTGACGACGTCCGCCTCGGTGGACTCGTCCTCACCTTCGCCGACCAGGAGGCCCTGCTCACCCGCGCCCGCGACGCCGCATGGGAGAACGCCCTCGCCAAGGCCGAGCAGTACGCGCGCCGCGCGCAGCGAACGCTCGGCAAGGTCGTGGCGATCACCGAGGACACCGCCTCCGCGCCGCCGATGCCGCGCGCGCAGTCCATGTCGGCTCCGATGGAGGCCTACCGCGCCGCCGCCATCCCGGTCGAGCTGGGCCAGAGCGAGATCTCCGCGGGAATCCGCATCACCTGGCAGTTGGACTGACGGCGGGTCCCGCGGGGTCCGCGTTCAGGAACCGTGACCGAGACCGCGCACCAGCAGGCTGACCGTATCCGCTCCGGCGTGCCGATCCTTCGAGATCTCTTGATATTCCGGCGATTCGGCCCAGGCACGGAAGGACGATTCGTCGGGGAAGGACATCAGGACCACCTTCTCGCGGTCGGTGACGCCCTCGATGGTCTGCGGGGACTCGTCGGCGGCCAGCAGCGTACCGGAGTAGCGGAGGAAGACGTCCAGGAAGCGCGCCTGGTAGCGATCGTAGGCGGCGCGATCGGTGAACTTCAGTTGCGCAATTACGTACACGGTCATGGTGGTGACTCTAATTGGCCGGTCCGGCGCCCCCGGCTCGGATCCCGCGGCGGCGCGCTCGATTTCATCGCCGCGCGGGGCCCGCCGTGCCTATATTGAGGTCGTCACCGATCAGGAGGCCGCATGTCGTTCGTGCTCATCGACACACCGCGGCCGCACATCGCCCTGGTGACGCTCAATCGACCCGAACGGATGAACGCGATGGCGTTCGACGTGATGATTCCGCTGCGCGAGGCGCTGGAGCAGGTGCGCGCCGACAACGACGTGCGGGTCGTCGTGCTGACCGGCGCGGGACACGGTTTCTGCTCGGGAGCCGATCTGACCGGCGCGGGAAAGGTGCCGAACGTCGACGGGCTGACCGTCACCAGCGTCGCGCGGCGTTCGATGGATCTGCTCAACGACGTGTTGATCACGCTGCGGCGGATGCACCAGCCGGTGATCGCGGCGGTCAACGGCGCGGCCATCGGCGGCGGGCTGTGCCTGGCCGTCGGCGCCGACATCCGGCTCGCCGCCGACGACGCGTATTTCCGCGCCGCGGGCATCAACAACGGCCTGACCTCGGCCGAACTGGGCCTCAGCTATCTACTGCCCCGCGCCGTCGGCGCGTCGCGCGCGTTCGAGATCATGCTGTCCGGCCGCGACGTCGACGCGACCGAAGCCGAGCGCATCGGTCTGGTCTCGCGCACGGTTCCGGGCCCCGAACTGCTGAACACGTGCTACGACCTGGCCGAACGCATCATCGGCTACAGCCGGGTCGGCACCGAGCTCACCAAGCGCATGCTGTGGAGCGGTATGGAGGCGGCCGGCTTCGAGTCACACATGCAGCACGAAGGCACGGCTCAGCTCTACGTGCGCCTCACCACCGGCAATTTCGACGAGGCGATGCGCGCCCGCCGGGACCGCAGGCCACCGGTCTACGAGGACTGACCGCTCAGCGCCGCAGCAGCGCAAGGCATTCCACATGGTGCGTCGCGGGGAAGGCGTCGAAGGCACGCAGATCGGTCAGCCGGTAGCCCGCGGCCTGATACAAGCCGAGGTCGCGGGCGAACGCGGCGGGATCGCAGCCGACGTGGACGATCCGCGCGGGCCCACTGGCGGTGACGGCGCCGATCACCTCTTTGCCCGCGCCTGCACGCGGCGGGTCGAGCACGACGACATCCGGGGCGGCCCCGCCCACGTGCTCGAACACCCAGCGCTCCACCCGCTGGGCCCGCAGCTCCACCCAGGGCAGATCGCGCAAGGCGGCGGCGCCGTCGGCCACCGCGGGCCGGGCGGATTCCACCGCGAGCACCACACCGGTCCGCCCGGCCTGCTCGGCGAGGCGCGCGGCGAAGACCCCCGCGCCGCTGTACAGATCCCAGGCCCGCCCGCCGGGCCCGAGTTCCGACCATTCCGCGATCAGATCCGAATAACGTTGCGCCGCACCGTGATGCGCCTGCCAGAAGCCCGTAGCCGCGACCTCCCAGCGGCGGCCCGCCACATACTCGACCGCGCGCCCGCTGCCCTCGAACACCCACTCGTCGCGCGCCGCGTGGGCCGCCGCACGCCGCGCGGACGCCGCGCGGCGGTCGTCTCGGCGGGTGGAGTCCGCGGAGGTCCATTCTCCGCCGCGCCTGCCCCGGCTGTGCGGCCGCTCGCGTCGGCTGCTTCCGGCGCCCCCGCGCCGATCCCGGCCACCTGCCTGCCGACCACTCGCGCCCGGGCCGCGACGATCCGCGCCACGGCTTCCCGGCTCGGCCTCGGGTGGGGCCAACTCGACGACATGCCGGATCCCGTCACCGTCCACCGCGATCACCAAGTCGGCGCCGGGCGTCCACTGCCGGGCCGCGATGCCGTCCAACGCCCCCGCGACCGGTTGCGGGCACCGCAGATCCGCGATCACGTCGGTGCTGCGATACCGGTGCACGCCCGCGCGCCCGTTGGCGTCGACCGCGAGCCGCACGCGCGTGCGCCACCCGCCGATCGCGTCGCCGGACCCGATCGGCTCCACCAGCACGTCGCGCTCGATCCCGGCCAGCCGGCGCAACTGTTCGGCCACCACCGTGGCCTTCAGCGCGCGCTGGGCGACCGGCGTGGCGAAGGAGAAATCGCAGCATCCCGCTCCACCGGGACCGGAGACGGGACAGGTGGCCTGCACTCGGTCCGGGGACGCCTCGAGCACCTCGACCGCGTCGGCGCGGCAGAACGAGCCGCCGCGATCCTCGGTGACCCGGACCCGCACCAGCTCACCGGGCAGTCCGTGCCGGACGAACACCACACGTCCCTCGTGCCGTGCGACACAGAAGCCGCCGTGCCCCGGCGGCCCGAGCCGCACCTCGAACGTGCCGGTCCGCCGATCGCTCATCCCGAATGCTCCACTGGCGTCATGTCCGGTCCTCGTACCCACGCCGGAACGCGCCCGGCGCGTTCACCACCCCGGGCGTCTTCAATCGCGCCGACGAGCTCAGCTGCCACGGCACGCTGGTCACCATCACGCCCGGTTCGAACAGCAGCCTGCCCTTCAACCGCAGCGCGCTCTGGTTGTGCAGCACCTGCTCCCACCAATGGCCCACGACGTATTCGGGGATGAACACGGTCACCACGTCGCGCGGGGCGTCCTTGCGTACGCGCTTCACATAATCGAGCACCGGTTTGGTGATCTCGCGGTAGGGCGATTCGATCACTTTGAGCGGCACGGTGATATCGCTGTTCTCCCACTCCCGCACCAGCGCCCTGGTGTCGGCCTCGTCGACGTTCACCGTCACCGCCTCCAGCGTGTCGGGGCGGCTGGCGCGCGCGTAGGCCAAGGCGCGGCGGGTCGGCAGATGCAGCCGGGAGACCAGCACGATCGAGTGTGAGCGGCTGGGCAGCACACCGTCCCACTCGTGCTCGTCCAGCTCACGCGCGACCGAATCGTAATGCCTGCGAATCAGCTTCATCACCACGAAGATCGCGACCATGGTGAAGATGGCGATGTAGGCGCCTGCGAAGAACTTGGTGATCAGCACGATCACCAGCACCGCTCCGGTGGCGCTGAGACCGACCGCGTTGATCACCCGCGATCGCTTCATCCGCGCGCGCTGCGCCGGGTCGGTCTCGGTGCGCAACAGGCGGGTCCAGTGCCGCAGCATGCCGGTCTGGCTCAGCACGAACGACACGAACACACCGACGATGTACAGCTGGATCAGCTTGGTCACCTCGGCGCCGAAGAGCACCACGAACGCGATGGCCGCGCCGGAGAGGAACAGGATGCCGTTGCTGAACGCCAGCCGATCGCCTCTGGTGTGCAGCTGGCGCGGCAGGTAGCGGTCCTGCGCCAGGATCGAGCCGAGCACCGGGAACCCGTTGAACGCCGTGTTCGCGGCGAGAACGAGAATCAGCGCCGTCACCGTCGTGATGAAGAAGAAGCCCACCGGGAATCCCTCGAACACCGTCTCGGCGAGCTGCGCGATCAGCGTCTTCTGGTGGTAGTCGGACGGGGCGCCGGTCAGGTCGGCGACGTTGTGCGCGTACACGACTCCGATCTTCTGGGCGAGGATGATGATGCCCATCAGCAGCACGATCGCGATCGTCCCCAAAAGCAGCAGAGTGGTGGCGGCATTGCGCGACTTGGGTTTGCGGAACGCGGGCACGCCGTTGCTGATCGCCTCGACACCGGTCAGCGCGGCGCAACCGGAGGAGAACGCGCGCGCGACGAGGAAGGCGAACGCCAACCCGTAGAGGTGCTCGTGCTCGGCGTTCAAGCCGAAGCCCGCCGACTCGGCCCGCAACTCCTCCCCCAGCACGAAGATCCGGAACAGGCCCCAACCGAGCATGACGAACATGCCCGCGATGAACGCGTAGGTCGGAATGGCGAACGTGGTGCCCGATTCCCGCACACCGCGCAGGTTCATCGCCGTGAGCAGGGCGATGGCCACGACGGCGAACAGCACCTTGTGGGTGGCGACGAAAGGAATGGCCGAGCCGATGTTGGACGCGGCCGAGGAGATCGACACCGCGACGGTGAGCACGTAGTCGACCAGCAGCGCGCTGCCCACGGTCAGGCCCGCGGTGGGCCCCAGGTTGGTGGTGGCCACCTCGTAGTCGCCGCCGCCGGACGGGTAGGCGTGCACGTTCTGCCGGTAGCTGGCCACCACCACCGCCATGACGAAGGCGACCGCCAATCCGACCCACGGCGCGTACAGATACGCCGTCACTCCGGCGGCCGACAGCACGAGGAAGATCTCTTCCGGGGCATAGGCCACCGATGACATGGCATCGGAGGCGAACACCGGGAGGGCGATTCGCTTCGGCAGTAGCGTATGGCCGAGCGAGTCGCTACGGAAAGGCCTGCCCAGCAGCACTCGCTTCGCTGCCGTCGTCAACTTGGACACTGGAGCGAGCATAGGCCCCCGCACGGTGGATCGCGCGCGTGGCTCGCAGGTTTGCTCGCCGGCTGGAGGGGGAACGTGGCCGGTGGAATCATTCGACGGGTAGCGTTCGACCGAACAGCAAACCAGACCGAACACCATGGTTCCAGGAACGAGGTTGCACGGTGTACGTAGTGATCATGGGGTGCGGGCGCGTCGGCTCGTCGCTGGCCCAGGCCCTGGTCCGCGTAGGTCACGAAGTCACCGTGATCGACCGGGATTCCAGTTCCTTCCTGCGCCTGGGATCCGATTTCCCGGGTGAGCAGGTCACGGGTGTCGGATTCGATCGAGATGTGCTGATAAAGGCGGGAATCGAGCGGGCGAACGCGTTCGCGGCGGTCTCCTCCGGCGACAACTCGAACATCATCTCCGCTCGGGTCGCCCGGGAGATGTTCGGGGTGGAGCGCGTGGTCGCCCGCATCTACGACGCCAAGCGCGCCGCGGTCTACGAGCGGCTCGGCATCCCGACCATCGCCACGGTCCCGTGGACCACCGACCGCTTCCTGCGCGCGCTCATCGGCGATACCGGCACCACCACTTGGCGCGACCCGACCGGAACGGTCGCCGTGACCCAGCTGACGCTGCACGAGGAGTGGTACGGCCGCACCGTGCGCGACTTGGAGCAGACCGTCGCGGCCAGGGTCGCGTTCATCATCCGGTTCGGCCAGGCACTGCTTCCCGACAGTAAGACCATCATCCAGGCCGACGACATCGTCTATGTGGCCGCCGCATCCGGTGCCGTGGGCGAAGCCGTCGCCTTGGCGACGAAGCCCCCAGCGAGCGAGGACTGAACATGAAAGTGGCCATCGCCGGAGCAGGCGCCGTCGGCCGATCGATCGCCAGGGAGCTGCTGCGTGGCGGCCACCGGGTCATGCTGCTGGAGCGGGAAGTCGAGCACATCGATTCCGCCGCGATCCCGGACGCGGTCTGGGTGCACGCCGACGCGTGCGAACTGGCCCTGCTGGAACAGGCCGGCCTGGAGACCTACGAGGTGGTCATCGCGGCCACCGGTGACGACAAGGCGAACCTGGTACACAGCCTGCTGGCCAAGACCGAGTTCGGCGTGCGCCGGGTGGTTGCGCGCGTGAACGACCCGCGCAACGAGTGGCTCTTCGACGGTTCCTGGGGTGTGGACGTCGCGGTGTCCACACCCCGGCTGCTCGCCTCCCTGGTCGAGGAGGCGGTGTCGGTCGGTGATCTGGTGCGCCTGATGACGCTGCGCCAGGGTCAGGCAAATCTGGTCGAGATGACGCTGCCCGCGGACACCGCGCTGGCGGGCAAACCCGTGCGCACGCTCACCCTGCCGCGCGACGCCGCCCTGGTGACCATCCTGCGCGGCGGTCGCGTGATCGTGCCGCAGCCCGACGACGCGCTGGAAGGCGACGACGAGCTGCTGTTCGTGACCTCGGTGGAGGCCGAGGAAGACCTCCGGCTGGAACTCGCCAACCACGGCATCAGGCCATAACTCCCCGAATACGGCCGGACGCGGGTTCGCGGCGAAGGACCGCAGTTGAGTCACGCGGCCAATTTCAGCTGCGCGCGCAGCTTGTTCAGCGCGCGATGCTGCATCACCCGGACCACGCCCGGGCTGGTGCCGATGGCCTCGGCGGTCTGCGCTGCCGACCAGCCGAGCACGATGCGCATCACCAGCACCTCGCGGTGCGCGGGGGCCAGCACCTTCATGAGTTCTTTTGTGGCGGCCCGCCGTTCGGAGGCCAGCGCCCACTCCTCCGGCCCGGCGGCGGAGGACGCGTAGTCCGGCACATCGGCCATCGGGTAGGCGGGGTGCTGCTGCGAGCGGCGGAACGCGTCGGCGACCTTGTTGGCCGAGATGCCGTAGACGAAGGCCAGGAACGACTTGCCCTGGTCGCGGTAGCGCGGGATGGCGTTGACGGTGGCCAGCAGGATCTCCTGCACCACGTCGTCGGCGGTGACCTGCAGGTGAGCCGTATTGCCCAGGCGCGCGCCGCAGTAGCGTCGCACCAGCGGATGCACGATCCGGATGATCTCCGCGACCGCCCGGCGATCGCCCGCCGCCGCAGGCCCGATCAGCTTATCCAGCTCGGCCGACACCCGCCGGCTCTCCGAGAGAGCGGGGTGGTGGTTCTTGGGCAGCGCCGCGGTGTTGTGCTCGGTAGCCACGTCCGAGTCCTTTCTTGCCGATCAATGCGTGTTTTTCGGTACGCATAGATCGTCTGAGAAACTCGGAGGGGCGACCAGGCACCCCAGGGTGGGGAAGCACCCACCTCCGCGGTGGGACTTATCCCACCCCTGTGCATTTCGCCTGGCGGCGGCGGAGGGTTAACAGCTCAAGCCGGTCCGGCCGCGACCACCGACTTGGTGGGCAGGTGGCCGGCCCGCCGCACCGCCCAGACGGTGACGCCCAGCGCCACCGCGGTCAGCGGCCAACCCATCGCGATGCGGGCGAAGGCGAGCCAGCCGGTGTGGTCGGTGTCGTAGAGCTGCGACTGCACCAGGTAGCGGGCCCCGAACACCACGATCCAGGTAGCGGTGGCCAGGTCGTAGAGGCGCACCGAGCGCGGATCGGACCGCCAGTCGGAGCCGTGCCCGTTCAGCACGCCCCAGATCACGCCGACCAACGGCCGACGGACCAGGATGGACGCGAGGAACACCCCGGCGTACACGAGGCTGGTATAGATGCCGAACAGGAAGAAACCCTTGGCCTCGCCCATCCGGTAGGCGATGAAGGCACAGATGCCGACGCCGAAGAAGCCGGAGATGGCGGGCTGGATGGGATCGTGCCGCACCAGGCGCCAGACGAGGATGGCGGCGGCCACGCCGAGGGCCGCCCAGATGGCGGCGGTCAGCCCGGCGAGGCTGTTCACGGGAACGAACACGACGACGGGAAGCGTCGAGTAGATCAGGCCGCTGAAGCCGCCGAGTTGTTCGAGGAGGGTCTGTTCGGCACGTTCCTCGTCACGATCGGGCACATTCGGCCCGGTGCGGTCGTCCGATCCTGCGTTGTCGTCGCTCAATGGCATACGTCAGCTGTTCCCGCGCAATTCGTAGTAGGGGTTGAAGATCACTTTGCGGCCGTCACGGTCGCCGACCCGGCCACGGACGAGGATGCGCCGCCCCGGCTCGATGCCGGGAATGCGCCTGCGCCCGATCCAGACCAGTGTGATCGCGTCGGTGCCGTCGAAGAACTCGGCCTGGACGCTGGCGCCCGCCGACTTGGGACATGCTTCGACACTGCGGAGCCTACCGAGCATGGTGGCCTCGTCACCGCGCCGACACTCCGACGCGCGCGACGCGCCCGAGGCCTCGGAGGTTTCGGCCAGTTCTTCGGCGTCCAGCTGATCGAGGTCCTGGGTCAGCCTGCGGCCCAGACGTCGAAAATACCCTGAGGCTGCGGATGACATTGTGCACGCTCTCCTGCATAGAGCAGATGGCGTGGGTCGCACACCATCGTGAGGGATCCGATCCGCACGACCCGCTGCGGCCGTACAACGCCACTGTAGATGGGTGGGGCCACCCCCGCTACGCTCGGACCGATGTTCGACTCCCCACACCCCGCTCGCGTCGTGGCGCTGCCCGGCACCGGATCCGACGCCGATTTCGCCCGGCGCGCGTTCGGGCCCGCCTGTGCCGCACGCGGCTGGGATTTCGTCGCGGTGGACCCGGACCCCCGCCGGGTGGTGGCGAGCTGCCTTGCCGCGCTGGAGACGGCGTCCGGCGCCGGCCCGGTGCTGGTCGCGGGCATCTCGCTCGGTGCGGCGATCGCACTGGAATGGGCCGCCGAGCATCCGGATCGCGTCGTGGGAGTCGTGGCGGCGCTGCCCGCATGGACCGGACCCGATACCGCCGCCTGCCCAGCAGCACTGAGCGCGGCGGCGACCGCCGCACAGCTGCGCACCGACGGTCTGGCCGCGGTGACCGACCGGATGCGCGAGAGCAGCCCGCGGTGGCTGGCCGACGCGCTGACCCAGTCGTGGCGGGCGCAGTGGCCGGCTCTTCCGCAGGCGCTGGAAGAGGCCGCCGACTACAAGTGGCCTGCCGCCGAGTTGCTTGCCACGTTCGAGCCGCCGCTCGCGGTGGTCGCCGCGGTCGACGACCCGGTGCATCCACACGCCGTCGCCGAGGAGTGGGCGGCGCTGGCCCCGCGCTCGCGGCTGCACCGGATCACCCTCGACGAACTCGGCGCCGACCCCGCGATCCTGGGACACGCGGGTATCGGCGCCTTCTGGTGAGTTCGTCGGCTCAGTTCAGGCCGAGCTGCTGCATGGCCGACCCGTCCGCGCCGCGACGCGGGCCCTGCGGCATCCGCGGCACCGCGGGCTGCGCGCCGGTCTGCGCCGCCACCTGCGCGGCCATCGCCTGCTGCTGAGCTTCCACCTGCTGCTGATGGGCCGCGGCCAGCTGCTCGGCCAGCTGCTGGGGCAGCACCACCGGCAGCGGCTCCCGTACCGGCAGCGGGTCCTCCCCACGCCGCACGACCGTCTCGCTCAGGATGGCCCGCGCCGCCTTGACCAGCGGGGTGCCGTCGTTCGCCGCGCCCGAGGGGCCCGCCGCGACCAGCCGCACCATCCAGCGATAGCCGTCCACACCGATGAAACGCAGATCAGCGCCTTCGGTCAGCGCCAGCAATTCCCGGCCCCACGGCCCGTTCTCGACCGACACCCGGGCGCCGTCCTTGCGCAGCGAGTCGGCCAGATCCGCGGCGACCAGCCGCCATTGGCCCGTGGTCTTCGGCGCGGCGTAGGCCGCGACGGTGATCCGGCCGTGCTCGGTGGCCAGGTGCACCGCTTGCGGCTGCCCCTCCGGCGTCATCTCGACCTGCAACTGACCGCCCGGCGGGACCGGCAACAGCACCGACCCGAGATCGAGCCGCTGCTCGGACACCTCGTCCAGCAGCTCGGCGACCTCGTCGTAGTCGTACGGGCCCGGCCGGCCGTGCGGCCGGTCGGCGTTCAGATCCACGCCCTCGTAGGACCGCTCGTCGGTGGGGGCGTCGTCGTAGAAGTCGTCGTCGTACTCGTCGGCGTAGGCGGACTCGTAGTCGGCGTAGTCGTCCGCCTCGTCGTACCGGTCGTCCGCGGCCCGGCTCGCGTTCTTTCTCTTCCCGAACATTCCCGTCATGCCTCCTTGCCGGTCGTCCGGCCCACCCCGTTCGTCGGTGCGGTCAGGCTCGCGTGACCACCGCTGGAGCCGTACCCGCCCGCCCCCCGGGTCGTCTCGTCGAGCGTGTCGACCTCCGCGAAATCCACCAGTTCCACACGCTGCACCAGCAGTTGCGCGATCCGGTCGCCGCGACGCAACTCGATCGGCGTGCGTGGGTCGTGGTTGATCAGGCACACCTTGATCTCGCCCCGGTACCCCGCGTCGACCGTGCCCGGGGTGTTCACCACCGACAGCCCGGTCTTGGCCGCCAGACCCGAGCGCGGATGGATCAGGCCGACCGTGCCCACCGGTAGCGCGACGGCGACACCGGTGCCGACCAGCACCCGCTCCCCCGGCTCCAGGATGACGTCTTGCGTGGTGCACAGATCCACGCCCGCGTCGCCCGCATGGGCACGCGTGGGCACGGGGATGCCGGGGTCCAGCCGCAGCAAGGGTATGGGTGAAAGTGCGCTCACGTTGGACGAGCCTACGCGTAGGCTGTTTGCCCTCGTGACTTAGTGTTGACTCGTGTCGGACCAGCCCAATCCCATGACCATGGACGAGAAAAAGCAGCCCGCGCAGCACTACCGGGAGCGCCTGTGGGTGCCGCTGTGGTGGTGGCCGGTGGCGTTCGCCGTCACCGGATTGCTCGCGGCGGAGATCCACATGGGCGCGCCGGGTCTGCGGGCGTGGCTGCCCTATGCGCTGTTGTTCCCGGTGCCGGTCTGGGTGCTGCTGTGGCTGAGCCGGCACCGCGTCGAAGTGGCGCCGGACGCGAACGGCACACCGGAGCTGCGCGCTGATCGCGCACATCTACCGGTGAACTTCGTTGCCCGCGCGGCCGCCGTCGCCCCCACCGCGAAAAGCGCGGCGCTGGGTCGCCAGCTCGACCCCGCCGCTTATGTCCAGCATCGCCCCTGGATCGGGCCGATGGTGTTGCTCGTGCTCGACGACCCGGACGATCCGACGCCGTACTGGCTGGTCAGTACGCGGCGGCCCGAACGGGTCCTTGCCGCGCTCGGTCTACCGAGCGCGGGCTGAGACTCTGCTCGATCTCGTCGAGATCAGGCGGCGCAATCCATGCAGATCATCTGGCCGCCCTTCTCACTGGCCAGCCTGCTCCGGTGATGAACCAGGAAACAGCTGGAACAGGTGAACTCGTCGGCCTGCTTCGGGATCACCCGAACCGTCAGCACTTCCTCGGACAGGTCGGCGCCGGGAAGCTCGAACGACTCCGCGGTATCGGATTCGTCGATATCCACGACGGCGGACTGTGCCTCGTTACGACGAGCCTTCAGCTCCTCCAGCGAATCCTCCGACACGTCGTCGGTTTCGGTGCGCCTCGGTGCGTCATAGTCGGTTGCCATGTCGTCTTCCCCTCGTCCTAACTCCGTATATCCCGGACCGGTCCGCTCACACCCGATTCCTGCCGGAATCGGCGCGACCGGTACCGCCCCGCCGGTGGTGCACGTCACACGTACACCGGTCGCCTATCAGGGCGGATCGTGTCGATCCACTCCCGATAGCGCTGGGTAAACGCAGGACATGCCCTTCTTGTTCCCGCGACCGACCACTGATTTCCGCACCGGCGATTCGATCTGGGCCGCCAGACAATAGCGGACCCCGGAGGAAAAGTCGCAATCAAAACACAGCCGAGTCGAAAATGAGGGCCAATCGACACCATCCGGGGAACGCACCGAGACCTTGCGCCGGGTCGCCGTCAGATTTTCGTAGAGTGTGCTGGTGGTTTCACTGATCACCGAAGGTACCTCGACGGATCCGCACGGGCGGCCGTTCCTGCGTCGCCGCCCCCAGCCCTGGCTCATCATGCTCGGCGTTCTCGCTCTGATCTGCGGGATCGTCTGGGTCAAAGCCCTCACGACGCACGACGCCGACCACACCGCGATGGCGTGCAACTCGCCCAGCCCCGCGTCGGATCCCGGTGCGCCGCAACCGACTCCACTCGGCCAGCGGGTCGGCGCCGGCCGGCTGCAGGACGTGGAACCAGCCCCGCTGGCGGCGAGCAAGGTGCGCGTGCTCAACGCGAACAACCAGCGCGGCCAGGCCGCGCACGTCGCCGCCCAGCTCGGCGACCTCGGCTTCGCGAGCGCACCCGGAACGCAATACGGCAACGATTCGGTATACGTCAACGGCGACCTGGAATGCACCGGGCAGGTCCGCTTCGGCGTCAACGGCCGTCCGGCCGCCGCCGCCGTGCAGTTGGTCGCGCCGTGTGCCGAGCTGATCGAGGATCAGCGCGGCGACGACACCGTGGATCTGGTGCTCGGCTCGCTGTTCCGGGACATCCGGCCCAGCAACGACGCGGAGGAAGTGCTGCGTTCGCTCAAGAACCCGGCGCCGGGCAACTCCACATCCATCGATGTCAAGTTGCTCGACGCCGCGCGACAGGCCCGCTGCTGATCAGCGGTCCGGAATCGGCTCGGTAGCACCCACCCGGGCCAGCAGTTCGCCCAATTCCTCGGCGATGCCGGGCGCGGCGGCCACCACCAGGTCGCCGTCGGTGCCCGGCGCCGTCGCGGGCGGAAGCGTCAGCCGCGCGCCCGCCTCCGCGGCGATCAACGCGCCCGCGCCCCAGTCCCAGGCGTTCAATCCGTGCTCGTAATAGGCGTCCACCCGGCCCGCCGCGACATGACACAGATCCAGCGCCGCCGCGCCGAACCGGCGGATGTCGCGCACGTGCGGCAGCACCTGCGCGACCAGCTCGGCCTGCCTGGTCCTGCGCTGCCTGCCGTAGGCGAATCCGGTGGCCACCAACGACATCGCGACCGAGTCGACGGGCGTGCAACTCAGGTGCTCCACCACGCCGTCGGCGTCGACCCGCAGCGCACCGAGCCCGAGCCCGGCGCTGTAGGTGGCCGCCCGCGCGACGTCCACCACGGCGCCCGCGACCGGTCGCCCGCCACGCAGCGCGGCCACCGACACGGCGTAGCCGGGGACGCCGTAGAGGAAGTTGACGGTGCCGTCGATCGGATCCACCACCCAGTGGACGGTGTCCGCGCTCGCGTCGTCGAGGCTGCCGCCGCCCTCCTCGCCGAGGATCGGGTCGCCGGGGCGCTGTTCGGCGAGCAGTTTCCGGATCAGATCTTCGGTCTCGGTGTCCACGATGGTCACCGGGTCGGTCTCGTGGCTCTTGGACTGCACGGCCCCTTCGGCGTGCGCGCCCGCGGGCCCGAACACCTCGGGGCGGCGGGCACGGACATGGGCGGCGGCCGTCTCGGCGATGTCGACCGCGACGCGACGCAGGTCGGCTTCGTCGCCACGCGCGACGATCGAGACGAAGGAGTCGGGGGTGTAGTCGGACACTGGCGATGAGGTTTCCGGCACGCCCTCCATCGCATCACACATCCTCGCCGAACGCCCAGCCCCGTGGTCCCATTACTCTTGTCGTGCACGACACAGCGCCGTCGTCGGGCATCCCATTCGCAGCGCCCGCAGCGGCGGCGTGGGCCCCGTGCAGCGCTGTCATCACACCGGCCAGCACAGGGAACGAGGGGTTAGTCATGTCCGCTCGGGGGCACGCATTCGGCATCGACATCGGCGGCAGCGGTGTCAAAGGCGCCGCGGTCGATCTGGCCACCGGCGAGTTGGTCCACGAGCGGATCAAGATCGCGACGCCGCACCCCGCGACACCGGGTGCCGTGGCGGAGGCGGTGGCCGAACTGGTCGCCGAGGCCGGGTGGACCGGGCCGGTCGGCCTCACGCTGCCCGCGGTGGTGACCGGCGGAGTGGCGCGCACCGCGGCGAACATCGACAAATCTTGGATCGGGACCGACGCGCGGGCGCTGTTCTCCACCGCGCTCGGCGGCCGTCCGGTCACCGTGCTCAACGACGCGGACGCGGCGGGCATGGCCGAGGACCGCTACGGCGCGGCAAGCGATTTCGCCGGTCTGGTGCTGCTGCTGACCTTCGGCACCGGCATCGGTTCCGCGTTGCTCTACCACGGCACGCTGGTGCCCAACACCGAACTCGGCCACCTGGAGGTCCAGGGCATGGAGAGCGAGCACCGCGCGGCGGCCTCGATCAAGGAACGCGACGGCCTGAGCTACGAGCAGTGGGCAGCGCAGGTCAGCCTGGTGCTGACCACACTGGAGGACCTGTTCTTCCCCGTCGTCTTCGTCGCGGGCGGGGGCATCAGCCGCGACGCCGAGCAGTGGATCCCGCTGCTCACCAATCGGACCCCCGTCATCCCGGCCCGCCTGCGCAACACCGCGGGCATCGTCGGCGCCGCCATGGCGATCGCTGGAGGAGTCGCACCGTGAGGCGCGCGGGTACGGCGAGGATGCCGCCACCGGCATCGTGCCGTAGGTACCCTGGTTAGATCGTTACAATGGAACGTGCCCGGCTGAGCCGGAGAAACCCCGACCGGCCCTCCGCCGGTGAAACCCGACAGATCGCTCCGCCGGAACACTACTCTGGCGTGACGCCGCACGAGACCGTCACGAAAGGGCGTACGTGGTAGCCACGAATACCCGTCAGACCGCCGACTCGGCCGATGCCGACTCCGCAGATGTAAACGCAGCACGGCCGGTCCGTAAGGCTGCCGCGAAGAAGGCTCCGGCGAAGAAGGCCGCCGCCAAGAAGGCGCCTGCCAAGAAGGCCGCGAAGGCGACCAAGGCTCCGGCGAAGAAGGCCACCACCAAAAAGGCGGGCCCGGACGGCGAGCCCGGCACCGATGAGGTGATCGAGGACGAGTCGCTCGATCTCGAAGATCTCGGCGATCTGGAAGTCTCCGAAGAGGACCTCACCGAGGGCGACGAACTGGTCGACGTGGCCGAGGAGGCGGAGACCGAGGAAGCCGAGGAACCGACGCCCGCGGACAAGGCCTCCGGCGACTTCGTCTGGGACGAGGAGGAGTCCGAGGCGCTGCGGCAGGCCCGCAAGGACGCCGAACTCACCGCCTCGGCCGACTCGGTCCGCGCCTACCTCAAGCAGATCGGCAAGGTCGCGCTGCTCAACGCCGAGGAGGAGGTCGAACTCGCCAAGCGGATCGAGGCGGGCCTCTACGCCGCGGAGAAGGTGCGCGAGTTCGCCGAGCAGGGCGAGAAGTTGCCGGTCGCGATGCGCCGCGACTACAACTGGATCGTCCGCGACGGCAACCGGGCCAAGAACCACCTGCTCGAGGCCAACCTGCGCCTGGTCGTCTCGCTGGCCAAGCGCTACACCGGCCGCGGCATGGCGTTCCTCGACCTGATCCAGGAGGGCAACCTGGGTCTGATCCGCGCGGTGGAGAAGTTCGACTACACCAAGGGCTACAAGTTCTCCACGTACGCCACCTGGTGGATCCGGCAGGCCATCACTCGCGCCATGGCCGATCAGGCCCGCACCATCCGCATCCCGGTGCACATGGTGGAGGTCATCAACAAGCTCGGCCGCATCCAGCGTGAGCTGCTCCAGGATCTCGGCCGCGAGCCGACGCCGGAGGAACTGGCCAAGGAAATGGACATCACGCCGGAGAAGGTGCTGGAGATCCAGCAGTACGCGCGTGAACCCATCTCGCTGGACCAGACCATCGGCGACGAGGGCGACAGCCAGCTCGGCGACTTCATCGAGGACTCCGAGGCCGTGGTCGCCGTGGACGCGGTGAGCTTCACGCTGCTGCAGGACCAGCTCCAGTCGGTGTTGGAGACGCTGTCGGAGCGCGAGGCGGGCGTTGTCCGGCTGCGCTTCGGGCTCACCGACGGTCAGCCCCGCACCCTCGACGAGATCGGCCAGGTCTACGGGGTCACCCGTGAACGCATCCGCCAGATCGAGTCCAAGACCATGAGCAAGCTGCGCCACCCCAGCCGCTCCCAGGTCCTGCGGGACTACCTCGACTAACTCGCATCGCCTCGACGCCCGTATTCGTCGCGCCGCTCGATTCCTCCAGCGGCCCGGCGGATGCGGGCGTCGCGCTTCGGGTGACCCGGGTCGCTCGTGTGAGCGCTCGATCGGATTCCACATCCCTCGCTGCGGCCCCCTGGACCGATCGTGGGGCGACTACCACCGAGTTCGTACGGACGGCCCTCGCTCGTGCCGTGACGCAGCGCACACGGGGCCTCACGGCAGGCGTACGCCCGGCGCGGCAGACTTGCGGGGTGGTTGCCCCGCCCTCGACTTCACCGGTACCGCGGTCGCCGTGGACGCAGACCGCCGACCTGCGCGCCGAACTGCGTGACACCTGGGTATGGCTGCGCCGTCCCGAATCGCCGCGCCGGATCCTGCCCGCGATCCGAGAGCATCTGGGCGCCGCCCCCGCGAGCACCGCATACGCGTTCACGCTGTTCGTCACATGGTGGACGTTGCGCGGGGTCGGAGACTCGGTCGAGCGCAGGCTGATCTTCTCGGCGTCGACCAACCTGTACAACATGCGGCACAACCCGGTTCAGGTGCTGGTCGCCTCGGCGTTCTGGACCGAAGGCGGTTTTCCCTGGGCGACCATCGCCGGCTTCCTAGTCGTCATGGCCTATGCGGAGCGCTGGCTGGGCACCGGGCGTTGGATTCTGCTGTTCGCGACCGGCCACATCGGGGCGACGCTGCTGACCGTCACCGGCATCGCCCATGCCATCGACCGCGGCGTCATTCCCTTACGGGTGGCCGTCGCCGCGGATGTCGGCACCAGCTACGGGTTCTCGGCCGTGCTCGCGGCCCTGGCGTTCCGGTTCCGTGGCAGGGTGCGAGCGGTGTGGGCCGGGACGATCCTCGTGGCGCTCGGCGCGGCGCTGTGGGTGGAACCGACCTTCACCGACTACGGCCATCTGTGCGCCGCCGTGATCGGGCTGGCGGTCGGCGCGACCGCGAGCCTGTTCTGGCACCGGCTGGAACGGACGGCCGCGCGCAAGGCCCGCTGGGCGCGGAGCTGATCAGGACACCGAAGGCTCGGGACGGCCGCGGTTGCGCAACAGCCCGACCATCGGCTCGACCACACGCGCCGCGATCGGACCCAGCACCGCCATCAGCAGGACGTAGGTCGAGGCGAGCGCGGTGAGCTGACCGTCCATCGCACCCGCGCTCACGGCCAGTCCCGCGATGACGATGGAGAATTCCCCCCGGGCGACCAGGGCCGCGCCCGCGCGGGCACGGCCGAGGTGCCGGATGCCCTCCCGCGCCGCGGCCCACCACCCGGTCGCCACCTTCGTCACGACGCTGACCACGGCGAGCACGATTGCCCACCCCAATACCGGGGGGATCGATCGAAGGTCGGTGCTCAAGCCGAACGCCACGAAGAAGATGGCCGCGAACAGGTCGCGTAGCGGTTCGAGCATTTTCACCGCCGCGCGCGCGGTCGAGCCGGAGATCGCGATGCCGAGCAGGAACGCTCCGACTGCCGCCGACACGCTCAGCGCCGAGGAGGCGCCCGCCACCAGCAGCGCCGCGCCGAGCAGGGTGAGCAGGAAGACCTCCCGATCGGCGCTGTCCACGATCGCCGACACGTACCGTCCGTAGCGCAGGGCCACCACGAGGACCAGCGTGATGGTGACCAGCGCCACCGCCAGCGCGCGCAGGCCGCTGACCCAGCTCAGCCCGGCCAGCACCGTGGTGAGGATCGGCAGGTAGACCGCCATCGCCAAGTCCTCGAACACGAGGATGGACAGGATGACCGGTGTCTCCCGGTTGCCGAGGCGCCCGAGGTCGTCGAGGACTTTCGCCACGATGCCCGAGGACGAGATGTAGGTGACCCCCGCCATCGTGATCGCGCCGTTGAGGCCCCAGCCCAGCATCAGCGCCACTACCGCACCGGGGGACGCGTTGACCACGATGTCCATCAGACCGGCCGGCCAGGAACGGCGCAGCCCGGTCACCAACTCCACGGCCGTGTACTCCAGGCCGAGCAGCAACAGCAGCAGCACCACGCCGATCTCGCCCGCGACGTGGCCGAAGTCGTAGGCGGCCCGGAGTTCGATGAGACCGCCTTGGCCGAAGGCGAGACCGCCGAGCAGGTACAGCGGGATGGGCGACATACCGACTCGGCCTGCGACACGCCCTAGCATGCCGAGAACGAAAAGAACCGCTCCGAGCTCGATCAGGGCGAGCGCGGTGTCCGTCACGGCTCAGCCGTGCGTCAAGATCTTCGCGGCGGCATCCAAGCCCTCCGGCGTGCCGACGACCACGAGCAGATCGCCCGCGGTGAAGGTGAAATCGGGACCGGGCGAGGGATGCAGCTGCCCGGCCCGCATGACGGCGACGATGGAGACCTTCGTGCGGGTGCGCATCTCGGTCTCGCCGAGGGTGCGGCCGTCGTACGGGGAGTTGTCCCCGATCGGCAGCTGGCGCGTGGTGATCCCGGGCAGGTCCCGGTGGTCGTCGTTGAGTTTGGCGACCAGTTGCGGCGCGCCCAGCAGGTTGGCAAGGACCGCCGCTTCATCGGTGGTCAGCGGGATCTGGGCGGCACAGGCGTCGGGGTCCTCGAGCTTGGAGACGATCAGGTCGATATCACCGTCGCGGTGGGCGACCACGCCGATTCGGCGACCGGAACGCACTTCGAAGTCCTTGCGGACACCGATGCCGGGTAGTGCGGTGACGTCGACGTTCACACCCTCCAGACTAACCGGATCACCCGGCCTGCGGCCCGATCGGTCATCACTTCGGCCGATGGCGCGTCGCGAGCGCTGTGCTGTGATGGAGGCGTGCGGCGTTGGTCGGAGGTGCCGGAGCAGACGCGGGATGCGTTGTGCGCGGTTATCGCGTTCGCCGGTGGCGCGGCGCTGTACCTCTCCGGCCTGTCCACGATGACCGAGCGGGGCGAGCAGGTGTCGTTGTGGGTGCGTTTCGGCGTGCTCGCCGCGCTGTGCCTGGCGACCTTCGCCCGGCGCCGGACGCCGGTCGCGGCCATGCTGGGTGGGCTCCTGCCCCTGGCGGTGGACATCCGGCTCGGCGCCACGGTGTCGGTGTGGATCATCTACGCCGACCTGATCTACGCGGCCGTGCTCTACGGCGGGCGCCGGACGTCACGGATCACGGCCCTGTCCTGGTCGGTGCTCTGCGGCATGGTCGTGGTGTCGGCCCTCGCGCTGACCGGCGACCTGCGCGCAGTCGCGTTGGCGTTGGTAGGGGCGTTCAGTTTCGTCGCGACGCCGATCTGGTGGGCGAGTTCGGTGCGCACGCACAAGGAGGTCGCGCTTGCCGAGCGCAGCCGGGCCCAGGCGCTCACCCTGGTCGCCGAACTCGACCGCCGCGCGGCCATCGCCGACGAGCGCACCACGATGGCGCGCGACCTGCACGACGTGATCGCCGGGCATCTGTCGGCCATCGCGCTGCACTCGGAGGCGGCGCTCGGGGTGCTGGCCCGCCGCGACGCCGACCCCGCGGTGGCCGGAATCATGCGATCCATTCGTTCCAACAGCGTCAGCGCGCTGGAGGAGATGCGCACCATGATCGGGTTGCTGCGCAGCGACGACACCGCGGCGGAGGCCGCCGCACCGCGGACCCTCGCCCAGTTGCCGATCCTGGTGGACGCCGCACGCGCGGCGGGCATCTCGGTGCGATTGCGCGAAGCGCTGGACGGCGCGTCGCTGCCCGGCGCGGTCGAGCAGACCGCCTATCGCATCGTGCAGGAGGCTTTGACCAACGCTATGAAACACGCACCGGGACAGGAGGTCCGCATCGACGTGCGGGCCGAAGACGAGATGCTGCGGATATCGGTCCGCAACCGGACCGTATCGGCGCGGCCGCACCCGGGGGCCGCAGCTACGCGCCGCGGTCTGCCGAACATGCGCGAGCGAGCCGGAGCGCTCGGCGGAAGCTTGTGCGCCGGAACGGATTCCGGCCATTGGGAAGTCGTGGCCCGGCTGCCGCTCGGCTCCGACGGTGCCGCATGACGATTCGGGTGGTGATCGCCGACGACCACGCCGCGATCCGCGCGGGCCTGCGGATGATCCTGGACGTCGAGGACGACATCGAGGTGGTCGGCGAGGCGGCCGACGGCGATGTCGCGGTGGCACAGGCCAAAGCGCTACGGCCGCAGGTGGTGCTGATGGACGTGCGGATGCCCGGGATGGACGGGATCGCCGCCACCGAGCGGATCACCGCCGACGGCCTGGCGAAGGTGCTCATCCTGACCACATTCGATGTGGACGAGTACGTCTTTCGCACACTGCGCGCGGGCGCCTCGGGATTCGTGCTGAAATCCACGTCGGGGCGGGCGCTGGTCGAGGCGGTGCGCGCGGTGGCGGCGGGTGACGGCGTGCTGGCTCCGGAAGTGACGCGAACGGTGATCTCGGCATTCGCCTCGTCGAATCAGGCTGCCGCGCAACCGGCCCCCGCCGGGCTCGACGAACTCACCGACCGGGAACGCGAAGTGCTCGATTGTCTCGGCGACGGCCTGTCCAACGCGCAGATCGCAGGTCGGCTGTTCATCGGGGAAACGACCGTCAAGACGCATGTCTCCCGGGTGCTGACGAAACTGGGTGTGCGGTCGCGGGTTCGAGCCGCCATCGTGGCGCGCGAGATCCGGGAGCGATAGTCACTCCGCACGGGGGGCGAACGTCCCGTCCGCCTCGGGCAGGTACTCCTCGACGCCCGTGACCGCTGCCACCGGCAGAGGCCCGTACAGGTGCGGGAAGAGCATCGCTTCCGGATCGGTCGGCGCGCCCGGCTCCCATTCGATCGGCGACCCGACCCGACCGGGATCGATACGCAGCAACACCAGATCGCGCCGTCCTCGGAACAACCGGTTTGCGGGCAGGTGCACCTGCTGCGGCGACGAGAGGTGGATGAATCCCGCTTCGGCTAGCGAGGGCGCACGGTACTCCCCCGTTTGCCGAGCGGAAAGCCATTCCTCCGAAGTGCATAGGTGAACAAGCGTGTGAGTGTCATAGGTCACGGGTAATCTCCCGGTAGACAACTGGATCGGCCGATCGAGAGTGTGACGCAGTGCACATCGATGACATGACCTGTGGCGTTCGCCCGTAGCGAAATCCCTGGTCGTGTTATCGAAAACACACTGCTTCATACGCGGGAACAAAGTCCCCCGTCCCGAACGTCTGACAGAGTAGTCATACCCCTGCTGGGAAGTAGCGGTAGCGAGCTCGTGGTGAGTGACCACGGGCCCCACACCAGGTGAACGGTCGTCGGGACCGGGAGCCAGGACGGAGGAGTCATGCCAGGAACCCTGACAAGCACCCCACTGACCGCGGTCGATCGTTGCGACCGCTGCGGGGCGGCTGCCCGAGTGCGTGCCGTACTGCCCGCAGGTGGAGAGTTGCTCTTCTGCCAGCACCACGCGAACGAACACATGGATCGGCTGCGTGAGCTGGACGCCGTGATCGACACGGAGTCCGCTCCCGCACTCTGATCTGCTCCTCGCGTCCTGACACAACAGCATCGGACAACAGAACACCGTTTCCACCGGCAGCGGGCGACCCACAGGTCGCCCGCTGCCGGCGTGTCCGGGCGGCGATCAGTTCCCGGACACTCCGGCGAGGATGCCGTCCAACAGCCTGGCCAGGCCGTATTCGAACGCGCCGTCCGGGTCGGCGGGCGCCTGGTACAGCTCGCCGACTGTCGCCCCGACGCGCGACGAGAGCGGGAACCGGCTCGGCGGCATGACCTCGGCCAGCAGCGGCCCGTGCACCTCCCACCACTCCGCGTCGCTCATCCGCCCGGTCTCGCGGGCAGCGGCCACCGCCATGCGCGCATTCCCGGCGGCGAACTCCGACAGCACGGCGATCACCCGGTCCATCACCACGTCCGGCATGCCGAGACCCTCGATCGCGGCGAGCTGCCGCTCATAGCGGCGCATTCGTCCCGGCCCGAGCACGAGCCGCCAGGGCGGCACCTCGAGCAGCCAGGGGTGCGCCACGAACTCCGCGCGGACCCGGCGGGCCACTGCGGCCAAGCGCTCACGCGGCGGTAGATCCGCAGGTATCGGCGGGTCCTCGTCGGCCACCGCGTCGACCATGAGGACCGCCAGGGCGTCCTTGCTCGGCACATACGTGTACAAACTCATCGGCCGCAGGCCCAGCTCGGCGGCGACCGTGCGAATGGAGACCTTCTCGTAGCCCTCCCGGTCGGCGAGCGCGACCGCCGCCGCGACCACCGCGTCGACGGTGACCGTCTGCTTCGGACCGCGCCCCACCGGACGCGGTGGAAGTTCGTGCCGCCAGAGCAGGCCCATCAGCTGCCTCGCCTGGTCGGGTGCGATGTCGTCGTTCACCTACTCCTCGGAACAAACTCGGTACGGTGTACGTTGTCACTTTACTCCGTACGCCATACGTTGATTTAAAGGGGTGCGTCCTGCCCAGCACACATGCCACTTACCTACCGGATCGGCACATGTTCGCACTCTGGACCTGGACGGGACTCGCTACGGGTCCGGCCCCGGCGGGTCCGGGTGACCGCGAGACCCTCGCGCTGGCCGTCCCGGCCCCCGCGGGCGAAACCTTGGAAGTCACCGACGTCGACGCCGTCTTGGTGGACCCCGTGACCTTCGCCGACTCGACGCTCGAGCACTCCGGAGAGTCCGTTTCGGCCTGGCAGCGCATCGTGCGCTCCGCACTGGCCGGTGAGCCACCCGGCACGGATACCGACGCGCTGCCCACCGCCGCGCACGCCGTCCCCGACGCGTCCGGCACGGCGATCGTCTCCGCGCACCGCGCGCAGCGCGTACTGCACGACACCGAGGCCATCGCCGCGGATCTGCGGGCGACGCTGAAAGCGCGACTGCGCCCCTACCAGGCACGCGGAATCGGCTGGCTACGCGAGACCGTGGCCGCGCACGGCGGCGCGGTGCTCGCCGACGAGATGGGACTCGGCAAGACCGTGCAGGCCATCGGCTTCCTGCTCGATCGGGCCGCGAGCGGTCCACAGCTGGTGGTGTGCCCGACCTCGCTGGTCGGCAACTGGGCACACGAGATCGGCCGGTTCGCGCCGGGGCTGCGGGTGGCCGTCTGGCGCGGCGGCGACCTCGACGCCGACCCCGCCACCGTCGTCGTCACCGGCTATCCGACCTTGCGGCTGCACGGACGGCTGCTGACGCAGCGCGCCTGGGCGACGGCCGTCTTCGACGAGGCGCAGGCGCTGAAGAATCCGCGCACCCAGGTCGCGAAGGCCGCGCGCGCGATCGACGCGGCCGCGACCGTCGCGCTGACCGGCACGCCGGTCGAGAACCACCTCGAGGAGCTGTGGGCGCTGCTGCACCTGGTGGCGCCCCGACTGTTCGGGCACCGGGCGCAGTTCCGGCGTCGTTTCGTGCGGCCGATCCACGAGGGTTCGGCGGCCGCCGCGGCGCGTCTTCGCGACACCATCGAACCCGTGGTGCTGGCCCGCACGAAAAGCCAGGTCGCCGCCGCGCTGCCCGCGAAGATCCACAGCGACCTGCTCTGCGACCTCACCGACGAACAGGAGCGGCTCTACGATCACCTGCTCGACAAGGCCGTCGAGGACGGATTCGGCGCGGGCATCGAGCGCCACGGTCGCGTGCTCGCTGCGCTGACCGCTCTCAAGCAGGTGTGCAACCATCCCGGGCTGATCACCGGCGAACTCCACGAACTCGCCGGCCGCTCCGGAAAACTCGACCTGTGCACCGACATCGTCGCCGCCAATCTCGAAACCGGCAGCCCGACCTTGATCTTCACGCAGTACCGCCAGACCGGTGAGCTGCTGGTGCGGCACCTCGCCGAACAGTTCGGAGTGCGGGCGCCGTTCTTCCACGGCGGGCTCTCCCAGGCCGAGCGCGCCGAGACCGTCACGCGGTTCCAAGCCGCGGACGGACCGCCGGTGCTGGTGCTCAGCCTGCGGGCGGCGGGCACCGGGCTCACGCTGACCCGCGCCGCCGACGTCGTCCACTTCGATCGCTGGTGGAACCCCGCGGTGGAGGCTCAGGCCTCCGACCGGGTCCACCGGATCGGCCAGACCCGCACGGTCACCGTCACCACGCTCACCTCGGCCACCACCGTGGAGGAGCACATCGCGGGCATGCACGACCGCAAGGCCGCGCTGCGCGATCTGGGCGACGCGGCGGGCATCGCGGCCCTGGCCGCCCTGGACGACGACCGGCTGATCGAGATGTTGCGGCGCAAGAGGGAGAATTGATGGCGGACAACGAGTTCGGCTACACGGCATGGGGCATGGACTGGGTGCGGCTGGCCGAGCCGCTGCGCCAGACCCGGCCGGATCCGCTGCTGCCCCGCGCGCGCAGTATCGCCCGCAACAACGGCGTGCGAGCCACCGTCGAGGGCCGGGTGGTGCGGGCCACGATCCACCGCGGCGGCGAGGCGTCGCTGACGCACGTGGAGGTGGCGCCGCTGTCCCGGCAGACGATCACCGCGATAGCCGCGATCGCACCAGACCCGACCCTACTGACCGACGACACGCATCGCGCGATCAGCGCGGCCGGAATAGCGCTCGGACCACAGCTCGCGGGCACCGACTGCTCGTGCACGGCCCGCAAGGCCCGGTGCGTCCACGTCCTGGCCGTCTACTACGAGATGGCGCGTCGAGTCGACGAGGATCCGCGCCTCACCTTGGCGATCCAGGACTATTTCGCTGCCACGCCGATGGATTCGGACGAGCCCGCACCGCAGGCGCGGTGGACCCCGATCAGTGCGCTGGACCCGCGGCGATTCTTCACAACCACGACCGGCTGAACGGCCGGGCGACAGCTGACGCGTCCCTGCCGCCGGGTGCGGGCCACTGGCAAGAGCGACATAGCCGTGAGCCGGCGTGGTCGGCGCAACGCAGCCCAGCCAACCGGCTCGCCTCGATTTCGGCTTTCCTCCGATCCCGGACCGGAGCCACCGTCCGGCTGGTTCCGCATCCCGACCTTCCCGCCGGGCACCCGACGGGGAGGAGCCCGCGACCCGCTCGTACCGGCCGCTTCCGGGCTAGGACCTCACTCCGGCCGCCTGGCCCGGAAGCGGAAACTCGAAGCGCCGGTGTCGATCCGCACATCGGTGAAGCCGATCCGGCGCAGCCGGTCGGCTGCGGTCTCCGGCGGCACGGGCACACAGGTGTCGCCGAGGTGCATGAGCCGGAACAGGCGGCCGTCGAGCCCGTCGCTGCCCGCGAACACCCCGCCCGGGCGCAGGACGCGCAGGGCTTCGGCGAACAGCGCGTCCTGCCTGCCGGGTGTCGGCACGTGGTGCAGCATGGTGAAGCAGACCACGGAGTCGAATCGCCCCGGCGGCAAGGGCATCTCGGCGCCGTCGCCGTCGATCACCGTCATCGCCTCGCCGTGCCGCTCGCGTAACCGGGTCGCAAGCGCCGGATCGATTTCGACACCGGTGAGCGCCGATGTCCGGGCCAGTAACGCGGAGACGTTGGCGCCGTAGCCGGGACCGATCTCCACGGTGTCGGCGCCCAGGTCGAGGCCGGACAGCGCCCACGGCACGATGCGCGTCGCGCTGGTCTTCTCCCACATCGACGAGCGGCACAGCAATCGGTGAAATATGTTCATCGCCATACCTGTGACGCTAGGAACCGATCGCGCCGGGCACGACAGGCTACGGTGACAAGTTGTGTCGCAGAACGGCCACGCCGTAGTCCATCCCGCTCCGGCGGGCGCGACCGCCATGGTGTTCGGGGTCGGAGTGCTGCCCGCCAGGCACTGGTTCGAGCGGCACGAGCATCCGCAACACCAGATCGCCTGGGCCTCGCGCGGCGTCCTCGCGGTCGAGGTGGACGACAACCGCTGGGTGCTACCGCCGACCAGGGCGCTGTGGATCCCCGCGGGCGTCGCGCACCGAACCGGGACCTCCGACGGCGCCGCGATGCGCGGCATCTTCCTCGACACCCGCCGCTGTCCGGTCGAGTTCGCCGCGCCGACCATGTTGCGCGTGACCCGCCTCCTGCACGAACTGTTCGACCTGCTCACCATGGCCGACACCGGCCGGGAGCAGCGAGCGCGGGCCGAGGCGGTCGTGTTCGATCTGTTCGAGCCCGTCCCGGTGATCCCGATCGGTGCGCGATGGCCCAGCGATCCCCGGGCACGGCAGGTGGCCGACGCGCTCACCGCCGATCCGGCCGACCCCCGCACGCTCGCCGAGTTCGCCGTCAACGTCGCCGCCAGCCCGCGCACGCTGGCCCGGTTGTTCGTGTCGCAGACCGGTCTCGGCTTCGGCCAGTGGCGCACGCAGGCCAGGCTGGCCGCTTCGCTGCCGCTGCTCGCCGCGGGCCTGCCGGTCGCCCGGATCGCGGGCCGGGTCGGCTACGGGACGCCGAGCGCTTACGTCGCGGCGTTCCGGCGGGCGGTCGGAATTCCGCCGGGACGGTATTTCTCCGGCTGATCAGGCGTTGGTGCCGCTGTCCACGGTGAGGAACGCGCCGGTCACGCTGCGACCGGACGGCCCGGCCAGGTAGGCCACCGCGGCCGCGACATCGTCGGCGGTGCCGAAGCGGCCCAGCGCGGTGAGGTCACGCTGGCGCTGCGCGTGCGCGCCGTCGCCGGGGTTCATGTCGGTGTCGGTGGAGCCCGGCTGGACGAGGTTCACCGTGATCGCGCGCGGGCCCAGTTCGCGTGCCAGCGCCTTGGTGAAGCCGCTGAGCGCCGACTTGCTGAGGTTGTAGAGCGTCGAACCGTCGAACGGCGCGTGATCGGTGAGGTTGGTGCCGATGCTGATGATCCGGCCGCCGTCGGTCATGTGCGCGACCGCGGCCTGCGCACCGACGAACGCGGCGCGGGCGTGCACGCCGAGCGCGTTGTCGATCTCCGCGAGGGTGAACTCCTCGAACGGCTTCGCCGGGAAGATCCCCGCGTTGTTGACCAGGATGTCCAGCCCGCCGAGTTCGGCCGCGGCGCGGTCCACCGCCGTGCGCACGGCGGTGGCATCGGCGCTGTCGGCCTGGATCGCTACGGCTCGGCGGCCGAGCGCCCGCAGATCGCCGACCACCGTCTTCGCCTGGTCTTCGGCGTGCTGGTAGGTCAGCGCCACGTCCGCGCCCGCCGCGGCGAGGCGGCGCGCGATCGCCGCCCCTATCCCGCGACTGCCCCCGGTGACCAGCGCGACCTTGCCCGTGAGGTCCGGCATCCGTACTCCTCCAATTTTTGTGTCGATCAATACATAAATAGCCAAGCGGATCGGCCCACAGGTGTCAAGGGGTATATTTAACGATCGACACAGAAAGGTCCGGCATGGCTGAACGGGGACGACCGCGCGCCTTCGATCGCGCCGAGGCGTTGCGCTGTGCCATGGAAGTGTTCTGGGAGCACGGCTACGAGGGCGCCTCGATGAGCGACCTGACCACCGCGATGGGGATCAACTCCCCCAGCCTGTACGCCGCGTTCGGGAGCAAGGAGGCGCTGTTCCGCGCAGCCGTGGAGCTCTACGGGCACACCGACGGCGGCTACACCGCCCGCGCGTTGCGGGAGGAGCCGACCGCGCGGGCGGCTGTCGAGGCGATGCTGCGGGACAACGCGAGGGCTTACACCGAGGAGAACAAGCCGCACGGGTGCATGGTCGTGCTGGCGGGATCCACCTACACCACCCGCAACACCGGCATCCGCGACTTCCTTGTCGACAAGCGCCGCGAGACCATCGAAGACCTCCGGCGGCGGCTCGATCGCGGCCTCGCCGAGGGCGACCTACCGGAAGGCGCCGATACCGCGGCGCTGGCCGGTTTCTACACCACGGTTCTCTACGGCCTGTCCATCCAGGCACGCGACGGAGCGACGGCGGCGGAGCTCACCGCCTCCATCGACTGCGCCATGACCGCCTGGCCCGCCGGCTGACGCGGGCTATTTCCGGCGCAGCGCGGCGATGCGCTCACCGAGTTGCTCGGCGGAGGCCAGCGCGGTCGGCGGCCCTCCACATTCGCGGCGCAACTCGCCGTGAATCACCCCGTGCGGTTTCCCGGTGCGATGGTGGTGCATCGCCACCAGGCTGTTGAGTTCACGTCGCAGCTCGCCCAGCCGATCGGCCGTGGCCACCCGCTCCGCGGCTCCGGCCACCTGAGCGCCGGGATCGGGGACAGGTGCGGGCACACTGCGCTCGGAAACCTGTTTGGCCTGCCGCTCGCGCAGCAGCGCGCGCATCTGCTCGGCGTCCAGCAGGCCCGGAATCCCCAGGTAATCGGCCTCCTCGTCGCTGCCAGCGAAAGTCGCGGTACCGAAGGAGGACCCGTCGTAGATCACCTGGTCGAGTTCGGCGTCGGCGGCCAGCGCGACGAAGGACTTCTCCTGCTCGCCCGGCTCGTCCTGCTGCTTGTTCGCTTCGATCAGCAGGTCGTCGTCGAGACCGTTCTTCTCCCGGTGCGGCTTGCCGATGACGTGGTCGCGCTGCAACTCCAGCTGCGCGGCCAGATCCAGCAACACCGGCACCGACGGCAGGAACACGGTCGCGGTCTCACCGGGCTTGCGGGCACGCACGAATCGTCCGATCGCCTGCGCGAAGTACAACGGGGTGGAGGCGCTGGTCGCGTACACCCCGACGGCCAGGCGCGGGACGTCGACGCCCTCGGACACCATGCGGACCGCGACCATCCAGGGCTGGGTGCTCTTGCCGAATTCGGCGATGCGGTTGGAGGAGGCCGGGTCGTCGGAGAGCACCAGCGCGGGCTTCTCACCCGAGATGTGCTCGAGCAGTTCCGCGTAGTCGCGGGCACGGTCCTGGTCGGTGGCGATCACCAGACCGCCCGCGTCCGGCATACCGGAGGCGCGCTTCTGGCGCAGCCGGATGTCCGCCGCGCGCAGCACGGCGGAGATCCAGTCGCCCGCCGGGTCCAGCGCGGTCCGCCAGGCGCGGGCGGTCTGTTCGGCGTTCAGCGGCTCGCCGAGACGCGCGGAATACTCCTCGCCCGCGCTGTCGCGCCAGTGCGCCTCGCCGGAATAGGCCAGGAAGACCACCGGCCGCACCACGCCGTCGGCGAGGGCCTCGGCGTAGCCGTAGGTGTGGTCGGCACGGGACTTCGGGAACCCGGACTCGTCGGGTTCGTAGACGACGAACGGGATCTGGCTGTCGTCGCTGCGGAACGGTGTACCGGTCAGCGCGAGGCGGCGGGTGGCGTCGCCGAACGCCTCGGCGGTCGCGTCGCCCCAGCTCTTGGCGTCTCCGGCGTGGTGGATCTCGTCGAGAACGACGAGCGTCCTGCGGTTTTCGGTGCGTACGCGGTGGCGGAAGGGATGCGCGGCGACCTGCGCGTAGGTGACCACGACGCCGTGATAGTCACCCGAGGTGCCGCCGGTGGAGTTGGAGAACCGCGAGTCCAGTGCGATCCCGGCGCGCGCGGCGGACTGCGCCCACTGATGCTTGAGGTGCTCGGTCGGCGCCACCACGGTGATCTGGTCCACCGTGCGGTCGGCCAGCAGCTCGGCGGCCACCCGCAGCGCGAAGGTGGTCTTGCCCGCGCCCGGGGTGGCCACGGCGAGGAAGTCCCGCGGCCCGGTGGCCAGATACTTCGTCAGCGCCCGTCGCTGCCAGGCGCGGAGCGAGCCGCCGACGACGGTACTCGCCGCTGTCGAATCGCCCGGCGTCTCCGCTTCTCCCGCCACAGCGG
The DNA here is from genome assembly GCF_055590505.1 of Nocardia sp. NPDC041819. Taxonomy (NCBI): domain Bacteria; kingdom Bacillati; phylum Actinomycetota; class Actinomycetes; order Mycobacteriales; family Nocardiaceae; genus Nocardia; species Nocardia sp. NPDC041819. The sequence continues at coordinate 787,992 of NZ_JBVJAP010000001.1, read as the reverse complement.
CGCCACCCGACCCAGTCACGCAGACGACCCTAGCGGCCCGCCACGGTGTGTCGCCAAACCGACGCGGCGGGCGCGACGGGCATCACACGGCCACCAGCCAGGACGCCGGCAGTTCACCCGATGCGCATCGACACGTCCCGCGCACAGTCCGATGCCGATCGCCGAAGTGCGCGATGCTGTAAGCACGATGACCGAGCACCCCGCCCTCCCGGGCGATCCGCCGCGGACCGACGCACCGTCGCCCCGCGCCGCCGCCGTGCGCGCGCCCACCTGGACCGACCGTGCCGGCGCGCGGGCGGCGGTGGTGAGCAGGGGCGCCGCCGCGCTGATCATGCGGGTGGCACGGAAGGCCTGGGCGGATTCCATCTTCGCCAAGTCGGCCGCGGCGGCGTTCTGGCAGACGCTCTCCCTGGCGCCCCTGTTGCTCGGGGTACTCGGCAGCCTCGGTTACGTAGGCGGCTGGTTCGGCCCGGACACGGTGCAGATCGTCGAGACCAAGATCATCGCGTTCAGCCAGGACCTGTTCAGCGCGAACGTGGTCTCCGACCTCATCGAGCCCACGGTGCAGGACGTCCTCGGGCGCGGGCGCGGCGCGGTGGTGTCGGTGGGTTTCGTGCTGTCGCTGTGGGCCGGGTCGTCGGCGATGGCGACCTTCGTCGACTCGATCGTGGAGGCGCACGACCAGCAGGACGCGCGGCACCCGGTGTGGCAGCGCATCTTCGCCCTGTTGCTGTACGTGCTGTTCCTGGTGGCGTCGGTGTTCATCCTGCCGCTGGTGGCGCTGGGGCCGACGCTGATCGGACGGGTGCTGCCCACCGCGTGGCGGGCGACCGGACTGGGTCTGCTGGATTTCTTCTACTACCCGGGCGTCGGCCTGCTGCTGATCGTCGGACTCACCACGCTGTACAAGCTGGCGCTGCACACCTCGCTGCCCTGGCACCGGCTCTTCGGCGGGGCACTGGTGGCCGGGGTCTTCTTCATGGCGGCCAGCGACGTGCTGCGGCGCTACCTGTCCTGGGTCACCCGCACCGGCGTCACCTACGGTGCGCTGGCGACGCCGATCGCGTTCCTGCTGTTCACGTTCTTCCTGGGCTTCGCGGTGATCCTGGGCGCGGAGTTCAACGCGGCGGTACAGGAGTTCTGGCCCGCCCGGGCGACGCGCATGGAGCAGGTGAAGGAGTGGATCGCGAGCCAGGTGCGCGGAGAGGGAGAGGGAGAGGGAGAGGGCGGAGCCGACGACGAAGACACGGCAGACCGGAACGAGGCCGCCGCGAGCCCGGACGAGGCCGGGCCCGACGAGTCGCACGTCATGTTCGGTCTGCGCGGAGCGGGGTCCTCGTCCGGCGAGTTGTAGGTCTCACTCGCCCTTGCGTAGGCCGTCGTAGACCTTCTTGCACTCCGGGCACACCGGAGAGCCGGGCTTGGGCGAGCGGGTCACCGGGAAGACCTCTCCGCACAGCGCGACCACGTGGGTGCCCATGACGGCGCTTTCGGCGATCCTGTCCTTCTTCACATAGTGGAAGAACTTCGGGGTGTCGTCGCCCGTCGTCTCGTCGGTCGTCGTATCCGGGCGAACCATGGTGTCGGTGCTCACGCATTCCATGATGCCGCATCGCGCGGCACCGGGCCGATCACGGTGCCGCATCAGCGGTGACCACATTCTCGGAACGGAAGCCGATCGCGGGATCGCATCGGATGTGCCCCACGATCTCGGAGCAGAAGACGACCGTATGTGCGCGGATCGCGCGCGAGTGGAAGACTCGGGGTATGCAGCAGAACGGCGATTCCCAATCCGCCGACGGCCGCGACCGCGAAGAGCACCCCGACGTGACGATGCCGACGCAGCCCCGCCGTTCCCCCGGATACTTCCCAGGCAATGACGACAAACACCCGGTGCTGATCACCGAGGCGGCGCCCTCTCTCGAAGACCAGCACCGGGCCAGGGTGCGCCGGTACACGATCATCATGGCGTTCCGCATACCGTGCCTGGTTCTCGCCGCGATCGCCTACAGCACGTTCGGCAATCCGCTGCTGTCCATCCTGATCATCGTCGCGTCGATTCCGCTGCCCTGGATCGCGGTGCTGATCGCGAACGATCGCCCGCCCCGCCGCAAGGACGAGCCCAGTCGCTGGGACCGTCCCCGTACCGCCATCGAGTCGCGTCCGCACAACGCCATCGACGGCTGAGTTCTCCGCGGCGCCCACTCACCGCGAGCCGAACGCCCCGCCGGGGGCCGGAGCCCGGCGGATGACCGCCGACATCACCGCGGCGGCCCCGCACAGACCGCCCGCCAGATACCAGGCGAGGTCGTAGCTGCCCTGGAGGTCGCGGATGACACCGGCGCCGGTGGCCGCCACCGCCGAGCCGATCTGGTGGGCGGCGAACACCCAGCCGAACGCGACCGGCCCATCGGCGCCGAACAGTTCGCGGCACAGCACGACCGTCGGCGGCACCGTGGCCACCCAGTCCAGGCCGTAGAAGATGATGAACACCCACAGGCTCGGCTGGGTGTCCGGACCGAGCAGCGCGGGCAGGATCAGCAGCGACAGACCGCGCAGCGTGTAGTAGCCGATCAACAGGTGACGCGGGTCCATCCGGTCGGTCAGCCAGCCCGAGGCGATGGTGCCTGCCACGTCGAAGATGCCGACCACGGCCAGCAGACTCGCGGCGGTGGTCGGTGGCATGCCGTGGTCGTGCGCGGCGGTGACGAAATGGGTACCGACCAACCCGTTGGTCGACGCGCCACAGACCGCGAACCCGCCCGCGAGCAACCAGAAGCCGGGACGGCGGGCGATGGTGGCGAGCACCGTGAGCGCCCGCGACGCGCCACCGGCGGCGGGTGCCCGAAGGCCCACCGCGCTGTCCGGCTCGGCGCCGTAGGCTCGCACGCCCAGGTCACTCGGATAGTCCCGGATGAACAGCAGCACCAGCGGCGCCACGGCCAGTGCCGCGGCCGCGACGATCAGCGACGGCACCCGCCAGCCGTGCGCGTGGGCCAGCGCCGAAACCAGCGGAAGGAAGACCAGCTGTCCGGTCGCGCCCGCGGCGGTGAGCACCCCGGTGACCAGACCGCGCTGACGCACGAACCACCGACCGGTGATCGTCGCGACGAACGGCATCGACATCGACCCCACACCCACACCCACCAGTAGTCCCCAGGTCAGCACCAGGTGCCACGGCCGGGACATGAACACCGTCAGCCCGCTGCCCGCCGCGACCAGCAGCAGTGCGCAGGCCACCACCCTGCGGATGCCGAAACGGTCCATCAGCGCGGCGGCGAACGGTGAGATCAGACCGTAGAGCAGCAGATTCAGCGAAACGGCGGTCCCGATGGTCGCGTGTGACCAGCCGAACTCCTCGTGCAGCGGGTCCATCAGCACGCCGGGCACCGACCGGAATCCGGCCGCGCCCAGCAGCGCGATGAAACCGACGCCCGCGACCAGCCATGCCGGATGCAATCGCCGGCGCGGCGCGGTGTCGAGAGAAATCGGGGGCGGCGTGCGCAGTTCGGTCACCCGATGAGCCTGCCGGAATCATGTTCACGCATCGAGTGGCGGAAATGCCACATACCATCGAATTCGTGCCAATCGCGGGAGCGCCGGTATCTTCTCGACAAGGCGCGCACGCGTACCTAGGGTCGCATGGGACCTCGCGCACCACGATCACCGTTGTTGCGGGCGACAAGACAGGAGTGCACATGATTCGGTGGATCTGGGTCTTCCTGGACCGCCCGACGCAGCGTTTCGACGACTGCGCGAAGTTCTGGTCCACGGTCACCGGCACCGAACTCTCCCCTCGGCGCGGTGCGAACGACGAGTTCCTCACCTTGTTGCCCGACCCCGCGCTGTTCGCCGCGGCGAGCGTCAAGATGCAAGCGGTGACCGGCCTGGGCGGTGTGCACCTCGATTTGGACGTCGACCACATCCCCTCCGCCGTCCGCACCGCCCTGAACCTCGGGGCGGAGCTGGTCGCCAACCATCCGGACTACGCCGTGCTGCGCTCCCCCGGCGGCCAGACGTTCTGCCTGACGCCCAGCGGCCGCACGAGGAGCACGCCCGCACCCGCCGTCCGGGCCCCGGACGGCACGTTCTCGCGCCTCGACCAGGTGTGCCTCGACATCGGCCCGCTCGACCACGAGGTGGAGACCCGCTTCTGGAAGCTGCTGACCGGGTGGGCTTTCCAGCCCGGCAGGCGGCCGGAATTCGCCCGCCTGCGCTCCGAGGAACAGCAGTTACCCGTGCAGCTGTTGTTGCAGCGCCTCGGTGAGAACCGCCCGACCAGCGCGCATGTCGACTTGGCCGCGAGCGACATCGAAGCCACCGCCACGTGGCACGAGTCGCTCGGCGCGACCGTGGTGGAGCGTCATGAGCACTGGATCGTCCTGAGCGATCCGGCCGACGCGCTGTACTGCGTCACCGGACGCGATCCCAGTGGAGTCTGATCGGCCTCGGCACGAACGCACGACGCACGGACGCACGGACGCACGGACGCACGGACGCACGGACGCACGGACGCACGGACGCACGGACGCACGGACGCACGGACGCACGGACGCACGGACGACCTCCCACAGGCCCGTCACGGGGCCGTCCACCACGTCGAGGTCCCGCGACACAGTGGGCGCTCGATCCGCGCCTGGTGGTCGCGGTGGCAGAGTACCGGTGTGTCTACGAACCGATCGACGACCACCGGATCGCTGCTCACCGCGCTGTGCCCGGACCTGCGGACCGCGCTGACCAGGGTGGGCTACGACGCCGACACCCTGCTCGAGGTACTCGGCGACGCGCACGCCGCACTGGGCCGGTCGGAGCCGGTGCCGGTGCGCCGCGCGGCACGCCGAGCCGGGGAACTGGGCACACTGATCCGCCTTCTGCTGCTCGGTGACGCGCTGCCCGAACGGGAGGTGGCCGGGGCGCTCGCGCCCGTGGCAATCGACCGCGCGGTCGCCGCGGGCCTGCTCGACCGCGACGGCGACCAGGTGCGGGCGGCGCTGGACCTGCGGCCGCTGGACGCGGGCGCGGGCACCCGATGGGTCCTGTCCGACCTCGACGATTCGATGCACCGGCGCACCCTGACCGAGGAGCACGTCCTCGGCGTCGGCCACGCCTCCCTCTCGCTGCTGCGCGCCACACCCACCCGGCCGGTCGGCACGGTGCTCGATCTCGGCACCGGCTGCGGCGTACAGGCGGTGCACGCCGCGTCCTACGCGCGGCGCGTGACCGCCACCGATGTCAATCCCCGGGCGCTGTGGCTTGCCGAGGCCACTGCGGCGCTCAACGAGCTGGACATCGAACTGATCGAGGGTTCCTGGTTCGAACCGGTGCGGGGCAGGCGTTTCGACCAGGTGGTGGCCAATCCGCCCTTCGTGGTGGGTCCCGGGCGCGTCGAGCACACCTATCGCGATTCCGGCCTCGCGCTCGACGGCGCGAGCGAACTGGTGATCGCGCAGGCCGCCGACCTGCTCGCCCCCGGTGGCACCGCCGCGATGCTCGCCGCGTGGGTCCATGTCGAGAACGAGGACTGGCGCGGGCGGGTCTCCTCCTGGTTGCCCGCGCACGGCGTGGACGCCTGGGTGGTGCAGCGCGACGTCGCCGATCCCGCGCTGTACGTGGGCACCTGGTTGCGGGACGCGGGAGCAGATCCGCGAGATCCGGCCGCGCAGACTCGCGCGGAGCGCTGGCTGGACGCTTTCGAGGCCGCCGACGTCGAGGGAATCGGGTTCGGTTTCGTCTACCTGCGCAGCATCGACGGGCCGACCGAACTGCTCGCCGAGGATCTCACCCACGGCTTCGACGATCCGCTCGGCGAGGAGGCCGTCCGGTATTTCGAGCGCTCGGCCTGGTTGCGTGCTGTCGCCGGTGACGAAAGTCTCGCCTGGTCTTCGCGTTTCGCCGTGGACCCGGCGGCAGCGCTGGAACGGGTGTATCTGCGCGGCGCCGAGGGCTGGGCGCCGGAGGTGGCGCGGTTGCACCGCGGCGACGGACCCCGCTGGCAGCACGAAGTGGATGAGGCCACGATCGCACTGCTGGCGGGAATGCACGCCGAGGGACTGCCGTTGTACGAGCTGATCGAGCTGCTGGCGCTCGCGCACGGATCCGAGCAGGTGAGCGCCGAGTTCGCGGCCGACGCGTTGTCCGTGGTCAGCGGATTGGTACGGCACGGACTGATCAGGCCCGTGTGATCACACGGCGACCGCGCGCCGGTCGGTGCGGGTCCTGGCGGGAGATTGTCCTCGCGCTGCGGCGCTTCTCAGGAACTTCTCAGACGAGAGGGGCGAAAACCGCTGCTCAGAGCGGTTTATGCCAGCCGTAACGGGGAACTTTCTTTCTGTCGGGTCCGTTTATCGGAGTGAGACACCACCGACAGGAGGCAAGTCATGACAAGCCCCGCCACCACTCGTGTGCGCATCAGCGATTCGGACCTCGACGCTCAGAGCCCTGCCGCCGACCTGGTACGCGTGTACCTGAACGGGATCGGCCGCACCGCGCTGCTCACCGCTGCCGACGAGGTCGAGCTGGCCAAGCGCATCGAGGCGGGCCTCTACGCGCAAAACCTGCTGGAAACCGGCAAGCGACTGTCGGCGACCCGCAAGCGTGATCTCGCGATCATCGTGCGCGACGGTCAGGCCGCCCGGTCTCATCTGCTGGAAGCCAACCTGCGCCTTGTTGTCTCGCTCGCCAAGCGTTACACCGGCCGCGGCATGCCGCTGCTCGACCTGATCCAGGAGGGCAACCTGGGGTTGATCCGTGCCATGGAGAAGTTCGACTATGCCAAGGGCTTCAAATTCTCCACCTACGCCACCTGGTGGATCCGGCAGGCCATCACCCGCGGTATGGCCGACCAGAGCCGCACCATCCGCCTGCCCGTCCACCTCGTCGAGCAGGTGAACAAGCTGGCCAGGATCAAGCGCGAACTGCACCAGCAACTGGGGCGCGAGGCCACCGACGAGGAACTGGCCCGCGAATCCGGCATCCCGGTCGACAAGATCTCCGATCTGCTCGACCACAGCCGTGACCCGGTGAGCCTGGACATGCCGGTCGGCAACGACGAAGAGGCCCCGCTGGGCGATTTCATCGAGGATTCCGAGGCCACCTCGGCCGAGTCGGCGGTCATCGCAGGCCTGCTGCACCACGACGTGCGCAGCGTGCTCGCCACCTTGGACGAGCGCGAACAGCAGGTCATCCGGCTGCGATTCGGCTTGGACGACGGCCAGCCGCGCACGCTGGACCAGATCGGCAAGCTCTTCGGCCTCTCCCGCGAGCGGGTGCGCCAGATCGAGCGTGAAGTCATGGCGAAGCTGCGCAAGGGCGAGCGGGCCGATCGGCTCCGCGCCTACGCCAGCTGATCATCCCCGGCGCCGGCTGCGTCGAGACAGTGCCGGCGTTCGGCTCGGTGACCCGTTTGCGCCCTGGTCACCTCTCCGCGCCGACCGGTAAGCGCGCGTGCCCGTCCCCTCCGGGTGTCGCGCGAGCCGGTCGGCGGTGTCGTACTTCCCCCGCGTCGGTCCGGTGGGCTCAGCTCTGATCCACCGCGATGTCGTACTTCACGGTGTCACCGTCGACCGATGTCACCGTCAGCATCACACCGAGGGTGTCCCCGCCCGCGGTCAGCGTGCAGCGCATGGTCGTTCCTTCCTTGCCGGTGAGATCGCCGGGGCAGTCGATGGCGTCGGGTTCCTGCCCGACTTTCTCGGTGAGCGAATCCTTCACCGACCTCTCCAGATCGGCCTCTTCGACTTTCGGCGTACCGATGCTGACCGAACACGCGGTCAGCGCCGTCACGAGCAACGACAACGGGGCAAGGCTGCGAATCTTCATGGGGAGCTGGGCCTTTCTCAGGACGAATGTGGCATCCCCAAATCGCGGCGCGAGGGATCGTCCGTTATCGGACATCCCGCTTATGACTTGTGTGAGCCGACGTCTCAGCCGCGCCACTCCCCGGGGACAGCTCACCCGGGGTGGCTCGTCCCGCTCAGCCGAGTCGGCGCGGACCGGTATCGAAACGACTCGGCTCCGGGCCGATACGGCCGCGCGCGTACAGGATCTCCGCCGAGGTCGGTGAGGCCAGCACCGGGTCGAAAGACAGTTCCCGCATTTCCGGCAGATCGTCGAACAGGGCCGAAATGCGCTGGGCCAACTCGGCCAACGCCGCTTTGTCCACCCGCGGGCTCGCGGGAGTGCCCGACAGCAGAGGCGCGGCTCGCGGCGCGTCGATCAGGGCCGTGGCCTCGTCGGCGGTCAATGGCAGCGCCCGATAGGCGCGGTCGCCGAGCAATTCGATGATCAGGCCGGACAGGCCGAACTCGATCACCGAGCCGAACGAGGGATCGTCCTGCACGCGCAGAATGCAGCCGACTCCCTTCGTGGCCATCTTCTGGATGTGCAGTACGGGATCACCGCACAACTCCGCCAGATCCGCGTATCCCTGCCGCACCGCTTCCGGTCGCCACAGATCGAGCCGGACGCCCGTGAGATCCGGCCTGCGCCGCCACAATTCACCGGTCGCCTTGGCCGCCACCGGATAGCCGAGTTCCTCGGCGGCCGCCACCGCCTCCTCGGCGCTGCGTACCTCACGGAATCGCACAACCGAAATTCCGTAGCAGGCCAGCAGTTCCACCGTCTCCAGATCGGTGAGCCGCCGACCGCCCGACCCGGCCATCCAGTCGGCCACCAATCGGCGCGCGCGGTCGGTGTCGATGCCCTGCGGTCGCACCACCGGCGACACGGGCCTGGTCCGCCACTCGGCGTATCGCCGCACCCGCGCCAGGGCCCGCGCGGCGCGCTCGGGATCGGGATACGACGGGATCGACCCGTGCGCCGCCGTCGCCCCCGGACCGCGCACTGCGAGCAGGTTCGGGATTCCTTGCTCGGCGACGAACGTCGTGAGAATCGGTTTGCCCGACTCGGGCACCGCGGCCGCCGCCGCCCGGATCGCGTCGGCGAAACCGGCGGTCGGCAGCGGCACCGGGGGCGCGAAAACCACGATCACGGCGTCTGTCTCATCCGACCGCAGGGCCGCGACCAGTGCGTCCAGGTACGCGCCCGGCGTCGCCTGCGGGCCGAGATTGGCCGGCTCGCCGACCTGCAGGCCCTCGCCCCGCGCCGCGTCGACGGCCAGCCAGTTGAGCGCCGTGCTGTTGCCGACGACCGCCAGACGCGAGCCGCGCGGCAGCGGCTGATAGCCCAGCAGCGCGGCGCAGTCGAACAATTCGGAGATCGAGTCGACCTGGACGATGCCCGCTTGCGCGAACAGATCCCGCACGATCGAACGGTCCATGTCCCCCGCGGGCTGGGCGACCGAGCGGCCGCTGCTCACGGCGACGATCGGTTTGGTCCGGGCCACCCGGCGGGCGATCCGGGAGAACTTGCGCGGATTGCCGAAGCTCTCCAGATACAGCAGCACCACATCGGTGGCCGGGTCGCTGTCCCAGTACTGCAGTAGGTCGTTGCCCGAGACGTCGGCGCGGTTGCCCGCCGACACGAACGTCGACAAGCCGAGATTGCGCGCCGCCGCCTCGCCCAGGATGGCCGCGCCCAAGGGCCCGGACTGGCAGAAGAATCCGATCCGTCCGCGCCCGGGCAACACCGTGGCGAGGGTCGCGTTCATGCCGATCGCCGGGTCGGTGTTCGCGATGCCCAGGGCGCTCGGCCCGACCACGCGCATGCCGTGGCCGCGGGCCGCGGCCACGAGTTCGCGTTCGGCTGCCAGACCCCCTTCGCCGGTCTCGGCGAAACCCGCTGTCAGCACCACGAGACCCTTGACCCCCTTGGCCATGCAGTCGTCGAGCACCGATCCGATCGCCGCGGGCGGCACGGCGACCACGGCGAGATCGACCTCGTCGGGGATTTCCCGGACCGTCGCGTACGCCCGCACCCCGCGCACCGATCTGCGGTTCGGGTTCACCGGGAACACCGGTCCTTTGAACACACCCGACAGCAGATTCGCCAGCACCGCACCGCCGACGCGCCCAGGTGCGGGGGTCGCCCCGATCACGGCGACCGACCGCGGCGCGAGCAGATTGCCCACGCTGCGCGCCTCCGAAGCGCGTTCGCGCGAATCGCGAACCGAGAGCAGCGCTTCGCTGGGGTCGATGGCGAACTCGAGGTGCAGAACCGATCCGTCCCTGCTGCGCTCGACCTGATAGCCCGCGTCGCGGAAAACCGTCACCATCACGGTGTTCTCGGCGAGCACCTCGGCGACGAAGGTCTCGATCTTGTTCTCGGCGGCGGCACCCGCCAGATGCTCCAGCAGGATCGAGCCCAGCCCGCGTCCCTGATGCCCGTCGGCGACCACGAACGCGACTTCCGCCGCCCGCGGCCCGTCCCGCTCCAGCAGTTCGTAGCGGCCCACCGCGACGATCGCCTCGCCCAGTTCGAGAACCAGCCCGACCCGGTCGTGATAGTCGACATGCGTGGTGCGGTACAGGTCTTTCGGCGAGATCCGCGGGTAGGGGCCGAAATACCGCAGGTACCTGGTGCGATCCGACAGTGCGCCGTGGAACTCCTGCAGCCGCTCGGCGTCGCCGGGAGTGATCGGGCGCAGTCGGACGACGCCGCCGTCGGAGGCCAGCACGTCGGCGAACCAGTGCTGCGGCGGCGGGGGCGGGGTGGCGGGAGCGTCCGAGGTATCGGGGAAATCAGTCACGAGGGTCCTCCGGGTCCAGACCTAGCAACCCGAAAGTCGCTCGGCGGGTGGCCAGCACGGCCATGTCGACGGCACGTTGGGCACGGTCGGCCCGCGCGTCACCGGTCTCACCGGTGCCGCCGGGGCCGTCCCACGGACGGTAGGCGACGTCGCCGCCGTCGCCCATGGTGCGCGGCGGCTCCGCCCGCGGCGCCGCCGCGCGGATCGAGTCGATCCAGTCCTGCGGAATCGGCGTCGCCGGGTCGACGGTGCGGTCCAACGCGGCGGCCAGCAAATGGGTCCACGCCCGTGGCACCACCCGGACCAGGCCGTATCCACCACCGCCGACGGCCAGCCAACGTCCTTCGGCATAACGGTCGGCGAGTTCGCGCATGGCGCGGAAGGCCGCGCGCTGCCCGTCGACGGTGAGTTCCAAGTCGGCCAGCGGGTCTTCGCGATGGGTGTCCACCCCGCACTGGCTGACCACGATCTGCGGACCGAACGCCGCCACCGCGCCAGGAACCACCGCGTGGAAACCACGCAGCCACTGCGCATCCCGCGTGCCGGGCAACAGCGGCAGATTGATCGAGGTGCCTTCCGCCGCACCCGCCCCGGTCTCCTCCGGCCAACCGGTGTTGGGCCACAAGGTGGCCGGATGCTGGTGCAGCGAGATTGTCAGCACCCGGGGGTCGGCGTAGAAGGCACGCTGCACGCCGTCGCCGTGGTGCACGTCCACGTCGATGTAGGCGATCCGGTCGAAACCGTGATCCAGCAGCCAGGAGATGGCCACCGCCGCGTCGTTGTACACGCAGAAGCCGGCCGCCGAGTCGGGCATCGCGTGATGCATGCCACCGCCGATGCTGACCGCCCGTTTGGTACGGCCCTCGGCGATCTCCCTGGCCGCGGCCAGGGTGCCGCCGACGATCGTGGACGCGGCCTCGTGCATCCGCGGAAACACCGGATTGTCCGGGGAACCGAGCCCATAGGGCGGCGCGGCCGGCGAACCGACCGGCGGCACGGCGCGTTCGACCGCGTCGAGGTAGTCGGGCGTGTGGATACGCAGCAGATCCGGCCGCCTGGCGGCGGCGGGCTCGAGCAGTTCGACACCCTCGAGCAATCCGAGACTCCCGGCCAGCGCCATGGTGAACTTCAGGCGCGCCGGCTGCATCGGATGCTCCGGAGTCCAGGTGTAATCCAGGAACCGCTCGCTCCAGACGACGGTTCCGGACCGGCTCGTCCCGGGTGAGGTCGGCGCCTGAGGTTCGCCGCGCGGTGCAGTGGCCATGATCGCAACGCTAGCGGGAAGCAAGGAACCCCGCGAAACGTTCCTATGCAGTACAAATACAAGAAAGACGCTCATGGCCGCCTGCCGTGCGCCGATCGGGTTGCCGCAATGCCGCCGGAATGTCGTGTGCGGCGTGGAGCGACACGATCCGGCACACGGGGGTGCCGTCGTGCGTGGGTAGAATTCGTGCCGACGAAGGGGTAACAGGTGAAGGATCTGGTCGACACCACGGAGATGTATCTCCGTACCATCTACGACCTCGAGGAGGAGGGCGTGGTGCCCCTGCGCGCCCGGATCGCCGAGCGCCTCGAACAGAGTGGTCCCACCGTGAGCCAGACCGTCGCGCGGATGGAACGCGACGGTTTGCTGCTGGTTGCCGGGGACCGTCATCTCGAGCTGACCGACAAGGGGCGCAGCATGGCCGTCGCGGTCATGCGCAAGCACCGGCTGGCCGAACGGCTGCTCGTCGACATCATCGGCCTCGACTGGCAGAACGTGCACGCGGAGGCCTGTCGCTGGGAGCACGTGATGAGCGAAGACGTCGAGCGCCGCCTGGTCGAGGTGCTCAACCACCCCACCACCTCCCCGTACGGCAACCCCATCCCGGGCCTGGACGAGCTGGGCATCATTCCGCCCGCCTCCGCCGACGAGACGCTGCTGCGCCTGTCCGATCTGCCGCCCGGCCAGTTGCACGCCGTCGTCGTGCGCAGGCTCGCCGAGCACATCCAGACCGACCCGGAGGTCATCGGCCGGCTGCGCGAGGCGGGCGTGGTGCCCGACGCGCGCGTCACGGTGGAAACGAAGCAGGGGTCGGTGGTCATCACCGTGCCCGGCCACGACGGCTTCGAACTGCCCGACGAGATGGCGCACGCCGTCCAGGTGAAGCTGGCCTGAGACGTGAAACTTCTCGTCACAGGTGGCGCGGGCTACGTCGGCGGCGTCTGCGCCCAGGTCCTGCTGGAAGCCGGCCACGACGTGGTCGTGGTCGATGATCTGTCCACCGGCAATGCCGACGGCGTCCCTTCCGCTGCCCGGTTCGTCGAGGGTGACGTCGCGGTCGCCGCGCCCCGGCTCCTGGCCGCCGAACCCTTCGACGGAGTCCTGCATTTCGCGGCGCAGTCGCTGGTCGGCGAGTCGGTGCAGCAGCCGGAGAAATACTGGCACGGCAATGTGGTGAAGACGTTCGAGCTGCTGGAGGCCATGCGGCGCGCGGGAACGCCGCGGCTGGTCTTCTCCTCCACCGCGGCGGTCTACGGGGAACCGGAGCAGGTCCCGATCACCGAGGACGCTGCGACCCGCCCGACCAATCCGTACGGCGCGTCGAAGCTGGCCATCGACCACGCCATCACCTCCTACGCGGTCGCGCACGGGCTGGCGGCGACCAGCCTGCGGTACTTCAATGTGGCCGGCGCCTATGGTGGCCTCGGCGAGAACCGGGTGGTGGAAACGCATCTCATCCCCCTGGTGTTGCAGGTCGCGGCGGGGCATCGCAAGGCGATCTCGGTCTTCGGCACCGATTGGCCCACCCCTGACGGCACCGCTGTCCGCGATTACATCCACATCCGCGACCTCGCTCAGGCACATCTGCTGGCTTTGGCGACCGCCGAAGCGGGGACTCATCGGATCTACAATCTCGGCAGCGGCACCGGATTCTCCGTTCGCGAGGTGATCTCGGCCTGCGAGCGCGTCACCGGCCTGCCGATCACCGCGCAGGACGCGCCCCGCCGCCCGGGCGACCCAGCGACGCTCATCGCGTCCAGCGAACGTGCCGTCACCGAGCTCGGCTGGCGTCCCGAACACAACGATCTCGACGAGATCGTCACCGACGCCTGGGCTTTCCTCCAGTCGCTCGGCCCCCGCGCGCACAGCGCGAAATAGCCGCGCCCCCACCGCCGGCGCCGGCCCGGCGCCGGCTCGGGCGGTCACGATCGTGCCACCGCGCCGGAGCCCGGACCGCTGTGACGCCGCGCATGCGGACGAGCACCGCGCATCGCGAAGTCGCCGGAACACTTCGGCACCCGGCTCGCCGGACTACGCGTCGCGGACTCGTCGACCACAAGTGGGGCAACGGGTTTCACGACGTCTGCGCGCCCAGGTCGATACCGAGACCGGCGGCGGTTCGGTAGCCACTGTGCGCGAGCCTGCGCAACTGTTCCGGGCGCATGCCCAGGCGCAGCGAGGTATCGAGCAGCATCGCCATCGGGTGTCCGGGCTCCGCCTCCAAGGCGGCCTCCAACGCGATGCCCGCCAACGGTCCGTCGCCACGGACGTAGGCGCTGTAGCCGAGCAGAGCGGCGGCCTCGGCGCGATCGGCGCCGGACAGCGCGCGGGTCAGCGCGGCCCACACCGCCTCGGCCGCGTCGGCGTTGTCACCGACGGCCAAGGCGAACATCGAATCCCGCACCGCCCTATCGCGCAGGGCTGCCGCTATTTTCGCGAGCTCGGGCGCCATCAGCGCGGCGCCCGAGGCGGTGTTGGCGATCTGCCACAGCACGTGGTCGAGCGCTTGCCTGCTGTATCCGATCGGATCGCCGCGACGCGCGGCCCGCGCATAGCGTTCACGGGCGCGAGCGAGCGCGTCCGGTAGATGCGCGGCCACCTCGGCATGGGCGAGCGGGTCCCGCGCGACCAGTGCGATGAGTTCGGAACGCGAACCGCGAATCGGCCTGCCGTCCAGCACGTGGGTCAGCGTCACCAGCGAGGCCGCCGGATCCCGGAGCACCCCGTGCCGCTGCGGCCCCACCAACGTCCACCAGCGCTGCCCGGCGGCGATCGCACGCACCGCCCACACTCCGCCGAGCGAGATGTCGCACGCCGCCAACCTCCTGCCGAGCGAGCCGACCAGCACATCGAATCGTCCGGTCGCGCAGCCCGGCCGGTCGGCGCCCGCCCCCGGTTCCACGGCGCGTTCGTCCACGACGACGGCCAGGACCTCGGCCGCCTCGTCGTGCGCGCAGATCCGCGCGACCGCCGCCGCCAATGTCGCGCCCCGTACCCGCCGCCCGCTGGGCGAGTCCAGATCGAACCGCACCACCGCGTCGACTATCGCACCACCCGCCGTCCCATGCCGAAGGACGAGCACGACCACCGACCGTTCCGGGGTGAAGCCCAGCATGGCGGGCACACCGGCGATCAACTCCGCCGGGTCGTCCACGCACACAACGTGATCGGGCGTATCCCGGAACGGCGGAGGTTCATCACGGCATCGGGCATCGCCTGCCGGGCCACCGGGGTTCCATGCGCTTGTTCCGCTCTGCGCGGTATGCGGATAGGAGTGCGGCGCAATCATGGCGGCGGGAGAGACGCACACCTCGGCCTCGGAAGAAACGCCGGAAGGCGACGAACGGTGACTGCCGGTTCCCGGGCGGAAGGTGTCGTTTTTGCCCGCACGGCCGGCATCGACCGGTTCGGGAGCGGGAAACGGGGTGGCGGAATTGGTCATGCTTCGACCATGCGGCCCGGCTGTCTCCGGCCCGCGCCGCCGACCTGGCGATTCCGCCGCCCTGGGGATTTCGCTTCACACTGTGCACGACTCGACCGGCACGACGGATGTATCGCAATTCGTGTCGGTGGCGCCTGCTACGGTGCCGGCTCTGCCCGCTATCTCTCGCGCACTTTGCGCACCGCGGTGGCGAACAGCGCATTCAATGCCGCGGTATCCGGTTCGTCATCGGCGAAGGACATATACGTCACCGAGACACGCACATCTCCGGTCTGCGCGACGTGGGTGCGCATGGACTGGATCAGCCGGGTGCCTCCCGCCTCGGGCCGCACCGTCCTGCGCAGCGAAAGGGCGTCGTCGGCGTCGATCGGCGGTGGCGAAGCCTGCTCGGTCGTCACCGTTGTGGCGGCGCCCGCTCGCTGCACCCGCACCGATCCGCACTGCTCCAGCCGGGCGCGCAACGCCGTCAACGGTTCGCCGGTGCGCGTCAATTCGACGGTCAGCGTGGCACGCGTGGCGTCGTCCGTGCCGACCGCCATGGCGGTGTGCTCGGGGCCGAAGTCCTGATCCGGCGGCGCACAGCGGCTGGGCTGGACATTCGCACCGCGGCCCATGCCGTCCAGATCGCCCGCCGCCTGCGCCACGGCTTCCTGCGGCAGCACCACCGCCGTATAGGGCGGGGGGAACTGGTTCGCATCCGGCAACAGCGTCGGCAGCTCGGCGCTCACGTGCCGGGTCACCGTAGCGGGCACCGACGAGACCGGGCGCCCCGGTACCGTCGACCCGCATCCTGCGAGCAGCACCGCGCAGACGACGGGCGCCACCCAGCCCGGCCGCATGCGCCTCGAATCCGCCACGGTCACACCCCCACTGTGCCAAACTCCTGGTGTCCAGCCGGCGATGCCACGCCGCCGGGCCGGGAATGCGCGAGCCACCGATGCTGTTGCCTCGGAGTACGGGTCGGTGTCCGGCCGTGCGCGGTGACCGCCACGACATGGGGGACAATGGACAGCGGTCCCCGGTCCGGACGACTGCTCGTCTCGCACCACCAGCAAGGGTGGCGAACGATCGGGCAGGCAACCACACTGGCGCGTGAGGTACGCGTCCGGGCCGCAGGAGCCGCGCAGGAAGGAGTACGCGATGGACTACGAGTCGCGAATGTACGAACTGGAGTTCCCCGCTCCGCAGCTGTCGTCCGCCGACGGCGCGGGCCCGGTCCTGGTGCACGGGCTGGAGGGTTTCACCGACGCCGGGCACGCGGTACGGCTGGCGACCACGCACCTGCGCGAGAGCCTCGAAAGCGAACTGGTCGCCTCGTTCGACGTGGACGAGCTGCTGGACTATCGGTCGCGCCGTCCGCTCATGACGTTCAAGACCGATCATTTCTCCGATTACGCCGAGCCGGAACTCAACCTCTGGGCTCTGCGGGACACCGCGGGCACCCCGTTCCTGTTGCTCGCGGGCCTGGAGCCGGACCTACGCTGGGAGAAGTTCACCACCGCGGTGCGACTTCTCGCCGAACAGCTGGGTGTGCGCCGCAGTATCGGTCTCAGCGCCATCCCGATGGCCATTCCGCACACCCGACCACTCGGCGTGACCGCGCATTCCTCCGATCGCGACCTGATCTCCGACCACCAGCGGTGGCCCGGCGAGTTGCAGGTGCCGGGCAGCGCGTCGTCGCTGCTGGAATTCCGCATGGCGCAGCACGGGCACGAGTCGGTCGGCTTCTCCGTGCACGTGCCGCACTACCTGGCGCAGACCGCCTACCCGGAG
This sequence comes from Nocardia sp. NPDC041819, assembly GCF_055590505.1. Classification (NCBI taxonomy): domain Bacteria; kingdom Bacillati; phylum Actinomycetota; class Actinomycetes; order Mycobacteriales; family Nocardiaceae; genus Nocardia; species Nocardia sp. NPDC041819. The sequence continues at coordinate 770,868 of NZ_JBVJAP010000001.1, read as the reverse complement.
GCCGCGCAGACGCTGCTGGAGAACGTCGCCGACAACGCGGGCCTGGAGTTCCCGCTGGCCGCGCTGGGCGAGGCCGCCGCCCGGGTGCGTGAACAGGTCAACGAGCACATCGCGGGCAACGCCGAGGTGGAGACCGTCGTGCACGCCCTGGAACGGCAGTACGACAGCTTCGTCACCGCGCAGGAGCGGCAGTCGAGCCTGCTGGTCGGCGACGGCGAGTTGCCGAGCGGCGACGAACTGGGCGCCGAGTTCGAGCGGTTCCTCGCCGAGCAGAGCCGCGACAAGGGCGAGGACGAGGGCGAGCAGGCCTGAGCCGCGCGGCGGCCGGGTCCCTGTCGCCCCTGCACGGCCGCCCGCCGGCGAGGCCGTAGGGTGGTCGGAGTGGATCTGACCGAACTGCTCGACATCCCGGGGACCGACGCCGACGCGCTCTACGAGTCGTTCGGAATGTGGGCCGCCGAGCAGGGCACTCCGCTCTACCCGGCGCAGGACGAGGCGCTGCTCGAGCTGGCATCCGGATCCAACGTCATCCTCGCCACCCCAACCGGTTCCGGGAAATCGCTCGTCGCGGTCGGCGCACATCTCTTCGCCCTCACCCAGGGCCTGCGCACCTACTACACCGCCCCGATCAAGGCGCTGGTGAGCGAGAAGTTCTTCGCTCTCTGCGAGGTATTCGGCGCCGAACGCGTCGGCATGGTCACCGGCGACGCCGCGGTGAATCCGGAGGCGCCGATCATCTGCGCGACCGCGGAGATCCTGGCCAACCTGGCGCTGCGCGAGGGCGCGGACGCCGCCGTCGGCCAAGTCGTGATGGACGAGTTCCACTTCTATTCCGACCCCGACCGGGGGTGGGCCTGGCAGGTTCCGTTGCTGGAACTGCCCCGCGCCCAGTTCCTGCTCATGTCGGCCACACTCGGCGAGGTCGACTTCTTCGCCCGCGACCTGGAGCGCCGGACCGGCCGCTCCACCGCGATCGTCGCGGGTACCGAGCGCCCGGTGCCGCTGAGCTTCTCCTACGCCCGCACCCCGATCACCGAGACCCTCGAGGAACTGGTCACCACCCACCAGGCCCCGGTGTACGTCGTGCACTTCACCCAGGCCGCCGCGCTGGAGCGCGCGCAGGCGCTGACCAGCGTGAATTTCGCGACGCGCGCCGAGAAGGACGCGATCGCCGGCGCGCTGGGCGAGTTCCGGTTCGCCGCGGGCTTCGGCAAGACCCTGTCGCGGTTGATCCGGCACGGCATCGGCGTGCATCACGCGGGCATGCTGCCGAAGTACCGCCGCCTGGTGGAACGTCTGGCCCAGGACGGTCTGCTGAAGGTGGTGTGCGGCACCGACACCCTCGGTGTCGGCATCAACGTGCCCATCCGCACCGTGCTGCTCACCGGGCTGACCAAGTTCGACGGCGTGCGCACCCGCAGGCTCAAGGCACGGGAGTTCCATCAGATCGCGGGCCGTGCGGGCCGGGCCGGTTACGACACCATGGGCACCGTGGTCGTGCAGGCTCCCGAACACGAGGTGGAGAACACCCGGTTGCTGGCCAAGGCGGGCGACGATCCCAAGAAACAACGCAAGGTGCAGCGACGCAAACCGCCGGAAGGCTTCGTGTCCTGGAGCGAGGAGACCTTCGACCGCTTGGTGGCCGCGCAGCCCGAGCCGATGGTGTCGCGTTTCACGGTGACCAACGCCATGCTGCTGAACGTGATCGCCAGGCCGGGCAACTGCTTCACCGCCATGCGTCACCTGCTCGAGGACAACCACGAGCCGCGTCCCGCCCAGCGCAGGCACATCCTGCGCGCCATCCGGCTGTATCGCGCGCTGCGCGACGCCGGGGTGGTGCAGCAACTCCCGGAACCGGACGCCCACGGCCGCCGCGCCCGCCTGACCGTCGACCTGCAGCGCGATTTCGCCCTCGACCAGCCGCTGTCGCCGTTCGCGCTGGCCGCGCTCGACCTGCTGGACAAACAGTCCCCGAGTTATACCCTCGACGTGGTGTCGCTCATCGAATCCACCTTGGAGGATCCGCGCCAGCTGCTGATGGCCCAGCAGCACAAGGCACGCGGCGAGGCCATCGCGGAGATGAAGGCCGACGGCATCGACTACGACGAGCGGATGGAACTGCTCGAAGAGGTGACCTGGCCCAAACCGCTGGCCGAGCTGATCGAACCGGCGTACGAGACCTATCGCGCAGGCCACCCGTGGGTGTCGGAATTCGCGCCCGCACCCAAGTCGGTGGTGCGCGACATGATCGAGCGCGCGATGACCTTCGCGGAGCTGATCTCCTTCTACGAGTTGGCCCGCTCCGAGGGCGTGGTGCTGCGCTACCTCGCCGACGCCTACCGCGCGCTGCGGCGGACCGTGCCCGAGTCGGCGCGCACCGAGGAACTCGACGACATCACCGAATGGCTCGGAGAACTTGTGCGCCAAGTGGATTCGAGCCTGCTCGACGAGTGGGAGCAACTGACCAACCCGGGTGCGGAGACCGACGCCGACCAGCTCGCCTTCGGCGCGGAAACGGTGCGCCCGATCACCGCCAACGAGCGCGCCTTCCGGGTCATGGTCCGTAACGCGATGTTCCGCCGCGTCGAACTGGCCGCACTGCGACGCTGGGACGAGCTCGCCGAACTGAGCCCAGGACCGGACTGGGCCGAGGCGCTCGCGGACTACTACGCGGAGTACGAGCGGATCGGCACGGGCCCCGACGCCCGAGGTCCGCAACTGTTCCAGGTGGAACGAAGACCCGGATTCTGGCAGGTGCGCCAGGTGCTGGACGACCCGGCGGGCGAGCACGGCTGGTCGATCGACGCGGTGGTCGATCTCGCCGAGTCCGACGCCGCGGGCGAAGTCGTCTTCGACGACGTCACCGTGTCCGCCGGCTGAGCCCGCACCACCCATCGGTCCCATGTCCACGCAGGTCAGCAGCTCCCTCGCGCCCAGAGGACGGGGGTGCGCGACCATGTGGCGAACCCAGGTTTCGACGGATTCGTTTCTGGGTACGGGCCGCTGATACTCTCTCCCCCGCTGCCCAAGCGAAAGATCAACTATGCCCGAATCGCCCTACCTTGTCATCCATCCCGAGCGTGTCCGCCAGAATTACCGCGCGCTCGATGCCGCCCTGTCCACGGACACGGGCGCCACGACGAGGATCCGTTTCGCCGTGAAGGCGAGCCCGGTGCCGGCGATCGTGCGCCTGCTCGCCGAGGAGGGCGCCGAATTCGATGTCGCCAGCATCGGCGAGATCGACCTCTGCCTCGGGCTGGGGGTGGCGCCGCAGCGGTTGTGCTACGGCAATCCCATCAAGAAGGCCGCGCATATCGCCCGGGCCTATGCCTCGGGCGTGCGCCGCTTCGCCTTCGACACCGAGGACGACCTGCTGCGCATAGCCGAGCACGCGCCCGGCTCCGAGGTGGAGTGCCGGTTCCTCGCCTCGGCGCCGGAGTCACGCACCCCGTTCGGCACGAAGTTCGGTTGCAGCCCGGGTGAGGCGTTGCGGCTGCTGGTCCGGGCCCGCGATCTCGGGCTCGTGGTCGCGGGGCCGTACTTCCACGTCGGCTCCCAGCAACTGGACCCCGCCGCCTGGCGGATCGGCATCGAGCAGGCGGGCCGGATCGCCGAGGCGCTGGCCGACAAGGACATCGCGGTCGGTTCGGTGAACATCGGCGGCGGGTTGCCGATTTCCTACGCCGACCCCGCACCCGGGCTGGGCGAGATCGCCGCTGTGGTCAAGCACGCTGCAGCCGAATTCCTTTCCGGGGATACCGGATTGGTCGTCGAACCGGGCCGGGCACTGGTCGGTTCTGCGGGCACGATTCACGCCGAGGTCGTCGGCGTCCGCACCGCGCCGGACGGACGGCGCTGGGTGTATCTCGACATCGGCCGCTACAACGGAATGGCCGAGACGGAGAACGAGTACATCGCCTACCGGTTCGTCACCGACCGGGACGGCGACCCCGTCGACGAGGCGGTGGTGGCCGGTCCGACCTGCGACGGCGACGATGTACTGTATCAACGCACGCGAGTCCTCCTACCGACCACGTTGCGAGCCGGTGATCGCGTTCGAATCCTCGACACCGGTGCCTATACCGCGAGCTATTCGTCGGTGTCATTCAATGGTTTTCCGCCCTTGACCGTTCATGTCTCGGGCGCTGAGCGAGAGTGAGTTTGCCCATGACGGCGGAATTCACCGGTTGGCATGTGCTGGCCGAGTTCGGTGGTGTCGACGCAGACCTCTGCGACGATCTCGAACGACTCGAATCGGCGTTGCGTGAGTCTCTGATCGCGGCGGGCGTCACCATCTGCGATGTCGTACACAAGAAGTTCGAACCGCAGGGGGTGACCGTCCTCGCGCTGTTGTCGGAGTCCCACGCCTCGATTCACACTTATCCGGAGTCCGGCGACATCTTCGTCGACGTGTTCACCTGCGGCAGCATCGGCGCTGGCGCGTCGAAAGCGGTCGAGCTACTGCGGGACGCGTTGGCTCCCAAGGATGTTCGCATGCAGGTCATCCGCAGGGGACACGGCAGCCAGCGGATCGAGGAACCGGTGGGCGCCGGCCTGACCCGCATCTGGGACCTGCACGAGGTGATCGTGGACACCCACACCCCGTTCCAGCACATGGTCATCGCGCGGACCGAGCAGGGCATCAGCCTGTTCTCCGACGACGACCGGCAGTCCACCGAGTTCTCCCAGCTCACCTACCACGAGGCGATGATGGTCCCCGCCTTCGTGCTGGCCGAGAAGCTGGACAAAGTGCTGATCATCGGCTCCGGCGAGGGTGTCGCCAGTCAGATGTCGGTCGCCGCGGGGGCCACCCACGTCGACCACGTCGACATCGACCAGCTCGAGGTGGAGCTGTGCGCCCGGCACCTGCCCTACGGCTATTCCAGCGACGAGTTGGCCGCCGCCGTCGAGGGCGATGGACCGATCAAGGTGCATTACGCCGACGGCTGGGACTTCCTGGCCACGGCCGCACAGGCGGGCACCCGCTACGACGTCATCGTGATCGACCTGCCGGACGAGCGCGTCGAGGACGCGCAGCACAATCGGCTCTACGAGGCGGAGTTCCTGTCCCGATGTCGTGCGCTGCTCGCGCCCGGCGGGGTGCTGTGCGCCCAGGCCGGCTGCGCGACCATGTGGCGCAACGAGACGCTGAAGCGGTCCTGGGAGCGTTTCCACGAGCAGTTCGGCACCGTCGTCCACTACGGCAGCGACGAGCACGAGTGGTCGTTCCTGTTCGGGCTGGTGGACACGGTCGAGGATCCGGTCGGCGGGATGACCGATCGTCTGGCGCGGTTGCCCTACCGGCCCGAGACCATCGACGCGCGGGCGCTGGTGCGCGGCGCGATCGAACCGCACGCGCTGCGGGTCTAGGCCAAGGCACTCGAATGCGCCGGTCCCGATCGGTCCGGCGCATTCGGCGTTCGGGTAGAAAAGTTGGCACCGCGGCTCCCCTGCATCGGGCCGTGTAGGCCGTACCGAGATCTCGGCGGCAGAGGGGAACGTAACGGTTCCGGTGCGACTTCCTCGTGACGAGTGTCCGGCAGGGAATTCGCGGTTCAGGAGCGCTGCTGCTCGCGCCACCGCTCGACGTCGACCCCGCCGACGCCCCAATTCGACAGGGCGACTTCGTCGATCACGACGTAGGTGCTCGCGGGCGCCTTGCCGAGCACGTCGTACAGCAGATCGGTGACGCCCTCGATCAGCCGCGCCTTCTGTTCGCGGGTCACGCCTTCGTCGGTGACCTTGATGTTGACGTACGGCATTTCAGGCCGCCCTTCCAGCGATGAACCCGCCGTCGACGGGGAGGATGTGTCCGGTCGTGAATTCCGCATCGGCGAGATACAGCACCGCGGCCGTCGTTTCGGCGACTTCGCCGATGCGGTTGAGCAGTGCGAGCCCGGCGGAGGCCGGTTCGTCGCCGTCGCCGAACAGCGGCGTGCGGATGATGCCGGGGGCGACCGCGTTGACCCGGATGCCGTCTGCGGCGAGTTCGGCGGCCAGACTGGTGGTCAGCGCGTGCACGCCGCCCTTGCTGACCAGGGGCGCCGTGGCGGGCAGCCCGGCGAGGGCATGGTCGATCAGCACGGTGCCGATATTGACGATGCTGCCGCCTCTCGCTTGCGCCAGGAATCGTCGCACCACGGCCTGCGTGGTGAAGTAGGTGCCTTTGAGGTTTCCGTTCAGATAGCCGTCCAGGTCTCCCTCGGTGACCTCCACGAACGGTTTGGCTCCGAAGATGCCCGCGTTGTTGACCAGCACGTCCACGCCGCCGAACCGCTCGACGGCGACGCCGACCAGGGTCGCTCCGGTAGCGGCCGCGCCGATATCGCCCGCCACGGTGGCCACTCGCTCCGGCGCGCCGAGTGCGGCGGCCACCTCCGTCAGCTTCGCCTCGTCTCGCCCGTTGAGCACGACGTTGTCGCCGCGTTCCACGAATGCCCGTGCGATGTCGCGGCCGATCCCACTGGAGGAACCGGTCACGATGACCGTCTTCGCCATCGCTCGTCCTTTCATATACGACCGGTCGTCTTTTAACGGTGGTCCGAAGACGCCGGATGAGTGTGACGCCCCGATCAGGGCAGGAAGTAGTCGCCCAGCAGGCGATCCAGGCACTTGCGCAGCGGGCCGAGGGTGCGATCGATCTTCATCCTGATCACCGCCCCCTCCCAGGATTCGAGCAGAAGATCCGCCAGTTCGCCCGCCTCGATGTCGGCGCGGATCATGCCCAGGCGCTGCCCCTGCGCGAGTTGCTCGGCGATACGGTCGCGCCACGCGGCCCATGCCTTCGACAGCGATTCCCGCAGCAGCTCACTACCTTCCAGTTCGCCGCCCAGATTCGCGATGAGGCAGCCGCCGGTGAAATCCGACGCGACGAAGTCGTCCATCAGCCGCCCGAAGAACGCCCGCAAACCGCTCACCGGGTCCGGCGCATCGGCGAACGCCTCGGTCAGGTTGCGTTGGACACAGCGGGAGTGGTGCTCGATGATCGCGCGCCCGAAACTCTCCTTGCTGTCGAAGTAGTTGTAGAACGAACCCTTCGGCACCCCGACCCGGTCGAGGATCTGTTTGATCCCGGTGCCGTGATAGCCGCTGGTCAGGAAACCCGCGGCACCCTCTTCGACCAGAAGCCGCCGAGTGTCTTCGCTGCGCCGTGGTCGTGCCATGCGTTGAATATACGACCGGTCGTCTTGGAATGGCAAGAGACGGCGTCCGTGCGTCTCACGCCGAGGGCTCCGACCATCCCGGCCCGGCCCGCTCCGGGAAACCCGCCGGACCTCGGCGCCACCGCGCGGAGCGAGCGGCGAAATGCGCGAGATGCTCGGCGGCGAACCGCTCCCGCTGCCAGTCCGTCGGATCCGCCGCCACCGTCCAGACATAGGTCCACACCGGAACATTCCGGTGCTCGACGCGCACTCGGCGCAGGTCGTACTCGTCGTCCTCGAACGCGTCGAGGATCGTCCACTCCGCCGCGGTCAGACCGCTCAGCACCGCACCACGGGTGCGGCCGAGGGGTGCGGCGACCAGCCCCGGGTAGATCCGCCGCGGCAGCGCGGCGGCGCGCCAACCGGTCAGCTCGGCCGGTTCGCTCGGCGGGACTCGCCCGAGCAGCGTCTCCAGCACTTCGGGAAACTGCAGCGTGCCGTAGACGAACAGCGCGTCATCCCGTCCGGACAGGCGGCCCAGCCGCCCGTCGCCCCACGCCGCCGATGCCACCTCGCGCCTCCTCTCACCCTGGCTCGACGCGCGCTCCCGGGCTACGCGGCTACATCGGCCGCTGAGCGCGGACGATGGCGGCCAGATATTCGTAATCATCGGCCCGGGCAGTGGAAGTACGGAAGACCAGGCCGATGGTACGGCCGGGAGCGGGGGCGCCGAAGTGCGCGACATCCAATGTGCCGCGCGCGGTTTCCGTCGCGACGGCCATCTGCGGGATCAGCGTCACGCCGAGTCCACCGGCGACGCACTGCACCACCGTGGACAGGGACGCGGCCCGGGTGTCACCGACCGCGGCCGGGTGCACATCGGCCGAGCGGCAGGCCTCCAATGTCTGATCGCGCAGGCAGTGCCCCTCGTCCAGCAGCAGCAGCGGCTGGGCGTCCAGCACCGCCGCCGCGAGATCGGTGCGCCCGGCCAGCTCGTGACCGCGCGGCGTGACCAGCACGAATTCCTCGGTGTAGAGCGGGATCTCGACGAGGCCGGGCATCTCGGTTGGCACCGCCAGCAGCGCGACGTCGAGCACGCCGGTGCGCAGGCCGTCCAGCAACCGGACGGTCTGGTCCTCGACGATCTGCGGACGCAGCTCGGGTAGCCGCTTGCGCAGTTCCGGCAGCAACCCGGGCAGCACATAGGGGGCGACCGTCGGGATGATGCCCATCCGCAGCGTGCCGCCGAGTCCGTCGCCGGTGGCCGAGGCGACGAAGCGGTCGGCGGCCTCCAGCGTCGCCATCGCCTTGGGCAGCAAGCGCATCCCCGCGGCGGTCACCAGCACGCGGCGGGTGCTCCGTTCGATCAGCTGGAGCCCGAGCCCGTGTTCCAGAGCGGCGAGCGCCTGCGATAACGTGGGCTGACTCACACCGAGGCGCGCGGCCGCGGTGCCGAAATGGCGGTATTCCGCGATCGCCACGAACGCACGCAGCTGTGACAGGGTGGGCTGATAAGTCTGATCAGTCACGCCTATCAGTGTAGTGCGACTGATCACCTTTACCTTTTACGCACCCTTGGGCAAGATCGCCGGTGAGCTTTTCCACCGGCGGTGTGAGTGCCGGCCGAGGCGGTGGCTCGTGGCCCCGCAACGGCCCCGCAATACCGCAGAACACAGTTGGCAAATAACCTGACGAGGAGACGAGCATGGCCCTGCTGACCATCGGCGACCAGTTCCCGGCATACAACCTCACCGCGGTCATCGGCGGTGATCTGTCGAAGGTCGACGCTCAGCAGCCTGACGACTACTTCACCCGGATCACCAGCGACGACCACGCGGGCAAGTGGCGGATCGTCTTCTTCTGGCCCAAGGACTTCACCTTCGTGTGCCCGACCGAGATCGCCGCGTTCGGCAAGCTCAACGACGAATTCGAGGACCGGGACGCGCAGGTGCTCGGCGCCTCGGTGGACAACGAGTTCGTGCACTTCCAGTGGCGCGCTCAGCACGAGGATCTCAAGACCCTCCCCTTCCCCATGCTCTCGGACCTCAAGCGTGAACTGGCCACCGCCACCGGCGTGCTCAACGCCGACGGCGTCGCCGACCGCGCCACCTTCATCATCGACCCGAACAACGAGATCCAGTTCGTCTCCGTCACCGCGGGTTCCGTGGGCCGCAACGTCGACGAGGTGCTGCGCGTGCTGGACGCTTTGCAGTCCGACGAGCTGTGCGCCTGCAACTGGAAGAAGGGCGATCCGACCATCAACGCCGGTGAACTTCTGGCCGCCAGCGTCTGAAATACCCCTTCGCACCTGGGATTTCGGGTACGCCCCCACATCATCGAGAAACGACCCGGTCCCCGTACGGGGCCGCATCGAGTAGAGGAATCGCCGAATGAGCATTGAGAACCTGAAGAACTCCCTTCCCGAGTACGCCAAGGACCTCAAGCTCAACTTGTCATCCATCGCGCGCACCACCGTGCTGAACGAGCAGCAGCTGTGGGGCACCCTGCTGGCGTCGGCGGCCGCGACCCGGTCGACGACCACGCTGCGCGAGATCGCCGAGGAAGCCGCCGACGTGCTGTCGGCGGAGGCGTACAACGCCGCACTCGGCGCCGCCTCGATCATGGGCATGAACAACGTGTTCTACCGGGGCAAGGCGTTCCTCGGCGGCCGCTACGACGACCTGCGGGCGGGGCTGCGCATGCAGATCATCGGTGCGCCCGGCGTCGACAAGGCCGACTTCGAACTCTGGTCGTTCGCGGTCTCCTCGATCAACGGCTGCGCGCACTGCCTAGAGGCGCACGAGCACACTCTGCGCGAAGCGGGCGTCTCACGCGAGGTGATCTTCGAGTCGCTGCGCGCCGCCGCCATCGTGGCCGGTGTCGGCCAGGCGGTGCAATCGACCGAGGCGCTCAGCACGGCCGCGATCTGATTTCACTCGAAAAGAGGCCCCTGTCCTGCGGCGGGGGCCTCTTTCGCGTCCCCGATGTGGTCCGGCCGACAGCTCCCGGCGGGGGCACACGGGTAGGCTCGTCGAGCATGAGCACACAGGTTGATGTGGTGCGAGTGTTCACCGACGCGGCCGGGCGCTTCGGCAACGAGCTGGGTATCGCGCGGGCGGCCGACGTAGCCGCGGCCGATCGGCAGGCGCTGGCGGCCAAAGCCGGCTACAGCGAGACCGTGGTCGTCGAGGAGCCGGTCGACGGCACGGTCGCGGTGCGGATCTACACCCCCACGGTGGAGCTCCCGTTCGCGGGACACCCGTCGGTGGGGACCGCGTGGTGGTTCGCGTCCCAGGGCATCCCCGTGCGGACCCTGGCTGTGCCCGCGGGCCCGGTGTCGGTGGAACTGACCGAGGGATTGACCTGGATCACCGCTCGCGGCGAATGGGCTCCGCCGTTCACCTTCCATCAGCTGGAGGACGCCGAGGTGCTGGCCACCCTGCGCCCGGACGAGTTCCCCGGCGGCCCGCACTACCTGTGGGCGTGGACCGACGAACATCGCGCCGTCCTGCGATCGCGCATGTTCGCGCCGACCATGGGGATCTCCGAGGACGAGGCCACCGGAGCGGCGGCCGTGGCGTTGACGGCCTTGCTGCGCAAAGGCCTGGTCATCACTCAGGGCAAAGGCTCGCAGCTGTTCACCCGGTGGGACTCCGACGGATGGGTGCACTTGGGCGGCCGAGTCGTCGGCGACCAACCGGTGGAGATCTAGACGTCGCTCAGGGCAGCGTGACGCCCACGATCGGATCGCCGCTGGGTACGTCGGAACCGCCGTCGGGTTCGACGCTCACCGCGAGGATCTCGCCGGAGCGGTAACCGGTGACGAACGGCCGATCGGTCGAGGGCAGGTCGCTCAGCACCCCGGCCGAGCGGGCTTGCCCATCGGAGCCGACCAACCACATCTGATACACCCGGCCCGAAGGCGGCGGCGCGACCCGGTCGAACACGACGACCGCGCGCCCGAGTTCGGGCGAGGCGTCGACGACGAGCACACCGCCACCGGCGAACGAGCCGTTCACCGTCCGCACACCCGGGTGCACCTGCACCTGGTCGGCAGCCGCCGGATCGGACGGCGAGCCGATGAACTGCGCGGTCAGCACGCTTGCACCGAATACCAGGCTCGCGACGGCCGCGATGGGCACAGCCCAGCGCAACGGCCGCCGCCGCCACGCCGAGAGGCGCGTGACGGATGGCCCGGCGGGCTCGTCGGGCAGCGCGGCCAGAATGCGGCTTTCCAACTCCGGCGGCGGCGCGAACTCGTCGAGCACGGCGAGCCGCCCCATGACGTCGCGCACCTGCCAGACGGTGTCGGAGAATGCCCGCCGCACGTCCGGGTCCGCGGCCGCGAGGCGGGCATCGATATGCCTGCGCTCGATATCGGCGACCGCGTCCAGCGCGCACGGGTAGGCGAGGTCGATGAGGTCGGCCTCCGACCGTGGCGCGGCGTCAACCATCGGTGCGTTCCCCGGACAAACACTTCTCCAATCTCTTCAGCCCGTCGCGGATGCGGGTCTTGATCGTGGGCAACGGCACCGAGAGGTGATCGGCGACCTCGCGATAGGTCCACCCGCTGTAATACGCCAGCGCGATCGCCTCACGCTGGGTGGGGGTCAGGTTCTGCAGGCAGTCTGCCACCTGCTGCTCTTCGATGCGCTGGGTGACCGATTCCGCGACGACGTCGTGGTCGCGGCCCAGATGCTCGTGTGCGTAGACCAGGTCCCGGCTGGTGGCCGAACTCTCCGCGCGGACCCGATCCACCGCCCGGCGGTGGGCGAGCATCATCAGCCAGCCGACCGGACTGGCCAGCGAGGCGTCGTAGCGGTCGGCCATCGACCACACCTGGAGGTAGACCTCCTGGGTCACCTCCTCGGCGGCGGCGTGACTGCGCAGGATCCGCACGGTCAGACCGAACACCCGCGGGCTGGTGAGCTGATAGAACTCGGTGAACGCGGCACGATCGCCGGTGCCGGTGGCGGCGAGCAACGCCGCGAGCTCACGGTTCGCCCGGGCGGCCTGGGATCGGTCGTAGCCGGTCGGCAGCGGGCACGCGAGCGCCGGGCCATCGGAATCCTCTCTCGCGCGTGCCGCGGCGCCCGATCGGTGGGGTGAAGCAGAACCGTGTTCGTTGCTCATGGCCGAATCCCGTGCCTGCATGCACAGGGGTTCGGTATGCGGGCGGACCCGGATTGGTCGGGGTCACCGAATGATCACGGCCACCAGCATGTAAGCGGTGCCGGCGTCCATCACCACGTGCGGCACCGCAGCCCACGGTTCGGCGGGCCCGGTGAGGGCGGCGACGCAACCGCCGGAACGCGCGAGCAACCTCAGCGGGCCCGACGGCCGCGCATGCGCCCAACCGGTGCAGGCGGCGACCGCGACCAGGAGTGCGTCGAGGACGAACAGCGCGGCAAGACCGAGCGCGGGCCCGACGGCCGGGCCGCCGACGTGGCCGGAGGCGCTGTGACCAGACATCGCGTAGAGCATCGCCGCGGCGGCGGCGATGTGGTAGCCGAGCGGGACCAAGCGGTCGATCGGCAGCGCCCGCCCCTGGGTGGCGTGCTCGGCGGCGCGCAGCATCAACAGTCCGGCGAAGACCACGGCCATCGCCGTCAGCACGCCGCGCAACGCGTGCGGGCTCGCGCCCGAGGGGAACACCAGCATGCCGAGCATGACCAGGCACATCACCAGATGGGCCGCGTCGGACTCGGAATGCCCGGCCGCGGCATCCCTAGCGGAGGAAGAATCCGGCAACGCGTCGACGGGATCGGCGGACGGCACCGCGGGCGCCGCCACCCGCGACAGCACGATCACCGCGGCGACCACGAACGCCGCCACCGCCGCCCACCGCAACGCGGCATACTCCTGCACGAACTCCGCCACACCCCACCACCTCTCAGCACGGCGACCACGGTCGTCGCCCTCCCATGCTCGCATCCCGAAGGGGTGGAGGTGCCCCTTTTCGATTCGCCCACATCGCTGACCGGCCGCCTCTGTGGCAATCGACCAGCATTTCCGCACCGAGAGCGATACTTCCGGCAGCGCCCGGCCGAGACAGACTGTGTTGCAGTCTGTTACAGCGACGAGATGAGGCGATCACTTCGAGTCATGGGGTCGCCCGGCCCGGCGCGAGCGCGCCCGGCCACCCGCGATGATGGACCCATGTCCGACCAGACCGATCAGTGCGCTACCGCGATCGAGAGCGATGGTTCGCGCATCGTCGTCGACGACCTGACCGGCCCGGCGATCGCGGCGCTACTCACCGAGCATCTCGCCGACATGGCCGCCCACTCGCCCGCGAGAGCGTGCACGCGTTGGACATCACGGCACTGCGTCATCCGGATATCACCTTCTGGACCGGGTGGGCCGGTGCGGCGGCCCTGGCCGGGTGCGCCGCGCTGAAGCACCTCGACGACGGCCACGCCGAGATCAAGTCCATGCGCACCGCGTCGACCCATCGAGGGCGCGGTATCGCTTCCACCTTGCTGCGCCATCTCATCGCCGAGGCCACCGCGCGTCGCTACCGGCGTCTCAGCCTCGAAACAGGCGTGCGGGACTTCTTCCGGCCCGCCCGCCGCCTGTACGCCGCCCACGGCTTCGGCTACTGCCCGCCGTTCAGCGACTACCGTCCCGATCCGCACAGCGTCTTCATGACCCGCGTGCTCTGAGATCGGGTCCGATGCAAGGCTCCGATCACCGAGGCGGGTGAATCACACATCGTTCAACGCGCGGGTGAATCCGTCGACGAGTTCGGCGATCTGGTCGTCGGTCATGATGAAGGCCGGGGAGATCTGCATGGCTCCCTGACCCGCCGCGCGACTGGAGATCCCGTGCGCGCGCAGCGTCTTCACCAGCGGCAGCCCTTCGGCGGGGTCGGCCAGCTGGATGGCCGCGACTGCGCCGAACCCGCTGCGCACCTCGGCGACCCGGGGATGTCCGGCGAGCACCGACAGCTGCTCGTGCAGGCTCGCCTCCACGCGCAGGGCGGCCTCGAGCAGACCTTCGCGCTCGATGATGTCGAGATTCGCCAGCGCGGCGGCCGCCGCGCCCGCGTGGCCGCCGTAGGTGTAGCCGTGCCGCCACCAGACGCCGCCGCCGAAGAACGGCTCCGCCACGCGCGGGGCGGCGAAGACCGCCCCCATCGGGAGATAGCCGGAGGTCAGTCCCTTCGCGGTGGTCATCAGGTCGGGTTCGAGCCCCAGCCGGGACGAGGCGAACCACGCTCCGCCGATGCGGCCGAAACCGGTCACCACCTCGTCGGCGACGAACAGGATGTCGTGGTCGCGGCAGATGCGCCGGACTTCGGCGAGGTAGCCCGCAGGCGGCGGATACACGCCGCCCGCGCCGATGACCGGTTCGCAGAAGAACGCGGCGATCCGTTCGGCGCCGACCTCCTCGATCAGCGCGAGCAGGGCTTTCGCGTCGTCCCACTCGACGGTCCGCGCCGCGGGCATCAGCTCGCCGTAACCTTCCCGATTGCCCGGCAGGCCCGCCAGCGCCGTACCCGCAACGTGCATGCCGTGATAGGCCATTCGCCGCCCGACCACGATCGTCTTGCCCGGCTGCCCGAGTTCGTGCCAGTAGCGGCGGGCGAGCTTGGTCGCGGTGTCGACGGAGTCGGAACCGCCCGAGGTGAAGAAGATCTTGCTGCCCGGCACCGGGGCGAGGCCGGCGAGCCGCTCGGCGAGTTCCTGGGTGGCGGGCTCGGTGATGTCGCCGAAATTGGAGTAGTGCGCGATCGTGCGCAGCTGGGCGGCCACCGCGTCGGCGATCTCGCCGCGCCCGTGGCCCACATTGGCGAACCACAGGCCCGCGGTCGCGTCGAGGTACCGATTGCCCGCCCGGTCGAAGACGTAGACGCCGTCTCCGCGAGCGACCACGAACGCTCCGTCCCGCTCGACGGCGCCCATGTCGGCGAAGCCATGCCATAGCGCGTTCATGTCTCCACCTTTACCGGTTCCCGGGGCGTGGTCCACTCCCGGCCGCCAGGGCGCCGTGCACAGCGCAAGACGGCGCTGATCCGGGATGCCGCGGTGGCCCGTCGACCGTGACGAGCGGCCACCGGCGATGGCGGGCCCGCATCCTCGGTCCTCGTCCGGTCCCGCGTATCGGCGCAGTTCACCGGCCGGGACGGGGCTTCGGTTTCCACTCGGCCACCGGCCGCGGTGGCTGGTGGAAAAATCCGCTGGCGGATTTCGCTAGGCTGGTCGATGCAATGACCAGGACAGCCGCCACCGACTCCCGCGAACTTCGCACCCGCCTGGCGAATCTCTCCCTTCGCGACGAACACCGGTTGCGGCGCAGGCTCGACAAAGCGCGCGGCGGCGACCTGGGCGAGGTGGAAGCCGAGATCGCGGGCGCCGAACTGCGGGTCGAAGCGCGGCGCGCGGCGGTGCCGGAGATCCGCTATCCGGAGCAGCTACCGGTCACCGCCCGCCGCGAGGACATCGCCGCCGCCATCGCCGAGCACCAGGTGGTGATCGTCGCGGGCGAGACCGGCTCCGGCAAGACCACCCAGATCCCGAAGATCTGCCTCGAACTCGGCCGCGGCATCCGCGGCACGATCGGGCACACCCAGCCCCGCAGGCTCGCCGCGCGTACCGTCGCCGAGCGGATCGCCGAGGAGCTGGGCACCGAACTCGGCGACGTCGTCGGCTACACGGTGCGGTTCACCGACCACGCCTCCGAGCACACCCTGATCAAGCTGATGACCGACGGCATCCTGCTCGCCGAGATCCAGCGCGACCGGCTGCTGCGCCGCTACGACACGATCATCATCGACGAGGCGCACGAACGCAGCCTCAATATCGACTTCCTGCTCGGCTACCTGAAGCAACTGCTGCCCCGCAGACCCGACCTCAAGGTGATCATCACCTCGGCGACCATCGATCCCGAGCTGTTCGCCCGGCATTTCGCGGACGAGGAAGGCACTCCCGCACCGATCGTCGAAGTCTCCGGACGCTCGTATCCGGTGGAGATCCGCTACCGGCCGCTCTCGCTGGAACTTCCGGGCGCCGCCGGAGACGAAGACGACGAGGACACTCGCATCGTCGACCGGGACCCGGTGGACGCGATCGGCGACGCGGTGACGGAGTTGTTCGCCGCGGGTGACGGCGACGTGCTGGTGTTCTTGTCCGGTGAACGCGAGATCCGCGACACCGCGGACGCGCTGCGGGATCTTAAGCTGCCGCGCACCGAGATCCTCCCGCTGTACGCCCGGCTGTCGGCCGCCGAGCAGCACCGCGTGTTCGCCTCGCACACCGGGCGCCGGGTGGTGCTGGCGACGAATGTCGCGGAGACCTCGCTCACGGTGCCGGGCATCCGGTACGTCGTCGACCCGGGCACGGCGCGGATCTCGCGCTATTCCATGCGGACCAAAGTGCAGCGGTTGCCGATCGAACCGGTGTCGCAGGCATCGGCGCGGCAGCGCTCCGGGCGCTGCGGTCGCGTCGCCGACGGCATCTGCATCCGGCTGTATTCGGAGGACGACTTCGAATCCCGGCCCGTCTTCACCGATCCGGAGATCCTGCGCACCAACCTGGCCGCGGTCATCCTGCAGATGACCGCGCTCGGCCTCGGCGACATCGAGAACTTCCCGTTCGTGGAGCCACCGGACCGCCGCGCCATCCGCGACGGCATCGCCCTGCTCGAAGAGCTCGGCGCCCTCGCGCGCCGGGACGGAAAGTCCCGGACGGACGGCGACGGCGCGACCGCCCTGACGCTGACCCCGATCGGCCGCGACATGGCGCAGCTGCCGGTCGACCCCCGCATGGCGCGGATGCTGGTGGAGGCGCAACACACCGGTTGTCTGGCCGACGTGCTGGTCATCGTCGCGGCGCTGTCGATCCAGGATGTCCGGGAACGGCCCGCCGAGCAGCAGCAGGCAGCCGACACCAAACACGCGCGCTTCACGGTCGAGGGTTCCGACTTCCTGGCCTACCTGCGGCTGTGGGACTACCTCGGCGGGCAGCGCAAGTCGTTGTCGTCCAACCAGTTCCGGCGGCTGTGCCGGGAGGAGTTCCTGCACTACCTGCGGATCCGGGAGTGGCAGGACCTGCACGGGCAGCTGCGCACGATCACCAAGGGCCTCGGATGGTCGGCGCGAGCACAGGACTCGGCGAGCCCGGCGGAACCTGACCGAACCGAAGCGGCCGCGCCGGAGGGCAAGCAGGGCAACCGATCACGCCGCAGCCGGTCCACGCGCGGGGGCGACGGGCGCCCCGGCGCCGAACGTGGCCGGGGCGCCACCGCGGCGATCGTCGCGGACAAGGACGGACTCCCCTGGGATTCCACCGCCATCCACCAAGCGCTGCTGGCGGGCATGCTGTCGCACATCGGCGTCAGGGAAGCGGAATCCCGGGAATTCCTCGGCGCGCGCAACGCCAAGTTCATGATCTTCCCCGGCTCGTCGCTGGCGAAGAAGCCGCCCCGCTGGGTGATGGCCGCCGAACTGGTCGAGACCTCACGGCTGTGGGGCCGGATGGCCGCGAAGATCGAGCCCGAATGGGCCGAGCGGCTCGCGGGCGACCTCGTCAAACGCGTCTACTCCGAGCCGCACTGGTCGGCCAAGCGGGGCGCGGCGCGCGCCTACGAACGTGTCACGCTGTACGGGATTCCGCTGGTCACCGGCAGGCCGGTGGACTACGGCCGGATCGACCCCGAGTTGTCGCGGGAGTTGTTCATCCGGCACGCCTTGGTGCAGGGCGAGTGGCAGACCCGGCACGAGTTCTTCCACCGCAACCGCGCGCTGCTCGATGACGTGGCCGACCTGGAGCATCGTGCCCGCCGCCGGGACATCCTGGTCGACGACGAGGTGCTGTTCGCGTTCTACGACGAGCGCCTGCCCGCCGACATCGTCTCGGTGCGTCACTTCGACAGCTGGTGGCGCACCGCACGCCGGGCAGACCCCGAGCTGCTGGATTTCTCCACCTCCACCGTGGTCAACGAAGGCGCGGCCGCACTGGACCCGGCGGCTTTCCCCGACTCCTGGCGCCAAGGCGAACTCGCTTTCCCGCTCTCCTACCAGTTCGAGCCGGGCAACGAGGAGGACGGCGTCACCGTGCGGATCCCGGTGGAACAGCTCGCCCACGTCCGCGCCGTCGGCTTCGATTGGCTGGTGCCGGGCATGCGCGACGAGCTGGCCGCCGCTCTGATCAAGACGTTGCCGAAGACATTGCGACGCAGCGTCGTCCCCGCACCCGACTTCGCGGCCGCGGCCCTGGCGGTGCTGACCCCGCGGGCGGAGCCGCTGCGGGCCGGGCTGGCGCGCGAGCTGTCCCGGCTGGGTTCGGTGTCGATCGCCCCCACCGACTTCGAGGTCTCCGCACTGCCCGACCACCTGCGCATGACTTTCGCGGCCATCGGCGACGACGGCGCCGTACTCGCCCGGGACAAGAGTCTCGCCGCGCTGAAAACGCGCCTGGCCGAGCAGGTTTCCGCCTCGGTCGCCCGAGCCACCGCGGGAGCCGAACGCCCGCCGGCCACGGTGTGGACCTCCGAATCGCTCGGCACACTCGCGCCGACGGTGCGGCGCGAGGTGGCGGGGCAGACCGTCACCGGATACCCGGCGCTCGTCGCCGAGGGGGACGGCGTGGCGGTCCGGGTGCTCAGCTCCCCCACGGAGCAGGCCGCCGCCATGCGCCTCGGCACCAGAGCGCTGCTGCTGCACACGCTGCCCGCTTCGGCCCGTAGCTCCACCGCGGGTCTGTCGCCCGCGGATCGCCTTGCCCTGAGCCAGAATCCGTACGGCTCGCTGGAGGCGCTGCTCGACGACTGCCGCGCGGCTGCCGCCGACGAACTGCTCGTCGCCGCCGGCGGGCCGGTGCACGACCCGGCGGAGTTCGACGCGCTCGTCGCCCGGATCCGTCCGGATTTCGCCGCCACCGTCGCTCGTTACGTGCGCCTGGTCGTGCCGGTGCTCGCCGGCGCCCACCAGGTTTCGGTGGCGCTGGCGCGAACGAGCGAGCGCGATATCGCCGAAGACGTCCGTCATCAGCTCGACAACCTGGTGTTCCGCGGCTTCGTGTCCGAAACGGGCGCGGCCAGGCTGCGTGAGCTGCCGCGCTACCTCCAGGCGGCGGTGGCGCGACTGGAGGCGTTGCCCGGCTCGGCCGTTCGCGATCGGCAAGGCATGGCCGAACTCGATCGGGTGCTCGCCGCCTATGACCGCTTGATCGCGTCGCTCCCACAGAGCCGCAGGCATGCGCCCGCGGTCACCGAGATCTGGTGGATGATCGAGGAATTCCGCGTCAGCCTGTTCGCGCAGAAGCTCGGTACCCCGTTTCCGGTGTCGGCCAAGCGAATCGAGAAGGCGATCGCCGCGATGCGGCGCTGAGTCAGTCGGCGGCCGACAGCGCTTCGGCGCGCGCCTGGCGCATCTCCCGGATCTCGCGTTCGAAGTCCTCGGCCGAGGTGAACGACCGGTAGACCGAAGCGAACCGCAGGTAGGCCACCTCGTCGAGATCGCGCAGCGGGCCAAGGATGGCCAGCCCCACCTCGTGACTGGGCACCTCGGGAGATCCCTTGGCGCGCACCGCGTCTTCGACTTGCTGCGCCAGCAGGTTCAGCGCGTCGTCGTCGACTTCACGACCTTGGCAGGCCCGGCGCACACCCCGGATGACCTTTTCGCGACTGAACGGCTCGGTGACGCCGCTCCGTTTGACCACCGACAGGATGGCGGTCTCCACGGTGGTGAACCGCCGCCCACACTGCGGGCAGGCGCGACGCCGGCGGATGGCCGCGCCTTCGTCGGCCTCGCGCGAGTCCACCACCCGGGAGTCGGGGTGTCGGCAGTACGGGCAATGCATCCGAGAAATCCTTCGTCGATGCGCGTGCTCGCGTCCGGACCGGGCACCGATCGGGGCGATCGGTCCGGCGAGCCCGTGTACAGAGGTCTATACCCCGGCACCAGACATTCCTCGTGCGACACGCGGAATACCTGCATAACACTTCGAGGATACCCGTCCGGGTTCCCGAATTGCCGCACTCACCCCCGCTGCCGGACGCGGCTTCCTCATCCGGCGATCTGCCAGTGCGCGGTCAGGTCGGCGAGGAGGTCCGGCAATCGGGCGGCGAGGCGGCCACGGGCCAGTTTGTCCCAGAA
Source organism: Nocardia sp. NPDC041819 (assembly GCF_055590505.1). Lineage (NCBI taxonomy): Bacteria > Bacillati > Actinomycetota > Actinomycetes > Mycobacteriales > Nocardiaceae > Nocardia > Nocardia sp. NPDC041819. Next base: position 750,627 of record NZ_JBVJAP010000001.1, on the reverse strand, counting down.
CACCTCGCCGAGGACGGCGCCGGCCACGGCGGGGTCGGTCTCCATATCGATATGGCGGGGCACCAGGTCACCGGTGATGTAGTGCCAGCGCGTCTCGCGGTCGGCCCAATTGAAGCCGGGCAACGGCACGCGGAGCGCGAGGCTGCGGCCACCTACCTCGGCGCCGACCACCGTGGGGGCGAACACGCCGGGCGCGCGGACGCCCGGCACTGCGGGTTTGCCCGCGATGGTGCTGACATAGGTGAGCACGCGGCCGATCGGCGCCCGGCCCGCCGACGTCTCGTCCCACTGGTCGGCGACGACGCGGTTCTGTTCCCGATCGGTCATCCGGATCAGCGCGTCGATATAACCGTCCCTGGTGCCCGAGGCGATCGACTGCCACGCCGCGTGGATGTCGTCGTCGAGCACACCCGCCGCGTACATCTCGTCGATCCCGCGCATGCCCAGCGCGACGTAGGCTTCGTGCATCGGCACCAGATCCGTGAAGATGTGCTTCTGCATGATCATCAGGCGGGTCTGATACCAGGCGACGTCCACGGCGCTCAGGCGGGAGCCCTCGGTGGCGAGCAGCCGGATGTCCTCCGGCAGCGCCCGCGTCAATTCCGGCGGAGTCGCGCGCAACAGATCGGCGACCGCGTCGCCGAGCCGATGGATGCCAGGCACGTCCAGGACCACGCCCACATCGCCCATGTCGAAGAATCCGGAGGCGAACGATCCGCCTGCGATGCCGGCCAGCCCCGCCCAGTAGAACTCCGGGTGGTGGGTGGCCAGCCGCAGGTAGTTGACGTAGACCTGGTTGAAAGTGCGTTCGTTCGCACGCGGGCCCTGGCCGGGATCCCAGGCCGCCAGATCGATATCGGCGTTCCCGGTGGCGATCACCAGCCAGTACTGGTGCAGCAGTGTCGCGTAGCGGCGCGGCGCCACACCGTCGGCCCGTACCTGCCGCAACGCCTCGGCGAGATCCGATTCGTTCAGTGGCAGAGCGGGACTGAGTCCGCCCGCCCCCGCACCGGCACCGTTGACGGAGGGCAGGTCCAGATAGGCCAGGTACGCGGGTTCCGCCCGGGCGATAGATGCTGCGCCGAGTCCGAGGACCAGACAGAGGGACAAGGCGGCCGCGCGGATGAGGACGCGAACCGAGCGGCCTGCGCTGAGGAGTGTCATGTGCTGAAAGATCCCGACATCGTTCGGGCGGTGTTGCCCGGATCACGTTTTCAGCACGGTAGCAACACGTTCCAGTTTGTCGATCAACAATTCCGGCCGCCCAGGGTGGCCGAATTCCCTTCCGCTCAGCGGGAAATGCCACCCACCGGCGCTCCCGGGCCGTCCACCACCACCGGTACCGGCCGACCGGCCTCACCGCCCCACTCGCCCGCCCGCACATGCGCCAGGGCGATCAGCCCCGCCACCACCAAGGCGGTGACCAGCGCGGTGACAGCTAGGACGGCGAACCCGATCTGCGCTTGCTCGACCCGGCGCATCGGGTGTTCACCATGAGCACGACCCCGCGCGAGCGGCCGCGAACCCCGGTCGTAGGCGACCGCTCCGGCGCGGGGACGCGCCCCGGGCGGGCGCCGATCGGCCGCGGATCGGTGCGCGGGCGTCAGTGCGCGGGCACGCGCATCACACAGCAACCGCCGGGCGGTCTCGTAGCCGAGATCGTCCCGATCGGAATCGGCCGGGCGCTCGGGTTGCGCGACCGCCGAGCCGAGGGAAGGGGTGACATCGCTGATCGCAGTGCTCATCGGACAAACCTCCGTGGTAGGTGCTCCGTCGGCGTTCGAGCTGTTCGAACACGTGTTCAGTAGATATTCGCTCATGTGTTCGAAGAACTGGTGTTCGATTTCTACCACGCGTCGCCGACAAAGTCAGCAGGAACACCCGACATGCGTCGAACAGATGTTTGATCCAGCGGCGCGACCGGACTAGATTCGAAGAACCGAAGACACGACAGGCCATGAGGACACATGCCGGGCACCGACCGGCCTGGCACAGCAGGAAAGGGCGGTTGCGGTGAGGCAGACGGACGACACGGGTGACGAGACCGAGAGCGGCGCCGACGCGGCGGGTAGCGGAGCGGATCTCACCGTGCGTCAGCGCAAAGTGCTGGAGGTGATCCGCTCCTCGGTGAGCGAGCGCGGCTACCCGCCGAGCATCCGGGAGATCGGTGACGCCGTCGGCCTCACGTCCACCTCGTCGGTCGCCCATCAGCTGCGGGCCCTGGAGCGCAAGGGCTACCTGCGCCGCGATCCGAATCGGCCACGCGCCGTGGACGTCCGGGGCCTGGACGAGGTGGTGCGGTCGGTGACCAGCCTGCCGGCCGCGGCGGTCGACGACGGTGAGATCACCGTCGACGTCGACCGTCCCGTCCCCACGTTCGTCCCGGTCCTCGGTCGCATCGCCGCCGGTGGCCCGATCCTGGCCGAGCAGGCCGTGGAGGACGTCTTCCCGCTGCCGCGCGAGCTGGTCGGCGACGGTTCCCTGTTCCTGCTGAAGGTGGTCGGCCAGTCCATGATCGACGCGGCGATCTGCGACGGCGACTGGGTGGTCGTGCGCCAGCAGAACGTCGCCGACAACGGCGACATCGTCGCGGCGATGATCGACGGGGAGGCCACGGTGAAGACCTTCAAGCGCACCGGCAAGGACGTCTGGCTGATGCCGCACAACCCCGTCTTCGAGCCGATTCCCGGTAACGACGCCCAGATTCTCGGCAAGGTCGTCACGGTCATCCGCAAGATCTGACGGTTTTCTAGGAACGACGAACGCCGGCCGTGCGCTGATGCGCGCCGTCGGCGTTCGCCGAACGGCACAAGGCACGGCACCCAGCTGATGCGCAGGCGATTCACCAGGACGCTTGCAAAGCTCCAGCGGTGACAGCGATCCCCGCCGCGGCCGCCGTGCCCGATGCGCATCCGATTGCCACGCGCGCCGGATCGGCCTGCTTTCCGCCCGCCCGAGGGTGGGAGCGCGTAGGGCTGTCTCTCCTGCTGATCAGGACCGCGGTCGCGTATCTGTGGCACATCACGGTCAACGGGCTGGGCAACGACTTCTATGCCGCGGCAGCCTGGTCCGGTGCACAGAACTGGAAGGCGGTGCTGTTCGGTTCCCTTGATCCGGGCAACTTCATCACCGTGGACAAGCCGCCGGTGTCGCAATGGGTGATGGGCGTATCGGGGCAGCTGTTCGGATTCGGCAGCGCGAGCATGCTGGCGCCGCAGGCGCTGATGGCCGTGGCCACGGTGGCATTGCTGTACGCGATGGTCACCGAGGCGACCGCCAACCGGGCTGCCGGACTGCTGGCCGGAGCCGTGCTGGCGGCAACGCCGGTGGTGGCCTTGATGTTCCGATTCAACAATCCGGATGCCGTGATGGTGCTGCTGATGACCGCGGGCGCGTACTGCACGCTCCGGGCGGCGCGGCAGGCGAGCGCGCGCTGGCTGATTCTGGCGGGCGTCGCGCTCGGGTTCGCGTTCCTGGCGAAGATGCTCGAAGGGCTCATGGTGCTGCCCGCCTTGGCGCTCACCTATCTGATCGTCGCGCCGGCCTCGGCGCGAAAACGCCTGCTGCACTTGTCGGCCGCCGCCGCGGCGCTGGTCGTCTCCTCGGGCTGGTATGTCCTGCTGACGGTCCTGTGGCCCGCCACCGCGCGGCCCTACCTGGCGGGCTCGACGAACAACACCTTCATGGATCTGGTGCTGGGCTACAACGGGTTCGCTCGTTTCCTGGGGCACAATCACCGTAGCGGCAACCGGTTCGCGCTGCCGCCCGGATACGAGATGCCACCGGCCGCCGGGCATACCGGTGGCGGGTTCGCCGGATCGAGCGGACCGAGTCCGGTTCGCCTGTTCAGCGGCGAGATCGGATTCGAGATCTCCTGGCTGCTTCCGGCTGCCCTGCTCGCCTTCGTACTGGTGCTCGTCTCCCGTGGGCGGGCGCCTCGCACCGACCCGATCCGTGCGGCCGCATTGGCTTTCGGGTTGTGGCTGATCGTCGACGGCGTCGCGTTCACCGTGATGCGCGGCGGCATGCATGCCTACTACACGCTGGCGATCGGTCCCGCCGTGGCCGGGATGTTCGCGATCGGGGTGGCCGAGATGTGGCGGCGGCGGTCCGCGGCGTTCGGCCGAGCCGGCGCCGCCGCACTGGTGTTCACGTCGGGGCTGTGGGCGTTCGTCCTGCTCGACCGCAACCCCGAGTGGCTACCGCTCCTGCGTTGGACGCTCGCGGTGGTCTGCGCGGCGGCGGCGCTCGCACTGGTCGCCGCCGCGTTCCCCGGCGCGGCGCGGCGGGTGCGGGCCGGAGCCGTCTCGCTGCTCGTCGTCTCGGGTGTGCTCGCAGGCATCGGCGGATCGACAGCGTACGCCGCGGCCACCCTGCCGCAGGCGCATACCGGGGCAGCCCGACCGTCGGCCCCGCCGAGCCCGCGGCTGCGGATCCGGGGAACGACGTGCGCCGCGAGGTGACCTCGTTCGTGAACGGAGAGGTCGAACCTCGACTTTCCGCGCTGTTGCGCGACACCTCCACGACCTGGTCGGCCGCCGTGGACCGCTCCTCGGTCGCCGCGTCGCTCGAACTCGCCAGCCACACCCCGGTCGTCGCCATCGGCGGTTTCACCTCCGACGACCCGGTACCCACCCTCGACAGATTCCAGACCATGGTCCGCACTCATCAGGTGACGTACTACCTCGCGCAAGAGGTGCGGCTGCCCGATTCGTGGCGCGTGCGCGGCCGGGTCGAGGCGCCCGCCGGGCCGGATCCGGACCACGGATGGTGGCGCCCGGCCGGGCACGAAGACATCGCCGAGTGGGTGTCCGCGCACTACACGGCGGTACACATCGGCAATGTCGCCGTCTACGACCTCACCGCCCCGGCCTGCGCCGATGCACTCGGAAGCACCTGCGCGAAATGATCGGACAGCCCCGGCGGTGCTACCGCCGCGCACCTTTGGTGATGGCGCGTTCCGGTGGCGGCCGAGGATCGGAACCGGGTACGACCGGGTCAGCTCGTGCCCACACCGAGGGCGGTCAGCAACACCAGCACGACGGTGAGCACGGCCAGCACGCCGTGGCCCGCGACGACGGCGACGGGAAAGTGCCCTTCGGGAGGTTCTGCAGTACCCGCCGAACGGGCACGGTAGGTGGGCAGCCAGCGCAGCAGCATCGCGAACCCGAGCAGCGCGACGGGGATCAGCAGTACGAACGCGACCCACGCCAGTGCGTCCGTGTCGAGGACGAGGTACAGAATCCAGCAGATCAGTCCGGCCACGGCGAGCGTGAAGTGACCGAACACGACCGGCACGGGCAGCTGGGTGGAACTCGGTTGCCGCGTCCCGCCCCGGGCGATCCACGTGCCGAGCATGAAGAAACCGCCGCCCGCGGTGAGCAGCCAAGAAACCAGTGCGGCGATGCCCATGGTGTGCCTCCTGAGGGATGCGAAGGGATTCAGTGGGTGAAGCCGCCGGCTTGGGTGGTTTCGTCGGCGACCCGCACGCCGTAGCGATAAGCCAGCTTGCCGCCGAGATACCCGGAAATCGCCAGCGTCACCAGGCTCGCCGCCGACAGGGTCAGCGGCCCGGCCGGGACCGCGACCGCGAGGTCCGCACCCCGCCGCCACACGAAACCCAGCGCATAGGCGACGGTCACCAGCAAGTTGAGAGTCATGTGCAGCAAGCCGGTACGGAAGGCGGGCGTGCCGGTCGGGATGGCGAGCAGATCGAGGAACCCGATCGTCGCGGCGATCAAGGCGCCGAGCACGCCGATCGCGATCAACCAGGATGACCCCTCGACCAGGAAGTCCGGCTCGTCGACGAGGCGGGACGCGATGTCGAACACGAAACTGGCGACCCAGGCGCCGATCGGGACGGTGACCAGTATCGGATGGAACGGATGGCCGTACGGACCGGCCAGCACCGCACTCACCGGCCGCTTTCCCTGCCGTGGATCGCCGCTCATCACATACCTCCGCCGAGGTCGATCAGGTCGATGACGAAAGTGGACTTACCCGCCGCACGGGACATTCACACCGCGCATCGGGTCGACCACAATCGACCCCGGGGTCGATTCTCGACCGTCGAATGCTCGGTGCGTAACGCGCTGGGTTCGTCGCACCGAGACGGTGATCGAAACACCCGCACGTCACACCGCGACATCATTCGACTTTCCGTCTGCGGAACGGTCACTACATCATCGGCATCATTGGCATCATCGGCATCTGCATGCCGGGGAACATACGATTCCACCAGTCGCGCGCCATCCCCATCATCTGATCCATCACGGTAGTTCACCTCCCTTCAACAGGACTCGAAGCAGTTCAGCTCATCGGACTCGAAGGTGAGGAAACGCGGTCGCACGCCGTGATAATCACCGGGAAACAATTCCTGGGTAGCGATGAATTTTCCGCCCGGGCGACCATTGGCGAATCCACGCGGCACTCCTCGCGGTCGAGATCGACAGCTGTGTACATTCTACTCCGAGCACGGTTTCCGAAAAACGTCGTCGCGCCTTTCGAATTCGCCGAACCGTCGGGTGCGGCGCATTTCCACCGATCGGATATTTGCGTCCGAATGGAATATCGCCATAGGCCTAGGACGACGACGGCGACCTTGTCGGACCGATGAAGCCCACCGCAAGGAATTCGGCGTTCGTGATCGGCGGCGCGGCACAGAGTTCGTCAGCTCGCCGGGCTCCGCCGCGCCGCCAGCCGACGATTGGTGACCTCCAGCTGACGCACTGTGCCCGCCTCCAGAGCCCGCACCCCGGCGTCGTCCAGTCGCCCGCACAGCCGCCCCCAATGCACCGCGACCCGCTCCCCCGCCGCCACGTCGGGCAGCGCCGCGTACCCGTCCACCCGGATCGGCACGGACTCCGACGTCTCCGCCGACAGCGTGAGGCGTTCTCCGTCCCAACGGAGCCTGCGGCAGCGCAGCGAGACCTCGCCGCCGCTGCGGTCGAGGACCGTTGCCCAGGTGATCCGGCAGCTGTCGAGGACGTGCAGGGGATGTGCGTTGCCGTGCCGGAGCAGCCGCGACCACGGGTACACACCGAAGACGTGGAAACAATGGTTGGCCGCGGCCTCCTCGGCCAACCGCGGGGTCAGATGCGTCCAGTATCCGCCCGCGACCGGGCCGAGCAGACTCAGCAGTTCGGCGGTGAACTCATGGGGGTCCAGGCTCGCGCCGACTCCACCGCCCAGCCAATAGGATTCGACGAGCCTGCGGTCCAGCGGATCGGCGATGCCGGTCATTCGGGCCATCACCCGCAGGTAGGGCCACGCACCGGTGAACCGGCGCGCCACCGCGCGCACCTGTTCTTCCGAGCCGTCCCGCAACGCGGCCGCGCCGGGTGGCCCGCAGTAGCCGAGCCGGTTGGGCGCGTAGGCGTACCGGGCGAACATCTCCGCGCCGCCGCCCGTCATCGGCAGGGCCTTCCACCGACACCGGCGCGCTCGACGGACCAGCGCTGTTCGAGCCTGCCGAATCGCCACACCGCCACCGCCACCGCCCAGGTGAGCACGAACAGTCCGGCGATCAGCAAGCCCATGGCGCCGAGATCCAGCCCGCCGACCCAGGCCACCGGACCGTCGGCGATGCCGAATTCGTCGGCCAGCACCGAGATCATCTCCTGCGCGCCGATCAGCAGGGCCACCACGACCGACAGCCCCGTGACGACGATGTTGTAGTAGACGCTGCGCAGCGGCCCCGCGAACGCCCACCCGTACGCGTAGTTCATGAACGCGCCATCCAGCGCGTCGAACAGCGTCATTCCCGCCGAGAACAACACCGGCAGCACCAGGATCGCGTACCACGGCAGCGCGGTCGCCGCCGCGCCGCCCGCTATCACCAGCAGGCTCACCTCGGTGACGGTGTCGAAGCCGAGGCCGAACAGCAGTCCGACCGGGTACATCTGCCACGGCGCGCGCACCGCTCGGGTCAGCGGGCCGATCACCCGCTGCAAGGCGCCGCGGTCGTCCAGCTGCTGCCGCAACGCGGCCTCGTCGTAGGTCCCGCGACGCATGCCGCGGAACACCCGCCAGATCCCGATCAAGGAGACCAGGTTCAACAGGCCGATGGCGAGCAGGAAGGTTCCCGAGACGCCGGTTCCGAACACCCCGGTCCAGCGGTGCAGTCCGGACTCCTGGTCCCGCAGGTTTCCCGCCAGCGCCTTGACGCCGAACGCCAGTAGCGCGACCAGGACGAAGACGATGGTGGAGTGGCCGAGGGAGAACCAGAACCCCACCGACAGCGGCTTGCGCCCGTCGGCGACCAGCTTGCGGGTGGTGTTGTCGATGGCGGCGATGTGGTCGGCGTCGAAGGCGTGCCGCATTCCGAGCGTGTACGCGGTGACGCCGAGACCGACGCCGAACACCGCACCGTCCACGACGTACCCGCCGGGGACCACGACCAGCAGCAGTGCCGACCACCCGAGGACGTGCAGGGTGACCACGACCGCCGCCATCCCCGCGACGCCGCGCCGCTGCCGTCCGTCCAGTGGGCGGGGCGCCGCCGAGGGGCTATCGGCGATCCGAACGATGATCCACACCTCGCCTTCTGGTTCCGGACCGTTGCGTCCGCCGTCAGCAGATTCGCGGCAATTGCTCGCCCGCGGGCAGGTCCACCACCCGGGTCCCGCCGAGCGCGGTGCGAGCCACCACCATGCCGGGATGTTCGGCGACGCACCGGCCGATCACCGCGGCCTGCGCACCCAGCGGGTGCTCCCGCATCGCCGCGAGCACACGATCGGCGTCCTCGGCCGCGACGAACGCCAGCAGCTTGCCCTCGTTGGCCACGTACATCGGGTCCAGGCCGAGCAGGCCGCACGCGTCGCGCACGCCGTCGGGCACCGGCAGCTGCCGCTCGTCCAGGGATACGCCGACCCCCGCGGCGCGAGCGATCTCGTTGAGCGAGGCCGCGACGCCGCCGCGGGTGGGGTCGCGCAGCACGTGCACGTCGGCGCCGGTGGCCAGCATCGCCGCGACCAAGCCGTGCAGCGGCGCGGTGTCGCTGAGCACGGTGGTGCCGAATTCCAGTCCTTCGCGGCAGCTGAGCACCGCGACACCGTGCACGCCGATGTCACCGCTGACCAGCACGACGTCGCCCGGCCTCGCGCGCTGCGGCCGGATGTCGACCTCGGGGGCCACCACGCCGATTCCCGCGGTGTTGATGTAGATCCCGTCACCGTGTCCGGCGTCGACGACCTTGGTGTCGCCGGTGACCAGCTGGACTTCCGCCGCCAGCGCGGCGGTGCCGACCGCCTGCGCGATGCGCGCGATGTCGGCCAGCGCGGTGCCCTCCTCCAGGATGAACGCGGTGGACAGCACCATCGGGCGCGCGCCGGACATGGCCAGATCGTTCACCGTGCCGTTGACCGCGAGTTCACCGATCGTGCCGCCCGGGAACACGATCGGCTTCACCACGAACGAATCGGTGGAGAAGGCCAGTCGCGCGCCGTCGAGCGTGACCACCGCGGAGTCACCGAGATCGGCGTGCGCGGCCGAGCCGAACGCGGGCAGGAACAGATGCTCGATCAGTTCGCCGGACATCGCTCCGCCGCCGCCGTGGCCCATCACGATGTTCGGCGCGTCCCGCAGCGGCATCGGGCAGACCCAGCCCTCCACGTCGATCGCCACGGGGGCGGCGCCGTCCTCACGCATGGGCCACCTCCGCGGGCAGATCGAGCCGCCGGTACAGGTAGTAGGCGGCGCACGCGCCTTCGGAGGACACCATGGTGGCGCCCAGCGGGTTACGCGGCGTGCACTGCTTGCCGAAGGCGGCGCACTCGTTGGGTTTGATCAACCCTTGCAGCACCTCGCCGGAACGGCAGATGGTCGATTCGGCGGTGTGCAGGTCGCCCACGGCGAAGCGGTGTTCGGCGTCGAACTCGCGATAGCGATCCGACAGCCGCCAGCCGCTGCGCGGGATCACGCCGATGCCCCGCCAGGCTCGGTCGGTGACTTCGAAGACGTCCTGCAGCATGGCCTTCGCCGCGGGATTGCCCGTCGCGGACACCGCGCGCGGGTAGGCGTTCTCCAGTTCGTGCCTGCCCGACTCCAGTTGCAGCACGGTGCGGCGGATGCCCTCCAGGATGTCCAGCGGCTCGAACCCGGTGACCACCATCGGCACCCTGTACTGCTCGGCCAGCGGCGGATACTCGTCGGTGCCCATCACGGTGCAGACGTGCCCGGCGGCGAGGAACCCCTGCACCCGGCAGGTCGGCGACTCCATGATCGCGGCGATGGCAGGCGGCACCAGAACGTGCGACACCAGCAGCGAGAAGTTCCGGATGCCAAGGCGCTTCGCCTGGTACACCGTCATCGCGTTGGCCGGAGCGGTGGTCTCGAAGCCGATACCGAAGAACACGACTTCCCGGTCGGGATTCTCCTTGGCCAGGTTCAGCGCGTCCAGCGGCGAGTACACCACCCGGACGTCACCGCCTTCACTCTTGACCCGGAACAGGTCCTTGGCGCTGCCGGGCACGCGCAGCATGTCGCCGAACGAGCAGAAGATCACGCCCGGCTGCGCGGCGATCTCCAGCGCCTTGTCGATCACCTCGAGCGGGGTGACGCAGACCGGGCAGCCGGGACCGTGGATCATCTCGATCTGGTCGGGCAGCAGTTGGTCGATACCGTGGCGGATGATCGAATGGGTCTGTCCGCCACAGACTTCCATGATCGCCCAGCGGCGGCTGGTCGCGGTGCGGATCCGATCGAGCAGGCGCTGGGCCAGCTCGGGATTGCTGAATTCATCCAGGTATTTCATGACCGGGCCTCCGGTTCCTCGCGTGATGGCTCGGCGGCTGGGTTGTCCATGCCCGCCTGCTTCGCGGCGATGGCGAAACCGTCGCCGAATTCCTCGTTCAGTACGCCGAGGTGCTCGAACTCGGCCAGGGTCCGCAACGCGGACTCCTCGTCCAGCCGCTGGATCGCGAAACCGACGTGGACCACGACGTAGTCACCGACCGCCGCGTCCGGGATGTATTGCAGGCACACATCCTTGTGCACGCCGCCGAAGTCGACGACCGACATCAGGGTGCCGTCCCGCTCGTGCAGGCTGAGCACTTTGCCTGGTACCGCAAGACACATCGTTGCTCTCCTTCGCTCATCCCTCGCTGCACGCGAGGAGTTGCCCGAACGCGAGGCCGCCGTCGTTGGGCGGCAGTCGGTGGTGGGTGATCACGGTGAAGCCGTTGTCGCGCAGCAGCGCACACGATCGCGCGAGCAGCAGGGCGTTCTGGAAAACGCCGCCGGACAGGGCGACGACCGTCGCCGGGGCGGCGTAGCGAGCCGCGAGCTCGAGCACCAGCCGGGCGACGGCGGCGTGGAACCGGGCGCCCACCACCTGGGCGGGTGCGCCCGCGCGCACGTCGGCGACCACATCCGCGAGCACCGGTGCGGGATCGATCAGGGCGGGATCACCATCGACCAGCGGGAACCGGTATGCGGCGGCGCCTTCGGCGCCCGCCCGGGACAACCCTTCCAGCTCGATGGCCGCCTGCGCTTCGTAGTCGACGACGTGCCGCACGCCGCACAGCGAGGACACCGCGTCGAACAGCCGGCCCATGCTGGACGTGGGAGCGCAGCCCCAACCGGTCCGGAGCTGGTGGGCCAGCACCGAACGCTCGGCGGGCGGACATGCCGCGACCGCCGGAATGTCCTCGGTCCACTCGATCCCGGCCGACCGCAGATGCGCCAGCGCCATGCGGTAGGGCCTGCGCACCGCGAGATCGCCGCCGGCCAGCGGCACGTATTTCAGATGGGCCAAGCGGCGATAGCCCTTGTAACCCGCGAGCAGCACCTCACCGCCCCACACCGCCGCGTCCGGTCCGTATCCGGTGCCGTCGAAGGCGATGCCGACCACCTGGTCGCTCGCGCCGAGTCCGTGCTCGCCCATGACCGCGGCGATGTGCGCGTGGTGGTGCTGGACGGTGTACACGGCTCGCTCACCCGCGTGCCTGCGCGCCCACGCGGTGGAGCGGTAGCCGGGATGCGCGTCGGCGACCAGTTGGGCGGGCCGCACCCCGGTGAGTTCCTCGAGGTGGCGCTGGGCCGCGTCGAAGGAGCGCAGCGTCGCCAGATCGTCCATGTCGCCGATGTGCTGGCTCAGCCAGGCGTATCGACCGTCGGCCACCGCGCATGTGTTCTTGAGGTCCGCGCCGACGGCGAGCGTCGGCGGCAGTGGAACCGGCAGCAGCAGCGGCAGCGGCGCGTACCCGCGCGAGCGCCGGACGGGCAGTTCGCGGCCGTCGAGCGAACGCACCACCGAGTCGTCACAGGGCACCAGGATGCGCCGGTTGTGCGTCAGCCAGCCGTCGGCCAGCCCGGCCAGCCGGGTGCGGGCGTCCTCGTCCTGGTAGCAGATCGGCTCGCCGCCGAGGTTGCCGGAGGTCATCACCAGCACCTGCGGGCCGGGCGGGTCGCCGGGCAGACCGAACAGCAACAGATGCAGCGGGGTGTAGGCGAGCATGACGCCCAGGTCCGGGTTGCCGGGTGCCACCGAGGGAGCCGGGATCGGGCGGCACGCCCGCGCCGCGCCCGCCGACACGGTGTCATCACCCGGCTGAGCGGCGCGGATCGAATCGGCTGCGGAAGAGGAGGATTCCCCGGCCGCGGACCGGCGAGCGAGAAGCACGATCGGGCGAGCCGGGCTGGTCAGCAGCGTCGCGGCGGCGTCGTCGACGGCGACGATGGCCCTGGCCGTTGCGAGATCCGGCACCATCACGGCGAACGGCTTGTCCCCGCGGCGTTTGCGCCTGCGCAGCTCGGCCACGGCCGTCTCGTCGGTGGCGTCGCAGGCCAGGTGGTAGCCGCCGATGCCTTTGACCGCCAGGATGCCGCCCGCGCGCAGCAGCTGCCGCGCCGCCGTCAGGGGCGCACCGGCTCCCGGCCCCGCGTATCCGAGGGTGGGACCGCAGTCGGGGCAGGCGATCGGTTGCGCGTGGAAGCGACGGTCGGCCGGATCGGCGTATTCCCGCGCGCACCGGTTGCACATGGCGAAGTCGGCCATCGACGTCCGCTCGCGGTCGTAGGGCAGACTCGCGATGATGGTGAAACGCGGACCGCAATTGGTGCAGTTGACGAACGGATGGCGATAACGGCGGTCCCTGGGATCGCGCAACTCGCGTTCGCAGTCCGCGCAGATCGCGACATCGGGAGAGGCCAGCGTGCGGCCACCGCCGTCGCGGGTGGTGCCCGCGATGTGGAAGCCGGTGCCGCCACGCACCGGGATGTCGGCCTGCTCGACCGCCTCGACCACCGCCAGCGGCGGCGGGCGCAGCCGCAGCCGCTCGGCGAACCGGTCCAGATCCGGCGGGGCTCCCTCGATTTCGATGACGACGCCACTGCTGTCGTTGCCGACGCTGCCGGACAGGGACAGCTCGGCGGCGGTGGTGTAGACGAACGGGCGGAACCCGACGCCTTGGACCACACCGCGCACGAGCAGACGACGCCGCAGCCGCTGGGTGGTCATGGCAGGTCTCCGCGTTGCAGCAGGCGCAACCCGTCCAGCGCCGCCGTGGCCCCGGCCTCGTCGGTCTTCTCCACCGCGAAGCCCATGTGGATGATCACCCAGTCACCCGGCTGGGCCGGATCCTCGTCGAGCAGGCCGATGTTCACCTTCCGCTGCTCGCCGGACACCTCGACCAGCGCGATCTGGCCGTGGTAGCCGTCGGGGATCGCCAGCACGCGTCCCGGGATGCCCAGACACATCGTCAGTCCTCCTGTCGCGCTGTGGCCCGCCGCGGCGGCCCGGAACCATCGGGTGCACCGGAGGACAGCAACTCGGCGAGCACACCGCCCACGGCCGCCACCGCCTCGTCCACCGCCGCGGCGACCGGCTCGGACAAGCCGATGCCCTCCGCCACGCAGGCGACCTGGCAGCCGATCACCACGGTGGGTGGGAGCGCACCGCCCAGGGCGCGCACTCCGGCGAAGACCGCGTCCGGGCTCATCGCGTGCGCGTCGAGATGCGCGGCGCCGGTGTCCTCCGGCGCGGCGGCGAACACCTCGATCCGGCCGGGTGCGCCGCGATCGGGCAGCGCGTCGATCAGCACCAGCGCGTCCCAATGATCGAGCAGGTCGTAGGCGAGGTGCATGCCGCGGATGCCGTAATCCACCGCGCGCACGCCCGGGTCGGGGTGGAGCGGCAGCCGCCGCACCACCTCGGGTCCGAATCCGTCGTCGCCGAGGAAGATGTTGCCGATCCCGGCGATCAGCACCGCGCCCGTGGAATCACCCCTCTTCCTCGGTCGGCGTTGTCGCGCCGCCCACCCGCGCGTCGTCGACCTTCCCGGTCGCCGTCTCGGAGGGGGCGTTGGCGGTCTCCTTGCGCTCGTCGTAGGGCGGCGCCGCCGATTCGGTGCCGGGCGGGGCTTGCGAGGTGAACTCGGTGCCCTTCTTGGCGTCGTCGGAGTGCGCGGAGGTCATTTCCTCGTGATCGATGTGCCCCGGCTCCCGATCCGCCGGTCCCCCGGCCGCGACGTCGGCGCCGGTGTCGCGCGAACCCGGTGCGCCCCGTGCCGATTGCGGCTCTTCGCGATGCTCAGCCATGATGCTCCTTTCCGGTCGGCCGCTACATGTGCCGGATCTTGAGGTAACGCCGCAGATCCGGGATCGAGCGCACGCCGAGATACACTCCCGCCGCCACCAGCACGGCGACGACGGTTGTCGACACCACTCCCACGGTTTCCATAGCGGACTTCCTTTCACTTCTCGGTGCCGTCGAGCGGCTCCACTTCGTCGGGGGCGAAATACAGGTAGCGGCCATACCATTCGTGCAACTCGGCCGCCGGGTCGTCGTCCAGCACGACCCCGACGTGCGCCTGCCCGTCCACGTCCTCGTGGACCGAGACGACCCGGGCACACCGGTCGTCGAAGAACAGATCCTGGGCGTCGGCCCGCCGCGACGGATGCAGTCGGACCCTGCTGCCCTTGCGCACGAGCACACCCGCGACCGGCACCGCGTCGAGGTCGGGGCGTACGGCCTCGTCGGCCGACGGGTCCCACCAATCGAGGCCTTCGGGGATCTCCGGGATCAGTCCCGGGCCTTCGGCGTGGGGGTCGCGCAGCACCCCGTGCAGCTGTCGCATCGCGTCGGGTGACATGGCTTCGCAGCGGTCGATGATCTCCGCCGCGCGCGGATCGGTGGCGCGCGCCCGTGCCTTCTCCGCGTCGGTCATCGTGAGGATCCGCAGCGTGAGGATCTCGTCGATCTCGGTCGAGTCGAACAGCGCGCCTTCGCTCTGCTCCGCGATCTCCGGGTGGTCGTAGAGGATGATCGGCGAGATCAGCAGCATGCTGTAGTCGCCGGGTGGCCCCGCGAGCACCGGGAAGCAGCGGTACCGATCGCAGCGGGCGGCCGCGGCCACCGCGTCCGGCGGCGGTTCCAGCAGCGAGACGAACTCGCCGCCGGTGATCTCCGCGATGACGTGCGCGCCGATCAGCGAGCGTGCGATGGCGTCGCGCTGGTCGGTCGCGGGTTCGCCCACATTGCGCAGGATGACGGTAAGCCGCACGAAGCCGTCGTCCCGGTCGGCCGCGAGTTCCAGCTCGCCCGCCAGCGGCAGCCGGGTCCGCACGAGCGTGCCTCGCCCGGGGGCGGCGGCCGTGGCGATCTCCTCGGTGTCGCGGCCGCCCGGGATGTCCAGCGACCGCACGAGGCGGCCCGGCGGGACCGGACCGATGACGACCTCCTGCTCGACCGCCTCGTCCCAGGACAGCCACGACCGCTCACCGTCGGACCACTCGGCGACGGACGCGCCGCCGGCGTCCATCACTTGGCGGCGCTGGAGCTGGAGGAACCGGACGGTCAGGGTGATCTCCGGATTTTCGCCGGGAGCGACCAGGCACTGCGCCGACAGTGCCTGCTCCTCACCGAGCCCTGCGGCGGCGGCTCCGCGCGGCCCCAGCACGCCGAACTGCCATCGCGACTGGTTCTTGCGCGCGTCGGCCCGGTAGGGGTAGAGCAAGTAGCCCTCGTAGAGCACCGCGTCGGCAACGGCACGAGCGCGGGCGCGGGCGTCGGCGGTCGTCACGGCGTCTCCTCGGTGCTGGTCAGCAGGCGGGTCACCGCGTCGTCGAAACCGGGCAGGCCGTGGCCGGACTTGTAGGCGGCCAGCGCGCGGAGGGTGTCGTTGTGCAGCCGCACCCACCCGGAATTCGGGAAGTACGCGGACATCAGGTTCTGCCACACCGCCACGGGCATCTCGAACTTGTCCTCGCGGTCCCACGGGATCTGCTGGATGGCGAATCCCGTACTGCCCCGGATGAATACGGTTCCGCTGAACAGGAAGAGCAACGGAACCACACCCTCGCGCAACGCGTGCAGGTATTTCGACCCGGTCACCTCGAAGTCGTAGGTGCACGGCATCGGCAGATCCACTTCGGCGCCGCCGGTGAAACCCGGAATCATGGTGGCGCAGTGCATCCAGAGAAACGAACGCTGGGTCTCGTGCCACCGTTCGCGCGGACCGAACAGATCGACCAGGCCCGCGGCCTCCTCGTCGGAGTAGCCGCGGCGGAACGGCTCGATGCGCACCTGCGCCCGCAGGGCGATGGCGTGCACGGGTTCCTCCGCGAGCGCGGCGATGCCGACCCGCGCGGACAGGATCGGCGCGACGGCATACGGCTCGGGTTTCATCTCGAGCACGGCGAACGTCGTCGAGTACACCGGGCTCATGCCGCACCCCCGGCTCGAGCGCGGGCCGACGTCTCGGCGAAGAACTGTTCCAGATACCGGTGCACGTCCTGACCGCCGTCGAAGCCGTGCCACAGCAGCCGCATCCGGCCGACGAACTCGTAACAGGCGTCGATCGGCAGCAGCAGGCAGGCCGCCTGTTCGGCGCGGCGGTCGGGCACCCGGATGAGCAGCGCTTCCACGTCCGGAGCGAGCACATCCAGCTCGGGATGGCGGTGCAGGATCGCGTTCCATTGCTCCAGCGGCAATTCCGATTCCGTCGCGCCCGCGGGCCCGGGATAGAACGCCACCGTCCGCTCCAGCGCGGAATTGCGGAAGAAGAACGCCAGGCTCACCGGGATCTCCAGCGCGTCCCACTCCGCCCGGCTGATCGTGAAATCGGGGAACGCGAGATACCGATCCGGCACCGCTCGATAGCGCAGCGCCGCGTCCTGGTCGACGAACAGCAGATAGCAGCCGCGGCACACGCACATCAGCTGTCTGCCTTCGACGTTCACGACGTGCCCGTGCTGCTCGGCGATCGGCTCCGCGCACATCTCGCACCGTTCGCCGGGCCGGGGAGCGGGCCCGCGGTCGGCGGCGATTCGCTGGAGCGCGCGAAACGGTGTGCTCACCCGTGCACCCCCACCGGCACCGCCACCGACAGTTCGCCGGATCGCACGAGCACGGGAAGCGGCTCGAGATGCCCGTCGCCGTCGACCCGGGCGCCCGCGTGCACCACGTCGTAGTGCGCCCGGCAGGTGGGGCACCGCAGCACCGCGTCACCGGCCGGGAATCCCACGCGCCGTTCCAGCACCGCGCCCGCGAGCGAGCCGTCGCACCCGGGACAGTGGTCCCGGTAGGCGTACAGCTCCTCGCCCACCCGGCAGGCCAGCACGGTCAGCCCGGCGACGTCGAAACCGCCCACCTCGCCCGCGCTCAACTCGGCCAGTTCGGGGACCGCGACCCAGTTGCCGGACCGTGCGCCGTCCGCGCGCACGCGGGAGAACAGCGAGTCGGCGGAGATCACCCCCGCCGACTCCGTCTGCGCGGCCACGACTTCGATGGACTCGATTTCCGGCGCCGCCGCCCGCACCGCGTCCTCGACGGCCAGTTCGAGCGTCACCGACGAGGACGGACAGCTCTTACAGCTACCCGCCAGTTCCAAGCGGACCACCCCGTCGACGATGTCGACCAGGTGGACATCGCCACCGTGCGAACCGAGGTAGGGGCGCACGCTGTCCAGCGCGGTGCGCACCCGGGTGGACACATCGTGCGGATGCAACCCGTGCACGAGCAGCAGGCTGGCGACCAGATCGTCGCGGGCCAACCGCTCGACCGCGCCCGCGTCGAGCAGCGCGACCGCGCGAGTCAGCCCCGCGCCGTAGAGTCCGACCAGTTCGCGCACCAGTTGCTCGGCGCGCTCGCGGGCGAGCGCACCGCCCGCCGAACTCGCCTCGAGCAAGGTCTCGATGCGATCGCCGGCTTCCCGCCACCGGGCCTCACCGAATGTCGCGTCGTCCTGGTCGTCCGGGCGATCCTCCACCGTCACCTCCGGTCGTTTCGCCCGACGCGGACTCACTCGGGAGTGAGCGTCTGCGTCGGTGAGTGCAGTTTCTCCAGCGACTTTCCGTTGCCGAGGTACATGTGCACGCCGCACGGCAGGCACGGATCGAAACTGCGCACCGTGCGCATGACGTCGATGCCCTTGAAGTGCTCGCGGTCGTTCTCCTCGAAGATCGGCTGGCCCTGCACCGCGTCCTCGTAGGGGCCGGGCGTGCCGTAGCTGTCGCGCGGGCTGGCATTCCACGGCGTCGGCGGATACGGGTGGTAGTTGGCGATCTTGCCGTCCCGGATCACCATGTGATGCGACAGCACGCCGCGCACCGCCTCGGTGAAACCGCAGCCGATGCCTTCCTCGGGGACCTCGAACTTCTCCCAGGTCTTGGTGTGGCCGGCCCGGATCTCCGCCATCGCCTTCTCCGCGAAGTGCAGCGCGCAGGCCGCCGCGTACGCCTGGAAATAGGTGCGCGCGCGGTTGCGCTCGAGGGTGTTGCTGCCGTGCACCGGGATCTTCCACTCCAGCGTGACCGGGCCTTTGAGCGCGGTCTTGGGCAGGTTGATCTGCACGCTGTTCCCGGTCGACTTCACGTACCCGATGTCGACCAGGTTGGCCAGCGCCGTAGACCACAGCCGGGCCAGCGGGCCGCCCCCGGTGTCCAGCGAGAGGTGGTCGGTGCCGTCGAACCAGCGTGGCGACATCACCCAGCTGTATTTCTCGTCCAGGTCTCGCTTCTGCGGCCGGGGGTTGGTGTGCTGGTTCCAGGGATGGCGCCGGTCCACCGGGTTGCCCAGCGGATCGGTCTTCACGAACATCTCCTGATCGGTCCAGTCCTCGTAGTACGAACTGCCCAGCAGGATCCGCAGGCCCAAGTTGATGTCGACCAGGGAGGTGGTCAGCAGTTTGCCGTCGACCACGACGCCGGGGGTGACGAACATCTTGCGTCCCCAGTCCTCCATGTCCTTGTACTCGAAATTGCAGAACTCCGGGTCCTGGAACGAGCCCCAGCAACCCAGCAGCGTGCGCCGCAGACCGACTTTCTCGTAGCCCGGCAGCGCCTCGTAGAAGAAGTCGAACAGGTCGTCGTGCATCGGCACGACCTTCTTCATGAACTCCACGTAGCGCATCAGCCGGGACAGGTAATCGGTCATCAACTGGATCGTCGCGACCGTGCCGGGCCCCCCGGGATACAGCGTGGACGGGTGGACGTGCCTGCCTTCCATCAGGCAGAACATCTCCCGGGTGATCCGGCTGACCTGCAACGCCTCCCGGTAGAACTCACCGGTGAACGGGTTGAGCGCCCGCATGATGTCGGCGATCGTGCGATACCCGTGGTCGCCCGCGTGCGGCGCCTCGGTGTTCTCCGCCCTGGCCAGCACGCCCGGGTTGGTTTCGGAGACCATCTTCTCGCAGTAGTCCACGCCGACCAGGTTCTCCTGGAAGATGTTGTGGTCGAACATGTATTCGGCGGCCTCGCCCAGATTCACGACCCACTCGCCGAGGTGCGGCGGGCGCACGCCGTAGGCCATGTTCTGGCAGTAGCACGAACAGGTGGCGTGGTTGTCACCGCAGATGCCGCAGATGCGGCTGGTGATGAAGTGCGCGTCGCGCGGGTCCTTGCCCTTCATGAAGATCGAATAGCCGCGGAAGATGGACGAGGTGCTGTGGCACTCGACCACCTCCCGGTTCTCGAAGTCGATTTTGGTGTAGATGCCGAGGCTACCGACGATGCGGGTGATCGGGTCCCACGCCATCTCGACGAGACGGTCCGGCTCGATCGTCCGGTGCGACGGCTCCGGGATGATCTGTGTCATCAGAGATCCTCCTACCAAGTGCGGGTCGCGCCGGTCTCCAGCTTCCGGCCCCGGTGCCGCCAGTGCGGCTCCTTGTCGACGGTGCGTCCGGTGATGTGACGGAGGCTGCGGATCACCGATCCGTAGAGCCCCGATGCGCTGGACGAGAACTTCCCGCCGGGCGGTTCGTCCATGAACGGCATGAACTTGTCCGGGAAGCCCGGCATGGTGCAGCCGATGCAGATACCGCCGACGTTCGGGCAACCACCCAGGCCGTTGATCCAGCCGCGCTTGGGAACGTTGCACTTGACCACGGGCCCCCAGCAGCCGAGCTTCACAATGCATTTCGGCGAGCCGTACTCGGTGGCGAACTCACCCTGCTCGTAGTAGCCCGCCCGGTCGCAGCCCTCGTGCACGGTCGCCCCGAACAGCCACTTGGGCCGCAACGCCTCGTCGAGCGGGATCATCGGCGCCTGTCCGGTCGCCATGTAGAGCAGATAGGTGAGCGTCTCCGACAGGTTGTCCGGCTGGATCGGGCAACCCGGCACGCACACGATCGGAATACCCGCCTTGCTCTTCCAGTCCCAGCCGAGATAATCCGGCACGCCCATCGCGCCGGTCGGGTTGCCCGCCATCGCGTGGATGCCGCCGTAGGTCGCGCAGGTGCCCGCCGCCACGATGGCCGTGGCCTTCGGCGCGAGACGATCCAGCCATTCGCTGGTCGTCATGGGCTGTCCGGTGGCGGGATTGTTGCCGAACCCGCACCAGTAGCCCTCTTCCTTGAGTTGCTCGTTCGGGATCGAGCCCTCGACCACCAGAACGAACGGCTCGAGTTCCCCGCGGTCGGCCTTGAAGAACCACTCCAGGAAATCATCGGCGCCGCCGTTCGGGCCGCACTCGAAGTCGATGAGCGGCCAGTGCACGGCGATCTTGGGCAGACCGGGCAGGGCGCCGAGAGCGATTTCTTCGATGCTCGGCTGCGTGGCCGCCGTCAAGGCGACCGAGTCACCGTCACAACTGAGCCCGGCGTTGATCCAGAGGACGTGGATCAGCGTTTCTTCGGCTCGTACTGCTTCCTGAGTGGGCATATCTCGCCACCTTCCGCAGCGGACCACCGGGGGCCGAATCTCGCCTTTCTCGAAGAAGGGGTCACCCGTCGATGTGATCCTGATCACTTCACCTTAAGCGCGCCCGGCGGCTTCCTCAAGAGCCGCCGAACCGGCCGCGCGACGCCGCTCGGCCAGCCAGTCATACCAGGTAGACAGGCCTGCGCCGCTGCTCACGGACAGCGGAAGGACCTCGACGCCGGGATGTATCGAATGGATGTATTCCCGGCATCGGTCCAGATCGAAATCGACATACGGCAGCAGATCGGTCTTGTTCACCAACACCAGTCCTGCCGCCTGGAACATGTGCGGATACTTCAGCGGTTTGTCGGTCCCCTCGGTCACCGAGATGACGACCACCTTCTCCCGCTCCCCCAGGTCGAACAGCGCCGGGCAGACCAGATTGCCGACGTTCTCGACGAACAGCAGCGTGCCCGGCGCCGGGTCGAGCTTCTCCAGCGCGCGATACATCATCTCGGCGTCCAGGTGACATCCCGCGCCGGTGTTGACCTGCACGACCCGGCACCCTGTGGCCTGGATCCGTTCGGCGTCGAGCAATGTCGCCTGGTCGCCCTCGATCACCGCGATCGGAGTCCGGCCGGACTCGCGGATGGTGCGTTCCAGCAGACTGGTCTTGCCCGCGCCCGGCGAGCTGGTCATGTTGAGCGCGACGATGTCGCGCTCGGCCAGCCAGGCCCGGTTGCGCTGCGCCAGTTCGTCGTTCTTGGCCAGCACCTTCAGTTCCAGGCTGACGGTCTCGGTGGCGGGCACGTGGACGTGGTCGGCGTCCGGGCCGTGCGTGTGCTCATGGGGATGGGGGTGCTCATGGGCGTGGTCGTGCGCCTCGGAGTGCTGGTGGTCGTGCGGGACGCGAATCAGCGCGGCGTCGTCGTCGCCGCAACCGCAGGTTGCGCACATGCCTCACTCACCTCCATGGATCGGATACGCAGCTCGCGCCCGGAGCGGATCTCGACATCGGCGCTGCCGCAGGGACACAGCAGGATCGGGTCGGGCAGCGGGAACTCGGCTCCGCAGGTCCGGCACGCCCCTACCCCGGGGATCTCAACCAGGACCAGCTGCGCGCCCTCGGCTACCGTCGCCTCGGCCGCGACTTCGAAACAGAACCGCATGGCATCGGGCACGACGGCGCACAGCGCGCCGACCTCGACGGTGACGGAGTGCACCCGCCGGCCCGCCGCGTGCTCGCAGACGGCGTCGATGACGCTCTGCGTGATGGCCATCTCGTGCATCGCGACCTCGATTCCTCGAGCGGACAACCTTGAGGCTACTCCCGGGCAACCGCGGCGCGGACCCAATCTACGATGCTCGGCGAACGCATCTCCATGGCGTTACGCACGACGCCGGCCGGGGCGTGCTATCGGTGAAGCCACGGCCGGGATCCCCCTCCGGATCCCCGCCGCCCGGCAGCAAACATCTTGTGCTTACCCGAGCACCGACCCGTCACACCTGCGCCGCCGCGGAAGCTCAGTCGTGGTCGACCGCGCTGTGGACCGCGCCGCTGCTCGCATCGATCGTCACGTCGTACCGCACACCCGCGGGCGTGGTGAGCTCCACCTCCCAGACCGCGGTGCCGCGATCGGAGTCGAGTTCGGTGGACCGGACCCGCCCGCCGGGCACGGCCCGCACCGCCATGTCGATCGCCTGCTGCCTGCTGATCCCGGTGTCGGCCACCAGCGACCAGTCCCCCGCGGACGAGCGGAAGGCGACGGTGTGATCGCCCGGCCCGCCGGTGGCGACAGCGGCCAAGGCCGCGCTGAGACCGACGACGACGGCCGCGACGGCCGTGCCGACGAGGAGCCAGCGAAGACCGGCGTAGGCACGGCGGAAAACGGTTGTCATGCGAAACCTCCTGCGGGAGTGCTGATTCGAATGCGACTACGGTGACGTACGGAACTGAAGGCGAGCTGAAGCCACCTGAAGACGGTTTCAGGATCGGTCTGCCACTCTTGGTGGATGCGTCTGCTGATCGTGGAGGACGAGAAACGTCTGGCTCTCACACTGGCAAAAGGCTTGTCGGCCGAGGGATTCGCCGTGGATGTGGTGCACGACGGCGCCGAGGGGCTGCACCTGGCGACCACCACCGACTACGACCTGATCATCCTCGACATCATGCTGCCCGGCATGAACGGTTACCGGGTCTGCGCCGCGCTGCGCGCCGGGGGGCACGAGACACCGGTGCTCATGCTGACCGCGAAAGACGGCGAATACGACGAGGCCGAGGGGCTGGACACCGGAGCCGACGACTACCTCAGCAAGCCGTTCTCCTACCTCGTGCTGCTGGCCCGCATTCGCGCCCTGTTGCGCCGCCGAACCCGCGGCGGAGCACGGGTGCTGCGCGTCGGCGACCTGATCGTGGACCCGGGCACCCGGACCTGCCGGCGCGGCTCGCAGGATGTGACGCTCACCGCCAAGGAGTTCGCCGTGCTCGAGCACCTGGCCGTCCGCGCAGGGGAGGTGGTGTCGAAAGCCGATATCCTGCACCATGTCTGGGATTTCGCCTACGACGGGGATCCGAACATCGTCGAGGTCTACATCAGCACGTTGCGCCGCAAGATCGACGCGCCGTTCGGGCGCCGGACGATCACCACCGTCCGCGGCGCCGGATACCGGCTGGCAGCCGACCGTGCCTGAGCGGAGCAGGCGTGCGTGGTGGCGATCGGTCCGCACGCGCACCACGGTCGCGGCGACGGCGGTCGTCGCGGTGGCGCTGACGGCCGCCGGGCTCACGGTCCTGGCGGTACTGCGGCACAACCTGGTGCACAGCGCCGAATTGCAAGCGGAGACCACCGCGCGCGACGTAGCGACCCAGCTCGCCTCGGGCGCCGACCTCGCGCGATTGTCGCTTCCGGACGCCGAAGATCGACCGGTGCAGATCGTTTCGGTCGACCGCCGAGTCCTCGCGGCGGCTGACGAACTCGCGGGGAAACCTCCGATGGCCGACTTCGGGCCCCTCGCGAAGGCCTCCGAGGACCGAGACGACGAGGACGACGCAGATGACGAGGACGAGGACGAGGGGGAATCGGACGACGACGAAAGCCCCTCCCCGAGCACGGATCCCACGACGGCCGACGCGGAATTCGCCGACGTACGGCTGACGGTGGACACCGAGGACGGCCCGCACCCGTTCCGGGTCGCCGCCCTCGCGGTGACCACCCCCGGCGGACAGCCCGCAACCGTCTACGCGGGCTCCTCGCTGGAGACCGCCGACAGCGCGGTGGCGGACGCGCGGCAAGCGATGCTGATCGGCCTGCCGCCGCTGCTCGCCCTGGTCGCCCTGGTCACCTGGCTGGTCACCAGGCGCGCCCTGCGCCCGGTGGAGGCGATCCGCAGGCAGCTCGCCGAGATCATGGACGGCGATCTGTCCCGGCGCGTGCCCGAACCGGGCTCCCGCGACGAGATCGGCAGGCTGGCGACCACCACCAACGCCACGCTCGCCGCGCTGGAGGAATCCGGGGAGCGCCAGCGCCGGTTCATCGCCGACGCCGCCCACGAATTGCGCAGCCCCATCGCCAGCCTGCGCACCCAGCTCGAGGTAGCCCAGGCCCACCCCGACCTGCTGGAACTGGACGGCCTGATCGGCGACACCATCCGGCTGGAACACCTCGCGGCCGACCTGTTGCTCTTGGCCCGGCTCGACGCGGGCGAGCAACCGCGTGCGGATCGCGTGGACCTGACGGTCCTGGTTCGCGACGAACTGGAGCACCGTGCGGGCGACCGGGTGGCCGTGGAGATCGCGACCCCGGAGGACGCCGTCGTGGTCACCGGCAGCCGTACCCAGCTCGCGCGCGTCCTGGGCAACCTCGTCGACAACGCCCAGCGGCATGCCGCGAGCATCGTGCGGGTAGCCGTGCAGCACAGCGCCGACGGGCGGGCGACGCTGTCGGTCGGCGACGACGGCCCGGGTGTGCCGCCCGCCGATCGCGAGCGCATCTTCCAGCGGTTCGTCCGCTTGGACGACGCGCGCAGCCGCGACGAAGGCGGCGCGGGTCTGGGCCTGGCCATCGTCCGCGATGTCGTCGAACGCCACGGGGGCACCATCCGGGTTGTCGACGGCACGGCCGGCGGCGCCTGCTTCGTCGTAACCCTGCCCACTCGCGTCTGACTACCGAGCCCCTGTCAGCGGCGATATCGACTGGGGATTCGCTCAACCCCCGAGTGCGCTGCGCAAACGTTCGATGACGATCCTGCGGGCGGCCCGTCCTTCGGGGGTCGGCGTCAGCGGATAGACATGCGGCAGCCCCTGCCCGGCGTGGTAGTCCACCGTTACGCCGGCGCGACGTGCCGCGTCCACCAGCAGGCGCGTGTCCGGGTGCAGGATGTCGTCGGTGCCGCAGAAGACCGTCAGCGGACCGAGCCCGCGCAGGTCGGCGGCGAGCGGGCTGACCCTCGGGTCGGCGATCTCCAGGTCGCCCCGCCAGTGCTCGATGAGCACCCGAGTCCCCGCGACGCCCAGCCACGGGTCGCGGGGCTGCACGACCGGTATCTCCGGATTGCTCAGCGAGAGATCGAGGGCGGGTGCGATCAGCACGGTGCCCGGCAGCCGCACCCGATGCTCGTCCCGCAACACCACCGCGGCCGACAGAGCGATCTGCCCACCGGCGGAATCCCCTGCCAAACAGACGTTCTCGTAGGTTTCCCGGTTCGCGAGCACCAGGTCGACGAAGCCTTGGACGACTTGCGCGGCCGTCCCGAACGGAATCAGCGGGTAGACCGCGACAGTCACGGCCGCACCGGTTTCCGCGGCGACGGCCGCGCACAGTGCCCAATGCTGCGGTGCGATCTCGTGCACCCAGCCGCCACCGTGCGCGTACACGACATTCCCCCGAGGCCGCTGCCCGCGCGGAGTCAGCGTGTAGACCGGCCAGCCGCCGCGACGGTCCACCGTGATCGCCACATCCGCGCGCAGCCGGCGCGGCGGACCGTAGCGCCGGGGCCGCAGGCTCAGATCACGAACGCGCTCCCGCGCCGCGCCGACGTCGACGAATACCCGGTTGGCGCGCGTCGCCCTCAAATATCCGCGCACGACCTGGTTGGCCAGACTCGGCATCGCATCTCCTCCACTTCGGGTGATGGCCGGACGTCGAGTCCGTCGGCACCTCGGGAGGCGATTGTGCCCCAGGCGATGCCCGGGCCGACGGCGGCCCGAGCGTGACCCGCGCGCTGTCAGGAGAGTTTCAGGCTGCGCCCGATGATCTCCTTCATGATCTCGGTGGTGCCACCGTAGATGGTCTGGATGCGAGCATCCATGTAGGCCTTCGCGATCGGGTATTCCTTCATGTAGCCGTATCCGCCGTGCAGTTGCAGGCAGCGGTTGATCAAGTCGAGCTGCTCCTCGGTGCTCCACCACTTGGCCATCGCCGCGTCCTCGGCGGTCAGCTTGCCCTCGTTGAGCAGTTCGATGAACTTGTCCACCATCAGGCGCACGGCGGTGGTCTTGGTGGCCAGTTCGGCGAGCACGAAGCGGGTGTTCTGCAGCGCGCCGATCGGCTTGCCGAACGCCTTGCGGTCGCGGACGTACTGGACGGTCATGTCCAGGCAGGACTCCATGGCCGCCGCCGCCATGACGGCGATCGACAGCCGCTCCTGCGGCAGGTTCTGCATGAGGTGGATGAAGCCCATGCCCTCGGTGCCGAGCAGGTTCTTGCCGGGCACGCGCACGTCGGTGAAGCTCAGCTCGGCGGTGTCCTGGGCCTTGAGGCCGAGCTTGTCCAGGTTGCGGCCGCGCTCGAAGCCGGGCATGCCGCGCTCGACCACGAACAGGCTGAAGCCCATCGCGCCCTTCTCCGGGTCGGTCTGCGCCACCACGATCACGATGTCGGAGTTGATGCCGTTGGTGATGAAGGTCTTGGCGCCGTTGAGGATCCAGTCGTCCCCGTCGCGCACCGCGCGGGTCTTGATGCCCTGCAGATCCGAACCGGTGCCCGGTTCGGTCATCGCGATCGCGGTGATGATCTCGCCCGCGCAGAAACCGGGCAACCAGCGCTGCTTCTGCTCCTCGTTGGCCAACTCGAGCAGGTAAGGCGCGATCACATCGTTGTGCAGCGAGAAGCCGAGACCGGAGTACTGGCCGCGCACCGACTCCTCCGAGACGATGGCGTTGTAGCGGAAATCCTTCACCCCGCCGCCGCCGTACTGCTCCGGCATGGCCATGCCGAGAAAGCCCTGCTTGCCCGCCTCGAGCCAGACCTCCCGGTCGACGATGCCCTGCTCCTCCCACTTCGCGTGATTCGGCGCGACGTGCTGAGCGAGAAACTTGCGGAACGACTCCCGGAACAGTTCGTGTTCGGGTTCGAACAGTGTGCGTTCCACGCCAACCTCCTAGTGACCACACCGGCCGGTCCACACCGACCAGTCGTTGCCCCATACCGTACCCGGAAGGAGAATCCGTGTTCACTTCTGGGGCCAGAACCATGGTCTCACCAGGAGCGGCGGCACGGGTCGGGATCAGCAGGCGAGATTCCCCGCAAACGATCGGGAACTCGGGAGCGGTGGGGGACGCCAACGCCGGGCATCGCTGGATTCACCCCGATTCTTCGGCGAGGTCGGCCGATCGCCGGTCCGGTGGCCGCTACGCGGCAGCTCGAGGCTGTCCGCTACCGGCTCTTTCCCGCTGGTAGTGCCAGAGCGCGCGTCGGTCGGCGGCGAACACTCGAGCCAGCCCACGTATGCGTGCGTGAGCGGACGCTCTGACGCGCAACCGGTGCACCACGGCCGCCCCGCCGTCACGGACGCCTTCTGCGCCCCTCGGCTTCGCGACGACCGGGACTTCACGGAGGCGCGGACCAATCCCACTCCGGCGCCATCACGCGGCGCAATCACATCCAGCTGCGTCCGACGGGCTGACCTGCCGATCGAGCCGCTGGACACATGGCATCGGCGCCGCGAACCGCGGCGTACCGACCGGACTCGGAGCGCATCCGACGTCGACTTCGTCCCGCTCAGCGGCGACTACACCGGAGCGGCCCTATGCCCCGGCTCGGTCGGATCGGTAGTCACCGGATCGAGAACCGGGGTAGGACCGGACAGCGAACCCGTCAGAGGTTCAGCCAACCCCGCACACGACCCACCAAGGTGCGGCCTTGGTCCCGCGCCCGTTCGGCGAAGAGGAAGTTCATCTCCTTCTCCAGCGCCTTGCGCACCACGTCGCGGAATTCGACCGCGGCGGCGTGCATGTCGCCCGCGTCGCGCCAGGGCGCCGGGTCGATGGGCGCGCCCGCGGAGAAATAGAACCGCTCCGGCCGCGGGATCACGGTGGGACCGACTCCGCGGATGAGCGGCGGGGTGAGGTCGCGGCTGAGGCCGAGCGCTTCCACGGTCCAGCGCAGCGGGCGAAGGATCGGATGGTCGCCGTCCACCACGATGTCGTAGGCGTCGTCGACGCCGATCATCGCGACCGGCACGATGGGCGCGCCCGCTTCGATGGCCATGCGCGCGAAGCCGCTGCGCCCTTCCCACTTCAGCAGGTACTTCTCGTTCTTGCGGCGCACCGCCTCCCGGCCGCCACCGGGGAACACCATCACGGCCTCGCCGCGCCGCAGCAGGGCCAGACAGTTGGACCGAGTCCCGCGCACCGCGCCGTAGTGGTGCAGCAGGTGACGGATACCGGGCACATTGATCAGCACGTTCTCGGCGAGACCGCGGATCAGGCGGCCACGGCGGCGCAGCACCTCGGGCAGCAGCATCGGCGCGTCGATGCCGCCCAGCAGGTTGTGGTTACCGACCAGCAGCACCGGGCCGTCGGCGGGGATGTTCTCCAGGCCGTAGAAACGCGGGCTGGTCCACGCGCGCAGCGGCGCGAGCAGGGTGTCGATCACCCGCAGATCGGTGTCGGTCAGCGCGACCGACAGGGGCGCACCGTCGGTGAGCGCCGGATCGGCGCTGCGCGCGGCGCCGGAGCGCCGGGTGCGGGAATCGGAGCGGGCGTCCGACATGAACCCTCCTGATGTCGATTCGATGACGATAGCGCAACGAAATCGACTGCGTCGCACCGGATGTGCGCGTCATATCGCGACACGCCCATTTGGTCGAGCGACCAGCTCGTTCATCGTCCCAGCAAGCACGTCGCGAACTCGCAAGTCATCGCCCCGCCGAGGCGCCCATACCGAGGCCCACTCCATCGCACGGAAGCCATGCGGCAGCCGCACAACTGCGGCCGGAGCGCCCCGGGCCCACTTGTGCACCCGTGACGAGGCACAGGCGACCACCAGCGGCGCCCACCGCCACGCCGGCGCTGGACCGAGTCCCCGCACTGAGAGGCTTACTCGCCGGACTCCCCCGTGCCCGCGTGCGCGTACTCCGACAGGGCGGCCGCCAGGGCGTGCGGGACGCGCGCGTGAACGCGGGTTCCGCCCTCCTCATGGAGGGAGTCGAAGATGCGGCCATCGGCATGGATGCGGGCGAGCAGGTCGCCGCGTGTGTACGGCAGCAGCACGCTGATCTCCACGTCCAGCCCGCCGAGCATTTCGGCGAGCCGCTCACGCAGCGCGTCGATGCCACGACCGCTGTGCGCGGACACGAACGACGCGTCCGGCAGCAGCGCGCGCAGGTTGGTGAGCTCGGTCGGCCCCATCGCGTCGGTCTTGTTCACCACCAGCAGCTCCGGCGGGGCGGGCGTGCCGGATTCCTTGATCACGTCCGTGATCACCTCGCGGACGGCCTTGATCTGCTCGGCGGGCAGTGCGTCGGAACCGTCCACCACGTGCAGCAGCAGATCGGCGCCGGTCACCTCCTCCAAGGTGGAACGGAACGCCTCGACCAGTTGCGTGGGCAGATGCCGCACGAAGCCGACGGTGTCGGTGAAGACGACCTCGCGCCCGTCGTCCAGCTCCGCCCGGCGGGTGGTCGGGTCGAGGGTGGCGAACAGCGCGTCCTGGACCAGCAGGCCTGCGCCGGTGAGCTTGTTCATCAGGCTCGACTTGCCCGCGTTGGTGTAGCCGACGATCGCGACGGACGGGATGCCGCTGGAGTTGCGGCGCGCCCGCATGGTGTCGCGCGCGGTCTTCATCTCCCGGATCTCGCGGCGCAGCTTGGCCATGCGCTCGCGGATGCGACGACGGTCGGTTTCGATCTTGGTCTCACCGGGGCCACGCAGACCCACGCCGCCGTTGCTGCCCGCGCGGCCACCGGCCTGCCGGGACATCGACTCACCCCAACCGCGCAGCCTGGGCAGCATGTACTCCATCTGGGCCAGCGAGACCTGCGCCTTGCCCTCCCGGGAGGTGGCGTGCTGGGCGAAGATGTCCAGGATCAACGCGGTCCGGTCGACCACCTTGACCTTGACCACCTTCTCCAGGGCGGTCAGCTGCGCCGGAGTGAGCTCGCCGTCGCAGATGACGGTGTCGGCGCCGGTCTCCAGCACGACCGAGCGCAACTCCTCGGCCTTGCCGGAGCCGATGTAGGTGGCCGGATCCGGCCGGTCGCGGCGCTGGATCAGCGCTTCGAGCACCTCGGAGCCCGCGGTCTCGGCGAGCGCCGCCAGCTCGGCCATGCTCGCCTCGGCCTGCGCGGCGGTACCCGCGGTCCAGACACCGACCAGCACGACGCGCTCCAGGCGCAGCTGCCGGTACTCGACCTCGGTGATGTCGGCGAGCTCGGTGGACAGGCCCGCCACACGCCGCAGCGAGCTGCGGTCCTCCAGTTGCAGCTCGCCCACGGTGGGATCGGCCGACCAGCCGGACCGGCGCATTCGCGCGGCGTGCTCGGCGACCACGTCGCCGGTCACCGCGTCGTCGCCGGTCACGGCGTCGTCGCCGGTCACGGCGTCGTCGGCCGCCTCGGCAGCGCGATCGTTCGCGTCCGCCGGAGTGAATTCATACGTCTCTGATTTCCTCATACACCATCCATGCTGCCACGACATCACCGCAGCACGCACGCGGTTATCGGAGGGCGGCGCTCACAGCCCGTCCCACCACGATCCGGCGAGGCGGCCCGCGGCCACCAGAACCGACGGCCCGCGCAGCCACGCCGAGCCGCGTTCCAGCCCGACGGTCAGCTCACCGCCGGGCACCCGGACCGTCACCCGGCCGGTGTCCGCGGCGATCCGGAAGCCGTCGGCTGCCAGCGCGGCGGCGGCCGCGGCGACGGTTCCCGTTCCGCAAGAACGGGTTTCGCCCACACCGCGCTCGTAGACCCGCATGTCGACCGAACCATCGTCGTCCAGCGCGGTGACGATCTCGACGTTCACCCCGTGCGGGAAGAGGTCCGGATCGAAGCCGGGCGCCACGGTCAGGTCGAGCTTCCCGAGCGCGTCCGCGGACATCCCCGGATCGACGCAGGCCAGATGCGGATTGCCGACGTCGATGCCGATGCCGGGCAGCGCCCAGCCCGCGAGGGTCGCGGTGGACGCGCCGAGTTCGCGCACCGGCCCCATACCAACGGTGACGTCGCCGGTGACCGAGTTCCCGGCATGCACCGTCACCGGGCGCGCGCCGGCGCGGCTGCCGACGACGAAACTGTCGCGGGTCTCCAGTCCCGACACGCTCAGGTAGTGGGCGAACACGCGCACGCCGTTGCCGCACATCTCGGCGATCGAACCGTCGGCGTTGCGGTAGTCCATGAACCAGTCGTCGGCGCCGACGCCTTCCGGGATCTCCCCGAGTACCCCGGCGGCCAGCAGCGCACCGGCGCGCGCGACCCGCAGCACGCCGTCCGCGCCGAGGCCGCGGCGGCGATCGCAGAGCGCGCCGACCCGCGCGGCCGTCAGCGCCAGGTCGGCCCCCTGGTCCGGCAGCACCACGAAATCGTTCTGGGTGCCGTGGCCCTTGGTGAACTCGATATCCGGCACGTGCGATGTCTCCCTATCTCGTCGTCACTTGGCAAACGTCCGGCGCTGCCGGGAAATTTCGTAGAGCGCCACCGCGGCCGCCGACGGCGCCCCCAGCGAGCTGGCCGTGCCGCCCATCGGGATGTACACCATGTCGTCGCAGGCCGCTTGCCAGGCGGCGCTCATCCCGCTGGTCTCGTTGCCGACGACCAGGATGGTCGCGTCAGTGAAGTCGTAGTCGTAGGCGGCGTGCGGGGCGTGCTCGTCGGTCCCCACGATGCGGGTCGGAATGCCGCGGCGCACCTGCCGGTTGCGGAAATCCAGCACCTGCGGCGGCCCGGCGGCGCGGATCACCGGCACGGCGAACAGCGAACCGGTCGAGGCCCGTACGGCCTGCGGGTCGTACTGGTCGGCGCCGTGGCCGGTGACGATGACGCCGCAGGCCCCGAACGCGTCGGCCGAGCGGATCAGGGTGCCGAGATTGCCGGGCGAGTTGGGCCGGTCGAACACCACGACCACCGGCGCGTCCTCCCCCGGCTCGCCCGGCTCGAAGGTCTCCAGCTCGGGCTGCCGCGACTCCGCGACCGCCACGAGTTCCGGTATCCCCCCGGACTTCTCGCCGAGCTCGGCCATCAGCTCGGGCACCAGGCCGACCTGCGGAACGCTGCTGGTGTCCAGCACTTCGCGCGCCCAGCCCGACAGCTCCGGGCCGCCGAGGCGGTACAACAACGTCTCCAGCGGCCAGTCGTTGGCCACGGCCTGCGTGATCGGACGCACCCCCTGCACCAGGAAACGACCGTCGCGATGACGCTTGGTGCGGTTGTTGAGATATGCCTGCCACACCTGGACGGAGGCGTTGCGCGTGCTCACACGTCGGGTCACTGCGGAGTC
Organism: Nocardia sp. NPDC041819; assembly: GCF_055590505.1. Classification (NCBI taxonomy): domain Bacteria; kingdom Bacillati; phylum Actinomycetota; class Actinomycetes; order Mycobacteriales; family Nocardiaceae; genus Nocardia; species Nocardia sp. NPDC041819. Next base: position 717,830 of record NZ_JBVJAP010000001.1, on the reverse strand, counting down.
CGTTCTTTCTCTTCGAGCAGGGCCAGCGCCCTCGCGGCCGGTTCCGGCGCGGCGCCGTCCACCCACCGCACCCGAGGATCGCGCCGGAACCAGGAGCGTTGCCTGCGCACGTAGCGCCGGGTACCGATCAGGGTGCGTTCCTGAGCGTGGTTCAGGTCGTATTCGTTGTCCAGATAGGCCAGGACTTGTGCGTAGCCGATAGCGCGCCGCGCCGTGACGCCCTCGCGCAGGCCGTGCTCGATGAGGCCACGCACCTCCTCCACCAGCCCGCCCTCGAACATCGCCGCGGTGCGCCGCTCGATGCGCTCGTCCAAGGCCACGGTCTCCCGGTCCACACCGATGATGACGGTGCCCCAGCGCGGCGGCCCGATGGTCGGCGCCGAGGCGGCGAACGGCCGTCCGGTGAGTTCGACGACCTCGAGCGCCCGCACCATGCGGCGGCCGTCGGTGGGCAGGATGGTGGCCGCGGCCACCGGATCGGCCGCGCGCAGCGCCGCGTGCACGGCCGCGACACCCCGCTCGGCGAGCATCACCTCCCAGCGCGCCCGGACGGCCGGATCGGTGGCCGGGAACTCCCATTCGTCCAGCAGCGCCTGGACGTACATCATCGAACCGCCCACGATGACGGGCACCCGGCCGCGCCCCATGATCGCGACGACGTCCGCGCTTGCGGCCGCCTGATAGGCGGCCACGGACGCGGTATCCGTCACGCCGAGCACGTCGAGCTGGTGATGAGGAATGCCCCGGCGCTGCGCGAGCGGCAGCTTGGCGGTTCCGATGTCCATGCCGCGGTAGAGCTGCATGGCGTCGATGTTCACGATCTCGCCGCCGAGCCGTTCGGCCAGATCGAGGGCGAGATCGGATTTGCCGGTGGCGGTGGGGCCGACCACCGCGATCGGAGTGATGCCGGAATCGGTCACGCCGCCTCGCCTTCCGCGGGCCGCCAGATGCTCACGTGGTAACCGACCCCGAACGGGGCATCGCAGTACCGCGTCTCGACCCGCGGGTCGGCCGGGAACAGCCCGGCCAGCACCTGGTAGGCGGCGCGTCCCGAGAGGCTCAGTGCGGCGCACAGACCGGGATCGAGTGCCCGCAGCGCGGCGCGATCCCCCGTGCTCAGGGCGTGGTCCAGCCGGTCCTGCACCGGCCGGGCCCGATCGTCGAGGTAACCGGGCGCCTTGGTCGACAGTGTCGCGGCGCCGTCGGCGACGACCAGCACACCGCGCGGCGCGGCATCGCCGTCCAGATCGGCGCGCAGCTTCACCCCGGCCTCGCGGCAGTGCTCCGCCGTCGCGTCGGCAGCGACGATGCGCGCCTCGGCGGTTGCGCTCGGGGCGACCTGCCCGCGTAGCCATCCCCCGATCAGCACGGCCAACGGCAGGCCGGCATCGGCCCGCGGCGCCGCGGCGACCGCCGCGCCGGAGAGCCCGACGCGCACGTCCGCGCCGAATCCGCGGAACGTGCCCGCGGTCTCCGGACCGAACGTGCTCTCACCTGCGCCGACGCCGAGCACCGTCCAGCGCTGCGCCACGGCGGCGAAGGCGCGTACGGCGTCGAGCACGGCGGACCGCAGCACCGCGCGCGGGTCCGGATCGCCTGCCCCCACCGCGTCCGCCACGCCGCCGCACAGCTCGGGGACCAGCACGGGTGGCGACGGAACGAGAGCGGCGACGGAGAACACGTCGTAACCGTAGTCGTTGCCGGGACCACCGGTACCGCCCGGCTTCGAGTGTCTCTGCCGGAAATACCGCCGAGATTGATAGTGTTCGAGGAGCTACAACCCAGGTCATCAGGGGTTGGAAACCCCCGGGATTCCTCCTCGGGAAGGCATGGGTCGATGGTCACAAGGGCTCGGACCGGGTTGAATGGGATGAGCTAGGGCGTAACCAGGCAGCCGTGACGCGCGGCAGGGACGAGGAAACATGACCGACAGCAACGGAACCGCGAAAGCCGGCCCCGGCAAGATGCCCCGTTCTTCCGGTGCCCCGAAACCGGGCCGCTCGATTCCACCGCCCAAGCCGCACGCGGTAAAACCCGCCCCGGGCCCCGCCCAGCAGCATCCCCATCCCGTCGTGGTCCCCACCGTCTCCGATCCGAGCCTGTGGGGCCGGGTCGATGAGGACGGCACCGCCTGGGTGAAGACCCCCGACGGCGAACGCCAGGTCGGCTCGTGGCAGGCCGGTGACGCCACGGAGGGTCTGGCCCACTTCGGCCGCCGGTTCGACGACCTGGCCACCGAGGTCGCCCTGCTGGAGGCGCGGCTGGCCGCGGGTGCGGACGCGCGCAAGACGAAGGCCGCCGCCGTGGCGCTGGCCGAGTCGCTGCCGACCGCCGCGGTGATCGGGGACATCGAGGGGCTGGGCCGGCGCTTGCAGGCCATCGCCGAGCACTCCGAAGAAGCCGCCGCGCACGCCAAGGAAGAGAAGGAACGCGCCAGGCACGAGCACACCGAGCGCAAGGAGGCGCTGGCCGCCGAGGCGGAGAAGATCGCCGCCGAGTCCACCCAGTGGAAGGCCGCGGGCGATCGGCTGCGCGAGATCCTCGATGAGTGGAAGTCCATCCGGGGCGTGGACCGCAAGGTGGACGACGCGTTGTGGAAGCGCTACTCCAAGGCCCGTGAGGCGTTCAACCGGCGCCGCGGCGCGCACTTCGCCGAGCTGGATCGCGAACGCGCCGCCGCGAAGTCGCGCAAGGAAGAACTGTGCGTGCAGGCCGAGGAACTGTCCGGCTCCACCGAATGGGTGGCCACCGCGGGCGTCTTCCGCGATCTGCTGGCCGAGTGGAAGGCCGCCGGGCGCGCGCCACGCGAGGCCGACGAGGCGCTGTGGCGGCGCTTCAAGAGCGCGCAGGATGTCTTCTTCGCCGCCCGCAACGCCGCCGTCTCCGAGCGCGACGCCGAGTTCGAGCAGAACGCGACCGCCAAAGAGGAACTGCTGAGCGCCTACGCCTTCATCGATCCGTCCGCCGATCTGGAAGTGGCCCGCAGCGCGCTGCGCGAGCTCCAGGAGAAGTGGGACGCCATCGGCAAGGTTCCGCGCGAGCGCATGCAGGAACTGGAAGGCAAGCTGCGGGCGATCGAGAAGCGCGTGCGCGACGCCGTGGACGCGCAGTGGCGGCGCACCGACCCCGAGGCGATGGCCCGCGCCGCCCAGTTCCGCGAGCGCGTGGCGCAGTTCGAGGAGCAGGCGGCGAAAGCGCAGGCCGCGGGCAACGCGCGGGACGCGGAGAAGGCGCTGGAGCAGGCCAAGCAGTGGCGGGAGTGGGCCGAGGCCGCCGAAGGCGCCGTCAGCAACCGCTGAGTTCGCTCGATCGACGATTGCGGCCCTTCCCGGTGGGAAGGGCCGCTCGTGTGCGCGATCAGGTCAGGAGTCGCCCATGAGGCGACGCCGGTCGCGTTCCTCCGCGGCCGCGGCGGCGTTGCGGCGCTGCTCCTCGGCGGCCAGGTGCAGCGTGGTGCGGCTCCACACCACGCGGACCCAGTGGAAGGTGAGCACGACGGTCACGATCGCGCCCAGGATCAGCCCGATGCCGGGGCCCGCGCCGATGTAGTTGCCCACGCCGGGGGTCTGGCGGTGCCAGATCGAGAGCACGCCGAACACGCTTGCCACGGCGCTGCCCGCGACGGCGATCCAGGCCAGCACCCAGCGGCGGGTCATCAGCGCCAGCATCGAGAACCCGATGCCGAAGACCACGAGGAACCAGACGAAGACGCGCGAGGGAAGCCCGATGTGCTCGGCCCGCGCGACGTCGGTGTTCAACAGCACGTCGAAGCCGCGCGCGGTGCCCGCGTGCGACAGGACCAGCGAGGCCAGCAGCAGGAACACCGCACCCGCCACGACCATGGCGCGGATGCCGGGATCGATCTCACCGGCGATCTTGCGCTCGACGGCGTCGAGGTCGTCGCGGAACTGTTCGAAATCGCCGGTGCTCTCGACCGAGCTCACTGAGTCCTCGTTTCGTTCGTCTGCGTCGCGGCTGCCGGGCCGGTGTCGCGGGTTCGCCGCGGACGCGTCGTCACCGGACGGGGGAACCGCCCCGTCGCCATCGCGGGTGGCGTCGTCGTCCGGGCCGGTGGTCATGCGCCGCAGCCGGTCGAGCAGCCCGCGGCCGCGGGTTCCGGGGTGGGCGCGCCGATGCGGGGCAGCCCGAGCCCCACGCCGATCGGCGCGGTCTTCGGCGTGACACCACGTTCGTGCGCGTCGCCGGCGCGGGTGCGGCGGTGCGTCTTGATCGCGGCATCGGCGACGAGGTGGTGCGGCGCCGCGGCGGTGATGTCGACCGTGACCAGGTCGCCGGGGCGAATCGGCTCGGCGGTGCCGCCCGGCCGGAAGTGCACCAGCCTGCCGTCGCGGGCGCGGCCGCTCATGCGCGCGGTCGCGGCGTTCTTCTTGCCCGCGCCCTCGGCCACGAGCAACTCCACCTCGGTGCCGATCAGTTCCTGGTTGGCGGCCAAGGAGATCTCCTCCTGCAGCGCGATGAGGCGGTCGTAGCGCTCCTGCACGACGGCCTTGGGCAGCTGGTCGGGCATGTCCGCGGCGGGTGTACCGGGTCGCTTGGAGTACTGGAAGGTGTAGGCGCTGGTGAAACGCGCCTGCCGCACGACATCGAGGGTCTGGAGGAAATCCTCTTCGGTCTCGCCGGGGAAGCCCACGATGATGTCGGTGGTGATCGCGGCGTGCGGCATCGCGGCGCGGACCTTGTCGATGATCCCGAGGTAGCGGGCCTTGCGGTAGGAGCGGCGCATCGCCTTGAGCACCCGATCCGAGCCGGACTGCAGCGGCATGTGCAGCTGCGGGCAGATATTGGGGGTCTCGGCCATGGCCTCGATCACGTCGTCGGTGAACTCGGCCGGGTGCGGCGAGGTGAAGCGGACCCGATCCAGGCCGTCGATGTGCCCGCACGCGCGCAGCAGCTTGGCGAACGCGCCGCGGTCGCGCGGCTCGCTCGGGTCGGCGAACGACGCGCCGTAGGAGTTCACGTTCTGGCCGAGCAGCGTCACCTCGAGCACGCCTTGGTCCACCAGCGCCTGCACCTCGGCGAGCACGTCACCGGGGCGGCGGTCGACCTCCTTGCCGCGCAGGGCGGGCACGATGCAGAAGGTGCAGGTGTTGTTGCAGCCGACCGAGATCGAAACCCAGCCCGCGTAGGCGGATTCGCGCTTGGCGGGCAGCGAGGACGGGAACGCCTCCAGCGACTCCAGGATCTCCACCTGGGCTTCCCGGTTGTGCCGGGCCCGCTCCAGCAGCACCGGCAGCGAACCGATGTTGTGCGTGCCGAAGACCACGTCGACCCACGGCGCCTTGCGCACCACGACGTCGCGATCCTTCTGCGCCAGGCAGCCGCCGACGGCGATCTGCATGCCGGGACGGCTCGCCTTGGTCGGCGCCAGGTGACCGAGCGTGCCGTAGAGCTTGTTGTCGGCGTTCTCGCGCACCGCGCAGGTGTTGAAGACGACGAGGTCGGCCGTCGCGCCGGGCGCGGCCTTCACGTATCCCGCGTCCTCCAGCAAACCCGACAAGCGTTCGGAATCGTGCACGTTCATCTGGCAGCCGAAGGTGCGGACCTCGTAACTGCGTGCTGTGCCCTCGGGGGGAGCCGACAGTGCCTGTCCGATCGAATCCACCCATCCAGGGTACGGGGCGGCCTCCGGCGGTTTTCGCGCGCATCGGCGCAGGCTCCGGGCGTCTGCCGCCGACGCCGAAGGGACCGTGAGGTTACGCGCACATGTCGAATCGGCGCGGCGAGACGGTGTGTCGCGGAAAGCCGGGCAAATCCCCGATTTTTGCCTAAGGTCATGACCATGACCGACGACGCCGCCGCTCCCGGCACGACCGGGGACGCCTCTGCCGGGGATGTCAGCGCCGCCACCAGCGCGCCGCCGATGATCTTGATGCGCAATGTGGACAAGCACTTCGGCGACCTGCACGTACTCAAGGACATCACCCTGGAGGTCCCGAAAGGGCAGGTCGTCATCGTTCTGGGCCCGTCGGGCTCCGGTAAATCGACGCTGTGCCGCACCATCAACCGGCTGGAACCGATCGACTCCGGGGACATCGCCATCGATGGTGTCGCACTGCCCGCCGAGGGCCGCGCGCTGGCCGCCCTGCGCGCCGACGTAGGCATGGTCTTCCAGTCGTTCAACCTCTTCGCGCACAAGACGATCGTCGAGAACGTCATGCTCGCGCCGGTCAAGGTCCGCAAGGTGAAGAAGGACGACGCCCGCGCCCGCGCGATGCAACTGCTCGACCGGGTCGGCATCGCCGATCAAGCCGACAAGTACCCCGCACAGCTGTCCGGCGGGCAGCAGCAACGCGTCGCCATCGCCCGGGCGCTGGCGATGAACCCGAAAGTGATGCTGTTCGACGAGCCGACCTCCGCGCTGGACCCGGAGATGGTCAACGAAGTGCTCGAGGTGATGGTGTCGCTGGCCAAGGAGGGGATGACGATGCTGGTCGTCACCCATGAGATGGGCTTCGCGCGCCGCGCCGGGAACCGGGTGCTTTTCATGGCCGACGGCCAAGTGGTGGAGGACGCGCCGCCGGAGGCGTTCTTCACCGCCCCGAAGTCGGAGCGGGCCAAAGACTTCCTGGGCAAGATTTTGAGCCACTGATCTGCCGGACAGCGGCCAGCACCCACGGATAGGGAGAAGGAACTCGATGAGGATCAATCGCGCTCTGCGCATCGGCGTCGGAGCGATCGCCCTGACACTCGCCGCCGCGACGGCCACCGCGTGCGGCGGCGGCGACGACAAGTCCGCCCTGGACAACGCCAAGGACGGCAAACTCACCATCGGCATCAAGTTCGATCAGCCCGGTCTGGGGCTGCGGAACAAGGACGGGTCCTACAGCGGCTTCGATGTCGAGGTGGCGAAGTACGTCGCAGGGAAACTGGGCGTGCAACCGGACCAGATCACGTTCAAGGAGGCGCCGTCGCCGCAGCGTGAGACGCTGATCGAGAACGGGCAGGTCGACTACATCGTCGCCACCTACTCGATCAACGACAAGCGCAAGGACAAGGTCGACTTCGCCGGTCCGTACTACATCGCCGGGCAATCGCTGCTGGTGCGGGCCGACAACGCCGACATCAACGGCCCGGACAACCTCAAGGGCAAGAAGGTCTGCTCGGTGAAGGGCTCCACGCCGGCCCAGAACATCGAGAAGAACTTCCCCGACACCCAGCTGCAGACGAACGACACCTACTCGCTCTGCCTCGAGGGCCTGCGCGCAGGCTCCTGGGACGCGGTGACCACCGACGACATCATCCTGGCCGGTTACGCCGCGCAGAGCAGCGGCGCGTTCAAGGTGGTCGGCAAGCCGTTCACCACGGAGAACTACGGCATCGGGTTGAAGAAGGGCGACAAGGAACTGCGGGACAAGATCAACGACGCCATCGAGGCGATGATCGCCGACGGCTCCTGGAAGAAGGCCTTCGATTCGACCGTCGGCGCGTCCGGCTACCAGGCCCCGCAGCCGCCGACCGTGAATCGGTACTGACCGCACCGTGTAAGGACGGGTGGCCCGGCCCCGGCCCGGCGCGGGCCACCCGCCACACTTCCCTGACCATCGAGACCTGATCGGAGGGACGCGTCCGCCGTGTTCGACCTGATCTCGAGGTATGACGACCAAATCCTCGAAGCCTTCTGGGTGACAATCCAACTGACCGTGCTCTCCGCGGTCGGCGCGCTGATCCTGGGCACTGTCGTCGCGGGCTTGCGCGTGTCTCCCGTGCCCGTCGCCCGCTGGGTCGGCACGGCCTACGTCACCGTCTTCCGCAACACCCCCCTCACGCTGATCATCGTGTTCATGTCGCTGGGTCTCTACACGACGATGGGCTGGCGCCTCGCGGGTGAGGGGCCGGACTCTCTGGCGCAGAACAACTTCCGATTCGCAGTCGTCGGCTTGAGCATCTACACCGCCGCCTTCGTCTGCGAGTCGCTGCGTGCGGGCATCAACACCGTACCGATGGGCCAGTCCGAGGCGGGGCGCTCGCTCGGCCTCGGCTTCCTGCAGAACCTGCGGCTGGTCGTGCTGCCGCAGGCATTCCGTTCGGTCATCGCCCCGCTGGGCAGCGTCCTGATCGCGCTGACCAAGAACTCCACCATCGCCTCGGCCATCGGTGTCGCCGAAGCGGCGACGCTGATGGCGGAAATGACCGAGACCGAAGCCGCGGTCCTGGCGATCGGCGCGATCTTCGCGCTCGGCTTCGTGATCCTGACCCTGCCGACCGGCCTGTTCTTCGGCTGGCTGGCCAAGAAGTACGAGGTGGCTCGATGAGCGTCAGCGAGGCGCGGGTATGAGCGCGGGCGCTTCGGTCCTGTTCGACGCGCCGGGCCCGAAGGCGAGACTGCGCAACAACATCTACTCGGTGCTGGTACTGGCCGTGGTGGCGGCGGCAGGCTGGCTGCTCTACCGCGGTTTCGCCGACAAGGGGCAGTTCACCGCGGAGAAGTGGAAGCCGTTCCTGGAGGCCGAGGTCTGGTCGACCTATCTGCTGCCCGGTCTGCGCGGCACGATCGTGGCCGCGCTGCTGTCCGTCGTGTTCGCGTTGATCCTCGGCATGGTCTTCGGCGTCCTGCGGCTGTCGGATCATCGCATCGTGCGCTGGGTCGCGGGGGCGATCGTCGAGGTGGCGCGTGCCATCCCGGTGCTGATCCTGATGATCTTCCTGTTCGCCGTGTACTCCGAGTACGACGTGTTCAAGTCCGATGATCTCGCGCTCGCCGCGGTGGTCACCGCCTTGACCATCTACAACGGCTCGGTCATCGCGGAGATCGTGCGAGCGGGCATCCGCTCGCTGCCGAAAGGACAAACCGAGGCGGCGGTCGCGCTCGGCATGCGCAAGAACCAGCTGATGCGATTGATCCTGCTGCCGCAGGCGGTCACGGCGATGCTGCCCGCGCTGATCTCGCAGATGGTGGTCGCGCTGAAGGACTCGGCGCTGGGCTACCAGATCACCTACGTCGAGGTGGTGCGCTCGGGCCAGCAACTCGGCGCGGCCGAACAGAACACGATCCCGGCGCTGATCATCATCGCGATCATCATGATCGCTCTCAACAGCGCGTTGACGCTCGTTGCCACCAAGCTCGAACGACGGCTGCGGGCGCGCAAACGTGGCAAGGGCGGCGGCGCCGTCGTCGCCGCGGACTCGATCATCACCGACGCGGCACCCGGCGTCGACATCGGCAAGAAGCCCTGAGCCGACCGGCGGAGTCGTTGCCGCGCAAGCGAACTGGCTACTGCGCGGCGATACCGGGCGGCACCGATGGAGGCGCCGGGGTGTTGTGCTCGAGCTGAGCGCAACACTCGTGCACTCGGCGGCGTCCCGCCAATCTCGTAGGCATACGCCGATCCCCGGTATTCGACCGGTGGGACGGTCATCAGTGCTTCGTACCTGCGGGAGTTGATGATCGATGACCAGCCGTACCTCCGACCTACTGTTCGACGAGTCGTTCCCCTTCCCTGGCGAACTGCGCCGCGCCGGCCCCGCGCGGGTCGGCGTCTTCCTCCGGCACGCGGGCGGTGGGATCCTCGGCGCGGTCGGGGTGACCGGGACCGCCACATCCTCGGCGGACGAACGCGCCGCCGGCGCGGGTATCGAGGCCGCCGGTCCATCCGCCGACACCGGAGAGGGGTAGACCGGCGATGCCGCAGCAGAAACCCACGCAGCGGTGCACCTCCGCGGCGGCGGTACGAAGGGTGCTGACCTCGACCGCCGCGGGCCGCGCCCCGATCGGCTGTCCGAGCAGCGACACTCAGCGAAGTGACCGAAAACGCCGCAGCCGGCCCAGATTCCGCTAGCCGCGGGCGCGGCACCGAGCCGGTAGCCGCACCTACCATCCGTATCCCGCGTATCCGACCGGCGTGGAACGCAGTTGTGAGCGGGATACGGCTTCGCGCGATGGGCCCCGAGCCGCTGTCTTATCGAGCCGGTGAAGCGTGGCGCGCCACTACCGCGAGCGGCCAAGGGCCGGAAGCTCAGTCGACGGGCTCGTCGAGGTCGCCCTCGACTCCTCGATCGGCCAATTCGGCTTTGACCACCCGATAGGCCGTGGCCTGGTTGTATCCGCGCCGGGCGAGCATGCCGACGAGACGACGAATCATCTTGTCCCGGTCCAGGTCTCGCGGCAACGAGCGTAACTTGCGGCGGACCAGCTCACCGGCCCGTGTCTCCTCGTCGTCGGTGGTGATGGCGTCGAGGGCGGCGACGGCGTCCGACTGCGCGACGCCCTTGCGCCGGAGTTCCTGAGCGAGCGCCTGCTTGCCTTTACCGGAGAAAGCGTGGCGGGAGTGCACCCATTGCTCGGCGAAAGCGGCATCATCGATGAGGCCCACTTCGGCGAGGCGATCGAGCGCCTGTTCGCCCACCTCGGGCGAATACCCCTTGGCGGCGAGACGCTGGGCCAGTTCGGCACGACTGCGGGCGCGGACGGCGAGCAAGCGGAGACACGCCTCCTTCGCCTGCTCGACCGTCCCGCCCTCGGATCCGGCCGCCACCGGATCCGCCGATCGGCCCTCGGACCGGTCGGAGTCGGTCGAGGATGAGCCGGCACGCCCCCGCATGCCGCGGTGACCGCGACGGGACCCAGCCGGACGCGCCCGCTGCGGATCGGACGCGTCCGGCCGAGTTCCCATGGTGTCCGGCGCAACCGAACCACCTTCGGTACTCCGGACGAGTTCGGAATCCTGTCCGCGCGGCCGGCCACCGCTCGGCGAGCCGGAGGCGGACAGGAGTTCTTCCAGCCGGCGCCGCATGTCCTGCACGACGTCGGCCCCCGGGTCGGCCGAAGACGCCCCGGGTGAGCGGCGGCGGTTCGTCGGCTCAGAAATCGGCGGGCACCTCCGCGGCCGCGTCGGCCGTCACGTCGGCGCCGATGCCGAGCTTCTCCTTGATCTTCTTCTCGATCTCGTCGCGGACGTCGATGTTCTCCAGCAGGAACTTGCGGGCGTTCTCCTTGCCCTGACCGAGCTGATCGCCCTCGTAGGTGTACCAGGAGCCGGACTTGCGGATGAAGCCATGCTCGACGCCCATGTCGATGAGCGAGCCCTCCTTGGAGATGCCGTGCCCGTAGAGGATGTCGAACTCGGCCTGCTTGAACGGCGGGGAGACCTTGTTCTTCACGACCTTCACGCGGGTGCGGTTGCCCACCGCGTCGCTGCCGTCCTTGAGCGTCTCGATGCGGCGCACGTCCAGGCGCACCGACGCGTAGAACTTCAGCGCCTTACCGCCGGTGGTGGTCTCCGGCGAACCGAACATCACGCCGATCTTCTCGCGCAGCTGGTTGATGAAGATCGCGGTGGTGCCGGAATTGTTCAGCGCGCTGGTCATCTTGCGCAGCGCCTGGCTCATCAGACGCGCCTGCAGACCGACGTGGCTGTCACCCATCTCGCCCTCGATCTCGGCGCGCGGCACCAACGCGGCCACCGAGTCGATGACGATGATGTCGATGGCGCCGGAGCGCACCAGCATGTCGGCGATCTCCAGCGCCTGCTCACCGGTGTCGGGCTGGGAGACCAGCAGCGCGTCGGTGTCGACGCCCAGCTTGCGGGCGTAGTCCGGATCGAGCGCGTGCTCGGCGTCGATGAACGCCGCCACCCCGCCCGCCGCCTGCGCGTTGGCCACCGCGTGCAACGCCACGGTGGTCTTACCCGAGGATTCCGGACCGTAGATCTCGACGACGCGGCCGCGCGGCAGGCCGCCGATGCCCAGCGCCACGTCGAGCGCGATGGAGCCGGTGGGGATCACCGAGATGGGCTGGCGCGCCTCCTCGCCCAGGCGCATGACGGCGCCCTTGCCGAAGCTCTTCTCCACCTGGGCCAGCGCGAGTTCGAGCGCCTTGTCCCGGTCGTACGCCTGTGGTGCCATGTCCTGATCCCCTTTTCGACGGGTGAGTCTCGTTCTGTGGTTGGCGCCTACAGTAGAGCCCGGCACCGACAAGTTCTGGCGACCAGACTAGACGAACAGGTGTTCGAGTCAAGTGACGCGCCCGGCGCCATCCGCACCGCCCGCGCCGTCCTCGGCAAACCCCGTGCGATCAGGGCACCAGCGTGATCCGGTCGGTGTCCAGCAGCGTCTGTGCCTGCTTGAGTACGCGCAGCGACGGCGTCACCTCGAGGCCGGTGATCCCGTCCAGTGCGCCGAGCCGTCCGGTCACGTACCGGTAGAGGTCCGCGGTGTCGCGGCAGATGATCGAGGCGAACATATTGGACGGTCCGGTGGTGGCGGCGACGAAGACGATCTCCGGATGGGTCGCCATCGCGCGGCCCACCGCGTCCAGATCGGCGGGGCGCACGCGCAGCCACAGCGCGCCGCGCACCCCGTAGCCCATCCGCTCGATCGCGAAATCGACGTCGAAGTACAGCACTCCCGCCGCCGTCAGCTCGGCCATTCGCCGCGCGACCCGCGGCGCGGTCCACCCGGTTTCGGCGGCGAGTCGGGCGTACGGAGCGCGCCCGTCCCGGCCGAGCAGCGCGAGCATCGCCTCGTCGGCCGCGGACAAATCCACCGGCGTCTCCGGCCCCGCGTCCGCGGGCCGGGGCCGGGCGGCGCCGAGCTCGTCGAGCTGGGCGGCGGTCAGCAGGTGCCGATGGCGCGGCCACTCCTCGTCGAGCGGAAAACGGTGGATGACCTCGTGCGCGGTCAGTTCCAGCACTTGCGGGGCGCGCGGCAGGATGTGCAGCAGCAGCGCGTCGCGCCGCTGGATCGAACGCGGCCTGCCCACACAGGTCACCTCGGAACCGGTGGACAGCAGTGTCACCCAGCTCAGGTCCGGGAACCGCGCCAGCGCTTCGGCCAGCCGCAGCGCTTTGTCCGGCGTCGACCTCAAGCGCAGCACCCAGCGCGCGTGGCCGAGCGGCACCGCGTTCACCTGCCCGGACACGTGCAGGATGCCGCGTTGACGCAGCGCGCGATAGCGCCGCGCCACCGTCTGCTCGGAGACCCCGAGGATGCCGCCGAGCCGGGCGAACGGGATCCGGGCATCATGCACCAGCGCCTGCACGATCTGTTTGTCCAGGACATCCAATTCGGAGGATTCCGTCGAGGTTTCGTCGAGCACTGGAAGAATCTAACGCCCACACCCGGATAACTAGGGGGATCTCTCCGGATACCGCACGCTTGGCGTCGAAAATCATTCGAATCCGCCGTGGAGGCTCCCGTGAGGAAATGGCTCCCCTTGTTCGCCGCGTGCCTCGGCACGCTGATGCTGCTGATCGACGTCACCATCGTGAACGTCGCCCTGCCCGACATCGCCGCCGACCTGGACACCGGATTGTCCGGCTTACAATGGGTGGTGGACGGCTATGCCTTGGCATTGGCGGCATTGCTGCTGGTGCTGGGCTCGCTCGCCGACCGGGCCGGTGCGAAGCGCGCGTACCTGGCCGGACTGGTCGTCTTCGCGGTCGCGTCGCTCGGCTGCGGCGTCGCCGGGTCCGCGGCGGTCCTCGTCGCGGCGCGGGCGCTGCAAGGCGTCGGCGGCGCGGCCATGTTCGCCACCACGCTGTCGCTGTTGCACGCCACCTACACCGGCCGCGACCGCGGCGTCGCCTTCGGCGTCTGGGGCGCGGTATCCGGAGCGGCGGCGGGAATCGGCGTGGTGCTCGGCGGGGTCCTCACCGAGGCGCTGTCGTGGCGTTGGATCTTCTTCGTCAACCTGCCCATCGCCGTGCTGGCGATCGGCCTGACCGCCACGGTGTTCCCACCCTCCCCGCGGCGGATCGACCGAGTGGTGGATGTGCGGGGCATGCTGTCGTTCGCGACCGCCGCGACGGCGGTCACCTACGGCGTCATCCGCGGTGGCGAGCACGGCTGGACCGACACGGCCGCGGTGGTCGGGTTCGCCGTCGGCGCCGCGGCGGCGCTGGTCTTCGGTTTCGTCGAGGCGCGCGGCGCCGCGCCGATGTTCCCCCTGGCGCTGCTGCGCAACCGCGACTTCGCCGCGACCCTGTTCGGCGCGTCCGGGCAGACGTTCGCCGCGTTTGCGAGCAGTCCCCTGATCTCCCTGTGGCTGCAGCAGCAACTGCACATGTCACCACTGCACGCGGGCCTGGCGATGCTTCCGATGGCCGCCACCGCGTTCGTGGTGGCGGGCGCGTTCGGGCGGCTGCTGCACGATGTCGCACCGAAGTGGACCATCGGAGCGGGGTTGGTGGTGGTCGGCCTGGGCGCCTGGCTGCTCATGCTCGTGGGCCCCGAGTCCTCCTGGCTCGCGTTGATCCCCGGATTCGTGGTGATCGGCATCGGGATCGGCGTCAACGCGCCCGCTCTGGTGTCGGTCGGCATGGCGGCCGTCGCCCCGGAGCAGGCCGGCACGGCCGCGGGGGCGGTGAACACCGCGCGGCAACTGGGCTTGGCCCTCGGCGTCGCGGTACTCGGCACCGTGTTCCGCGGTGTGGCGACCGTCGAGCAGCCGATGACGTTGTCGCGCTTCGTCGCCGGGCTCGACGCGGCGTTCGGCGTCGCGGCCGCGGTGGGCGTCGGATTCGGGCTGGTCGCCTTCGCCCTGTTCCACCGGCGGCGCGCGAACGCCGAGCCATCCGAAGCCCAGCGGCAGGCCGTCGCCGCCTGACCACGATCCGAAACGTCGAGACGGCGGCGGCGCGTGGGCGCCGCCGTCTCCTGTGCCCGCGTGGTCCGGAGGACTTCCTCAGTGCTGGGGCAGCACCGTCTCGTCGCCCGGATCGCGCGGCCCGAAGATGCGCCGCTCGAATTCCTCGATGCGGACGTCGTTGATGCTGGCCTCCCGCCGGGACATCAGCCCGTCCGGCGCGAACTCCCACTGCTCGTTGCCGTAGCTGCGGAACCACCGGCCGGACTCGTCGTGCCATTCGTACTGGAAGCGCACCGCGATTCGGTTGCCTTCGAAGGCCCACAGATCCTTGCGCAGCGCGTAGCCGTTCTCGATGGACCACTTCCTGGTGAGGAACTCGACGATGGCGGCGCGGCCGGTGAAGAACTCCGCACGATTGCGCCACACCGAGTCCTCGGTGTAAGCGGCGGCGACCCGCTCCGGATCGCGGGTGTTCCAGGCGTTCTCGGCGGCCCGCACTTTGGCTTTCGCTGATTCCGCGTCGAACGGTGGCAGGGGAGGTCGCATGGGACGGCTCCTTTCTCCTGAGGTTCAGGGGTTGACGGGCGACAGCTCGGCAGGTCCCCACCGCAGCGCTCCCCCGGGCCGCTCGAGCACCTCCTCGACGGTGAAGTCGAGGGAGCATTGTGCGCCTGCCGCGAAAGTCTCGGGAGCCCAGATCAACTCGGCGGTGCCGGTGAGTTGCAATGTGGCGCCCGTGGACCAATCGGGGATCAGGATCCCGCACCGGGGGTTGACCTCGATGTTGCCGAGCGTCATGAACATCGAATTGCCCCGGTAATCCGGCCAGCGCAGCCGCGTAGGCGAAAGCACCCGGAGGAAACCGGGATTCCCGCCACGATGCGACGCGTCGGCGTTGCCGTCCGCGTCCGCGGTCGCGACGAAGAACGTGTCGGCCGCCGCTATCGCGGCCCGCTGGTCGGCATCGAGTTCGACACTGTGACGCACCACGGGCGCCTCGGCAGCGGGCGTATAGCTCTCGACCTCACGACGGGAGATGTACTTGGGACAGTTCGAGTACACCTGGTCGGTGACGATGCGCAGGCCCGCGCCCTCCGGCGTCGATCTGCCGTTGACCCGCATCCGCCTGCGCCGCTGCGGTTGCAGGGCGATCATGCCGACGCCGCACCGATGGGTCAGAGCTTCGT
Source organism: Nocardia sp. NPDC041819 (assembly GCF_055590505.1). Lineage (NCBI taxonomy): Bacteria > Bacillati > Actinomycetota > Actinomycetes > Mycobacteriales > Nocardiaceae > Nocardia > Nocardia sp. NPDC041819. The sequence continues at coordinate 702,098 of NZ_JBVJAP010000001.1, read as the reverse complement.
GCAACGGATCGGTGGCCGCGGGCCGGACGCCGACCGCTATCGTCCGGTCGTCCACCGCCCGGACGAAACCCGGCTGCCCGACCAGCTCACTCGCCCACAGCCTGCCCGCCGTGTCGGCGGCGGCGAGCACGACCATCCGCTGTTCGGCCAGGAATCCCGCGGCGACCGCGGGAATATCGGGACGGATCATGCGGCCGACCCGTTCGGCGATGTCCGCCTGGCCCATCCGGCGCTGGACGGCGACCTCTCCGCGATGAAACGGCTCAGGCACAATGCTCCCTTCGCTGAGCGGACGACCGGATCAGAAGAAGCCGCAGGTCGGGGCGGCGCCACTGGGTGCGGGCGCGGATTCCGCGCCGCTGGGCGCGTAGACCTCCAGGCGAATGCCGTCGGGATCGGTGAAGAAGATCCCGCCCGAGGCGACGCCCTCGCCGTGCGCCACCACCCCGTCGTGCGCGAAGGCCACCGACAGCTCACGCAGCACCCGCTCCACCGCGCGCACTTGGTCGATGCTGTCGACCTGGAAGGAAAGGTGATGCAGTCCGGGGGTTTCGGTGGAGAAGGCGCCATCGCTTTGTTCCCACAGCGTGACGACCAGCTTGCCGTCCGCCCCGAGGAAGGCCCAGCGGCGCTGGTCGTCGGCGCTCGCGGCGAGCTGCTCGAAGCCGAGGGCCCGGCGATAGAAGTCCACCGAACGATCCAGATCGGAGACGTTCAGGCCGATGTGCCCGGTGGCGAGCTGAGGTGCGGCGACCGCGGTCATAAGTTCCTCCTCGGAATGATTAACCGTTCAATACGGTTTTGACAGTTAGAACATACTGGCCGACGCCACTTGCGTCAACCACTGAAAATGGTTTGATCAGTTAGACAGGAGGTGGCCGCCTTGGACTTCGACGCGCACTCGATACCCTCGGGCATGCCCGATCCACGCCCCCACCTCGGTGAACCCCTGGCGCTCGATCTGCTGAACACGAGATGGATCGAGCACGGGCCACAGGACCTGCTCACCGAGGTCGCCGGCCTACGCATCTGGCTGGCGACCGCCGGCCTCACCGATCGCGCGACCGCCGACGAGGGCACCTTGCACGCCGTACTGGCCGCGCGCACAGCCATCTACGACGTGGTGGTGCACGCCTCCCCCGCGGGGCTCAACGACGTGCTGGCACACGGCCGCATCCGTCGCGCACTCACCGAGACCGGCCCCGCCGACCTGGCGGACGTGCCGGAACAAGCCTGGCTGCCCGCCTGGCTGGCCGCCGACAACCTGCTGGAACTGCTGCGCGCCGCGCCCGATCGGATCCGTCAGTGCGCGCATCCGGAGTGCGTGCTGTTCTTCTACGACACCTCGAAGAACGGAACCCGCCGCTGGCACTCCATGGCCACCTGCGGCAACCGCACCAAAGCGGCTCGCCACTATGCGCGCAAAGGGTGAAGCTCAGAACAACTCGTCGAGCAGCCGGTAGTACTCCAAGCGGCTCTCGTCCGGCTCGGCCAGCCCATAGGCCGCGAAGAAGGCCGTCACTTCCGCGTCGCCGAAGTCCGTGCGCAGATCGCGGACGGCAAGTGCCAGATCGCGGTAACGGTCGGCCACGCCGAGTGCGCCCACGTCGAGCAGAATCTCGTTCTCCAGCACGTTCGGCGGGGTGAAATCCCCGTGCGCCACCACCAGGTCCTCCCCCGTCGGCCGCTGCCGGAGCAGCCGGGTGAGCACGTCCGCCGGGGTGGTTCCGCGGTTGTCTTCGTCGAACTCCTCCGCGTCCACGAGCCCTTCGACGACGTTGCGGCGCGCATGTGCCAGAACGACGTCGAGACGGCCGTCGAACGGGCACTCGGTCACCGGAATGCTGTGCAGCTGCCGCAGTAGCCCGCCCAGCACGGCGCCGATCGACACTGCGTGCGCGCTGCCGGAGTTCCCTCGCGCCGCCAGGCTGGGCGCGCCCGCGTCCGTGAGCACCAGGACATCGTCTTCGAACGCCGCAACCTCCGGCACGGCGATCCCGTGCTCGCGCAACCAGGTGAGCCGCTCGTACTCGGCGACCGCCTTCGGTCCGCGTTTGAGCCAGTACGCGCCGTCGACCGACACCACTCCACCGCTGAGGCCCTCGTGTTCGTCCGACCAGCTCGACGCCTCGCCGAACAGCGCCGCGACGGTGGGCGGCAACGGGATCGGCAGCTCGCCCAGCGTGTCCAGCGCGGCGCGGGTGGCTTCGATCTCCTCGGGATCGCCTTCGGCGACGCGCAGTCGCATCGCCTCGGTCAGCAGCGCGCGCGCCTCGGTCAGGTGATTGCGCTCGGCGAGCGCCTTGCCCAAATGCTGCACGGCGGAGGAGAGCACTTCCGGAGCGGCCGCTCGCGCGTGCGCCACGGCGCGGCGGTACAACGCCTCGGCGGTGCCGACGTCGCCGCGGTAGCGGTAGACGTCACCCAGGTTGATCCAGACACTGATCCTGCGCCGCTCGGTGTCCACCAGTTCCAGCGCGCGATCGAGGTGATCGAGCGCCTCGTCGTAGCGGCCGAGCAACATCAGCTCGATGCCGGTCTGCCGGTAGCCGGCGAAGTCGTCGGGACGGGCCTGCGCCACCCGGGCGGCCAGGCGCTGGGGGTCGTGCGGGATCATCCGCTGCCGCTCGTCGAACCGGTACAGCGGCTCGTCCCGCTCCACCTGCCCCGGGGCGCTCACCAGCGCCCCTTGGGCACGTCGAATTCGGCGCACAAGGCGCGCCACACGTCGCGAGGATCGATCCCGGCCTCGATGGCGTCGGCGCCGGTGCGCCCGCCCAGCATGGGGATCACATGGTCGGCCAGCAGGGCGTCGCCCCGGGCCACACCGAACTCGGTGTGCAACAGTTCCTGGAACTCGGTCAACCGCACCGTCCCGAACTTACTCCCATTCCGCTCGTCGCCAGGTCAGTGGCACACCCGGCACCCGAGTCGATCAGTAGCGCACGGCGTGGCGGACCTGGTGGCACAGGCCGACAGGATCCGGGAACTCGGTCGTGGCCGCGGCGTCCCCGGCCGCCGCGGTGTAGCGGGGGTCGGCGAGGATGTCCTGGACCGCGGCGCGGACGGCATCGGGCGACAGCGGCCGGACGACGATCGAACTGCCCTGCCGCGCAGCGCGATTGGCCAGCTCCCACTGGTCGCCGCCGCCGGGAACGGTGACGATCGGGACGCCCGCGGACAGCGTCTTGGCGAGCAGGCCGTGTCCGCCGCCGCCCACGACGACGGACGCGTGGGTGAGCAGTTCGTCTTGCCGCCCCAGCCCCGCCGTGGCCCACGGCGGCAGGTCGGCGGGCGGCGCGTCCAGCATCGAAATCGCCACGCGGACACCGGTTCCGTCCAGAGCCTCGAGCACGGTCTCCGTCATACCCGCCACTCCGGTGTGCGCGGTCGATGGGGCGACCATGACCAGCGGTCCGTCCCCGGGCGGTAGGTCCAGAACCGCGTCGGTCGGCTCCCACAGCAGCGGGCCGATCACGTGGGTGGATTCAGGCCAGTCGGGGCGCGGCACCTCGAGTGCGGGCAGGGTGGCGATCAGGCGAGCGGCGGGACCGGGATCGACGGCCGGGAGACCGACGCTCTCGCGGGCCCGCTCGCGCTGGCGGCGCCCGTTCCGGAGGGCGCGCGCGGTCATGCCGCGCAGTACACCGTCGCGCATCCGCCCGCGCAGACCCGCGCCGGGGGCGAGCCCGCTTCCGATGGGCGGCAAACCCTTCGACGGCAGATACAGCGGATGCGGGGACAGTTCCACCCACGGGACGCCGAGCCGCTCCGCGGCCATCCCGCCGCCTGCGGTCAGCACGTCGGAGATCACCAGTTCGGGCAGCATGGCGCTCAGTTCGGGCAGGATCTCGGTGGAGATGTGCGCGGCCCGCTCGTGGATGCGCTGTCCCGCGTCGGCGTCGTCGTCCACCGGCCGCGGCGCCAGGCCCTTGAGTCTGCGCACGCCGATGCCCGCGGCGAGGGCGGCGTCGAACCAGCGCGGACCGGTGAACAAGACAGGCTCGTCGCCGGCCGCCAAGAACCGCAGGCACAACGCGATAGCGGGGAACGCGTGACCGGGATCGGGCCCTGCGACAACGGCTACTCGCATCCGCCTAGCCTGCCACACCCGCGTGCGAGCCGATCCCACCCGCGTCGCGGCGGCGCGGAGGCGAAGGCGCCGCCGCCTCTCCCGCTACAGCTTGCTCACCGTCGAGTTGTCCGAGCCCGACACCGCCTTGTACAGCAGGTACAGCCCGAACACGATGGCGCTGATCACCAAGATCGGGAACAGGCCCTTGATCAGCGCGCCGATGACCGCCAGCGCGATCCAGACGACCGCGACGATACCGATGATCTTCCACAACATTTCGATGCCTTCCGAAGTCCGTTTACGCTTCGAGCATGGCATCCGAATGAGGGTGAATCACCAGGTGAGGCGGGATATGGGGGTGGAAATCAGGGTTCCCCCTGACCCTGGTCGCTCGCCCGTGGTGCGCCGATCGGGGTCTTCTCCCGGCATGTGGCGCGGGCGAACGGAACGGGACCCGGCCACGCGGTCGGCGCGACCGGGTCCCAACCGCCGTGATCAGCCCCGTCGGCGCTCGGCGTCCGGGAGGTCTCCGGTCAGGGGGTCGTCGTGCGCCATGCCGTCCGGTTCCCGCATACCGAGATCTGCCGTGTCGACGGCGTAGGAGTCGATCATCGGCTCACGTCCCACACGCGCCCGTTCGCCCGCGGTCGGCATCCGCAGCGTCTCCTCCTCGCTTCCCGGATAGGTCCGCGTCCGGGCCGGGGCGGCGTCTCCCGGTTGGCCGGCGCGCTCCTCCGGCGGGCGAGTCATCTCGGGGCGGGCTCGCCGCGGCCGCGGCACCGGCTGCCTGCCGTAGACGTCCCAGGCCGCCTGCTCCGGGTCGATCTGGTAATGATCGAACAGTTCCTGCTCGGCCTGCGGGCTGATCTGCCCGTTGTGGTCGAGCTGGGGCGAGGCCTTCACCGCGTCCTTGCCGACCCGCACCTGCAACGTGGCCGACTCGGGGCGGTGCTCGGCCCCGGCCAGCGGGACCAGGGCGTCGGCACTGAACAGGCCGGTGGACACCGCGATCCAGGTGGGTGATCCGGAATTGTTGTCGACGTAGACCCGCTTGACCTTGCCGATCTTCTCGCCTTCGGGACCGTACACCGAGCTTCCGATGAGCGTTTCCAGCATTTCAGTCATGGGTTCCTCCGCAGTTCGTCCGTGCGACGGGCAGCCCGACAGAACGCGGCCGACCACAGCACGTGCTGAGAAAAGGGTTCAATCGCTTGTGGGTCGATCGGTGACGTCGGGGCCTGCGACGCGCTGCGCTCTGCGCGACAGCCGCACCGGGTCCTCGGCGGTCTCACACGACAGATACCGGCTGACATCCAGCCGCTGCGTGTCCTGGTCGAGCAGCGATCGACGGTAGGAAACATCAAGCATGACGTGCTCCTGCCCAGTAGTGCATGTTCCCGGCCCCAGACGAAGCCGGAAGAGATCAGCTACAGGGTGGCAACTACCCCGAAGTGCCGGGATCAAACAGGAAAAGCCGCGATCTACCGACTCGGCGTGAGAAACACGACGGGGATAGCAATTGCACAGCTATCCATGCGATCACCGCGGTCCGCGCCGCGCAGCATCGGAAGCGCCGGGTGCGCCCTTGAGCAGCATCAGCGCCGAGGGCCCGCTGGTGAACCGGAAGTCCTTGCCGCGGTGGTCCACCTCGCCGTCGGTGGCCAAGGAGACCGGCTGCTCGGCCACCCGCACGTCCACGCGGGAGACCCGGCGGTGCCGGTAGGTGGGCGAATACTCCAGCGTGCCGGTGAACGTCGCGAAGACCAGCCGCAGCCGCGAGAAGGGGACGTCGGCGCGCAGGTAGCGGACGTCGAGGGTGCCGCCGTGCAGCTCAGGGCGCGACATCGGGATCTGGTCGGCGGGGTGGTAGGTGCCGTTGCCGACGAACAGCATCCACAGCGCGGCGCGGTCGCCGTCGATGGTGACGTGCAGCGGCTGGGCCCGGAACAGCACGCGCACCATGGCCATTCCCGCGGCGGGCCATTTACCGATCCGGCGCTCCCAGCGCTCGCGGACGCGCACGAAGTCGGGATAACCGCCGAGACTGGCGGTGTTGACGAAGACGCGCCGCTCGGCGTCGTCGAAGCACACCTCGGCCACGTCGACGCGGACCGCTTCGCCCGTTTCCAGCCCGGCGAGGGTCACCTCGGCGTCCTCCACTCCGGCATCCCTGGCGAAGTGGTTGAGCGTGCCGCCCGCGAAGACCGCCAACGGCAACCGGTGGCGCACCGCGTACTCCGCGACCGCGGACACCGTCCCGTCTCCGCCCACGACGCCGAGCGCGACGATGTCGTCGCGCCGCAGCAGTTCACCGGCCCGCGCCTCGACATCGTCGCCGCCGAGCTCGAGCACCTCGGCGCCGGGCAGCCGGTCACGCAGGGCGGCGAGCGCGTCGTCCCCGCCGCCCGATCCCGCGTGCGGATTGCCGATCAGCAGGAGCCCGGCGCCGCCCGGCAGCGGATCCACATGCTCGACCGGCCCCAGGGTGGCCGGCCCGTCGTCGCGCACCGCCCACCACCGCCGGGTGACCAGCGCGACCGCACCGCCGAACAGCGCGCCCGCGACCACGTCGGACGGCCAGTGCACGCCGATGTGCACGCGCGAATAGCCGACCGCGGCGGCGACCGGGGCCACCGCGGCGGCCGCCACGGGAGATTCCAGCGCCAAGCCCGTCGCGAAGGCGGCCGCGGAAGCCGAATGCCCGGACGGGAACGACGACGAGACCGGCGGTGTGACCAGCCTGCGCACGAACGGGACGGACTCGTCCGGCGGACGGCGGCGCGGAAACAGGGGCTTGGCCACGCCGTTGGCGATGCCGCTGGCAATGCTCAGCGCGAGCAGCCCGCGCGCCGCGCCGCGCCGCGTCGAGCGATCCCCGGCCACGAACAGGACCGCCCCGAGCGCGATCCACAAGCGATTCTTGTCGGCGGAGGTGCTCAACGCCTTCAGCACCCGGTCCGCCGGGGTCGGCCGCACGCGCGCACTGCGGCCGACCAGCCAGCGATCCAGGCCGCTCGTCAGTCCGACCACCCCGCCGTCGCGCCCGCGAGTCGAGAGAAACCGCATCGCCGCAGCCTACCGACCGCGCGGACGCCGCGTCCGGGCGACCGCTGCGCCCGAAGCCGACGCTCAGGTGTGCGCGGACGCTGTCGGCGCTGGGACAAACCGGCTCGTACGCCATTTCAGTGCACGGATGTACTCTGATCTCGAACGCACAGTGGCGTTGCGCGACAACAGGGAAGGGATGATCGAATGACACAGACACCCCAATCAGCACACAGTCATGCACCGAATCCCAGGTAACGGCCGGGACTCGATGGAAAACACGAACGAGCTGGCGCAGGAACTCGCGGCCGCGGCACGGCGGCACGGTTCGGCGATCGCGGGGATCGTCGGATCGGCCGCCCGTAAGGCGTCCTGGGAGGTGCTCGATCTCATGGCCGAGAGCCGAGAACTGATGGGCGCGGCGTTTCGCGCCCGGGCCGAGGAACTTCGCCGCCGGGACCGGCAGAACTGAAACGGGTCCGATCAGATCGGTGGCCGCGGCGACGCGGGCACCGATTTGTCGGCCACCTCGATGAGGGCCTGGGCCCACCCGTCCAGCCGGTCGGAGGCGTGGCGCAGATCCGACACGATGGTGTCGAAGTGGTGGCGCACCACGGTATTCTCCGGAACCGCGAGAATCCGGGCCGCCGCGGCGACGACCTGCTCGTACTCCGCGACGCCCGTGTCGAGCCTGGCGGAGGTCAGCCGGAGGTTCTCGGTGAGTGCCACCGCCGCGGGCGAATTCGCGCTTCCCATGGCGCCGAGGCCCTGTTCCATCGCCGTGATGTCGGCGGCCAGCGCGTGCAGCGCCGCCGCGCCCGAGGCGGCCGTCTCGAGCATGTCGGCCAGTTCGTCCGGGGGCAGCCGATGCGAGCGAGCGATCTGAACGCCCATCCCGTGCAAGGCCTTCTCCGCGCGCACCAGACGCGCGATCGACGGGCGCGCGATCGACCACAGCGGCGGCTGCTTGCGCGGAATGAACGCCGCCTGCGGCAGCGGTGCGCCCCGCAGCCGCAGATAGCGGCGAGTGCTCAGCGCCGCACCGGTGACCAGCGCGACCGCGCCGCCGCCGACCATGACCACGGCCCACACCGGCGCGGAAACGACAACGAGGCCAACGGTTCCCGCCGTGGTGAGGCCGGACACGGTGCCCAGCTGGAAGCTGCGCCTGCGAGCCCTGCGGCGGCGGCGCAGCTCACGCTCCCGCGGATCGGCCCAGCGCCGCACGGCGACGAGCGCGTTCTCGCCGACTTCGCGAAGGCTGTCCGGCAGGCTGCCCGGCTGTGGCGCGAGCGCGGCTTGTGCCCGGATCATCGCCGACTCGCGCAGGCGCCGCGCGTCGAGCTGCCGCTCGCGAAATACACTGCCGCTCATACCTTCTCTCCCACCGGTAGCACACATCGGACAGACCGAGACCCGACTCGGCCGACGGCCGGCCGGTCGGGTCCCCACGCCTTGTCTTCCAGTGAACCAGCCCCCACCGACACGCGTTGGCCGAACGCCCGGTCGGCGGCGGTTACTGCTGCGCGGCCTGCCCCTTGTTCATCTGCGGTGGTGCCGAATTCGCCTGCGCCGGATTGATGGCGGGCTGGGCGCCACCGGCCGGCAGCTGGTCGCCCCGCATGGACGCGCGGATCTGCTCCAGCTTGCTGTGCCCGGCCATCTGGATGCTGGCCTGCTGCACCTCGAGCATCCGGCCCTGCACCGAGTTCTGCGCGAGTTCGGCGGCACCCAGCGCGTTGGCGTAGCGGCGCTCGATCTTCTCGCGGACCGCGTCCAGGCTCGGCGTGCTGCCCGGCGCCGACAGCGTCGAATCCATCTGCTGCAGCGAGGCGGAGACCTGCTCCTGCATCTTCGCCTGTTCCAGCTGGCTGAGCAGCTTGGTGCGCTCGGCGACCTTCTGCTGCAGCAGCATCGCGTTCTGCTCCACGGCCTTCTTGGCCTGGGCCGCCGCCTGCAGCGACTGGTCGTGCAGGACCTTCAGGTCCTCGACGGACTGCTCGGCGGTGACCAGTTGCGCGGCGAACGCCTCGGCGGCGTTGGTGTACTGGATCGCCTTCTCGGTGTCGCCCGCCGCGGTGGCCTGGTCGGCCAGCAGGACGGCCTGGCGCGCGTTGGCGTTGAGCTTCTCGACTTCGTCCAGTTGCCGGTTCAGCTTCATCTCCAGCTGACGCTGGTTGCCGATGACCGACGCGGCCTGCTGGGAAAGGGCCTGGTGCTGCCGCTGGGCTTCCTCGATAGCCTGCTGAATCTGGACCTTCGGGTCCGCGTGCTCCTCGATCTTCGAATCGAAGAGGGCCATCAGGTATTTCCAGGCCTTGACGAACGGACTAGCCATCGATTGATCCCGCCTCCATCTGACATGCCGCGCTCCGGCGCGACTCCAGTGCGCGACCGTCACGCACCCGATATGTGCCTATCCTCCATCATGCGGCACCCGGGCCGGGCGAACCCGGCCCAATCGACGCCTGGGGAGAATCTATCCGCTTTCCGCGGCGGCCCGCAGCGTTGCCGCCGTGGCCACGTCTCGTAGCGCGTCACACGCCCTTCACCAGGACCAGCATGTCCGATCGCGGAGCGGGGATGACGATCCGCGTGTCCTCCGCCAGCGGCAGCGGCCGCGCGGCCGCGTCGGCCGCAGACATGCTCGCCGTCGCCGGAGCGGGCGCGGATTCGTCCTGCGCCGCGGGCTCGGCCGCCGTCCGCTCCGACTCGACGGCGGCCGCGGCCGCGGCGTCGTCCGCGGGCGAACCGGCCATCGGACCGTCGGCCCCCGCCATGAGCGTGCTCACATCCCACAGCACCCGTGACAGCGGGACGTCCAGCGCTTCGCAGATGGCGGCCAGCAGTTCGCTGGAGGCCTCCTTGCGACCGCGCTCGACTTCGGAGAGATAGCCCAAGCTGACCCGCGCCGAGGTCGACACCTCGCGCAACGTCCGGTTCTGGGCGAGACGCGCACGCCGCAGACTGTCCCCGATGGCCTCTCGCAGCAGCGTCATCTCGTTCTCCTTCGCTCCCGGTCGCAGGGCCGACACGATTCTCGACCCCACGTATGCCGTTCTTTCTGGCACAACGTCGGAGCCGGGGCGGTTGGTTCCCGTCCGGGACACCTCAGCCGCTCCGCCCGACGCGGTCGGCCGGACCCGAGCCCGCCTCCCGCACACACCGCAGCAATTCCGACACCGCCGTGCGCGTCGCACCGATTCTGATCGTCCACCGGTCGCCGGGGAGTTTCAACCGCATCACTTCGGTATGCCCGGGACCGGCAAGTCCGAGGAAGACCGTGCCGACCGGATGCCCGTCCTGCGAATCGGGGCCCGCGACGCCGGTCAGGCCGACCCCCCAGTCCGCGCCGCAGCGCGTGCGGGCGCCGACGGCCAGCTGTTCGGCGGTGCTCGCCGCCACCGGTCCCTCGGTCGCGAGGACCTCCGCGTCGACACCGGCGAGGCTGTGCTTGAGGTCCGTGGCGTACACCACCAGACCGCCGCGCAGCACCGCGCTGGCGCCGGGCACCCCGGCGATGGTCGCCGCGAGCAGGCCCGCCGTCAGGGATTCGGCGGTGGCCACGGTTTGCCGCACGGTCACCAGTGCACGCACGAGATCGACGGCGGGCACGTCCGCGATCAGCGGATCGCTCATACGCCGCGCGTCCGCCCTGGGCCGCCCGCGAACCACACCCGGGCCGCCTGACCGACGTAGTCCAGTCCGGTGCCCACGGTCAGCGCGACCGCCAGGTACATCAGCGGCATGCCGATCCCGGCCGACCAGCCGGACAGCGGCAACAGCACCATGGCGATCGCCAGGGACTGGACCAGCGTCTTGAGCTTGCCGCCGCGTCCGGCCGGGATCACGCCGCGCCGCACCACGATCAAACGCAGCAGTGTGACGCCGATCTCACGTCCGCAGATCACCAGGGTGATCCACCAGGCCAGATCACCGAGCAGGGACAGCCCGATCACCGCGGACCCGATCAGCGCCTTGTCCGCGATGGGATCGGCCAGTTTGCCGAAATCGGTCACCAGGCCGTATTTGCGGGCCAATTGCCCGTCGAACCGGTCGGTGATCGCGGCGAGGCCGAACAGCGCCGCGGCGGCGATTCGCCATCCGGTGTCGTGGCCATCCCCGACGAACAGCGCCGCGACGAACAGCGGCACGATCGCGATGCGCAGCATGGTGAGCACGTTCGCGATGTTCAGCAGCGGCGGCCCGGTCTCGGCCTGCGCGGGTGCGAAGCCGGGACGGAGCGGGGCGGGCGCGTTCCAGGGGCGGTCCGTCTCGTCGGGTTGTACGCTCATGCCTTCGCCTCACCGGCGACAGGCTCGGTCACGGCCGCCTCGTCATCGCAGCGCGCCACTCGGCACGACGCGATGAGCTGAAGGAGTTGATCCGCGGCACACGTTCAGAGTATCGGTAGCCGGGCCGACTACTGTGCACCCCATGACCTCTCGGGGACCATTAGGTGGTTCGACCAGCGACGCGTATCCGGGCGCGGCTTCTGCCGCGCAGAGCTCCCTCCCGGTCGTCCGACGCGCGCGAACCTCCGATGTGCCCGAGATCAAGCGCCTCATCGACGTCTACGCGGGCCGGATCCTGCTGGAGAAGAACCTGGTCACCCTCTACGAGGCGGTGCAGGAGTTCTGGGTCGCCGAATTGGACGGCCGCGTCGTCGGGTGCGGCGCGCTGCATGTGCTGTGGGCCGACCTCGGGGAGGTGCGCACGGTCGCGGTGCACCCCGACGTCAAGGGCTCCGGTGTGGGCAAGCTCATCGTGCAGCGACTGGTCGCGGTGGCCCGCGAACTCGAGTTGCAGCGGCTGTTCGTGCTGACCTTCGAGGTGGAGTTCTTCGGCAGGCACGGCTTCGTCGAGATCGACGGCACCCCGGTCACCGCCGAGGTGTACGCCGAGATGTGCCGTTCCTACGACACCGGCGTGGCCGAGTTCCTCGATCTGAGCTATGTGAAGCCGAACACTCTCGGCAATACTCGGATGCTGCTGACGCTCTGAGTCCGTCCCCACAGGAAAGCGATACCCGTGCCGATCTTCGCCGTCCACTACGTCTACTCCGAGTCCACCATCGCCGGCCGGGACGCGCACCGTCCCGAGCACCGGGCCTGGCTGGCCGGCCTGCTCGAGTCGGGCGCCCTGCTCAGCAGCGGTCCGTACCCGGATGGGTCCGGAGCGCTGCTGATCTTCCGCTCGGAGGACGCGGGGCAGTTGAAGGACCTGCTCGCCCAGGATCCGTTCGCCAGGGAGAACCTGATCGACGACGTCCGCGCCGTGGAGTGGGCCCCGGTCTTCGGCGCCTTCGCGTCTTGACCGGCTAACGGTCGGCGCGCACGCGCGTCCGCAGCAGGCTGGCGACCGTCGCGACCACCAGGATGCCCAAGATGACGCCCAGCGAGGCGGGCGTGGAGATCTCCGGGACCGCGACGTGCTGGCCGCCGTTGACGAACGGCAGCGTGTTCTCGTGCAGGGCGTGCAGCACCAGCTTCACGCCGATGAACGCGAGTATCGCGGCCAGTCCGTAGGACAGGTAGACCAGCCGGTCGAGCAGCCCGCCGATCAGGAAGTACAGCTGCCGCAAGCCCATGAGCGCGAACGCGTTCGCGGTGAAGACGAGGTAGGGCTGCTCGGTCAGGCCGTAGATGGCCGGGATCGAGTCCAGCGCGAAGAGCAGATCGGCGAACCCGATCGCCAGCAACGCCAGCAGCAGCGGCGTGACGGCCCGGCGTCCGTCGATCCTGGTGACCAGCTTGTCGCCGTCGTATTCGTCGGTGGTCGGCAGCACGCGCTTGGCCAGCGCGACGATCCGGCTGTCGCGTTTCTCCTCGACTTCGACCTCGTGGCCGCTTTCGCGCAGCAGCTTGACCGCTGTGTAGACGAGGAAGAGCCCGAACAGGTAGAAGACCCAGCTGAACGCGCTGATCGCGGCCGCGCCGACGGCGATGAACGCACCGCGCATGGCCAGGGCGAGCACGATGCCGATCAGCAGAACCTTCTGCTGGTAGATCCGCGGCACGGCGAAGGTGGACATGATGATCAGGAACACGAACAGGTTGTCCACCGAGAGCGCCTTCTCGGTCACGAAGCCCGCGTAGTACTCCCCCGCATAGGTGGAGCCCCACTGCCAGGCGACCACCCCGCCGAACAGCAGCGCCAGCCCGATGTAGACCGCGGACCAGAATCCGGATTCGCGGAACGACGGCTCGTGCGGGGTACGGACGTGGGCGAAGAAGTCGAAGACGAACAATCCGAGGATCACCACGACGGTGATGGCCCATTCGAGTGCGGTTACGTGCATGTGGCATGCCGATCGGTAGCGAAGATCATGATGTCCATAATGCCCGCTTTGTCCGTTAAGGCTGAGTAGCGGGGTGATTGCCGCCCATAATTCCACATGCGTTCAGCCGACGTTTCGTTCCCACCGTCCTCCAGCGTGACCGACGAGTACCGCACCCTGAACCGCGCGGACCCCGACGAACGCGCGCCCGCACGCGCGGGATTTGCCGACCGGGCGATGCATCGCATCTCGACGGACCCGCCCGTCTTCGGCGTCGTAGTGCACTTCGATCCGCGCCCTGCGTCGGCGACGTCGCCGGACTGCGCGGTGGGCGCCTGCGATGCCACATGGGCGGCGACACGCTCTCGCTTGCGCGGCTTCGTCGCCCCGACGACCGGTGTTGCCCGGCCTGATGCCAGCGGGCCCGGACGGCGAAGGGCGGCTGACCCGGCACCCGGAAAGACCGGCCGTCGAGCTATACCCTTCAGGGCCGGGAGAACTGAACCAGGTAGGGTCGTCGGCGAAGCAAAATCGGTTCCCGACACCGGCATCCGATGCTAGTTTCTGAGCGGCGAAGATCAGACCACAGGAAGGCGAGACGATGACCGGGACGGTGCGGCGGCGGGAGTTGCCGAGCGATGCCCGCGAGTCGTATGCCCGCGCCGTGCTATCGGCCCCATTCGCGTGGCGGATGAGCGCGCGGAGCCGCCCCTGAACGTGTCTTTCGCAGACCCGTACGCAGGGGTCACTCCGCGGCCGACCGCCGAGGAGTGGCCCCTTTTCGTACGAACGGACGTAGCTCAGCCGGTAGAGCAGCGGTCTCCAAAACCGCGGGCCGGGGGTTCGAATCCCTCCGTCCGTGCCGATCCCCCAGGTCGGAATTCCGACCCATCCCTCGTAGCCCAATCGGTAGAGGCGCCGGACCTAGATTCCGGGAGATGCGAGTTCGAATCTCGCCGAGGGAACCAGCCGGATCACTCCGGCGGCTCCGCATCGCCGTCGTCCCCGCCGCCGCGGATCGACCACAGCAACCCTTCCAGCTCATCGGGTTTCACGAGCACATCACGCGCCTTGGAACCCTCGCTCGGACCGACCACGCCGCGGGTCTCCATGAGGTCCATCAGCCGCCCCGCCTTGGCGAAACCGACGCGCAGCTTGCGCTGCAGCATGGAGGTGGACCCGAACTGCGAAGTGACCACGAGTTCCACCGCCTGCAGGAAGACGTCGAGATCGTCGCCGATGTCGGGGTCGACGTCCTTCTTCTCCCCGGCCTTCGCGGCGGTCACGCCCTCTTGGTATTCCGGCTCGGCCTGGTTCTTGGTGAACTCGACGACGCCGTGGATCTCCTCGTCGCTGATGAACGCACCCTGCAACCGGGTGGGCTTGCCCGCGCCCATCGGCAGGAACAGGCCGTCACCCATGCCGATCAGCTTCTCCGCACCCGGCTGGTCGAGGATGACGCGGGAGTCGGTCAGCGACGAGGTGGCGAAGGCCAGCCGGGAGGGCACGTTGGTCTTGATCAGACCCGTCACCACGTCCACCGACGGCCGCTGCGTGGCCAGCACGAGGTGAATGCCCGCCGCACGGGCCTTCTGGGTGATGCGGACGATGGCGTCCTCCACGTCGCGCGGAGCGGTCATCATCAGATCGGCCAGCTCGTCGACGATGGCCAGGATGTACGGGTAGGGCCGGTATACCCGCTCGCTACCCAGCGGCGCGGTGATCGCTCCCGACTTCACCTTCTTGTTGAAGTCGTCGATGTGGCGCACCTTGTTGGCCTGCATGTCCTGGTAGCGCTGTTCCATCTCCTCCACCAGCCAGGCCAGCGCGGCCGCGGCCTTCTTCGGCTGGGTGATGATCGGCGTGATCAGGTGCGGGATGCCCTCGTAGGGCGTCAGTTCCACCATCTTCGGGTCGATCAGGATCATGCGGACCTCGTCGGGCGTCGCCCGCTGCAGCAGCGACACCAGCATCGAGTTCACGAAGCTCGACTTACCCGAACCGGTGGAGCCCGCGACCAGCAGGTGCGGCATCTTGGCCAGGTTCGCCGAGACGAACTCGCCCTCGATGTTCTTGCCCAGACCGATCACCAGCGGGTGGTGGTCGGTGCGGGTGCTGGGCGCCTTCAGCACGTCGGCCAGCCGGACCAGCTCACGATCTGCGTTCGGCACCTCGATGCCGACGGCGGACTTGCCGGGGATCGGCGCGAGCAGCCGGACGTTCTCCGTCGCGACGGCGTAGGCGATATTGCGCGCCAGCGCGGTGATCTTCTCGACCTTCACGCCGGGCCCGAGCTCTACCTCGTAGCGCGTGACCGTGGGGCCGCGGACGAACCCGGTGACGGCGGCGTCGATCTTGAACTGCACCAGCACCTCGGTGATCGCCTCGATCATCGATTCATTGGCGGCGCTGCGCTTCTTGGGCGGATCCCCGTCGGTCAGCAACGACAACGGCGGCAGGGTGTAATCGCCTTCGACCTCGCGATCGGGGACGAACTCCAGTTGCTGCGGTTGCGGCGGCGGTGGCGTCTGATCCTCCACCACCGCGGCGGGACGCTGCTTCCTCGGCTTCGGTTTCGGCGCGGGTTCCTCGACCGGAATCTGCTTGGCGTCGCGCAGTGGTGGTTCGCCGAGCGCCTCGGTGACCGCGTCGGGGTCGCCGAACTCGTCGGGCGGGTAGTTCTCCGCGGGCGTTCGACCGCGCCGCTTGGCGGTGGTGCGATGCACCGGGAAGCCGTCGGCGTCGTAGTCTGCC
The DNA here is from genome assembly GCF_055590505.1 of Nocardia sp. NPDC041819. Lineage (NCBI taxonomy): Bacteria > Bacillati > Actinomycetota > Actinomycetes > Mycobacteriales > Nocardiaceae > Nocardia > Nocardia sp. NPDC041819. The sequence goes on along the minus strand of NZ_JBVJAP010000001.1, from coordinate 685,944 downwards.
GGGTCGTAATCCCGGTATTCGCCGTCGAATTCGCCGTAGTCGTCGCCACCGGTCTCGGTGCCGAAGTATCGCCGCAGCTTCTCCGGCACCTCGCGCACGGTCGTCCCGGTCACCAGCAGCGCGCCGAAGACGATGGCCAGCAACAGGATCGGGACCGAGAGCCAGGCGGTGAGGCCGTTGGTCATGGGCCCGCCGGTGACGAAACCGACGAAGCCGGCGGCACGGGAACGCCCGTGCGCGTCGGTGGGCGCGCCCGCGGCGATGTGCCACAGCCCGAGGAGCGGCAAGCCGATCAGCAAGCCGCCGAGCACCAGCCGCGGTCGGATCTCGGGGCGCGGTTCGGTACGCATCAGGACGACCGCGATCCCGGAGGCGACGAACGGCAGTGTGGCGGAGGCCGATCCGGCGATCGCGCGGATCACGTCCTCCACCCAGTGGCCGATCGGCCCGCCTGCCGACAACCAGACCGCCGCCGCGATCACGGCGCTCAGTGCGATCAGTGCCAGCGCCGCGCCGTCGCGCCGATGTCCGTGTTCGATCTCGCCCGCGCGGCTCAGCGTGCGCGTGGTCGCGCCGAGCCCACGGGCCAGCATGGTCCAGCCGCTGCCGATACCGCGCGTGATCACCGCGAGCGGAGCGGTGTTCGACGGGCGGCGCGCCGGACGCCGGGCCGCGGAGCTACGCCTGCGGGGCGCTGCGGTCGTTCTGGGCGTGGCGGCGCGGGGCGTCGCCGCGCGGGGCGTGGCCGCGCGAGACCGTGCCGTGGTGGCCCTCCCCCGCGCCGATCCCGCCCGCGCCCGAGTCGTCGGGGTGCTGCGGGACTTACCTGCCATGGCCCCAGGCTAGCCGCAATCGCCCCATCCGGACCATCCGCAACACTGGTACCGAAGCGCCGCGCGCTGTTTTCCGCCGGTCACCGGGACCTCCGCGACCCAGCGATGACGCTCGGATCAGACCGACCGGTCTGCCTCGAGCACCGCCCGGACGGCCTCCGGGGATCCGGCGGTCTCCAACCGGACTTCGTCCCGCCCGAAGGCGTGCAGCACCAGTTCCGAGGGCCTACCGGTCAGCGTGACAACGTCCTCGGACGCCGACCGCACCACCGTGCGCCTGCCGTCCGGCGTCACCAGCTCGACCGTGACCGGCGCCTTGCGGTAGGCCATCCTGGCCGTCTTGCGCAGCATGGACCACAGCCGGTCCTCGTCGGCGGCGGGCAGTTCGCGTGGCTGCCAACCCGGCTCGGCGCGGCGCACGTCCTCGTGATGCACGAACATCTCCGACAGATTGACCACCGCGTCGAGCGGACGCAGCGGCGACCACCACGGCGGACCGGTCCGCACCTGCTCCAGCAGTTCGGAAAACGGCTTGTTCGCCGCCTTCGCCTGCACGCGGTCGAGATACCCCGCCAGCGGCTTCACCATGATGCCTCCAGCGGCGTCGGGCCGGCGTTCGCGAACCACCAAGTGCGCGGCCAAGTCCCGCACCGTCCACGTGCCGCAGAGCGTGCGCGCGTCCGGCCCCGCCGCCGCCATCGCTTCGACGAGTCCCCGGCGTTCCCGCTGTGCCATAGTCACACCCCCGAACATACCGACGACCCGGCCACACCGCCGCACGACGCGACGCCCCGCGGGTCACCGGTAGCGCGGTGCCACCCCGCGGGTTCTCGGCGTTCGCGCTCCCTATGCCGGGAATTCTCCGGCTAGCGCAATGAGAGTCGGCTCTGTACCTTGTCACTCGGCCCATCGGGTCGTGGGCCTTATGACAAGAAGGGGCAAATCCTCGTGAAGAAGTTTGCTACCGGTGTGGCCGCGCTCGCGGCGGTAGGTGCCGCGCTGGCTGTCAGCGCGCCCGCCGCGAACGCCTACACCAACAACTACGGCGCGATCGCGCTGTCCACCTCCACCGGTTTGATCGGGTACTCCTACGACTACCCGAACTCGGCTGCCGCACAGCAGCGCGCCGTGAGCTCCTGCGGCGCAGCGGACTGCCAGTCGGTGGTCTGGTTCCGCAACGGCTGCGGTGCCGTGGCGTACTCCGGTGACACCGGCACCTGGAGTTGGGGGTACGCGTCGTCGCGCCGCAGCGCGCAGGGCCAAGCCCTGGCGCGCAACGATTCCGACGCCTACATCGTGCACTGGAACTGCACGTCCAACCACGGCTGACGCCCGGACTTCGAGTCGAAGGAAACATCGTGAAGCACCGCATTTTCCGGACCACCGTGGCCGTCGTCCTCACCGCAGTCGCCTGCTCGCTGACCGCCTGCGCCTCCAATGACGACTCCTCGTCCCCGAGCACCAGCGCCAACCCCAGCCACGCGGCGGGTGAATTGGAGGGTGGCTCGGACAAGGGCGACAAGGAGGCCGGCTCCGCGCCGACCACGCCGTCCTCACCCGCACTGCCCAAGCCCTCCGTGCAGCAATTGAACGAGCGGCTGCAGAAGGCGTTCGACCCGAATGTGCCCAACGAGGAGAAGATCAGCTGGATCCAGGCCGCCGAGCAGGATCCCTATCTGGTCGCCAACCTCGTCGAGGCCGCGAAGAAGCAGAAGGTCGCCGTCGAGGTCACCAACGTGGGCGACCCGAAGGACAACAAGCTCAAGGCCGACGCCAAGGTCACCATCGACGGCACCCCGGTGGACGACGCGTTCATCCAGTTCGTGTCCGAGGGCGGCCAATGGAAGGTCGATCACACCTTCGCCTGCAACATCGTCAAGAGCGCGAAGATCGAATCCGCCGCCTGCCAGGAGTAACCGGTCCCGAACCAGCGAAAAGCGCCGGACAGCCGAGCTGTCCGGCGCTTTTCGATTTCCGGAAGATCAGACGCCGATGACGGTCGGCACGATCATCGGCCGACGACGATAGGTGTCGGCCACCCAGCGGCCGACCACGCGGCGCACACCCTGGGCGATCCGGTGGATGTCGGTCACACCCTCGCCCGCCAGCCGCAGCAGTTCGGCTTCCACCAGTTCCGCCGCGCCGAGCAGGGCGGTGGGATCGTCGGAGAAGCCGCGTCCGCTGATCTCCGGTGTGCTCACCGCCTTGCCGGTGGTCTCGTCGATGGCCACGGTGATCGCGATGAAACCGCCCTCACCGAGGACCAGCCGGTCGGACAACGTCGACTCCCCGACATCGCCCACCGACAGTCCGTCGACGTATACGTGGCCCACCGGGACCCGGCCGACGACCGAGGCGATGCCGTCCACCAGGTCGACCACCACGCCGTCCTCGGCGAGCACCACCCGCTCCTCCGGCACGCCGGTCGCGACCGCCAGCGCCGCGTTCGCGCGCAGGTGGCGCCACTCGCCGTGCACCGGCATCGCGTTGGTCGGGCGTACCGCGTTGTACAGGTACAGCAGCTCTCCCGCCGAGGCGTGCCCGGAGACGTGCACCTTGGCGTTCTGCTGGGTGACCACCGTGGCTCCGAGCCGGGCCAGGCCGTTGACCACCGCGAACACCGAGTTCTCGTTGCCGGGGATCAGCGAGGAGGCCAGCACCACCAGGTCGTCGGGCCGGATGTTGATCTGCCGGTGGTCGCCGCGCGCCATCCGCGACAGCGCCGACAGCGGCTCGCCCTGCGAACCCGTTGAGATCAGCACCAGGCGGTGGCTGGGCAGGGTCGCGGCGGCGTCGAGGTCGACGACCACGCCGTCGGGCACGGTGAGATAGCCCAGGTCCTGGGCGATCTGCATATTGCGGACCATCGAGCGTCCGACGAAGCACACCCGCCGCCCGTACTGCTGGGCCACGTCGACGACCTGCTGGATGCGGTGCACGTGACTGGCGAAGGACGCGACGATAACCCGGCCGCGGGCCTTGCCGATGACCGAGTCCAGCACGCCGCCGATCTCGCGTTCCGGTGTGACGAAGCCGGGGACCTCGGCGTTGGTGGAGTCCACCAGGAACAGGTCGACGCCCTCGTCGCCGAGCCGGGAGAAACCGGCCAGATCGGTGAGCCGCCCATCCAGCGGGAGCTGGTCGAGCTTGATGTCACCGGTGTGCAGCGCGACGCCGGCCGGCGTGCGGATGGCGACGGCGAGCGCGTCGGGAATGGAGTGGTTGACCGCGAAATACTCGCAGCCGAACGGGCCGTGCGTGGTGTGCTGCCCCTCGGTCACTTCGACCAGCTTCGGATGCAGGCGATGTTCCCGGCATTTCGCGGCGACCAGCGCGAGGGTGAACTTCGAGCCGACGACCGGGATGTCGGGCCGCAGCCGCAGCAGGAACGGCACCGCGCCGATGTGGTCCTCGTGACCGTGGGTGAGCACGACGGCGACCACGTCGTCGATCCGGCCCTCGATGGGGCGGAAGTCCGGCAGGATCAGGTCGACACCCGGCTGCTGGTCCTCCGGGAACAGCACACCGCAGTCGACGATCAGCAGTTTGCCGCCGTACTCGAAGACCGTCATGTTGCGGCCGATTTCGCCGATGCCGCCGAGGGCGAACACGCGCAGGCCGTTCTCGGGCAGGGCGGGCGGGGCGCCGAGACGGTCGTGCGCGGCGACCGGAGCCGCCTGCGGCTGCGGAGCTTCGGCCCGCCGAGCGCCGGACTGGCCGCGGCCGCGGGCCGGTCGTCGGGGCGACGCGTTCTGCGCTTTGGGCTCCCGGCGCGACTGCGCGGGCGCGGTCTCCTTGGCGGAGACGACCGGAGCAGCGTTCTCCTTGGCGGGGACGGCCGCAGCGACGTCCATCGTGGTCTCCTCGGACGCGGGCCGAGAGGGTGCGGCGGTCTCCGGCGACGCGGCAGGCGTCGGCTGCTCGGCCGGTACCGCGGAGGGGGCGGGCGCTCCCGCGGGGCGGGAGGCGCTGCGGCGGCGACGGGGTAGGGACTCGCTCACGAGAGCACCCCCGCCGAGCGCAGGTCGGCGGCGAGCGCTTCCAATTGCTCACCGGTCGGCATCAGCTGGGGCAACCGCGGCTCCCCGACCTCCACGCCGAGCAGCCGCAGGCCACCCTTGCTCATCGCGACACCGCCCAGCCTGGCCATCGCGGCGTGCAACGGCAGCAGCGTGGTGTTGATCTCGCGGGCGCGCACGACCTCGCCCGCCGTATACGCTTCCAGCAGGCCGCGCAACCGTTCGGGCGCGAGATGTCCGATGACGCTGATGAATCCGGCCGCGCCGACCGACAGCCACGGCAGGTTGAGCGCGTCGTCGCCGGAGTAGAAGGTCAGGCCGGTGCTCGCGATGAGTTCGGCGCCCATGTTCAGGTCGCCCTTGGCGTCCTTGACCGCGACGATGCGCGGATGCTCGGCCAGCTTGCGGATGGTGTCACTGGCGATCGGCACCACCGACCGCCCGGGGATGTCGTACAAGGTCACCGGCAGGTCGGTGGCATCCGCGACGGCGGTGAAATGAGCGATCAGCCCCTCCTGGGAGGGCCGGGAGTAGTACGGCGTCACCACGAGCAAACCGTGCGCACCCGCGCGCTGCGCGTTGCGCGCGAGTTCGATCGAGTGCGCGGTGTCGTAGGTGCCCGCGCCCGCGATCACGGTCGCGCGCTCGCCCACGGCATCGACGACGGCGCGCAGCAGATCCGCTTTCTCCGATTCGGTGGTGGTCGGCGATTCACCGGTGGTTCCCGAGATCGCGAGCAGGTCGACACCACGGTCGATCAGGCGGGCCGCGAGCGCGACCCCGGCATCGACGTCGAGCTTGCCGTCGGCGCTGAAGGGGGTCACCATCGCGACACCTACCGTGCCGGACGCACGCAGCTCCGTTGGCGTCGATTCACCGTTCGTCATGGTCAGAAAGGCTACCCGGTCTGGGACACGCCCTCGACACCGTCGTCGGCGATCAGGCCGCAACACAGACGCGAATCCATATCGACGGCGGCGCGCTGATGTCATACCAACCCTTGCTCGACATCACATATGACGTCACACTGATGTCATGGATTTGAACAAGTACACCAGTCGGCTGCGTGAGGACCTGATCGCGGCCGCGGCGCTCGGCGACGAGAAGACGCAGGCCACGGCGGCGGCCCTGGCCGCGGCTACCGAAGGCTCGGCCCGCTTGGTCCTGCTCGCCGCGCTGTCGGACCTCGCCGCCGAGGTCAGCGCCGCGCTGGGTGACCGTACGGTGCACGTGTCGATCGACGGCACGGACGCTTCCATCGATGTGCGCAAGAGCACGGTGGGCGATGAGCACCCCACCTTCGAGGAGATGACCGGAGACATCAGCCGGGTCACGCTGCGGTTGGTGGAGCAGATGAAAGCGCGCGCGGAAGAGGCTGCCGCACAGAGCGGTCAGTCCCTGAACTCGTGGCTGTCCAGCGCTGTGCACGGGGCCTTGCGCGACCAGATGCGCGGCTACGGGCCCAAACGCGACATCTGACCCAGTCGCGCTACAGCAACGCGGCCAGGTTGCCGCGGTCGCCGATGGCGACCTCGTCCAGTTCGAGCCAATCGGCAAGTTCGCGCAGCGCGCCACCGAGGGCGTGCGCGGTGGCCGCGGTGTCGTATCCGGGTTCGGCGAACGCGGCGGGCACCCACAACCGTCCGTTCGCGCGTTCCGCGCGCAGGTCGACCCGACCGACGAGTTCACCGTCGAGCAGGAACGGGAAGACGTAATAGCCGTGCACCCGTTTGTGTTCCGGGGTGTAGATCTCGATGCGGTAGTGGAAGTCGAAAATCCGTTCCGTGCGGGCGCGGAAGAAGATCAGCGGGTCGAACGGGCACAGCAGCGCGGCACCTTCGACGCGCCGCGGTGTCGCGGCGCCCGACCGCAGATAGGCCGGTTTCCCCCAGCCCGGTACCTCCACCGGGATCAGCTCACCAGCGTCGACCAGGTCGGCGATGGCGGGTTCGGTCTGGGTGCGATGAAGACGGTAATAGTCGCGCAGGTCCGCTTCCGTGCCGATGCCGTGCGCGGTGGCCGCGCGAAGCACCAACTCACGGACGGCGTCGGGTTCGGCGACGTCGCGCGCCAGCACCTCCGCGGGCAGCACCCGCTCGGTCAGGTCGTAGTGCCTGGCGAAGCCCACCCGGGTCGCTACCGACAGCGCGCCCGCCGCGAACAGTTGCTCGCAGATCATCTTCGTATCGCTGAGATTCCACCACGTGCCCTTCGGCCGCGGCTTGTCCAACTCCAAGTGGCGCTCCACCTCACCCGCGGTGGCCGGGCCCACCGCGGTGATCACGTCCAGGATGTCTTTGCCCAGCGTCGGATTGCGCTCGACCACCTTGCGCATGCCGGACCAACGCCCGTGCTCATAGCGCCGCATCCGCCAGCGCAACAGCGGCCAGTCCTCGACCGGGATGAGCGCGGCCTCGTGCGCCCAGTACTCGACGAGCGCCCGGGGCCGCCGCGCGCCGTTGCTCCACGCTGCCTGATCCAGCAGGGTGCGATCGTAGGGCCCGATCCGGCTGAACACCGGCGCGTAATGCGCCCGCACCACCGCCGACACCGAATCCAGTTGCAGCAACTGGGTCCTGTCCAAGACCCCGAGCACCGTCCGCCGCGTCGCCCGCCCGGGGCGGCGCACCCCGAAACCCTGCGCCGCCAACGCCGTTCGCCGCGCCGCCGCCGCACCCATCTTCCGCATGACTGGCAACCATGCCACGAGGCACCGACAGGATCGCGCCGTCAGGTCGAGACGGTCACCGCGCCGGTGGTGTCGATCTCGGTGCGGCGGTCCCGGTCCGACGCGGTGGCCAGGACGGTGGCCAGGATGCGGCGGCCGGTCGGGAGGATGCGGACGGTGACCGAACCGTCGTTCGCGGCGTCCAGTTCCCGGGTGGCGGCGTCGATCACTTGCCTGCGCACCCGATGCGGGACGCCGGTGAAACCGCCGTCGTCGAGCAGGATCACCTCGACGCCGCGGGAGCGGGCTCCGCGGGCGGCGCTGCTGAGTTGATCGGTGGCCAGCTGCGGGGCCCGCAGGCCGTCGCGCAGTTCGGCTTCCAGGAGCCTGCACTGTTCCCGCTCCGCGGCGGTGAGTTCCTCCCCGTCGGCGATGCGTTCCAGGATCGGGCGCGCCACCGCGTCCAGCCGAGCCAGCTGACGGGTGCGTTCGGAGTTCTCCGCGGCCATCGAGGCCTCTGCGGCGGCGCGCATGGCCGCCTCCTCGCGCAACAGCCGCAGCGAACGTTGGGTCGGCCGCATGATCGCCGCGAACAGGGAGACCCCCGCGACCGTGGCGACCGGCACGATCGAGCCGACGACGACGCCCACCCGCAGGCCTGCCACCACACCGACCACGGCGATCACCACGCCGATGCCCGCGACGCCGAGCCAGGCCGCGGCCGAGCGTCCGCGCAGCACCAGCACAGCGAGCACATAGGAGGCGGCGAACGCCGTCCAGACCTGCTTCGACCAGCCGTGTTCGACATCGAACGAGGTCAGGGTCGTGGCCAGCGGCCCGGAGGCGGCGACGAACACGGTCGCGGGCCATGGCAGCGGATCGGTCGGCGCCACCAGCACCACGACACCGGCCAGCGCGAGCACGACCAGTGCCGCGACGGCGGCGGCCACCGGCGATTCGGAGAAGTTCCGGATCATGTACAGCACGATGGTCGCTTCGAGAACGACCAGGAACAGCCAGGCCGCGCGGTCCCGCAGTCCGAGCAGATCGCGCAGCCCGAATTCGGTTTCCCGCTCAGCCATTTCCGCCCCACACCAGCGTCACGGTCGTTCCCTCACCGGGCTCCGATTCCACGAAGCCCGCGCCGCCCGCCAGCTGACGCATGCGGCCAAGGATGCTCACCGAGATGCCGAGCCGATCGACCGGCACCTCACTCAGGTCGAAACCCGCTCCGTCGTCCCGGAACACCACGCGAATTCCACCCGCGCTGATCGTCACTGTGACGGTCCGGCGCACTTCGCGCCCGGCGACCGTGGCGTGCCGCAGACTGTTGCGCACGGCCTCCGCGAGTGCGGCCGCGATCGTGCTCGCGGCGTCCACCGGCAGATGCAGATCATCGAACCCGGGCCAGCGTCGCGTGGTGAACCGGATGCCGGGGTTCACCTCGTGCACGGCGGAGCGGAGGAACCCGATCGCGGATTGCGCGTCCAGGCGGTCGGGTTCGTACCCGGCCACCCGGCACTCGTCGAGCTGTTCCAGGGTCCGTTCGGCCTGGCGGCGCAGTACCGGTGACTCGGTCCCCGCTCGTGAGGCGTCCAGCAAGGTGGACAGCACCGCGTCGTGGATCAGCGCGGCGAAGCGCGCACGTTCCCGCTCCCGGGCCGCCGCGCCCGCGACCGCCGCCGCCCGGCTGCTCTCGATCGCCGACTCGCGATCCACTCGCACGGCCGCCGCCCTGGCATAGATCACGCACCACAGGAACAGCGCGCTCAATCCGGCCGCCCTGGCGAAGTCGCCGAGCAGCGCGAGCGCGGTGGTCTCCCGCAGCACGACCAGATTCGCCAGCGCGCTGAACGCCGCGCCCACCACCAGGTACGCCACGGCGAGCGGCGGACGCCAAGCGAGCACCGCCGCGAGGACGCCCAGCGCCAGCACCCGGTACAACCACACCGACGCCGCCCCTTCGGCATCCGGCACCGCATACGCCAGCGGAACCACCGCCATGGCCGCGAGGAAACTCACCGCCGCCGCACCGGCGACCCGCTGGATCATCCGCCTGCTCATGCCGACCGAGACGATCGCGAGCACCGGGAACAGCCCGAACGCCAGCACCACCTCGACCACCGTCCACCGGACCGGTACGAAGCGGCTCTGGTCGGCGATCTCTGGCAGCTCGACGACCGCGGCGATCACCCCGGCGATGCCGATGGCCAGGCCGAACCTTCGCAAGATACGGTCGGCGGCGCCCTCGGAGGCTTTCTCCCTGGACAGCGCGACGACTCGGCGACGCCAGCGGTTCACACGGAACCGGTCGAGCGGGAGGGAGCGAGAGTGCGACTCGGTGTCCAGCATGCTGGACGCGATCATCCGCGCGGATGCCGCTCGGGAACCGGCAGCCAACCGTCCTCGACCGCTCGCTTGTACAGGTCGGTCTTGGTCGGCGCGGGACGACCTGCGTCGGCGTACTTCTGGCGGATGCGGCCGAGATAGTCGTTGACCGTCTGCTCGGACAGACCGGTCAACCGCGCGACCCGGGAGGCTTTCTCCCCGGACGCGTACAGGGTGAGCACTTCCTCCTGACGCGGGCTCAGGCCCACATGGGACAGTTGCGGATCGCCGTCGATGGCAGCGGCCCAGTCGGTGGTCACCACCTGCTCGCCGCCGGCCGCGCGGCGCACGGCGGCGACGACGGTCGGCACGTCCTCGGATTTGCGCACCACGCCCAGCACCCCCGCGCGCGCGGCGGCGCGCACAAGGAAGGCGTTGTCCGCGCCGGTGAAGACCAGCACCTCGATACCGCGGTTACGCAGGGCGCGCACGTTGTCCTCGGGCGAGGACCCGTCGGCCAGCCGCAGGTCCAGCACCACCAGGTCCAGCTTCGGCGCGCCGTCGGCGGCGGCGAGCAGTTCCGGCACCGTGCCGGCGGTCAGCACCAGATCGAGATCGGTTTCCGGCGCGAGCATCGCGGCGAGACCGATGGCGACCGATTCGTGGTCCTCGACCAATCCGATTCGGCGCGGGGCGTTCTCGTTCCCTTCGGCCCAGGTCACCTGGCTCTCCCATCCCGAGCTACTCGTTCACATCCCCACCGCGACAACAACCGCAGACAGTATGCCGGTCGATGGTGCGCCGTGGTCAGACACCAGAATTCGGGGGATGCTCAGGCCATGAGCCCGGCCGCGAGGGTGGCTCCCAGCTCCCAGCACCGCTGTAGGTCTTCCTTGGCGGGCGGACCGGAGATCACCACCGCGGCGGCGGCCTGTTCCCAGCCCAGTCCGGTCGTGACGCTCACCACCCCGCGCTCGGCGCCTTCGGTGCCCTCGTTGCCGTGCAGGTAAAGGCCGTACGGACGACCGCGCGTGGAATCGAGGCACGGGTAATAGAACGTGTCGAACGCGTGTTTGAGCGCGCCGCTCATGTAACCGAGGTTCGCCGGACTGCCCAGCAGGTAGCCGTCGGCGGCGAGCACGTCGGAGGCAGTGACGGCCAGCGCGGCGCGGCGCACGACCTCCACGCCTTCGATCTCGGGGTCGGTGGCCCCGGAGACCACGGCCTCGAACATCGCCTGCATATGCGGGGACGGCGTGTGATGGATGATCAGCAACCGGGCCACCCTGCGATGGTATCGGCCCGCGCGGCGGTCAGGCGGTGTCGCGCTCGTGCCGTTCCAGGGCGACCGCGCGGCGCATGGTCTCGCGGGCCCTGGTGCGGTCGCCCGCGTAGTCGTAGGCGCGCGCGAGGCGGTAGGAGACGCGCCAGTTGTCCGGGTCGGCCTCCCACTCCGCCTTGACCGTGGCGAACAGCTCGTCGGCCGCCGCGCGTTCGATGCGGCCGGAGGGCAGGCGCGGCAGATCGGTGGTGTCGAGCTCGAGGCCCTCGTCGTGGATGCGCCGCGCCAGGTGCTGATGCGCCAGGGCCGCGCGCACGGTGGCCACGACGATCCAGACGCCCAGCAGCGGCAGGATCAGCACGCCGACGCCGATCACGATCGCCGCCACGTCGCCGGAACCGATCAAGCCGAACGCGATCCGGCCGAGCAGCAGGAAGTAGAAACCGAGCACCAGGATGAGGGCCGCGATCAGCGCGACGACCTTGAGGACTTCCCCGCCGCCCTTCCGATCGGCCTGATCCGGGCCGCTCACGATCTCGCTCCGACGGGCGTAGTGCGCGCGTGCCGACGTGCGATCACAGGTCCAGGAATGGGTCGAGTCCGACGGTGAGGCCCGGGCGGTCGGCGATCTCCCGTACGCCGAGCAGCACGCCGGGGGCGAACGACGAGCGGTCGATGGAGTCGTGCCGGATGGTGAGCGTCTCGCCCTGGGTGCCGAACAGCACCTCCTGGTGGGCGACCAGACCGGCCAGGCGCACCGAGTGCACCCGCACTCCGTCCACGTCGGCGCCGCGCGCGCCCTCCAGTTCGGTCGTCGTCGCGTCGGGACTGCGGTTGAGGCCCGCCTTGTCCCTGGCGGCGGCGATCAGGCCTGCCGTGCGGTAGGCGGTGCCGGAGGGCGCGTCCGCCTTGTTGGGGTGGTGCAGTTCGATGACCTCCACCGATTCGAAGAAGCGGGCGGCCTGCTCGGCGAATCGCATGGACAGCACCGCGCCGATGGCGAAGTTCGGCGCGATCAGCACACCGACATCAGGGCGGGCGGCCAACCAGCCGCGCACCCGCGTCAATCGTGCCTCGTCGAACCCGGTGGTGCCGACCACCGCGTGGATGCCGTTGGCCACCAGGAACTCCAGATTCCCCATCACCACGTCCGGGTGGGTGAAGTCGACGACCACCTGCGTGTCCGCCGCGGTGAACGCCTCGAGCGAATCGTCCTTGTCGACGGCGGCGACCAGTTCCAGATCCTCCGCCGCCGTCACCGCCGCGCAGATCGCCTGTCCGACTTTGCCGCGCGCTCCGAGCACTCCGACCCGAATGGTCACCGCACCTCCTCGTTCCGTTTCCGGTCGGGATCAGCCTAATGGGCCCGGTCGAGCGCGATCCCTCCGCCGCCCGGCGTTCATCGCACCGCCCGCGGTTCACCGGCCTCCCGGCTCTGCGGACCCGCGAGATTCGCGGCCATCCTCTGCAACAACCGCAGCACCTCGGCGAATTGCTCGTCGGTGATGCCCTCCGCCATCTGCCGCCTGCGCCGGCCGATCCGGACGAAGGCCGCCTCGTGCGTGACGCGGCCCCGCTCGGTCAGTGACAGCACACCCGCGTCGTCGGAGACCAGTCCGGCGGCCACGAGTTCGGCCAGTTCGGTGGGCCATTCGGAGTCGTCGGCCCAGAAGGTGTCGAGCGCGTCGCGGACGTCGTCGGCGCGCTGCGGTCCGTCGGCCAGCGAGTGCAGGCTCTGCCAGCGTCTGCGACTCAACCCGCCCGATGCGAGGTCTTCGTCGAAGCGCTGGTTGATCAACCGATCGAGTTCCACGAGCCAGTAACCGATACCGCGCTGGATGGCCATCACCACTCCTCTGTATGCATAGAAACAATTAGATGTAATACTACATATGAATTCCGCGCATGACAGAGTGGAGTAATGGACGACCACGACGCGATCACCGTCGCCGTGGAAGCGGCGATGGTCCGAATCCGGCGCAGGCAGACGCGCGGTGCGCTGAGCGACGGCGCAATTCCCATCGCCGTGTTCCGTGTGCTGGACGCCGTCGCCGACGGCTCGGCCGCCACGGTCGGCGCACTCGCTCCGGCGCTCGGCGTCGATCAGCCCAGGGCGAGTCGCCTGGTAGCGCAGGCGGTTTCCGCCGGCCTGCTGGAACGCGTCGCCGATCAGCGCGACGGACGGCGTTCGGTCCTGCGCCTCACCGCCGCCGGTACCCGGGCGGTGACCGAAGCCAGAAAGGGCAGGCGCACGACCATGGCCGCCGCCATGGCGGACTGGACGCCCGCGGAGCGCGCCGACTTCGCCCGTCTGCTCGAACGATTCGTCGACGCGATGGACCGGCCCGCCGGATGAACGATCGCCGCGCGGCGGCAGGCCGGGTCAGTCGAAGACGATGACCTGGCGCAAGGCGTGCCCCGCGGCGAGTTCGTCCATGGCGCGGTTGATTTCGTCGAGCCCGACGTGCGCCGAGACCAGCCGCTCCACCGGCAGGCGTCCCGCCCGCCACATGCGGACGTACTCGGGAATGTCCCGGGACGGCACCGCGGAGCCGAGGTAGCTGCCGACGATGGAACGGCCTTGGGCGACCAGCGCCAGCGGAGAGATGGCGGCACGGGCGTCCGGGGCGGGTAGCCCGACGGTGACGGTCGTGCCGCCGGGCGCGGTCGCTGCGACGGCGGTCTCGAAGGCGCGGACGTTGCCCGCCGCCTCCACCACCACCTCGGCCTGCACACCGAGTTCGGCGATCTCGGCCGGGGTATAGGCCGCGTGCGCACCCAACTCCCGGGCGAGAGCGAGCTTGTCCGGCACGGTGTCGACCGCGATCACCTCGTGCCCTTCCGCGGCGAGCGACACTGCGACCAGCACCGCCGCCATACCGACGCCCCCCAGACCGACGACCATGATCCGGTCCCCGGTACCCGGTCGCGCCGAATTCAGCAGGGCGCCACCGCCGGTCAGCACCGCGCAGCCGAGGACGGCAGCGACCTCGGCAGGCACGTCGTCATCGACCGGCACCACCGACCTGCGATCCACCACCGCGTGCGTGGCGAAAGCGGAAACACCCAGGTGGTGGTGCACCTCGGCGCCGTCGCGGGACAATCGCCGCCCGCCGTTGAGCAGCTCGCCCGCATTGTTGGCGATGCTGCCGGGCACACAGGGCGTGCGGCCGTCGGTCGCGCACCCGGCGCACTCGCCACACCGCGGCAGGAAGGTCATGACCACGCGCTGCCCGACCGCGATATCGCCGTCGCCGGGACCGACCGCTTCCACCTTCCCGGCGGCCTCGTGGCCAAGCAGCATGGGCACCGGGCGGACCCGGTTGCCGTCCACCACCGACAGGTCCGAATGACACAGCCCCGCCGCCTCGATCCGGACCAGGAGTTCTCCTGGTCCCGGCTCGCGCAGCTCCAGATCACACACGGTGATCGGCGCCGACTCGGCGAACGGCGCGAGCGCCGCGATCCGCTCCAGGACCGCTCCACGAATCTTCATTCCGCCGACGCTACCGCTCGCGGCGGTCCGAGCCCACCGATGACGGCCGAGACCGGGCTTCGCCCACACCCGCGCACCGGTCGACCCACGGAGCGCGATGCGGCTCACAGAGGCGGCGATCGCGGGGTGCCTACGATGCACGAATGGGTGTGGATCTGGCCGATGTGGTCGAACGCTTGCATGCGGACCTCGCGGCGTGGCTCGGCTCGGCGGCGCCGGACGAGGTGTTCGAGCGGTTCGCGGCGGCGCAGCACGAGCGGTTCAGCATGGTGACCACCGGTGGTGAAGTGCTGCGGCGCGACGCGTTGCTCGCGGGTCTGCGTGGCGCGCGCAACGCCGTGCCCGGCCTCACCATCGAGGTGTCCGAGGTCGAAGAACTCCAGCGGTCCGGCGGCATCGCGGTCGTGCGCTTCCTGGAGACGCACCGGGCGACCGCCGACACCACGCATCGCCGGGTGACCGCCGTGCTGACAACCGAGGATCCGGGTGGCGTTCGCTGGCTGACGGTGCACGAAACCGAGTCCACGCGCGCCTGACCGTTCCCAGCACGGGGATGTGCGCGCTGCGGTCGCGACCGGAGTGCTGGACAATTCCTTGCCTCGTTCCCGGCCGCGCGTCGTCCGGTGACGGCTCGGATCGCGGAGCTGCGGTTCGGGAGAGGTGAACCCGAGGAGGTCGGTGCCGGTGGATCGCTGGGAACGCGACGGGCTGCGCTCCGCCAACAGCGGAATCCGCAACCAGGTCGACCACATTCTGGACGCGCTCGCCGAGCAGCGCACCCACCTGGCGGAGGTGCACGAGAAGCTGGCCGCCGTGCGCTGCACGGCCGAGTCGGCGGACAAACTGGTCGAGGTGACCGTGGACGCGGCGGGCGTCCTCGTCGATGTGCGCTTCGCCCCGGCGGCACTGCGGAGCACACCGGAACAGCTCGGCCGTTCGGTCACCGAAGCGGGCAGGCAGGCGGCGCGGCTGGCCCGAGACCGGCACGCGGCGATCATCGCCCCGCTCGTCACCGAAGCCGAAGCGGTGCCCGACCTGCCCGATCTGGTCCCCGGCGCACCCAGCCTGCGTGCGGTGTGGGAACTTACGGATCACGACTCGACCGGCTAGCGGGCTCGGTACCCGAAGCCGTGACTCCTCGCCGGACGAGACGGTCCGGCCGATTCGGGCCGACTCGACCGGCGAGGAATCACGGCCATCCCGAGATCCGTTGCGCTGTGGGCTGGTTCGGGTGGCTCGAGCGTGCGGTCCTCGAGTGTCGGCACATGGCATCTACCTCCGTTCGGACGGGCAGCGCGTCGGCTGCCGGGATGGGCAAAGGGATCAGGCGTAGAGCTTCGCGAGGAACGTGGTCAGGTTGTCGCGGACTCGCTCGACCTTTTCCTCGGGAGTGAGGTCCTCGCGGTACCTGCTTCCGAGCGCGGGGCGCTTCTTGTTCCGCGCGTACAGCGAGCAGGCGAGATCGGTGCACATGTAGGTGCCGACCGAGTTACCCCTGCGCCCGGACTCACCCGCTTTGTGCGCGGTCATCAGCGAGACCCCGCCGCCGGTGTGGGTGGTCAGGCAGATCGCGCACATCTGCGCGCGTCCGGTGCCGCCGGTGGCATACCGCAGGGCGACGCCGACCAGGCGGTCGTCCTGCGGGACGACCAGGTAGCCGCGCCCGGGAAAGGACGGATCGCTCCAGCCCAGGAAGTCCAGATCCGCCCAGGGCCGCTCGTCCAGGTCCCTGGGTACGGGCAGCCGCTTGGCGTCTCCCTTCGAACAGTTGACGAACGACGACCTGATGTCGCGTTCGGTGACGGGTTCCACGATGGAATCTCCTTCGATCGATCGGTAGGCAAACGGAAGCGACGTTACGGTCCCGCCGTGCCGGGAACAACGGATTTTCCGGCGTCGCGGGCACCGCGCGCCGCCCCGGAAACGAGCCGGGCGCCGCGAACACCGCGGGCGTAGAGGCGGTTTCGCGGCCCGTACGGCGGGTATCCGCGCGCCAGCGGGAGGTGGTGGGCGTCGGGAGGTGATCGGTGAGGTGCAAGACTTGAAGGGGTTCGCCGCGCGACGCAGGCTGCGCGGACCGGCGGATCTGCCGGGACGGTCGTGGTGGGGCGTGATCAAGCGGTCGGTCGGCGAGTTCCAGCGGGACAATCTGACCGACTGGGCCGCGGCGCTGACGTATTACAGTGTGCTGTCGCTGTTTCCGGGACTGATCGTCATGACCGCCGGGCTCGGCATGCTCGGGCGCAACGACACGCGGGCACTGGTCGACACCATCCGCGAGATCGGGCCCGGTAGCGGAACGGATCTGCTCGTCGACGCGGTGAACGAGATCCAGGAAGCGCAAGCCCCGGCGGGCCCGTTGGCGCTGCTCGGGTTGGCGTCGGCGCTGTGGACCGCGTCGGCCTACATCGGCGCGTTCATGCGCGCGACCAACGCCATCTACGACATTCAGGAAGGACGCCCGATCTGGAAGACCGTGCCGGTGCGGGTAGCCCTGACCGCCGCGGTGGTGATCCTGCTCGGCGTCTGCACCGTGGGCGTCGTCGTCAGCGGCTCGCTCGCCGACCGGATCGGCGGGTGGCTCGGACTCGCGCAGGCCACGATCGCCGTCTGGGGCATCGTCAAGTGGCCGGTGATGATGGTACTGATCAGCCTGGTCTTCGCCCTGCTGTACTGGGCGGCGCCGAATGTGCGGCAGCCGGGATTCCGGTGGCTGACCCCCGGCAGCGCGCTGGCCGTTCTGCTGTGGGCCGGGGCGTCCTGGGGATTCGCGTTCTACGTCGGCCATTTCGGTTCCTACAACCGGGTCTACGGCTCCCTGGGTGGCGTCGTGGTCTTCCTCGTGTGGCTGTGGATCTCGAATATCGCGGTCCTGCTGGGCGCGGAGCTGGATGCCGAACTGGCACGGGCGCGCAACATCGCCCACGGCCATCCGGCAGACGCCGAACCCTATCTGCCGCCGCGCGACGATCCCGACGAATGACAAACGGCGGCAACAGATTCGAGAGGACTTCGGATGGCTCAACGTGCTGAACACTCCGGCGAAGGACAAACACCGACCATGCCCTCGGAGGTCACCGGCAAATTGTCGGTCTTCGACCGCTTCGCGACGACGGCCAGCGCGGTGGCCTCCAAGGCGGGATTCTTCGTCTTCTGCGTGATTCTGGTCCTGGTGTGGGCGCCGACGATCTTCGTTCTGCCCAGCGTCGACACTTGGCAATTGGTCATCAACACCGCGACGACGATCATCACGTTCCTGCTCGTCGCACTGCTACAGAACACGCAGAGCCGCTCCGACGCCGCCATCCAGCAGAAACTCAACGCGATCGCCGACGGACTGGCCGATCTGATGAGCGAGCTGAGCGCCGATCATCCCGAGCTGCTGCGTCACCGCAGGGAACTCGCCGAGGCCGTCGGGCTGGAGAACCGGGAGAGCGCCGGGTGACCGGCGCGGGCCGGCGGCACGGTGCGCCGCCTGCCCGCGCGGGCGCGGATTCGTCACCGCTGATCGGTCTCGGTGTCCTTGCCTGCTTCCCGGATCGCTTCGGCGAGTTCGCCACGCAGACGTTCGGCGTTGGCTTCGTCGCCGGTGTCCTCGGCGGTGGTGATGTCTTGACGCAATTGCGCGATCGTGTCCCGCGAAACCATAGGACCTCCCTCGTCTCTTCCGACGTTTTCCAGTGCAGGGGCGAACCGCGCCCCTCGTGTTCAGGGTGGCCGCTCGGGCACGGACGAAACACTTCCGAGACTCGTGCGGGCCGGTGGCGGACGCCGGATGCGCCGCTGGACCCGGCTCTACGCGATCGGGCGCCGTACAGTGGAAAAGGCCGGCGATTGAACCTCGACGAAGCGGGTACACGCCGTAGCGGTATGTCCGGATCGGCTATCGCCTCTGTGGTGCCGACCGCAGCCGATGACCTGCCACCGAATGAAACGGTTGTGACCAGTCCGTACGCCGAGCAAAGTGGCTCGACAGACCCTTACGACGTGCCGGACGGGATGCCGTATTCGAGAGAGCAGGAGCGTCGCATCGATGGAATCACTCACCTTCCACAGCGACAGTCTGGGTGCGACCGAGGACTTCCTCAATCTCAACTACACCAAGATGCGGATAGGCAACAGCACGGGGGTACCGGTCCGGACGAACATCACCCGGAAACTGCTCGGTCCGGTCAGCCTGGACGAGCTCGAGTTGAGCTTCGACATGAAGTACGACGCCCAGCCGCTGGGCAAGATATGCCTGTGCCAGGTGACCACGGGGATGATCGAAGAGAATCACGTCGACGGCACCACCGACTACTTCCAGGCGGGCGACATCGGGCTGCTCACGCCACCGGACCTGCCGTATTCCGGAGTGGTCCACCACGCCCGTTACAGCATCACGATGTTCGATCCCGCTCTGCTGAACCAAGTCGCGGCCTCGACCCCGGACCGCGACCTGGAACCGATCCGGCTGACAGGTCATCGGCCGGTCTCCCCGGCCGCCGCCCGGCACCTGGCGAATGTGCTCGAGCACATGCGCGGTCTCGCCGTCGACCGCACGGTGAGTGAACAACCGCTGGTCGCCTCCACTGCCGCGCAGTACCTCGCCGCCAGCGTGCTGCACGCCCTCCCCAGCACGGCACACACCGATCCGACCGCGCGCGACCGCAACGACGCCCATCCCGAGACGGTGCGGCGCGCGCTGGCGTACCTCGAATCGCACGTCCGCGACGACATCACCGTCGCCGACATCGCCGCGGCCGCCTACGTCACCGTCCGCGCGCTGCAACTGGCGTTCCGTCGCCATCTCGACAGCACGCCCATGGCGTACCTGCGGCGCCTTCGGCTACGCGGGGCGCATGAACAGCTGCGCGACTGCTCACCCGAGGACGGCTACACCGTGACCTCGATCGCCGCCGAGTGGGGCTTCGCCCATCCGGGACGATTCGCGACCGCCTACCGCGACGCGTACGGCCGATTCCCCCATACGACGCTTCAAGCGTGATCCCGCGCGCCCTGGCCTGCGGCGATCCCGGCTGAGCGCGGCGCGGGGGCAGTCGCGATCAGTCGCGCAGAGCGCGCTCTCGGAGTTCGGCGAGCGTCCGCGACAATACGCGCGAGATGTGCATCTGCGAAACGCCGAGCGCGGCGGCGATCTGGGCTTGCGTACATCCTTCGAAGAAACGCATGCGCAGTACGCGCCGCTCGCGTTCGGGCAGTTCGGCCAGCAACGGGGCGACCGCGAGCGCTTCGTCGGTCAGGTCGTAGGAGGGGTCCTCCTCGCCGAACGTCTCCGCGACCCGAACCGCTGCGCTGCCGGTGTCGTCGTCATCGATGACGGCATCGATGGAGTTCGTGGAGTAGGCGTTACCCGCCAGCAGCGCTTGCGTGACCTCGGTCAGGTCGATGTTCAGCTCCACCGCGATCTCGAGCGCGGTGGGCATGCGTCCCAGACGTTGGGACAGCCGCTCCACGGCCGGGCCGATGCTCAGCTGGATCTCCTTGATCCGGCGCGGGACCCGCACCGCCCAGCTGTGGTCCCGGAAGTGGCGGCGCACCTCCCCCATGATCGTGGGGACCGCGAACGACAGGAACGAGGGTCCCCGTCCCCGGTCGAAGCGATCCACCGCGAGCACCAATCCCACGGCGGCGATCTGGTACAGATCGTCGTAATTCTCTCCGCGACCGACGAAGCGACGGGCGATATGCTCGGCCAGCGGCAGGCACCGGCGCATGATCTCTTCCCGCAGTCGCGGACGTCCGGGGTCGTTTTCGGCCATCGCGTGCAATTTCTCGAGCCACGGTTCGATTCCGTCGTAGCTGTCGGTTCCTCGCCGGGCCCGGCGGGGCGTGGCGGTCCTGTGGTTCGCGGTCGCCAGTGACATGAGCTTCCTCGATTCCCCTTTTCCGACGGTCGACGCGCTCGTGCGATGGCCGACGAGGCGACGGTCGCCGAGTACCGCCCTACCGTTGCGTCAAGCGCTCGTGGGCGGTCTTGTTCGTATTTCGGATGGTCGACCGGTGTGAATGTGCGTTCCCGGTATGTGGCCGCTGCGCACCGTCCGTCCGCCCCGGCGCCTCCTCCGCCCGGCCGGACGCGGATGACCCGCACACGCGCGGCTGGTCGATATCGTGCATCGCCGGCGCCGGGCACGCCACGAGCGGCACGCTCTCGTGCACCGCCAGCAGGTCCAGGATGCGCCGCACGGGCACCTCGGCCGGCACGGTCACGGCGACCGGTACGCCCGCTCGAGCACCCCATCCCGCCAGCCGCAGCACCACGCGCACACCCGCACAGGACAAAAAACGCACCTCGCACAGGTCGATGACCACCGGAAGCGGGTTCGGCGTTGTCTCCCGGTATTTTTCGACGATCTCGGTCATCGACGTGCAGCATCCCTCGGCCGTCGCCGCATCGAGTTCACCGTGTACGACGAGGATCAGGCCGTCGCCGGTTCGGACGCCTTCCACGCCGTTCTGACAGGTCACGCGCACCTCCGGCGGCCGGTATCGGCACAAGACCGCAACTTCGAGCCTGGCAGTGAGTCGCCGGTGATGTCAGTGCGATAGACGAAGTCTGTCGGGGCATCGGTCCGAAAAACGAAATGCCCCGCGGCGTTCCGGCTGCCGGTCGCTCGATGATCACTCGCGGGGTATGCGGTGGTGGACGGTGAGCAGGATGTGGTCGAAGGCGGCGACCAGGTCCGGCGGTGGCGGCGGCACGAGGAGCAGCTCGGTGATCAGCTGCTGGGCGAGCGCCCGCAGCTTGGTGTTGGTTTCCTGCGAACGCCAGCGCAGGACCTGGAACGCTTGCTCGGCGCTGATCTGATAGATGCGCATGAGCACACCCTTGGCCTGCTCGATCACGGCGCGGTTCTCGTAGAGTCCGGGCAGCGTCGCGGCCAGCATGGCTTCGTGCGCCTCGGCGAGGGTGTCGGAGAGGTCGACGTAGAAGCCGGAGGTACCTACCGCGGTGCCCGTATCGTCCAGGATCCGGTCGGCGACGACGAGCACGGTGTGTTCCTGGCCGGACAGGTCGATGAACCGATGCCTGCTCGAGAAGGGTTCGCCGTGATCGATGGCGCGTGTGATGGTCTCGGCCACGTGCGTGCGGTCGTCGGGGTGTTTGTGCGCGAGCAACAGCTCCGTGGTGGGCTCGATCTCGCCGGGCCGGTAACCGTGCATGCGATAGACCTCCGGCGACCATTCCCACCGGCGGGTGGCGAACCAGAACCGGAAGCTTCCGACCGCAGGCTGTTCGGCCGGTGCCGAACCGGTGGGGGTCAATACGGACATGCCGGGTTCCATATGCCGAGTCATGGATGCAGTGCCTCTCCGAGGTACAAGGGGCTTGCGGCCGCAACAGGTCCGCGAACCGCTGCCATCCCTCGACGGGATCACGCGGACGCGGGCGCGTCGGGCCGAGATTCCGCTGTTGACTCAACGGCCGGCGCACGCGCACATCGTGGCGGCAACCGGGGACCCACGAGCCAGTATGTCATCCATGTCCCACCCGGGCGCGATAAGCCCGCAACAACGCCCGGCAAACGAGCCCACCCAGGAATTCGTAATCCGGGGTAACCGCTTGGCATCCAGAGCTTTCCAGCCCGGAAGACAGCGCCGCCCCACGGCATGACTCCCGATTCATCATCGGCGCGATCCGAGCCGTCGCGCCGGATGCGCGGTGTTCAGCAGGTCCCGCGCCCGAGTAGCGGGCGAGTGTCACGTCCCCGGATCGCCCCAGGCGGCAGGGACTCCGGAAACCGTGGCCGGCTCCGATTCCGAGAACGCCGCGGCGGCACCGGAGCCGACGAACTCGGCCGCCGCGAGTACCGCGCGGCGCACCGCGCTTTCGGGTCCGCTGCCCGCGCCCAAGTGGGCTGCCGCGGCGACGGCGAAACTGTCGCCCGCACCGCATGCGTCGCTGCCGTCGGGCGCCTTGGCCGCGGACGGAAGCGGGATGCGCAGGCGTTTACCCGACGCGCGCAGGCACATCAAGGCGCCCTCCGATCCGAGGGTCACCGCGATCGCCTGCACGGCCCACCCTTTGGTGAGCTTCCACAGGTCCGGTCCCTCATCGAGCCGACCGGACAGCAAGGCCAGCGCTTCCGCGCGACTCGGGGTGACCAGAGTCGCACCCGGGATCGGGACCGATCCGCGCGGATGGGGATCCCAGACGACCGGGACGTGAGCGGCGTGGGCACGCAGCAGCGCGCGGATCTGCGGGTGGGTCGCGGTGCCGCGACCATAGTCCGAGACCACCACGGCATGCGCCGCCGCGAGCGCGGCGTGCGCCGCCTCGGGCAGCAGGTCGGTGCCGAGCCGTCCCGTACCGGAATCGATCCTGGTGATCAGGACCGGCCGCCTGGGCTCCTTGGTCCTGGCGTGCCCGTTCGGCACGGCCCACGGGCCGATCGCTCGCACGCGCTGCTTGCAGACCGTCGAACCGCGCAAGGGCAGCGCGATGACCCGGACGTGGCCGTCCAGCAGTCCGCGCAGCCGGACAGCCGCCTCGTCGGAGGCGAAGCCTGCGATGAGAACGACTTCCCGCTCTCCCGTCGCGGCGAGCCGGGCCGCCAGTCCCGCCCCACCGGGACGGAACATCCGGTGTGCGACGTCGACGACAGGAGCCGCGGAATTCGGGCTGCACCGGTCGGCGCGACCGTCGACGTCGATGTCGAGCAGCGCGTCGCCGATCACGACGAGCGGATCGGCGGTCGCCATCAATCCCGCTCCAACGCGTCTTCCGACGCCGTGCGCAGTCCGTGCCCAGGGGCGGCGCCTGTTGCGGGCGTGGGGGGCTGTGGCGGACCGGTATCCGCCCCTGTCCATCCGGCCCCGCTCAGCGGGCCCGCGTGCTCGGACACCATGGCGATCTTCACTGCGGGCTCCGTTCGCCGCGGACGACTGGGTCGAATAGCGCAGTAACCGATCGGGGCCTCACGCCGAAGCCCGCACGTGCTGACATGCCCGGACCGATCGCGACGAAACATGCGAACCAGGAATCCCGCCCAGGTCGCACCGCGAGCCCCGGATAGAACGACGACATCCGTTCCCGGCCCGTCGCAGCCCCGAGGAAGGCGCATCGACGCAGCCGCTCGGCGGCGTTCGATGCGATCGGGTTCGTACGCCGATCCGTCCGCGTTGCGGTACGGCTACCGAACGGCTGCCGGCCCGTGCGCTGATCCGCGCACTGCCATCGGCTGTACTCGAACGAACCCCGGGACGACGGACGGCGGGCGACTACCGTCCGGACGTACGGGGCCGCGGGGGTAGGGACGTACCGTCGTCGCTTCGGGTCCGCGGTCGGTGATCGTGGTGGTGAAGACGACGGTTTGCCCCGGGCCGAGGGTTTTGTATCCGCGGGTGTCGATGGCGCGGAAGTCGACGAACACCGGGCTCGTGCGGTCATCGGGCTCGAGATAGCCGAAGCCCTTCTCGGTGTCGAACCAGGCGACGGTGCCGTGGCGCCATTCGGTGGCCGTGGCGGGAACGACGGTCTCGCGATGCCGGCGTGGAGGCCGGGATCGAACCGGGGCAGGCGTGGTGACTGGCATGGAAAGCGTGCGCGGATGAGGAGCCGCGGGCCCGGGACACCGGGTGCCGGGCCCGCGTCGGAAGAGAGTGACGTGACGGTTCGATCGGTCCGGAGCATCACCTGCCTTTCGCTGTGCTGGTCTTTCCGTTGGCGCCGACTGGATGCCTCTTCCCCGCGGAGGTCCGCGCTCGCGCGGGTGCGGACGGTGCGCGGGGATTCGGCCGCGCAGGGCGGCGGCCACTTCCGGGGAGCGCCGCAGCCCGGTCACCCCCTCGTGGGCAGAAGCCAGGCGCGGCGGCGCCGGCGGACATCGCGCGGGAGCCAGAGCTTCGCAAAGGATCTCGTCCACCTCGGCGAACAACACCTCGAGGTCGGCATCCAGCAGCGGTGACTCGCAGACGTCATCCCACGTGTCGAGCATGGTCACGACCCTTCACCTCCTACCGGAACGTGCGGGGCCCCGCGGCGATCAGGCGTCGATCACCTGGTGGCCGTTACCGCGGGCGACCTCGATCTTGCGGGGTTTCGCCCGCTCGGCGACCGGGATTCGCAGCCGGAGTACGCCATCGGTGTAGTCGGCGCCGATGCGCTCGGTGTCGAGTCCCTCTCCGAGGAATATCTGACGGCTGAATACTCCGCGGGTGCGCTCCGCGGCGATCATCTCCCGGCCGGAGTCCAATTCGGGGCGCTGTGCGCGCACGGTGAGGACATTGCGTTCCATGTCCAGATCAAGGGAGCCGGGATCGATACCGGGTAGATCGAGTTCGACCACGAATTCCTCGCCCTCGCGCCAAGCGTCGATCGGCATGACGGCCGGGTGCGCTGCCGTGCCGAGCACCTGTTGCGTGAATCGCTCCAGATCACGGAACGGGTCGGTACGCATCAACATGATCGCCACCTCCAAACTCACTCCATCTACCTCGTGGTACCGAGATAACCTATGTCGATTCAGATAGATTTCTTATAGCACTATCCAGAAATGGACGCAAGAGGTCGTGGTAGGCAGTTCGCAGTACGACCGGTGAAGAAGCGGTGCCGATTCACCCGCCGCATGCCGGTCGCCCAACGACGCCGGTAGTTTCCGGCTTCGGCATGACGCGCGGTTCCGGAGCAAGCCATGGGTGCACCCCTTTTCGGGGCGCGATACCGGACCGCGCTCGTTGCCCACCGCACTACCGCGGTCGGCTCTGAGCGGGAAGACCGAACGACGAGCGAGCCGGATGCGCTCGAATGACACCGGAACCTGGAATGACCTGCTCGTTCCGGATGACTCCGGAAGCGGGTCGGGAGACTTCGTGGAGCGGATGACGGGATTCGAACCCGCGACCCTCACCTTGGCAAGGTGATGCGCTACCAGCTGCGCTACATCCGCATTCGCATCGCGGTGCCCGTGATGCGACACAGAACATTAGCGGACACTCATGGCAAAAAGCCAATCGCCGCTCATGCCCGCTGGACCCCCGCCCGGTCGCGGCGCAGGCCGAGACCGGCCGCGAGCAGGCAGGCGAGGGCGACCACTCCGACGAACCAGGGGAACACCGTGCTCAGACCCCAGGTGGTGGCCGCCCAACCGGCCAGGATGGTGGGCAGCGCCATCGCCGAGTAGGCGAGCAAGTAGTACGCCGACATCGTCTCGCCGCGCTTGTGGTGCGGCACGACCTCCGACAGGTGACGCAGCGATCCGCCGAAGCCGAGGCCGAAGGTCGCACCCAGCGCGACGCCCGCGGCGAGCACGGCGATCCAGTTGTGCGTGGCCAGCGCGGGCACCGTCAGCAGGAGCGCCAGCGCCATGCCGGTGTCACCGAGGATCGCGGCCCACCGGGCGGGCACGCCGGTCGCGAACAGTTGCACCGTGGCGCCGGAGAGCGCGGTCGAGGCGACGACGGCGCCGCCGAAGACCAGGTTGTGGATGCCGGTCTGCTGCGTGGCCAGCGAGGGGTACAGCGACAGCAGCACGCCCAGCACCGACCAGGCCGCCATCACACCGATGGCGGAGAACCAGAAGTCGCCGCGAATCTCCTGCGGTACGGCGGGTTTCGCGATCCGGATACGTCCGGCCACCCGGGCCGAGTGCGGTTCGCGCAGCGCGAGCACTCCGGCGCCGATCGCCAGGCAGACGACGGTGATCACGACGTAAGGCGTGCGCAGCGGATGCGGTGCGTACTGCGCCAGCAGCGCCGAGCCCAGGATCGCCACCGCCATCCCCACGTTGAAGGCGACACCGCTGAGTTGCCCGGACCGCGCGCCGCGGTGCGGACGTAGATCCAGCAGCGCGGCGGCGCCCGCGACCACGGTCGAGCCGACCGCGATGCCGTGCAGCGCACGCGCCAGCAGCAGCATCGGGACGCTGTCGGCGAGCACGAAGACGAGCAGCCCGGCGACCATCGTGGCGAAAGCGCCGAGCAGCACCGGTTTCCGGCCGACCACGTCGGAAATCCGCCCGGACACCAGCACCGCGCCCAGGGCGGCCACCGCGTACACCGCGAACACGATGGTCGTGGTGAGCGGGGAGAGATGCCACTGCTTCTGATAGATGCCGTAGAGCGGCGCCGGAACGCCCGAAACCCCCAGCGCTACGCCACTGGCCGCGAGGACCAGGGCATAGGCCCAGGGCTGTGCGGTCTGCTCATCGACGGCCCCCGCCATTGTCGCTGCCATCGGAACTCCGATCAGGTAAGTTTGATGATGATCGAACCGCAGTCGACGATACATCCAGTACGACGATCATCAAACCTGAGAGTGAGCCGGATCATGCCCGATGCGCGAGACGCGGACCAGCAGGCGCCCCCGGTGGCCGCGTTGCCCGCGGTGCTCAGCGCGCTGCAGGACCCGGTGCGCCTGGAGATGGTGCGCAGGCTCGGCAACGCGGGAACGGCGGTCCGCTGCGGCGCGCTCTACGAGGTGATCAACAAATCGACCGCCACCCACCATTTCAAGATCCTGCGTGACGCGGGTGTGATCGAGCGCCTCATCATCGACGGCCACACCTGCCAGCGCCTGCGCATCGACGACCTCGAGGCCGCCCTGCCGGGGCTGGTGCCGACGATCGTCGCGGCCGCCAATCGCGCCCGCGGGGACTGACCCTGCCGAGGCAGTGCGCGCTCAGCAGTTGTCGAAGCGCCACTGCCCGTCGATGAACGTCCAGGTCTTCGGCTTCGTGTCGTCCTGCCCCGCGCGGGCGTCGGAGTGCTCGACCGTGACCGTGCCGGTCGAGCCGGAGGTGGTGACGGTGATCCGCGCGGGCTCGGACTTCAGGTCCCGGCCGTCGTAGAGCTGCGCCATGGACGCCACGTAGTCGTCCTCGTTGAGCGTGAGCTTGCACCGCGCGGAACGGAACCGGTACGCGGCGGCGTAGTCGTGACTCGCCAGCGCGTCGGTCATCTTCGTGGCTTCCGAGCGCAGCGCGGACTCGGTCGGCTCGCCTGCCTTGCCCGCCTCCGCGTCCGTTCCGCCGCACCCGGACAGCACGAGAACGGGCAGCGATACCGTTACCAGCGCGCGAAGGGCACGATTCGTTCGGTTCATCTCGACTCCTTGCCAGAGATCGCCGGATCCCATACCCGGACAATCGAGTTCAGCGCCCTCCAGCGGGACCGAGGGCCGGGCGGCGGAAACAGTATCGCGGTGACGGATTCCCCGCCAAGCCGCAGTCCCCTCGCTCGCGACGATCAGCTCGGCACCAACCGCCGGACGGCGGCCGGTAGCTCACGGTTGCGCTTGTACGGCCCGGCGACCGACGCGGCGAAGGGCCGCGCCAGCAACGTGCGCGCGACGGCGGACACCTCCTCGGTGGTGACGGCGTCGATGCGGGCCAGGGTCTCCGACACGCTGCGGTGGTTGCCGTAGCTGAGTTCGCTGCGCCCCAGACGATTCATGCGCGAGGCGGAGTCCTCCAGGCCGAGCACGAGCCCACCGCGCAACGAGCCCTTGGCGCGAGCGCACTCGGCGTCGCTGATGCCGTCGGCGGCGACTTCCTCCAGGACGCCCCGGGCCAATGCCGCCACCTCGCCCAGGTTCTCCGGCTGGCAGCCGATGTAGACCGAGAACGCGCCGGTGTCGGCGAAGGTGTCGACGCTGGAATACACCGAGTAGGCCAGCCCGCGTTCTTCCCGGATACGTTGGAACAGACGCGAACTCAGACCACCACCGACCACGGTGTTCAACACCGACAGCGGCCAGCGCCGCTCCCCTTCGTGCCGCCCGAAGGCGCGCACGCCGAACGCCAGATGCGCCTGCTCGCTGTCGCGATGACTCCAGTGCAGTTGCGGAGCGCCGTGCGGCCGGAACCTGCCCTCGCGCCGCGGTGCGGGCGTCGCCGCGGGTTCGAGCCGGTTCTCGAAAGCACGGTGCACCAATTCCACGGTGTGGTCGTGCTCCACGTTGCCCGCGACCGCGATCACCATCCGGTCCGGCCGGTAACGCCGCAGGTGGAACGACCGCAGTTGCGCGGCCCGCATCCCCTCGATGGATTCGACGGAACCGATCACCGGGCGCCCGATCGGATGATCACCGAACAGCGCGGCCAGGAAGGAATCGCCGACCAGGTCCTCGGGATCGTCGTCGCGCATGGCGATCTCCTCGAGCACCACCTGCCGCTCCACGTCCACGTCCGACGCCCGGCACAGACCGTTGAGCACCACGTCCGAGACCAGATCGACGGCCAGGGGCAGGTCCTCGTCCAGGACGTGCGCGTAGTAGCAGGTCTGCTCCTTCGCGGTGAACGCGTTGAGTTCACCGCCGACCGCGTCCATCGCCTCGGCGATGTCCAGGGCCGAGCGCGTCGGCGTCGCCTTGAACAGCAGGTGCTCCAGGAAATGCGCGGCGCCCGCGACGGTGGGGCCTTCGTCGCGCGACCCGACGCCGACCCAGACGCCGACGGACGCCGAGCGGACCCCGGGCAGATGCTCGGTGACCACGCGCAATCCGCCGGGCAGCACGGTGCGCCGTACTCCGCTGTCCGAGTCCGCCCGCAGCTCGAGTGACGAACCCCCCTGCCCGGTGCTGAGCAGAGGGGTTGTCGTCTTCTTCTTCGTCACAGGGACAAGTACTACTCGGTCCCGGCCGAACCCGCATCGGCCGCGTCGTCGCCGGGCTCCTCGGTGTTCTCCTCGACCGGCACGAGCGAGATCTTGCCGCGGTTGTCGATGTCGGCGATCTCCACCCGCAGCTTGTCGCCGACGTTCACCACGTCCTCGACCTTGGCCACACGCTTGCCGTTGCCCAGCTTGGAGATGTGCACCAGACCGTCGCGGCCCGGCAGCAGCGAGACGAACGCGCCGAAGGCGGTGGTCTTGACGACCGTGCCGAGGAAGCGCTCGCCGACCTTCGGCAGCTGCGGGTTGGCGATGGCGTTGATCGCGTCGATCGCGGCCTGCGCCGACGGGCCGTCGGTCGCGCCGACGAACACGGTGCCGTCGTCCTCGATGGAGATGTTGGCGCCGGTCTCCTCGGTGATCTGGTTGATCACCTTGCCCTTGGGGCCGATCACCTCGCCGATCTTGTCGACCGGGATCTTGATCGCGGTGACGCGCGGCGCGTACGGGCTCATCTCGTCCGGGGTGGCGATGGCCTCGGCCATCACGTCCAGGATCGTGGCGCGCGCGTCGTGGGCCTGGCTCAGCGCGCCGGCCAGCACCTGCGAGGGGATGCCGTCCAGCTTGGTGTCCAGCTGCAGCGCGGTGACGAACTGGGGGGTGCCCGCGACCTTGAAGTCCATGTCGCCGAAGGCGTCCTCGGCGCCGAGGATGTCGGTCAGCGCGACGTAGCGGACCTCTTCCTCACCCTGATCGTTGGTGATGGTGTCCGAGACCAGGCCCATCGCGATGCCGGCGACCGGCGCCTTCAGCGGCACGCCCGCGTTCAGCAGCGACAAGGTGGAGGCACACACCGAACCCATCGAGGTGGAGCCATTGGAACTCAGCGCCTCCGAGACCTGGCGGATGGCGTACGGGAACTCCTCCTGGCTGGGCAGCACCGGGATCAGCGCCCGCTCGGCCAGCGCGCCGTGGCCGATCTCGCGGCGCTTGGGCGAACCGACCCGGCCGGTCTCACCGGTGGAGAACGGCGGGAAGTTGTAGTGGTGCATGTAGCGCTTGCTGGTCTCCGGGCCGAGCGAGTCGACCTGCTGGGCCATCTTCACCATGTCCAGGGTGGTGACGCCCAGGATCTGGGTCTCACCACGCTCGAACAGGGCCGAACCGTGCGCCCGGGGCACCACCGCGACCTCGGCGGACAGCGCGCGGATGTCCGCCAGGCCGCGACCGTCGATGCGGAAGCCGTCGGACAGGATCCGCTGACGCACCAGCTTCTTGGTGACCGAGCGGAACGCCGCGCCCAATTCCTTCTCGCGTCCGGCGAAGTCGTCGACGAGCCGCTCGAGCACGGCGAGCTTGATCTGGTCGATCTTCTCCTCGCGCTCCTGCTTGCCGGAGATGCTCAGCGCCTCGCTCAGCTCGCGCTTGGCGGTGCCCTCGACGGCCTCGTACACGTCCTGCCCGTACGGCGGGAAGAGCGGGAACTCCTCGGTGGGCTTGGCGGCCAGCTCGGCCAGGTCCTGCTGGGCACGGCACAGGCGGGCGATGAACGGCTTCGCGGCCTCGAGGCCCTCCGCGACGACGGCCTCGGTCGGCGCCTGCGCACCGCCCTCGACCAGCGCGATGACGTTCTCCGTCGCCTCCGCCTCGACCATCATGATCGCGACGTCGCCGGAGTCGACCACCCGGCCCGCGACGACCATGTCGAACACGGCGCCCTCGAGCTGCTCGGTGGTCGGGAAGGCGACCCACTGGCCATCGATCAGCGCGACGCGCACGCCGCCGACCGGGCCGGAGAACGGCAGGCCCGCGATCTGGGTGGACGCGGACGCGGCGTTGATCGCCACCACGTCGTAGAGGTCCTTCGGGTCCAGGCTCAGCACCGTGACAACGACCTGGATCTCGTTACGCAGGCCGTCGACGAACGACGGGCGCAGCGGCCGGTCGATCAGGCGGCAGGTCAGGATCGCGTCGGTGGAGGGACGGCCCTCACGGCGGAAGAACGATCCCGGGATGCGGCCCGCGGCGTACATCCGCTCCTCGACATCGACCGTCAGCGGGAAGAAGTCGAACTGGTCCTTGGGCTGCTTGCCCGCGGTGGTGGCCGACAGCAGCATGGTCTCGTCGTCCAGGTAGGCGGCGACCGAGCCCGCGGCCTGCCGGGCGAGGCGTCCGGTCTCGAACCGGATGGTGCGGGTGCCGTAGCTGCCGTTGTCGATCAGCGCGACGGATTCGTACACGCCCGGTTCGACCTCGACGGCGGTGCTCTTGCGTTCAGTTGTTTCGGTCATTCTTCTCTCTCAACCTCTCGTCTTCGCCGGCTCGAGCGCACGGTGGCGCGATCCGGCTGTCGTCAGCCGTACCGGGTACGGACGCGCGGCAACCCTCCTGGCTGCGACGCGCGCACCCGGCCGAATCCCCTTGGAGACGGCGACGCGGAGGCGGTCATCGATCGAAGCCCGACGGCGTCAACTCGCTGCCGATAGGCCACTACCGAAGACCGACGCCACGCGGGCGGGTGCATACGGCTGTGCAATGTTGTCGTGCGCAGGGGGGCGATCCACCCCTATACACAAATAGCCAACGGAGCGATTGTACGTCTCCCCGTCGGCTGAACCAGCGACCGCCTCGGGCACTCCGTGTCGGACCGCCAGTGACCACCACCGCGGTTCGCGAGCCCCCGGACCCGATACCGGAGAGTCGACAGAAGCCCGCGGCCCTCGCGGTCGCCGATCGCGGCTCCGCGGAAAATCGCACCTGATCCGCGAACGGCTCCTGCCGTCGGCACACTGGGCACGCCCCGACCCGGCAGGCGGGTCCCAGCCCACCCACACACTGAAACGCGCAAGTCGAATCACGGCAGCCATAACGGGCGAACCGCCGCAGGAGCGCGCGCCGTTCACGGCCCGGCTCGAGTCGAGGGATCGCTGCGTCAACGACGAAGTCGCCGGCAGCGGTTGCTCGGACGCGAGCCGTGAGGGGCCGCGAACCTCGGCGCCGAAGGCGCCGGAAAGAACTACCGACGCAGCCCGAGGCGCTCGATCAGCGAACGGTAGCGGTTGATGTCGTTGTCCTGCAGGTACTTCGACAGCCGCTTGCGACGACCGATCAACGCCATCAGGCCGTGCCGGGTGTGGTGGTCGTGCTTGTGCTTCTTCAGGTGCTCGGTGATGTCGGCGATCCGCTTGGACAGCAGCGCGATCTGCGCCTCCGGCGAACCGGTGTCCTTCTCGTGCAGGCCGTACTCGGCGAGAATCGCCGACTTCTGCTCGGTGGTCAGCGCCATGGGGCATCCACTCCTGTTTCTCAGTTCCGCGCTCGAAGGTCCGGTTACCCGGGTATGGGCGCCACCGCGGACCGCAGCAAACCCGAGGGACCACCCTACCGGACCGTGCGCCGCACGCCGAAATCGCCGCCCGCGGATCTCGCCCGCGGGTTCCGGCCGCGCGCCGCAGGGAAGCATCGGCATTACCTTCCGGGTAATCGACTCCGCGCGGTCCGGCTGCGAATCTTCTTGTCGTAGCGCCGAATACGAGGAGAAGACGATGCCATACCTGGAGACGACCGACGGCACCCGCCTGGCCTACGAGGACTACGGAACCGGAGCACCGATCGTGTTCATCGCCGGGTGGGCGCTGAACACGGAGATGTGGGAGTACCAGGTCCCGTTCTTCGTCGAGCGGGGTTACCGCTGCGTGCTGCTCGACCGGCGCGGGCACGGCCGCTCCGACCGGCCGTCGACCGGATACGACCTGGACACCCGCGCCGACGACGTGGCCGAGCTGATCGAACACCTGGACCTGCGCGAGCTCACCCTGGTCGCCCACTCCGCGGGCGGCGCGGAAGTCGCGCGCTACCTGGCCAGGCACGGCACCGCGCGGGTCGCGCGCATCGCGCTGCTGGCCACCACGCTGCCGTTCCTGCGGCAGACCGAGGACAACCCCCATGGCCTGCCGGACGAGCTGGGCCTGGCCTCCGTCGCGCAGTGGCGCACGGACCGGCCCAAATGGTTCGCCGACCGCGCGCAAGGATACTTCGCCACCCACCTCGGCAACGACGTCTCCCCCGCGCTGATCGAGCACGAGACGCGCCGCTGCCTGTCCGCCGCGCCGTGGGCCACCATCGCAGTCTGGGAGTCGACCTTCCCCTCCGACCACCGCGAGATCCTGCGGAAACTGCCGATACCCGCTCTGGTCGTGCACGGGGTGCCGGATCAGTCCATCCCGATCGACGCCAGCAGCAGGCGCACCGCGGAACTCGTTCCGGACTGCGTCTACAAGGAGTACCCGACCGCCGGGCACGGCCTGTACATCACGCATGCCGCGCAGCTCAACGACGACCTGCTCGACTTCATGAAGTCCTGACGCTCACCCGGCGTCGACGGCGATGAGGATCTTGCGCGCGGTCTCCACGTCGCGGCCCATGCACTCGACGAGCTCCTCCACCGATTCGAACTTGCGCTGGCCGCGGATGTGCTCGACGAAGTCCACCGCGACGTGCTGACCGTAGAGATCGGCCTCGCCGTCGAGCACGTACGCCTCGACGGTGCGGGCGCGGCCGGAGAAGGTCGGGTTGGTGCCCACCGAGATGGCGGCCATGGCCCGCTCGCCCGGGGTGACGGTCCCGATGGTGGGACCGGGGCCGAGCACGGTGAACCATCCGGCGTACACGCCGTCGGCCGGAATCGCGGCGTGCATCGGCGGCGCGACGTTCGCGGTGGGGAAACCGAGTTGCTTGCCCCGGCCGTCACCGTGCACGACGACGCCCTCCACCCGATGGGGACGTCCCAGCGCCTCGGCCGCGGCCGCCATGTCCCCGGCATCGACGCACGCGCGGATGTAGGTCGAGGAGAAGGTCACGGCGTGTTCGGCGAGCAGCGTCACGGCGTCGACCTCGAAGCCGAAGCGCTTGCCGAGTTCGCGCATGGTCTCGACGGTGCCCGTGGCCTTCTTGCCGAAGGTGAAGTTGTCACCCACCACCACCTCGACCACGTGCAACCGCTCGACCAGCAGGTCGTGCACATAACGCGCGGGAGTCAGCTTCATGAACTCGTGGGTGAAGGGCATGACGCAGAACACGTCCACGCCCAGTTCCTCGGCCAATTCGGCGCGGCGGGTGAGGGTGGTCAGCTGCGCGGGGTGCGAGCCGGGGCGGACCACTTCCATCGGGTGCGGATCGAACGTCATCAGCACGGCGGGCACGCCGCGCGCGGCGGCGGACTTCACGGCCCGGCTGATCAGCTGCGCGTGGCCGCGGTGCACACCGTCGAACACACCGATCGTGAGGACACAGCGCCCCCAGTCCGCGGGCACCTCGTCGAGACTTCGCCATCTCTGCACAGTGCGCAGCCTACGCAAATCAGGTAGCGAACAGTATTCGGGCGTGCTGATCGCACACAACGGTTCCGCTGCGGTGAGCCGACGCGCAGGCGCGAGCCGCGCCGGGCGCCGCGGGCGCGGACAGGTCGTGCGCCACCCGGCGGGAACGGCGCCCGATCGCTCGGGCCACCCCCGCCGCGACCGGAGACGCGCGGTACCCGCCCGAGGGATAACCGGGGAGTGGCCGTGGCCGCCGCCCGACGGCGCATCGCGGTGCCGCGCCGTCGGTGTCGACGACATCGCCGAGGAAATCTCAGGTCACCGGAAAGGAACCGTACGGAATCGCGAAAGCGCCGATACACGCCGGTTTCCCACGGGCCGACCAGTTCGATTCGCCAACAGCGGGAATGGTCTAGCGTCCAATTCGTCTGTGACGGAGTGCCCCGGAGTAGCCATGAAAAGTGCAGTCAAGCACGTGCGTGTGATCAAACCGTCCGATTCGGCCGAAACAATCGGCAGGCAACGACAACGCCTCATTCCTTGCGTCACCACCGAAACCTGTGGCGCCACAGGAATCTCGGCGGGCATGGTCAACATGGCCCCGGGCGCGATGTCGAAAGCGCATTATCACGCGCACAGCGAGATCGTCGTCGTCTGCCTGCGCGGACGAGCGGTCACCCTGATCGGCCCGGAGCTGACGCCACATTTCCACGGTCCGGGCGAGTTCATCTACATCCCCGAAGGCGTCGTGCACGTGGCGGTGAATCTCGACGAGGCCGAGGATCTGGTCGCGGTGGAAATGCGGACCGATCCGCTGTTCAACGACGACGTGGTGCTGACGCCGGAATACGACGCCGACGTACCCGAAGTGGTTGCCCGCCTACGGCGTCTCGACCCGGTCGGCTGACGTGGCCGTCCGCAAACGCAGCCGCGGCGCGGCCGAGGTGACCAGCGGTCCGATCGACGACATCTTCGCGGCGCTGGCGGGCCGCCCCGACGTGGTGTCCTTCGCCGTCGGAGCGCCCGACCCCGCTCTGCTGCCGAGCGAGCTCGTCGCCACGCTGGCACAGACGGTCGTGGGCAGATACGGCAGCGCCGTCCTCCAATACGGGATGACCCAGGGATTCGCCCCGCTGTTGGACGAAGCCCGAAACCTTTTGCGCAATCGCGATATTCGGTGCACGCCCGATCGCCTGCATATCTCGACCGGCGGCTCCGGCGCATTGCACAATGTGTGTTTGGCGCTGCTCGACCCGCGCGACGTGGTTCTGGTCGAGACTCCCACTTACGGCCCGGCGGTGAAGGAATTCCGCAGCCACGGAGCCGCCGTCGTGCCGATGCCCTCCGACGAATTCGGCCTCGTGCCGGAAGCGCTCGCGGAAGCGCTGGCCCGATACGACGCGGCATTCGTCTATCTACTGCCCACATTCCAGAATCCAACCGGGCGGACGATGCCCGCCGATCGGCGTGCGGAAATCGCCGAGATCGTCGTCCGCCACGGCACGCTGGTGATCGAAGACGACGTCTACACCGACCTGCGCTATCGCGGCGTGGCACAGCCCGCGCTGTCGTCGTTCGCGCCGGACAACTCGGTCTACATCACATCCCTGTCGAAAACGCTCGCTCCCGCGATCCGCGTCGGAATCACCGTCATGCCCCCGGATCTCCTGCGGACCGTGCTGGCGTTGAAGCAAGGCATTGATATGCAGACTTCGACGTACTGCCAGGCGATTGCCGCCGAATTCCTCGGCAGTTCGGCCGGGACCGCACACCTCGCCCACCTCGTCGACGCCTATGCGGCCAAGTTGGACGCGTTGTCGGTCGCGCTCGAACGGCATTTCCCGCCGGGGTTCCGCTGGGTCGAGCCGGAGGGCGGGATGTTCCTGTGGATCGAGGGGCCGCCCGATTTCGATGCCGACGCGCTGCTGACGCGGGCGCTGCGGCAGGGGGTGGCATTCCTGCCCGGCAGCGCCTTCTACGCCGACGACGTCGCGGAGCACCGCAACACCATGCGGCTGAGTTTCGCGAACGTGCCGCGCGACGATATCGATCGGGGCATCGCCGCGCTCGCGACCGTCTGCGGGGAGACGTCGTGAGCGATCGGCATCCGGTGCACGGCACCTGGGAAGTTCGCGCCGACGGCGCTCCGTTCGGCTACCACGTGATGCAGTTCCACCCCGGCGGCACGATGCTGCAATCGAATCCCGATCACGGCAATCGCGCCACGAGCGACAGCAACGGCATGGGCACTTGGCGCAGCGCGGGCGAGCGGGTCACCGGCGCCTTCCTGGAGTTCACCGTCGATCGCACCGACCCCGCCGTGGTGCGCAAAGGAATCGTCGCCTTCGAGCTGGACGTGACCGGCGACGAGTTCACCGGGTTCGCCACGGCGACGTTCTACGAGTTGTCCGGCGAGCCGGTGGGCGCACCGGCCACCGCCCGGTTGACCGGTCGCCGATTCGACGGCGTGGCCGCGCATCGCGACGCGGTGGATCTGTCGACAACGGTTCGACCCATGCACACGCGGACACCGATCCGCCCACTTCGCGGCGGGTGAACGGCGAACAGCGCTTCGTTGTCGCTGCGCAGGACGCGGGTCGAGGATGTGTGTATCGGCACGCCAGTGCCTAAGCTCGGGTGTGTGCCAGGTAAACGAGATATCGCCACTCGACGCGAGTTGGCCGACGCCCCGGCGCCGGGCGATGCGCACGGCGGTACCGCGACGATCGCGCCTGTGCTCTCGTCGGTCGCCCAGGACTACCTGAAGGTCATCTGGACCGCGCAGGAGTGGTCGCAGGAGAAGGTGACCACCAAATTGCTCGCCGAGCGGATCGGCGTGTCGGCCTCCACGGTGTCCGAAGCCGTCCGCAAACTCGCCGACCAAGGGCTGGTCGAGCATGCCCGCTACGGGGCGATCGCCCTCACCCCCGATGGCCGCCGCGCCGCCGTCGCGATGGTGCGCAGGCACCGGCTCATCGAGACGTTCTTGGTGAACGAGCTCGGTTACGGCTGGGACGAGGTGCACGACGAGGCCGAAGTGCTCGAGCACGCGGTCTCCGAACTGCTGATGGCCCGGATCGACGCCAAGCTCGGATACCCCGACCGCGACCCGCACGGCGATCCGATCCCCTCGGTGGACGGCGCGGTGCCGACCCCGCCCGCGCGCCAGCTCAGCGACTTCCACGCGGGCGAGACCGGCCGGGTCGCGCGCATCTCCGACGCCGACCCCGACATGCTGCGCTACTTCGACTCCGTCGGCATCGCGCTGGACACCGCGATCACGGTCGTCGAACGCCGCGACTTCGCGGGCACCATCGCCATCCGCATCGGCGCCACCGACTCGCAGACGGACCTCGGGCGCCCCGCCGCCGAGGCCATCTGGCTCACCGCCTGAGCCGGTCCGCTCTGTCGGTGGGTCCACCCGGCGAGGTCGGCACGGTTCCGGCCGCCGCGAGTCATCGGCCATCCTCCGGGCGATCGGACTGCTCGCGCCGGTCGTCGCGGCGGCGCGTGCTCGGACGGAACGCTCGCCCGATCTCCTGCGCCCGGACCCGCGAGCGAACGCGCTCGGGGCTCGCCTAGCGCAGACGGCCGCAAAATGGATCCGCGCCCCGGAAACGGCGTATCCGTCCTGGCGAACCGGCAATGCCGCACGCCCGCGAAGACAGTGGCAAGGTCTGCTCGCGCCACGGTCGATGCGGCTGATGACCGCACCCGCCATAGCACCGCTGAGCGATCCGGCATCCCGCCGAATCACCCGCAGGCCACCGCCGCCATCGACCGCTCCGGCCGCCGGCGGCGGATTTCGAGAACTGTCCGAGCGATCAGATCAGCCGAGTCCGGCCGCGGCGGCACTGGCCAGTTCGGCCGCGCGAGCGGCGATGGCGTCGCCTAGTTCGGTGGTGGTCGCGGTGCCGCCGAGGTCCGGGGTGCGCATCTCCCCGGCTGCGAGCACGTCGCAGACCGCTCGGTCGACCGCGGCGGCCGCGGCGGACTCGCCCAGATGGTCGAGCAGCATCGCGCCCGCGAGGATCTGCGCGACCGGGTTCGCGATCCCCTGACCGGCGATGTCGGGGGCACTGCCGTGCACAGCCTCGAACATCGATGGGCCGGTGCGTTCGGGATTGATATTGCCCGACGGCGCCAGACCGAGCCCGCCGGTCACGGCGGCGGCGAGGTCGGAGAGGATGTCGCCGAACAGATTCGAGCCCACGATCACGTCCAGCCGGTCCGGGTGCAGCACGAGTTCGGCGGCCAGCGCGTCGACGTGCATCTGCCGCGTCTGCACCCGGGGATACTCGGTCGAGACACGCTCGAAGACGCTGTCCCAGTACGGCATCGAGTGGATGATCCCGTTGGACTTGGTCGCCGAGCACAACCGCCCCGACCGTTCGGCGGCCCGCTCGAACGCGTAGCGGATGATCCGCTCGCATCCGGTGCGGGTGAACACCGACTCCTGGAGCACGAATTCGTCGGGGCGGCCCTCGTTGTGGATGCCGCCGATCCGGGAGTATTCGCCCTCGGAGTTCTCCCGCACGATGAGGATGTCCAAATCGTCGGCGGTCCGGCCGCGCAGCGCCGACTCCGTGCCGGGCAGCAGGCGCACCGGGCGCAGGTTGACGTACTGACCGAAGGCGCGGCGCAGCGGGATCAGCAGACCCCACAGCGAAACGTGGTCGGGCACACCGGGAAAGCCGACGGCGCCGAGCAGGATCGCGTCGAAGCCCGCGAGCCGCTCCGCGCCGCCGGGCGGCATCATCGCCCCCGTGCGCAGGTAGTTCTCGCAGGACCAATCGAATTCGGTCCACTCCAGGCCGGGCAGCGCGGCGTCGAGCACGCGCGCCGCCACCGCGGTGACGTCGACTCCGATCCCGTCACCCGGGATGCTGGCGATGCGGTACCGGCTCACGAGAACTCCTTCACAGCCGCACTCCGATGTACTTGGTCTCCAGGAATTCGTCGATCCCGGTCAGCCCGCCCTCACGGCCGAGCCCGGACTCCTTGACACCGCCGAACGGTGCGGCCGGGTTCGACACCACGCCCTGGTTGAGGCCCACCATGCCGGTTTCCAGCGCCTCGCACACCCGCAATCCACGCCGGAGGTTCTCGGTGAAGACGTAGCTCACCAGTCCGTACGGGGTGTCGTTGGCCCGGCTCACCGCCTCGTCTTCGGTGTCGAAGACACCGATCGCGGCGACCGGTCCGAAGATCTCGGTATGGCACAGCTCGGCGGCGTCGGGCACGTCGACCAGAACGGTCGCGGGATAGAAGGTGCCCGGCCCGTCCGGCGCGCAGCCGCCGGTGAGCACCGTGGCCCCGCGGGCGCGGGCGTCATCGACCAGGCGCTGCACCTTGGCGACGGCCTCGGCGTCGATCAGCGGACCGACCACCACGTCCGGCTCGGTGCCCCGGCCCATCGGCAGGTCCGCCAGCCGAGCGGCGAGCCTGCGAGCGAAGACGTCGGCGACGCCGCGCTGGACGAGAATGCGATTGGCGGCGGTGCACGCCTGGCCGATGTTGCGCATCTTCGCCGCTACCGCGCCCTCGACCGCCTCGTCCAGATCGGCGTCGTCGAACACCAGCAGCGGCGCGTTGCCGCCGAGCTCCATCGAGGTGCGCATCACCGTCTGCGCGCACTGCGCGAGCAGCTGCTTGCCGACCGCCGTCGAGCCCGTGAAAGACAGCTTGCGCGAGCGGCCGTCGAGGATCAGCGGCGTCATCACCGCGGCGGGATCGGCCGTCGTGATGACGTTGACCACCCCGGCGGGCAGCCCCGCGCCCGCCATCACCTCGGCCAGCGCCAGCATCGACAGCGGCGTCTGCTCGGCGGGTTTCACCACGCAGGTGCAGCCCG
Organism: Nocardia sp. NPDC041819; assembly: GCF_055590505.1. Taxonomy (NCBI): domain Bacteria; kingdom Bacillati; phylum Actinomycetota; class Actinomycetes; order Mycobacteriales; family Nocardiaceae; genus Nocardia; species Nocardia sp. NPDC041819. The sequence continues at coordinate 645,593 of NZ_JBVJAP010000001.1, read as the reverse complement.
CGGCGAGCGCGGGCGCGATCTTGCGCGCGCCCATGGCCACGGGGAAGTTCCACGGCGTGATGAGCAGGCTGGGGCCGACCGGCTGCCGTGCCACGAGAAAACGCGCACCGCCGGCCGGGGCGGGCATGTACCCGCCGTCCAGACGCACGGCTTCCTCGGCGAACCAGCGGAAGAACTCGGCGGCGTAGGCGATCTCGCCGCGCGCCTCGGCCAGCGGCTTGCCCATCTCCAGCGTCGCGATCAGCCCGAGCCGGTCGGTCTCGGCCAGCAGCGCGCGGTGCACGCCCATCAGCAGATCGCTGCGCGCTCGCGGCGGCGTGGCCGCCCATTCCCGCTGCGCCGCGCACGCGGCGTCCAGCGCGGCGAGACCGTCGGCCGGATCGGCGTCGGCCACCGCGCACAGCAGTTCACCGGTCGCCGGGTCGAACACCGGCAGCGTCCGGGCCGCCGTCCGCCACCGGCCGTCGATGAACAAGCCGCGCGGCACGGTGTCGATCGCGGCGCGTTCCGCAGCACTCAGCGTGCTTTCGGTGAGCATGGTTCGGTGGCTCCTTTCGGCACCGCGCAGCGCTCGGCCATTGCTGCGACCCGTGCCGCCATGTTATGCATATTGTCGACAATCAGACAATAGACAATCTCTCTCCCCACCCGCTCTCTCCCCATCCGCTCCGGGAGGCGAATCACCATGACCGAGCTCTCGCCCATCCTGAAACAGGCCACTCCGGTGACCGTCGACCACGGTGCGGGGTGCTATCTCTACGGCACCGACGGGCGCCGATACCTGGACTTCACCGCGGGTATCGGCGTGACAAGCACCGGTCACTGCCACCCGAAGGTGGTCGCGGCCGCGCAGGCGCAGGTGGCCTCGCTGATCCACGGCCAGTACACGACCGTGCTGCATCGCCCGCTGCTGGAACTCACCGAACGGCTCGGCGCGGTGCTGCCCAAGGGGTTGGACGCGCTGTTCTTCGCCAACTCCGGCAGCGAGGCGATCGAGGCCGCGCTGCGGCTGGCGCGCCAGGCCACCGGACGCCCGAACGTCGTCGTCTTCCACGGCGGATTCCACGGCCGCACCGTGGCCGCCGCGACCATGACGACCTCCGGCACCCGATTCTCGGCCGGATTCAGCCCGCTCATGTCGGGGGTGCACGTCGCGCCGTTCCCCACCGCCTACCGCTACGGCTGGAGCGAGCGGGAAGCGACCGCCTTCGCGCTGCGTGAACTCGACTATCTGTTCGCGACGCTCACCTCACCGGCGGAGACCGCCGCGTTCATCGTGGAGCCGGTGCTCGGGGAGGGCGGTTACGTCCCGGGGAACACCGAGTTCTTCCGCGGCCTGCGCGAACGCGCGGACCGGCACGGCATCCTGCTGATCTTCGACGAGATCCAGACCGGCTTCGGGCGAACCGGGAAGTTCTTCGGCCACCAGCACTTCGACGTTCGGCCCGACGTGATCACCATCGCGAAGGGCCTGGCCAGCGGGTTCCCGCTGTCCGGCATCGCGGCCTCGCGCGAGCTGATGGGGCGGGCGTGGCCGGGCTCGCAGGGCGGCACCTACGGCGGCAACGCGGTGGCGTGCGCGGCGGCGATCGCCACGCTCGACGTCATCGAATCCGAAGGGCTGGTGGACAACGCGGCCGCCCGCGGCGAACAGCTGTTGCGCGGTCTGCGCGACAGCGCCGTCAAGGCGATCGGTGACGTCCGTGGTCTCGGACTGCTCGCGGGCGCCGAGTTCACCACAGCCACCGGCGAACCCGATCCGGCGACCGCCGCGGCCGCCCAGCGCGCCGCGGTGGACAAGGGCCTGCTGCTGCTGACCTGCGGCGCGCACATGAACGTGGTGCGGATGATCCCGCCGCTGATCGTGACCGATACCCAGATCGAGGACGCTCTGGCGATCTGGTCCGAGGTGCTCGCCGAGTTGTAGCTCGCGAACAATCCGTCCGTTGCGCCCGCCCGCCGGGCACCGATCAGGAAGCAACCGCATGGCCCGCTACATCACGATCACGCTCACCAAGGCGGCGGTCACCTGCCGCGCCCGTTTGCTGGACGAGGAGGCGCCGCGCACCTGCGCGGCGGTGTGGAACGCGCTGCCGCAGGAAGGCGACGCTTTCCATGCCAAGTACGCCCGCAACGAGGTGTACACCCTGCTCCCCCGGATCGACGCGGCCCCGCACCGGGAGAATCCGACGGTCACGCCGATCCCCGGCGACGTCTGCCTGTTCGATTTCGAGCCGTGGGAGATCGGCAATCCCGCCTACGGCTACGAGCCCGGCTCCGCGGCCGAGCACGAGCGCGGCGCCACCGATCTGGCTCTGTTCTACGGCCGCAACAATCTGCTGATCAACGGCGACCTCGGGTGGGTGCCGGGGAATGTCTTCGCCACCATCGAAGAGGGGCTCGCCGAGATCGCCGCGGCGTGCAACACGTTGTGGTTGCATGGCGTGCAGGGCGAAACGCTCGCCTTCGCCCGCGCCTGAGACTCGCACACACAGTGGCCCCGCGGCATGCCGCGGGGCCACTCGCATTCAGGAAGCCAGCACGAATTCGGCGTACCGGGCCACCGCCAGGACCAGATCGTCCGAGTGCCGCGGACCGACGATCTGGAGCCCGACCGGCAGGCCCGCGCTGGTGGTGCCCGCCGGGATGCTGATCGAGGGCTGCTGGGTGAGATTGAACGGGTAGGTGAACGGGGTCCACTCGGGCCAGCTGCGCAGGCCGCTGCCGGGCGGCACGTCGTGTCCCGCTTCGAACGCGGGAATCGGCACCGTCGGGGTGATCAGGACGTCGTAGTCGGTGTGGAAGGTCCCCATCGTGATGCCGATTCCGGCCGCCACGTTGCGCGCGGCGAGATAGTCGACGGCGGTGACGGTCTCGCCGCGCTCCCAGACCGCACGCAACCCGGGGTCCACCCGGTCGCGCGTGCCTTCCGGGAAGCCGGACAGCATGGTGGCCGCGCCGGCCGCCCACAGCAGTTCGAACGCCTCGCGCGGATCCTCGAAGCCCGGATCGGCGGCGCCGACCGTGAGCTCGGCCTCGGCCAGGCGAGCCACCGCCGCGTCCACGATCGCGGCGACCTCGGCGTCCACCTCGGCGTAGCCGAGCGTCGGCGAGTACGCGACGCGTAATCCCCGCACGTCGCGCTGCATCTCCGCGCGAAACGCGGTGAGTGTGGGAGCCAGTGCGGTGGGGTCGCGCGGATCCGGCAGCGACAGGATGTCCATCAGCAGCGCCGCGTCCTCGACGGTGCGCGTCATCGGGCCCGCGTGCGCCAGCGGACCGAACGGGCTGGCCGGAAACAGCGGAATCCGGCCGTAGGTGGGCTTGAACCCGACGATGCCGCAGAAGGCGGCCGGGATGCGCACGCTGCCACCGCCGTCCGTGCCCACCGAGACCGGGCCCATGCCCGCGGCGACGGCCGCGGCGCTACCGCCGGAGGAGCCGCCCGCCGTGGTGGACGGATCGGCCGGATTGCGGGTGACACCCGCCAGCGGGCTGTCGGTGACCGCTTTCCAGGCGATCTCCGGGGTGGTGGTCTTGCCGAGGAAGACCATGCCGTCTTCGCGCAGCCGCGCGGCCACCGGGCTGTCCACCGGCCACGGTCCGGCCGGATCGATCGACGTCGACCCGCGCCGGGTGGGCCAGCCCTCGGTCAGGAACACGTCTTTGATCGAGATCGGCACACCATCGAGCAGGCCGCGGGCGTGACCGGACTGCCAGCGGGCCTCGGAATCCTTCGCCTGCACCAGGGCGCGATCGGGGTCGACGAGACAGAAGGCGTTGAGCGCGCCGTCGCGGTCGGCGATCGCGCGCAGGATCGCCTCGGTCGCCTCCACGGGCGACAACGCGCCCGCCGCGTAGGCGGAGACCAGCTCGACCGCGGTCATGGCGGTCGGGTCGGTGGGTTGGTTCTTGTCGGGGTAGCTCATGGATGGGCTCCTTCAGCCGGGCACGTACCCCAGCCTTTTGTCGACCACGTTGTCCAGCGGACGTCCGGCGATCCAGTTGTCGAAGTTCTCGGTGAACGCGTCGACGATCTCGGTGCGCCATCCGATGAAATCACCGGAGTTGTGCGGGGTGATCCGGACGTTCGGCAGTTCCCACAGGGGGTGATCGGCGGGGAGCGGCTCGGGGTCCACCACATCGAGCGCCGCCGCGGCGATCGATCCGGTGCGCAGCGCGGCAACGAGATCGTCGGTCACAACGAGTTCCCCACGGCCGACGTTGACAAACCTGGCGTGCGGTTTCATCGCGGCGAAGGCGGCGGCGTCGAACATATTCCTGGTCTGCTCGGTGAGCGGGGCGATCGCGACGACGTAATCGGCACGGGCCAGTTCGGCGTGCAGATCGGTGGCGATCTCGCCGAAATCCGGATCCGCCGCGCGCTCGCGCCTGCCCACCGCGCGCACCGTCATCCCGACCGCGCGCAGCAACCGGGCGATATGGCGTCCGATCGAGCCGGTGCCGACGATGAGCGCCGTGGCCCCCGCGACTCGTTCGGATTCCCGATGCCGCCACTCGTGCCGCTGTTGCAGCAGCAGCGAGCCGGCCAGATCCTTGGCGAAACCGAGGATCTGGCCGAGCACGTATTCGGCGATCGCGGCGTCGAAGACGCCTCGGGTGTTGGTCACCACCACGTCACTCGCGCGCAGCTCGGGAAACATCGCCGGGTCGACGCCGGTCGAGCCCATGTGCACCCATCGCAAGCGGTCGGCGGCATGCCAGGCGCCGGGCAGCGCCCGGGTACGGAAGTCGTAGACGAACAAGACCTCCGCTCCGCTCAGGGCCTCGGCCAATCCGGGCGCCTCGGTGTACCTGATGGTGGCGCGGCCTGCCACTCGGTCCATTCGCTCGGCGTCGGGCACACTGTCACTGTGCAGGACGACGACAATCGGGCCCTGTTCCACATTGACACACTAAGATCACATCGTATGATTGTCAACAATCCGATCGTGTTCGGAGGTCGTCCCGGCTGAGCGCGAGAGGGGCCGTAGTGGATCTGAGCTTTCCCGACCTCGAGGGGCCCGTGGCCCAACGAGGCATCGGGATCATCGCACCGTTCGATCTCGCACTCGAACGAGAGCTCTGGCGCTGGGCGCCACTGGATGTGAGTCTGCATCTGGCGCGCACCCCCTACGAGCCGGTCCCGGTCTCGCTGGAGATGGCCGAATTGGTGTCCGACGCGGCGCATCTCACCGCGGCCACGCACAACGTGCTGCACGTGGAACCCGAAGTCGTGGCGTACCTGTGCACATCGGGCAGTTTCATCAAAGGCCTCGCCTACGAGAAGTCGCTGCGCGACACCATCTGCCGGGCCGGGGCGCAGGACGCGGTCACCACCTCGGGCGCGTTGCTCGAAGCGATCCGCCATCTGGACCTCACCCGCATCTCGGTGCTCACCCCCTACGACGAGATCCTGACCCACCGGCTGCACGAATTCCTCGCCGAGGCCGGGTGTTCGGTGGTGCGCTCCGACCACCTCGGGCTCGGCGGCGGCATCTGGAAGGTCAGCTACCGCACGATCGCCGAACGGATCGTCGGCGCCGATGATCCCGAGGCCCAGGCCGTCTTCGTCAGCTGTACCAACCTGCCGACCTACGACGTGATAGAGCCGCTGGAGAAGGCGCTCGGCAAACCGGTGCTCACCGCCAACCAGCTCACCATGTGGGCCTGTCTCGGCCGGATGAAGCTGCCGATGATGGGCCCCGGCAAGTGGCTGCTCAACGTTTTCTGAAGGAAGAACATCGCATGGACGCACCCACCGTGGGTTTCATCTACCCCGACCACGCCGCCGAGGACGACTACCCGCTCGCGGCGGCGGCGATCGGCGCGCACCTTCCGGTGGCCCACATCTACGGCACCGATCTGCACGCCGTCCCCGAACTGCTCGAGCTGGGCAGCCCCGAGAAACTGCGCCTCGGCGCCTCCCTGCTCGCGCCGCACCGCCCCGATGCGATCGTGTGGGCCTGCACGTCGGGCAGTTTCGTCTACGGGCCCGAGGGCGCCCGCGACCAGGTGCGCGCGCTGGCCGAAGTCGCGGGCGTGCCCGCGACCAGCACCAGCATCGCGTTCGCCGACGCCGTGCACGCGCTCGGACTGCGCGCCGTTGCCATCGCCGCCAGTTATCCCGACGAAGTCGCCCGGCTGTTCGTGGAATTCCTCGCCGACGCGGGGATCGACGTCGTCTCGATGTCCAGCGCGGGTATCGACACCGCCGCCGAGGTCGGCACCCTCACCCCGGCCCAGGTGCTGCGGCTGGCGGCGGACAACGACCACCGCGATGCGCAGGCGCTGCTCATCCCCGACACCGCGATGCACACCATGGCGGTGCTGCCGGACCTGGAGGCTACGCTGGGCAAACCGGTGCTCACAGCCAACCAGGTCACCATCTGGGCGGGTCTGCGGCTGGCCGGCGCCGAGCCGGTCGTTCCCGGCCTCGGCACGTTGTTCGCGGAAAGGCAGATCGATGTCCGTCGTTGATTTCGAGCCGGTGAACCGGCAGTCGACCGCGGAGATGATCGCCGATCGGCTCCGCGAGGCGATCATGCGCGGCAGTCTCGCGCCCGGCTCGCAGCTCGGCGAAGCCGACCTGGCCGCGCAATTCGCGGTCTCACGCGGGCCGGTGCGCGAGGCGATGCAGCGCTTGGTGTCCGAGGGCCTGCTGCACAGCATCCGCCACCGCGGCATCTTCGTCATCGAACTGAGCCTCGACGACGTCGTCGACATCTACCGTGCCAGGACGGCGCTGGAGGGCGGCGCGCTGGATCTGATCCTCGACAGCCGCCGCCCGATCGCCTACGAGGCGCTCGGGCCCAGCGTCGAGGAGATGGTCACCTGCGCCGAACGCGGTGACGCCGTGGGGGTATCCGAGGCCGACCAGGCCTTCCACGAGGCGCTGGTGGACAGCGCCGCCAGTCCGCGGCTGGTGCGCGCGGCCCGCACCTTGCTGATCGAAACGCGAATGTGCCTGGGCGCCTTGCAGACCACCTACCCGGACCTGCGGGAACAGGCCCGTGAACACGTCGATCTGCGCGAGGCGATCGGCACCGCCGACCCCGCGCGCGCCCGCGCCCTGCTCGTGGAGCACATGGACGACGCGGTGCAGCGCCTGCGCCACCAGATCGGCGGCTAGACCCGGGTGCCGCGCCTACGCTCAGGCGGCGCGGACCGGTTCGACTCGGCTGCCGACCCTTCGTTCGCACGCGCGGACCAGTTCGACGGGCTACGTCCGGCTGCGCGGCCCACGCGGCTCCGGCTCCCGCGCCGCTATCGGGAGAGAAACTCCAGCAGCGCACGGAATTCCGGCGGCGAGAGATAGCCGTCGCCGTCGGTGTCGGCAGCGGCCAGCAAGGCGTCCGCCGGTTCATCGATCCGTCCCGCGCCGCAGTGACGGATGAGCGATTCGAGTTCCTCGACGGAGATGCGGCCGTCACCGTTGACGTCGAAGACCTTGAACGCGGCGTCGGCGTCGGTCACCTCGATGCGCCCGCCCGCCAGCGCGGCGTCGAATTCGGCTCGCGAGACCAGGAAGTCGCCGTCGGTGTCGGCGGCCGCGACCAGCCGTTCCACCGCCGCGTCGTCGACCTCCAGACCGAGCGCCCGGATACCCGCCGTGATGTCGTGCACCGAAACGAGCCCGTCACCGTCGCGATCCCACAACCCGAACGTGTCCACCGGTCCATCACTCATGCCCGCTACCTTCGCCGCCACTACCTATCGGGGCCACCGCAGGCGACCACCCCACACTGTACGGATTCTCCTGAGGGGGTGGGATGCTCGAACGGCAACCGAGCCGGAGTGCGTGCACGCCGCGATAACGGCCCGCCCTTCCACCGCCGACGCCGGCGCGGTGGGCGCCGGGCCCGGCACGCCGCTTGCCGACCGACCGGCCGGCCGGAACGGCGCGGTCGCGGCCACAGCGCATCAGGAACAGGCGATCATGCCGGGCCGCAAGGCTCAACCGACCGCGGCGACCCGCGGGCCCGGCCCGAGCCGCTGCTCGTCGGCGTCGGCGAGCCAGAAGAAGATCGGCGGAAGCACGAATTCCACGACGGTCAGCACGATCTGGAACCAGTGCGGCCAGCCGTGCACAGCGATCGACACGACGCGCGCCAACGCACCGAGCAGGAAGATTCCGGCCAGCAGGCGCACCGCACCGGCCGGAATCGGCGACTGCCGCACCGCCCAGATATACGCGAGGCCGTATCCCACGAAGATCGCGCCGAAGAACCGGCTCTGACTGTCGGCGGTGACGCCGGAGGAATCCATATCGGGCACCGCGTCGATACCGAGCGCGATGTGCAGGAAACCGATAGCCACACACGCGACGCCCATCGTCACGGAAAGCCATCTCAACGCAGTGGACATGCATCCCTCCCCTGATCTCTGCGACGAATCCGGCAGGCGCACATCGCGTTTCCGCCACGAGACCGAGCCGGCCGCTTGGTAGACGTCTGTCTACCAAGACCGTACGCCGCCTGGTAGACAGGCGTCAACTAAGCTCGGCGGGTGACTTCTCGCCGCCGCCTTTCCCCCGATGAGCGCCGCCTGGTACTCCTCGACGCGGGCGCGAGGCTGTTCGCCCGAAGGCCCTACGACGCCGTGCTCATGGAGGACGTAGCGGCCGCGGCCGGAGTGTCCCGCGCCCTGCTCTACCGCCACTTCCCGAGCAAGCGCGATTTGTTCGCCGCCGTCTACCAGCTCGCCGCCGATCAGCTACTGGTCGCGACCACGTTCGACGCCGAGGCCCCGCTGATCGATCAGCTCGCCGCGGCCCTGGACGCGCACTTCGACTACTTCGAGGCCAACGCCAACAGCGTGCTCGCCGCCAATCGCGTGCTGGCCGCCGATCCGGCGATCCAGGCGATCATCGCGGGCGAACTCGGAGAATTGCGCGAACGCGTGCTCGACGCGCTGCACTTGGATGGACGGTTGCGCGCGACCGTCTCGGCGATCCTGCTGAGCTGGCTGACCTTCGTCCGGGTGCTGACCGTCGACTGGCTGGAAAACGGCTCGCTGAGCCGCGCCCAGATGCGCGAGACCTCACTGGGCGCCATCCTCGGCGCCTTGCGGCCGGTCATCGAGATCGACGGCGCGGCACGCCCGGAACATCGGTGAAGGCCGAGTCGACATCAGGTCGCCCCACTCGAGTCACTTGATGGCGACCACCTCCATGATCGCCCCTGCTGCGGCGGGGTCGCGCTTCCACGCCCTGGCCGAGCGCGCCGGTGGATCAGAGGTTGGCCGGGCGGACGACCATCACCGAGGACGCGCGATTTCCGGACTCCCGCAGCAGGGCGATGGCGCGGCCTGCCGGGTCGATGGCGGCGTAGACGCCGGAAAGCCCGGCCGGGGCGAGCCAGCGGCCGTTGCGCAGGTCGTCGGCTTGCGCATCGTCGATGTCCCGGTGCGGGAAGGCGGTCCGGACCGCGGCGTCCATGTCGAGGCTCAGCGGCGGCGCGCCCGATTCCGCGGCGGCGGCCAGCTCGTCCAGGGTGCGGGCGTGCTCGAGGGTGAACGGCCCGACCCTGGTTCGGCGCAACGCGGTCAGATGGCCGCCGACGCCAAGGGTTGCGCCGAGATCACGGGCCAGCGCTCGCACATAGGTGCCCGAAGAGCATTCGACCACCACGTCCAGGTCGGCGAAATCGCCGATATCGCGCCGGGCGAGCACGTCGAACCGCGATACCGTGACCGGGCGGGCGGCCAGCTGCACGTCTTCGCCCGCGCGGTGACGGGCATAGGCGCGCTCACCGTTCACCTTGATCGCGCTCACGGTGGCAGGCACCTGGTGGATGTGCCCGGTGAGTTCGGCCGTGCGCGCGGCGATGTCGTCGTCGGTGAGGTGAACGGACGAGGTGGTCGTGAGCACCTCACCCTCGGCGTCGTCGGTGCTGGTCGCCTGCCCGAGCCGGATGGTCGCGGTGTAGGCCTTGGTCGTCAGGGTGAGCAGGCCGAGTAGTTTGGTCGCGCGCTCCACACCGAGCACGAGCACACCGGTCGCCATCGGGTCGAGGGTGCCTGCGTGACCGATCTTCTTGGTGCGCAGCAGCTTCCGGCATCTCGCGACGACGTCGTGGCTGGTCCAGCCACCGGCCTTGTCGATGACGAGCAGCCCGCCGAGTCCGTCCATCAGACGTGCGCGATCGCGGTCAGGATGTACCCGTCGGTGATCAGCCAACGGCCGTCGAACGAGTGCAGCGGCGGCCCACCGTCGGTGGTCTGCCCCGGCACCAGCAATTCGGTGCGGAAACTGCCGCGCCCGGAATCGGCGGAGCTGTCCTCGATTTCGAAGGTGATGTGCGCGTCCTCGAAGCCCAGCCAGCGCACCGTCAGGGGGAACCACGCCTTGTAGGTGGCCTCTTTGGCGCAGAACAGCAACCGGTCCAAATGCAGCTCGGAGTCGGTGGTCTTCAGCCATTCCCGCTCCTCGGGCAGACTGACCGAGTCCAGCACACCGTCCGGCAACGTGGCGTGCGGCTCGGCGTCGATGCCGATGGAACGGAACCGCAGCTTGTGGCCCAGCGCGGCGGCCTGGTAGCCGTCACAGTGGGTCAGGCTGCCGACGATCCCGCGCGGAAAGACCGGAGCGCCGCGCTCGCCTTTGCCGATGGCGACCGGCGGCTCGCCGAGCTGCGTGAGCGCCAGCCGGGCGCAGTGCCGCGCGCCGATGAAGTCACGGCGCCGCTTCTCTACCGACTTGGCGATGAGATGCTCCTCCGCCGGATGCGGCCGCAGATCCTCCGGGTACGCCAGCAGTTCGGCCGAGGCCACACCCGTGGGCAGAATGTTCTCGATCATCACCGACGAGCGTAGTCGAGCCCCACCGGACGGGATCGCAGCGCCATGTGCCGCGCGACTATGCCAGTCCGCGCCGCTGCTGCGCTTTGCTGCGCATCTCCGCGGCGGCGGCTTCCATCTCGGGAGTCACCTGGAAGTGCCCGCCCCACTTGTTCAGCGTGCCCGGCGGGTACTGCGGGGTCGGCAGGATCTGGCGCAGCAACCGCTCGGGCAGGCCGCGGCGCTGCCATTCGCGCGGGTAGCCCAGCGAGACCTCCTCGAACCGGACGCCGTCGTAGTGCGAGGTGCGCGGGATGTGCAGGTGGCCGTAGACCGAGCAGACCACGTTGTAGCGGGTGTGCCAGTCCGCGGTCAGCTCGGTGCCGCACCACAGCGCGAACTCGGGGTAGAACAGCACGTCGGTCGGCTGCCGGACCAGGGGGAAGTGGTTGATCAGGACGACCGGGGTATCGGGGGCGAGCGCGTCGAGCTTGCGCTTGGTCACTTGCACCCGGGCGTGGCACCACGCGTCCCTGGTCAGATACGGCTCCGGCGAGAGCAGGAATTCGTCGGTCGCCACCACGTTGCGCTCGCGGGCGATCGCCAGACCTTCCGCCTTGGTGGTGGCTCCCTCCGGCAGGAACGAGTAGTCGTACAGCAGGAACATCGGCGCCAGCGTGACCGCGCCGCCGTGCTCCTCGGCGCCCGCGCCCCGCCATACCGGAAAGGGGTCCTCCGGCGTGAGGACGTCCAGGTCACGGCACATCGACACCAAGTAGTCGTAGCGTGCCACCCCGGACATTTGCACCGGGTCCTTGGCCGTCGTCCACAGCTCGTGATTGCCCGGCACCCAGATCACCTTGGCGAACCGGCGGCGCAGCAGCTCCAGCGCCCACCGGATGTCCTCGGTCTTCTCCCCCACGTCGCCGGCCACGATCAGCCAGTCCTCCGGCGAGTCCGCCTTGATCTGCTCGACGACCGGCCGATTCCCCTGGTGCCCGACATGAATGTCGCTCACCGCCATCAACTTGGGTATCACCACACCTACCTTGGCACATCCGTCGGGATTCGCGCGCACCGGCCGAGCCGGGTGTCGGTCACCTCGGCATCTCGGCGCCGACCGAGGCCCACCGGCCCGACAGCGCCCGCCACGCGACGGCGATCAGCCGCAACAGCATGAACGCCCCGAGACCGGACCAGATTCCGGCGACGCCCCAGTCGAAGGCCAGCGACATCCAGATGGCGGGCAGGAAACCGAGCATCGCCGCACCGAGCGTGGTGGTACGCAGATACGCCGCGTCGCCCGCACCGAGCAGCACGCCGTCGAGGGCGAAGACGATGCCCGCCACCGGAATGAGCGCGACGAAGAACCACCACACCACGTGGGCGCGCTCGAGCACTTCGGCGTCTTCGGTGAACAGCGCCGGAATCGCCACCGCTCCCGCCGCGAAGCAGGCGGCGAGCCCGAGGCTGAAGATCTCCGACCAGCGGGTCACGCGCCGCGCGATCGCGCGGGCGCCGGTGGCGTCACCCGCGCCGAGAGCGGCGCCGGTGAGCGTCTGCGCGGCGATGGCCAGCGCGTCCAGGGCCAGCGCCAAAAAGTTCCACAGTTGCAGCACCAACTGGTGGGCCGCTACCGACGCGGCGCCGAAACGGGCGGCGACCGCCGCCGCAGAGACGAAGCACGCCTGGAAGGCGAAGCTGCGGGCGATGAGGTCGCGCCCGAGCACGAGTTGGGCCCGCATGACCGACCAGTGCGGGGCGAGCGGAACCCGTTCGCGGATCAGCGCGTCGAGGAATAGGACGGCGGTGACGATCTGCCCCGCCACATTCGCCACGGCCGAGCCGGGCAGGCCCAGGTGCGGCGCGCCGAGCAGTCCGTGCGCCAGCGCGGGGCAGAGCACGCCCGACACCGCGAGTCCGGCGACCACGAAGACCAACGGCCTGCGCGTCTCCTGGACCCCACGCATCCACCCGTTCCCGGCCATGGACAGCAGGATCAGCGGCACGCCGAACAGGGCGATCCGCACCCAGCCCAGCGCTTCTTCCGCGATCTCCCCACCACCCGCGATGGCGCTGGTCACCGGTACGGCGAACGCCTGGACCAGAACGAGGATCGCGACGCCGACGGCGCCCGCGATCCAGCTGGCCTGCACACCTTCGGCGACGGCTCCCCGGTGATCGCCCGCGCCGTGGCGACGCGCCGAGCGCGCGGTGGTGCCGTAGGACAGGAAGGTCAGCTGCGAACTCGTCTGCGCCAGAATCAGCCCGCCGACGGCAAGACCGGCCAGCGCGAGCGCCCCGAGCCTGCCGACCACGGCCAGATCGAACAGCAGGTAGATCGGTTCGGCCACCAGCACGCCGAGGGTGGGCAAGGCGATGCCGAGAATGCGCTTGGGTCCGGCAGCGGCGGCACGGTCCGCGCGCGCAGGCTCCGTCCCACCCGCGAGCGAAGCCTGGTCACCGATCTCCGCGTCGCGGCAACCCTGCGCGTTCACGAACACCTCCCCGGACCACCGTCGTTCCACTCGCACTCCACCTTCGCACGCCCCGCCGACAACCACGGCAGCGTGCGGCAGGCCTCGCCCGACCCGCGCTTCCGGACGGGCCAGGCGGGGTCGGCGATGGTGATGCTGCCGCCCCGTCCAGGTCGACGCCCCGACGACGTCACGGCCACCGCGCGGGCGCCCCGGCGCGGCGCCACTACCGACGGCCACGCCTCATCCGAGGGCGGCCAGCAGCGCACGGACCAGATCGCCGGGCGTGCCGTACGCGGTGTATCCGGCGGCGAAACGGTGGCCGCCGCCGCCCAGCGCTGTCGCCACCTCCGCGACGTCCACCCCGTCGCCCGCGAACGATCCGCTGTCGCGCGAGCGCAGCGACACCGTCCACCGGTCCGGCACGACGCGGGATTGCTTGAATACCGCGGCGATTCCGGCTTCGGCGGTCGTGCGCACGATGTCGATCACGCTCTCGACTTCCTCCGACCGCACGTCGTCGATGTCGTCGCGACGCACGAACGCGTACACCAGCCCCACACCGCCGCGGACCTCCGGAACGAGCTGCGCCGTGCCCAGCACCCGCGACAACATGGGCAGCCACCCGAACGGGTGGGTGTCCATCAAGGTGCGAGCGATGTCCGCGCCGTCGATTCCGGTGGCCAGCAGCCGTTCCGCTAGTTCGTGGGTACCCGGCCGCACCCACCGGAACGAGCCGGTGTCGGTGACCAGACCGGCATAGAGGCAATGCGCGACATCCGCGTCGATCGGCACGCCCCACGCGTCGAGCACCCGCGCGACGAGGCTCGTGGTGGACTCGGCGCCGGGATCGACCACGTTGATCGCGCCGAAGGAGGTGTTCGAGCGATGGTGATCGATCACCATTGTCGTTGCGGCGCCGGGCAATCGGTCGGCGAGCGCGCCCAACCGGGTCGCGCTGCCGCAGTCGACGGCGATCAGCAGGTCCACCTCGGCACGCACCTCGGCGGGCGCCACCAGATGCCGCACGCCGGGCAGGGACCGCATCGACACGGGTAACTCCGCCGGTTCGGCGAAAGACACCTGCACCGGGATCCCGCGCCGGTGCAGCACCAGCGCCAGCGCGAGACCACTTCCTACGGTGTCCGCATCGGGCTGCACATGGCAGACGATGGTCACCGAGCGCGCGGCGTCCAACGCCGCCACGGCCACATCCAGATCGGCCGTTTCCCGCATCGTCGTCATCGACTACCGCATGTCACTCGTCGGCGTCGCGTTCGACCTTGTAGGGGTCGGCGTCACCCGCGGGCCTGGCCGTGGCGGCCACCTTGGCGACCTCGTCGTCCGCGGCCCGCGCCCTGGCGAGCAGTTCCTCCATCTGCCGTGCCGCGTCGGGCACGGTGTCCAGTACGAATGCCAGCGTCGGGGTGAACTTGACCCCCGTTCCCGCGCCCACCTTGGAGCGCAGGACGCCCTTGGCCTTCTCCAGGCCGATCGCCGCACCTTCGTAATCGGGCTCGGCGTCGAGGGTTTCGCCCATCACGGTGTAGTACACCGTCGCCTCCCGGAGATCGCCGGTGACCTTGGCATCGGTGATGGTCACGAAACGCAGCCGCGGGTCCTTCACCTCGTATTCGATCGCGGTCGCGACGATCGAGGAGATCCGCTTGGCGAGTCGGCGTGCCCTGGCTTGGTCCACCATGGCCGTTTCCTCCTCACTATCAACTCTGTTCGATGGCGGTCGGAGCGCGGACCGGTGTCGCCACCGGAGCTCCGTCCTCCGCGCCGTCGCTGCGCCGGTCAGTCTTCGGGCCCGAAGATCCGGCGGCGCACCGCCAGCAACTGTAACTCCGGACGGGACGCGACGTGCCGTTCACATTTGTCCAGCACCTCGGTCAGGTGATCCATGCCTGCGCTGACCATGGCCACGCCCAGTAGGGAGCGACGGTATAGATCGTGTTCCCCACCTTCGGCGGCACTCACACCGAAGCGCTGCAATTCGGCCAGAATCGGCCGGATCACGGAGCGCTTCTGTTTCAGTGAATGCACATCGCCGAGCAGCAGGTCGAACTCCAGTGCACCCAGGTACACCCACACCCTCCACTGTCAGGAAGACCGGCCGGACGCCGCGCACGTCGCGCGGCGTCCGGATTCGTCTCGGTCTATCAGTCGCGCGGCTTCTCGCGCAGCTCGTAGGCCTCGATGATGTCGCCTTCCTTGATATCGGAGTAGGTGACCGTCATACCGCATTCGAAGCCCTCGCGGACCTCGGTGACGTCGTCCTTCTCCCGGCGCAGTGACGAGATCGTCGTCGTCTCGGCGATCACCACGTTGTCGCGGAGCAAGCGCGCCTTGGCGTTGCGCTTGACCGAACCCGACGTGACCATGCAACCGGCGATGTTGCCGATCTTCGACGAACGGAAGATCGCCCTGATCTCGGCCCGGCCCAGCTCGACCTCTTCGTAGATCGGCTTGAGCATGCCCTTGAGGGCCTTCTCGATCTCGTCGATGGCCTGGTAGATCACCGAGTAGTACCGGATGTCGACACCCTCGCGGTTGGCCAGTTCGGTGGCCTTGCCCTCGGCGCGGACGTTGAATCCGATGATGATCGCGTTCGACGCCGAAGCCAGGTTGACGTTGGTCTCGGTGACGCCACCGACGCCGCGGTCGATCACCCGCAGACGCACCTCGTCGCCCACCTGGATCTGGAGCAGCGCCTCCTCGAGGGCCTCGACCGTACCCGAGTTGTCGCCCTTGAGGATCAGGTTCAGCTCACTGGTCTCCTTCAGCGCGGCATCCAGATCTTCCAGGCTGATCCGCTTGCGGCTGCGTGCGGCCAGCGCGTTGCGCTTGCGCGCATTGCGCCGGTCGGCGATCTGCCGGGCGATCCGGTCCTCATCGACCACGAGCAGGTTGTCACCGGCGCCGGGCACCGACGTGAAGCCGACCACCTGGACGGGCCGCGACGGCAGTGCCGCCTCGACGTCGTCGCCGTGCTCGTCGACCATCCGGCGCACGCGGCCGTAGGCGTCTCCCGCCACGATCGAGTCGCCGACCCGCAGGGTGCCGCGCTGGATCAGCACGGTCGCCACCGGGCCCCGACCGCGGTCGAGGTGCGCCTCGATGGCCACACCCTGCGCGTCCATGTCCGGGTTTGCCCGCAGGTCCAGCGCCGCGTCCGCGGTCAGCAGGACCGCCTCGAGCAGCGCATCGATGTTGATGTTCTGCCTGGCGGAGATGTCGACGAACATGGTCTCGCCGCCGTATTCCTCGGCGACAAGGCCGTACTCGGTGAGCTGCTGACGAACCTTCTGCGGGTTCGCGCCTTCCTTGTCGATCTTGTTGACCGCCACCACGATCGGCACGTCGGCCGCCTGCGCGTGGTTGATCGCCTCCACCGTCTGCGGCATGACGCCGTCGTCGGCGGCGACCACCAGGATCGCGATGTCGGTGGCCTTCGCACCGCGGGCACGCATGGCGGTGAACGCCTCGTGACCGGGGGTGTCGATGAAGGTGATGAGCCGGTCCTCGTCGCCCAGGTGGGTGAGCACCTGGTAGGCGCCGATGTGCTGGGTGATGCCACCGGCCTCGCCCTCGCGGACGTTCGCCTTGCGGATGGTGTCCAGCAGTCGGGTCTTACCGTGGTCGACGTGACCCATGACGGTCACCACCGGCGGACGCTGTTCGAGGTCTTCCTCGCCGCCCTCGTCCTCGCCGTAGGTGAGGTCGAACGATTCCAGCAGCTCACGGTCCTCGTCCTCGGGGCTGACCACGTGGACGACGTAGTTCATCTCGCTGCCGAGCAGCTCGAGGGTCTCGTCGTTCACCGACTGGGTCGCGGTGACCATCTCACCGAGGTTGAACAGGGCCTGGACCAGCGCGGCCGGGTTCGCGTCGATCTTCTCCGCGAAGTCCGACAGCGACGCGCCGCGGGCGAGCCGGATGATCTCGCCGTTGCCGCGCGGCAGCCGCACGCCGCCGACGGCAGGCGCCTGCATCGAGTCGTACTCTTGCCGCTTCTGCCGCTTCGACTTGCGGCCACGACGGGGAGCGCCACCGGGACGGCCGAACGCGCCTGCCGCGCCACCGCGGCCACCGGGACCACCCGGACGACCGCCACCGCCGCCACCACCGGGACGACCACGGAAACCACCGGCCGCGCCGCCACCGGCACCGGGCGCACCGGCACCCGCACCAGGGGCACCGCCGCCACCACCGCGGTAGCCGCCGCCACCGCCACCGCCGGGACGACCCGCACCGGCGCCACCGGGGCGCCCGGGACGACCGGCGCCGGGGCCTCCGGCGCCACCCGGACGCGCCGCACGCGACGGCATCGCACCGGGATTCGGGCGGGGCGGCATCGAGCCGGGGCTCGGCCGCGGACCACCGGGACGCGGACCACCCTGACCGGGGGCCGGACGGGGACCGCCCTGAGCCGGACCCGGACGGGGACCGCCCTGAGCCGGACCCGGACGCGGGCCGCCCTGAGCCGGACCCGGACGCGGGCCGCCCTGAGCCGGACCCGGACGCGGGCCACCCTGACCGGGGGCCGGACGCGGCGCGGGACGCTCGGGAGCCGACGAATAGGGGTTGTTACCGACGCGCGGGGTCTTGGGCCCCGGACGCGGGCCGGACGCGGCGCCACCCTGGCGCTGACCGCCCTGGGAGGGGGCGCCGGGACGCTGCTGCTGCTGCCCGGGACGCGGGCCACCCGGTGTCGGCCTCGGACCGGCCGGGGCGGGCGCGGAACTCGCGGTCGCGCCGGAGGTCGCGGCGGCCTGCGGGGCGACCGGCTCCTGGACGGGGGGCTTGGGCGACGGCGCAGGCCCCGGACGCGCGGCGGGGCCCGGCTTCACGGCCGAGGATTCGCCGGTGCGCGCGGCGGGAACGACGGTCTCTTGGGCGGTCGGCGCCGGCGTGGGCGTCGACGGACGGGGACCGGGACGCGGGCCACCGCCCGCGGGCTTGGGGGCCGGACGGCCGGACGGGCCGGGACGCGCACCCGACTTGTTGCCGTTCGACGGGGCTGATTTGGTCGCGAACGACTCACGCAGCCGACGCGCGACGGGAGCTTCCACCGTCGAGGACGCCGACTTCACGAACTCGCCTTGCTCCTTGAGCGTTGCGAGTAGTTCTTTGCTCGTGACACCGAGTTCTTTAGCCAACTCGTGCACGCGGGCCTTGCCTGCCACTGCTCTCCTCACTGAGAGGTCGAGCAGCTCCACCGTTCTGGGGACGGCGGCCCGCACGACCTCGGGTTATCTCCGATGGACGTTCATCGTTGGTACTTCACGGTGTGCTCATGAGTGCTCGTGCCTGTTCTCGAGGTAATGCTCCAGGGCTGAGATATCCAGATGTCCGGACACTCGTAGTGCTCTGCCGATCGCTCGGCGCCGCTCTGCCGCGCGCAGACAAGCCGAAAGGGGGTGCAGCCAGGCACCCCGTCCGGGAAGTCTGCGCCGCGGATCGGGAACGATCTCGATGACCTGAGAGCCGTCGCCGGCCTCGAGGTCCCGAGCCACGATCCGCAACAGATCGCCGGCCAGTTCGCGCTTCCGGCACCCGATACACGTCCGCACCGGAGCGGCTCGACGCTGGGGCGCCGGGTGCTGCTCGGTGGTGCGGTCGGGCATTGGAGCCGAGGGCTCGGACTGAACCTTGGACCACTCTACCGCTGCCACGCTCGGAACGCCGAACCCCTCCCCCGCGGAAGTTACGAACATGTCATCCCGAGCACTCCGCGAGGGGGCTCCGGTCAACTCCGATGCGCCTCCGTTCGCACGGATCCGCCCATGTCGGGGGCGGCGTCGCTGCGGATATCGATGCGCCAGCCGGTCAGCCGCGCGGCCAGGCGGGCGTTCTGCCCCTCCTTGCCGATCGCCAGGGAAAGCTGGAAATCGGGCACTACTACGCGGGCCGCCCTGGCCTCGGCGTCGACAATTGTGACCGAAACCACTTTCGACGGCGAGAGCGCGTTGCCCACGAAGGTCGCCGGATCCTCGGCGTAGTCGATGATGTCGATCTTCTCGCCGGCCAGTTCGCTCATCACGTTGCGCACGCGTTGCCCCATCGGCCCGATACAGGCGCCCTTGGCGTTGACGCCGGGAACCGTGGTGCGCACGGCGATCTTGGAGCGGTGGCCCGCCTCGCGCGCGACGGCCACGATCTCCACCGAGCCGTCGGCGATCTCCGGCACCTCCAGCGCGAAAAGGCGCCGCACCAGATTCGGGTGGGTGCGCGACAGCGTGATCTGCGGCCCGCGCGGACCACGGGAGACCCCGACCACGTAGCACTTGATCCGGTCGCCGTGCTCGTAGGTCTCGCCGGGCACCTGCTCGGCGGGCGGGATCAGTCCCTCCGTGCCGTGCAACTCGCTGCCGATGCGCACCACGACGGTACCCCGGGCGTTGGCGCGCGCGTCGCGCTGCACCACACCGCCGACGATGTCGCCCTCGTGGGTGGAGAACTCGCCGAAGGACTTCTCGTTCTCGGCGTCGCGCAGCCGCTGGAGCACCACCTGCCTGGCGGTGGTCGCCGCGATCCGGCCGAACCCCTCCGGGGTGTCGTCCCATTCGGAGATCACGTTGCCGTCGGCGTCCAGTTCTCGCGCCATCACCCGGACCACGCCGGTCCGCTGGTTGATGTCGATGCGCGCGTTGGGCTGGTGGCCCTCGGTGTGGCGGTACGCGGTGAGCAGCGCCGACTCGATCGCGGAGATCACGGTCTCGATCGAGATCCCCTTGTCGGCGACGATTGCGCGCAGGGCTTCGATTTCGATGTTCATTCCACGATCCCTTCGGTCGGCGAATCGGACGCTGTTACGGATTCGGACAATGCATTCGGTGTTCCTGGGCGCTGCGCGGCGTCGTCGACCGCCACCGCGTCTTCCTGGCCCGGAGCGGGCCGTCCCGGAACGACTCCGCCTGCGAGTTCCAGCTCCCGCGCGCCGGGCGGGGAGAACTCGACTTGGACGACGGCGGTGGCGATGTCGGCGAGCGGGACCGTCACGCGGTGCGGGTCGCGTTTGCCGCCGAGCACCAGCGCCACCGAGTCACCGCTGAGCGCGCCGACCCTGGCATCGAAGGTCGCCGACCGCTCCGGCGGCTGCGCGCCTTCGCGCAGCGTGACGCGCACCTTCCGGCCGCGCGCCCGCCGCCAGTGCCGGTCGGCGGTCAGCGGGCGATCGATGCCGGGGGTGGTGACTTCCAGCAGATAGGGCGTCTCGCCGAACTCCCCGGCGTCGTCCAGCAGCTCCGACAGCTCCGTGCTGAGACTCGCGAGCGCGTCCAGATCGGAGGTGTCGCGATCCACGGTCACCTGCACCCGAGCCTGCGCGTCCACGCGCGTGCCCGCCGTCGAGATCTCGACGCCCTCGAGGTCGAATCCTCGGCGTTCGACGAGACCAGCTAAGAGCTGGCTCACCCTTTCCTCGGTCGGCATCGGCATGTGGGGCGGCTCCTGGTTCAGTTGTGACGCGGTGGGAAAATTCTCTACCAAAGGTCTAGCGTAACGCGCCACGAGAGTGTAAAGGACCAGTGGTCGAGGTGTACGCACGCCACGACCACCGCTCGTCCGGCGGCGCCCCGTGAGTCTGGCACGATGGTGCCGTGCCCATCCGCCTTCCCGCCCCGCCGCGTGCCGGGCGCACTACCGGCATGCCCTCCGACCGGCACGAGCCCCGCGCCGACGCCCTGGATCGGCGCAGCGCGATCCGTCTCGCGGGCGGTGCGACGGTGGGCGTGCTCGCCCTCGGCGCCGCGGCGGGCTGCACCGGCGACGACGTGGTCCACGAACCGGATCCCCTTGCCGCACAGGAGGTCGCGGCCCGCGCCGACGCCGCGGCGGCGAGCGCGGCCATCGCCGTCGCACCCGACCGGCACGCCGCGTTGACGGCGATCGCGGCCGAGCGCACCGCGCACGCCGACGCCTTGCGCTCCGAAATCGACCGCGTCATCGGCGTTTACGCCGACGGCACCAAACCGGTGCACCGCACCCGTGCGAGCGAATCCGGCCCGTCGGCCGTGGCCTCGGGCAGCGCGGTGCCGCCCAATACCCCGCCGAGCGTCGAGACGTTGCGGGCGCGGCTGGCCGAGTCGCGGAAATCGGCTGCCGATCTGGCCCGCGCCCTCGACGGCTATCGGGCAGGCTTGCTCGCCTCGATCAGCGCGGCCTGCGCGGTGCAGGCGGGGGTGCTGCTGAGATGACCGAAGACGAACGCCGGGCCCTCACCGACGCGTTGAACGCCGAATACGGCGCGGTGTACGCCTACGGCGTGATCGCCGCCTACGCCTCACCCGAGCGCGCCAGGCTGGTCGCCGAGCACACCGCCGCGCACCGCGCCCGGCGCGACGCCACCGTGGACGCCCTCGCGTTGGGCGGCGCGACGGTGCCGCCGCCCGACGCGGCCTACACGGCGCCGTTCCCGGTCACCGATCCGATCTCGGCCGCGCGGCTGGCCGTCACGGTCGAGTCCGACACCGCCGTCGCCTGGCGGTCGGTGGTCGAACGCGGTGCGTCCATGGCGATCCGGCGCGCCGGTGTCGAGGCGCTCACCGAAGCCGCCGTCCGGCTGGCCACGTGGCAGTCGATCCTCGGCGCCGACCCGCCCACCATCGCGTTCCCCGGCAAGGCTTGATCCGAAGCGCCGCAGGAATTCTCGCGGCGAACGGCGGCCCGGTGCGGTACCCGGCCGCCGTCGGCTCGACGCGCGGCCTACGGCCGCATCTCGTAGGCGCCGTTGTAGGAGGCCACCTCGGCCCACACGCGGTCGAAGCGCGGGCGGTCGGCGACCGGCGGCCGCAGCGCCGACGCCGCCCAGCCCTGCTGGGCCGGGCTGGCCGACGGCTTGCCGTACAGGGCTGTGGCGTAGGCGTTGAAATCGCGGACCTGGAAGTCGAAGATCTGGTCGATCAGGTCGCGATCCAGGCCGGTGATCGCAGCCTGCTCCAGGATCAGCTGGCCGTAGACCACCAGCGAGAACAGGTGGCCGACGGTCAGCATGAAGTCCAGGTCCTTCTGCTGCCCGGCGTCCGGCGACGCGGTGGTCAGCAGCGTGCGCAGCGCCTGCGCCTGCTCGTAGAACCGGCCCACGTTCGGGATGTCGGCATGCTTGTCGTAGATCGGCGTCCAGTCGGCGAAGCGCACCTTGCCCGCGCCCCGCGCCGGGCCCTGCCGCCAGAAGAACGCGTCGTCGGCCGCGTCCTGCCGGGTTCCGATCTCCGGGTAGTCCTGCGGGTCGAACAGGTAGTTGGGCATGAACTTCAGGATCTGCCCGACGTTCACGTGCACCGTGCCCTCCAGCCGGGGCAGCGTGCTGATCAGCCGCTGCACCTCGGCGAAATAGGTGTTCTTCTCGAACCCCTTGGCGGCCAGCACATCCAGCAGCAACGTCATGACGGTCTCACCCTCGGAGGTCACCTTGGACTTCGTCATCGGGTTGAACAGCAGGTACCGGCGGTCCTCCAGGCTCGCGCTGCGGAAGTAGTCGACGGCGCGGTCGCTGAACAGCTTCATCGCGAGGATGCGCGCGTAGGCGTCGACGAAGTTCGCCCGCACGTGCGGGAAGTCGGTGACCGGGTTGCCGTAGAGGATGCGATTGCCCGCGTGCGTGATCGCCTCGTAGAACGAGTGCTCGACCATGCCGATCCCGCCGTGGCAGAGATTGAACTTGCCCACGTTCACGGTGTTGAGCGCCGCCGAGAAGGCCTCGGGCCCGGTGTGCAGGATGTCCTCGGCGCGCACCGGGTAGTTCTCCAACCGGAACGTGCTGACGTACATCTGCTGGTGCACGACGTTGCCGAGCAGGCGGTAGTTCTCGTGCCGGGAGTCGGCGGCGAACCAGACGTACGCGTCGGCGCCCTCGAGATCGGCGCGGCGGGAGAACACCGAGACCATGCTGGCCACGTTGCCGTTGCCGATGTAGTACTTCTCGCCGTTGGCGCGGAACAGGATGCCCGCCTCGGCGTCCGCGCTGCCCGGTTCGGTCGGGGTCAGCACCAGGTCGGTGTTGTAGATGTCGGCGCCGTGGGTCTGCTCGGACAGACCGAACGCCATCACCTCACCGGCGAGCAGGTCGTCGGCGGCACGCTTCTTGGCCGCTTCGTTGTCGCTCTGCCAGATCGGACCGAGGCCGAGGATGGTCACCTGCTCGGCGTACCAGTACGCCAGACCGTAGAAGCCGAAGATCTCCGACAGCGCCGCGTTGCGGGCGGCGTCCCAGCGGCGATTCGGGTCGCCGTCGGCGTAGGCCGCCGGGGTCAGGAAGGTGGCGAACAGCTTCTCCTTCTTCACGAAGTCGAGGAAGTCGGCCGTCCACACCGCGTTCGCGTCGTCGGCGAGCAGACGCTGTTTACCCCGGCCCTCGAACCACTCGATGGTGGCGCGCAGCAGGCGCCGCGTCTCGGCGTCGAACTGCTGCGGGTCATAGCTGGCAGGGTTGAACAACCGCGCGTCGGTGTTTGTCATGCCGGTTAACTTACCAGCGGGTAACAGCAGTCCGGAGAGGGTCTATGGATCTGTGACCAGCGAATTCAGGTTACGGTCGCGTAGGTGGCCGCTATCCGGTTCCGGCAGGCCAGAGCAACCTCCGGCAGCGTCCGTCGTCCGAACGGCGAACGGCCCCCGGCGGATTGCGCCGGGGGCCGTTCGGAGATCCGGTCAGCCGCGGACTTTGGCCACCACCGCGTCCACCGCGGACGCGGCGGGCAGTTCCTCGGTCTCGCCGGTGAAGCGGTCGCGCAGTTCGACCTTGCCCTCGGCCCAGCCGCGGCCGATCACCAGCACCAGCGGCATGCCGAGCAGTTCGGCGTCCTTGAACTTCACCCCAGGCGAGGCGGGGCGGTCGTCGAAGAGCACGTCCAGGCCCTGAGCGTGCAGGCCGGACACCACCTCTTCGGCGCCCGCGCGAGCGGCGTCGTCCTTGTTGGCGATGACGACGTGCACGTCGTAGGGCGCGACCGCGGCGGGCCAGCGCAGCCCCTTGTCGTCGTGCTGCTGCTCGGCGATCACCGCCACCATGCGGGAGACGCCGACACCGTAGGAGCCCATGGTCAGCCGCACCGGCTTGCCGTTCTCGCCGAGCACGTCCACCTCGAACGCGTCGGTGTACTTGTTGCCGAGCTGGAAGATGTGGCCGATCTCGATGCCGCGGGCCGCCACCAGCGTGCCCCGGCCGTCGGGCGAGGGGTCGCCGTCGCGGACCTCGGCGGCCTCGATGGTGCCGTCGGGCGTGAAGTCGCGGCCCGCGACCAAGCCGACGACGTGCTTCCCCGGTTCGTCGGCGCCGGTGATCCAGCTGGTGCCGGTGCCGACCCGCGGATCGACCAGATAGCGAACGCCGTTGGCCTGCAGCGCCTTCGGGCCGATATAGCCCTTGACCAGGAACGGATTCTCGGCGAAGTCGGCTTCGGTGAGCAGCTCGACCTCGGCCGGTTCGACCGAGGCGCCGAGGCGCTTGTCGTCGACCTCGCGGTCACCGGGAATGCCGATGCCGAGGATTTCGGTCTTCCCGTCCGGGTGACGCAGCTTGACCATGACGTTCTTCAAGGTGTCGGCCGCGGTGACCGGACGACCGTAGCGCTCGGCGATACCGGCGCCGTTGGCCCAGTCCACCAGCGTCGCGATGGTCGGAGTGTCCGGGGTGTCGTGCACCACCGCCTCCGGCTGCCCTTCGATCGGCAGCGGTTCGGGAGCGGGCGTGACCACCGCCTCCACATTGGCCGCGTAGCCGGATTCCGGGCAGCGCACGTAAGTGTCCTCGCCGACCGGGCTGTCGGCCAGGAATTCCTCCGACGCGCTGCCGCCCATCGCGCCCGAGGTGGCGGCCACGATGACGTACTTGACCCGCAGCCGGTCGAAGATGCGCTGGTAGGCCTGGCGGTGCGCGTCGTAGCTGGCCTTGAGGCCGTCCTCGTCCAGGTCGAACGAGTAGGAGTCCTTCATCACGAACTCGCGCCCGCGCAGGATGCCCGCGCGGGGACGCTCCTCGTCGCGGTACTTGGTCTGGATCTGGTACAGCGTGACCGGCAGGTCCTTGTAGGAGCTGTACTCGCCCTTCACGGTGAGCGCGAAGAGCTCCTCGTGGGTGGGGCCGAGCAGGTAGTCCGCGCCCTTGCGGTCGCGCAGCCGGAACAGGCCGTCGCCGTACTCGGTCCACCGGTTGGTGGTCTCGTACGGTTCGCGCGGCAGCAGCGCGGGTAGCGAGATCTCCTGACCGCCGATCGCGTCCATCTCCGCGCGCACCACGTCCTCGACCTTGCGCAGCACGCGCAGGCCCAGCGGCAGCCACGAGTAGACACCCGGGGCGACGCGGCGCACGTAGCCGGCACGGACCAAGAGTTTGTGGCTCGGCACCTCGGCGTCGGCGGGATCGTCGCGGAGGGTTCGCAGGAACAGGCGGGAGAGGCGGGTGATCACGGAAGCACAGGGTAGTCGCTGGCCGGACGCCGTTCCCAGCGCATTACCGTATTCGTTCGTGCTGGTGCTGCTGCCTCCTTCCGAAACCAAGTCCGATGGCGGCGCCGGGGCGCCGCTCACCCTCGACTCGCTGGCGATGCCGCAGCTCACGGCGGTCCGCGCACGGCTGATCGAGGAAGTGGTGCGGTTGGCGGCCGACCCCGAACGCTCCCGGACCGTCCTGGGGCTCGGTAAGGGGGCCGACGGCGAGATCGCCCGCAACGCCGCGCTGCGCACCTCCCCGACCCGTCCCGCGCTGGAGCGCTACACCGGCGTCCTTTACGACGCCCTCGACGCCCGCTCGTTCACCAAGGCGCAGCGGGCCAAGGCGTATGCCCGGCTCGGCATCGGCTCCGCCCTGTTCGGCGCGGTCCGCGCCTGCGACCCGATCCCCGCCTACCGGCTCTCCGGCGGCGCCAAACTGCCCGGACTGCCGACCCTCTCGGCCGTCTGGCGCGACGAACTGGCCACCGCGCTGCACACCGAGGCCGCAGGCGAGCTGGTCGTCGACCTGCGCTCGGGCACCTACCAGCAGCTGGGCCGGGTGCCCGGCGCGATCACCGCCAACGTGCTCACCGAGCACCCGGACGGGTCGCGCACGGTGGTGAGTCATTTCAACAAGCACCACAAGGGCCTGCTCGCCCGCGCCCTGGTGCTCACCAGAGCCGAACCGGCCGACGTCCGCGGCGTCGCGCGAGTGGCGGCCAAGGCCGGACTGCGCGCCGAGATAGCCTCGCCCACCGAGCTTGCGATCATCACCTGACTTCGTCCGGCCGTTCGGTGGTGAGCGCGGCGAGCTCGGCATCGATGTCGCCCCGTGCCGCCGTCTGTAGCGGCGGCGAGTGGTGGGTGTCCGGAACAAGTACGGCTCGGCCCGCCCCCGCCGTCGGATCACGGATCGGCAACTCGATGTGCCCGATTCCGCACCGATCGCTGGAAGACCGGTAAGGGTGTATGCCGGACAGTGGTGGTCAGGCGGCGTTCTTCCGATGTCACGACCGTAAGCGGTGGAACACGCGGCACCGCCGATGCTCACCGAGCGAATCGAGGAGACATGCAGACCATCGCGCACTGGCTCGACGGCAAAGCTTTCGCGGGCACCAGCGAGGCGACGGCGCCGGTGACCAACCCGGCGACCGGCGCGGTGACCGGGCAGGTCGCGCTCGCCGGCGTCGCCGACACCCGCGCGGCGATCGACTCCGCCGCGAAGGCGTTCCCTGCGTGGCGGGACACCTCGCTGACCCGGCGCACCCAGATCCTGTTCCGCTTCCGTGAGCTGCTGAACGAGCGCAGAGAGGAGCTTGCCCGGCTGATCACCGCCGAACACGGCAAGGTGCTCGCCGACGCGATCGGCGAGGTGAGCCGCGGCCTGGAAGTCGTCGAGTTCGCCTGCGGCATACCGCGTCTGCTCCAGGGCGGCTACACCGAGAACGCCTCGACCAAGGTCGACATCTTCTCGGTCCGCCAACCGCTCGGCCCGGTCGCGATCATCTCGCCGTTCAACTTCCCCGCGATGGTGCCGATGTGGTTCTTCCCGCTCGCCATCGCCGCGGGCAACACGGTGGTACTCAAACCGAGCGAGAAGGATCCGTCCCCGTCGCTGTGGCTGGCGCGGCTGTGGGCCGAAGCCGAACTGCCCGCGGGCGTCTTCACGGTGCTGCAGGGCGACAAGGTCGCGGTCGACGAATTGCTCGACAACCCGGGCGTCAAGGCGGTCTCTTTCGTCGGATCGACGCCGATCGCCCGGTACGTCTACCAGCGCGGCACCGCCGCGGGCAAGCGGGTGCAGGCGCTCGGCGGCGCGAAGAACCACATGGTGGTGCTGCCGGACGCGGACCTGGACCTGGCCGCCGACGCCGCGGTGAACGCCGGGTTCGGCTCGGCGGGCGAGCGGTGCATGGCGATCAGCGTGGTGGTCGCGGTGGGCGGGTCGGCCGACGAGCTGGTCGGCAAGATCGCCGAGCGGACCGCGACCATCCGGACCGGCGACGGCACCCGGGGCGCCGACATGGGTCCGCTGGTCACCCGGGCGCACCGTGACCGAGTCGCCGGGTACATCGCCGCGGGCGAATCCGCCGGAGCCACCGTGGTTCTCGACGGCCGGGGCGTCGAGGCCGACGGCGCGGCCGAGGGCTTCTGGCTCGGGCCGACGATTCTCGACCATGTCGCCACCGACATGAGCGTCTACACCGACGAGATCTTCGGACCCGTGCTGTCGGTGGTGCGCGTCGGCAGCTACGACGACGCGCTGGCACTGGTCAACGCCAATCCCTACGGCAACGGCACCGCCCTGTTCACCAACGACGGCGGCGCCGCCCGCCGCTTCCACAACGAGGTCGAGGTCGGGATGGTCGGCATCAACGTACCGATCCCGGTCCCCATGTCGTACTACAGCTTCGGCGGCTGGAAGAACTCGCTGTTCGGCGACGCGCACGCGCACGGCGCCGACGGCGTGCGGTTCTTCACCCGCACCAAGGCGGTCACCACCCGCTGGCTCGATCCCAGCCACGGCGGGCTGAATCTCGGTTTCCCACAGAACAAATAGGCGGCGTTCACCGAGTACGCGGCGAAGTAAACCGGCGGGAATGTCGCGCCGGGCCGCGTTGTTCGCTCAGAACGTGACCTCCACCGCAGAGCTTTCCGATGCCCTCAAGAAGTACCTGGACGAAGAGAAGGTGTTCGCCACCGCGGCCACGATCGCGGCCAACGGGCAACCGCACCTGACCGTGATCTGGCTGAAGCGCGACGGCGACGATCTGCTGTTCTCCACTACGACCGACCGTCAGCAGGGCAAGAACCTCGCCCGCGACCCGCGCATCACCGTGCTGATCAACCCGCCGGACAACCCGTACGTCTACGCGGAGATCCGGGGCACCGCGACGATCACCCCGGACCCGGACAAGACACTGCCCGACGAACTCTCGGCGAAGTACACCGGACAGAAGTACGCGGATTTCAACCCGGCCTCGGTCGACGACGGACCGCGCGTCATCGTGCGCGTGACACCCCGGCGGGTGGCCGGCCGCTTCTAGGCACGGCTCACACCTGCTGTGCTTCTTCCTGGGCGTGCTGGGCCATGGCCAATTGCTGCGGAGTGAAGCGCAATGTCAGGGCGACCAGTCCGGCCGCGAACGCGATCAGGGCGCAGACGAACAGCACCAGGGTGTAGCCGTCGCCCAGCGCGGCGATCTCCGCGGGCGTCATCCCGGCCACCTTCTCGGTGCGGCCGCCGAGCGACAGCGTGCGGGAGGCGGCGATCGGGGTGAGCAGGCCGATGGCCACGGGCGTGGCGAGGTTCATGAACATCTGCCCGACCGCGGCCAGCGGGCCGATATTCGCCGGCGGCACACCGACCAGCACACACAGCGGCGAGAGCACCATGGCGATGCCGACGCCGAAGCCGATCACCACCAGCAGGGGCAGCAGCGTCGCGAAGTACATCACCTCGCCGTCGAGGGTCGAACCGAACAGCAGGCCGACGCCGAGCACCACCGCTGAGCCCGCCAGCAGCCAGCGCGGCGCGATGTACAGCGCCGCCTTGGAAGCCACCGCGCCGCCGACGCCGATGCCGACGGTGAACGGAATGGCCGCCACACCCGCCTTGAGCGGACCGTATCCGATGACGTTCTGCATGAACTGGGCGACGAAGAAGGTCATCGCGCCCAGCACCCCACCGGCGAGGAAGATCAACAGGAAGGTGGCCACGCGGTCGCGGCTGTCGAACAGCGACCAGGGCAGCAGCGGGTCGTCCACCCGTCGTTCCAGCGCGATGAAGACGATCAGCAGCACCACGCCCGCGATCAGCGAACCGATGATCGCCGGGTGTCCCCAGCCGATCTCCGGCCCCTCGGTCGCGCCGAACACGATCGCCGCGCAGGCGATGGTGCCGAGCACCGCCCCCGGGAGGTCCAGCGCGGAGCGGTGGTGTTCGGTGTCGGCCAGTTTGTAGGCCGCGCCGAGGATGATCAGCGCGCCGATCGGGACGTTGATCAGGAAGATCCACCGCCAGGACAGCTGGGTCAGCGCGCCGCCGACCACGAGCCCGCCCACGGAGCCGATGCCGACCATCGAGCCGAGGATCGCGATCGCCTGGTTGCGTGCCTTGCCCGGCGCGAAGGTCGTCGCCACGAGCGCGAAAGCGGTCGGCGCGGCGATCGCGGCGCCCGCACCCTGGATGGCTCGCGCCGCGAGCAGCATGCCCTGATTCTGCGCGAGCCCGCACAACAGCGAGGCCAGGGTGAACACCGCGACACCGACGACCAGCATGCGCTTGCGGCCGAAAGCGTCGCCGAGCCGGCCGCCCAGCAGCATCAGACCCGCGAAGGTGAGCCCGTAGGAGGTCACCGTCCACGCGCTACCCGCGCTGGACAACCCCATCTCCTCTTGCAGCCGCGGCAGCGCGAAGATCACCACCGTGCCGTCGAGCACGACCATGAGCTGCAATCCGCTCAGGACTAGGATCGCGAGCCCGAAGGCCCGCTGCGTCACTGGATACTGCATCGTCGCAGCGGGGTTCCGAAGCACAGTGAGTCACTGTAATTGATGCCGGGCCACGCTTCGCCCGCCCACCGATCCGGCCGGACCCGCGACGAGCACCGGCCCCGCCGATCCTGCCGGTGGGCGTCGTCGCGCACCACCGGCGGTATCGGCTCGAGGTGATGGGCCATCGCCACTCAGGACGAGCGGCCGTCCTGGTCGACCGGGCCGCCGCTATCACCGCGCGAGTCGGTTCGAATCGCCGCGGTGGCCACGAGGGTCATCCGGTCGCGGAGTCGGCGTGCGGGACGATCGAGTCGGCGGAGAATCCGGCGGTCGGGCCGATCACCACGATCGCGGGTGGGCGGATGCCTTCGGCGCGCACCCGGGCGGCCACCGTGCCGAGATCGGCGCGCAGCACGCGCTGGGTGCGCAGCGTGCCCTCCTGGATGACGGTGGCGGGTGTGCCCGCCGGTCGCCCGCCCTCCAGCAGCGCGGTGGCGAACTGCTCGATCCGCTCCACCGCCATCATCAGCACCAAGGTGCCGCGCAGCCGCGCCAGCGCGGGCCAGTCCACCAGCGAATCCGGGTGATCCGGCGCGACGTGCCCGCTCACCACGACGAACTCGTGGGTGACACCGCGATGGGTGACCGGGATGCCCGCGGCGGCGGGCACCGAAATGGGACTGGTGACACCCGGCACCACCGTGACCGGAACCCCGGCGGCCACACAGGCCTCCACCTCTTCGTAGCCGCGCCCGAACACGTACGGATCGCCGCCCTTGAGCCGCACCACGAACTTGCCCGCTTTCGCGCCTTCGATCAGCGCGTTGTTGATCGCTTCCTGCGCCATCGCCCGTCCGTACGGGATCTTGGCGGCGTCGACCACCTCGACCTCGGGTCCGAGTTCGGCGAGCAGTTCCGGCGGCGCGAGCCGGTCGGCGACGACCAGATCCGCCCTGGCCAGCAACCGCCGCCCGCGCACGGTGATCAGGTCGGGATCGCCGGGCCCCCCGCCCACCAGAGCGACACCGGGCGCGATCGGGGTCGAGTCGTCACTCACCACACCGGATTGCAGGGCCTCCAGCAACGCGTTGCGCACGGCCGCCGACCGGCGGTGCTGCCCGCTCGCCAGCACGCCGAGGGTCAGGCCGTCGTAGCGTGCGGTGGCGGGGGTGACCGCGGTGCCCAGCCGTGCGGTGTCGGCGCGGACGCAGAAGATCCGCCGCCGGGTCGCCTCGTCGACCACCGCCGCGTTGGTCTCGGGTTCGTCGGTGCAGGCGATCGCGTACCAGGCGCCGTCGAGGTCGCCGTCGGCGTATTCACGCAGCGTGACGGTGATCTGCCCGGAGGTGGCCATTCCCTCGACCGCAGGGGTCACCGCGCGACTCACCACGTGGACGTCCGCGCCGGAGGCGATCAGCAGTCCCAGTCTGCGCTGCGCCACCGACCCACCGCCGACCACGACGACACGCCGTCCGTGCAGATCGAGCCCGACCAGGTAGTTCGGGTCGCCGGTGGGCTGGTCTTGCGTTGCGTCTGACGTGTTCGGCACAAGTTTCGAGCCTACGGCGTGGCCCTCCGGCACCGGCAATCGCCCGGCACGCCCGCCCGCCCACATTCCGGCGAGCAGGCGCGACGCTCGCCACGGGCCTGTGTTACCCGCGCTCAGGGCTACGCCGGCCGAGCCCTCGACACCGGCCCGCGTCGGTTGTCCCGGCGTCGCACGGCCGGACGGTGGCGGTCGCGGGATAGACGCCGAAGTCATCCCGAGTGACGGCCACACCTACTGTGACCAGTGGTAACAAGCGTTTCGAGAGTCGGCGACGGTAGGTTGCCGTGCAGGCGTCTCGTTCGGAAAGGCGGACCGATGAAACGGCTGACACCGGCACGACTGCTCGACGTGGCCTATGACGAGGCGCTGTGCGGGCTCGCCGAAGGGGGGATCCCCATCGGCGCCGCCCTCTTCGACGCGGACGGCACGCTACTCGGGCGCGGGCACAACCGCCGGGTGCAGTCCGGCGACCCCAGCGTGCACGCCGAGACCGACGCCTTCCGCGCGGCGGGGCGGCGGCGCGACTATCGCGACACCGTCATGGTCACCACGCTGTCGCCGTGCTGGTATTGCAGCGGCCTGATCCGGCAGTTCGGCATCGGTTCGGTGGTGGTCGGGGAATCGCGGACCTTCTCCGGCGGGCACGAGTGGCTGGCCGGGCACGGCGTCGCCGTCACCGTCCTGGAAGACCGGCGCTGCATCGATCTGATGACCCGGTTCATCGCCGAGCATCCCGCGCTGTGGCACGAGGACATCGGAGTCGCCGACGATCTCGAGGCATGAACTGTGCCGTCCCGACCGGGTGGCTCAGCGGAAGTACGGATACTCCTGCACCCAATGGAATCCACGGCTGCGCAACGGGAAGTCGTCGATCGGGACCGAGGTCAGCGCGACCGAGACCGGCTGCCCGGCGAGCGTGCCCGTCAGGGTCAGCCGCTCCGGCGCGGGCCGGTCGAAACCGAAGCTGCCCAAGGGTTCCGTTCGCGGCGGCGCGACCACGACCAGGGTGCGCGCCGCCGGATCGACCATCGCGAGCACCGGAACCAACTGGCCGTCCATCCGCTGCACGGTGGCGCCGTCCCGGTCGAAGACCAGGCGCTGCCAGCGCCGTTCCTCGGTGGTCAGTGGCGGAAGCGGTGTGCCGCCGACGCTGAATTCGGTGACCGCCCAGATGCCGTACAGCGGCGGTTCCGGTCGCCCCGCGCCCTGCTCGGTCCACCTTTCCCAGCCCGTGTAGGCGTTCGAGAACAGCAACCAGACCCCGAGCGCGATCTGCGCCGACGCCGCGATTCGCTCGGCTCGCGGCGTGCGCAGCAGCGGCGGCGTGCTCGACGGTCCGGCCGGGCGGTTCAGCACGAGCACGTTCGCCAGACGCCCGGCCTCCGGGGCGAGCAGCACCAGGCACAGCAGCATCAGGTGGAACGACAGGATCTTCGCGGGTACGTCGTAGGTCATGTCCAGCACGAACACCTGTGTCGTGCACACCAGGCTCAGCATCGCGCCCACCAGCGCGGTGCGCGGCACGAACAGCAGTACACCGCCGAGCAGTTCCGCGCAGCCGAGCAGGATCTCGTACTGCGGCGAGACCCCGATGTGGTTCCAGAGCACCGCCATCGGACTGAAATTCCCGTAGGGCTCGAGCAACCGGCTCAGCGGTGTCGGCGGCATCTGCGTCGGGATGGCCTTCGCCATGCCGTAGGCGATCATCTGCCCGGCCAGGCACAGGCGCACGAACAACAGGAACCAGGGCAGCACGGCCCGGTAGTGCGGCCGGTTCCGATCCAGCACGCTCCAGACCAGTGTGCCGAGTACCGCGACAACGAGGACGACGAACACCAGCACCCAGAAGTAGGCCTGGTCGCCACTGATCGAAGCCGTGTTCGCCGCCACGGACGTACCGAACACCCGTGTTCCGGTCCCCTCGATCACCGGGCGCAGAGCACGGGCGAGGCCGGAGTTCACCGATTCCGGCAGCCACTCGCGCGCCAGTCCGAGGAACTCGGGGACGACCGACGGATACACCAGGCAGAACAGCCCGAAGTACAGAAAGCCGAAACGGAACGCCACCCGGATCGCCCCGGGCCAAGGCCTGGTATCGGAACCCACCGCGTCCGCGGCGTCTGTTCGGTCGAGGATCGCTTCGGTCACGGCGGTCCCTCCAGTTCGGTCGATGCAGACCGAAGGTATCGAAAAGCGCCGCGGCCGAAGCGTGTTTCGGCTGGATCACCCGCTGCCGCCGGATCAGGGGGTCAGCGGAAGTACGGGTATTCCTGGACGAAGTGGAAGCCCCGGCTGCGCAACGGGAAGGAGTTCGGGTCCATCCGGTCGAGCGACAGCGTCACCGGCGTTCCGTTCAACTCACCGGTGAGCCGCAACGTGTCCGGGGTGGGCTGAGTGAAGGT
This sequence comes from Nocardia sp. NPDC041819, assembly GCF_055590505.1. NCBI lineage: Bacteria > Bacillati > Actinomycetota > Actinomycetes > Mycobacteriales > Nocardiaceae > Nocardia > Nocardia sp. NPDC041819. Next base: position 611,451 of record NZ_JBVJAP010000001.1, on the reverse strand, counting down.
GAAGGCACCCAGGCGGTTCGGCGGTGTGTCCGGCGCAGCCGCGGACAGCGCGATGGTGTGCGCGGCCTCGTCGACCACGGCTACGACGGGCAGGAACGAGTCGTCCATCTTCTGCACCGTCGTACCCCGGCGGTCGACGATCAGCCGGCGCCAGCGGCCCTCGTCGGTGATCAGCGGCGGCGCCGGATGCCCGTCCCTGCTGAACTCGCCGACGGTCCAGATGCCGTAGAGCGGAGGTTTCGGCGCGCCGTCGCCCGCCTCGCGCCACGTCTGCCAGCCGATGTGCACCCCACCGAGCAGAACCCACAACCCCAGAGCCACTTGCAGCGCCGCCGCCACTCGGTTCGCGCGGCGGGAAGCGAACAGGGCGGGCTGTGTGGCCGGTTCGGCCGGGCGTTCCAGCACGAGCACATTCGCCAACCGCCCGGCCTGCGGCGCCAGCACGACCAGCGACAACAGCAGCAAGTGGAACGAGAGGATCTTCACCGGCACGTCGTAGGTCATGTTCAGCACGAACACCTGCGCCATGCTCACCAGGCTCACCAGCGCGCCCGCCGTCGCGGTGCGCGGCGCGAACAGCAGCAGCCCGCCGAGCACTTCCGCCGTGCCGAGCAGGACCTCGTATGCGGGCGCGGCGCCGACCTGGTTCCAGAGCACCGAAGCCGGGCTCATCGTCCCGTACGGTTGCAGCAGCGCGGTGAGCGACGGCGCAGGCATCTGCGACGGAATCGCCTTGGCCAGACCGTAGAAGAGCATCTGGCCGCCCAGGCACAGCCGGACGAACAGCACGAACCAGGTGCGCAGGGTGATGTAGTCCCGGCGGCGTCTATCCAGGATCGACCAGACGAGCGTGATCAGCGCCGCCGCGACGAGTTCGCAGAAGATCAGCAGCCAGATGGCGGCCTGGTCGCCGCTGCCGGAATCCTCGTGCAAGACGGCGTCCACACCGAAGACGTGGTCACCGACCCAGCCGACGAGCGGGCTCGTCGCGCGCATCTGCCAGATGACGGCGCTCTCCGGCAGCCACTTGCTCAGGATGCCGGTGAACACGAAGAGGATCTGTGCGAACAGCACGCAGAACAGCCCGAAGTAGGCGAAGGCGAAGCGGAACGCGATCCGGGCCTGCGGGCTCCATGGACGACGCTCGTCACCGGCCCGCGTCCGGCCACCGCGGGACTCCACCACATCCGTTTCGACGGTACGCACACCGCTCCCCTCACCGGTCGACACTCTGGCTTGCCGAACGTATCCGACCAGGTCATGGGATGACCTCCGGGAAAACCCCCGTTTTCCGGGTACCTCTTTCGGCCTACGTGCCTGCCCCACCGTGCTCAGCGGGATTCGTCCGCGGTTCCGGCCCGCCGAGAACTAGAACGCGTTACAGTCGCGTATCCCGGCGCACCGCGGGCGGTGCATCCGGGCCGCACGTGTCAGGAGGACATTGATGACCGACGATCCGGACCCGGCACAGCGACATCAGCTGACCGTCAGCGAACGCGACCTGGACGCACTCGCCGGCGACTTGGCGCGCTGGCTGCACACGAAGGTCACCGCGGACGATCTGCCGCGGATCTCCGAATTGGCGCGTCCACAGTCCGGCGGCATGTCCAGCACGTCGATCCTGTTCGACGCCGAGTGGAGCGCCGCAGGGCGGCCGGAGCGCGGATCGTTCGTCGCGCGGATGGCGCCGGAGGCCGGGTCGTTCCCGGTCTTCGAGACCTACGACCTGGCCACCCAGTACCAGGTGATGGCGGGCGTGGCCGCGGCCACCGACGTGCCGGTGCCGGGCCTGTGCTGGCTGGAGAACGACGAGAAGCCGCTCGGCGCGCCGTTCTTCGTGATGCGCCGCGTCGACGGACGGGTGCCGACGGACAACCCGCCGTACGTGTTCGTCGGCTGGCTGTTCGACGCCGACCCGGCCGAGCGCCTGCGCCTCACGCACAACACCGTCGAGGTGATCGCCGAGATCCACGGCATCCCCGATCCCGCGGCGCTGTTCCCGATGCTGAGCGGACCGGGCGAAGCGCTGCGCAGGCACGTCGCCGCCCAGCGCTCGTGGTACCGGTGGGCGCTCGCGGACGACGGCTTCGAGATCCCGCTGATCGAGCGGAGTTTCGCGTGGCTGGACGAGCACTGGCCCGCCGACCCCGGCCCGGACGTGCTCAGCTGGGGCGACGCCCGCCCGGGCAACATCATCTACCGCGAATTCGACCCGGTGGCGGTGCTGGACTGGGAGATGGCCGCGCTGGCGCCGCGCGAGCTGGATCTGGGCTGGCTGATCTTCATCCATCGGTTCTTCCAGGATCTGGCCACTCGCTTCGGGCAACCCGGGCTGCCCGATTTCCTGCGCCGCGACGACGTGGTGTCGAAATACGAGGAGCTGACCGGTCACTCGGTGCGCGATCTCGACTTCTACATCGTCTACGCCGCGTTGCGGCACGCGATCGTCATGGCGCGGGTGAAGCGCAGGATGATCCACTTCGGTGAGGACACCGACACGCCGGATCGCGACGACTACGTCATGCACCGGGCAAGCCTGGAAGCGCTGCTCGACGGAACCTACGAATGGGACTGACCATGCCTGTGCCTTTGGACGAGTACCCCATCCATCAGACCCCGCTGTCGCTGGCCCGGGTGGCCTCCAGCGATCGAAACTTCTACGACCGCAGCTACTTCAACGCCCACGACCGCGACGGCGGCACGTTTCTGATCACCGGTTTCGGCGTGTATCCCAACCTCGGGGTGACCGACGCCTACGCCGCCGTCCGCCGTGGCGACGCGGTGCGCGCGGTGCGCTTCTCCGACGCGCTCGGCGACCGTGGCCTCGACCAGCGCGTCGGCGGCTACCGCATCGAGGTGCTGGAGCCGCTGCGGCGCCTGCGGGTGGTCTGCGAACACGACGATCTGAGCTTCGACCTCACCTGGAACGGCGCCTTTCCCGCCGTCCAGGAACAACCGCACCTGATTCTCGCGGGTAACCGGCCGATCATCGACGCGTCCCGGTTCGCGCAGGTCGGCTCGTGGGCGGGGACGCTGCACGTGGACGGCGACGACATCACCGTCGACCCGGCGGTGTGGACCGGGACCAGGGACCGCTCGTGGGGCATCCGCCCGGTCGGGGAGACCGAGCCGCCCGGACGCGCGGCCACCGAGCCGTCCGGCGGGTTCTGGTGGCTGTACGTGCCGCTGCGGTTCGAGGACTTCGCCGTCGTGATCATCGTGCAGGAGGAGCCGGACGGCAGGCGCACGCTCAACGACGCGACCCGGATCTGGCCGGACGGGCGCACCGAACAACTCGGCTGGCCCCGAATATCGATCGACTATCGCTCCGGCACAAGGCATCCCGTCGGTGCGCGACTGGAGCTGACCACGCCGGACGGCAAACCCCTGGAGATCGAGATCACGCCGGGCATCGGCGTCCCGCTGCACGTCGGCTGCGGCTACGGCGGCGATCCCGACTGGCAGCACGGCCAGTGGAAGGGCCGCGACTGGTCCTCCTCCAGCCGCTACGACCTCACCGATCCGGCGATCGTCGCCCGCACCCCCTACGGGGTGACCGACCACGTCGCGCGTGCCCGCTGCGGCGAGGCCGAGGGATGGGGCCTGTTCGAACACGCCAGCATCGGCCGCCACGACCCCACCGGCTTCGCCGACTGGGGCTCGGTCGCACCCTGACCCGGTGCCGCACCGCCGCCGACACGGGCGTCCGTGACCGGTCCCCGAAAGACGTGCGTGCCCGGACGCACCGCGGGGCCGAGTTCCGGCGACGGCGCATCCAGCAGCAGCTGAGCACCAGCGCCAACGGCACACCGCCGTCGTACCCGCAGCCGAATGGCTTCGCCCCGGGCCGCGATCGGAGCTTCACGAGGTGCTCGGATACGCCACAGGCCGGGCCGGACAGCACATCCAAGCCTGCGGGTCCGGGCCGGTTGCGCGGCGGCTATCGCGTGGCGACAGTCGCCGATCGTTGCGACACCGCCATTCTCTCCGCCAGCGCAGCGCTCGCGGCCGAACCCGCGTTCGATCGATGGTTCTACCGCTCGAGCTGCGCTGCCGCGAGCACCACGCCCTGCACGACGCGCTTCGGTATCACCAGCGGCCCGCCCCCGGCGGCGAGCAGCGCCGCGGCCTCCGCGACGCTCGCCGTGCCGACGGCCGCCTGTGTGCGGCTTCCCGGGTGGGGGACGGCGACGTTCGCCAGTTCCGCGGCGGAGTAGGACCGCAGCGGCACCTGGAGCTCCGCGGCGACGGCGCGCAGTCCGGGCTCGGCGAAGCGCTGTGTGATGGTGGCCAGGCACGCTATCCGGTAGCCACTCACGCCCTCGCGCAGCGCGGCGCGGATCACGGCCGCCGATGCGCCCGGCCGTAGTCCGATGCCGACGACAACATCAGCCGGTGGCACCGGAACTCGCGAATCGCATTGCCGCGGTGACGAATCGCCGCACCGCCGCGGGATTCCCCGCCGGGTGGGTGTGCAGGTACGACGCGTGCACATTGCCGCTCAGCGTCCCTTCCCGGACGGCCTCTCCCGCGCTGCCGCGCCAGCCCCACGCCGGATTCGGCGGCGCCGACACCAGACAGGTGCGGTGGAACTCGTGCCCCCTGACCCGTTCGCCGACCCGCCACAGCGGCGAGTCGGCCAGTGCGACGGCGTCCCGGTAGCCGAGGGTCAGACGCGGTCCGAACGCGGCGTCGGCATCCACCACGCCTGCCATCGGGTGGCCGTCCAGCGATCGGGTCAGATACAGCAGCCCGGCACATTCGGCGTGCACCGGCATCCCGTGCCGAGCGGCGTCGGCCACCGCCCGCAACAGGACGGAATTGGCCGCCAGGTCCGCGGCGTGTTCCTCGGGAAACCCACCTGGCAGCACCAATGCCGCTGTCCCGGTGGGCAATTCGTCGTGCAGCGGGTCGAAAACGACTACCTGCGCCCCCGCGGCCACCAGCAATTCACGATGCTCTGCGTAGCCGAACGTGAATGCCGGGCCACCGGCGACGGCGATCAGCGGACCCTCCCGATCGGCCCCGGTGGACGCCTCTTCTCCTTCCAGACCACGCACGGCGGCGGCGGGATCCCACGCGGGTCCGGTGACCGACGAGCGAGCGAGCGCCGCGATGGCGCCCAGGTCCACGTGCGCGGCGACGAGATCCGTCATCGCCGCCACCGCCGCCGTCGCGGCCGACCCGTGTTCCACGGCGGGGATCAGGCCGAGATGCCGGGACGGGACTTCGAGTTCGGCCAGGCGCGGCAACGACCCGAGCACCGGCAGCCCGACTCGATCGCAGGCGGCGCGCAGCACCTGATCGTGCCGTTCGCTGCCGACCCGGTTCAGGATCACCCCGCCGAGCCGGACGCCGCTGTCGAAGGTCGCGAATCCGTGCAGCAGCGCCGCGAGGCTCTGGCTGTGCCCTCGCGCGTCCACCACCAGCACCACCGGCGCTCCCAGCAAGGCCGCGACCTGCGCCGTCGACCCCTCCGCCACCGGACCGGCGTGCTCGTCATCGATCCGCCCGTCGAACAACCCCATCACGCCCTCGACCACCGCGAGATCGCACCCCAGCGCCCCGTGCCGGAACAGCGGCACAACCCGCTCCACCCCCACCAGCACAGGATCCAGGTTTCTCCCCGGCCGCCCCGCCGCCAACCCGTGATACCCCGGATCGATGTAGTCGGGCCCCACCTTGAACGGCGCCACCCGATGCCCCACCTTCCGCAACGCGCCCACCAGGCCGGTCGCCACCGTCGTCTTCCCGCTCCCCGACGCCGGCGCCGCCACCACCACCGCCTTCATCGCCGCACCCGCCCCGCGAGTGGCACACCATCGTGCGGCCCTCTCTCGATTCGCCGCGGCGATGTGCCACTCGCGGGGATCACCATTCGATGCCTCGTTGGCCTTTGCGGCCCGCGTCCATGGGGTGTTTGAGTTTGGTCATCTCGGTGACCAGGTCGGCGGCTTCCAGGAGGGGTTGGGGTGCGTCGCGCCCGGTGATGACGACGTGCTGGTTGCCGGGGCGGGCGTTGAGGGTGTCGACCACCTCGTCCACGTCGACCCAGCCCCATTTCAGGGGGTAGGTGAACTCGTCCAGGACGTAGAAGCGGTGCTGTTCGGCCCGCAGGCGGCGGGCGATCTCCTGCCAGCCCGCCAGCGCGGCGGCGGCGTGGTCCTGCTCGGTGCCCTGTTTGCGGGTCCAGGACCAGCCCTCGCCCATCTTGTGCCACTCGACCGGCGCGCCCGCGCCGGTCTGCTCGTGCAGTGTGCCGAGGGCGCGGAAGGCGGCTTCCTCCCCGACCTTCCACTTGGCGCTCTTCACGAATTGGAACACCGCGACGTCGAAGCCTTGGTTCCACGCCCGCAGCGCCATCCCGAACGCGGCCGTCGACTTCCCCTTGCCCGGCCCGGTGTGCACCGCGAGCACCGGCTGATTGCGCCGCTGCCGCGTGGTCAGCCCGTCGTCAGGAACTGTCTCCGGAACACCCTTGGGCATCGAATCTCCTTGCTCGTCCTCGGATCACTCCGAACCTGTGCACCATGTCCGGACCGGAAGCCGCGCGAACCGCCCACCACCGCTGGACGCCGACTCACCGGGTCTCCCCACCGTCTCCGAAGGGGGCGCGACCTCCACGGGCACACGGTTGGAAAGTCGTGCTCACGCCGCTCGCGCCGAACTACCGTTCCCGGAACTCGCGCGGACGACGTCCGCGACCGCCGCACCGGTCAGCTCGGCCAGTCTCAGGTAGCCCCCGCGCAGGTCGCGGGCCAGATCCACGGCGAGGCCGAGGCGGATCATGCCGCGTTCGCAGTCGACGACGATCGAGGTGACTGTGTCCCTGGCGAGTAAGCGGGCCGCGGCGCGGGCGCGGGGAACGGGGTCGGTCCCGCCCGTCGCGCGACCGTCGGTCAGCAGCACCAGCATCGGCCTGCGGCGCGGATCGCGCACACGCTCGCGCAGCACGATCTCCCTGGCCTTCAGCAGGCCCGCCGCCAGCGGCGTCTTCCCGCCCGTGCGCATTCCGGACAACCGGCGCACCGCGATGTCGACCGACGAAGTGGGCGGCAGGACGAGTTCGGCCTCCGCGCCGCGCACGCTGACGACAGCGACTTTGTCGCGGCGCTGATACGCGTCCCGCAGCAGTGTCACCACCGCGCCGGTGACGGCGGACAGCCGGTCGCGGGCGGCCATGGAACCGGAGGCGTCGACCACGAAGACGACCAGATTCCCTTCGCGCCCTTCTCGATACGCGCCGCGGAGGTCTTCGGCGGTCAGCCGCAACGGCCCGTTCCCGCGGCCGCGGGAACGCTGATGCGGCGCGGCCGCGAAGACGGTGCCGAGCAGATGCAGGCCCGAGGACGTGTCGGCACTCGGACGCACCACCCGCCCGTGCCGTGATTCCGCGCGCGAGCGCCGCCCCGGAGCGCCTTCGCCGACGCCGGGCACCTCCCAGCGCGGTGTTCGCGAACCGGCGGACGTCGGTGCGCCACTGCGCCCTTCACGCGATTGCCCACCACCCGGACCTTCGGGCGGCGACGGGTTGTCCGGGCCACCGTCCGGATCGTCGCCCGGCTCCTCGGCATCCCGGGGCGTGCCGTCCGGACCGCTCGGCGTGGAGGTCTCCTCCTCGGGCCGCGCCTGCTCGGCCGCGTCGCGCATGGCGTCGTCGAGCTGCTGCTCGCTGATGCCGGGCTCGTCGAACGGATCGCGCCTGCGCCGGTGCGGCAGCGCCAGTTCGGCGGCCACCCGCACGTCGTCCTCGGTTACCGCGTCGGCACCGCGCCAGGCGGCATGCGCGGTGGCGGTGCGCGCGACGACCAGGTCGGCCCGCATCCCGTCCACGTCGAACGCGGCGCACAGCGCGGCGATGCGGCGCAGTTCCACGTCGTCGAGCACCACCTGCCCCAGCCGGTCGCGGGCGGCGAGGATCTGCTCGGCCACCTCGTGGTCCGCAGCGGCGTACCGGGCGGCGAATCCGGCCGGGTCGGCCTCGTAGTCCAGCCTGCGGCGCACCACCGCCATGCGCACGTCCACGTCCCGGGAAGCGGCCACGTCCACGGTCAGGCCGAACCGGTCCAGCAGCTGCGGACGCAGTTCGCCCTCCTCCGGATTCATGGTGCCCACCAGCACGAAACGCGCCGGATGCGAGTGCGAGACGCCGTCACGTTCGATGTGCACCCGCCCCATCGCCGCGGCGTCCAGCAGCACATCCACCAGATGGTCGTGCAGCAGGTTGACCTCGTCGACGTACAGCACACCGTGATGGGCGGCGGCCAGCAGGCCGGGGCGGAACGCCTGCTCCCCGTCGCGCAGCACGCGCTCCAGGTCCAGCGAGCCGACCACGCGGTCCTCGGTCGCGCCCACCGGCAGCTCCACCAAGCGGGCGGGCCGCGCGCCGGTCTCGTCCACCACGGGCGGCAGCAGCTGCGCCAGCGCGCGCACCACGGTCGACTTCGCGGTGCCCTTCTCCCCACGCACCAGGACGCCGCCGATGCCGGGATGCACCGCGCAGAGGATCAGCGCCAGCTGCAGCCGTTCCTGACCGACCACCGCCGAGAAGGGAAAACCCGCTTCACCGTCCGAACCCGGGATCGTTCGGCTGCGCTGGTCGGACGTCGGCACTGTTTCGGCATGGGACACGGACACGCCCCAACTCTAAGCGCGGGGCCGCACCGGCCCCACAGTGCCCTTCGATTCAGAACCGATGCGCGCACCCCCTGAACCGCACCCACCGCCGATCCACTCATGGCTCCGCAGGGGTGCCGCGCAGGGGGCACGGATTCGAGCGAATCCAGCGCGCCCGCTCGCCTCCACCACGTTTTCCGAGCGAAGCGAGACCGAGCATGCGCCGTTCGCGGCCCGAACCACAAAGGGCCACGAACTCCCGGCGCCTCAAATGCTGGAAAACATCAACCTCTGCGCATGGGCACGTGCGGGATGCCGTCTTCTTCGAATCCCTGCCCGTCGACCTTGAAGCCGTGTTTGGTGTACAGGTCGATCAGGTAGCTCGGGGCGCTCAGGCGAACCGTCGCCGAACCGACCTCGGCCAGCGCCGCCTGCAGCAGTCGAGTGGTGTAGCCGTGCCCGCGGGCGGGCGCCGCCGTGCAGAGCCTGCCGATCCGGAAGCTCTTCACGCCGTCGTGGTGCTCCTCGCACAGCCGCAGCGTGGCGATGACCTCGCCCTCGTCATCGAGCCAGAAGTGGCGAGTCTCCGGGAGGAGGTCGTTGCCGTCCAGTTCGGGGTACGCGCACTTCTGCTCGACGACGAACACTTCGACGCGAAGTTTCAACAGCTGGTAGAGCGTCGCGGTATCGAGATCCTGCGCCCAGGAGCGTTTGAGAGCAACCGTTGACATCATCGCGCCTTGCTATCACAACCTAGGCGTTCGCCGCGACCCCTGCATGTCGCGGCGTGTTGTCGCCGCCGTCGACGAGGTTCAACGTCTTGGAGGTCCAATCCCACACTTCGTGGAACAACGCCGGGTCCTCGGACAGCTTGATGCCCAGCGAGGGCACCATCTCCTTCAGCTTCGGCGTCCACGTGGCGTACTCCTGCGGGAAACACCGCTGCATGACGTCCAGCATGGCGGTGACGCAGGTGGAGGCGCCCGGGGACGCGCCGAGCAGACCGGCGATGGTGCCGTCCTGCGCGGAGATCACGGCGGTGCCGAACTCGAGCACGCCGCCCGCGCCCTTACGGCGGATGACCTGCACGCGCTGGCCCGCGGTGATCAGCTCCCAGTCCTTGGCCTCGGCGCGCGGGATGAACTCCGACAGCGTGATGACCTTGCCCGCCTCCGACTTCAGCAGCTCGCTGACCAGGTACTTGGTCAGACCGAGCTCGGTGACGCCGACGCCGAGCAGCGAGAAGATGTTGTTCGGCCGCACCGACTTGAACAGGTCGGTGTTCTTGCCGTCCTTGAGGAACTTCGGGGTCCAGCCCGCGTACGGGCCGAACAACAGGCCCGGCTTGCCCTTGATCACACGGGTGTCCAGATGCGGCACCGACATCGGCGGAGCGCCGACCGCCGCCTTGCCGTACACCTTGGCCTCGTGCTGGTTGATCAGCGCCGGGTTGACGCAGCGGAAGAACTGGCCGCTGACCGGGAACCCGCCGAATCCCTTCGCCTCCTTGATGCCTGCCTTCTGCAGCAGCGGCAGCGCGCCGCCGCCCGCGCCGACGAAGACGAATTTGCTGATCAGCGTGCGCGTCTCGCGGGTGCGCACGTTGCGCACCGTGACCAGCCAGGACCCGTCGGACTGCTTGGACAGGTCACGCACCTCGTGCCCGAAGGCCAGGTCCGCGCCGGAGGAGCCGAGGTAGGCGAGCAGTTCCTGGGTGAGGGAGCCGAAGTCGATATCGGTGCCGCCGTCGGTCCAGTTCAGCGCGATCGGGTCGGAGAAGTCCCGACCGCGTGCCATCAACGGCAACCGCCGGGTGAACTCGTCGGGACCGTCGATGAACTCCATGCCCTCGAACAGCGGGTGCGGCGCCAGCGCTTCGTACCGCTTGCGCAGGTATTCCACGTTTTCGGCGCCGTGCACGAAGCTGACGTGCGGGATCGGGTTGATGAAGGCGGACGGATCGCGCAGGATGCCGTTCTCCACGCCGTAGGACCAGAACTGGCGGGAGACCTGGAACCGCTCGTTGATGTCGACGGCCTTGGTGATGTCCACCGAGCCGTCGGGTAGCTGCGGGCTGTAGTTCAGCTCGCAGAGCGCGGAGTGCCCGGTACCCGCGTTGTTCCACGGATCGCTGCTCTCGGCCGCGGCGGCGTCGAGCCGCTCGAACAGGGAGATCGACCACTCCGGCTGCAGCTGCCGCAGCAGCGCGCCGAGAGTGGCACTCATGATGCCGGCACCGATGAGTACTACATCGGTCTTTTCAGTCATGGCAGCGTTCGGCACGGGTAGATCGACTTCCTTGTCCTTCTGCGCGGGCCCACCGGGCGGGTGGACCTGCCTGGGCACGGTGTAGTTGTGGCTCGGTTCCGGCGTCCGCCGGTCCCGAACGGCATGGCGGGAGTCAGGTTACCCGCCGTTCACCTAAGCCCAATTGTGCACCTCACCACGCCGCCGCCCGGCAACGAGCCTGCGGAATGTGCGGAATGCGACAGAGATCGTCGTCACTTCGGCGGCCGATGGACCGCCGTGGTCTGTCGGCGCGGGACACCGTCCAATACATTGGTCGCGTGACGAACGAACAGTCGCTTGCCGAGCCGGTCAGCACTTCTCCGGAGGGCGAAGGCTGGCGCCCCGACGTCCTGGGCCCGCAGTACCAGCAGCGCACGCTGCCCCTCGGCCCCGATCCCGACGGCGAAGGCGAGGTGGTGGCCACGCTGGTGCGCTACGTGCCCTCCGGCGCCGTCGAGCAGACCGCGGGCGCGGTGCTCTACGTCCACGGATTCACCGACTACTTCTTCCAGGAACACCTCGCCGAGCACTTCGCCGCGCGCGGATTCCAGTTCTACGCACTCGACCTGCGCAAATGCGGCCGCTCGCTGCGCGAAGGACATACCCCGCACTATGTGACGGATCTCGCTTTCTACGACCGCGAGCTCGCGGAGTCGCTGCGGATCGTCCGGGCCGAGACCGGCGCCCCCGTGGTTGTCAACGCCCACTCCACCGGCGGCCTGGTCGTGTCGCTGTGGCTGGACCGGCTCAACCGCGCGCAGGGTACGGCCGCCGCGGGCATCACCGGCGTGGTGCTCAATAGCCCGTGGTTCGACCTGCAGGGTCCCGCGTACTACCGGACCGTCGGAACGCCGATCATCAAGGCGGTCGGACGCTTCCGGAGGATGGTCCAGCTGCCCGGCGCCAAGATCAGCACCTATGGCGACAGTCTGCACCGCTCCGCGTCCGGCGAGTGGGATTACAACCTGGACTGGAAACCGCTGCACGGCTTCCCGGTGCGGCTCGGCTGGCTGCGCGCGATCCGCAACGGCCACGCGCGGCTGCACCAGGGCCTCGACATCGGCGTGCCCTCACTGATCCTGCGCTCCCGGATGACGAAGTTCGCCAAGGAGTACGGCCCCGCCGTGGACGTGGCCGACGCCGTGCTCGACGTCAAGCAGATCCAGCGCTGGTCGGGCTGCCTGGGCGACCGCACCAACATGGTGCCGATCGACGGCGCCAAGCACGACGTGTTCCTCTCCGGCCCCGAACCGCTGGCCCAGGCCTTCCGCGAACTCGACAACTGGCTCGAATGGCTCGCGGACTACCAGGGCGCGACGTCACCAGAGGCTGGTGCGTAGCACGATCTCGGTGGCCAGCTCGTGGCCTGCTTCGGTGGCCACGTCGGTGACGTCGACCTCGACCACCCGGAACTCGCCGTAGACGAACCGTCCCGACGCGTCGGCCACCGAGCGCGGCAGATTCTTGGTGACCAGCAGCGTGGTCGGCACCTCGACCGGGCCGGTCGACGCGTCCGCCACCGCTCCGTCTGGCCCTGGCGTGGCCGGGTGACCGCGATCGGCCACGACCAGGCTCTGGAAGCGGCCGAATCCGCGGGCGCACGCCTGCCATGCCAGCACAGCGCCCGCGCCGCAACCGGCCACGTTCACCCACGGCAGAGCGAGTTCGTCCAGGATCGCGGTCACGGCGGCCGCGTCCAGGCCCTCGATCGACTCCACCGCGAAGGTGCGCAGATCCGAGGTGTGCAGGCGGGTGCACACCTGATCGAAGACGTCCGCCGAATCACCCGCGTCGGGCAGCAGCAGCACGCTGTGCCGGGATTCCGGCCCGTCGATCCGCACGGTCCACGCCCGGTCACCCACCGTGATCTGCCGAGATTCCATGCCGAATCACGCTACACGGATAAGGGCATTACGGCGGCGGGTCGGGGGTGGCGGAATCAGGCGAGCAGGCGCATCCCGGCCCGCTCACCTGCGTTGTGATCGAAGGTGACGGTCAGTTCACAACCGGCCTCCTGGCCGAGCTGCTGGATCAGCGCGTCGGCGAAGTCCGCGCCGTCGGCGGCCCGCCGCAGCGCTTGGCGCACGGTGTCGGCGCGCTCCACCACGATTTCGCTCGAGTCGAGCAGCCCGAGCAGCACATCGGTGACGGCCTCGGGATCCTGTTTGTAGCCACGGCGCAGCACCCAGTGGATCTCGGCGAGCACGATCATCGTGACGTAGCCGGGTTCGGTCTCGCTGAGCCCGTCGATCACCTGGTTGGCCCGGGCGGACTGCTCCGGGTCGTCCTGGGTGAGGTAGCGGATCAGCACATTCGCGTCCAGCCCGATCATCCGCGCTTACCTTCCACGACGTTGCCCGCGATCGCCTCGTTCATCTCCGCGAGGCCGATGGGCGAGCCGGACCAGCCGAGGATGCCCTTGAGCGCTTTGATCGTGCGCGTTTCGGGCACCAGCTCGTAGGTGCCGTTGGGCGTGGGCACGAACGCGACTCGCACGCCCGCGCGCAACCCCATCGCCACGCGCACATCGATCGGGATCGTGATCTGTCCCTTACTGGTCACCGTGGCCGACACCACATTCGTCCCTCGGCCGCTGGGCCTCTTCTCCGCCGCCATCATCCTCACACCCGACCGTGCCGACCGACCCCAAGCCTTACCTGGAGCCGAATTCCTTACTGCAAGGTAAGGCGCTGGGTGGCCCGCGTCAACCGATACGGTCGCCCGCGAGCACCGCGTCGGTGGCCAGGATGGGCAAACCGGCGGGCGCGCCCTCGGAGAGCAACCGCTCCAGCGCGGCGATGTCGAGGTGGTCTTCGATCAGATCGGCCAGCAGATCGAGCTGCGCGTCACGCACTGCCGAAACCGAGACATCTTCGGCCACAACGAAACCCGTGCGGCCCGCCGCCGTGGCGACCGCGCGGAGCCAGGCGCGGCGCAACTCGTCGGACTCCAGCAGCCCGTGCAGATGGGTGCCCCACACCGCGCCGCGAACGCTGCCCTCCGGCTCGCCGGCGACCCTGAGCCATGCGGGGTCGCCACGGTGCGTGACGCGGCCGTGGTGGATCTCGTAGCCGCGCACGGCGATTCCCGCGGCGTGCCCTTCGCTACGGCGCAATACCTTGGGTTCGGCGAACTCGACGCTCAGATCGAGCAACCCCAGCCCGTCGACCTCACCCGCGCCGGATTCGACGCGGTCCAGGATGCGAGCGCCGAGCATCTGGTACCCGCCACAGACACCCAGGATCGGCCCGCCGGCGGCGGCGCGTGCCCGCAGGGCGTCGGCGAGGCCGGTACGCCGCAGCCACCGCAGATCCGACACCGTCGCCTTGCTGCCGGGCAGGACCACCAGATCGGCGCCCGCCAGCCGGGACGGCTCGGTCACCCAGCGCACCGCCACGCCGGGCTCGCAGGCCAGCGCCTCGACGTCGGTGGAATTGGAGATGCGCGGCAGCCGGATCGCGGCGACGGTCAGCCAGTCGGCGCCCAGCGGAGGCCGAGGGCGGCCGACCGGCGCGTCGGCGAGGGTGCCCAGCGAGTCCTCCGCATCGATCCAGAGGTCCTCGGCATACGGCAGCACTCCGAGGGTGGGGCGGCCGGTGAGTTCGGTGAGACGCTCCAACCCCGGCCGCAGCAGCTCGACCGCGCCGCGGAACTTGTTGACGATGAAACCCGAGATCAGTCGCTGATCCTCGGGTTCCAGGATGGCGACGGTGCCGAACAGGTGGGCGAGCACGCCACCGCGATCGATGTCTCCGACGAGCAGCACGGGCAGTTCCGCGGCGCGCGCGAGCCCCATGTTCGCCAGATCCGTCGCGCGCAGGTTGATCTCGGCGGGCGAACCGGCGCCCTCGCAGACGACCACGTCGAATTCGGCGCGCAGCGCGGCGAGGTCGGCGGCCACCACGTCGCGCAACTCCCGGCGATGCCGGAAGTAGTCTTCCGCGCCGACGGTGCCGATCGCCCTTCCTCGCACGACCAACTGGGAACGACGGTCACTGCCCGGCTTGAGCAGGACCGGATTGAACCGCACGCTGGGCTCCAGCCCGCACGCCTCGGCCTGCAACGCCTGCGCCCGCCCGATCTCCCCGCCGTCGAGCGTGACCACGGAATTGTTGGACATGTTCTGCGCCTTGAACGGGGCGACGCGCACGCCGCGCCGTGCCAGCATCCGGCAGATCCCGGCCACGACGACGCTCTTCCCCGCATCCGAGGTCGTGCCCGCGACGAGCAGCGCGCCCTTCATCGCCGTCCGGTCATCCGGTGAGCGGCCACCCGGGCGGCCGGATCACGGCCGGTCACGGCAGGGTGAGAATCTCGGTCCCCGACTCGGTGACCACCAAGGTGTGCTCGAACTGCGCGGTCCACTTGCGGTCCTTGGTGACCACGGTCCAGCCGTCGTCCCAGATCTCGTAGTCGATGCCGCCGAGGTTGATCATCGGCTCGATGGTGAACGTCATGCCCGGTTCGATGACGGTCTCCACAGCGGGCTGGTCGTAGTGCAGCACGACCAGCCCGCTGTGGAACGTCGGGCCGACACCGTGGCCGGTGAAGTCGCGCACCACGCCGTAGCCGAACCGGTTGGCGTAGGACTCGATCACGCGGCCGATCACGTTGAGCGCCCGGCCGGGCCGCACGGCTTTGATCGCCCGCATGGTGGCCTCCTCCGTCCGCTCGACCAGCAGGCGCACCTCCTCGTCGACGTCACCGGCGAGGAAGGTCTTGTTGGTGTCGCCGTGCACGCCGTTGATGTAGGCGGTGACGTCGATGTTGACGATGTCACCGTCCTCGATCACGGTGGAGTCCGGGATACCGTGGCAGATCACCTCGTTCAGCGAGGTGCAGCACGACTTCGGGAAACCCTTGTACCCCAGGGTCGACGGGTAGGCGCCGTGGTCGCACATGTACTCGTGCGCGATGCGGTCCAACTCGTCGGTCGTGACACCGGGCGCGACCGCCTTGCCCGCCTCTTCCAGCGCCTGCGCGGCGATCTTGCCCGCGATGCGCATCTTCTCGATCGTCTCCGCGGTCTGCACCCAGGGTTCGCGTCCCTCGTCGGCGGTTTTCTTCCACGCGTATTCCGGGCGCTCGATGGCACGCGGGACTTCACGGGTGGGCGACAAGGTACCGGGGACGAGAGGCTTGCGAGTGCGGACAGACATAGCGAACAGCGTAATCAACCGACCGCGCCGATGCCGAGGGCCAGCGGGAACAGGCCGGGACCACGGTCCGCTTCCGCCCGGTGCGCACCGCCTCGAAGCGCGCTGTGCCGGGTAGCGGTCACCGCCCGGCACTCGACGTCAGTGACACCGATCGACTGCTTTCGCCGAACGCGCTCGTCCAGGAGCGCCCGCGGGATCGGTGACCACATATACGCCCGATAAAGTCGAACAATAGCCCAGTCTACGTAGAGTCGCCGCCCTCCGAAAATCTCGCTTTCACTCGCACCCGAATGTGCGCGTGGGATAATCAGCCGACCTGTAGCCACTCGTCGAGCGGGAGTAGGAATGGCCACCGAACCAGCCGCTCGAGCGCATTCGGACGAAACAGCCACGGCTCCGACGGTCGATGCCGCTCCGGACCAGCCGGAGAAAATCTCCGCGCCAGGTTCGGCGGCAGTTCCGGATGAATACGCCCCCCGGGCCGATGCGACCACCCGGAGTGGACGCTACGCACTCATAGCGGCTCTGTGCGCTGCGCTCATCTCCAGCTTCGTGTCCGCGACGGCGGCCGTTTATGTCACGGTCAACAAGGCGGATCGTGAAGAGCGACTGGCATTGGTGCAGGTAACACTGAAAAATCGCAAAGAGGCCTACTATGAATTCCTCCGCAGCGCGTTCGCTCTCACGGCGCAGGCGGGCCTGCTGGCCGGATTTCTTCGCGTCGACAACTTCGAGGGATTTCGCTCCGGCGTGGGAGATTTCAGCCAGCGGATGACCGAGTTCATGGCCGCCATTTCTGTCGCGACCATGTCGTCCAGCGACGACATGGTCGAGCTGATGGATAGATTTCCGAACTTGGCGAAAGAAATGATCGATCGGCACTATCTTCCCTTCATCCAAAAGTACACAACGTCGGCCGCATCCCCTTCCGACAGCGGTGCACGCAAACGCGACAGCGCAGCCCTCGATACCGCGCTCACGGACTTCACCAACAGGCTCGGCGCATTGGTAAACGATTTCATGACGCAGAGCCGCAAAGACGTCAACTAGCCGCCGGTCGACAGCGCCGGTCACGGCCCTCGAACGCGCCGATGCGGGGCCGAGCAGGCCGGTCCCTCCTCCGCCCCGCGAGCCGCGCCGAGCCGGGGTTCTCGGACCACCACTCTCGTTCGGCCCCGCACCCGTGACGACGCATCACGCCTCAGGCACCGAACGCCCGCTCGCCATACCATGGGCGAGGTGTCCGTACTACCTTTGATCTTCACCGCAGGCTGGGCCAGTGGCGTGAACGCCTACGCGGTGGTCCTGTTGCTCGGGCTCTTCGGCCGGTTCGGATTCACCGATTCCGTGCCGGAAGCGTTGCAGCGCACCGATGTCCTGATCGCGGCGGCGGTCTTGTTCCTGATCGAGGCCGTGGCGGACAAGATCCCCTTTCTCGACTCGTTCTGGGATGCGGTGCACACGGTGGTGCGGCCGATTGCGGGAGCCGTGGTCGCCGCGCTGCTGGCCGGACAGGACGGATCGCTGCCGGAGCTCGCGGCGGGCGCGGTCGGCGGCACCGCCGCGCTGATGAGCCACCTGGTGAAAGCCGGAACGCGGATGGCCGTCAACACCTCCCCGGAGCCCGCCAGCAATATCGTGGTCAGCACCGTCGAGGACGTGACCGTCGCCGGGGTTGTCTCCCTCGCCGTTTTCCACCCTGTGGCCGCGGCGGTGATCGCGGCGATTCTGCTCGTCCTCGGTCTGGCGCTGGTGTATTTCTGCGCGAGCCGAATCCGTCGTTATCTCCGGCGGCGGCGCGCCCGCCGGGCAGCGCGCGCGGTCGAACGCGTACAAGTCGCGGAATAATTGCCACCCAGCGGAATAGGTGGCGGGCGTGCCGCGCCAGTCGACCACGCGGCACGCCGGGCGGGGCGCCCCATTGCGCCCGCCGTCACTGTGCCGGCGACAAAATCGCCCGGCCGAAGCCACTGGTCGGATGACTCGGCACCGGGACGTCGCCATTCGGACGAGTGACGCTGCGGGGCAGTGTCACTACCGCGGACGAGACCACCGTCGCGACGAAATCATTGTTCGGGCAAACGGCGGCGGCCACCGGCCACGTCGGTTACCAGATCAGTGTACCCGTCGACCAGTTCGGCTAGTTGATACCAATGTTTATGGGTATTGTCGCTGCGCGCGCCCTCGGTGTGAATGACCTGATTCGCGTTCACCCAGCTACGCGCCATCCGGTCCACCACGGCACCGAGGCTTTCGGTGTGCAGCGAGGCCCCGTTGCGATGCTGCGGGATCTCCTGCGCGACCCAGTCGTTGATCTCGTCGACGAGTTCGCGGCGCCGACAGTCGATTTCGGCGAGAAGTGCGGCGTCCAACACCTGCACGCGGTGCTGATGCAGCTCGGCGAGGGCGTGCGCGGACCGCAGCAGTTCCCTGTCCTGGAAACGCCTGCCCTGGAAAGCGCACAGCAATTGTGGTGCGGTCGGTAAGACGCCCACCGTCGGCGCGCTCATCGGCGCCCCCCGAGTTCACCCGACACCAACGCTCTTTGTACCAACATAATTGGCTCTCGATTCCGTTATCCCGGCCATCGGATCGTTGTCACAACTAGGCTAGCTGGATCATGCACGTACAGATGCAAGAACGCAAGATTGCGTCCGCATTCTGCGGTCAAGGGCTCCTGACGGCGCGCGAACGCCCAGAGCAGACCGGCCGCAACCTTTTTCGGCTCCTCGGTCGAGGCCGCTCCACACCGATCGGCGATGGTGCGCACCGCCGCTCGTTCCCGACTTGTGGTCATCTTCGCGGGCCGCTCACCCGCCCGCGAGTACGAAATTCGGCCACCACCGCGAACCTTCGGTCGGCACCGGTGGGCCGATGGCGCCCGCCGGACGCGGCGGGGCGATGAGAATCCATCGGGCGATCACCCGATACCGAAGCGGCGCACCGATCCTCAGCGCGTGAGCCGCGTTCAGAGCTGGGTCGCCGCTGCCAGCAACGTCAGCACCGGTAGCGTTCCCTGCACCACCGCGCCTCTGGCGAACTGTCGGTCGTGCGCCACCAGCACCACCGCGGCGGCTAGCATCGATCCGCAGCCGCTGAGTACCAGCGCCCATCCCGCTTCCGGCACCGACCGCAGGATCGCCACGCCCACCAGTGTCGTCACCGCGAGAAACAGGTTGTAGAAGCCCTGATTGAACGCCCATGGCCGTGCCGAGGGCAGTTCGGCCTCCGAAATCCGGAAGACCCCCTGGTGAACCTTCGGGTCGCCGAACCGTACCGACTCCATGACGAAGATGCCGACATGGAGCACGGCGGCCGCGACGGCGAACACCTGTACCACCCAGAGCATTCGACCTCCTCACGATGCGCGCCGACCGATGACGCCGACGATGGATCCCGCGGAGACCCGCGCGACAGCCCGGTCGACTCCGGCGTGCCGAGGCATCTTATGGCCCGAGCAGCGCGCAGCACCTACCCGACACGCCGCCATACGATTCGGTCAACCGGCCAGTCCGAAAACACGCCGCGCATTGCCGTCGAGGTACAGCGAGCGGGTCTCGTCATCCAAGCCGAGGGCGGCGAGGCCGTCGAGCGCGTGCTGCGGGAAGATCATCGGATAGTTCGTACCGAACAGCACCTTGCGGCGACCGCTGCGGGACTTCAGATAGGAGACCAGTTCGGCCGGAAGGCGTTTCGTGGTGTACGCCGAGGTGTCGATGACGACGTTCTCGTGCTTGCGCGCGACGGCGATCATCTCCTCGGTCCACGGGTAACCGATGTGCCCGCAGACGATGGTCAGCTCCGGGAAGTCGAGCGCCACCTGATCGATATACGGGATGGGGCGCCCGGTCTCCGACGGCCGCAGCGGACCGGTGTGCCCCACCTGGGTGCAGAACGGGACACCCAGCTCCACGCAGGCCGCGAACAGCGGGTAGAAGCGGCGATCGGTCGGCGGTAGTTCCCACAGCCACGGAAGCACGCGCAGCCCCTTGAACCCCTGCTCCACGCGGCGGCGCAGTTCCCGTACCGCCTCCATCGGCCTGCGCAGGTCCACCGACGCGATCGGAAGCAGGCGCTCCGGGGCCTCGGCCACCCAGGCGGCGACCTCGTCGTTGGAGATGAGGACGCCTTCCGGCGCGTGCCACGCCGAGATGAGGGCTCGGTCGACGCCCGCGGCGTCCATGGCCTCGAGGGTGACCTCGAGCGGGATCTCGTCGGTCGGTATCACGGCTCCGGTCCACCGCCGCAGTGAGGCGAACATGTCGTGGGCGAGGAATCGCCGGGTCGGATGTTGCGCCCAGACGTCGATGGTCATGCGCGGATTCTGACACACGTCATAGCTGCTCGACAGCCCTGCGCCCACGTCCGCTATAGGAGGTTTTGCGGGGCGACACGGACCGCCGGACAGCGACTTCCGCGTCTGCCACGCGTGTTGCCCCGCCGAAGCGCATGGCCCCGTTCCCATGGGTGCGCACTTCCGAAGCGCCCTCTACACCTGATCTTCTATATCGAACGTAATAACCAGGGACGGGGTTCGCTGGGCATAAACTGGGTATCTACCGCAGGACTGAAGACATCCGACGCAGAGCAGGGCCATGGCCGGTTCGGACCCGTTCGCCACACAGCACGATCGGCCTCCAGGTATCGAGCGGGAACTGGAGGGCGCGGGCCTCGACGACCCCGAAGTGATCGGCAAGGGCGGATTCGGTGTCGTCTACCGCTGTCGGCAGCGGGCGTTGAATCGCAGCGTCGCGGTCAAGGTCCTCACCGCACGGCCGGAGCTGGAACCGGAGAACGTCGAACGATTCCTGCGCGAGCAACAGGCGATGGGCGCGCTGTCCGGCCATCCGAATATCGTGCCGATCCTGCAAGTGGGGACCACCCGCAGCGGACGGCCCTACCTCGTGATGCCGTATCACTCGCGCGGTTCGCTGGAGGACCGTATCCGCCGGGAAGGTTTTCTGCCTGTGCCCGAGGCGATCGGGATCACCGTGAAATTGGCCGGAGCTTTGGAGACCGCGCACCGGGCCGGGATCCTGCACCGCGACATCAAGCCGGGGAATGTCCTGCTGACCGATTACGGCGAGCCGCAACTCACCGATTTCGGGATCGCCCGGGTGGAGGGCGGATTCGAGACCACCACGGGAGTGGTGACCGGCTCCCCCGCGTTCACCGCGCCGGAGGTGCTGCGTTCCGGCGTTCCCTCGGTCGCCTCGGACATCTACGGGCTCGGCGCGACGCTGTTCGCCATGATCACCGGTCACGCGGCGTACGAGCGCCGCTCCGGCGAGCAGATCGTCGCCCAGTTCCTGCGCATCGCCGCCGAACCGCTCCCGAATCTGCGGCTCGACGGCATCCCCGACGAGGTGGCCACCGCCATCGAGGTCAGCATGGCGCACAACCCCGCCGACCGTCCGGCCTCGGCCGCCGCGTTCGGCGAGATCTTGCGCGACATTCAGCGCGGCAACGACATGCAGGTCGAGCACATGACCCTGCCCGCGGGCGATCAGCCCGCGCCCGAAGACCTCAGTACGCGGCCGCTGACCGCCACCGCGCGGTTCTCCACTCCGCACCCCAAGACACCGCCGACACCCGAGACCAAGTTCCGCCCTGCGATGCCCACCCGGCCGCTGGTCCAGCGCGAGCGCCTGATCGACGCGTTGCAGACCGAGCCGCGACCGCGCCTGGCCGTCATCCATGCCCCGGCCGGATTCGGTAAGAGCACGCTGGCCGCCCAGTGGGCCAAGCGTCTCGCCGAGGCCGAGAAAGTGGTGGTGGCCTGGTTGAACGTAGACCGTGACGACAACAATGTCGTCTGGTTGCTGACGCATCTGATCGAGGCGTTCAACCGCGTGAGCCCGGCGCTGGCCCCCGACCTGGCGCCGGTCCTGGAAGAGGGCGACGCGGCCGCCGCACGCTACGTACTCACCACGCTGGTCGACGCCATAGATGAACGCGACGAGCGGTTCGCCTTGGTGATCGACGACTGGGATCGGATCACCGATCCCGCCGCCGTCGACGCCCTGCACTACCTGATCGAGGAGGGGCCGCAGCACCTGCAGATCATCCTGACCAGCCGATCGCTCCAAGGCCTGCCGCTCGGCACCATGCGCGTGCGCCACCAGCTGGTCGAAATCGACGCCGCAGCATTGCGTTTCGATGCCGAGGAGGCACGGACGTTCCTCGCCGAGCAGACCGGGCTCACCCTGGCGGACGCCGAGAGCGCCGAGCTGCGCGACTACACCGAGGGCTGGGCGGCGGCATTGCAGCTGGCGTCGCTGTCGCTGCGCGAGCACCCCGATCCGGCTTCGCTGATCGCCCACCTGTCCGGGCGTGATCATGCCATCGCCGAGTACTTGGCCGAGAACGTGCTGGACACCGTCGAGCCCGAGCTGCTCGACGTGCTGCTCAAAACGTCACTCCCGGAACGGGTCTCGGGCAGCCTGGCCACGGCCCTGACCGGGCGGCCGCACGGGCAGGACTTGCTGGAGAACCTCGAACGCCGCAATCTGTTCCTGCGCCGCGTCGACGAGAGCGGCGACTGGTTCCGCTACCACCACCTGTTCGCGGAGTTCCTGCGCAGGCGACTCGAACGAGACCATCCCGAGCAGGTTCCCGAACTCCACCGCGCGGCGGCCGCCTGGTTCGGCGACCACGGGATGCTCAGCGAGGCCATCGACCACGCGCTGGCCGGCGACGCCGGGGAAATGGCCGTCGACATCCTCGAGGCGAAATCCCGGGCGCTGGTGGAAGACGCGCAACTCGCGACGCTTCTCGGACTGGTCGCCAAACTTCCGCCCGCGGCCGCCGCCGCGCGTCCTCGGCTGCAGATCGCCATCGCCTGGGCCCACGCGGTGCTGCGCAGGCCCACCGAATCGCACGCCGCGTTACGGCTGGTGCGAGCCGGGCTGGACAAGGCTCCGACCCTCGACCCCGATCTGGCACTCGAAGCCGATCTCATCGAGTGTGTGGAGCGCGCGTTCGCCGACCATCCGGAAGGTGTGGACGCCGTGGTGAGCAAATGCCTGGGCCGGGCCGACACGTTGGGGCCGTGGGTGCTGTGCGAAGCCGCGAACCTGGCCGCGTTCACGGCGTTCAGCCGGTTCGACTTCGAGCGGGCCCGGGAATGGCACGACTGGGCCACACCGTTCTACCGGCAGACCCGCAGCACGTTCATCTTGGTGTACAGCCACAGCCTGGTCGGCGTCGCGGCACGCGAACAGCTCGATATGGGGCAGGCGGAGCGCAGCTTCCAGACCGCGCTCGACGTCGCCAAGTCATCGGGCCCGCGGTCCTACGCCGCTCGCCTGGCAGGCGCCATGCTCGGCGAGCTGCTCTACGAACGCGACCAGCTCGCCGCCGCCGAGCGCCTGCTGGACGAAGCGGGCCGGCTCGGCACCGAGGGCGGCCCGGTCGACTTCCTGATGGCCAACTACGCCACCGGCGCCCGGATCAAAGCCCTGCGCGGTGACCTGGCGGCCGCCGCGCGCCGACTGGACGAAGGCGCCGAAGTGGCGCGCGCGCTGAAGCTGCCACGGCTGGCCACCCGCATCGCCAACGAGCAGGTCCGGCTCGGCCTGACGGCCACCTACGTCACCGAGCCACCGGCCGGGGAAAGCGGTATCGCGACGATGACCGCGGAAATGCGCGAGGACTCCGCGATCCGGATGCTGCTGCGTTCCGGAGCCGCCAAAAGGGTCGCCGCCGCGTCCGCGCGCGCCCGGCAGCTGCGGGATTCCATCGACGCCGATCGGCGCCCCCGGGCCGCCGCCCAGGCGTCACTATTGCTCGCCTCCTGCCTCGCGGCGGCGGGAAAGACCGAATCGGCGAAGGACGAGTTGGTCCCGGTAGTGATCCGGTACGCCGACGCCGGGCTCATCCGGCCGTTACTCGACGAGGGGCCCTGGATCATGTCGCTGTTGCACAGCTTGGACAACGACCTGCGCGAAGGGCATTGGGACGACGAGCGGCCGATGGTCCCGCCGAGGTTCCTGCACAGACTGCTGGCGCGCTGAACGCCCGCGCGAACGGCTGCCGGAGTTCCCACGACCGTCACTCCGGCTACGGGCGTCGGCCACGCGACATCCCAGACCGGAATCGCCCAGCGCGAGGATCACGCCGACGGATCGTTCGCGCGGCTCACAACACCGGTTGCGGACCGCGTGAGGTGTCGGTGTCCAGGATGTGCAACACCCACCGCCCCTTACCGTCGGCCTTCGCCCGGTAGAGGCCGGTATCGGCGGCGTCGAGCAGCGATTCGGCGTCCGCGCCCGCGACCGCGGTGACGACCGCGCCGATGCTGATCGACATGCGTAGTCGCCGGTCGCCCGCCGTGATGGGATCGACAAGCGCTTCGAGCAGGCTGTTCGCCACGGTGGCTACTCGGTGGTCGCTGGCCGGCGGCGGGATCAGCGCGACGAACTCGTCGCCGCCGATGCGGGCGACCAGGCACCCCGATTCACGCACACTGTCCTGCAGGCGCCCGGCGACCGCGGTCAAGATCTGGTCACCGGTGCCGTGGCCGTAGCGATCGTTGATGTGTTTGAAGCGGTCGATGTCGACGAAACACAATCCCGCGCGATCCCCGTTGCGGGCGTCGGCGATCATCGCGTCGATCCGTTCGATGAGATGACGCCGGTTCGGCAGCCCGGTCAGCGGGTCGTGCCGGGCCTGCCGGTGCAACTCCTCGCGCATCCGGTGCTGCTCGGTGACGTCCTCGCCGACCGCGAGCAGGTAATCGCTCTGCCCCTCGACGCCCTTGACGAAGGTGATGGCGAACGACGCCCACCCGTAGCTGTCGTCGGCGCGGCGGATCCGCTGTTCCAGTCGCACCGTGCCTTGCCCGGCCGGGACCAGCTTCTCGTACACCAGCGTGCGGATGCTCTCGCGGTCGCTCGGGTGCGCGAAGTCGTAGACGGACACCCCGCGCAGGGCTTCCGCCGGCACCCCGATCATCTCCGCCAAGCCGCGGTTGACGTCGAGCAAGGTGCCGTCGGTGTCACCGATGGCGATCGCGATCGCGGCGTTGTCGAAGACCACGCGGAACCGCGCGTCGTCGGATCGGCGTGCCTCGCGCACCGCTTCCTCGTGCGCGCGCGCCTGAGCCTCGTATCCCTGCCCGACCGCCGCGAGCAGCGCCGCGAGCCGCCGTCCGGTCTCCGGGGCCGCCCGGTGTTCGGCCAGCCCGTACAGGACCTGGGCGGATGCACTGGGCACGGCCGGGCCGAGCAGCCCCGCGGAGACCAGTGCCGAGCCCACGCGGTGACCGACGCCCGCGTCGAAGGGCTCTGCCTCCAGGCCGGAAGCCAACTCCTCGACCATCCCGAGCAGCACGACCTCGGGGTCCGGTACAGACGCGGACCCACCGGCGACGGCCTGCAGGGCGCGCCACCACAAGTTCGCCATCCTGGCGAGTTCGATCTGTTCCACCGCAACCCCCTCACCATTCAGGCCGGAGATAGCCCCCGACGCATCGTATCCACAGATGTTCGAGACCGTCGAGTACTGCCGCCTGGAAGCATTCCCAGCAATGGCGAGATAGCGGAGCTATTGCAACCCGTTCTCCCTGAAGATCGACGCGCCTTTGTACCGCAGGGTCGTGATCTGCCAGACCCAGGTCGCCTGGACGCACGCGACCAGATCGGCGAGATGCGTCGAGACCGTCGCCGCCAAGGCGGCGTCCTGCGCGGCCAGGCGGTCGCACCGTTCGGCGGCCACCGCGCCCAGTTCACGGAACTCGGCGAGCCGTGCGCGCACGATCTCGGTGGCGCCCTGCACGGCGTCCTCCAGTGACCATCCGGGATGGTTCAGCAGGACCGCCGGGATCAAATTGAAATCCGCCAGATCGACGATGCACTCCTTCTCGAACGAGAACACGTCATTCATCAGCGCGCCGATCTCGACGGTCAGTTTCCGCAACCGGTGCAGATCCTCGGCCAGCCCGGCGTGCCGGATGCGTTCCCAGGGCAGGTAGTCGTCCCGGCCGAACTCGCACAGCGCGATCGCCGGATACATGCCGGATACCTGCGCACGCAGATCGATGTACTCCGCGACGCCGAGCAATCCGCCGCGAGCCCGGGCGTTCTGGTCCTGGATCGCGGGCCGCAGGTGCTCGATGGTGGATTCGACGAACCGGTCGAGCCAGGCCGGGTCCGCGAGGGCGGACAGCATCGCGAGGAACGCCGACGTCGAGGTCTCCAGAGCGGTGGCGTCCTCGGGGACCGAACGGGTGCGCAGGAGCACGCACAGCCGGTCGATCGCCACCCGCGCCTCGCGCTGTTCGTCGTCGCGGAGGTGCCCGAACTTCTCCCGGCCGACGGTGTCGTTGAGCCAGAACAGAATCGCGTTGTAGAGACCGATGATCGTCATCCGCTCGGCGCTGACGGCGCCGGGGTGCAGGTAGGGCGTCATGCTGTTGTAGTGCGGTCCTGCGCGCTCGAGCCAGATGCCGTGCTCGCGGCAGAAACGTTCCACCTCCGCGCACGCTTGCTCGCCGAACCGGTTGGGCCGGAAGTCGCGGCAGTAATCGACGATGTCCCAGTCGGGTGTGCCGAACATCGCGCGCAACGACCACTGCCGCCCGGTCCGCAGCAACACCTGGTGTTGCCCGCGCATGTCGAGGATTTCCCGCTCGAGTGCCGATGTGTACTCACTGACCACAACGGACTCCCTCCCACTATGGTTACTTCTAATGAATTGTCTCCGACTTATCGGCAGTGGGATCGGTCGAAGGGCGAAGATCACGCAACACCCTCGCCCCGTATAGCGTTGAGACGCCGGGCATTCGACGGCGACGCCGCGGCAAACGGCGGGTTCGGCCGCGGCGGGTGGGTCGCGGTGGCGCATGGAGGCAAGCGGCCGGTTCCGGACGCGCGGCAGCGACCGGAGCCCTCCGGCGCGCGACCTACGATCGATCTATCGGCTGACGGTCAGGGAACCGGGCTCACTTCGACGCGAGCACGTCGTGCATGGTCAGCAACAGATGGTCGAAGCAGGCTCGTTGCGAGGCCGGGCCGCCGCCGAGCGCGGGGACCTCGCCGACCAGTTGGCGCGCCAGCGTCCGCAGCTTGATGTTGGTTTCCTGGGAGCGCCACTGCAATACCCGGAACGCCTGTTCGGCGTTGATGCCGTACACCAGCATGAGGACGCCCTTGGCCTGCTCGATCACCGCCCGTGATTCGACCAGCTCGGGCAGGGTGTCGTCGAGGATCTCCTGCCGGTTCTCCTCGAGGGTGCCGGACACGTCGATGAAGTAGCCCGCGGTGCCGACCACCAGCCCCCGGTCGTCGAGCAGGCGATCGGCGACGACGATGACGTGGTGGGTTCGCCCGGCGGTGTCGATGACGCGGTGGCGGCCACAGAACGGCTCACCGGTTCGCACCACGGTGGCGATGGACTGGGCGACCAGCGCGCGGTCGTCGGGGTGCTTGTGCGCCAGCAGCAACTCCGTACTGGGTTGCGCCTCCCCCTCGGCGTAGCCGTATATCGCGGCCGCTTCGTCCGACCATTCCCATCGCTGATCCTCGAACCAGAAGCGGAAGCTGCCCACGCTCTGCGGCGTGCCCGCGATGACGCTCGCTATCGCGGAGGCGCTTCTCAGCGCGAGGTCATCCATCCTCGTCACGCGGCCATTATCCATCGGCGCCCACGGCCCACGGCGCGGAACACGAGATGAAATCAAATTGTGGCAAACTCTCGGCATCCTCCATAAAGATCCATTTACCTGCATGGAACAACCCTTATGATTAGCCATGAAACCTCTAGCAATTAAGCCGCAATAGCGGGTTCGCGACGCGCGAGAGCCGGAATCCACGCGGAAGCGCCGCCCTGCAGGCACGGCAGCGCCCCAGCCGACTCCACCCTCCGGCGGACGAAGCGGACGCATGGGGTGGCATCCGGCGGTCGCTTTACGGCCGCACGGCGTTCTCGCCGCCCGCATGCCGACGCGGAGCGGGTCCACGAGTATCCGCACGCGGGCTCAACCGAGTAGCCGGTTCGGTTCACCCCTCGATCTCGGCCGCCGAACGCAGAGCCCGCGAAAACACTGACCATAACGTGGATCACTGGAGGTAGTCTCTGTTGCTGTGCCCACACTCGGCACAGATCCGCTGCACATAGGCCGCATTCGAGGGCGAACGTCATAACACGTTCCAGCAAGTGCGAGAAGGGTTGTACTGATGGCAGGCAAGCGCACCGTACTGACCGTCCGGTTGCGGCGGCTCGCCGCGATGCTGCACGAGATGCGCGAGAATGCCCAGCTCAGCAAGGAAGAGGTCAGCGCGAAGACCGGCATCAACGTCACCACGCTGTACCGGATCGAGACCGCCCAGGCTCGTCCGCAGCGACGCACCCTCATGGCCATGCTCGACCTCTACCGCATCCCAGACGAGCAGCGCGAGGATGCGCTGGAGCTCCTGTCCGACGCGCTGAAGCCCGGCATGTCGCGCGCCTACGAGGGCAGCGTGTCGGAGGTCTACGCCGCCTACATCAACTTCGAGTCCGAGGCGTTGTCGGCCCGGCACTACCAAACCTCCATCATCCCAGGGCTTCTGCAGACCTATGAGTACGCGACGGCGGTGATCGACACCTCGATGCCGAAGCTGGAGGCGGCGGTCATGGAGAGCAGGGCGAAGGCCAGGATGGACCGCGCCGTCAACCTGACCAAGGAGAATCCGCTCGAGCTGTGGGTGGTCATGGACGAGGCCGCGATCCGTCGTAGTGTCGGCGGACCCGCCGTGATGCGCGGTCAGCTCGACCGGCTCATGCAAGAGATCAAGCGTAAGAACGTGATTCTGCAGATCCTGCCGTTCGACGCGGGCGCGCACCCCGGTATGGCGGGCTCCTTCACCCTGCTGGATTTCCCTGATCCCGCCGATCCCGAACTGGTCTACGTGGAGGGCATCGCGGGCGACGAGCTGATCGAGGGCCATACCGAAATCCGCCGTTTCGGTGTCATTTTCGATCAGCTGCGCGCCATGGCGCTGAGCCCGCGCGACTCCGCGGCCATGATCGTGGAGGCCGCGCGCCGGATGGACCGGATGGAGTAGAGCGTCCGCTCACCGCGAAACGCGGCGCGCACGGCCCGGTTGATCGACTATTCCGCGGCCGAATGGGTACCCTCGCCCTTACTGCCGAGGGGAGGACGCATGTCCGAAGTCACCGCGAGTCCGACATCGGAATCGGGGCCCGAACTCAAACGGGTGATGGGGCCGGGGCTGCTCTTGCTGTTCGTAGTCGGCGACATCCTCGGCACCGGCATCTACGCGCTCACCGGCAAGGTGGCCAACGAGGTCGGCGGGGCGGTGTGGGTGCCGTTCCTCGTGGCGTTCCTGGTCGCGCTCATCACCGGTTTCAGCTATCTCGAGCTGGTCACCAAATACCCGCACGCCGCGGGCGCCGCCCTGTACACGCACAAGGCGTTCGGCATCCACTTCCTCACCTTCATGGTCGCGTTCGCGGTGATGAGTTCGGGTATCACCTCCGCTTCCACCGCCTCGCGGGCCTTCGCGGCCAACTTCGCCGAAGCCTTCGATCCGGATCTGGGCAGCGGGGCCGCGGTGACGGTGATCGCGCTGCTGTTCATGGCCGTGGTGGCGGCGATCAACTTGCGCGGCGTGAGCGAGGGCGTGAAGCTCAACGTGGTGCTCACCTGTGTGGAGCTGACCGGTCTGCTGATCGTCATCGCGATCGGCTGCTGGGCCTTGGGCGTCGGTGACGGCGACTTCTCGCGCATCGTCGAGTTCGACACCGGGGAGCGCAACGCGGTGGGCGGCGTCATCGTGGCCACCACGCTCGCGTTCTACGCGATGGTCGGTTTCGAGGACTCGGTGAACATGGCCGAGGAGTGCAAGGAGCCCACCCGCATCTTCCCGAAGGTCCTGCTCGCCGGACTGCTCATCACCGGACTGATCTATGTTCTGGTGTCGATCAGCGCGGTCGCGCTCGTCCCCGCCGACCAGCTCGGCGAAGGCGACACGCCCCTGCTGAAGGTGGTCGAGGTCGGCGCGCCGAGCTTCCCCACCCACGTCTTCGCCTACATCACCATGTTCGCCGTCGCCAATTCGGCGCTGATCAACATGCTGATGGCCAGCCGCCTGATCTACGGTATGGCCCGCCAAGGGGTCTTGCCCCGGCCGTTCGGCCGAGTACACGAGCGGCGCCGGACGCCCTTCAACGCCATCATCTTCACCACGCTGCTCGCGCTCGGGCTGATCCTGTTCGTCGGTGAAGTGCCCGAACTCGGCGGTACCACGGCGCTGCTGCTGCTCGCGGTGTTCACCGTGGTCAACGTCGCCGTGCTGGTGCTGCGCCGAGACCCGGTGCCGCACAAACACTTCAAGACGCCGACGCCGCTGCCCGTGCTGGGTGCGCTCACCTGTGGCTTTCTGGTCACACCGTTCACCGGCCGCAACCCGGCGCAATACGCCATCGCCGGCGTGCTGCTGGCCATCGGAGTCGCGCTGTGGGGCCTGAACTACCTGGCCATTCGCGCCATGCGGGCACAACCCTTGGACAGCGGGCCGCCCGCGGAGTGACCGATCGGCTTGTGCCGCTGCGGATCACCTCCCTCGGTGTGCCGGAATTCCGTAGATGACTAGTCGCCGCCCGATAGGTAAGGTGGGCGCCGATGACCAGCATGGAAGCCCGTTTCGGGGATGCCACCCGGACCGTGCCCCTCCCCAACCCGTGGAATCTGACCGCCTATCTGGCCGCGGTGGCGGCCCATCGCGGACGTTCGATCAGCCTGCACCCCGTGCCCAAGGCGATGTTGGCCGACACGGGCTGCGGCGGAGGCGGCCTGTGGGTGGCACGCAAGCACGACGACATCATCGTGTACGACGCCGCGGCGACCGGCCGCAACGCCGATCACGTCATCCTGCACGAGATCGGTCACATGCTGCTGGGTCACCACAAAGACCAGGAACGCGGCGATCCGTTGCCGCCCTCGTTGGCCGTCATCCTGCCCTCGATCTCGCCGCACTCGATCGAACACGTGCTAGGCCGTGCGGATTTCGGCGCCGATCGCGAGCGGGAAGCCGAGGTCTTCGCCGACATGACCATGGTGTACTCGACCCTGCCGCGTCGGCGTAAACGGTCGCTCCGGCTGTTCGGGCGTAACCGATAGCTACCAGCGGTCGTAGCGCCCCTCGGGTAGTCGCCTCGCCCCGGCACGCAGATCGTCGACCAGATCCTGATAGCCGTCGGCCAATTCATCGATCCGGACCCACGCGTCGTAGAAGACCGATTCCGGCGCGTGCGTGAGCGCGACGAATGCCTGGGCGGCCAGCATGGCCAGCCGGTCCACCATCCGGCCCACGGTCTCGGCGTGCTCGGGAGCGGCGGGCGGCGGGATCGGCGTCGCCAGGGTGACCCAGCGGTCGATGCCGCGCACGAGTTGCGCCCGGCGCCGGTCGAGTTTGTCGCACCGGCTAGCGGGCGTGCGTTCGCGCGTCTGGTGCAGCTGAGCCAGTTCGCCGGCCGCATCCAGCATCGGATGATCCATGTGCGGCAACCCACGGAAGGCAGCCAGCAGCAGTTCTTTGCCGGGAATCACCCGGGCCTCGGACGCCTGGTCCATTTCCGGAACTCCCCTTCCGACCAGGATGGACGCGTCTGGGCCACGTCCTCGATGCCTTGCCTCGCCGGTGTCCCGGCACTGCCCGAACATCCACATGTGCCTAGCGTGACCGAGAGTCGCGTCTGCCGCCTCGGATTCGGCGAGTTCCGCTCACGCGACACGCCCATCGCCCCGATTTTCCGGTCCCTGCCCGAGCCCCTCAGTCGTGGCAAACATCCAGTGACCTTGCGTTTTTCGAGGATAGAGCTATCTTTCCTGGGACTATTGCCCTCCGATCCGACACGCCAGCCACTCCCGAGCGAGCCGGGCAAACGTCGATTGATGCTGTCGCAAACAGGGCGAACGCGGCGGCCCCGGCTTCCGGCAGGCCGCGGCCCAGTAGCCGGCGAGCGCGCAGGCGAAGGCATCGACAGCCGCGGGGTCGACGTCGCGGGTCACCGGATGAGTGGCGATGATCGGATCCGGGTCGACACCCGCCGCCGCGATCGACGGTGCGAGGGCGACGAGGTCGATCCACGCGGCGCCCCGGCACGCCCACGCCCAATCGACAGCCAGCACCGCACCATCCGTTCGCCGCAGCAGGTTGTCCGGCCGGAGATCGGTGTGCAGCAGGGTGTCTCCCCCCGCGGCCACCACCCAGGTCGCTTCGAGCGCGGCCAATTCCGTCAGGTGACGAACCGACCAGCTGTCCAGGTCCGCGGGCGGCCCCTCGGTGGCGAACGTCCGCCAGCCGACAAGGTCGGGCCCATAGGCGTCCGCCACCGTCGGCACATCCGACAGCGGGCTCGGTGTCAGCTGCGTCGCCAACCGCGTCACCAAGTCGAGGGTGTCCTGCAACTCCCCCGGATCGTCGAGCCGCGGAAACGCCCCCTCGACATCATCGAACCCGGCGACGAACCACCCCGCTATCTCGCTGACGAACCGGCATTGCGGCGCGGGCGCCGTCGCGGGCAGACGCGACGCGACGTGCGCCTCCTGCCGATACACCTGCGCGAGTTCGTCCCCCGCCTCGATCGCCTTGACGAAGGCCGACTCGCCTCCGACGGTGCGCACGCGCGCCGCTAGGCCGTGGCTGAACCCGCCGCGCTGATCCACGGCCGCGCACACGACATCCCCGAGCAGACGCTCTACTTCCAGCCGCACCGGCCGCGGCACCTCGGCCCACCCGGTCCGCGACGCAGTGCCCAGGTAATTCACCATCGACCCATCGTCCGAGCCTCACCCGCGACTCGCCAACGAATTATTCGTCTTCACATGAAGGCTCAGGAAGTGGTTTCGCAGGCGTCGAGGTAGTCCTGGCCGCCGATGTATGTGGTGTGGCCCGGATCTGCGGAAGCGGTGGTGGCCAGGGCGACGGCGGTGGCGAACTCCGCGACGGTGGGCAACGTGCCCTGGTCGCGGCGCGCGGCGACCGCGTCGGGGTTTCGGCGCTCCAGCAGCTGGACGATGATCGTGCCGTCGATCATGTCGCCGGAGACGACGTACAAGGCGATGCCCTCGGCGGAGAGTTCCGGGATCATGGCGCGTAGCGCGTCCTCGCCGGCGCGCTTGCTGGCGGCGATGGGTTCGTAGTCGGCGGGCACCGGTTTGCGGCCGTGGAAGTGGGCCTGATGGCTGGTCACGAACACGATCCGCGAACCGGAAGGCATATGCGGCACGGCGAGTCGAACGAGCCGTTCCTGCGCGTCACGGTTGAGGGCCATCGCGTAACCGGGCGAGGCGTTGCGCTCCAGCCCACCGGAGGCGTTGAGGATCAGCACATCCAACCGGCCGAACTCCTCGACCACCCCGGCGACCAGGGCGCCTGCCGAATCCGCGTCGGCGATGTCCGCGCCCGCCGTGGACGCACTGCCGCCTGCCCGCCGGATCGCCTCCGCCAACGTGTCGGCCCGCTTGGCCTTCTCCCGGTAGTTGATCACCACGTGGTCACCCTGTGCCGCGAGCACCCGAGCGGTCTCCGCGCCGATACCGCGGGAGGCGCCCGTGATCAGAACGATTCGCCGTCCGGTCGTGTCGTCCACTGTCACCCTCTCGGTCCGCCCGGCGGCCCGGGCCAGTGCTTCTATTTCAGAATCACTATGCTGGTTCTAAATGAGAAGCGCAAACGAACCCAAGCCGCCGCGCGGCCGGGACGACCCGGCGAACGCGCCGCTGCTGGCCACCATGGACATGCTCGGCCAGCGCTGGATCCTGCGCATCCTGTGGGAACTGGAACCCGACCGCCTCGGCTTCCTCGAACTGCGCAGACGCATGGGCAATTGCTCCTCCAGCATGCTGTCGGTGCGCTTGCAGCACCTGCAGTCCGCGGGTCTGATCGCGAAGAATCCCGACAAGTCCTATGAATTGACCACCGCGGGCATCGAACTCGGCGCGGCGTTGGGGCCGGTTTGGGACTGGTCGCGCCGCTGGCGCGTCACTCCCACCGACGCCGGTACCGACTGACCGGCTCACGCCCCGTGCCCGCGCAACGTCCACGGATCAGGGCGATTGTGCTGGTCGAATCAGCGGAGCTCGCCTCTTCTCCGCATCCGAGCCCGAGACTTGCCGGCGAAGTGTGTGAGCTGGTGAGTCGCACCGGGAGGGCGGGGTTGACCTTCGAGTTGGTTGAGGCTCCATGATGGCCGGGTGACGAGTTCGGAGCCCGCAGGGTTGATCACGATCGGTGTGCTCGCGCGGGCCAGCGGACTCACGGCGAGCGCGCTGCGGTTCTACGACGACTGTGGCCTGCTCGTTCCGGCCCGAGTCGACCCGCTGACCGGATACCGCTATTACGCCGAGGCGCACCGGGAACGGGCGACGCTCATCCGGCAGCTGCGGGCGATCGAGCTGCCGCTCGACGCGATCGCGGAGATTCTCGCCGGTGACGCCGAGCGGGCGCACCGCCTGCTCGATCGTCACGTGGCGGAACTGACGCGCAGAGCGCGCGAAGCCGCGCACGTCGCCGCGGTAGTCAAACAGTCGCTCGGCGCTCACGTGGCAGTCGACGCGGCGGCGCTGGCGGAGGCGCTCGAGCAGGTGCGCACCGCCACTGCCCGGACTCGGGAGATTCCCGTGCTGGCGGGGGTTCTGCTGGAAGCGGGCGCGAACGCCGTCACCCTAACGGCGACCGACCGCTACCGTCTATCCACCCGCACCGTGGTGGCGAAGCGGCAGCACGGCGGCGAATGGTCCGTGGTGCTCGATCCGAATGGACTCGAGTCGATCACCGAACGGCTGCGCGACATGGACGAGGTCGTCGCCGCACCGGCCGACGACGGACTGATTCTGACCGCAGACGGCCGCACACACCGGTCGGCTGTCATCGATGGATCCTTTCCGGATCACCGTGCCGTGCTGTCGGGACTGGGACCGGTCCGCACCAGGGCGATCGTCGCCCGGGACGGAATGCTGGAGATCCTCGAAAGGGCCGATACCACAGTACGATTCGTGATCGGACCGACCGCGATCATGGCGTCCACCCCCGACGGAGCACAGCACCTGCCCGCGACGGTCACCGGCTCCGCCACGACACTGTCGTTCGCTCCCACGACACTGCTGCCAGCCGTCCGCACCGCGCTCGGTCCCGAGCTGATGCTCGACATCATCGCGGCCGATCAGCCGGTGATCCTGCGCTCCGCGACCGACGGAGACCTGACCACTCTGGCGATGCCGGTCCGACCTCCCGACCACAACGCCTCGTGATAGTCGCGCACGACCATCACGCACACATCCCTCAGTCGGCGCACGCCCCGCCGCGCCACCTCTGGTCGGCTGGCGCCGCAATCCGTTCATCCACCTCGCGGTTCCCCAGTACGGCTATCTCTGATCGTCAGCCCACCCCTCGGCCCGCCGCTGCGATCGCCCGATTCGCGGCCGCGCCCACCGACTTCGATTGCCGTCCCACCCCGCACCCGGGCCTGCCGTCCGGATGCGCCCACGAGCACCACCTCATCCATGCACACACTGCCCCCGAAGGAGACCCGCATGAACTCGGCAACCGACCCCACCATGGACGCCATCACCAGCGCTGTCGCGCTCGGCCGCGATGGCCGCCCGGACGACGCGCGGAACGCTCTGCTCACCGCGTGGGCCTCGCTCGGCCCGCAAGGCGACCCGCTGCACCGGTGCACCCTCGCCCACTATCTCGCCGACCTGCACGACGACGCCGCCGAAGCGCTCACCTGGGACATCCGCGCGCTGGACGCCGCCGACAGCCTTACCGACGATCGCGCGCGGAGCTACGACGGATCGCTACGGGTGGCCGCGTTCTACCCGTCACTGCACCTCAACCTCGCCGACGACTACCGCAGGCTCGGCTCGTTCGACGCCGCGCAGCGCGAAATCGACGCCGCCCGCGCATGTCTGCACACGCTCGCCGACGACGGCTACGGGGCGACGATCCGCACGGCGGTCGACGAGGTCGAGTCGGCGATCCGCGAACGGCACACCGAACGCCGGGCCTCCGCGCCGACCGGTGGCCGATAACGCGCGAGCAGCCCGCACCGATCCGGTGCGGGCTGCTCGGGAACGGGCCTACTTCAAGCGCAGCTTGCCGAACAGACCGTCCTTCTCGTCATCGGGCCCGGCTGTGAAGTACAGCGAGTCCGCGTCACCGAGGCTCTCGCCGTTGCCGAACATCAACGCCCACAGTCCCTCGATCGCGACCGGCTTGCCGTCGGCATCGCGCAGGTAATCGGCGAACTTGCCGGTGGTGTCGTCGTAGGCCAGCACGTGCCCGGCGCCGCCGAAGTTGCCGACCAGCAATTTGCCGCTGAGCGGCCCGAACCCCTCCGGCGCGATCGTCACCGCCCAAGGCGCGTTGAGGCGCTTGCCGTCGTCGATGATGCGCACCAGCTTGCCATTGGCGTCGAACTCGGCGAGCTTGCCCTTGTCCGGCTTGCCGCCCGTGCCCTGCTCTTCGTCCTTGTCCAGCGAATCCTCCTCGCCGGCATCGAACCCGGTCGCGTCCTTCTCGTCCGGCTGCGTGGTGGCGTAGGCGACGAACACGCGGTTACCGATGGTCGAGACGTTGAACGGCGCGGGATCGCCGGGCTTGGCCTTCTTGCCCTTCTCCGGCGCGGCCGGGTCGATCGCCTCGCCGGTCGCGAACGGGTTGGCGAAGCCTGCGGTCGGGATCAGCTGCCAGTTGCGGTCGAACGTCCGGACCTGCGGGTCGGCGCCGAAGTCGGCGGCCAGCAGCTTGTCACCGGACGGGGCGAGCGCGATGCCGAAGAACTGCATCCCCTGCGGCTGGCCGTCGAAGACCAGGTTCGCGGGCCCGTCGTGGCGCACGATCCGGCCCTCGAAGCCCAACTCGGTCCAGGCGGAGATCTTGCCGGAGTCGGTGGCGAAGATGAACCGCGCCGAACCGTTCAGCGGCCCGCCTTCCGCTTCCACCGGCTGATCGTGGACGACGAACAGATCGGAGCTGATCGGCGCCGGGTTGAACACCACGCCGGTGGTCTTGCCCACGCTCTTGTCCGAAGTGTCGGCGTCGGCGCCGGGAATGGTGACGATCTTCAAATCGTCCTGGAAGAGCTTCTGCACCTTCCCGTCCGAGGACTTGGTCACATCGCCGACGAACTGGAACGATTTGCCGCCCGCACCGACCCAGAAGTGCCCACCGGCGCCCTTGGGCCGGTTAGCCAGCCCCCAGGCGTTCACCAGGTCGGGAAAAGTGAACTGCGCCTTGTACTCCGCGTTATTGGCCGCGAGATTGGTCTGGACGTATTTGTTGCCGTCGAGTGCGGGCACGTCGTCCGACTTCGAGTCCGAGCAGCCCGCCGCCACGATCAACGCGACACCGAGCGCCGAGGCGCGCAGCAGACCGCTCCGGGTCCGCGACCGAGGCAGACCGCCACGGTGCGACTCATTCCAACGTCCGTTCAACTTCTTGTTTCCTTTCCGACCACACCACATTGGTGATAAGGCGAAGCTAACCTTAGCGTGGAGCAAATTCGGGAGTACCCGAACGGTTGAACGAGGACGGGTTTAGGCTGTTCGCCGTGGTCGAACCCCAGCCTGCTATTGCTCTGCATCCCGATATCGCTCCGCTCGCTCCACTGCTCGGCACGTGGCGCGGCAACGGGCAGGGGGAATACCCGACCATTCAGCCGTTCGGTTATGTCGAGGAAATCCGGTTCGGCCATCTCGGCCGCCCCTTCCTCACCTACCGGCAGAAGACCCGCGCCGCCGACGGCGGCCGGCCGCTGCACGCCGAGACCGGCTATCTGCGTTGCCCGCGCCCGGACCGCGTCGAATTGATCCTCGCCCATCCCACCGGTATCACCGAAATCTGCGAGGGCTCGCTCGTCGTCGAGGACGGCACGCTGCGTATGGAATTGGACTCCACCGACATCGGCCGCAGCAGCACCGCGAAACTCGTCACGGCCCTGGGCCGGTCGCTGCGCCTGTCCGGCGACACCATCGACTACACACTGCGGATGGCGGCGGTCGGCGAACCACTGCAACATCACCTCGCCGCCACCCTGCTGCGCAACTGAACCGGTCACCGGCGCTTGCTAGAAAGCGCTCGGCAACCGGCGCCGTCCCCTGCTCAACTCGGTGACCAGATCCTCGTAGGCGATCGCCAGCTCGGCCAGCCGCTCCCAGGCGAACCACAGGTCCCACCCCTGATCGTCGGCCATGGCCGCGTATGCGCACGCGCTCAGCCGAGCGAGGCGGTCGACCACCGAGCCGACCGATTCGGTGTGCAGATAGGCCCCGCCACGCGCCGCGGGCAACCGAACCTCGACCCAGCGGTCGACGTCCCGGATCAGCCGGGTCCGGCGCTCATCGATGTCGCCTACCTCTCCCTCGCGCAGCCTGCGCATGTGCAGCTCCGCGAGAGTGCGTGCCCGCAGCAGCACCGGATGTCCCGGCGGCGGCGCACCCTCCCGGCAGGCTCGCAGCAGCTCACTCCGCGTCGGCAAGCCCTCGCTCACGGCGCGCCTTTCCCGCCCGCGCGGGCCAGCACGCAATTCACGATCACCATGCCGGACGGACGGAACGTGTCACGCGGCGCCACCACCCATCGGCGGAATACGCCGCTCGCGTCGGCGGGTGAAGGCAGCGCGATTTCGCTGCCGAACGGCACGATCGAGACATCGAGCCGGAACAAGGCCGCGAACAGCCGCATGTCGTCGGGTATATCGGGCCGGCACAGAAAGGTCCATCGGCGAGAACGAATATGCGCGACGACCGGGCCGAGCGGCCTGCCACGGAAAAGCATGTCGTCACGCACGCACTGCCCCAGCCGGTCGGGCATCGTGATCCCGCCCACCACACCCGCCTTCACCACGATCCGGCCCATCTCCGGATGTAACCCGGCGGGCAGCCCACAGGTGCGGCGGTAAAACGCGCAGCGGGACGCTGGGGTGTCCGCGAATGCCGCATGATTCATTCGCCAACCTCGATTCACCTAGTTCGGTACGCGATAAATCCCGGTCGCTGGACCTGTAACCGTTGGGGCGGTTAAGGTTTCAGCACTTCTTCGATTCGGACCGGTCGCGATCAGTAGAGCACCGGACATTGCTGGGCGGGAACGTTCTCAGTGGTGGAATCGGGCGAAAACCGCTCAGGTTCCAAGGCCCCCCGCCACCAGGTTCCAGTTAGGTACCCGGCCACTAGTTCGGCTATGAAAGGGATTCGTCGTGACTTCAACAGGTTCCACCCTGCCCCGTCGGATGCTGGGGCGGCAGCTGCGGGCGATGCGGGTCAGCGCGGGCATCAGCGCGGAGTACGCCCGCGACGCGATCGACGTCAGCAAACAAACGCTGTGGCGGATGGAGACCGGGCAGCCGGTCCGGCTCCATCCCCTGTTCGTGGAGGGGCTGTGCAAGCTATACGGGGCGTCGGAAGAACGCACCGCCATCCTGCTCAACCTGGTCGAGGAGACCAAGCGCACCGGATGGTGGCATGCGTTCAATGACACCATCCTCGAGGACTTCAACCTCTTCGTGGAATTGGAGGCGACAGCCAAACGCATCGGCTCCTATCAAACAACCCTCCTCCCCGGACTGCTGCAAACGGACGAGTATCGGCGTGCCTTGATCTGGGTCCGCTTCGCGGCGATGTCCGGAGCGGAGGTCGAGCGGAAGATGGAAGCATTCAGGCAGCGGAAATCGCGCTTGGACAATGACTCCGACCCGGTACGCTTCGAAGCCGTCATCGATGAATCGGCACTGCGCCGGGCGATCGGTGGGCCCTCGGTCATGGAGGGCCAGCTCGAACACCTGGTGCGAGTCGGTGAACAACCGAATGTTTCGGTACGTATGGTGCCCCTTGAGGCAGAGGCATACGCCGGGCTGAACGTCGGCTCGTTCGTGATTCTCGACTTCCCGCAGCACCCGATCGCCCATCTCACCGAGCCACCGGTCGTCTACATGCAGGGTTTCACCGGTGACCTGTATCTTGAGAAGCCCGACGAGGTCCGGGCTCACCGCCAGGCGTTCGCCGACCTCTTGCGATCGGCCCTCGACCAGGAGAGAAGCCGAGCCCTCATCCGCAAGATCGCCAAGGAGTATGCCGAATGAGCGCCAGCCTATCCGATGCCGCCTGGTTCAAGAGCAGCTACAGCAGCGCGGACAGGGACTGCGTGGAGGTCGCGTTCCTGCGCGAAGACTTGGTCGGGGTACGAGACTCGAAGAACCCGGTTGGTCCAGCACTCGTATTCACAACGGGCGAGTGGCACTTGTTCACGACTCGCGTGACAAGCGGAGGACTCCATCGGTCGGAGTCCTGAGGAAGCTTCTATTCGCGACCCCGGAACCTCTCTCGTCAAAGGTTCCGGGTCCGCGCGCCCGGCCCGACACTCCCGAGCCGTCAACTTGCTCACCAGACCGCTTGCACCCGACGAAACCCGCCGGTAGCGTCGACATTCGCTGCGGGGGGCGGGGAAGCCGGTCCGGCCTCGAAGAGCCAGGACACTAACCGGTGCGCAAGGGGAACGATGACATCAGGGCGGAATTTTCGGCGACTGGCCATCCTCTTTGCCGGTGCTGCGCTCGCCCTGACAGGCTGCGACTCCTCGACCGATGGCGATGACACTCCGCCTGCGAGTTCAACGGCTGGTCAAAGCGTGGCTGCTGAGACACCCACCGGTTACGACACTTGCAAGGACATACCGCAGAGCGTCCTGGATTCGGAGAAACTCCGTCGCCGCAGCGAAGCCGATTCGGATGCCAGCGGCGGCATCAAGTGGCGAGGGTGTCGATATGGACGCACTGACGGCTACTTCGCCACCATCACCACCTCGAACCTCACAGTCGAGATGACCCGAGCCAAGCACTTCCCCGAGGCGACCGAGTTCACCGTCGGCGGCCGCGAGGCGATCTCGACCCGTCAGTTCGATGGCCCGAACATCAAGGACGCGTGCACCGTGAATGTAGCTATGCGGGGCGGCAGCCTCGACATCAATCTGCTCAACCCGGCCTCGAACCGCGATACCGGGTCTGTTGATTCGTGCCAACTTGCTCGGGGGCTGGCCGAGAAGATCGTGCCAACGATACCTAGCAACGCATAATCTCAGAACTCGTCGGGAGGGATGAAATGAGCGACGACAACACGCCGCGGCCGATGGCGAACATGCTCAGCGCGGCCCGGGAGGGGCAATTAGCGGTCGATATGAACGCTGAGGACTTCGTCTACATAGACCGCGACTGCAATTTCTTCAAGGACGCCATCCGCGACATACAGACAACAGTGGCCGATATCGCGCGAGCGGAACGATGGGGCCTCGGCGAGAAGTCCGAAGGTATGGTTTCGGCCAGCACCGTGGTCGAGCGGTTCCGTGCGAAGGCAAACGGGGCCACGGATGGCAACAGCGTCTATCAAATCCTGGAAGATCACTACCGCATCGTCGAGGAC
Source organism: Nocardia sp. NPDC041819 (assembly GCF_055590505.1). NCBI lineage: Bacteria > Bacillati > Actinomycetota > Actinomycetes > Mycobacteriales > Nocardiaceae > Nocardia > Nocardia sp. NPDC041819. The sequence goes on along the minus strand of NZ_JBVJAP010000001.1, from coordinate 569,964 downwards.
ATCCAAGAGACCTACAGGATCGTGCGTGATCGAATGATGCAGGCGGACAGTGATTTCGCCGCAGAAATCAGCCGCTTGAATACGGACCTTCCCGAGCGTCCACCCGTCCAGCTCCCATACGCACCGACCTACCTCCCGGTTGGGACAGGCAAATGAGCGGCTACGAGAATCCCCGTATTCCTAACGGGGGCGAACACCCTGATAGTTGGGAACACTCGAAGATCAACAACACGTTCGAGCCTCTCAACCCGACCGACGCGGTCAACCAGGCGAACAAATATTGGCAGGCTCGCATCCAGTGGGAGCAGGGCGTAGAGACCTTCGCCCGATCCATCCAGACCTCTATCGCCCAAGCCTGGTCAGGCCCCGCTGCGGAACAGTCCAAGAGCGCGATCGCCAAATACACCAGTGATGCGCAGAACCTGACGACTTCCCTGGAGGAGCTGTACAACCGCGTCAGCGACGCCGCCACCGCGATCTCCAATACGAAGAACGCTCTCCCGGAGGCCGTCGAATTCTCCTTCGGCGAGCGCCTTTTCAACCCGCGGCGCTGGAACCTGAACAGCGAGAGATACTTGGCCGAGCAGGACGCGCGGGCCGCGATGCAAGAGTTCTACGTACAGCCGTTCAGCGAGATGGACGGCAAGATCCCGGTGCTGCCCACTCCGGTCGGCCCGACCGCATCGGTGGACATCCCAGCGCCCCCGCCGGGTGGATACCACAGCGACGACAGCGGCGGTCCCACGACGAACGACCCCGGCACCAGCCCTACCGACACCGGCACTCCCGGCGACAAGGACGGCGACGGCAAGCCCGACGAGACGAGCGCCGAGGAGTCGCAGTCCACCGACGAGTCGACGCAGGACGACCAATCCTCCGACACGACAGCGACGGACACCTCGACCACACCCGCCGGCGTGGACCCCACCTCGACGACTCCCGCCAGTACCACGGATCCGACCAAGACCGTGCCGGCCGGAACTCCGACTCCGCACAGCCCGGGCTCCCCGGGCAGTCCCGGAACTCCCGGCACCACGAACCAGCCGCAACCGGGGCGCAGCATCGCGGGCGCACCGCGCACCCCGAGCACATCGGTGAATCCGGCCGCGGCAACGAACACCTCGGTCCGTGGCACGAGCGGTACGCCGGGCATGATGGCCCCCGGCGCTCGCGGCGGCGGCAAGGACGACGAATCCGAGCACAAGACACCGGACTACCTGATCACCCAGGAGAACACCGACGAGCTGCTCGGCGAAGTCCCGAGGACGCTGCCCGGCGGCGTCATCGGCGGCACGCCCGACTGACCGGGCCACACCCTTCTCGACTTCGCGCGCGCCCGCATCGCGTATCGGTGGCGGGCGTGCGCGCGTGCACATTGGCCGCCTTCACGCGGCCGGATTGGACCTCACATGGCTGAATGGACCTGGGATCCCGACGACTTCGCCGCGCTCTGGTTCGGCGACGCCCACGATCGCATCCCCGGCCCCTTGCGCTACACCAGTCGTTTCGCCTTCCGCGACGACTTCGCCGCCCACCGCACAGCCGTGCGGGAGCGCTATTCCGCCGACGAACGCGACGAGATCGCGGCCGCCTTCCGCACCTTGGGCGACTCCGACCTCCGCATCGAGATCCTCGGCGGCACTTGCAAGCACAAGAACAGCACCGGTCCCGACGACATCCGCGAGTACCGGATCCTCGGCGCACGCGACAGCTACCGCGCCGTCGTCCTCAGCCAAGCGGGCAACCAAACCGAGCACGGCCCGATCCGCGCACGCGTGTTCCCCGCCGACCAACTCCCGGCACGCCTCGTGAACGCCATCCCGCCCTGCACCCCCGGAGCCGAGCGACCGGCCACCTTCCACCCCCATGACCTGACCCCCCGCCGCGACACCTACCTCCAGGACAACGCCCGCAACACTCCTCGCGAGCAATACCAGCGCCTCCTCGGCCGCCCCGTCGACGGCGGCGGCACCGCCGTCCTCCTCACCGCCCCCCTACACACCCGCACAAAACCCACCAAAGTCCTCCAATGGCACGACATCTCCGACGACGGCCGCTACACCGAACACCGTACCGACCACATCACCGTCCGCCCCACCACCCCCACCGACCTGACCGCCCACTTCACAACGTGGATCACCCTGGCCCTCGAACACCTCGAATCCACCCGCCCCGAAACCTGGTAGGCGTGGGGTCCGCGTACCGACCGCGCGGAAAACCCGGATCCAGCGGCGGTTCGTCCGCACGCGACCAAGCATCGTCCTCAGTTACCTTCGCCAGGGCGATGTATTGCCAGGGTGTGGTTTTCACGTCGAAGCACGCTGTGACAGGACCGACCGCCCGAGCCGTGACCTCGCCCTTGCTGGGGCGACAAACAGAACGGTAGTGTCTGTCCGGCAACAGCCTGAGGGGACAAACCACTGGACTGCGGGCGCACCACGACTGGCCGCAAGGGGGCTGGTGACTTGCGGGTCCGCAATGAATTTGCAGCCCGTATGTCGCCTGATTCAATAGCGGCCAGTCGGCGGACAATCCCACTGCAGTGGAAACAGAAGGGGATAGAGTGGCGACTGGCTTGATCGGGGTCGGCCTGATCACAATGAATCTCGACGACGGCCGCCTTCCAATAGATGTGGATGTGAGCCGGAATATCCATGACCGCCTTGATCCACCGGATCTCTCCGCGGCAGCGATGACCGGCTATTATTTGGCGCTGTGGCGGCATGACGCTCCGGTCATCGCATCTGGCAGATGGACTGAACTGACCGTATCCCCCTCTCGCCGTACACAACTGATCACGCTCCTCGACACCCGATCGCTCGCCGAATACGAGATGGTCGAACGATCACTGCGACTGAGTGATGAATTCGTAGGGCGAGGGCCGGTGAGCGACTCCGGAGTGCCCTCGATCACGGTGGCCGCGAGCATCTCGCGCATCGGCAGCATCGAGATCGATCCGCGGTGGGCGGCCACGGCCGGCCCGTCCTACATCGCGCACGACATCCTCGACTGCGCGAATCAGATCCGGCAACAGCGCCCACGGTTCCACGAAGACGGGACATGGGCCGACCGCACCGATGATGAGCTCGAACACGAACTCGCGGAATACAAGCGCTACCTGATGAGGAACTCGTAATGGTCAATTTCTCAGCGGATCTGAACCAACTCGTCAGGGCCGCCAGAGCCTGGGATCACGCGTCGGACGCCCTCACCGTCGCCGCTACCGAGGCGCAGAGCATCCATTTCAGTCACCAGGACGTCGCCTGGGGACTGTTCCAAGAAACTTGGGAGGCCCAGATGGCGGCCGCACGGTATATGTACGACAGACTGGTCGAGGGAAGAGATGAAACCGATTCCATCGCCAGAGTTCTGGACCACGTCGCCAAGGTATATCAGGAGCAGGACCAGAACTTCGCGAACGTCCTGATCGAGCTGGAAGCGGATTACTGATGGGTGCGACGAAGTCTCTGGACGAGATCAACACGGTACTCGATAGGTTCTCGGACCAGATCGCGGAGATCAGGAGCCAACCCGCCAAGGTGGATGACGCATTCCGGAAGGCGGCCATCGCCGCCGCCGAGGTCGAGGCAGCGACATTCTTCGGAATGGCGGGTGCGGTAGCAGGTGCCGTCTACGGCGCGATGACCGAGGACGACTTCACCGGTTACATGCAGGACCACAAGGAAGAGATCAAGAAGAAGATCCAGGAGCTCTTGGACAAACTGCAGGGCGCGGTCGACAGTTTGAAGGCACCCATCGCCTTCCTGCAGACGAGCGAGGCATGGACGACGCTGAAGGGGAAGATCGGCGGCGCGCAGAACAACGAGGTGAACAACGGGAACGTCATCGGCTACTGGACAGGAGCGGCGGCACTCAAGTACACAGCGGCGCGCACACTCCAGGACACCGCAATGGATTCCGCGAAATCAACCTGCGACAAGATGACCGAAGCACTCGCCAAGGTATCGGACATCGCTTGGGACTTCTATTCCAAGATCGTCACGGATATCGCGGACCTGCTCATAAAACTCGGGACAGCTCTTGCCAAGATCGTCACCTTCGTCGCCGCTCCGATGGTAATATCCGATACGATTGATATCCTCGGAAAAGCAATCAGCAGAGCCGTCGAGTACACGAAAAATCTTACAGATGCCCTCCTTTCGCAAAGGCAGAGTATCAGCAAGATTAAGGAGTCGACAGAAAGTCAGAAAGGATTTCATAACGATCGGTGGCCGCGTAGCGCTTCCGACGACTTCAACACCAACTCTCCCAGCTCTGAATGGCAGGCGACATGAACCGGCGAAAACTGCTGACCATTTCGGCGGTGGCGGTGCTACTTTCGGCCTGCGATCTGTTTTCCCACACTCATCCCGAAGAGTATGAACTGCCGACGAGCAGCCACACCATCCAGGAGCTGTGCGACTCTACGAAACCATTTTTCATCACCCGAGCTGGTGCCGAGAATCTAAAGGTCAGCGCCGGTGCCGGCGGAAAGGCACTGACCGATGAGATCGGCACCGGTAACGGGTGCTTCTATGAGAAGGCGGACGGGTCCGCATGGCTGTCTTCCCTCGGATATGTATCGCTGTTTCGCGTCACCAGTGGTAACACCCTGTCCACACCTCCCGCGACGACAGAGAACTACCCGACCAAGGTCCTGACTGTGGACGGCGCGACCGTCAAGGTAGCTACCGAGCCACTGCCCAAGGGGGGCGATCACGCCACCACTCTGCTCGACGTCGACCTCACCGCCACGATCGACGGCTGGAAGGGCGAACTCCACTTCAGAGCCACCGAAGATCAAACGACGCGAGATGACAAACCGACACGAGAAGGCGCGCAAGCACTGGTGCGCATGATCCGCACGTTGAAGGGCTGATCGCTCTCGCTTGGGGCGTGGAACGATAACGCGCTCTTGGCACCTTCCTGACATCTTCCGCTGGAACCACCGGAACAACTCCCCCGTCCGCGCGCTCTCGACAACCGGGAGTACTGCCCGAGCGAAATGGCCCGGACGATCTTCGACCGGCCATAATGAATCCCCCTCAGACGCAATGCGCTACTACCGGCTCCACGATATCCGCTCGCGATCAGGCGTTGGAGTCCGGCGGCGGTTTCGGGCCCCGCTACGGGCGGCACCAGCGTCACGATCGCCGGTACGGGATTCGCCGGTCCGCTGGCCGTACGGTGCGGCAGCACCGCGACGACCTTCAGGGATCGACTCGTCGACGCAGACCACCGCCATCGCCCCGGCCCACGCAGCGGGAGACGTACAGGTGACCGTCACCGGCTCCGGTGGCACCAGCAACGGCCGCACATACACCTGCGCCTGATCGAGACAGCTCACGGGCCGTCGCCGGGTTCCGGCGGCGGCCCAATCGCGTTGGGTCCGATCGGCTCCGGCACTCTTTCGTGTCGGCATTGAACAGACCGACCAGCATCATCTGAAGCACCCGGACACACCGGGCGCCGACGAGCAGACGCGATCCGCCGCCGAGGAGACAGACCGAGATTCAGTGATAAGTGTTGTGCGCGAGCGTATTTCGTTTGCGCCTCGGTTAGCCGAAGTCACGGTCGACGACCCCCGACCGGCCACAGCGATGAGATCGTCGCTGCGGCAGGGCCGCACGATGCGTTCACGCCGGAGCCGCAGTACTGGTCAATACCTGGCAACAATCTGGAAAACGGACAAGAACGGATCATCCGACGCATTGCCGACCCGCAGATCCTGGGGCATAACGGAGTTAACCGGTTCACGACTACCGTCGGACACCCTCGGCACGGAGGAACCAGCAAACTGAGAGGCAGCGTTATGCCTACATTCCTCTCCCCGCCCACGGGCCACAGAACACGGGGTCCTCGCGTCACGGCGACAACCGGCAATCCAGTGGACGGCACCGCTCCGGCGCGGACCGCAGCGCCGCACCACGAACCCTCCTCCACCGCACACGGGTTCACCTAGACGGCGCCGGTGGGCCTGCGACAACGCGATCCGGACTCCCGTACCGGGCCGGAATCCGGCCGACCACACGAACGCACAGCTTTCAGACGGCGGAATCCGCGATCGGCCGACGGCACCATCGGTGCCACAACAAGAAAGAAAGGGAAGAACCGATGAACAAAGTAATCACCATCCTGCACAGTGAGCCCGTCCGCGCCTTGCTGTACCCGCTGCTGGCGGCGCTGATCGGCTACGGGGTCGTCAAGGGCGTCCTCTCGTCCGACCTCTCCGGTTTTGTCCTCGCCATCGCCGCGGCGGCTCTGGGCCTGCCCGCGGTCGAGTCGGCGCGCCACCGGGTCAGCCCTGCGCCACCGGCCAGCGGCGAACCAGCATGAGAACCCCGAAGGAAAGGACCCGCCACGACCCCTTCGAGGTGGTGCTGTGCGCTGTGTTCGGTGTCTCGATGCTGTTGCAGTGCATCTACGGCCCGCCGCCGGCATCGGCGGCCACGGACCTGCCACCCGGATTCCGCACGCTGTGGCTCGTCCTCATGTTGATCGGCTGCGTCGCGACGCTGGTCGGTCTGTTCGCCCAGCGCGTCTGGGGTTATCTGGTCGAGCAGGTCGGCCTGGGTGCGCTCGGCTGGTCACTGGTGGCCTTCGGCGCGCAGCTGCTGTTGTTGCAGATCCAGCACCGAACCATCGGTCCGGCCACGGTTCTCGGGGGACCGCTGCCGATCGCGTTGGGCGTCGCGTTCCTGTGGAAGCGCCGACAGGTACTGCAGGATGTCCGGGCGCTGCGCGCGGTGAAGATCCGGATGGCGCCATGAACATCATCCAGCAGTCGCCGCTCTTCGCGGCGCTCGTGCTCATCGCCGGCTCGTCGGTGCTGACGGCGGCCGTCACCGCGTGGTCCAAGCGCGGCGACGTCGACGCTCACATGACGAAGACGAAGGCCGACACCGCGAAAGTCTTGAGCGACCTCGCCATTTCGCAAACTCAGCAGATGTCCGTGCAGATGGGCGAGTTGCGCATGACGCTGCGGGTGCACCGCGAGTGGGATCGGAAGATGGTGACCCGAGCACGGCGGGCGGGCCTCGAAATCGACGACCCACCGGAGCTGTTCCTGTAACGCGAGAAGCTGCTTTCCGGGCGGAACGTTGACGGACGTTCCGGTTGGTCGCCAATCGTTCGCCAGCACCGCCACCCTCGGCGGGCTCACCGCTGGCGCGACCTCCGGCAGCGGTGGCGAAGCCCCGTCGAAAAGAACGCTGCCACAACGCCTGCCAGGACGTTCACCGCACAACGCGACGCGCCGTTGCCAATCCGAAAACGGACCAAAACGGATCATCAGACACGTTGCCAGGCACCGATTCAAAGGAGTTAATGGAGATAGCCGGGCTGCTGAACAGCGGCGGGCGCCCCCCGGTGCAGAGGATTTTCACCACGGCGACAAGGAGGCAGCCGCATGCCTACCATCACTTCCCTCTCCCCGACTTCAGGACCGACCACGGGGGGAACCAACGTCACAATCACTGGTACCGGATTCACCGGCCCCATGACCGTCCGGTTCGGTAACACCGCGACCACTTTCACCATCAACTCCCCTACGCAGATCACGGCGATAGCTCCCGCCGGATCGGTAGGTACGGTGCAGGTCACCGTGACCAACTCGGACGGAACGAGCAATGGGGTCGCCTACACCTATGTGCCGGTCCCCGCGCTGAACAGCCTCAATCCCAATCAGGGCTCCACAGCGGGCGGTACGACGGTCACCCTCACCGGGTCGGGTTTCACGGGCGCCACGGCGGTCAACTTCGGTAGCACACCGGCGACTTCGTTCACCATCAACTCCGACACGCAGATCACGGCTGTCGCACCTGCCGGAACGGGGATCGTGCCGGTCACGGTGACCGGACCGGGTGGCACCAGCGGTGCGGTGCCGTTCATCTACGTAGTCGTACCTATCATCACCGCCATTTCGCCGACCTCCGGGCCCGCCTCGGGCGGCAACACCGTCACGATCACCGGCACGGGGTTCACCGGCCCATTGACTGTCCGGTTCGGCAATACCGCAACCATCTTCACGGTCAATTCCCCCACTCAGATCACCGCCATCGCACCGCCCGGCTCGGGCAGCGTGCAGGTGACGGTCACCGGCTCGGGCGGAACCAGCAACGGCGTCACCTACACCTACGCCGGTGTCCCCGCGCTGACCAGCCTCGCACCCAACACCGGACCGGCAACCGGCGGAACCACGGTCGTCATCACCGGAACGGGTCTGTCGACTGCCACGTCGGTCAGTTTCGGTGGCACTCCGGCGACCTCGTTCATCGTCAACTCCGATACTCAGATCACCGCCGTCGCACCGGCCGGCACGGGGACCGTGCAGGTCACCGTCACGACGCCCGGCGGAACCAGCAACGGCCTCCCCTTCACCTACGTTGCGGTGCCCGCCATCACCACGTTGGTGCCGAACACCGGTCCGGTCATCGGGGGAACGACGGTCGTCATCACGGGAACGAACCTGACGGGAGCGACGGCGGTCAGTTTCGGTGGCACACCGGCGAGCTCGTTCACCGTCAACTCGGCTACCCAGATCACGGCGGTCGCGCCGGCCGGGACCGGGACCGTGCAGGTCACCGTCACGACACCCGGCGGGACCAGCAACGGCCTCGCCTACACCTACATCTCGGTCCCCGCGCTGACCACGGTGGTCCCGAACATAGGACCGGTCACCGGCGGGACGACGGTCCTCATCACCGGCACCGGGCTCACCGGAGCGACCGCGGTGAACTTCGGTGCCACACCGGCAGCCTCGTTCACCGTCGTCTCCGCCACCCAGATCACGGCCGTCGCACCGGCGGGAACCGGGACCGTGCAGGTCACCGTCACGACCGCGGGTGGAATCAGCAACGGCGTCGCTTACACCTACGTCGCGGTGCCCGCCATCATCACGGACGTTCCGAGCGTGGGACCGGTCACCGGCGGGACGACGGTCGTCATCACCGGCACCGGATTCACCGGAGCGACCGCGGTGAATTTCGGCGCCACGCCGGCGACCTCGTTCGTCGTCGTCTCCGACACCCAAGTCATCGCCGTCGCACCGGCGGGAACGGGGACCGTAGGACTTACCGTCACCACCCCGGGCGGAACCAGTAACAGCGTCGCCTATACCTACGTCGCGCTGCCCACTGTCACCGCCGTGGTGCCGAACGCGGGCGTGGAAGCAGGCGGCACGGCGGTCGTCATCACCGGAACAGGACTGACCGCGACAACCGCGGTGAACTTCGGCGCCACACCGGCCACCTCGTTCACCGTCAACTCGGCTACCCAGATCACCGCCATCGCACCAGCGGGAACCGGGACAGTGCAGCTCACCGTAACCACCCCGGGCGGAACCAGCAGCGGCGTCGCCTACACCTACATTCCGGTACCCGCCGTCACCGCGGTGGTGCCGAATGTGGGCCCGGCGACCGGCGGTACGACGGTGATCATCACAGGCACGGGATTGACCGGAGCCACCGCGGTGAACTTCGGCGCCACACCGGCCACCTCGTTCACCGTCAACTCGGCTACCCAGATCACCGCCATCGTTCCGGCGGGAACCGGGACGGTGCAGCTCACCGTCACCACCCCGGGCGGAACCAGCAGCGGCGTCGCCTACACCTACATTCCGGTACCAACCCTCGTCGCGGCGCTGCCGAATGTGGGTGTGGAAACGGGCGGGACAACAGTAGTCCTCACCGGAACGGGACTGACCGGAACAACCGCGGTGAACTTCGGCGCCACACCGGCCACCTCGTTCACCGTCGACTCGGCTACCCAGATCACCGCCGTCGCACCCGCCGGCACCGGAACGGTGCAAGTCACGGCGACCACGGCAGGCGGAATCAGTAACGGCCTCGCCTACACCTACATTCCGGTACCCGCGCTCACCACGGTGGTGCCGAATGTGGGCCCGGTGTCGGGAGGGACGATCGTCGTCCTCACCGGGACGGGTCTGTCCACCGCCACCGCGGTGAACTTCGGCGCCACACCGGCGACCTCGTTCATCGTCGGCTCCGACACGCAGATCACGGCCGTCGCTCCGGCGGGAACCGGGACCGTACAAGTCACGACGACCACCGCGGGTGGAACCAGTAACGGCGTGGCCTACACCTACGTCGCGCTTCCCACCCTCGTCACGGCGGTGCCGAATCTGGGTTCGGTCTCCGGCGGCACGACCGTCGTCCTCACCGGAACAAATCTGAGCGGCACCACGGCGGTCGATTTCGGCGCCACGCCGGCGACCTCGTTCACCGTCGACTCCCCCACCCAGATCACCGCCGTCGCACCGGCGGGGACCGGCATCGTGCAGATCACCGCCACCACTCCGGGCGGGACGACCAACGGCGTGCTCTACACCTACGTCGCACTTCCAACCCTGACCACGGCGGTGCCGAATCTGGGCTCGGCATCGGGCGGCACAACCGTCGTCCTGACCGGCACGGGACTGACCGGAGTCACGGCGGTCGATTTCGGTGGAACACCGGCGACTTCGTTCACCGTCGACTCCGCCACCCAGATCACGGCCGTCGCACCGGCGGGAACCGGGACCGTACAAGTCACCGCGACCACCGCGGGCGGAACCAGTAACGGCGTGGCCTACACCTACGTCGCGCTTCCCGCCCTCGTCACCGCACTGCCGAGCGTAGGACCGGCCTCGGGCGGCACGACGGTCGTTCTCACCGGAACAAACCTGACCGGAACGACAGCGGTGAACTTCGGCGGCACCCCGGCGACTTCGTTCACCGTCGACTCCGCCACCCAGGTCACCGCGGTAGCGCCCGCCGGGACGGGAATCGTGCAGGTCACCGCCACCACCTCCGGCGGAACGAGCAACGGCGTCGCTTATACCTACCTCGCGGCGCCCAATCTCACCACCTTGCTTCCGAACGTCGGTTTGGAAGCGGGCGGAACCGTTGTCGTCATCACGGGGACGAATCTGACCGGCACCACGGCGGTCGACTTCGGCGGCACGCCGGCGACCTCGTTCACGATCAACTCATCAACTCAGATCACCGCCGTGGCACCCGCCGGGACCGGTACGGTGCAAGTCACCGCCACCACCTCCGGCGGAACCAGCAACGGCCTCGCCTACACCTACATTGCGGTTCCGACACTCGCGGTCGTGCTTCCGAATGTAGGACCGGCGGCCGGTGGAACGACAGTCGTCCTCACCGGGACGAACCTGACAGGCACCACCTCCGTCGACTTCGGAGGCACACCGGCAACTTCGTTCACCGTCGATTCCGCAACACAGATCACCGCCGTCACTCCCGCCGGAACGGGAACAGTGCAAATCACCGCGACCAGCTCCGGAGGAACCAGTAATGGTCTCCCATTCATCTACATCTGACGGCTGATGCGGTTGGGCCGTCGGTGCGGTTTGCCGACGGCCCAGCTTTCGTTGCGGTCGAGCCAATACACAGAGTCTCCGTCACCGTCGACGGAGGCTGCAGGGGTAAGGGGGTTTCCGTTGGCGACCGTACTGAAGATGCTGCTAGCGGAGCGGCATCTGAAAAGTCATCCAGATTTTCTCGTCGCGTACGACCGATGCGCGGCGCAGCTGGACCCGCCCATTCCCCCAGGGCATGGGCCGGCGAAAGCGCAGTACTACCAGTGGTTGTCCGGTCGCATGATCGGCCTTCCGCGCGACTATCACTGCCGGGTGCTCGAGCGGATGTTTCCCGGCTGGACGGCTGAAGGATTGTTCCAGATGGCCAACTCGACACCGGACGGCATGGGATCGCTCGGGCCGGGTTATTCCGGCACCGATGTCCGGCTCGAGGCTTTTCTCGGGATGGAGACGAGCACCAGGGGAACCACTCTGGTGTACCCGTCGTTCGAGCTGACCAGGCCGTCCGTGGACGCACTGCGGGCGGCGGGGATCTCCCGGCGGCGAGTATTCGGGAAGCAGGAGGGCGGTTTCCCGGATCGTCCCGTGGATGTCCCCTCCGTGGTGGCGGAAAGCGATTTCCGGGGGCTGCTGTACATGTTCTCCTTGCTTCAGCGCCACACCAGTATTCGGGCCGAGGTCCGCAGCGACCGCTACATGGTCACCCATTACGACCGTCCGTACATCAGCTTCGGGCTGGGCGGCAACAACTGCACCCGGTTGTATCCGCACCTCGTCGACAACCCGCTGTTCACCATCCATGACAGCGGCGCCGAGGACGGCTCCGCGGCGATGCGTCTGGAGTTGACCGACGGCAGCCGGTACGACTCGAACGACGACCGGAATATCGGCATCGTCGCGCGAGTACGACCGAGCGCGGATCAGCATCTCGATCGTTATTGGATCTATTGCGGCGGTTTGCGGCCACGCGGCACCGCCGGAGCGGGCTGGTATCTCGCCAACTCGTGGCTTTCCCTCCAGCACCGTGTCGGGGATCGCGAATTCGTCGCGGTCGTCGGCGTAGACGAATATTCGGACCGAAGGACCAGTTTGGAACATTTACTGATCGCTGCGCCCGAGAGGAAATGAAGGGCACGCACACCCGTCGGCCCGGACAGTCCTGACAACGGCTGTCCGGTCCGCGCGGACGCATCGGCTCCCGCCGCGCGGGCCGAGCACGAGGCAGGAGGACACCGTTGCACCATCGGCCGAGATCGATTCGGGCGCTACGCTCTCCCGCGCCGCGGCACCGCGAAGTCCTGATCTGGGTCCTTCCCGTCTGGGCGCGAAAACCTATCAGTAACCGGCGGGCAACGCCGCCAGCATGTCCCGTGTCACGGCGACGGCATTATCGGAACTGCCGCCTTTGACCAGCAGCGTGGCGAAGGCGATGTCGCCACGGTAACCGACGAACCAGGAGTGCGACCCGCCGTCCACTTCGGCCTCGCCGGTCTTGCCGTAGACCACGCCTTGATCGGCGATCCGCTCGGCCGTGCCGCCCACGACCACCTTGCGCATCATCGCGCGCAATCCTTCGACGACGTCGGGAGCCAGCGGCGGGCGGTCACCGTCGATCTGTGTGGGGCGCCCAGCGATCAGGTACGGCACGGGCGCCGAGCCGTGCGCGATGGTCGCCGCCATGAGCGCCATGCCGAACGGACTGACCACCACTCTGCCCTGACCGATGCCGTCCTCGGTGCGCTGGATCAGGTCGTCGGAGGGCGGCACCGAGCCGGAGGCCGTCGGCAGCCCCACCACCGAATAAACGGGTCCGACACCGAGCTTCGCCGCGGCCTCGTGCAACGCCGGGCCGGGCAGCTCACTGGCGAGTTCGGCGAACGAGGTGTTGCAGGACCTCTCGTAGGCCGTCGACATCGGCACATCGCCGACGGTGAACAGGTTGTAGTTGGGGATGGTCCGCTCGCCGATGACGATGCGGCTCGGACACGGCAGCACCGTGTCCGGCGTCGCGAGGCCGTTCGACATGGCCGCGGCCGCGGTCACCGTCTTGAACACCGAACCGGGCGGGTACTGGCCGATCGTCGCGAGGGGACCGTCCCGGTCGGCGGCCCTGTTCTGCGCGACCGCCAGAATCGCGCCGGTGGACGGGCGCAGCACCACCATCATGGTCTGCTCGGTACGCGGCCGCACGGCGAGCTGGGCGGCGTTCTGCACGTTGCGGTCGATGCTGAGCGAGAACGACGGCGCGGGCTGGGAGGGCACTTCCATCAGCACATCGGTGTCGGCCCCGTTGGAGTTCAAGGTGACCACGCTCCACCCCGCCTTGCCGTCCACCTCCGCGATCACCGTCTTGCGCACCTGGGTGAGCAGATCGGGCGCGAATTCCCGATCGGTGGCGACCAGATCCCACTGCTGGGTCAGCGTGACACCGGGCAGCCCGATGAGATCGGTGGTCACCTGGCCGGATTCGGTCTCGTTGAGCAGCGCGACCGTGTAAGCGCCCTTGGCCGCCTTCGCCTCGTCGAGGATGGTCTGCGGCGTCAGCGACTTGTCGAAGCGGTGCAGCGCGGCGGCCAGCGTGGTGGCCACGGACGCGGGGTCGGCGGCGTCGGCCGCGACGAACGTGACCCGGGAAACCTTGCCGGGCACCATGACGTCGCTGCCGGACTGCTCGTTGACCCGCGCCCGCGGCGGCGGGTTGGTCCGTAACGCCATGGTCTGGGTGTCGCCGAGTTTGGGGTGGATGTCGGAGGACGTCCAGCGGACCATCCAGCGCCCGTTGCTGCGGCCCATCTGCAGCTGACCGGAGTACTTCCACATCCGGTTCTTGGGCAACCGCCACTCGTAGGTGTAGTCGACGGTCGCGGTGTCACCGGTCACGCGCGCCGCCCCGGTGCGCGCGGTGAGCTGTTCGGCCTGCAGTTGATCCCACGCGGAACGCAACGCGTCGCTCGCCTTCTCCGGCAGGTTGGTGAGTTGCGCGGCAGCGGTCACCCGATGCTCGGCGAACGCTTTGACGAAGGCGTCGGCGGCGGGAACAGGCCCCTGCGGCTCGCTCGCACAACCGGCGGCGGCCACCGTGAAGGCCGCGACGGCGAGCGAGAGGAGCGTCCGAGTCGACATCGGCACCGATCGTAATAGTCACTGCCGGGCAAATGCCTGCGGCACTCCGGAATTCGCCGTGCCCGCGGCCGCGTTCAGTCGACCAGGACGGTGGCGAAGGTCGCGATCTGGCGAAACCCGACCCTGCTGTAGGCGCGGCGGGCGATCGCGTTGTAGTCGTTCACGTACAGGCTCGCGGTGCGGCCGGAAGCGACCACCGCGTTGGCGACCGCCGAGGTGCCCGCGGTGCCACGGCCCTTCCCCCGATGATCCGGATGCACCCAGACTCCCTGGATCTGGCCCGTGCGCCGGGACAGTGATCCGACCTCCGCTTTGAAGACCACTTCCCCATCCTCGAAACGGGCCCAGGCACGGCCGGATTCGATCAGGCTCTGGATGCGGCGGCGATAGCCGCGGCCGCCGTCCCCCGCACGCGGATCGACGCCGACCTCCTCGATGAACATCGCGATCGCGGCCGAGAGGTAGCGATCGAGTTCGTCGCGGCGCACCCGGCGGACCTCCTGGTCGGGGGTGGACAGCGGCGGCTGGGCCAGCGCCAGCAGTGGCTGTTCCCCGCGTAGCTCCCGCTCCGGGCCCCAGTGTCCGGACAGCATCTCCCACAGCGGCAATGCGAGTTCTCTGCGCCCCACCACCGAGGAACAGATCCGAGGCCAGCGGATCGCCCGATCGGCGAACGCGCGCAACGCGTCACGATCACCCAGCAACGGCACGAGGTTCGCGCCCGAGAAACACAGCGACTCGGCGGGACCGCCTCTGCTCCAGAGTTCCCCCTGCCCGCACCGGCTGTCCAGGCCGAACTCTTGCAACCGGGCGGCGACCATGCACGAGGCCACCGGATCGGCATCCAGCACACGCAGCACCTGAGCAAGGTCTCGATTAGCGAGCTGCCGCGCAGGGGCGTATTTGGCCCGTCGCGCCGGCTCCAGCAGACTCCGCACGATGACAGCCTGCCACGAACCGGCGCGATGCGGTATGGCTATGCCGAAAGCCCTGGTGAGCGGCGCTCAGCTGACGGTGACGACCGGTTCGCCTGCGACCGCGTCCTCGCCCATCTCCTCGGCGATGCGCAGCGCCTCTTCGATGAGCGTCTCGACGATCTTCGCCTCCGGGACGGTCTTGATGACCTCGCCCTTGACGAAGATCTGGCCCTTGCCGTTGCCGGAGGCCACACCCAGATCGGCCTCGCGCGCCTCGCCGGGTCCGTTCACCACGCAGCCCATGACGGCCACCCGCAGCGGCACCGTCATGCCCTCCAGGCCGGCGGTCACCTCGTTGGCCAGCGTGTACACGTCGACCTGGGCGCGCCCGCAGGACGGGCAGGACACGATCTCCAGCTTGCGCGGGCGCAGGTTCAGCGATTGCAGGATCTGCCCGCCGACCTTGACCTCCTCGGCGGGCGGCGCGGACAGCGACACACGGATCGTGTCGCCGATGCCCTCCGACAACAGCGCGCCGAACGCCACCGCCGACTTGATCGTGCCCTGGAACGCCGGGCCCGCCTCGGTGACGCCGAGGTGCAGGGGGTAATCGCACTGCGCGGCCAGCTGACGGTAGGCCTCCACCATGATCACCGGGTCGTTGTGCTTGACCGAGATCTTGATGTCGCCGAACCCGTGCTCCTCGAACAGGCTCGCCTCCCACAGCGCCGACTCCACCAGCGCCTCCGGGGTGGCCTTGCCGTACTTCTCCATCATCCGCTTGTCCAGCGAACCGGCGTTGACGCCGATGCGAATCGGGATGCCCGCGGCGCCCGCGGCCTTGGCGACCTCCGCGACCCGGCCGTCGAACTCCTTGATGTTGCCGGGGTTGACGCGCACCGCCGCGCATCCGGCGTCGATCGCCGCGAAGATGTAGCGCGGCTGGAAGTGGATGTCGGCGATCACCGGAATCTGGGATTTCGCGGCGATCGTGGCCAGCGCGTCCGCGTCCTCCTGACGCGGGCAGGCCACCCGCACGATGTCGCACCCCGACGCGGTGAGCTCCGCGATCTGCTGCAGGGTGGCGTTCACATCGTGCGTCTTGGTCGTGGTCATGGACTGCACCGAGATCGGGTGATCACTGCCCACCCCGACGTTGCCCACCATCAACTGGCGGGTCCTACGCCGGGGAGCGAGCACCGCAGCGGGCGCGGTCGGCATCCCCAATCCGATTGTGCTGGTCACCTTCGGCTGCCTACTTTCGTCGTGTCCGGCCGGTTGGTGCCGAGTCTAGCCTTGGCGCACGACGCCCACCTTGTGACAGCAACGACAAGACTTCCCCGGTTGACCGCGCCAGACTACGTCGTGAGCCGCACCGCCCGCCCGGCGGCCCCGGTCAGAACAGCTTGATCGGGTTGACGATGTCGGCGGCCAGGGTGAGCAGCATGTAAGCGCCGCCGATCACCACGACCACGTACGTGGCGGGCAGCAACTTCAGGTAGTTCACCGGCGCACCGGGCGCGAGCCCCTTCCAGCCGCGGATGGTATTGCGGATCTTCTCGTAGATCACCACCGCGATGTGGCCGCCGTCCAGCGGCAGCAACGGCAGCAGGTTGAAGATGCCGAGGAAGAAGTTCAGGCTGGCCAGCACCAGGATGAACATGTTCCACAGGCCGCGTTCCGCGGTCTCGCCACCGATCTTGCTGGCGCCGTACACGCTGACCGGGGTTTCCGGATCCCGCTCACCGCCGGTGACCGCGTCCCACAGCGAGGACACCTTCGCGGGCATCTCGGTCAACGAGTCCACCGTGCGCACGAACATGTCCCCGGTGAACGTGGCCGCGGCGGGAACGGCGCCCAGCACGTCGTATTGCACGGGCTCGTAGCGTTCCGGCGCCACCCCGATGGCTCCGACTTCGCGGCCCGCGCCCCCGCCCTCGGGGTAGCGGATGACCCGCTCCGGGGTGACGGGAATGCTGAGGGTGCGGCCGTCCCGCTCGACGACGTAGGTGAACGGGCCCGTCTGCTTCTGGGTCTCGGCCTGGAACTGACGCCAGGTGTCCACCTTGACGCCGTTCACCTCTTTGACGATGTCGCCGCGCTGCAATCCGGCGCGCTGCGCGGGGCCGATGCCGGTGCACGGTTCGCTCGAGCCGTCCGGCTTGCCCTGCGGCACGCAGCTCATCTCGCCCAGCGCGGTGGCCGGGGGTTCCTTCAGGTTCGGCAGTCCCCAGCCGATGGCGAGCACCACGATCAGGATGAAGCCGAGGACGAAGTTCATCGCGATGCCGCCGGACATCACGACCAGCCGCTTCCAGGTGGCCTGGCGGTACATGGCGCGGTCGAGTTCTTCCGGGCGCAGTTCGTCGAGCGCCGTCATACCCGCGATGTCGCAGAAACCGCCGAGCGGAAGCGCCTTGAGGCCGTATTCGGTCTCACCGCGGCGGAACGAGAAGATCTTCGGTCCGAACCCGATGAAATACCGCCGCACCTTCATGCCGGTCGCCTGGGCGGTCCACATGTGCCCACATTCGTGCAGCGCGATCGACACGGTGATGCCCAGCGCGAACAGCACGAACCCCAACGCGAACACCATTTGCTCTACAGCCCTCCTGCGTATGCGCAGCTCGAATATCCCGCACGCACGCGTCCGCTCCTGGCCGCGAGCACTCTGATCACCTTAATGGGTGCTGTCGGACGTAGTCCGTCTTCAGCCCGCGAATGGCCGGAGCGAAGGCGGAGGTACGCCTAACCGGACAAAGTCGTGTCCTGTGTGTTCAGTGTGCCAGGACGCCGTCGCTTCGCGCGTCCGATCCGGTGCGCGACGGTGTCAGCCGCGTACCCGGGCGGCGGCGAACTCCCGCGCCCAGGTGTCCGCGGCGAGGACCTCGTCGAGCGAATCCGGCTCGGCGCGCCACTCCTCGGCGGCCTCCACCGCGGCGGCCACCGTGCCGACGATCTGCGGGAAGCGGATGGCTCCGTCCAGGAAAGCCTGCACCGCGACCTCGTTGGCGGCGTTGTAGACCGCGGTGACGCTGCCTCCCGCCTGCCCGGCCGCTCGGGCCAGCTCGACCGCGGGGAAGACACCGTTGTCGACCGGTTCGAACGTCCACGTGGAGGCGGTGCCGAAATCGCAGGCGGCGGCCGCGCCCGGCACCCGGTCCGGCCAGCCGAGCGCCAGCGCGATGGGCAACTTCATGTCCGGCGGGCTGGCCTGGGCGAGCGTGGAGCCGTCGGTGAAGGTCACCATCGAGTGCACGATCGACTGGGGGTGCACGGTGACGTCGATGCGGTCGTAGGGAATCCCGAACAGCAGGTGGGTCTCGATCAGCTCGAGCCCCTTGTTCACCAGCGAGGCCGAGTTCAGGGTGTTCATCAAGCCCATCGACCAGGTGGGATGAGCCTTGGCCTCGGCGGGCCCCACCGACTCGAGCATGCCGGCGGTCCAGCCGCGGAACGGGCCGCCGGACGCGGTCAGCACCAGCCGGGCGACCTCGTCGGCGCGGCCGCCGCGCAGGCACTGCGCCAGCGCGGAGTGTTCCGAGTCCACCGGGACGATCTGCCCGGGGGCGGCGGCGCGTGTGACCAGGGAACCGCCCGCCACCAGGGATTCCTTGTTGGCCAGGGCGAGGCGGGTGCCCGACTGGAGGGTGGCCAGCGTCGGTTCCAGCCCGAGCGAACCGACCAGGGCGTTGAGCACGACGTCCGCCTCGGTGCGGCGCACCAGCTCGGTCACCGCTCCCGGGCCGCCCAGCGGCAGGTCCAATCGCTGGGCCGCGGCCGGATCGGCGACGGCGACATTGCGCGTGCCCGTCGCGGCCATCTGGGCGGCGAGCAGCTCGGTGTTGCCGCCGCGCGCGGCGAGTCCGACCACCTCGAAGCGGTCGGGATTGGCGGCGATCACCTCGAGCGCTTGGGTGCCAATGGATCCGGTGCTGCCCAGGAGCAGGACTCTCACGATGTCGGACACGACTTCATTGTGTCCTACCGCCGGAACGCGTCCGACGGGGCGCGGGCCGACTTACAACGACGCGCCGTCGTATGTCACGATATGCGGCAGCAGCTCATCGAGTGCGTACCGGAATCGCGGTACAAGGAACAGCTAAGGAGCGATCGTGGCCGCCACGGAACTCGAACACGCCGACACCGAGCGCGTCGTCACTCGCGTGGATCCCGCCGAAGTTCCCTCCGCCGCCTGGGGTTGGAGCGGCGAGTCGCGTCGCACCTTCCGGATCGCGGGCTGGATCGTCGCGCTGATCCTGCTGGCCATGCTGGTCGGCAACCACAGCGGCAAGATCGAGGACATCTTCCTGGTCGGCTTCGCCGCCCTGATCGCGGGCATCCTGATCCGCGACTCCCTGCTGCAGCGCAAGCCGCGCTAGTTCTCCATCCGGAAAGTCTTCTCGCACAACTTCATTCGTCCTGTACCGTGCGCCGGCAGCCGGTACCGTGTGCGTCCGAGGTCCGCGTCCCAGCCGGGTCGCGGACCTCTGTTCTCTGTCCGCACAACCCTTAGGACGCAATGATCAAGACCTGTTCGGCCGCCCTGCTCGCCGCGAGCGCGTTCGGTTCGCTGCTGTTGCTGCCCGCCGCGCCCGCGCACGCCCAGTCACCGGCGTGCGGCGCGGCCATCGACGCGATCAACGCCGCCATCGACGAGTCGGGCGGGAATCTGGACCCGACCGTGCAGCAGTCGCTGGCGACCAAGCTCTCTGCCATCGAGGCCGAAGGCGCGGAGAAGGCCGCCATCGCCGCCTACGCCCACGCCCTCACCGATGACAAGGTCGCGAACATGGACGCCGCGACCGACGAACTGAACCGGGTGTGCAAGGGCTGATCGCCGGGCGGCGCGGACCGGCCGGGGTTCGCGCCGCCACCCCCTGAGCACGAATCAGCTAGCGCCCGCGCCGCCGCGCGGGTTTCTTCGCGGCAGGACCCGCACGACCGCCCGTCTTCTTGGCCGGGGGCTTCTTCCGTGGCTCGTTCTGGTCGGGGCGGGCGGCGGCTCGTGAGCTTCGCTCGGAGCGGCCGCGCACGACGCCGATGAAATCCTCGACCGCATCGGGGGTGCGATCGGCGGGCCAGGCCAGCGCGATCTCGGTATCCGGGACGTCGAGCATCGTGCGATAGACGAGGTCGCGGCGATGGTGCAGGCGAGCAAGCGAGTGCGGCACGATGGCCGCGCCCCCGGCCGCGGCGACGAGTTCCAGCGCGCCGCCGACCGTGTCGAGGTCCGAGGTGTCCTGCACCTGCTCGTCGGCCAGGTCGTTCACGCGTACCTCGTCGAACACCGAGAGCGGGTGTTCCTTCTGCACCACGACAACGGGAACTTCCCGGTAGAGCGGGATCGCGTTCATGCCTTCGCGATCGATCGGCAGCCGGACGAAGCACATGTCGACGCGCCCCTCCCGCAGGGCCGACTCCTGTTCCGCCTGCGCCAGCGCGCTCACCTCGAGCGGGGTGTCGGGGAAGCGCTCGGCCCAGATCCGGGTCCATTTGGACACCGTGACGCCCGGCACGAAACCCACCCGCAGGACGGCCGGAGCCTCCGGCCGTCGCGCCGCGGACTCGGTCCGGCGGATGATCTCGCGCGCCTGCTCCAGTAGCTCCCGTCCGTCGTCGGTGAGCCGGGTCGGTTGCGCACCGGGGACGAAAAGCTTTGTGCCGAGTTCGTTTTCCAAGTCGATGACGGTATGGCTCAGCTTCTGACGCGAGATGTGCAGCGATTTCGCCGCGCGCGCGAAGTGCAACTCCTGCGCGACCGCGACGAACCAGCGCAGGCGCACGACATCGATCGACTCCAACCGGCTCATTCGTGGAAGCGTATGTCACCAGGCGTGTGGGCCCGCTCGCGCCGCCGGATAGACGGCGGCCCCGCATACGCGGCCGCGCCCGTCCAGCGGCCGTCCCGCCTCCGTGTGGGCGAGGCGGGGCTGCGGACGAATCCGTCCGGCGGCGCCCGTTAGGCTGTTCCGGTGAGCCCGGACAAGAAACCGCAGACGATGAAGCCGTTGACGGCGGCGAACAAACTCGGCATCTACCTTCCGGCCGCGCCCGAGGAGTTCCGCAACGCGCCGATCTCTCGCGCTCAGCTGGACGCGCTGCGCGACAATCCCCCCGAGTGGCTCACCGAACTGCGCCGCACCGGCCCGTTTCCCCGCGATGTGGTGGCCCGCAAGCTCGGCGTCTCCAACACCGGCTTGACCCGCGCCGAGGTCTCCGACCACCTCACCGCCGACGAGATCGACGCGCTGCTCGCCGACCCGCCGGAATGGCTCGTGCGCGAGCGTGAGAACTATGCGGCGGTCCGCGCGGAGGATGCCCGTATCAAGGCGAAAGAGGCCGAACGCCGCGCGGCCACCAACCGCCCGGCGAAGAACCGCGGCTAGCGGGTCATCCGACACCAGCCGTCGAGAAGGACGCTCCGAACCCCGTTACCGGGCAAGCGCAATCGTGTGCGGCTTCGGCCGGCGCGTCCGCTCGCGCGGTCCCATCGGCCTGCGAGCCTCTGGCGTCTCAGTTCTCCGCCGCCAGCTGCCCGCAGGCGGCGGCGATTTCCTGGCCGCGGGTGTCGCGGACCGTGCAGGGCACGCCCTGGGCGTTGACGCGCCGGACGAACTCCTGCTCGACCGGCTTGGGGCTGGCGTCCCACTTGGACCCGGGGGTGGGGTTGAGCGGGATGACGTTGACGTGCACGCGGGAACCGAGCGCCTTGTGCAGCTTCTCACCCAGCATGTCCGCGCGCCACGGGTGGTCGTTGATGTCGCGGATGAGGGCGTACTCGACCGAGACGCGGCGGCCGGTCTTGTCCGCGTAGTAGCGGGCCGCGTCGAGCACCTCGGCGATCGGCCAGCGATTGTTGACCGGGACGAGGGTGTCGCGCAGTTCGTCGTCGGGCGTGTGCAGGGAGACCGCGAGCGTGACCGACAATCCCTCGTCGGCCAGCTTGCGGATGGCCGGAGCGAGCCCGACGGTCGAGACCACGACGTTGCGCTGGGAGATGCCCAGGCCGTCCGGCGCGGGCGAGGTGATCCGGCGGACCGCCGCGACCACCCGCTTGTAGTTGGCCAGCGGCTCGCCCATGCCCATGAAGACGATGTTGGACAGCCTGCCGGGCCCACCCGCCACTTCGCCGTCTCGCAGCGCCGCGGCCGCGGCCCGCACCTGGTCGACGATCTCGGCGGTGGACAGGTTGCGGTTGAGCCCGCCCTGACCGGTGGCGCAGAACGGGCACGCCATGCCGCAACCGGCTTGGCTGGAGATGCACAAGGTCGCGCGGTCCGGGTAGCGCATCAGGACGCTTTCCAGCAGCGTCCCGTCGCCCGCGCGCCACAATGTCTTGCGGGTCTCCCCCTCGTCGCACCCCACGTGCTTGACCACGCTCAACAACGGCGGGAACAGCGCCTCGCCGATCTTCTCCCGCACCGCGGCCGGCAGGTCGGTCATCCGCGCCGGATCGGCCTGCAATCGTGCGTAGTACTGGCGCGCGATCTGATCGGCGCGGAATTTCGGCAGGCCCAGTTCCTCTACGGCCGCGCGCCTGCCCTCGGCATCGAGGTCGGCGAGATGCCGCGGCGGCATGCCACGGCGCGGAGCGTCGAAAACCAGGGGCAGGGAGACGGTCATAGTTGCTCCATTCTCCCATCCGCCGGAACTACCCGGGCACTCGCCCACAGTCGGGCGGCCCGACATGCCCGGTTGGTCGCCGGGAAATGCCTGCGGCCGCGATAGCTGTCGGCCATGATCGAGATATGTCCACGCACCCCGAATACCCGACGGAGCCGGACCCGGACCTGTCGCAGCGCCGATACACGACGCCGCCGGGCGCCCCGCCTGCCGCCCCTGTCAAGAAATCGCTGTCCTCACGCACGGGTTACGCCTGGAGCGGGCTCGTCACCGGCGTCTTGATCCTGGTCCTGTTGCTGATCTTCATCCTGCAGAACTTGGAGCAGATCCAAGTGCACTTCTTCTTCTGGGACTTCTCGCTGCCGCTCGGGGTCACCGTGCTGCTGTCGGTGATCGGCGGCGCACTCGTCATGGCCTCGGTGGGCGGCGTTCGCATCCTGCAACTGCGCAAGGCGGCCAAGCAGGGCTGACGCGCCCGATCACAGCAGCGTCGACAGCACCAACCAGGAGACGAACGCCGAAGGAAGCATGGAGTCGAGGCGGTCCATGATGCCCCCGTGACCCGGCAGCAAGGTGCCCATGTCCTTGATGCCGAGTTCGCGCTTGATCTGCGATTCGATCAGATCACCGCAGGTGGCCACCAACACCAGGCCGACGCCGAGCACGACGCCGATCATCGAGTTGGCCTCCAGCAGCAACGTCACCGTGAGCAGACCGCCGATCACGCTGAACACCAGCGAACCGGCGAAACCCTCCCACGACTTCTTCGGGCTGATCGAAGGCACCATCGGATGCTTGCCGAACAGCACGCCCGCCACGTAACCGCCGACATCGGAGCAGACCACCAGGATCATGAAGGTCAGCACCCGCAGGTTGCCGTCCGGCTCGAGCAGCAGCAGCGTCGCGAACGAGGCCAGCAAGGGGATCCAGGCCAGCGTGAACACCGTGATGGCCGTGTCGCGCAGGAAGTTTCGCGGCGCGGTCCGCAAGCCGTGATCGAACAGCCGCCACACCATGCAGATCAGCGTGGTGGCGGCGAACGCGCCCGCGACGCCGCTGGCCCCGTACGGCCAGCCCAGCCAGAACACCGCCTGGCCACCCGCGATCAGCGGAACCCGCGGGACGAGCACGTCGGCCTCGCGCAGCCGCTTGGCGACCTCCCAAGTGGCCACGCCGACCCCGGCCGCCGCGACGCCGATGAACACTTTCGGCACGAACAGCAGGATCGCGATCAGCGAAAGCCCCAGACCGAAGCCGACGGTCAGCGCGGCGGGCAGATTCCGGCCCGCGCGCGAACCTTTCGACGCGGGAGCAGGTGCGGATGCCGCGGGGCCGCGTAACGGTTCATGACCGGACGCACCAGCGTCGTGCGGGTGCTGTCGCCTCGCATCGGCTGTCCCGTTCACCGGCGGCTCCTCTGCCGCACCGGTCGCGGCGGCGTTCTCGGCCACGATTGTCCCGTCGCTCAACTCGTCGTTCCGTTCGTCCCCCGCCCGGGCGGGCCTTGGCGCTGTTCCGCCGGCACTCGCGGCGATCCGGCCTCCTCCGGACCCGTCCCGCCTGCCGACCGATCCGCGTCAGACCTCGAGCAGTTCGGCTTCCTTGTGCTTGACCAATTCGTCGACCTGGCCGACGTACTTGGCGGTGGTCTTGTCGAGTTCCTTCTCGGCGCGCCCGACCTCGTCCTCGCCCGCCTCGCCATCCTTCTGGATACGAGACAGTTCGTCCATCGCCTTGCGACGGACATTGCGGATGGCGACCTTGGCGTCCTCGCCCTTGCCCCTCGCCTGCTTGGCGAGTTCACGGCGGCGCTCCTCGGTCAGCTGCGGCACCGAGATCCGGATGATGTCGCCGTTGTTGGTGGGGTTGACCCCGAGATCGGAGTTGCGGATCGCCGTCTCGATCGCGCCGAGCTGGCCTGCCTCGTAAGGTTTGATCACGACCATGCGCGGCTCCGGCACCGTGATGCTGGACATCTGGGTGATCGGGGTCGGCGATCCGTAGTAGTCGACCACGACCCGGGAGAACATGCCCGGATTCGCCCGCCCGGTACGAATGGTTCCGAGATCGTCCTTCGCTACCGAGACGGCCTTTTCCATCTTCTCCTCGGCGTCGAAGAGCGCTTCTTCAATCACGACCGTTTCCTCCACAGCGTCGTCATGTCATGATCCGCGGTCCGCGGGTATCAGGACCGAACCAGTGTGCCGATCTTCTCACCGGCGACCGCGCGGGCGATATTGCCCTTGGTCAACAAATTGAACACCAGAATCGGCATCTGGTTGTCCATGCACAAGCTGAAGGCGGTCGCGTCCGCGACCTTGAGGTCGCGCTCGATGACCTCTTTGTGAGTGATCTCGGAGTACATGGTCGCGGTCTCGTCGACGCGCGGGTCGGCGGTGAAGACCCCATCGACCGCCTTGGCCATCAACACCACGTCCGCGCCGATCTCCAGTGCGCGCTGCGCGGCGGTGGTGTCGGTGGAGAAGTACGGCATGCCCATCCCCGCGCCGAAGATGACTACGCGCCCCTTCTCCAGGTGACGCTTGGCGCGCAGCGGGAGGTAGGGCTCGGCGACCTGGCCCATGGTGATCGCGGTCTGCACCCGGGTGTCCACGCCCTGCTGCTGCAGGAAGTCTTGCAGGGCAAGGCTGTTCATCACCGTGCCGAGCATGCCCATGTAGTCGGAACGCGCGCGTTCCATGCCGCGTTCCTCGAGTTCGGCGCCGCGGAAGAAGTTCCCGCCGCCGATCACGACGGCCACCTGCATGCCGGTGGCGACCACCTCGGCGATCTGCTCGGCCACCGTCTGCACGACGTCCGGGTCCAGCCCGACCTTCCCGCCGCCGAACATCTCCCCGCCGAGTTTCAGCAGTACCCGGCGATATCCTGGGCGATCGGTCCCCGGGTCCGTCATGGGTCTCCAGTCTCCTTCGGCGAGGGATTCTCGTTCTTGGGGCGGTTCGTTGCGCGCGGCAGGCGCCTGTGACGTAGAGCAAGGCAGAGCGGCATCCATCCTGCCTTATTCGGTTGGAGCGGCAGCAGAAGGCCCCCCGTCAACCGGTGTTCGTTCGGTCGGCGGGGGGCCTGCACGCTGGGGGTGCGGCGAGACTCAGTTCGCGCCGACCTCGAAGCGGGCGAAGCGGGTGACGGTGACACCGGCCTCATCCAGCAACGCCTTGACGGTCTTCTTCGAATCGGTGACCGACGGCTGCTCCAGCAGCACGACGTCCTTGAAGAAGCCGTTGACCCGGCCCTCGGTGATCTTCGGCAGCGCGGCCTCGGGCTTGCCCTCCTCGCGAGCGGTCTGCTCGGCGATGCGGCGCTCGTTCTCCACGATGTCGGCAGGAACCTCGTCGCGGGTCACGTACTTGGCCTTGAGCGCGGCGACCTGCATGGCGGCGGAGCGGGCGGCCTCGGCCGCGGCGTCACCTTCGCCGGTGTACTCGACCAGCACGCCGACGGCGGGCGGCAGGTCGGAGGCACGCTTGTGCAGGTAGGTGGCGACCGGGCCGTCCAGCGAGATGACACGGCGCAGCTCGAGCTTCTCGCCGATCTTCGCGGCCAGCGCCTGCACCGCCTCGTCGACGGTCTTGCCGCCCAGGTCCAGCGCCTTCAGCGTCTCCAGGTCGCCGGGCTTGGCGGCCGCCGCCGCGGCGACGACCTGCTCGGCCAGCTGCTGGAACTCCGCGTTCTTCGCGACGAAGTCGGTCTCGGAGTTGATCTCGACCATGACGCCGTCCTTGGCGGCGACCAGGCCTTCGGCGGTGGTCCGCTCGGCACGCTTGCCGACGTCCTTCGCGCCCTTGATGCGCAGCAGCTCGACGGCCTTGTCGAAATCACCGTCGGTCTCGGCCAGCGCGTTCTTGCAGTCCATCATGCCGGAGCCGGTCAGCTCCCGGAGCCGCTTCACATCGGCAGCGGTGTAGTTCGCCATTCTCGGCGAGCCTCCTTCGGAGAGTTGTGAGTGTCGGCAGCGGCGATCACGATGGCACTCGCTCGTGATCGCCGCTGAAACAGCTGGTTACGCGAGTCCTCAGGCCTCGGCCGTGGTCTCCGCGGCAGCGGCCTCGGCCTCGGCGGCGGGGGCGGCCTGCGCGAGCAGCTCCTGCTCCCATTCCGCCAGCGGCTCGCCCGCGCCCGCCTCCGGCTTCTCGTCGCCCGAGGACGCGCCCGCGCGCGCCTGCACACCCTCGGCCACCGCGGAGGCGACGACCTTGGTCAGCAGGGCGGCGGAGCGGATCGCGTCGTCGTTACCCGGGATCGGGTAGTCGACCAGGTCGGGGTCGCAGTTGGTGTCCAGGATCGCGATGACCGGGATGTTCAGCTTGCGCGCCTCGCCGACGGCGATGTGCTCCTTGTTGGTGTCGACGACCCAGATGGCCGAGGGCACCTTCTGCATGTCGCGGATACCGCCGAGGGTGCGCTCCAGCTTGTTCATCTCACGCGTCAGCATGAGGATTTCCTTCTTGGTGCGACCCTCGAAGCCACCGGTCTGCTCCATGGCCTCGAGCTCCTTGAGGCGCTGCAGGCGCTTGTGCACGGTGGAGAAGTTGGTGAGCATGCCGCCCAGCCAGCGCTGGTTGACGTAGGGCATCCCGACGCGAGTCGCCTCGGCCGCGATCGACTCCTGGGCCTGCTTCTTGGTGCCGACGAAGAGGACGGTGCCACCGTGGGCGACGGTCTCCTTGACGAACTCGTAGGCCTTGTCGATGTAGGTCAGCGTCTGCTGCAGGTCGATGATGTAGATGCCGTTGCGGTCGGTGAAGATGAACCGCTTCATCTTCGGGTTCCAGCGCCGGGTCTGGTGTCCGAAGTGTGCGCCGCTGTCGAGCAGCTGCTTCATGGTTACGACAGCCATAGCTCCCGTATCTCTCTTTCATTTGCCGGTTGACGCAGTGAATCGGCGATCCACTGCCCTGGCGCCGCCGAATCGTCGGACCCGACCGCGAGGGTGGGACCAGCCGGCGATTCCCTGTTCCGAACACGCTGCCGCGAACTCACATATATCGAGTTCGATCCGAACAGCGCCGCTATGAACAAGCACGGGTGGCGCGCGAAGTCGGTCCATGCAGGCACAGACCGCCCGATCAGTTTACGGCCTCGTGGCACCCAGACCTAAATCGGTTCGATCCGAAGCCTTGACCAGCCGGAACGTCGGCTTTCCACAAGCGAGTGCGTTATCCACATTCCACGGATCGAGCCCTGGGAGCCGCCGCGACCGCGGAAGGCTGGAGCCATGAAACCGTTCTCCACCGCGACCACCTTCCTCGTCCCCCTGTTCTTCGTGCTCGGCATCGTCGCCGCTCCGCCGGTCGGCGCCGAGACTCCTGGCGCGGACCCCGTGCGCGGGGCGTGCACGGGGTCCGTTTGCCTGCCGTCTCTCTCCGATCTGCTGCGGCGCGCGCCGCTGCCGTTCCGGCAATCCGGGCTCGGTGCGGGTGGGCACGAGCATCTCGAGACGGCTTCCGCCTCCGGTAGCGACCTGTGCGCGCCGCCCGCACCCCTCTGCGGAGCGTGATCGGACCTCCGGACCCGGCCCGATGACCAATGCGAATGCCATGTGGCCTCGTCGTATCTCTGCGGCCCTGGCTCTCGGTATGGCCGCGATCGTCGCGACGGCGCCGACCGCGACAGCCGGCCCCGAAGGACGGTTCGGCTGGCCCCTGCAACCGCGACCCGCGGTTGAACGGCACTTCGACAAACCCGCGCAGAACTGGCTACCGGGGCATCGCGGGGTCGATCTGGCAGGCATCGAGGGTCAGGCAGTGCTCGCCGCGGGAGAAGGGATCGTCGTGTTCGCCGGAACCGTGGCAGACAAGCCGGTCGTGTCCATCGATCACCCCGGCGGCCTGCGCACGACTTACGAGCCCGTCCGTGCCGAGGTCCCCGTGGGCAGGCGGGTCGGCCGCGGCACCCGGATCGGGACACTCGAGTCCGGGCACCCTGGGTGCGTGACGGCATGTCTGCACTGGGGAGCCCGCGCCGAGGGCGGTCGACGCCGCACACGCGAGTATCTGGACCCCCTCGGACTGCTCCATTTCACTCCCCTGCGGCTCAAACCGGTGCGTTCCTGAGCCCGAATCGAACTGGGCCGCCCTCGACCCAGCACCAGCGAGCGGGCCCGTCGTCACGCATCGGATCGCGTCTCCACTCCCGTTGCGGCGCGACGCTGCGCCTCTGAGCCTCCGCACCGGTTGACTCGCTGTTTCGTGGCGCTCGAGTCGCTTCTTCGAGGAGCCCGGAACGATCGAAACCGGCGTGTCGGCGAGCCGGGGGTGGCGAGACCGTGGGCGATGGGGTGAAGATCGGGGCATGGCGGATGGACGCGCAGGGTCCTCGTTCACGTATTCCCAGGTCGGCGCGACACGAGACGCGGTGCCGGAGGGATATCACGGTTTGCGGCTGCGGCGACGAATCGGTCGGGGACGCGAGCTGTTCGAGCGGGCCGGTGCGGAGATCCTGACCTACCGGGTCCAGAAGGGGACCGGAATCTTTCGATCCGCCGACACCCCGACGGCCGAACCCGGTACCGACATCACGGTGCGGCTGGGGTTCGGTCCCGTGGGAATCACCGCGCCGTGCCGCGTGGTGTACGTACTCGAGGAACCGGATCGGCGGGGTTTCGCGTACGGAACCTTGCCCGGACACCCGGCGTCCGGCGAAGAATTGTTCGCCGTCGAGTACGACCCTGCCGACGAAACGGTGTACGGCCTGATCGTCGCGTTCTCGCGCCCCGCGACTTGGTACACCCGGCTCGGCGGCCCCGTGGTGCGGTTGATCCAGCGTTTCGTCGCGGGCAGATACCTCGCCGCATTGCCGTCCTCCGCCTGACGCGAGCCGTACCCGGCGTCGCAGCCGCGCGGAGCGGCTGCGACACGACGGCTTCGCTCCGACATCGCCGAAATTTGCCCCCGCGCAGAACTTCTGACTGCCCCGCAGCCGACCGATGAGCGAGCGATACTGTTCCGGTGACCGGCGAACCCCAGATGGCCGAGGAACCTCCGAATCTCCCAGTAGAGAGCAGTCCGTCGTCACCCGTCTACGACGAGATGCTCGACGCCAGGGCCGAGATCGCCGACATCCTCGAATCCGCGCGACTGATGGGCGTCGAATCCATGTCGTTCGAGCAGATGATGACCTACCTCACGGCGAAGCGCGAATACCAGGCATCGGCGTACTCGGATACCGAGGCCGTCGACCGGGCCCGGCGCGACCACGAACTCCAAGCGGAGTCGAGGCGCACCGAGCTGATCAAGGAAGAGGCGGAGGCGAAGAACAAGATCCTGGAGGCTCGCTACCGTGCGGGACTTGCCGCCGCGCTCGTGGCAGGCACGGTAGCCGGAGTCATGTTCGGCATCGTCAAAGGTCTTCCGGCGCAGGAACTGACGCAATATCTGGCGCCGGTGTCAGGTCTGGCGGGGATCGTGGTCGGCTACTTCTTCGGCCGGGATGCGCGATAGGGGCCGCTACCGGCCACGAGCTACGGGGTGACGATCGCGAAATCGGGATCGGGAGCGTCGAAGATGCCGACCAGTTCGGCGAGCTTGGTGACGTCTCCCTCGATGACGATGTCGCCCGCCGCCGCCGCGACGCCGAAGTCGTCGCCGGCCAGCAACACCCGGATCAGGGTGGACTTGGCCAGCGTGAACGAGGCATCGGGTTCCGGGAGGGTCATGCCGGGCGCGACGTCGAAGTGGGTGAGGCGGCCGTTGCGCAATTCGAGCCGGTGGGTGCGGTCCTGGTCGGTGAGTATCCAGTCCGTCACGAGCCGATGGTCCCACGCCTTGGGGCCGTCGACGCGCAGCGCCAAGGCGTCGAAGATCTGGTCGATACTCAGTGCCGCCACCATGGTCGGCGATTCGCTCTTGGTGGGCGTGCCGAACGAACCGTAGCGCAGCTCGTAGGCTCCGCTGAGATAGAAGTTGCGCCAGGTCGCGTTCTCCGCCCCGTAGCCCAGTTGCTCGAACGTCGTGGCCTGCAATTGCTTCGCGTCGTCGTTGTCCGGCTCGGCGAAGATGACGTAGTTGAGCACCTGGGCCACCCAGCGGTAGTCCCCGGCGTCGTAGGAGGCCCGCGCCTTGCGCAGCACTTCGTCCGCGCCGCCCATGAATTCCACGTGGCGCCGGGCGGATTCGACCGGCGGGTGCTCCCACAGGTGGGCGGGGTTGCCGTCGAACCAGCCCATGTAGCGCTGGTAGACGGCCTTCGCGTTGTGGCTGACCGAACCGTAGTATCCGCGCGTGTGCCAGGCCTGCTCGATGGCGGGCGGAAGAGTGACCAGCTCGGCGATCTCCGCGCCCACGTAGCCCTGATTCAGCAGGCGGACGGTCTGGTCGTGCAGGTACCCGTACAGGTCGCGTTGCAGGGAGAGGAATTCCACCAGGCGTTCGGTGCCCCAGGTCGGCCAATGGTGCGAGGCGAAGACGACGTCGGAATCGCGGGCGAACAGGTTGATCGCCTCGGTCAGATATCTCGCCCAGATATGAGCGTCGCGTACCAGCGCGCCGCGCAACGTGAGCACGTTGTGCAGCGTGTGGGTCGCGTTCTCCGCCATGCACAGGGCGCGGCGGTCGGGGAAGTGGAAGTTCATCTCCGCGGGCGCCTCGGTGCCGGGGGTGAGCTGGAAGACCATCCGTATGCCGTCGATCGTCTCCTCTTGGCCGGTGGCGGTGATGTCGACGGTCGGCGGGATCAGCGTGACCGTGCCGACCGACGTGGTCTGACCGAGCCCGGAGCCCACCGCGCCCAGCGGTCCGCGCGGCAGCACCGCGCCGTACATGTACCCGGCGCGGCGCGCCATCGCCGTTCCCGCGTAGATGTTCTCCGCCACCGCGTGTTCCAGGAAGCCGGCCGGCGCCAGCACCGGACAGCGCCCTTCCTCGACCGCCGCCGCGGTGGTGACCCCGCACGCCCCGCCGAAGTGGTCGATGTGCGAATGCGTATAGATCAGTCCGGTCACCGGCCGGTCGCCCCGATGGGCGCGGTAGAGCGCGAGACCTGCCGCGGCGGTCTCGGCCGAGATCAGCGGATCGATGACGAGGACGCCGGTTTCGCCTTCGACCAGCGTCATATTGGAGATGTCGAAACCGCGGATCTGATAGATGCCCTCGGTCACCTCGAACAACCCTTGTCGCATCGCGAGGCCAGACTGCCGCCACAGGCTGGGATGCACCGAGGCCGGGCAGGGATCCCGCAGGAACGAATAGGAGTCGTTGTCCCACACGACGGTTCCATCTTCGGAGGTGACCACGCCGGGTTCCAGCGCGGCGAGGAAACCGCGCTCGGAGTCGGCCGAATCGGCCGTGTCGGCGAAGGGCAGGGCGGCGGTCGCGCGCTCGTGCTCCGCGACGATGAAGTGGCTCGGCTCGCTCGCTGTGCTCATTGTCGTCCTCCTGTCGTCTCGGCCAACCTTGCTGGGCCGCCGGCCTTTCAGGGCAGCGGTTCGAGAGAACCGGCCGCCGCGGCGGCCAGCGCGACCACGACCACCGCCATCGCCGTCCCGGCGATGACGCGGCCGCCATGGGCGTAGTGGCCTCGGTGCAGCCCGCGGTTGCGCAGGTAGCAGCCCCCGGCCAGCGCCGCCATCGCGATCGCTGCGCCGATGGGCGCGACGGCGGCCGCGCGCCACCCGCTGCCGAGCGCCTGATGCATGAACAGCGTGCCGACGACCATCGCCGACACGGCGGTGCGCCGCCACGCCAGTGCGGTGCGTTCGGCGGACAGATGCGGCGCGCTCATCGCAGCAGCACCGCCACACCCGCCAGCACCGAGACGATCGCGATGCCCGCCGACAGGATGGGCACCAGCACCGTCTCCGGCAGCGGATCGCCGCGCCGCATGGCCACGCCGATGCGCCGCCAGTGCGCGTACGCCCCGACCGCGACGACCGCCGCCAAGACCAGGCAGCTCAACGCGATCGCGCGCCGCAGCCCCGCGATCCGGAACGACTGGACCAGTGTGTGCACCGCGACGCCGCCGGCCAGCAGCCCCAGCGCGGTCCGCATCCAGGCCAGGAAGGTGCGCTCGTTCGCGAGCGTGAAGCGGTAGTCGAGTTCCTCGTCGCCCTCGTCCGATTCGGCTTCCGGATTCGGCAGCGTCACGCCGCCTCGGTTCGGATCGAGCGCCCTGGGGCATCCGCCCAGGTGGGGGTCGCGTGGCCGGCACTCGCGTGCCGCGAGAAGGGGCGGTTCTCGGCGCAAAGTGTTCTTCCGGCGCGCTGCTTCACGCCGGACCGCACGGTGGTCACACCGCACCACGCTAGTGGGAGGAGTGGAAGCTCGCGGCTGGTCCGCACCGGCCGTGGGAACGCGATCGGTGACGGTACGCCCGCCGGAGCGTTCGCCCCGGCGTGCGCGCCAACCGTCGCATCGCGCAGCGGACCGGCTGCCGCATCGGGGGCTCCCATGCCAGTCAGCAACCATGTCTGCCGAAGGCATCCGACAGGACGGCCTGCTCCCGGAAGTCGCCGGTACTCGGATGGTCGTCGCAGCGCGAAGCGCACTTCAGACGCGCAGATGCGGTCGGTGACGATCACGGGCACACTCCATAACCGAGAGCATTGGCAAATGATCAGCAACGTCAGCGTAACCGGCGCCGTGAGCACCGTCCACGCTCCCCGCGCGCCCGTGACCGGGTGGTTACCAGCGGCCTCAGACCGCGATCGCGTCCTCGAACGTCATGGCCAGTCGCGAGACGGACGAGGACATCACCGCACGCTTCGGCAGGCCGAGCGACCGGAGTTCCGCGGCGATCTCGTGGTCCCCGAGAGTCAGCTCGGCCCCGCCGAAACGCGCTCGCATGCCCGAAGGCCGCATCTCCCAGCGCGTGCAGCGGGTGACGCCATCGATATGCGAGTAGGCGTCGAACGAGGACCCGGTGGCGCGGTTCGGAGTCGCGAACCCGGGCCGAATCGCGAGATCGGCGATGAGCTGCCCATTCTGGTGCAGCGCGCCGGTGCGCGTCCGGCCACCGTGGTCGACGGCGAATTCGGCGAGTTCTTTCGGAAATCCCCAGATGCCGCGTCCTGCGGCGAGGGTGAAATCACCGTCGACCGGCAGCCGGTGGATCAATACACCGGCCCGCCCGGTCACCAGCGCCCGCAGATCCCCGAATCCCGAGGCCGCGCCCGCGGTGTGGTGGCGCACCATGAACGAGACGCCGAACTCGTTGTAGGGGCCGAGATCGCCGTCGACGTAGTCGACGAAGACCAGTGTGCACATCGCCCGCCCGCCCGGCAGCCGGAGCAGCCGCAGGCCGGAGTAGTCGATGAGGCGCTGCGCCGGCTCGGCGGACACCAGGTAGGTAGCCATGAACGCGTGCGCGAGCCGAATGCGGACCGGCATGCGCACCTCGCGGCCGAGGACGGTGTGCGTACTCACGGAGACGCCTTTCTGCGCAACTGCGGCGGACTGCGCCGCGGGGCCACAAACCTGCCGCGAGACGCGGCTATAGAACGGGTATCAGTTTGTTCGCACAATACCGCCGATCCGCACGCCTTATACCAAAAATAACCCGTTGCAGTCTTGTCCAGGTCACTCGCTCGATACCCCCGTTCGGGGCGACCCCGGAGATTCCGACATCGCGCGCAGGCGCGCCTGCAAACCATCCAGGACGCAGAGCAAGCCGAAGTCGAAGGCCATGGCCCGCCCCGCCTCCTGATCGGCAGGGACGGTCGCCCGGTAGTCCGCGAGCATCTCGGGATAGCCGCCTGCCACCTCGTCCATCACGTGCAGTATGCCGTCGGTGTCGACCTCGGCCCCCTTCGACGCCTTCTCCCAGGCGATTTCGGGAGTCACCTGGCCGAGGACGAAACACATCACCGTTCCGCTGGCCAGGTAGATGTCCACCCCCTCGAACCCCGCCCGCAGGAAGGCGCGGCGCAGCCGATCGCTCAGCCGCAGCGAGTTGGGACCGATACTGGGCAGTTGCCCGATCAACGAGACGCTCCACGGATGCTCCCGAATGGACGCGCGGAAGCTGTAGGCGAAAGTCGTGAGCAATTCGCGCCAGGACGCCTCTTCAGGTTCCGGAATCCGCACCACCCCCCAGAACTGGTCGAGCACCAATTCCAGCAACTCTTCCTTGTTGGAGACGTGCCAGTAGAGACTGGTCGCGCCCGCGCCCAGCTTCGCGCCGAGCTTGCGCATGCTCAGCGACTCCAGCCCTTCGGCGTCGAGGATCTCGACCGCCGCGGCGATGATCTGCTCCCGGTGCAACCCGGATGTCTTGGGCTGACGGGGTTGCTTGGTCCATACCGAGGCGAACTGCTTGGTCACGACACGATCTTATAATCTCTCGCACAGCGTTCGAGTTTCTCGTACGCTGTGCGAGTGGAATCGAACGTTGTACGAGACCCCCGCCGCTGGTGGGTCCTGGGGGTCCTCTGTCTGTCCTTGCTCGTGCTGATGCTCGACAGCACCGTGCTCAATCTCGCGATCCCGTCGCTGATCCGGGAGCTAGGCGCCACACCGGCGGACGTGCAGTGGATTCTGGACGCCTACGTGCTGGTCTTCGCCGGGCTCCTGCTCACCGCCGGAAGCCTGTCCGACCGGTTCGGCAGGCGACGAGCGCTGATCACCGGCTTGGCCGTGTTCGGGGTGGCGTCGCTGGCGGCCGTGCTGGCGACCGAACCGTGGCAGGTCGTGGCCGCCCGCGTCGCGATGGGCGTCGGCGGGTCGCTGTTGATGCCATCGACCCTGTCGATCCTCATGACCACCTTCGCCGAGGACGAACGGCGCACGGCGATGGCGGCCTGGTCGACGGTGTCCATGGTCGGCATCGTCGCCGGGCCCACGCTGGGCGGCTTCCTGCTCCAGCACTACTGGTGGGGGTCGGTGTTCCTGCTGAATATCCCGGTGGCGGCGCTGGCGATCATCGCGGCCGTCGTGCTGATGCCGGAGACCACCGGCGAACAACGGCCGGTCGACCTCGTCGGCGTCGTCCTGTCCGTCGTAGCGCTGAGCGCGACGGTCTACGTGATCATCGAGCGGGAGTGGAACATCGGCGTGATCGTGCTGGCCGTCCTCGCGGCGGCCGGCTTCGTCGTCTGGGAGAGCCGCTCGGCACATCCCATGCTGCCCTTGGCGGTGTTCCGCAGCCGGGATTTCACGGGCACCTCCCTCACTCTGCTGCTGATGGTCTTCGGCATGGGCGCGGTCATGCTCATGCTCACCCAGTACCTGCAGTTCGTGCTCGGCTACGGTCCGATGAAAGCCGGGCTGGCGCTGCTGCCGTACGCCGTGGCGGCGGCGGTCTGCAACGGCCTCGGCGCGACGCTGGGCAAGACTCTGAGCAACAAGACGCTCATCGTGTCGGGACTGCTCGTCATGGGCGTGGCCTTCGGCATTCTCGCGGCCGGGAGCGGATACCTGTGGGTTCTGGTCAGCATGCTGGTGATGGGCATCGGCGGGGGCCTGGCGGGTCCGGCCGCCTACGCGGCGATCATGAGCGCGATCCCGCTCCAGCACGCCGGGGTGGGCTCCGCGATGAACGACACGATCCAGCAGGTCGGCATGGCGATCAGCATCGCCGTCCTCGGTAGCGTGCTGGCCGGCGTGTTCACCTCGAACATGCCCGCCGACGTTCCCGACGCGGCGCGCGAATCCATCGGCGCCGCCTTCCAGCTGGGGTACATCGAGCCCGCCAAGGACGCCTTCACCGCCGCCATGTCCGCCGGGGCATGGATCAGCGCCGGATTCAGTGTCGCCGCCGCCCTGCTCGGCGCGGTCCTGCTGCGGGCGCGGCGGCCACAACCGGCCCAGCAACCGGAAAACGCTCCGGTCGCGCACGGCTGATCATGTCAGCGACCCGCGCTGGACCGGTGAATTGTCCACCGGTCCGGCCCGGCGCCGACGGCTCGGAGGCCACGCAGAATAACGGTCTCGGCGTCTCGTCGGCTCCCCCGGTATGAATGATTCCGACCCCGGGGCTGATGGTCTCGCGCGCGCCCGCCGACAAGAGTTGATGTGTGTTCACTATGACGGCCTTCAACCAACGAGGGCTGGTGAAGCAATCAAACGCTGGAGACATCATGATCACGAACAAAATGCGCGTAACGGCAGCGGCGGTAGCGCTCGCACCAATCATCGCCCTGGGTTCAGGGTTCGCTTCCGCCACACCGGAAGTGACGCCGGGACCTGTGCAAGTGGCGGATCAACCGGTACCGGTTCAGGTCGAGCCCGCGACATTGGGCCTGATTTGGCCGCTGGGTATTTTCTGCGCTCCTTTGTTGCTGCTTCCACCGGTGGTCAACGCGGTTGCCGTGTTCGTCTGCGCCGCTTGATCGCATTCGTAGGCAGCGCCTCGAAGACGAGTGCGCCTCGGGCTGTGCCGCACGCCCGAGGCGTCTCGTTTGTGTCGGCCGCTCCCGGTCCGGCCGTGCGTCGAGACGCAAGCAGCGAATTTCGTTCCGCAGTTCGCCGAGGCGCCCCCGACCGGGAAACATCTGCGAATCAATCGTGACGCACGGATAAGTGCGGTTGAATTACCGGATGACCAAGTTCAGGAAACTCGTGGGCGCTGCAGCGGCTCTGACCGCGGCCACAGCGCTGTTCGGGGCACCCGGGACCGCGCAAGCCGAGACTTCGCCCGTTCTGGGTGGCGGCTCCGGCATCGTCGTCGGCGGTCAGAACATCTGCACGCTCACCACGATCGGGCGCGACTCCGGTGGCCGGCTGGTCGGTTTCACCGCGGGACATTGCGGTGACGCGAATGCCGCCATCGTCGCCGAGGGCAATCGCGACGCCGGTACCGTCGGCACCATCGCCTACTCCGACGACACCATGGACTATGCCGTGATCGAGTTCGATCCGGCGAAGGTCGCCCCGGTCAACCAGGTGGGCGGAACCACTATCACCGCCATCGGCGGGCCCGCCCGACCGCCGGACACGGTATGCAAGGAAGGCCGGACAACCGGCCGGACCTGCGGTGCAGCCTATGGCGACGTGTTCACCGGCGGCGATAGGACGTGGACCCAGACATGCGTCGTCGAGGGCGATTCGGGCGCGCCGCTGGTCGTGGGGACCACGCTCGTCGGCATGGTCAGCGGCTACTTGGCCGTCCCGTGCCTGGGACCGCAACTCGGCACCGACATCACCGCGGTCGTCGCGGACGTGAACGCGCGCGGCGGCGCGGGCGCGGGGTTCCAACCGATCTGATCCGTCCCGGACCACCGCTGGCAAATCCAGCCGGAGCCTTACCTCTCCTGGTCGCTGACGATGCCCAATTCGACAGCGCGTTCGACCAGGAACAGCCGTTTTTGGTTCGGCGGTAGGGCTTCGACCTGGAATATCCGGAACAGCGCCCGCATGTGCGTCTTGACCGTCGAGAGACTCAGGCACAAATCGTCCGCGATCTGCCGGTTGGCGGCGGGGTACGAATACCCGTCGTGTGCGTCGTAAGGGCGGCACAGCGCCTCGAGAACGAGATGCTGGGCCGGGGTCAGCGAATTGCGGGTCGGCAGCGGGGAATGGGCAAGCGTCATTTCTTCGTCGGAGTCGTCGGCCCGAAAGACGAACACTGACCGACCGACGCGAATCGTGTCGCCGGAGCCGAGTTTCCGCCGCCCGCCGACGCGTTCGCCATTGACGAATGTCCCATTCTTGGACAAACCGTCATCGACGATGACCCAACATCCGCCCACGCGCTCGATAATGGCGTGCAATCGGGATACGGTCGGGTCGGAAGGCACGGCGATATCGGCCGCGCCGGACCGCCCGATCGTCATTCTGGACGCGCCGCCGTCGAGAGAAATCTCGCGTACCCTCTCCTGCACAACGGGTCGGGGCGAAGTGGAAGGAACGGCAGAACGTGGCCACGCGGACTGCCCCGTCAGTGGGTATAGTCCGCGACGCAGGGCCTGTGGTCCGCTGAACGTAGACATCGTTCGGTCTTTCCACTCGTACGTCGTGAACTGCGAGCACTGATTCGCTACTTTAAGGGTGCGCTTTCCCGGGGCCGATCACATAGGGATTCGCCTACTTCCCCGCGTGAGCGGGGCTTGAAGCGAACCTTCGGGCACGACAAAAGCGGCAAAACCGACCAATCGGTCTTACTACGGGCGACTCGGCGGGTGAGCGGCTCAAAATGGTCGGACGAAGGTGATCATTCGACTGCGAAGCGAGGCGGACCTCGACGCCTGCACCGCGGCACTCGCCACGTCTACGAACGCGACCGGTATCCGGAGGTCTGGCCTGCTGATCCGGCGGGTCGGCTGTCACCCCCGAGCTCCTCGCGGCGGTCGTCGCGGAGCGCGACCAGACCGAGCTCGGAAACGTCGGACTCGGCGCAGGCGGCGTGCTGCCGGAGATCGTGCGCTGATCGGCGGGCACGGAGTTCGTCGTCTCGGTGATCCGGTTGTATGTTCCTCCGGCCGCGCGTCGAGCGGGCGTGGGTTCACAACTGCTGACCGCGGCCGCGCGCATGGCCGGCGGATCGGGGGCAGCGCGCCGTGCTCACGGTCTCGTCCGACGGCGCGGCGGCGATAGCTATGTACGAACGACGCGGTTGGCGGCAGGTGCACACCGGGCCCGGCGGCTGGCGTACCGCGGATGGACGGAGGCTCGGGTGCACTATTACGTGAGCCCGTGAGCCGACCGGTTGTCGTTCGTCCGGTGTTGCGCTTACCCGCGCCGGGGACGGAGTACCCCGGCCGGGTGCGCGGCATCCCGGCCATCGCGACCGCGCCGTCAAGCCCGGGGGTGGGCTTGGTCGTGCACTTTCTTGAGCCGATCGATGGAGACGTGGGTGTAGAGCTGAGTGGTGGCCATGCTGGCGTGGCCGAGGAGTTCCTGGACCACACGCAGGTCCGCCCCGCCTTCGAGGAGGTGGGTGGCGGCGGTGTGCCGCAGACCGTGCGGGCCGAGGTCCGGTGCGCCGGGGATGGCCGAGACCACCTCGTGCACAACGGTTCTGGCCTGGCGCTGATCCAGACGCTTGCCGCGGCGGCCGAGCAGCAGCGCCCGGCCGGACGCGGCGGTGGCGAAATCGGGACGGCCATAGCGCAGCCAATTGCCGACCGCCTCGTCGGCGGGCGTGCCGAACGGCGCGGATCGCTCTTTGTTGCCTTTGCCGAGCACCCGCACCACCCGCCGCTCGCGATCCACGTCCTCGATGTCCAGTCCGCACAGCTCGCTGACCCGGATGCCGGTGGCATACAGCAATTCCACGATCGCCCGATCTCGCAAGGCCATCGGATCGCGCTGCGCGGCGCCGGATTCCGCGGCGTCCATGGCACCCAGCGCCTGTTGCCTGCCGAGTACGGCGGGAAGGACGCGATGCGCTTTCGGCGAACCCAACCGCAGCCCCGGATCGGCGGGCAACCGTCCGGTCCTGGTGAGCCAGGCGGTGAACGTGCGCGCCGACGACGCCCTTCGGGCCACGGTCGTTCGCGCCGCGCCCGCCGCCGCTTGCTGCGCCAGCCATGAACGCAGCAACAGCAGGTCCAGCTCGCGGATCGCCGAATCGGCCGACCGTGTGTACAGATGCTCCAGCAGGGACCGGGCGTCCCCCAGGTAAGCGCGTACGGTGTGCTCCGACCGGTTGCGCCCGAGCCGCAGATGCCTGCCGTACTCGAGCAGCAGCGCTTCCAGATCTTCGGGCAGTTCCTCCATGCTTCCACCGTCCCGACCCGCGGTCCGGATGGCAAGCGACCGCGCCGATCGCGTTCATCGGCGACGCGCCGTTCGGTGCCAACCGCTTTCGTCACTCGTCGCCAGTCCCGCCAATTCGAGGGCGGACAACGTCGCACGCACCACCGGAAGTGGCAATCCGCACTGCCGGGACACCTCCAGTGGCAATCGCGCACCGATTCTCGGCAGCGTGGCGAAGACCAAATCCTCGTCTTCGGTCAACTGGTCCTCCGGATTACCGCATGCCGCCGCCCCGGGAATCGACAGCCGCAGCGGCCCCGCCTCGTCGGCGACTTCCTCGGCCCTGGTCACCAAGAGGGCTTCGCCATCGCGGATCATGCGGTGGCAGCCCACCGAAGCGGCCGAGGTCACCGGGCCTGGCACGGCCAGGGCGGGACGGCCGAGACGGCGTGCCCATTTGACGGTGTTGCGCGCGCCGCTGCGCAGCCCCGCCTCAACGACGAGCACGCCATCGGCCAAGGCGGCGATCAAGC
This sequence comes from Nocardia sp. NPDC041819, assembly GCF_055590505.1. Classification (NCBI taxonomy): domain Bacteria; kingdom Bacillati; phylum Actinomycetota; class Actinomycetes; order Mycobacteriales; family Nocardiaceae; genus Nocardia; species Nocardia sp. NPDC041819. Next base: position 528,836 of record NZ_JBVJAP010000001.1, on the reverse strand, counting down.
GGTTCCGGGCGAGGAATTGGTGTTTCTGCGCGGTGACACCGGGCGGGTATTCGCTGACCACCAAGCCGGATTCGGCGATGTCGGCCAGCAGGCTCGCGTGCTGAGCCGGATAAGGCCGGTCGATGCCGCAGGCCAACACCGCGATCGTGCGGCCTTCCACCGCCAGCGCCGCCCGGTGCGCCATGGCGTCGATCCCGAACGCCGCCCCGGAGACAATGGTCCATCCTTGCGCGGCGAGGTCGCCCGCGATCTCCCCCGTCACCCGGTTGCCGTACCCGGTGCTGCACCGCGCACCCACCACCGCCACAGCGCGCTCGCTGGACTCCAGCAGCGAGCGCGGGCCGCGCACCCACAGCACCAGCGGCACGGCACCGTCCCGATCCCGTCCCGGCTCGAGCTGCGCGAGACCGAGCATGCGCCAGGCGGGCCATTCCGGATCGTCCGGCGTCACCACACGCCCGCCGATCCGGTCGATGGCCTCCAGATCCCGCGCCGCCACGTCGACATCGCGCCGCTGCGCCGTCGGCCCGCGCAGCGGTTCGGGTAGCACGCACTCCCGTACGGCCCGCGCCGCCTCGACCACCCCCACCGACTCGATGAGCGCCGACAGCGGCGCGCACGGCCCCTGCACTACCCGCGATAGGTACACCCAGGCGAGCCTCCGGGCATCGTGTTCGCCGGCCACGGAATCCGACCCGCACGCGGGCGCGACGACGACTCCAGGCGCACTCGCCACCGCAAGCACATCCCCTACCCCAGGCACACTCACGAGCCCCGTCACGTCCACTACCGCAGGCACCGACGCAACCGCACTCGCACTCGCAGCCACAGACCCACTCGCGGCCACAGCCGCACTCACCACCCCAGCCGCACTCACCACCCCAGCCGCACTCACCGCCACGGGCGCACTGGCGGCCGTGGGTAGTTCACCCAACCCAGCCCGGTTTGCCGCCGCGTGCCCATCTACCGCCCCGGGCGCACTGGATGCACAGGGCACATCGAGCATCGCGGGCTTGTTCACCGCCGCACGAGCACTCGCGGCCGCGCGAACGTCGATCGCCCCGGCCGCAGACTCCGCCACAGGGACATCCGCTGCCCTAGGCACGCTCGCGGCCATGGGCGCTTCGACCGCCACAGCCACGTGCTCCATCCGGGGCGCGACCACCACTGGAAGCGAGTCCCGCGCTGCCGGCACATCCGCCGCCACAGGGACATCCGTTGCCCCCTCCACGATTGCGACCCCCGGCACACCCGCCCCGATTACCTTCGCGGCCACAGGGACATCGGCTGTCCTGGACACACTCGCATCCGTGGGCGCTTCGACCGCCACAGCCGGGTGCTCCGTCTGGAGCGCTGGAGGCACGTTCCGCGCCGCGGGCGCATCCGCAGCCACAGGCGCGCCCACTGCGGCAGGCATATCCGCCGCAAAGACCGCCGCTGCCGCGCCCGCGGTCGGCTCCCGCGCGCTCATTGCGCGCCCCGCTGACGAAAGTTCAATGCAGCTAGAACGTCCTGTGCCGAAGGCAGATCGCCGCCGCGCAGATCGCAGATGGTCCAGGCGACACGGATGGCCCGGTCGGCACCGCGCGCGGACATGCGGCCGAGACGCAGCGCGGCCTCGACGGGGGCGAGCGATTCGCGCGGTAGACGGAACCGCTGACGCAGGATGTGACCGGGGACCTCGGCGTTGGTGAGCCATCCGTACTCACGCCAGCGCTCGGCGGCGGCGCGACGCGCCGAGGTGACTCGGGCGCGAACGACCTCGCTGCTTTCGGCCGCGTCGGTGCTGAACGCCGCGCCGGACTGCCCGTGCATCCGCACCCAGATGTCGATCCGATCCATCAGCGGCCCGGACAGTTTGCCGAGGTAGCGGCGGCGAGCCAGGGGCGCGCAGATGCAGTCGACGTCGCGGGCGGGGGCGCAGGGACAGGGGTTGGCTGTTCACTCACCCAACCGACAGGTGTCGGAATCCGGCGAAGGCAGGCTACTTGATCACCGACGCAGAGTTCTAGCGGGGTGTGTTGAGACTCGCCTTAAGGGTGTGGGAGTATGCCTGTAGGCAGCTGGCTGTTGATGGAACCAACACTCGGAGGTCAGTTGCTCAGGGTTAATCGGTCGCGTGTCTCGGCCGAACGGATAACCAGGTAGTGCGGTCCACTCGGTCAGAAAGAGTTCCGGAGCCCTCTCCGGAAGACTCGCTGAAGCACTGAGGTAAGAGGCTAGCGCCTAGGCCTGTTCCCGACATCTCACCCAGTTTTGGGTCGAGAGTCGGTGAGCGGTGCCATTTTCCGACTCTCGACCCCCTCGCTCAGGGAGTCGTAGTCCATGCATCTTTCAGCGTCAACGATTTGGTTGGTCCTGCTTCTGCTGCTTGCGTGCTCGGTTGTCAGCGGGCTGGTGGCCGGAATCATCTCGTGGTGCATTGTCGCCAGCATTTGGATTGCCATTTGGTGCGGATTGAAGACAGTCGGCGCTGTGCTGACGATCGGACTCGTGCTGCTGGGAGTCATCGCTGTTCTCGTGTAACTGGCTGTAAGTTCTCGGGTTCGGCGATGACCGGACCCGAGGACTCACGGGGTGCAAGTTCGAAGGGCGATGTCAGCGATCGTGAACGGATTAGTTGACCTTGATCCGTGGTCCTCCGACGCGCTGGATCGGGACGATGTTGTTGCTGTTGGCTTCCTGGGTCAGTTCGACGACCACCGCTGTCAGTGTGCGGACTCGGTTGCCGAGGGTGATGTTCTCGGTGAGCAGTTGTTGTTCGCGAGCGAGGGCGTCGGCGAGTTGCTGTTGCAGCGCTTGAACGTTTGGTGGGGTCGGGCCTCCGATGGCGGCGGTCTGGAATTCGGTGATCAGTTCGGCGTGATGTTCATAGAGCCTGTGGCGTGCGATCGCTGCTTCGGCTGCGAGTCCGGCAACGGTGAGTTTCCCTTTGCTGCGCAGCGGGGTCCCTGCCAGCAGTCGCTGGGCTGCATCGCGCAGCTTCTGTTTTTCTTCAGCGAGACGGTCGTCGCTCATTCGAGGGTCCTGTCGGCGGTGCTCGTCGTGGTGTGTGCATGGCTGGCGTTGTGTTCGGCGATGGCCTGGTGATGTGCGGCCAGCCGTTCCTCGATGCGCTGTCGCAGCGGGGCGGGCAGTCCGTCGATGTCGAGTTCGGCGGTCAAGGTTCGGATGTGCTGGTGTAGTTCGGTTATGTCGCGGTCAGTGCGGGCGATGTTGATGCAGCTCATGCGGCAGCGTGGCCAGGACGGTCCGGTGTCGGCGTCGGTGGATTCTCGGCAGGCCGCTGTGGCAGCCCGATAGACGCAGGTCAGTAGCGGGCCGTGGTGGACTTGCAGGTCCGGGTTCGACAACGCGTTCGCGACCTGCGATTTCGTGGTGATGGCAAGGCCAGCGAACCTGCTCCCCGCGGTGACGCGACGACGGTATTCCTCCGCGGCGGGCCCTGACACGCGTTCGCCGTTTTCGAGGCGCTGGTGGTCGTCGAGGATTGCTTCCGCGCGTGCCAGGAATTGCTCGAAGGCGATCTCGTCGGTGAACCCGGCGTCGGCGCGGCCGGCGTAGCCGAGGATGAGTTGCTCGCCGACCTGACCGTACTGTGTTGCGCCGGCGATGGTTCCTCCCGGCTTTCGGACGATGTGCCAGGCCAGGGTTCTGCGGAACTGCGGAATGAGGATCCTGGCGTCTGGATCGACGCCGATCACCGGATGACCGATCACGGGTGCGATGTCGGCGTTGAACCAGCTGATGAACTCGTTGATGTCGTCGTTGATCTGGGCCGAAGTGCGTGTGCGGGAGGCGCCGCGAACGAGCCACTGCTGGGAGTAGAGCTCACCGGTCGGAAACAGCAGCGGGCCGGGGGTGAGGGCTTCCAGGACCGCGACGGCGTGGGCGGACTGTTCGGTGACGACCCATGGGATCGTTGCGGGCGAGCGTTCGCGGCGCTCTTCGCCTGCTTTCAGCTGTTCACCGGACATGAATGTCAGGCCGAGTTTCCGGTCGTGGCTGATGCATCCGTGACGCAGGTTCAGCGCCTCACCGGTGCGGACGCCCGATAGGTAGGCGATGGTCAGGAAGCAGGCCGCCATCACCCGCCGCAGCAGCCTGACCAGCTCCATGCCCTCGACGGGTTCGGTTCGCCAGGGCCGGCCGTCGATCCCGCTGAAACGAATGGCTCGTAGGAGGTCGGCTTCGATCGGCAGGCTGGACTCGGCGAGCATCTGCTGCGCCGTCTGTCGCTCCAGCCTATTGCGCGGGAGCCAGCCCCCGATAGCAAGTCCGGCCAGGTCGATCATCGTGGTTGGTCCTTCCCGCCTGCCGGGCAACGGATGCCCGGCATCGGCCATTCCGGCGAGCAGGCAGGCCAGTTGCGCCTGTGTGATCTTGTGCTGCGATTTGGTGATGCGGGTCAGATTGCGTCGGATGTCGGGGGCGATCTGCTGTGCGAGCAGGCGCAACGTCAGCAGCCGACGTCCGGCGGGGAGAAGGTCGGCGGCGATGGTGTCGACGGTGAACAACGCGGCCGACAACAGTGGCTCCATGATGTCGGCGGGGATGCGGGGAGTGCGATTTGCGCCCATCCAGGGTGTGACGTCCCCGGCAAGCTGAGCGGCTGTCGCCCCGCCCCAGAGCTGCCCGGCCGGCAGCCGACAGAACTCGGGCAGCAGGTCACGATAGAGCTGCATGCGCTGAACCGACAGGAGCATGCCGCGTTTCCAGCCTGTCGTCGCGCCGGCGCGGCCGGTGACGAACGCCAGATAGGCGTCCAGGTCCGCGGTGGTGACGCGGTCGAAGGAGGTGATGCCGTGTTCGACCAGCCAGTGCGTGAATATGCGGAACTTGGCCAGGCAGCTCCAGATCGTTTTCGGGTTGGGAACCGGGCTGCGGGAATAGGGCATCCGTGGCGGGGTGTCGACGGTGTTGATCAAAGCGAAGGTATAAAGCTTGCAAGCGTGGCGCAGCTCGGCCGGGAACCCCGACCAACGGATGGCCTGCCCGGGGCTGTGTCGGTCGGCCAGCGCTGCGGCGATGTCCCAGCGGTCGTCGCTGAAGATGGGCAAAGTCGTTGCCGCGGCGTCGATGTGGATTTCTCGGCGCAGCAAGACGGCGGTGGCGGGGCCGACCAGGTCGTTGCCGACCCGGTCGCGTGTCAGGGCGGGAGTTGTCATCGGGGGTCGAGGTCTCCGGAGAACAGTCGGGTCAGGATGCGGTGGTGCTCATCGGTGATCTTGGTCCTCGCGAGGGCGATCTGAGCGGGTTCGTAGGCGCTGAGCAGGTCTTCCAGTTGAGCGACGCGACCGGCGAACTCGCCGATCCATCGCTCGAGCCGAACCCGGGCTTGCAGGGTGCGCAGATGATCGAGCACCAGTAGTTGCAGGGGCAGGTGCCGGGGCAGCGCTCGGGCGTTGGTGCAGTCCAGGCAGGTCAGGAAGGTTTGTCGGCAGGGCGATCCGCCGTCGAGAGGGCTGTGGGCGAAGTCGTCGCAGCTGCCCAGAACAGTGTCGGTCGCGGTGTCGGATTCCGGCTCGCCCGAGTTCGGCTCGACGCTCATGCGTCGGCGAGCGACCGCGTCGGCGACTTGTTCGTCGAGGGCCTCGCGGACGATCTGGAATCCCTCGCCGGTGACCTTGTGCATGCGCCGCAGGTAGCGGACCAGCGTGGCCGGGGTGTGGGCGACGGGTTTGCGGACCTGTTCGAGGTAGGTTTTGCGCAGCCGGTCGAAGCTGATTCCCGTCAAAAGGTCGTCGTGCGCCTGGTCGCCTGTCATCCAGTCCCTCACCCAGGCTCGCCGGGATTTCGGACAGTTCACGCCAGGACAAAACCCTTGTCTGAGAACCGAAGCCGTGCCGCGATTGGTCGTGGCGTTGTAGTAGACGAACGCCAGCTGCCCGCTCACCCTCTGGCGAGCCGGCTCGGTCAGCTCGATCAGCAGCGAGTAGACCCCGAATGCCGTGGTCAGTGAGGTGTTCAGCACATCTCGGCGGCGTTTGTCGTGCGGAGGCAACCGCAGCTCGGGCGGTAGCCCGGTCAGCGGCAGCGTCATCGCCGACCGTCGCCCTCGGCGTGGTTTGTTCGTCCGCACCAGTGCGATGCCGGGTTCTCCCGGCGCGGTGGCCATCTGGTGAGGTGCGGGGAGATCGAACACCACCGACCGGTTCAGGCCGGTCAGACCTGCCAGCAGCACCGCGAACGCCCAGGCGTCGGCATTGGTGAGATGGAGCAGCGCAGGCAGCGCCTGCCCGTCCGCGGCCGTGACGGCGCGCCGCGCCGTGCTCGTGTAGGCGCCCGTCGGGGTGCGCAGGTAGTCACCGGTGCGGGCGTAGTGATCGAGCGTGTGGGCGAGGCAGCGCTGCGGGTCGGTCTCGGGACGGTCGTCGAACACGCCGGCTCGGTAGTCGGCGACCATCGCCCAGTGCGTGCGCAGCCGCCGCTTGGCCCGGTGGACGACGCCGCGGGCGACGACGTTGATGCGGCGGAACTCCTCGGCCGTGTAGGGCTGGCGCGCCGATGGCTTCCGGATGAGACTCTCGCGCGACAGCGCCTGCTGGGCTTGCTCGGACAGCACCGGGCTGTAGCGCAACAACGCGCGCAGACTGACCCCGAGTCCCGGCCCGCTCGGAACGCGCAGCGAATACAGCATCATCCGGGTGTCGGCCGCGCTCAAGTCCGCCAGGCTCGTCAACCCGGGCCGGTCGTCGGCGAGCCAGCGCGAAGCCTGGCGGGCGGCTTGCCAGAGGTTTTCGGCCCCAGCTCGGCGTTTCCAGGTTCCCAACGGCCCGGTCGCGGTGTCGAACGCGACAGCAAACTCCAGCTGGATCTCCGCTCGACAAACCAAAGTGGCGAAATCGTAGGTGTGGTGCTGGCTGCCGTCCTCGCTGACGAACTCGACCACCAGGCCGTGGCGGCGCGGCGCGGGCCGCCAGCCCGCGGGCGGCAGCGCCGCCGGGCGTCCCGCCCCGCTCACGCCCCGGCCACCGACAGCACTCGCGGATTTCCGGCGCCCAGCGTCTCGGCCAGCCGTTCGAGCGCGGCGCGGTCGTCGGAGTCCATCAACGTGATCAACTGCTCGATCTGCAACGCTTGGAACGGCTCCAAATAGACCTCACGCGTGGTCTCGACGCTGCGGTGTCCCAACAAGGTGGCCAGCAGAAACCACACGTCTCCGACCTGATGACGGAACTCGCGCTGCTCCTTCTCGGTCAGCAGATTCGTGCGCTGCCAGGCCACGAACGTCGCTATGCAGTACCACCGCAACGCGAACCCGTGTCTCAGCATGTGCGGACGACACCACAACCGCCCACCATCCAGCGCCTTCGCCACCCGGGTATTCGCGCGTGCAAAGGTCTTGTGCCACGCCTCTTTCGGGCGCGGCGTTCCATCGTGGTTCAACCACAACCACACCGGTTCCAACCCTGCTGGGCCTTCCCGGAACAGCCGCATCCGCAACTGCGGCTCCATCGCGTCGACCCGCACCTCACGACGGACGCCACTATCATCGATGACCTCGATGACGCCCTCGCGGACGACGCGCCGCAGCATCCAGCGATCCTGGACTCGCTCGTAGCGTCCTGCCCGCTGAGCACGAACGACCGCCGCGGGCCGCCCGCCTTCCTCCGCGTAGAACCGCGCCAGCTGGGCAACCCGGCGCCGCATCCAAAATGGCCGCCCAGCACGACGTTTCGCGCAAGCTGAGGCCACCCAACCGCGCAGCAGCCCGTCGGTCACCAGCTCGGGCATCTCTATCGTGAGGCGGCTGGACCATTCTCCCAACCGCATCCCGGTGCCGAACAAACCTTCAGCGAAAGCGACGTCGCGGTCTTCGGTCCGGCCGACCCAACTCTCAGCCGGCAATCCGGCCGCGGTGAACCCTCGCAGACCCAGGTTGCACCACAACCGGAACGCCTCCGGCGTCAACCACTTCACATCCGCCCGCCGAATTCCGGCCGGCGTGCTCTCCAACGCCACCTTCTCGACCCCGAAGAACGTCTCACCGATCACCCGCACCCGGACCGGGTTCTCGACCCCATGCTGCGACGACGCCCACCTGTAGAACCGACGGATCGCGGCCTGATCCAGGCAGAACGAGTTCGGCGCCACATGCTTCGGGTTGTCCTCGGTCGACAACCGCCACTCCTTGAACGCCGCCAGATCGGTGCGACTCGCCCGATCCCACCGAACACCCACCGCAGTCAGGAAGTTCAGCCAGACGCGCAAGGAGCGCGCATAACGGCGGCGCGTGCTCACCGCTAAACCCCGAATCTCCGGATCGCGCCAGAACGCGTTCACCAGCGGATCGGCTCGGCCGACCGGATCCAGGAAGATCGGCGTTCCCTGCCTGGCCCCGTTCCGCTCGGCACGCCGACGGACATCACCTACACCCGAAACCAGATCCTCAATCGATACGAACTCCCGCCGGAAATCGTAGAAGTCGAGATACCACCCATCTGGAGCCCACCTCTCAGCCTCGCGCACCCCACGTCCTTCCTGTCGCTGATCGGAACATCATTCGTCTCCAGATCACCGACAGATGTGTTGGGCAGTGAATCGGCGCCAGCACGAGCTGGAAGCGGGCCGGGTAGCGGGCCACACCGTCGCGCCGGGCGATGCGGACTTCCCCTTCCTCCAGTGGCGTCCGCATCGCCTCCAGCACCTTCGTGCCGAGTTCGGCGCATTCGTCGAGGAACAGCACGCCGCGGTGGGCCCGGCTGACCGCGCCGGGGCGGGCGGTCCCCGAACCACCGCCGATCATCGCGGTCACCGAGGTCGAATGGTGCGGGGCGACGAACGGTGGCGCGGTGATCAACGGGTGATCACCGGCGAGCGTGCCCGCCATGGAGTGGATCGCGGTGACCTCCAGCGCCTCGGTCTCCGTGAGTGGCGGCAGCAGGCTCGGAAGACGTTGCGCCAGCATGGTTTTGCCGATACCCGGTGGTCCGGTGAGCAGCAAGTGGTGCCCGCCCGCCGCGGCGAACTCCAAGGCCCAGCGGGCTTCGTCCTGACCAACCACCTCGCTGAGATCGCCGCCCTGCCGCACCGTATCCGGCAGGTCACCATCCGGCTCGTCGAGCGCGCCTTCCTCGCGCAGCCACGCCACCACGCCGCGCAGACTGCGCGCTCCGAGGACCTCGATGCCCTCGACCAGTCCGGCCTCGGCCATGGTCACCGCGGGCACCACGACGGTCGACCAGCCTGCCTTGCGCGCCGCGAGCACGGCGGGCAGGATGCCGCGCACTCGCCGCACCCGCCCGTCCAGCGCGAGCTCGCCGAGCAGCACCGTCTTCGCGAGCCGTTCGGAGGGGACCGAACCGGACGCGTCCAGCACGGCGACCGCGAGTGCCAGGTCGTAGACGCTGCCCAGCTTCGGCAAAGTCGCGGGCGACAACGCGAGCACCACCCGGCCGTCGGGCCACTTCTCGCCGGAGTTCGCCACCGCGGAGCGGACCCGGTCGCGCGATTCCTGCAACGCGGTGTCGGGGAGCCCGACCAGATGGACCGAGGGAAGGCCCTGGCCGATATCGGCTTCGATTTCGATGAGCAGGCCGTCCACGCCGGTGACCGCGACCGAATGCGCCCGGCCGAGGGCCATTCAGAACACCGCCTCGAGATGATCGATGACCGGTGTCCGGCCACGCTGCGCCAGCACCGACACCACGTCGAACCGTATGCGCCGCCACGGTCCGTCCTGCTCGGCCAGCCACAGCAGGGCCAGCCGTCGGATCCGTTGCCGCTTGGCGAAGGTGACCGACTCCGCAGGAGTGCCGAAACCCAGACCCGAACGCGTTTTGACCTCGATGAACGCGGTCACATCCCCGTCTTTGGCGATGAGATCGAGTTCGCCGTATCGGCAACGCCAGTTCCTGGCGATGATCTCCATCCCCGCGGCGCGCAGAAACGCTGCCGCCAGTTCCTCCCCGTGCGCGCCGAGCGCCTGATTTTCCGTCACCCGGCCAGCGTGCGCGGGGACCGAATCAGCTCAGCGCCGCCGACCTGGGGAATCGGAAAACCTGTTGATAACCGAGTCGCTGTGCAGAACTGCCGGCCTGCTCACTCGGGCAGCCGCAGGTCCGGCTTCTCCAACTCCTCGATGTTGACGTCCTTGAAGGTGATGACCCGGACGTGCTTGACGAAGCGGGCCGGGCGGTACATGTCCCACACCCACGCGTCGCTCATCCGCACCTCGAAGTACACCTCGCCATCCGCGTTCTGCGGCCGCAGCTCCACGGAGTTGGCGAGGTAGAAGCGGCGCTCGGTCTCCACCACGTACGAAAACTGACCGACGATGTCCTTGTACTCGCGATACAGCGAGAGCTCCATCTCGGTTTCGTACTTCTCGAGGTCCTCGGCACTCATCGGGTGGGACGTCCTCCTTCTCGCCGCATCGCGTCGTATGGTCACATCATCGCGCATGCGCTGCGTCGGTAGCCACTCGGCCAGCCGTACGCTCGTTCGGAAACTGCTCTGACAGGGCTTCGTCCAGTCCTTCGGCCAGTACGGCGTCCGCGACGTCGGCCGCCGTCGCGACCGGCCGCAGCCCGGCGGCTTCGCGCACATTGCGCCAGGAGCGGCGGTGCTCGCTGCTGGGTCCGAGGCGGTGCAATGCGGCGGTGTGCTCGGGCGTGTTGTAGCCCTTGTGGGCTGCGAAGCCGTAGCCGGGGAATCGCTGGTCCAGCTCGACCATGAGGCGGTCCCTGGTGACCTTGGCCAGAATGCTGGCCGCCGCGATGCAGGCCGCCGCACCGTCGCCCCCGATCACCGGCAGCGAGGGCACAGGGATGCCGGGTACCCGGAATCCATCGGTGAGCACGTAGCCAGGCGTGCGCCCGAGCCCGGCCACGGCGCGGCGCATGCCCTCGATATTGGCGACGTGGATGCCGATCGAGTCGATCTCCCAGGCCGGGATGACGACCACCCGGTAGGCCAGCGCCAGCCGGACGATCACCGGGTACAGCTCTTCCCGGGTGGCCTCGGTGAGCTTCTTGGAATCGTCGAGGCCGGCCAGCTTGTCATATGCCTTCGGAGCGAGCAGGCATGCCGCCACCACCAGCGGTCCCGCGCACGGACCGCGCCCCGCTTCGTCGACGCCGGCGACAGGGCCGAGGCCACTGCGGATCAAAGCCGCCTCGAGCGTGCGCAAACCTCCGGCCCTGCGCATCACCACACGCGGCGGCCAACCGTTACCCACCGGCACTCGACCTTGCCCCACCATCCAATTATCCTGCGTCCGAGCGGTCAGTTCTCCTGCGGATTCTCCGCACGCACCGGTCCGATCCGGCCGGGCGGCCAGATCTTGAACACCGCCTTGCCGCGCACGTTCTCCACGGGGATGGTGCCCTGCAGTTCGTCGGTGATATGGGCGCGGGAATCGGCGCTCTGATTGCGGTTGTCGCCCATCACCCACAGATGTCCCTCGGGCACTTTCACGGGCTTGAATTCGCGCCCTCCCCCCGGGCCGTAGGGCTGGCCCGGCACGTACGGGGCGAGGTAGCGGGCATACGGCTCGTCCAGGGGCTTGCCGTCCACGATGACCCGGCCCTGCGCGTCACAGCACTGCACGGTCTGGCCGCCGACCGCGATCACGCGCTTCACCAGATCGTTCTCGTCCGGCGGCACCAGGCCGAAGAACGAGAAGAAGTTCTGCACGCCACGCACGGCGGCGTTGTCCGAGCGGATCGACTTGTAGGTGGTGTTCCACGAGGGCGGGCCGACGAACACGACCACGTCCCCCGGCTGCGGATCACCCCAGTAGTAACTCAGCTTCTGCACATAGATGCGGTCACCGGTGCAACCGGCGCAGCCGTGCAACGTGGTTTCCATCGACTCCGACGGAATCACGTACGGCCGACCGACGAACGTGACCATCAACGCGGCGATCACCGCGGCGATCACGATGAGGATCGGCAATTCCTGCCAGAACGGCCGCTGCTTCTTCTTCGGTCGCCGCTTGGCGCGACCTACCCGCGAATTCTCGTCGCCCGACTCGGACACCGACACCGACCCACTTTCGTCTGCCACGCCGAACAGATTAGCCCGGCAGCGAAACCGAAGTCCGATGCCGGGCTGAGGAAGATCTGCTGTGCCGAGAAGCTAGCTCAGCGCTTTTCCTTGATCTTGGCGGCCTTGCCGCGCAGCTCGCGCAGGTAGTACAGCTTGGCGCGGCGAACATCACCGCGGGTCACGACATCGATGTGGTCGATGTTCGGGCTGTGCACCGGGAAGGTGCGCTCCACGCCGACACCGAACGACACCTTGCGCACCGTGAAGGTCTCGCGGATGCCACCACCCTGGCGGCGGATCACGACGCCCTTGAAGACCTGGATGCGCTCCTTCGAGCCTTCGATGACCTTCACGTGCACGTTCAGCGTGTCGCCCGGGCGGAACTCGGGGACGTCGCTACGCAGCGACTTTTCGTCGACGAAGTCAAGGGTGTTCATTTCCATCCTTATGGTTTCGCGCGAACAGAGGACCCTGGCGGCACTCGAAGTGCTCGGCCGGTTCATGCTCCGAATTAGGGGGTGCGCCGGGTCGACAACCACCCAGGGCAACCTGAGCATTGTGCCAGATCGGCGCGCCACGGAAGAAATCGGCCTGGGCGACGGGCGCGGCGGCGCCCTCTCACGCTACGGCCCGCGCGGGGTGCGAGACAGCGCGGCGGTGGTGAACTCAGCGCGGCGAGCGGCCGATGCGTCGTCTCCTGCCCGTTCAGGACTCGGGCGGGAGGATCGGTGACGCGAAGACTTCCTCCAGCGGGGTGGGGCCGGTGTAGCGGCGGCACTGGCAACCGACCCATTCCCGCAGGCCGTGCGTGCCCTTACGGGAGATCTCGGCGTGACAAGTGCCGGTGGCGCGGTCGTGCAGCGCCAGGTCGTGACCGCAACCGCAGCGCGCGGGAAGGCTGCCTCCCGGCCGGGCTCGCCGCCGATGCCCGAATCTGCCACATGCCCAGCCGACACCGACCAAACCGGCACCGACCGCGAGACTGAAGGGATCCAACACGGTCACAGTATACGTATACGCATAGCCTCGGATCCCACGAATGGCGGCATCCGAAACCCGCCCGCCTCCCGGGCGACGGCGGGAAACCGAGGAGATCGCAGACCCTCGTGCACCGACGCGACGCGGCAGGTCGTCTCGGCCGTGCTCCGCTCAGTGGTTCTGTTCGCCGGAGATCGCGTCCTGGGCGGACGGCGAGCTGGGCGTATGCAGCGAACCATGGTCGGAATGCCACAGCGAATGGTGCCGGTGCGGGGCGGGCGGAGCGGGCACGACCGTCCGAGTGAGTTCCGCTTCCGCCGCTGTGCGGACATGCTCGACGTCCGGTTTCCCCGCGACCAGATCCTGCACGAAGATCTTGGCGCGGATGACCGGTCGGCGATAGCGCCGTTCCCGGACGATGGCCCGGTACATCATGCGTCTGCGGTCGGCGTAACGCCAGCGCGCCCAGGGCGCGCCGGGGCGGCTCAGGCGCAGCGCACCGACGAACAGCAGCGGCAGGAAGAACATGCCGAACAGGCCGGTCCAAATCTTCCCTTTGGCGATCACGATCGCGGCGAGGGCAAGGTTGACCACCGCGAACACGACGACGAAAGCGCGGACCTCCACGCTCGGGTCGCGCCGGAAGTCGTTGATGTCCAGCATCCACAGCGGGTGGAAGCCCAGCAGCAGCAAACCGGTCACGGCGAGCGCGACGAACACCGCGTCCACCGACGTGCGTCCCTGTTTCTCCCAGTACACGTCGCGCAGATAGAAGATCAGCGCGAATTCGTCGAGAACCAGCGCGGCGCCCACACCGAAGAGCGCGGCGAGGATGCCCGCGGTGGCCATGCCGGCGCTCTGGTACTGGGCGACCATGCCGACCCCGGAGGACAGCACCAGGATCACACCGAACACCATGTGGTGGATATGCGTGTCACCGGCCCGCAGATTGCCCGGCCACCAGCGCACCCGCGCGCGGATCAGCCGGACACTGACGCGGATGACCAGGAATCCGACGATGAATCCGAGCAGGAAGCACAGCAACGGCAGCCGCCCTTGGGCGATCACGTCCTCGTGGAGCCACCGTCGCATGGCCGCTACTTCCTCCCGCGCGTCGGACTACTGGCCGAAACCCGCCCTGCGCAGCGCGTCCGCCATCGAGCCGCTCGGAGCGGGGGCGTTGCGGCGCTGATTGCCTCCGCGCCCCTGTCCTTGATTGCGGTTCTGGCCCTGCTGCTTGTTCTGGCCATTCTGCCGCTGCCGCTGCTCCCCGCCCGCGGGTCGGCCGCCCTGGCCGCGCTGCCGGTTGTCGCCGCCTTTGGCGGGTGTGCCGGGCTCGTCGTCCAGGCGCAGGGACAGCCCGATGCGCTGACGCGCCACGTCCACCTCGAGCACCTTCACCTTGACCACGTCGCCGGACTTGACCACTTCGCGCGGGTCCTTGACGAAGTTGTGCGACATCGCCGAAACGTGCACCAGGCCGTCCTGGTGCACCCCCACGTCGACGAACGCGCCGAACGCGGCCACATTCGTCACCACGCCCTCGAGCACCATGCCCGGTTTCAGGTCGGCGACCTTCTCCACGCCCGCGGCGAACTCGGCGGTCTTGAATTCCGGACGCGGGTCGCGGCCCGGCTTCTCCAGCTCGGCGATGATGTCGGTGACCGTGGGGACGCCGAAGCGCTCGTCGGTGAACTCACCGGCGCGCAGCGAACGCAGCACCGTGGTGTTGCCGATGACCTCCGCGATGGGGCGACCGGTCGATGCCAGGATGCGCCGCACCACCGGATACGCCTCGGGGTGCACCGCGGAGGTGTCCAGCGGATCGTCGCCGCCGCGGATGCGCAGGAAGCCCGCACACTGTTCGAACGCCTTCGGCCCCAGGCGCGGGACGTCGAGCAGCGCGGTCCTGCTGCGGAACGGGCCGTTCTGGTCCCGATGCGCCACAATGCTTTCCGCCACCGAACCGGCGATGCCGGATACCCGCGACAGCAGCGGCACCGAGGCCGTGTTCACGTCGACGCCGACCGCGTTCACCGCGTCCTCGACCACCGCGCCCAGCGAGCGGGCCAACAGCGATTCGGACACGTCGTGCTGGTACTGACCGACGCCGATGGACTTCGGATCGATCTTCACCAGCTCGGCCAGCGGGTCCTGCAAACGCCGCGCGATCGACACCGCGCCGCGCAGCGAGACGTCCAGGTCGGGAAGTTCCTGCGAGGCGTAGGCGGAAGCGGAGTACACCGAGGCGCCCGCCTCGGAGACCACGATCTTGGTGGGCTTGTTCTCCGGGATGCGCGAGATCAGCTCGGCGGCGAGGGCGTCGGTCTCGCGCGAGGCGGTGCCGTTGCCGATGGCGATGAGCTCCACGCCGAAGCGGGCGACCAGCGCGCCGAGCACCGCCAGCGACTTCTCGGTCTGGCCCTGCGGTTTGTGCGGGTAGATCACCTCGGTGGCGACCACCTTGCCGGTGGCGTCGACCACCGCGACCTTCACCCCGGTGCGGTAGCCGGGATCCAGCCCCATGGTCGTGCGGGTGCCCGCGGGGGCGGCGAGCAGCAGATCGCGCAGATTCGCGGCGAACACGTCGACCGCGTCCTTCTCCGCCGCCTGCCGTAGCCGCATCCTGGTGTCGATACCCAGGCTGACCTGCAACTTGGTGCGCCACGCCCAGCGCACGGTGTCCAGCAGCCAGGAGTCGGCGCGGCGGCCGCGGTCGGCGATGCCGAAGCGGGCGGCGATGCGACCCTCGTAGATGGTGCGCTCGCCCGGCTGCGGCTCCTCGGTGTCGGGCTCGAGGTGCAGTGTGAGCACCTCCTCCTTCTCCCCGCGCAGCAGCGCGAGGATGCGGTGGGAGGGCAGCTTGTCGAACGGCTCGCTGAACTCGAAGTAGTCGGCGAACTTCGCGCCCGCCTCCTCCTTTCCCGCGCGCACCGTCGAGGTGACCTGCCCACGGTTCCACATCAGTTCGCGCAGCTCGCCGACCAGGTCGGCGTCCTCGGCGAAGCGTTCCACCAGGATGGCGCGCGCGCCGTCGAGCTGCTCGGCGGTGTACTGCGCCGGATCGGTGTCGGGATCCTCGATCAGGGCGTCGGCCACCGGTTCGTGCCCGGCCTCGCGCGCGATCTGCGCCTTGGTGCGCCGCTTCGGCTTGTACGGCAGGTAGATGTCCTCGAGCCGCGCCTTGGTCTCGGCGAGCAGGATCTGCCGGTGCAGGGCGTCGTCGAGTTTGCCCTGGCCGCGGATCGATTCGAGGATCGCGGCCCGGCGCTCGTCGAGTTCGCGCAGGTAATGCAGACGTTCGTCGAGCATGCGCAGCTGCGCGTCGTCCAACCCGCCGGTGACCTCCTTGCGGTACCGGGCGATGAACGGCACCGTCGAGCCCGCGTCGAGCAACTCGACGGCGGCGCGCACCTGGGTCTCGCGCACCGCGAGTTCCTCGGCGATGCGACGGTTCACGCTGGCTGGGCCCGCGGTGTCGGAGCGTGGCACGGCGGGTGTGGACTCTGCACTGGCAGTCTCGGGCGCTGTCGTCACGTCGGAGACACTACCGCTCCCCCGCCTCTCCGCGTCTTCTGCCGGTCGCGGGTACCCGGCCGTTCCGCTGCGCGCCGGCGGTAGCGCGCCGGGCCGATTTCTACGGGGTCTCCTTCGACGACGCGAGGATCGCCCGGGCTATTTCCCGCATTTCGGCCTTGCGGACCTTGCCGGTGACCGTCATCGGGAATTCCTCGACCACGTGCACGTAGCGGGGAATCTTGAAGTGCGCCAGCTTGCCGGTGGCGAACTCGCGCACGGCCGCGGCGTCCAACGGCGGTGCGCCCGCGCGCATCCGGACCCAGGCCATCAGCTCCTCGCCGTACTTCGGATCCGGCACGCCGATCACCTGCGCGTCCAGGATGTCGGGATGGGTGTAGAGGAATTCCTCGATCTCACGCGGATAGACGTTCTCGCCGCCTCGGATGACCATGTCCTTGATCCGGCCGGTGACGGCCAGATAGCCCTCGTCGTCCATCACGCCGATATCGCCGGTGTGCAT
This sequence comes from Nocardia sp. NPDC041819, assembly GCF_055590505.1. Classification (NCBI taxonomy): domain Bacteria; kingdom Bacillati; phylum Actinomycetota; class Actinomycetes; order Mycobacteriales; family Nocardiaceae; genus Nocardia; species Nocardia sp. NPDC041819. The sequence goes on along the minus strand of NZ_JBVJAP010000001.1, from coordinate 511,825 downwards.
CCACCGGGCGGCATCGATGGCCTCGGCGGTCTTGTCCGGATCGTTCCAGTACCCGAGCATCACCGAGTAGCCGCGGGTGCACAGTTCACCGGGTTCGCCGCGCGGCACCGTGAGACCCGTTGCGGGATCGACGATCTTGACCTCCAGATGCGGCCCGACCCGGCCGACCGTGGCGGTGCGCCGGTCGATGCCGTCGTCGCGCCGGGTCTGGGTGGAGACCGGGGATGTTTCCGTCATGCCGTAGCAGATGCACACCTCGCGCATGCCCATTCGTTCGATCACTCGCTTCATCACCTCGACCGGGCACGGTGAGCCCGCCATGATCCCGGTGCGCAGCGTGGACAGCTCCACGGTGGCCGAATCCAGTTCGGCGAGCATGTCGATGAACATCGTCGGCACGCCGTAGAGCGAGGTGCAGCGCTCGGCCTCGACCGCGGCCAGCGTCGCCTTCGGATCGAACGACGGCGCCGGGATCACAACCGCCGCACCGTGGCTCGTGCTCGCGAGATTGCCCATGACCATCCCGAAACAGTGGTAGAAGGGAGTCGGGACGCAGATGCGGTCGTGTTCGGTGTATCCGCACAGCTCACCGACGAAATACCCGTTGTTCAGGATGTTGTGGTGGCTGAGCGTGGCGCCCTTCGGGAAACCTGTGGTGCCCGAGGTGTACTGGATGTTGATCGGGTCGTCGGCCGACAGCAGCGCGCCGAGCGTGGCGAGCCGATCGGCGTCGACCTCGGTGCGGGCCAGCGTGTCCCACTCGGGTGTGCCGAGGACGAGCACCTGCGCCAGCTCCGGGCAGTTCGGCCGGACCTGCTCGATCATCGCGACGTAATCCGAGGACTTGAACCGCTCGGCCGCGAGGAGCATCCGGACGCCGGCCTGGCGCAGCACGTACTCCAGTTCGCTGGTGCGATACGCCGGATTGATGTTGACCAGGATCGCGCCGATCTTCGCCGTGGCGTACTGCGCGATGAACCATTCCGCGCAGTTCGGCGCCCAGATGCCGACCCGGTCGCCCTTGCCGATGCCGCGGCCCGCCAGACCGCACGCGAGGGCGTCGACCGCGGCGCCGAGCGCACGGTAGGTCCAGCGCCGCCCGGTCGGCCGGTCCACCAGCGCTTCCCGGTCCGGGAACGCCGCCACCGTGCGATCGAGATTGCCGCCGATGGTGTCACCGAGCAGCGGGACGTCCGAGACCCCGGAGGCGTAACTGGGCAGGGGCGCCTGCGTCATCGGGCACCCCCCTGCCGCAGCACGAAGCGCTGCACCTTGCCACTGGGCGTCTTCGGCAGGCTCGGCACGAAGTGGACCCTGCGCGGATAGGCGTGCGCGGCGAACTTCTTCTTCACCAGGCTCTGCAATTCGGCTTCCAACTCCGGGCCGCCCGCGGCGCCCTCGCGCAGCACGACGAACGCCTCGAGCACTTCGCCGCGCAGTTCGTCCGGCATGCCCACCACGGCCGCTTCCGCGACCTGCTCGTGCAGCACCAGCACGCTCTCCACCTCGAACGGGCCGATGCGGTAGCCCGCCATGATGATCACGTCGTCGTCGCGCGCCGAGAAACGGAAGAAGCCGTCGGCGTCCTGCGAGCCCGCGTCGCCGGTCAGATACCAGCGGCCGTCGGCGGTGTAGCGCTGGGCGGTGCGTTCCGGGGCGTCGAGGTAGCCGAGGAACCACAGCAGCGGGCTGTGTTCGGTGTCGATCGCGACGCGGCCCAGTTCACCTGCGGGCGCGAGGGTGTCGGCGTCGTCGGCGAGCACGGCGCAGGTCCATCCGGGCAATGAGCGGCCCATCGATCCCGCGGGAGTCTCGGTGTCGAGGTCCTCGTGCCAGGCGTTGCAGATGACCATCCCGTGCTCGGTCTGGCCGTAGTGATCGCGCACCGCGACACCCAGATGCTCCACGGACCAGGCGACGACCTCGGGTGTGAGCGGCTCCCCCGCCGACGACGCGCGGCGCAGCCTGGAGTGCACCGGAGGCGTGGCGCTGTCGGCGCGCAGCGCGCGATACACGGTCGGGGCGGCCGCGAAGTTGGTGACGCCGAAGGTTTCCAGCACCTGCCAGGTGAGCGGGGCGGAGAAACCCGCGTGCAGCAGGATGCTGCGGACGCCGGTGGCCAGCGGGCCGAGGATGGCGTAGTAGAGGCCGTAGGCCCAGCCCGGATCGGCGGCGTTCCAGAAGACGTCGTCGGGCCGGACGTCCAGCGCGAATTCCTGGTACGCGTGGAAGGAGGCGAGCGCGCGCAGCGGGATCGGGACGCCTTTGGGCGTGCCCGTTGTGCCGCTGGTGAACAGCTGGACCAGCAGGCCGTCCCCGCCCACCGCGACGGTATGGGCGCTCGGGTGGGTCGCCGAACGAGTCTCGAGCAGTTCGTCCATCCGCAGGGCTCCCTCGGGAACCTCCCCTCCGGCGACGACGAGTCGCCAGGGCGGGTCCGCGGGCAGATCCGGCCCGGCCGCCAGTTTCGGCGCCTGGTCGGCATCGGCGATGACGACCGTGGCACGGGCGGCGTTCAACCGCAGGGCGATGGCGGGCGGCGCGAAGGCGGTGAACAGCGGAACGTGCACCGCGCCGCGGCGCCAGATGCCGAGCAGTGCGACCACCAGGTCCGCCGACTTCGCCATCAGCGTGGCCACGCGGTGGCCGGGTTCGACACCCAGTTCGGCCAGGGCGGCGGCGAAGCGGGCGGAACGTTCGCGCAGTTCGCCGTAGGTGAGATCGATCGAGGACAAGTCGGCTTCGACGATCGTGAAGGCGACCCGGTCGGCCGGATGCCGATCGCACAGCAGGTCCGCCGCCGACGCGTCGGCGCGGTCGTAGCAGTCCAGCAGTTCGCGCACCCGCTGATTCAGGTCGGTGCCCATCTTCGGTTCTCCTCGTTCTGTGATCCGGCGCAACCCGGGTGTGCAATAGGATGTGGGTCACATCCCGCTGCCCACTACCCCCGAAAAGGGGTGAGTCTCGTGACCCACACCGCTCTGCTGCGGCCGCGCGACCGCGACGCGCTGCGTGCCGAGATCCGCTGGGTGGCGAGCGCTGCGGGCGTGCCGGTCGCGTTCGGCGGCGAAGTGCACGGAGACGCGCTGCTGCTGTCGGAATTCGTGGGCACGCTGACCAACGGCCTGCGCGGCCTGGCCGTCGTCCGGACCTCGGGGCTGGGCGGCCGGGTAATGGATTCCGGACGGCCCGCCGCGGTCACCGACTATCGCCGCGCGTCCTCGATCACCCACGACTACGACGGGCCGGTTTCCGGCGAGGGCATCCGCTCCGTGCTCGCCGTGCCCGTGGTGGTGGACCGATGCCCCCGCGCGGTGCTCTATGCCGCGACCCGTGGCGTGAGCCCGCTGGGCGACCGCACCGCTGATCTCGTCGTCCAGGCCGGTCGCCGCCTGGCCACCGAGATCGCGGTGCGCGACGAGGTCGACCGTCGGCTGCGCATGCTGGAGGTGGCCGCGCCGTCGGCCGCGACGGCACCGGCCATCACCGAGGAACTGCGCGACATCCACGCCGAACTGCGCGGTATGGCGCGCTCCACCGAGGACGACCGGTTGCGCGGACGCCTGCACGCGGTGTGCGAACGACTCACCCGGGTCCTGACCGGCGAGCCGCACCCCGACAGCCCGAAACTGTCCCGCCGCGAACTCGACGTGCTCTCCCAGATCGCCTTGGGTTGCACCAATCAGGAGACGGCGCAACGTCTTTCGCTCGGTCCGGAAACCGTGAAGAGCTATCTGCGCAACGCGATGGTCAAACTCGACGCCCACTCCCGGCACGAGGCGGTGGCGGCGGCCCGCCGCCACGGCTTACTGCCGTGAGCGACCCGCGCCCGCGATATGCCTCGACGGTGACCGATATCGAGCTTTGGTGAACGAGACAGCAGGCCCACCCCGCAGCCGTCCCGACCCACTGAGCCGCTGATCGAACCGGCGACCGGGAATCACGGAACGCGACGCGCGTCCGTTCGGACTACGCAGCTCCGCGCCACGGAAGCCGTGTTCGACCTGTGGCGCTGATCCGCCGAGCGGGCGGTTCCGGGCTATCGTCCGGGTTCGCGCACCGTGTCCTGGTCCGGAAGCAGATCCGGGCGGCGTTCGCGGGTCCTGGCGAGAGCTTGTTCGCGCCGCCAGGCGGCCACTTTCGCGTGGTCGCCGGACAGCAGGATCGGCGGGACGTCGAGGCCGCGCCAGGTGACCGGGCGGGTGTAACTGGGGCCTTCGAGCAAGCCGTCGGAGAACGAATCCTCTTGATGGGACTGCTGATTGCCGAGCACGCCGGGCAGCAGCCGGACCACGGCTTCGGTCATCACCAGCACAGCCGCCTCGCCGCCGATCAGCACGTAGTCGCCGACGCTGACCTCCTCCACCCGCACACGGCGCGCGGCGTCGTCGAAAACGCGCTGGTCGATGCCCTCGTAGCGGCCGCAGGCGAACACGAGATGGCGCTCTGCGGCCCAGCGGTGCGCGGTCGCCTGCGTGAACGGCACGCCCGCCGGAGTGGGGACCACGAGCAGCGCGTCATCGGGACAGACCTCGTCGAGCGCGTCACCCCACACGGTCGGCTTCATCACCATGCCGGGCCCGCCCCCGTAGGGAGCGTCGTCGACCGACTTGTGCACGTCGTGGGTCCAGCGGCGCAGGTCGTGCACCGCGAGGGAGATCAGGCCCTTGTCGATCGCCTTACCGAGCAGTGCCGTGCGCAGCGGCTCCAGGTACTCCGGGAAGATCGTGACGACGTCGATTCTCATCCCTGTCTCCTCTCGCCGCCGGGCCGCCTCGCACCGGCCGGGTGAGCGACGCGCGATCCGGGCTCGCGCCGCATCATTCGGGGTCGAGCAGACCCTCGGGCGGATCGATCACGATCACACCGTCGGCGAGAGACACCGTGGGCACGATGGCGGTGACGAACGGGATCAAGATCTCCCGTCCGTCCTCGGCGGCGCGCACGTCGAGTAGTTCCCCGGCGGCGGAGTGCAGCACTTCACGCACGGAGCCGACCACGGTGCCGTCGAGGAGCCGGACCTCCAGCCCCTCCAGCTCGTGGTCGTAGAACTCGTCCGGATCCTCGGAAGGCGGGAGTTCGGCGCTGTCGACCACGAACAGCATGCCGCGCAGCGCGTCGGACCCGGTGCGGTCGGTCACGCCGTCCAGGCACACCAGAAGCCGGCCCGAGTGCTCCCGGGCCGACTCCACGGTGAACTCGCGGATCTCCGCCGCCCGGGGCAGCCGGCCGCGCAATGTCGTGCCCGGCGCGAAACGCGCTTCGGGCTCGTCGGTGCGTACCTCGACGACGAGTTCGCCGCGCACGCCGTGCGACTTGGCGACCCGTCCGACGACGAGTTCCATCTACTGGTCGGTGTCGACCACGTCGACCCGGATGCCCCGGCCGCCGATACCGGCCACGAGGGTGCGCAGCGCGGTCGCGGTACGTCCGCCGCGGCCGATCACCTTACCCAGGTCATCGGGATGGACGTGCACCTCGACGGTGCGCCCGCGGCGGCCGGTGATCAGCTCGACGCGGACGTCGTCGGGGTTGGCGACGATGCCGCGCACCAAGTGCTCGACGGCATCGGCGACGACGGCGCTCACTGTTCCATCACCTCGAGACGCAACTCACCCGTCGGGGCCGATCTGTGCACGGCTCGGGACGGGTATCGGGTGGACGGGTGAGGCCGGCTCATTACTCGGCGGCCTCGGCGGACTCGGCGCCCTCTTCGGCGTCCTTCTTGCCCTTCTTCTTGGGGGTGACCGCCTCGGCGACCGGCTCGTTGTCGGCTGCGGCCAGCGCGGCGTTGAACAGGTCCAGCTTGGAGGGCTTGGCCGGCTTGGACTTCAGGGTGCCCTCGGCGCCCTCGATGCCCTTGAACTTCTGCCAGTCGCCGGTGATCTTCAGCAGCTGGAGGACCGGCTCGGTCGGCTGCGCGCCGACGCCCAGCCAGTACTGCACGCGCTCGGAGTTGATCTCGATCAGCGAGGGCTCTTCCTTCGGGTGGTACTTGCCGATGGACTCGATGGCCCGGCCGTCGCGGCGGGTGCGGGCGTCGGCGACGACGACGCGGTACTGCGGGTTGCGGATCTTGCCCAGGCGGGTGAGCTTGATGCGAACAGCCACTGCTGATCTGCCTTTCGTTGGTTGGTCACGACGCAATTCGGCGACCCGCATGGTCTGCGAGCCCGGTTTTGCGCTTTCGAGTGTGTGACCGCCGCGCGGTACGGAACCGGAGACGGGCTGCCACTTGTCCGGAAGGACGGTGGTCCATTGTGCCAGACCGCATGATCACGCCGGAAATCGCGTCCTCGGTGCGGCTAGGCCGGAGCGGTGGCGGTGAGCGCGCGGGTGGGCACCCAGGGACCGCCCCACCACATCTGCCATCCCACGGGGCGCAGGGTGAGGGCTGTCGCGCCGTGCGCTGCCACGACAGCGCGGTAATCGCGGGTCTTGCCGATATCCACGATGACCAGCTTGCCGCCGGGACGCAGGACGCGGCACGCCTCCCGGACCGCGCTCGCGCGGCCCTCGGCGGTCTTGATGGTGTGAATCGCCAAGCTGGAGACGACGACGTCGAACGCGCCGTCCGGAAAGGGCATGCGGGTCATGTCGCCGGTGCGCAACTCGATCCGGTCGGCGACGTTCTCGGCGAGCGCGTTCTGCTCGGCGGTGGCCGGGATGTTCCCGCAGTGGTCGGCCGAGCACCACAGGTCCAGGCCCACCGCGCGCCCGGCGGGCAGGCGCCGCGCGGCGGCGAGCAGCACCGCCCCGCGGCCGCATCCCATGTCCAGTAGTCGTTCGTCGCCGCGCAGGTCGAGGTCGTCGAGCAGACCCGCCCAGACCCGGAACTTGCCCCGGCGGGTCGCGTGCAGGAACAGCCCGAACTGCGCCGCCAGCACGACGCCGATGAGCAGGAGCAGCAGGCTCGGGCGCAGCTGCCCGAACAGCGCCACCACCAGGGCGGCGGCGAGATACCCGACCGCGAGAACTCCCAGCAACAGCAGCACCGACGGCGCGTCGATACCGTACGAGGCGCGCCACGGAGGGGCTATCATCGGCCGATTGTATCCAGCGCCAACGGCATTCGGACCCGGTTCTCGCTCGTCAGCGCACCAGCGGAGCAAAAGTGCGTCCGGCGAGCTCGACCGCGCCCGCCTCGTGCCCGTTGAACACCATGTTGATGATCAGTCCGTCGACGCCCTGGTCCAGCACGCGGGTCCGCAGCTGTTCGGCAACATCGTCTGGTGTGCCGACGAACTGACGGTCGGCCGGACTCTGCGCGCGCTCGGAGTCCGACATCGCCGACAGGTCGATACCCATGCGGCTCAGGTAATCCCGCTGCTGCTTGCGTACCAGATCGCCGTCCTCGTCCATCATCACGAAGCACAGGTAGCTGGTCTCCAGGGTCTGCGGGTCCCGGCCGGCTTCGGCACAGCGTGCCCGCAGCGCCTCGATCTTGCGCGGCAGTTCGGAGGCGTTGCAGATGATGTTGAGGTGGTCGGCGAAGCGGGCGGCCAGGCCGAAGGTCTTCTTCTCGCCGCTGCCGCCGAGCAGGATCGGCAGATCGTCGCGGACGCGCGGCTCGTTCATGGCCTGCTCGACCTGATACCACTTGCCCTGGAACGTGGGGCGTTCCCCGCGCAGCATCGGCTGGATGATCCGCAGGGCCTCCTCCAGCCGCTCGAAGCGGTCGGTGAACGTTCCGAATTCGTAGCCGAAGGAGCGGTGCTCGAGTTCGAACCAGCCCGCGCCGATGCCGAGCACCGCGCGGCCACCGCTGACCACGTCCAGCGTCGTGACGGTCTTGGCGAGCATGGCCGGGTTGCGGTAGGTGTTGCCGGTGACCAACGCCGACAACTGGATTCGCTCCGTCGCCGTGGCCAGACCGCCGAGCGCGGTGTACGCCTCGAGCATCGGCTCGTCGGGCGTGCCGATGCCGGGCAGCTGATAGAAGTGGTCCATTACGAAGGCCGTGTCGAAACCGGCGGCTTCGGCCTCTCGGGCCTGCGCGACAACCGTGGGGAAGAGTTCGCGCACCGACTTGCCGTAGCTGAAGTTGGGCATCTGATAACCGAGGCGAATCGTCACGGAATCCGACCTTACGCCGCGTCGGCGAACGCGCGGGTGAGCCGCGATGACGAGTTATCGATGGCCGGTGACCGGGCCGTGCGCGCCGTACACGCGCCCGCGCAGGACGACGGCGTACGGCGTGCCGAGCGTTTCCGGATGGGTGCGCGGATCCGCTTGATAGACGACGAAATCCGCGGGCGCACCGTCTTCGATGCCGGGCCGCCCGAGCCAGTCGCGGGCATTCCAGGAAGCCGCGCCGAGCGCGTCGTGCGGGGACAGGCCCGCGGCGCCGAGCGCGGCGATCTCGTCGGCGATGCGCCCGTGGCGAATGGAGCCGCCCGCGTCGGTGCCCGCGAAGATCGGCACGCCCGCCTCGTGCGCGGCGGCGACCGTGCCGCGCACCCGACGGTGCAGATCGCGCATGTGCGAGGCGTATACGGGGAATTTGCCCGCGCTGTCGGCGATGTCGGGGAAGGTGTCGATATTGACCAGGGTGGGGACCAGAGCGGTGCGGTGCTCGACCATCATCTCGATGGTTTCGTCGGTGAGGCCGGTGCCGTGCTCCAGGCAGTCGATACCGGCGTTGATCAAGCCGGGTAGCGCGTCCTCGCCGAAGACGTGCGCGGTGACCCGGGCGCCGTTGGCGTGCGCCGCGTCGATGGCCTCCTTGAGGATCGCGTCGCTCCACAGTGGACGCAGGTCGCCCATGGAGCGGTCGATCCAGTCGCCGACGATCTTGACCCAGCCGTCGCCGAGGCGGGCCTGCTCGGCGACGATCTCCGGCAGATCGCGTTCGTCGTCGAGTTCGATGCCCAGTTCGCGGATGTAGCGCTTCGGGCGGGCGATGTGGCGGCCCGCGCGGATGATCCGCGGCAGGTCCTCGTGGTCGTCGATGAAACGGGTGTCGATCGGCGAGCCCGCGTCGCGCAGCAGCAGCGCCCCGGCGTCACGCTCGGTCTCGGCTTGCGCGACGGCGCCCGCGCGGTCCTCGTGGCCGCCGCCGTACCGGATCCCGACGTGGCAGTGCGCGTCGACCAGCCCCGGCACGATCCATCCCGCGTCGCACAGCGTTTCGGCGCCCGGTACGGGTTCGAAGGACACCAGGCCGTCCCGCACCCAGAGATCGCGCACCTCGTCTTCGGGGAGAACCACACCTCGCAGATGCACGAACAACCTCCTGGATGTCACCGGCCGCCTCCAACCTACTGGGCGATTCCCGCGACAGTCATCCACGCACCGAGTGACCGCGGGACGGCGACGCCCATCCGACCGAAGGGTCCTGCCGCGGCGAAGTGCCCTACTTCTTCGGGAACTTCAGCTTGCTGAGGTCGAACCCCTCCAACCCGGGCGGCAACTCGTCCAAACCGGCGGGCATGTTCGACAGGTCGGGCATACCTGCGGGCATGCCGGGCATTCCAGGCATGCCCGGGAAGCCGCCGCGCACCTTCGGCGGCGTGGGGCCGCGGCCACCCTTCTTACCCTTCTTGCCCTTCTTCGCGTTGCCGCGGCGGCTGCCGGGCAGCCCCATCTGGCGGCCCATCATCGCCATCATCTTCTTGGCCTCGAAGAAGCGGTCGACGAGCTGATTGACGTCGGAGACCTGAACGCCGGAACCGTTGGCGATGCGCAGGCGGCGGGAGGCGTTGATGATCTTCGGATTCGCCCGTTCGGCCGGGGTCATGCCGCGGATGATCGCCTGCACGCGATCGAGCTGCTTGTCGTCGACCTGCGCGAGCATGTCCTTCATCTGGCCCGCGCCCGGCAGCATGCCGAGCAGGTTGCCGATCGGGCCCATCTTGCGGATGGCCAGCATCTGGTCGAGGAAGTCCTCGAGGGTGAGCTCGCCGCTGCCGATCTTGCGCGCGGCCTCCTCGGCCTGCTTGGCGTCGTAGACCTGCTCGGCCTGCTCGATCAGGGTGAGCACGTCACCCATGCCGAGGATGCGGCTGGCCATACGGTCCGGGTGGAAGACGTCGAAGTCCTCGAGCTTCTCACCGGTCGAGGCGTACAGGATCGGCACACCGGTGACCTCGCGGACGCTCAGCGCCGCGCCACCGCGGGCGTCGCCGTCGAGCTTGGTGAGCACCACACCGGTGAAGCCGACGCCGTCGCGGAACGCCTCGGCGGTGTTGACCGCGTCCTGGCCGATCATCGCGTCGAGCACGAACAGGGTCTCGTCCGGTTGCACGGCGTCGCGGATGCCCGCCGCTTGGCGCATGAGTTCCTCGTCGATGCCGAGGCGGCCCGCGGTGTCGACGATGACGACGTCGTACTGCTTCTGGCGCGCCTCCTCGACACCGCCGCGCGCCACGTTCACCGGATCGGCGGCCGAGATGCCCAGCGGGTTCTCCCCGCCGCCGACGGACGTGCCGGGGTGCGGCGCGTAGACGGGCACGCCCGCGCGCTCGCCGACCACTTGCAGCTGGGTGACGGCGCCGGGACGCTGCAGGTCGCACGCCACCAGCAGTGGCTGATGCCCCTGCCCCTTCAGCAATTTCGCCAGCTTGCCCGCGAGCGTGGTCTTACCGGAACCCTGCAGACCGGCCAGCATGACCACCGTCGGCGGGTTCTTGGCCAGGTTCAGCCGCCTGGTCTCGCCGCCGAGGATGCCGACGAGTTCCTCGTTGACGATCTTCACGACCTGCTGGGCCGGGTTCAGCGCCGCGCTGACCTCCGCGCCCTTGGCGCGCTCCTTGATCCGTCCGATGAAGCCGCGGACGACGGGCAGCGCGACGTCGGCCTCCAGCAGCGCGAGGCGGATCTCGCGGCAGGTGGCGTCGATGTCGGCCGGTGACAGACGCCCCTTACCGCGCAGATCCTTGAGGGCACCGGTAAGCCGGTCGGACAGGGATTCGAACACCGATCGCGCTCCTGATCTCGGGGGACGTCACATTCTCTCCCAGGGTAATGGGATCACCCGCGTGTTCGCGCAGGCGGTGCGTCCTTCCGGGCCGAGCGCGGGCCTGCTAGTCGAGCACGCGGCGGCGCGGCTTGGCGGTTTTGCGGTAGTCGTGGTTCTCCTCGGCGACCATGAAGACCGCCTCGTTGGCGGTCAGGCCCAGTTCCAGGGCCAGGTCGTCGAGCACCGCCCACTCCGCCGTGCTCGGGATGGGCGAGGTCGCGACCCTGGACGCGATCGTCATCGCGGTCACCGCCTGTCGCCCGGTCAACGTGCGACCCGGAAGCCAGGAGACCACCCAGCGGTCGCCGCCGACGCAGCGGGCCATGTGCGTGGTCTCGTCACTCGTCATCGTGGACGCCGAAACGACTTCGATTGCCATCGACCTGCTCCCCTCGTGCTCGCGATAGCCGGACGCCCTAGATCGTATGGTCCGGCCGCCGAGCGGGAGTTCGGATGCAGCAAATATCCTGCAACAGATTGATCACCGGATTACTCGCAGCTAGCGGCTACTTTCCGGATCGGAAGCAGTCGCTTCTGGCGGTTTGGGCGCAGTTTTGGGAACCACCGCGAGGAGCGCTTTCTCGATCGCTTCCCGGCGGGCGGGGCCGTCCTCGGATCCCAGATCCAGACAGAAGCTGTCGACCACCGCCGACCCCATCGTGACGACCTTGGCCCAGCGGACGTCGGCTCCGCAGGCGGCCAGTTCGGCGGCCAGGCGGCTGAGCAGGCCGACCCGGTCCTCGGCGCGCAACTCCAGGATCACCTGGCCGGGTGCGGAGGTGTCCGACCAGATCACTCGGGGCCGAGCCTGCGCGTACCTGCTCCGGCCGATGGTGCTCGCCTCCCGCTCGCGTTTGGCCAGCGCCCCGGGCACATCCAGATCGCCGGCCGTGGCGCGGATCAGTTCCTGGCGCAGCAGGCCCGGGTCCGGCGGATCGCCGAATGTGGGAGCGACGACGAAAGTGTCCACCGCGGACGCGCCTTCGACCCCCAGCGCGGCCGACAGCACCCGCAGCGAGTGCAGCGCGAGGACGCCGGCGGCGTCGGAGAGCAGCCCTGGGCTGTCCGGCGCGATGACGGTCACCGTGTAGGTGTGTTTACTCTCACCCGGCTTCAGATCCACGTGCACCCCGCCCGCTCGGGCCTTCTCGATCAGCTCCGGTGCGATCGGCTCCGGCGTCGGCAGCTGGTCGCCGGCCATGACCATTCGGCAGCGGCGGACCAGCTCACCGATCAACGAGGCCTTCCAGTCGCCCCATACGCCGGGACCGGTGGCCAGCGAGTCCGCCTCGGCCAGGGTGTGCAGCAGTTCCAGCAGCTGCGGATCGCCGTCGAGGGTGTCGACGACGGAGCGCACCGTCTCCGGATCGGACAGGTCGCGCCGGGTGGCGGTTTCCGGCAGCAGCAGGTGGTGGCGGACGATCGCGCTGAGCGTCCGCACGTCCGAGGGCCACAAACCGAGGCGGCGGCCGATGTGCGTGGCGAGTTCCGCGCCGACGAGGCTGTGATCGCCCGCGCGCCCCTTGCCGATGTCGTGCAGCAGCGCGCCGAGGGCGAGCAGGTCCGGGCGGGCCACCCGGGTGCTCAGGCCGCCCGCGTAGGCGACCGTCTCCATGAGGTGGCGGTCGACGGTCCAGATGTGCTGGACATCGCGCGGCGGCAGGTCGCGCACGGCGCCCCATTCCGGCAGCAGCCTGCCCCACAGTCCGGTCCGGTCGAGCGCCTCGACCGCGTCGATGGTGCCGCGGCCCGCGCCCAACAGGACCAGCAGGTCGTTGAGGGCGTCCTTGGGCCACGGCTCGCGTAGCTCGGGGGCGTCCTCGGAGAGCCGGTTGAGGGTGGTGGCCGACATCGGCAGGCCGGTCTGCGCGGACGCCGCCGCCACGCGCAGGATGAGGCCGGGATCGCGCTGCGGGCGGGCATCCCGGGCCAGCACGACCTCGCCCGCGTGCTCGACCACTCCCTCGTCCAGCGGCCTGCGCACCGGCATCCGGCGCAGGCGCGCCAAGCCCCGGCGCGGCAGCGCGTTGGCCGCGGTGCGCAACCCGACGTCCACGGAGTAACTGACCGTCCGGGCCGAATCGCTCAGGGTGCGAGCCAGATCGAACCGATCGCCGACGCGCAGGGCCGCGCCGATCTCGTCGGCGTCCTGCGCCCGCAGCTGGTCGCGGGCCCGGCCCGCCACCCGGTGCAGCTCGGTGCGTACGTCGAGCAGGCGCCGATGCGCCTGTTTCAATCCGCCGCCGGGCACGTCCGGACCGAGGCCGGGCATGGCGTCGGTCAGCTGGGCGATGGCCAGCGCGTCGAGCAGCTGGATGTCGCGCAGGCCGCCGCGCCCGTTCTTCAGATCGGGCTCGGCGCGGTGGGCGATCTCGCCGTTGCGCTCCCATCGGGTGTGCGCCTGGGCGATGAGCTCGTCGAAGCGGGAGCGGATGCCGGTGCGCCATTCCCGGCGCACCCCGCCGATCAGCAGATTGCTCAAGTCCTGGTCGCCGACGATGTGCCTGGCCTCGAGCATGCCCAGCGCGGCGATGAGATCGTCCGCGGCCACCCGCAACGCCTGCGGAACGGTCCGCACACTGTGGTCGAGTTTGATGTGCGCGTCCCACAGCGGATACCAGAGCTGATCGGCGACCTCGGCCACCCGGGCCGGGTCGACGTCGTCGTGCAGAAGCACCAGATCCAGATCGGAGTACGGCAGCATCTCGCCGCGGCCCAGACCGCCGACCGCCACCACGGCCAAGCCGCTGTCGGGGGCGATGCCCAGTTCCGCGCCCTTGCTCGTGAGCCACAGTTCGTAGAGGTCGACCAAGGCATGGCGCAGCGACTCGGCGTCCAGCCGGGGATTGCGCGGCTGGCCGCCGTCGAGCAGTTGGGTTCGCGCGCGGACCAGGTCGGCCGCCCCGTTGGACACCTTGCCGCTGCCTCCGGTGACCTTCGGCTCACCGTCGTGCTCGTACTGACTACCCACAACCCACCGCCCAGTTCATGCGCGCGGCCCCGCCCCGGCCGGAGCTCCGGCGGGAGCGGGGCCGCCGCTCGATCGATATCCCGCTACAGCGCGTCGGTGCCGCGTTCGCCGGTCCGGACCCGGATGATGGACTCCACCGGGGTGACCCAGACCTTGCCGTCGCCGATCTTGCCGGTGCGGGAGGCCTCCACGATCACTTCCACGACCTTGTCGACGGACGCGTCGTCCACGACGACCTCCACGCGGACCTTCGGCACGAAGTCGACGGAGTACTCCGCGCCGCGGTACACCTCGGTGTGCCCCTTCTGCCGGCCGTACCCTTGGACCTCGCTGACGGTCATGCCCAGCACACCCGCCTGCTCGAGCCCGGACTTGACGTCCTCGAGCGTGAACGGTTTGACGATTGCGGTGATCAGTTTCATGTCGTCATGCCTCCTTGACGGCCGAACGTGCCGTGCTACCCAGAGCGGCGAAGTCGTAGGCGGTTTCCGCGTGCTCGGACTCGTCCAAGCCCACCGACTCTGCTTCCTCGCTCACGCGCAGCCCAATGGTGAACTTCACGATATAGGCAATGATCAGCGTCGCGACGAAGGAGAACGCAAGTACCACACCGGCGCCCACCGCTTGCCGCCACAACTGATCGACGCCACCGCCGTAGAGCAGACCGGTCTTGCCCGCGCCCGCCTCGGGCGCCGCGACGAAACCGACCATCAGGGTGCCGACGATGCCGCCGACCAGGTGCACGCCGACCACGTCGAGCGAGTCGTCGAAACCGAACTTGAACTTCAGGCCGACCGCGAGGGCGCACAACGCGCCCGCGACCGCGCCGATGGCCAGCGCGCCGAGCACGTTCACCGAGGAACACGACGGGGTGATGGCGACCAGGCCCGCCACGATGCCCGAGGCCGCGCCGAGCGAGGTGGGCTTGCCGTCGCGGATCTTCTCCACCAGCAGCCAGGCCAGCATGGCGGCGCAGGTCGCGACGGTGGTGGTGACGAAGGTCGAACCGGCGAGGCCGCCGGAGGTCACCGCGGAACCGGCGTTGAAGCCGAACCAGCCGAACCACAGCAGACCGGCGCCCAGCATGACGAACGGCAGGTTGTGCGGACGGAACGGGGTCGTCGGCCAGCCCTTGCGCTTGCCGAGCACCAGCACCAGGGCCAGACCGGCGGCACCGGCGTTGATGTGCACCGCCGTGCCACCCGCGAAGTCGACCGCGAGCAGTTTGTTCGCGATCCAGCCGCCCTCGTGCACGACGTTGCCGTCGGCGTCCTTGACGTCGAAGTCGAACACCCAGTGCGCGACCGGGAAGTAGACCACCGTGGACCAGATGCCCGCGAACAGCAGCCACGCGCCGAACTTCAAGCGGTCGGCGACCGCGCCCGAGATGAGGGCAACCGTGATGATGGCGAACATCAACTGGAAGGCGACGAAGACGGTGGCCGGAATCGTGCCCGCGAGCGGGATGTTCACCGCTTCGGTGGTGACCGCGCCCGCCGCGTCCTTGACCTCGGCGACCGAGTTGCCCCCGATCAAGCCCTTCAGGCCGAAGAACTGCGTCGGGTCACCGATCACGCCGAATTTGTTGTCGCCGAAAGCCGTCGAGTATCCGTACAGCGACCACAGCACGCCGACCAGGCCCATGGCGCTGATGCTCATCATGATCATGTTGAGCACGTACTTCGACCGGACCATGCCACCGTAGAAGAAAGCAAGGCCCGGCGTCATCAGCAACACCAGCGCCGAGCTCGCCAGCATCCAGGCGGTGTCACCGGTATCCGGTGCACCGGTAAGTGGAAAAGCCACCTTAATGTCCTCCTCATCTCGGGCCCCGCCGATTCCGGCAAATGGACCTGAACAGAAGGGTCCTTACTCGGTGTTTCATCCGTAGAGCTGATGTGTTTCACCTACGTGAACGGATGGCGCAGCCGTGTTGCCACTACGTTTCGTCACCTACACCGGGCGTTTCGCGGCGTTGTGAGGCCCGCGCCGGGGAATCGGACATTCGTTACAGCGGAGGAGGACTCGGCAAACATCCGGGGTGTGATCGGCCTCGCATCCCGGCGGGGAGCGTCTCGCGGCGCGCCGCCGACCGGAACGCCACGAGTCGCAGCCCCTTTCGAAGCGGAAGGATCAGCCCAGCAGCGCGTCCACGAACGCGGCCGGCTCGAACGGAGCCAGATCGTCGGCGCCCTCGCCGAGTCCGACCAGCTTCACCGGCACGCCCAGTTCGTGCTGGACCTGGAAGACGATGCCACCCTTGGCCGTGCCGTCCAGCTTGGTCAGCACGACACCGGTGATATCCACCACTTCGGCGAACACCCGGGCCTGGGTCAGTCCGTTCTGCCCGACCGTCGCGTCCAGCACGAGGAGGACCTCGTCCACGGCGGCCTTCTTCTCCACGACCCGCTTGACCTTGCCCAGTTCGTCCATCAGCCCCGTCTTCGTGTGCAGCCGCCCCGCGGTGTCGATCAGCACCACATCGACGCCGCGCTCGACGCCCGCCGCCACCGCGTCGAACGCGACCGCGGCCGGATCGGCGCCCTCGCGGCCGCGGACGGTGTCGGCGCCGACCCGCTCACCCCAGGTCTGCAACTGGTCCGCGGCCGCGGCACGGAAGGTGTCGGCCGCGCCGAGCAGCACCCGGCGCCCGTCGGCGACGAGCACACGCGCGAGCTTGCCGGTGGTGGTGGTCTTACCGGTGCCGTTCACGCCGACCACGAGCAGAATCGACGGATGGTCCGGGTGCGGCAGCGCGCGCACCGCGCGGTCCAGTTCCGGTCGCAACTGCTCGACGAGCACGTCGCGCAGCACCGCACGCGCCTCGTCGGTGGTGCGCACGCTGCGCGCCGCCATCTCCGCACGCAGCCGGGAGACGACGGCCGTGGTGCTGGCGGTGCCCAGGTCGGCGAGCACGAGGGTGTCCTCGACCTCTTCCCACGAGTCGTCGTCCAGGTCACCGCCGCCGAGCAGGCCGAGCAGGCTCTTGCCGACGGCGTTCTGCGAGCGCGACAGCCGTCCGCGCAGCCGGACCAGGCGTCCGGCGGTGGGCTCGATCTCCTCCAGTGCGACAGGCGCCTCGACGCCGGCGGGCGTGTCGGGAGCGACGACTCCGGTGGCGGTGGCATCCGAGGCCGCGGTGTCGGCGGTAGCGTCCGCGACCTCGGTGTCGTCGGCCGTGACCGGCGCGGTGCCGGTCACGGGGCGCTCCGGCGCTGCCGCCTCGCCGGTGGCGGGCTCCGCCGTCTCCGGTTCGGCAGGAGCGGCGGCACCGGCCGCGGGCGGGGCCTCGGCGACGTCCGCCTCCGGCAACGGAACATTGGTGATGCCGCGTTTGGGCGCGTCACGCGGGATCGCGGCGTCGTCGCCGACGTGCGGCTGTCCTTCGGTGTCGGTGCGCTCGACCGGTTGCGGCTCGGTCGCCGTGCCGCCCCTGCTGAAGGTGAATCCGCCGGACGCGGTGTAGCCACCGGACCGGTCGGTCACCTCCTTGTCCTGCGTGGGCGGTGTCAGCGACACGCGGCCGCGCCGGTACCGGACGAAACCGGCGACGAGCACGACGAGCAGCAGTGCGGCGACCGCGGCGATCAGGATCCAGACTTCGGGACTCACGCGGACCATCCTTGCAGACCGACCATCACGTGCCGGGCCCCGAGCCGCACCCGCCGCGCGAGTCGCACCACCGGGCCGACGGCGTGACCTCGGGGAACACCGCAGATACCGGGCCGTGCACGAGCCCTGCCCGGTACCGACACAGCCCCCGAGATTTCTTGTCCTGCGGAACTTCTCGCGAAGGGACAATAGGATCGGCGACGTGACCGATCGAAACGTGCTTGGGGGGCCGCTGGAAGAGTGCGGCACCGATCCTCTCACCGGCTTCTACCGGGACGGCTGCTGCAGTACCGGGCCGGAGGATCTGGGCAGCCACACCGTGTGCACCGTCGTCACGGCAGAATTCCTGGAGCATCAAGCGTCCATCGGAAATGATTTGAGCACGCCGCGTCCGGAGAACAATTTTCCTGGCCTCCAGCCAGGCGATCGGTGGTGCGTGGTGGCCGTGCGGTGGCTGCACGCACACGAGGACGGCGTGGCCGCGCCCGTGGTGCTGGCGGCCACCCACGAGAACGCCCTGGAAGTGATCTCGATGGACATTCTGCGCAAGTACGCCGTCGACGTGCCCGACGACGTCAGCGACCTGCTCTGAGCGAGGGGGAATTCTCTTCCTCGGCCCCCGGCGGGTCGCCGCGAGGATCCACCGCCCCCGACGGCGAACCGGCGTCCGATCGGATGGGTGGCGCAGTAGAGCACCGAATGGCACAGATGCGCCATTCTCCCTACCGGGCCGCCGCAACACGCCTGCGATGCGCCTTCTGGCGGCATGCCGCCGAGCAATACCTGGCCCGGCGGCCCGTCCCGGCCCGCGGCACCGCCGCGTGGCACACCGGGCAGCGACCGTCCCCGGTTTCGTTACGTTCGACTGATTCGTTACGGTTTTCGATCCCGGCATCCTGTTTCGTCACCGCCGGACCGCCCGGCCGGGCGCGCAGCGCGTCGAGCACGAGCGCCGCGGTGCGGTCCACTTCGCCCCGCGCCTTGCGGAGTTGTTGAATCGCAACGCATCCGGTGAAGATCGCCAGCACGTCGTCGAGTTCGATGTCGGCCCGGACCGCCCCCTCGCGCTGGGCCGCGGCCAGCAGCGCGCCCAGCGCGCGATGAAAACGCACGCCCGCGCCCTGCAACAGCGCACGCGGCCACCCGTCGTCGGACTGGACCAGATCGCACAGCGCCTGGTTACCCGGGGTCGTGGCGATCACGGCGGTGCACAGGTCGAAGAAGGCGGCGCCGGGATCGGCGGCGCCGAGACGGTCGGCGGCCATTTTCGCCAACCGGTCGATGCGCTGCTGCATAACGGCTTCCAGCAGAGCGGCTTTCGTCGGGAAGTGGCGGTAGACGGTGCCCGCGCCGACGCCCGCCCTGCGGGCGACCTCGGCGAGCGACACCGAGGCGCCCTGCTCCGCGAAGGCCCGCTGCGCGGCCGCCAGCACGAGGGCGCGGTTGCGCCGGGCATCGGCTCGGGACAGCCCGTCCGGGGCGAGCGAGGTGGTCATTTCGTTACGGCCTTCCTGGAAGCGACCTGGTGAATCGGGTCGAGCCACCCGTATCGTCCGAATCCGGGTTGACCGACCCGATTCTAACGAGCAGAGAAGGCGGAGCATGTCCCCTCAGCACAACCTCATCCTGGTCACCGGCGCCACCGGCAAGCAGGGCGGAGTGACCGCCCGCAGGCTACTGGCGGACGGCAGGGCGGTGCGCGCGCTGGTCCGCGACGCGCAGGCACCGGCCGCACAGGCCCTGGCCGCGGCGGGCGCCGAACTCGTCGTCGGCGACTTCGACGCCCCGGAGACCTTGCCCGCGGCGCTGGCCGGTGTCACCGGGCTGTTCCTGGTCCCGCCGGCCGCATACCGTCCGCAGGGCTGGGATGTCGACCTGGAAGCCGCGCGCGGACGAGCGGTCGTGGACGCGGCGCGCGACGCCGGCGTTCGGCAGATCGTGTTCACCGGCATCGCCTCGATGGGCGACAACGCGTCGTGGGGCGTGACGGGCAAGAAGCGCATCGAAGACGCCGTCATCGCCAGCGGCGCCCGCTACACCCTGCTGCGCCCGGTGCGGTTCATGGAGAACTACCTGCTGCGCACCTCACCGGTCGACGGCATCTTCGACGGCGTACACCGGCATCTCTTCCCGGCCGAAGGGCCGATGAAGGTGATCGCCTTGGCGGATATCGGCGATATCGCCGGTCTCGTCTTCGCCGACCCGGATCGATTCCACGGCCGCGTCCTCGAACTCGCGGGCGACGTGCTCGCCCCGCCCGCGGCCGCCGCGGCGATCAGCGCGGCCACCGGCCACTCCGTCCGGTATCAGGAGGTCGGCGAGGCCGAGGCGGACGCGATCGGCGCGGAGATCGGCAATACCTGGCGTTCGATGCGCCACACCGGCGGCTGGCGCGCCGATGTCGACGAGACCCGCGAAATCCATCCCGGCCTGCGGACATTCGACACCTGGCTCGCCGAAACCGGTGCGGCGCAGATCAAAGCGCTGCTGGACGGCGAAAAGGCCACCGCCGCGGTCAGCTGACAAGAGCCCGGCCGATCCGCATGTGACGGCGTGACCGGTCGGCGGACGATGCCGCGGACGTCTGCTCAGCCGCCGCCCAGCTCGCCGGGGTGATCGCCCCGCCAGGCGTACCCTCGGCACGGTGTTACGCATGCGCCGAGCATCCCGCCGTCCCCGGCGCGACCCGGTGGGCGCGGAAGTCGACGAGATATTCGGCCCGTCGCGCAAGCACATCCACGAGCGCAAGGAATGGGTGGCGGTCGCGAAGCTCGACGACCGCGTCTCCGGTGACGATCCGCTGGTCGACCTGGACGCCGGCACGGTCACCCTCCCCGCGACCGGCGGGTGACCGCGCGGCGGCTCAGCCCGCCGCGCCGACCGGCGCCAGATTCTCCCCGCGCAGCCGCTGGGAGATCACCTGGGTGATGCCGTCGCCGCGCATGCTGACGCCGTAGAGCGCGTCGGCGATCTCCATCGTCGGCTTCTGGTGGGTGATGACGATCAGCTGGCTCTTCTCCCGCAGCTGCTCGAACAAGCCGATCAGGCGACGCAGGTTGGTGTCGTCGAGCGCGGCTTCGACCTCGTCCATCACATAGAACGGCGAGGGCCGGGCGCGGAAGATGGCCACCAGCAACGCGACCGCGGTGAGCGACTTCTCTCCGCCGGACAGCAGCGAGAGCCGCTTGACCTTCTTGCCCGGCGGACGGGCCTCCACCTCGATGCCGGTGGTGAGCATGTCGGAGGGGTCGGTGAGCAGCAGCCTGCCCTCGCCGCCGGGGAACAGTTTCGCGAACACCCCGACGAACTCGCGCTCCACGTCGGCGTATGCCTCGGTGAAGACCTGGAGGATGCGGGCGTCGACCTCGGCGACCACGTCGAGCAGATCCTTGCGCGCGCTCTTGACGTCCTCGAGCTGGGTGGCCAGGAAGTTGTAGCGCTCCTCCAGCGCCGCGAATTCCTCCAGTGCCAGCGGATTCACCTTGCCGAGGGTGGCCAGATCCTTCTCCGCGCGCTTGGCGCGACGCTCCTGGGTCTGCCGGTCGTAGGGCATCGGTGCGGGCTCGCTGACCTGCTCGCCCCGCTCCTTGGCCTGCTCGTACTCCTGTAGTTCCAGCGCCGAGGGCGGCAGCGGCACGTCCGGACCGTACTCGGCGATCAGATCGTTCAACGCGATGCCGAACTGCTCGGCGATCGTCGCCTCCAGTTGCTCGATGCGCAGCGCCGCTTGCGCCTTCGCCACCTCGTCCCGGTGCACGGCGTCGGTGAGCTGGGACAGCTGCGCGGTGAGCGCACGCACCCGCTCCTTGATCTGCTCGACCTGCGCGGCGCACTCCGAGCGCTTGCGCACCAGCTCGTCCCTGCGGGCGCCCGCCGCGGCGACCACCCGCTCGAGCTCGGCGGCGATCTTCGCACCGGATTCGGCGACAGCGGCGGCCACCTCGGCCGCCTTCTTGCGCGCGGCCGCCGCGCGTTCGGCGCGGGCGCGGTTCTCCCGCTCGGCACGAGCGGCACGGCGTAGCGACTCCGCCTTGCCGCGTACCGATTCCGCGCGTTCCTCGGCGGTGCGCACGGCGAGCCGGGCCTCGACCTCCATCGCGCGCGCCTCGGCCAGCGCGGACGCCGCCTCCTCGCGCGCGCGGCCCGCGGCTTCGGTACCCGCGGCGCCCGCGCCGTCGGCATCCACCTCGGACTGTTCGAATTCCGCGTGCCGCAGGCGATCCTCCAGGTCGGCCAGCGCGGCCAGCGCCTCTTCCCGGTTGGCCTCGGCGTCGTCGCGCTGGCCGAGCAGCCGTTCGCTCTCCGCGTGCGCGGTGCGGGCGGTCTGGCCGAGCCTGCCCAGCCGCTCGTAGATCGCCACCAGCGCCTGATCGGATTCGTGCAGGGCGAGCAATGCCTGATCGACGGCGTCCTTGCGGTCGGCCTGTTCCTCGAGCGCGCCGGACAGCGCGGCCTCGAGTTCCTCGGCGCGCCGCTGCGCGGACACCAGCTCGGCCTGGGCGGCATCGATGTCGGCCTGGATCTCCAGCTGGCTGGGCGCCCGATCGGAACCGCCGAGCAGCCAGCCGTTTCCGGCGAGGTCGCCGTCGCGGGTGACCACGCGCAGGCCGGGCCGGGAGGCGACCAGCGCGCGGGCGGCGGGCAGATCCTCGGCCACGGCGATTCCCGCGGTCAGCGCCGCGATCGCGCCACGCACGGTGTCGGGGCACTCCACCACGTCGACCAGCCAGCGGGCGCCGCCGGGCAATGCGCCCGGGTGCGGCCCCTCGGCGCTCTCGGTGCCGAAGACGACCGCGGCGCGACCACCGTCGGCGGCCTTGAGCGCCTGGATGGCGGCGTGCGCGGACTCGCCGGTGTCGGCGGCGACGGCGTCGGCCAGCGGGCCGAGCGCGGCGGCGACGGCGGCCTCATACCCACCGTGCACGCGCAGCAGCGCCGAGAGTGGGCCGAGCAAACCCTGTTCGCGGTGCTCCACCAGCCAGGCCACGCCGTCGCGGCGCGCGAGGTTCATCCCGAGCGCCTCGATGCGCGCGCCGAGCGAGGCGACCCGCTTGCTCGCGTCGCGGTCCTGTTCGCGCAGTTCGGTGACGCGCTGATCGGCCAGTTCGAGGGCTTGTACCGCGTGCTCGTGCTGGGCGTCCAGACCGGCCTCGCCCGCGTCGAGTTCGTCGAGTTCGGTCTGCACCGTGTCGAATTCGGCCTGGGCGGCCTCGCCGCGATGGCGGGCGTCGGCGATGGCGACCGACAGGCGCGCGATCTCCGCGTCCACCGACTGCGCTCTGGCCCGCAAGGTGTCCACCTTGCCCGCCAACCGGGCCACGCCCTCGCGCCGGTCGGCGATCGCCCGCACCGCGGCCAGGTGCGCCTGCTCGGCGGCCTTGGCGGCGTGCTCGCGTTCGGCCAGCTGGTCTCTGGCCGCCTCCAGCGTCTCGGTGGCCATCTCGACCGCCTCGCGCAGCTCGGCCTCCTCGGCCTCGACACGATCGGCCTCGGCCTCGAGCTGCTCGGGGTCGCGGCCCGCGCCGACCGGAGCGGTGGTGTCCAGGTGCCGGGCCCGGTCGCCCGCGATGCGGATGGTCGCGTTGACCCGCTCGGCCAGCGCGGAGAGCTGGAACCAGATCTGCGCGGCGGCCTCGGCGCTCGGCGTCAACCGGGACAGCTGGAATTCCTGCTGCGCCAGCGCCGCGTTGGCGGCGTCCAGCTCGGACTGCACGGTGATCTGCTGCTCGCGCGCGTAGGCCTCCTTGCTCTGCTGACCTGCCAGCTCCGCGCGGCGGGTGACCAGGTCGTCGGCGGCCAGGCGCAGCCGCGCGTCACGCAGATCGGCCTGCACGGTCTGCGCCCTTCGGGCCACCTCGGCCTGCCTGCCCAGCGGTTTGAGCTGCCTGCGCAGTTCGGTGGTGAGGTCGGTGAGCCGGGCCAGGTTGGCCTGCATGGCCTCCAGCTTGCGGACCGCCTTCTCCTTGCGCTTGCGGTGCTTGAGCACACCGGCGGCCTCTTCGACGAACGCGCGGCGGTCCTCCGGGCGCGACTCCAGGATCGCCGACAGCTGCCCCTGACCCACGATGACGTGCATCTCGCGGCCGATACCGGAGTCGCTGAGCAGTTCCTGCACGTCCATCAGGCGGCAGGAGTTGCCGTTGATCTCGTATTCGCCCGCTCCGTCGCGGAACATGCGCCGGGTGATGGAGACCTCCGCGTAGTCGATCGGCAGTGCGCCGTCGGAATTGTCGATGGTCAGCGTGACCTCGGCGCGGCCGAGCGGCGCGCGCCCCGCCGTGCCCGCGAAGATGACGTCCTGCATCTTGCCGCCCCGCAGCGCCTTCGCACCCTGCTCGCCCATCACCCAGGTGAGCGCGTCGACGACGTTCGACTTGCCCGATCCATTCGGACCGACCACGCACGTGATGCCCGGCTCCAACCGCAGCGTCGTCGCGGACGCGAAGGACTTGAAGCCCTTCAACGTCAGACTCTTCAGGTGCAAGTTCGACGACCTTTCCGTGTTCTGCCCGGTCGGCGTTCCGCGCGGTCGAGGCAGCGCATCCGGCGACCAGTCATGGTATCCGTCGCGTGCCGGGCGCTCCCGGGCCCCGACGGCGCACGCGGCCGAGTGGCGGTTCGGCGATATCCGTAGGTTATCGACTCGCCGCCGGTTCGCGCGCATTTCGATGTGCCCGGGGTTTGCCCGGACGGCGCGCCGCACTGTTTGTAGCACCCGGTCCGGACCGGTGGCGCGCGCACCGCGAACCACTGGGCCCTCGCCCGCGACGGCGCGACGCCCCTGCGTGTTCGCTCGATCGCCGGTCCGCTTCCGGGCTCGTCGATCAGCCGAATCCGGGCGGTCTCGAACTGGCACTGACGCCGCGCGCTCCGGCCACATACGATCCCTCTGATTCGCCAGCGGAACGTTCGGGAGCGCACCACGATGTCTGCCCCCTCACCAGGGACGAGCACGCGGCTGCGCCTTGCCCGGATCACGGGGCTGGTACTCGGCAGCCTGGTGTTCCTGCACGCCTGCGAGCGCAGCAAGAGCGCGCTGCTCGGCGATGTGCGGGTGGAGGTGGCGTTCGCGGCCGCTCTCGGCGCCGCCGCCCTGGCCGCGGCGTGGTTCGAGATCAAGCTGCGCGGGCCGGAGCAGGACGCCGATCCGCCGTGGGACGACGCCGAGCAGTACGAAACTCCCAGTCCTGGGAATTTTCCCGGCCGATCCGGGCGTCGGGCGGACACGGCATACGGCAGGGGCGAGCGAGCGCGTCGCACGGAGGCGGCCGCGAGGCCCGCTCCCGTGGCCGACCTCGAAGACGACGACCAGCTCGAACCCGAGGAATCCGCGGGGCGCGCCGATCTCGTCACCGGGATTGCGCGGACATTGCGGATCACCCGCCTCGGCGCCTCGGGCGAACGGCTGCCCCTGCCGACCCTGAACGCGATGACGAAATGGATTCGCCGCGTGGACCCCGACGAGGAAGCCGACGGCGAACTCGACGACCATGACGAGACAGAGCAGATCACCCGCACCGAGACGGGCGAACTCGTCATCGAATCGAGCAGGCGAACGGTGCGAGCCAGGATCGGCCGCTCCGGCGACCTCGTCGTGCACGGCCGGTGGCACGACGGTGCGCATCCGCCCTCCGAATGGAAGTGGACGTTCCACCCCGACGCCTTCCACGCGATTCGCAGCGCCCTCGCTGACGGGCCCGGCGACCTCCTCGATCTGCTCGAGGACACCATTCCCTGGCTGGACGCCGGCGCTCGCCGAGACCCCGGCGCGTGGCTGCGCGCCCACGACATTCCCGCGACCTACCGGGAGAAGGGCGTCAACGCCGCGCAGACCACCCGCGAACTACCCGTCCTCCAGCCGGGCCGTCCACCGCAGCCGCCGCGCGCGGGCAAGTCCCTCCGCAAGCTGCCTGATGACGCGTCCGGCACCGGGACCGCACGCCGGTCGGCCGAAGCCGTGGACGATGACCATGCCCGGCTCTCGTCCGGTCGCGAAGGACCTCCGGCCGCTCGGAGAGCTTCCGAGCGCCGCTCCACACCAAGCGCCGCCGCCCCCCGACCCTCATCCCCCCGCGCCGGTGCCGCTCGACGATCACGCGACGACGTGGCGCAACAGAACCTCCGGTGCGACGACCACGGCTCGCCCGCGCGAACGCCTCCGGCGCGCCGTCGACGCGGCGAACCCGAATCGCCGCAGCGCGGCGATCGGTGGCCCGGTGCGGACGAGCCGCAAGTGCCCACCCGGCCCACCTCCGGCCGTCCCGACCTCCCGAGACGTCGACACCGCGAACTCGCCGACGACGACCAGCACGTCGCCCGGCAGCCGGATCGCTACCCCGACGAGACCGATTCCCCTCGTTCACGACCCGGTCGGCGGTCAGGGCGCACCCTTCAGCCGCCGATGGACTTCGAGCCGAGGACCGGTCGGCGGGACCGGCCGACACCGTCCGAACGCATCCCGGAGCGGACCTACGATCAACCGCCACCCGACCGCCGCCATCGCGGCGATCAGGGCTCACGGCGCGAAAACCCGGCCCCCTCACACGAGTCCACCTCGCGGCGCGGGTGGTAGGACACGAAATCGGCGCTGTCACCCGGCGCTCCGGGTGACAGCGCCGAGAAGCGGGGCTCAGCTCGCGCGGTCGGTGAACCGGCCGTTCTCGAAGCCGGCCACCATACGGAAGGCGAGGACGGCGCCCCACGGGCCGATCACCCAGATCGGCCAGAAGTAGGTCAAGGCGCCGACGCTCAGCGAGACCGCACCCCAGATGACGAGCACCAGCAGGCTCACGGCGAGCCAGGTGCTGCCCTCGATGCGCTGCCAGATCGGGATGCGCGGGCGCGCGGAAGCCGGTGCGACGGCATCCTTGCCGAGTTCGGGCAGATCGGACAGCACCGAGCGCAGGTCCTCACGATCGGTGGTGGCGTACACCTGAGCGACGCGCTGGTCGTATTCGGGCAGATCGAGCCGCCCGTCTGCCATATGCCTGCCGAGCAGGCGCACCACGGCGTCGCGTTCGGCATTCGAGGCGCGGGTGCCGGTGGAGATGTCCATGCCTGGTCCTATCGACGGTTCCACCCTCCATAGTGGAATATAGGTCTAGGATAACCCTCCAAAGTGGAATGTCAACCCGGGACGTTCAGCGTCCGAAAGCGGGGACTGCCCACCCGGCGGCGGTAATGTTCGGTTAGACGAGAACAACTGTATGGACAGGTGTTCGGCTCGCGGGCCCGGCGAACGGCCGGCTCCGCGTCCCGACCAACTCGCTCGAGGAGGAACAGGTGTCGGAAACCGTCCGCGGGGTCGTGGCCCGCAGCAAAGGCGCACCGGTCGAGATCGTCGAGGTGGTGATCCCGGATCCCGGACCACACGACGTGGTGGTGCGGGTGCAGGCTTGCGGCGTCTGCCACACCGACCTGCACTATCGCGAAGGCGGTATCACCGACGACTTCCCGTTCCTGCTCGGTCACGAGGCGGCGGGCGTGGTGGAAACCGTGGGCGCCGCGGTCACCCACGTGGCGGAGGGTGACTACGTGATCCTCAACTGGCGCGCGGTCTGCGGTGAGTGCCGGGCGTGCAAACGGGGCCGGCCCTGGTACTGCTTCGACAGCCGCAACGCGAGCAAGAAGATGACGCTCGCCGACGGGACCGAGCTGACCCCCGCGCTGGGCATCGGAGCGTTCGCCGACAAGACCTTGGTGCACGAGGGCCAGTGCACCAAGGTCGATCCGGCGGCCGACCCCGCGGTGGCAGGCCTGCTCGGCTGCGGCGTGATGGCGGGCATCGGCGCGGCGATGAACACCGGCAACGTGTCGACCGGCGACACTGTCGCGGTGATCGGCTGCGGCGGCGTCGGGGACGCGGCTATCGCCGGAGCCCGCCTGGCGGGGGCCAGGACCATCATCGCGGTGGATCGCGACGCCCGGAAACTGGGCTGGGCCACGGACTTCGGCGCCACCCACACGATCGACGCCACCACCGAGGACGTAGTGGAGAAGATCCAGGAGTACACCGGCGGGTGGGGCGCCGACGTCGTCATCGAGGCCGTCGGGCGACCCGAGACCTGGAAGCAGGCGTTCTACGGCCGCGACCTGGCCGGCACGGTGGTGCTCGTCGGCGTGCCGACTCCGGAGATGACCATCGAGATGCCGCTGCTGGACCTGTTCTCCCGCGGCGGCGCGCTGAAATCCTCCTGGTACGGCGACTGTCTGCCGGAACGCGACTTCCCCACCCTGATCGGCCTGCACCGCCAGGGACGGTTGCCGCTGGACCGCTTCGTCACCGAACGCATCGGGCTCGACCAGGTGGAGCGGGCCTTCGCCGAGATGCACACCGGCGATGTGCTGCGCTCGGTGGTGGTCTGGTGACCGCCCGCATCGACCGCGTCGTCACCTCCGGCGACTTCTGCCTGGACGGTGGTACCTGGGCGGTGGACAACAACATCTGGCTGGTCGGTGACGACGACGAGGTGGTCGTCATCGATGCCGCCCACGACGCGGGCCCGATCGTCGCGGCGGTCGCGGGCCGCGCCGTCCGCGCGATCGTGTGCACCCACGGGCACAACGATCACGTGACGGTGGCGCCCGAACTCGCCGAACGCTTGAACGCACCGGTCCTGCTGCATCCCGGCGACGAGCCGCTGTGGCGCATGACCCACCCGGACGCCGGCTACCAGCCGCTCACGGACGGCGATCGGATACCCGTGGGGGACACCGAGATCCACGTGCTGCACACGCCCGGGCACTCCCCCGGATCGGTCGTCCTGCACCTGCCCGACGCGAAAGCCGTGTTCACGGGCGACACGCTGTTCGCGGGCGGGCCCGGCGCGACCGGTCGCTCGTTCTCCGATTTCGGCACGATCATCGAGTCGATCCGCGACCGCCTGCTGACGCTGCCGGAGGAAACCGCGGTGCACACCGGGCACGGCGATTCCACCACCATCGGCGCGGAGAAACCGTTCCTGGCCGAGTGGATCGCCCGCGGTCACTGAGACCTCGAGGATCGCGGGTGGATCGAGCGCGGCCACCCGCGATCCCGCTCAGCCGCGGTACGGGTAGCGCTGATCCAGATCCAGATTCAAGCGCAGGACGTCGACCCGCGGCTCACCCAGGAACCCCAGGGTCCGGCCGCGGGTGTGTTCGCCGACCAGTGCCCGCACCTGCCCCTCGGTGATCCCGCGTGCCTTCGCGACACGCGCCACCTGAATGGTCGCGTACTCCGGTGAGATATGGGGGTCCAGCCCACTGCCGCTAGCGGATACGGCGTCCGCGGGCACCGCCGGGGAGTCGGGGGCGTCACCGCGAATCGGCACGATACGGCCGAGGGTGTAGTCCCGTCCGGGTTCGGCGCATTCGACACGCGCTCCGCGATAGGTGGCGAGGAACGGCCGCGCGGGGCAGACCTGGTTGACGCTGACGACCTGCACCGGATGCGCGACGTCGCCGTCGGTCCCGCGAGGACCGATCACCGAGAGAATCGCGCCCACACCGTCTTTCGTGCAGAACGGGCGACTGCCGTCGACCCCCTCACGGTCGCCGACCGCCTTGCTACGCGCGCACACGGTGGTGAGCAAGCTCGGCCGCGACGCGGTGTCCACGATGTCCTCCGGTCCGAGATTGCTCGCCGCCGTGGCCATCGGGTCGTAGCCGTGACCAGCGGCCGACGGGCGGCTCTGGAAATACTGCGCGAGTGCGGCGCCGTCGGCGGCGGCGAACGATTGACCGATGAGGGCGGAGCCCACGACCGATCCGTTCGCCTCGAGCAGTGAACCGTCCGCCTTGTCGTGCAGCCCGGGTAGCTGCGCCGCCGCGAGTACCGCCAGGGGATAGCCGATTCCGGTGATCGCCGTGAGCACGAGCAGGGCGCGCAACGCGGCGAGATGCTGTCGGATCCAGGTCGAAAAGCGCATCTCAGGACATCCCGGGGAGGAAATGGACAACGAGGTCGATGAGTCTGATGCCGAGGAACGGCGCGATGACGCCGCCGAGCCCGTAGACGGCGAGATTGCGGCTGAGCAACTTCGACGCGTTCGACGGCCGGTAACGCACCCCGCGCAGCGCGAGCGGGATGAGCGCCACGATGACGAGGCCGTTGAAGATCACCGCCGACAGGATCGCAGACTGCGGACTGGCCAGGCGCATCACGTTGAGGCGGTCCAGACCGGGGAACAGCGTGACGAACAGCGCCGGAATAATGGCGAAGTACTTGGCGATGTCGTTGGCGATGGAGAACGTGGTCAGTGCACCGCGGGTGATGAGCAACTGTTTGCCGATCTCCACGATCTCGATCAGCTTGGTCGGATCGGAGTCCAGATCGACCATGTTGCCCGCCTCCTTGGCGGCCGAGGTGCCGGTGTTCATCGCGACGCCCACGTCGGCCTGCGCCAGCGCGGGCGCATCGTTGGTGCCGTCACCGGTCATCGCGACCAGCCGTCCGCCCTCCTGTTCCCGCTTGATCAGCGCCAGCTTGTCCTCCGGCGTCGCCTCGGCGAGGAAGTCGTCGACCCCGGCCGCGTCGGCGATCGCCTTGGCGGTCATCGGATTGTCACCGGTGATCATCACGGTCCGGATGCCCATCCGGCGCATCTCGTCGAACCGTTCACGCATCCCCTGCTTCACCACGTCCTCGAGCTGGATCACACCCAGCACCCGCGCGACGCCGTCGGCTACCCGGCCCACGACCAGCGGCGTGCCGCCGGCCGCGGAGATCCCGTCGACGATCGCGCCGAGTTCGCCGGGCACCGCACCGCCCTCGGCCCGCACCCAGTCGGTGACCGCGCCCGCCGCGCCCTTGCGCAACCGGCGGCCGTCCAGGTCGACGCCCGACATCCGGGTCTGCGCGGTGAATTCGACCCACCGCGCGTGGGCCAACTCGCCTGCCGTCCGCTCCCGCAGCCCATGGGTCTGCTTGGCGTAGACGACGATGGAGCGGCCTTCCGGCGTCTCGTCGGCCAGGCTGGAAAGCTGTGCGGCGTCGGCCAATTCGTCCTCGCTCACGCCGGGCACCGGGACGAAGTTCGTGGCCTGTCGATTACCGAGGGTGATGGTGCCGGTCTTGTCCAGCAGCAGCGTGTTCACATCACCCGCGGCCTCGACGGCACGACCGGACATGGCGAGCACGTTGCGTTGCACCAGGCGATCCATGCCCGCGATGCCGATCGCCGAGAGCAGCGCGCCGATGGTCGTGGGGATCAGGCACACCAGCAGCGAGACCAGCACGATGCCGGTGACGCCGTGCGTGTCCAGCGCCGCGCTGTCCGGCACCCCCGGATTGTTCGACTTGCTGAAGATCGCCATCGGCTGCAGGGTGACGACCGCGAAGACGAAGATGATCGTCAGCGCCGCCAGCAGGATGTTCAGCGCGATCTCGTTCGGGGTCTTCTGCCTGCTGGCGCCCTCCACCAGCGCGATCATCTTGTCGATGAAGCTGCGCCCCGGCTCCTGGGTGATCCGCACGACGATCCGGTCCGACAGCACGGTGGTGCCGCCGGTCACCGCCGACCGGTCACCGCCGGATTCCCGGATCACCGGCGCGGATTCACCGGTGATCGCCGACTCGTCGACCGAGGCGATGCCTTCCACGACGTCGCCGTCGCCCGGGATCACCTGCGCGGCCTCGACCACGACGTGATCGCCGCGGCGCAGTCCCGCAGCGGCGACGCGCTCCTCGACCACCCGCGCGCCCGGTGACCACTCGACCAGTCGCCGTGCGACGGTGTCGGTCTTCGCCTTGCGCAGTGTGTCGGCTTGCGCCTTGCCGCGCCCCTCCGCGACCGCCTCGGCCAGATTCGCGAAGATCACCGTGAGCCATAGCCACACGACGATCGCCCAGGCGAAAAAGGACGGATCCGCCAGTGTGAGAACGGTCGACCACACCGCGCCCAGCTCGACGATGAACATCACCGGGTTGCGCCACAGGGTGCGCGGATCGAGCTTGCGGAGCGCGTCCGGCAACGAGGTCAGCAGCATCCTCGGATCGAGCACTCCCCTCGGGACGCTCTCGCCCCGCCGCCGCCGCTCGGGCTCGGCATGCGCCGAAACCTTCTCCTCCATCACAGAACTGGACATGTCAGTGGATTCCTTCGGCGAGCGGCCCGAGCGCCAGCGCGGGCAGGAAGGTGAGCGCGACCAGGATCACCGTCACGCCGACGACCATGCCGACGAACTGCGGCCGGTGCGTCGGCAGCGTGCCGATCGACGCGGGGGTGGTGCCCTGCCGGGCCAGTGAACCGGCCAGCGCGAGCACGAAGATGATCGGCAGGAAGCGGCCGAAGAGCATGGCGAGCCCGAGTGCGGTGTTGTACCACTCGGTGTTGCCGGTCAGGCCCGCGAAGGCGGAGCCGTTGTTGTTGGCGGCTGAGGTGAACGCGTACAGCACCTCCGACAGACCGTGCGGCCCGGTATTCAGCATGCTCGCGCGCGGGCCCGGCATTGCCATAGCGGCGGCGGTGCCGACCAGCACGATCAGCGGGCTGATCAGGAAATAGGATGCCGCGAGCTTGATCTCGCGCGGCGTGATCTTCTTGCCCAAGTACTCCGGGGTGCGCCCGACCATGAGGCCCGCGACGAACACGGTGATCACCGCGAGTATCAGCATGCCGTACAGACCCGATCCGGTGCCGCCCGGCGCGACCTCCCCCAGCTGCATATCGAACATCGTCATCAATCCGCCGAGGCTGGTGTAGGAGTCGTGGAACGAGTCGACGGCTCCGGTGGAGGTCAGGGTCGTCGAGGCGGCGAAGGTCGCCGAATTCGCCACGCCGAAGCGCTGCTCGGCGCCCTCCATGGACGCGCCGATCGCGGTCGGCACAGTGCCGTGGTGCTGGAGCTGGAAAAGATTGGTCAACGTGACACTGATCAGTGCGATCGTCCCCATCACCGCGACGATCGCGTAGCCCTGCTTGCGGCTGCCCACCATCCGGCCGAAGGTGCGCGGCAGCGAAAAGCTGATCACCAGCAGCAGGAAGATCTCCACCCAGTTGGTCCAGGCAGCCGGGTTCTCGAAGGGGTGCGCGGAGTTGGCGTTGTAGAAGCCGCCGCCGTTGGTGCCCAGTTCCTTGATCACCTCTTGGCTGGCGACCGGCCCACCGGTGATCGTCTGCTCGGTGCCGTTCAGGGTCTGCGCCACCTGATCGTGCAGGTGGAAGTTCTGGATCACACCGCCCGCCACCAGCACGACCGCGAACACGAACGCGATCGGCAGCAGAACGCGCAGCGTACCGCGCACCAGATCCACCCAGAAGTTGCCGAGGTCGCCGGTGTGCCTGCGGGCGAACCCGCGCACCAGCGCAACCGCCACGGCCATGCCGACCGCCGCCGAGACGAAGTTCTGCACGGCGAGCCCGGCCATCTGCACCAGGTGCCCCTGAGTGGATTCACCGGAGTAGTTCTGCCAGTTGGTGTTCGTCACGAAACTGACCGCGGTGTTCCAGGCCAGCGCGGGCGTCATCGTGGTGCCCGGATCGTTCAGGTGCAGCGGCAATCGGCCTTGCAGGAGTTGGAAGAAGAACAGCAAGAGAATGCCGACCGCTGAGAAGGCCAGCACACTGCGTGCGTACACCGGCCACGGCTGCTCGACTTCCGGTTGCGCGCCGATCGCGCGGTAGACGAGGCGTTCGGCACGAGAGTGTCTTCGCCCCTCGTACACCCGGTACATGTAATCCCCCAGCGGCACGTGCACCAGCGCGAGCGCCAGGATCAGGGCCGCCACGAAAACGGCCCCGGCGGTTGTCGTGCTCACTCAGAACCTCTCGGGAAACAGCAGCGCCGCGATCAGGTAGATCGCCACGCCGACAGCGAGAACCAGACCGATCCAATTCGCGGTCACAGTTTCTCCACCCCGCGCTGGACCAACCCCAGCAGCGCGAACGCAGCCACGGTGAGCGCGGTGAACACGACGACCGACATGACTCCACAACCTCCCTCCGCGCGCCGGGACGCGGCGCATCAGAGCGAGTGAACCGCCCGTCCGGCCCCGCCGACCGGTTCCTGACGACTTCTTGATGCTCCGCTGCCGGGCATTTGCGCTTCGTTGACAGCCGCGCGACGTCCCGCAAGTAACCCGTCAAGGAATCCCGGTGAACCGTCAGCACACCGTAAAGATCGAGGTCGGCGGGTCCGGCGGCGGTAGAAGTGGAGAGCCGGACCACGCGGACCATTCCAGTGCGACCGGTGCCGAACGGCCGGGAGAGAAGAGAGGGATCGCAATGTCGGTAGTCGTCCTCGTCGCCACATTCGTCTGCTGCGCGCTGGTCATCCGCGCGCTCGGCACTCGTGAACAGACGCGGCGGCCCCTACCGGTCGTGATCGAGGCGGACGATGCGCGCCGGTGACGGGGACCGGCGACGCGGCGCGGCAGCACCGTGCCCGTGGCAGCACGCCGTGGTGATCGAGCCTTGCGCGGCCGCGGCAGCGCGACGCGCGATGATGAACACGTGAAACGCGGTCAGCTGCGTATCTACCTCGGCGCCGCGCCGGGAGTCGGCAAGACCTACGCCATGCTCGGCGAGGCGCACCGGCGACTGGAACGCGGCCGCGATGTGGTGGCAGGGGTGGTCGAAACCCACGGCAGGGAGAAGACCGCGATGTTGCTCGACGGCATCGAACGAATACCGCCGAAGTCGATCGAGTATCGCGGCAGCACGTTCGCGGAACTCGACGTCGAGGCGGTACTGCGGCGTGCGCCCGCGGTGGTGCTGGTCGACGAGCTGGCGCACACCAACGCCCCCGGAAGCAAGCATGAGAAACGCTGGCAGGATGTGGCGGAACTGCTCGACGCGGGCATCGACGTGATTTCCACGGTCAACGTGCAGCATCTGGACAGCCTCAACGACGTCGTGGAGCGGATCACCGGCATCCAGCAGCGCGAAACCGTGCCGGACGCGGTGGTACGCGGGGCGGACCAGGTCGAGCTGGTCGATATCACCCCGGAAGCGCTGCGGCGCAGGCTTTCGCACGGCAACGTGTACGCCGCCGAGAAGGTCGACGCCGCGTTGCGCAACTACTTCCGCGCGGGAAACCTCACGGCGCTGCGCGAATTGGCGCTGCTCTGGCTGGCCGACCAGGTGGACGCCGCACTGGCGGCCTACCGCACCGACCACCACATCACCGAGCTGTGGGAGGCCCGCGAGCGGGTCGTGGTGGCGGTGACCGGTGGTCCGGAATCGGAGACCATCGTGCGACGGGCCGGCCGGATCGCCGCCAAATCCAGTGCCGACCTCGTGGTCGTGCATGTGGTACGCGGCGACGGCTTGGCCGGGGTGTCCACCGAGCGGCTGGCGCGGCTGCGTGAACTGGCGGCCGGTCTGGGTGCCTCGCTGCACACCGTCACCGGCGAGGACGTGCCCACCGCGTTGCTCGAGTTCGCCCACGAGGCGAACGCGACCCAGCTCGTGCTCGGCACGTCGCGCCGCTCCCGTTGGGCACGGATCTTCGACGAGGGCATCGGCTCCGCCGTCGTGCAGCGCTCCGGCAAGATCGACGTGCACATGGTGACACACGAGGAGGCCCACCGCGGGCTGCGGTACTCGGCGCTGCACCCGCGCCGCCCCGTCACCGCCTGGCTCGCGGCCGTGCTGGTGCCCGCGCTGGTCTGCGCGCTGGGCGCCGCGTACCTCGACGAGGTGCTGGATCTCGGCGGCATCAGCGCCGTGTTCGTCGTGGGCGTGGTCGCGGTGGCGTTGCTCGGCGGCGTGGTGCCCGCGTCGTTCTCGGCCCTGCTGTCCGGCCTGCTGTTGAACTGGTTCTTCGCGCCGCCGCGCTACAGCCTGACCATCGCCGAGCCGAACAGCTTCATCACCGTGGTGGTGCTGCTCATCGTCGCCGTCGCGGTGGCGGCGCTGGTCGATCTGGCCGCGAAACGAACCGGCCAGGCGCGCAAGGCATCCCGGCAAGCCGAACTGCTCACCATGTTCTCCGGCGCCATCCTGCACGGCGCGGATCTGCCCCGGCTGCTCGAACAGATCAGAGAGGTCTTCGCGCAACGCGCGGTCTGCCTGGTGTCGGGTGACCGGATGCTCGCCGAAGTGGGTGCCGACCCGCCGCGCAGCCCCTCGGACGCGGACACCGTGGTCGAGGCGGGCGATGGGGGCCACTGGCTGCTGCTGGCGGGCCGACCGCTGGCGGCGGCCGACCGCCCGGTGCTCAACGCGGTCACCAACCAGGCCGTCGCCCTGGTGCGGCAGGCGCGCCTGGCCGAGGAGGCCGGCGCCGCCGCGGCCCTGCTGGAGGCCGATCGCCTGCGGCGGGCGTTGCTCTCGGCGGTCAGTCACGACCTGCGCACCCCGCTGGCCGGCGCCAAAGCGGCGGTGTCCAGCCTGCGCAGCGACGACATCGAGTTCTCCCCGCAGGACACCGCCGAACTGCTGGAGACGATCGAGGAATCGGTGGACCAGCTCACCGCGCTGGTCGGCAATCTGCTGGATTCTTCCCGGCTCGCGGTCGGCGTCGTCACCCCGCGCCTGCGGCGGGTCTACCTGGACGAGGCGGTGCACCGCGCGCTGGTGAGCGTCGGGATGGGTGCGCGCGGACTGCGCCGCGCCGCGATGGACCGGGTCCGCATCGAGGTCGGCGACGTGTCGGTGCGCGCCGACAGCGGTCTGCTGGAACGCGTGCTGGCCAACCTGATCGACAACGCGCTGCGGCACGCGCCACGCGCGGGCACGGTCCGGGTCACCGCGGAACGGGCGGGCGAACGGGTCTCGATCGCGGTCGTCGACACCGGTCCCGGCGTACCGCAAGGTACCGAGGAGCAGCTGTTCGAACCGTTCCAGCGCCTCGGGGACCGGGACAACACCACCGGAGTCGGGCTCGGTCTGTCGGTGGTGCGCGGGTTCGTCGAAGCGATGGGCGGCACCGTGCACGCCGAGCCCACCCCCGGCGGAGGATTGACCATGCTGGTCGACTTGCCCGGCGGCGAGCCGCCGGACGTGGACGGTACCGGCGGCGGCGCGGCGCACGAAACGACGCGCGCGGGTGAGTGAGGTGTCCGGGTGACGACACAGGAGGCGGCGGTTGTGACGAAGACGCCCGAGGCGATGGCGACGAAGGTGCTCGTGGTCGACGACGAACCGCAGATCGTGCGCGCGCTGCGGATCAACCTGTCGGTCCGTGGCTACGAGGTGATCACAGCCGCGACCGGTGGCGCGGGTCTGCGCGCGGCCGCCGACCGGCACCCGGACGTCGTGATCCTCGACCTCGGCCTGCCGGACATGGACGGCATCGAGGTGCTCGCGGGATTGCGCGGCTGGACCTCGGCGCCGGTGATCGTGCTGTCGGCGCGGACGGATTCCGCCGACAAGGTCGAAGCGCTGGATGCGGGCGCCGATGACTACGTGACCAAACCGTTCGGCATGGACGAGCTGCTGGCCCGGCTGCGGGCCGCCGTCCGGCGCGGCGCCACCGACTCCGACGCCTCGGCCCCGGTGGTGACCACCGACTCGTTCACCGTCGACCTGGCCGCCAAGAGAGTCACCAAGCGAGGCCATACCGTGCACCTCACGCCCACCGAGTGGGGCATGCTCGAGATGCTGGTCCGCAATCGCGGCAAGCTGGTCGGGCGGCGCGAACTGCTGCGCGAGGTCTGGGGCCCGTCCTACGCCACCGAGACCCACTACCTGCGGGTCTATCTGGCGCAATTGCGCCGCAAACTGGAGGACGATCCGTCGCGCCCGAAGCATCTGCTCACCGAGGCGGGCATGGGTTACCGGTTCCAGGAGTAATCCCGGCCACGGGCCGCCGACGGCGCGGAATGGCGCGACGGGGCACGGCGTTGCCAGGCGCGCGAGTTGATTGCGACGACAATGGCAGGATCGAACCCATGGCTGAACACACCGCTACACCCACCACCGCCACCGCGGCGCCGAGCGCGCCGGAGCCCACCACGCTGTGGGTCGAGCGCACCGGAACCAGGGCCTACACCGGACGCAGCTCCCGTGGCGCCGAGGTCCTGATCGGTTCGCAGGGCGTCCCCGGTGTGTTCACCCCCGGCGAGCTGCTGAAGATCGCGCTGGCCGCCTGCTCCGGCTTGAGCGCGGACTTCCCGCTGTCGCGCAAACTCGGCGACAACTTCGACGCGACCATCCGCGTCTCCGGCGACGCCGACCGGGAGAACGAGGTCTACCCGCAGCTGGACGAAGTGTTCGAACTCGATCTCAGCGAACTCGACGACGAGGCCCGCGAGCGGTTGCTGGTCACCGTGCAGCGTGCGATCGACAAGGTCTGCACGGTGGGACGGACGCTGAAGGCGGGATCGAAGGTGACGCTGTCGTTCGACGTCGAGGCCTGATGGACGAGGCCGTTCGGTTGAGCGCCTGGGTGCACGGCCTGGTCCAGGGCGTGGGTTTCCGCTGGTGGACTCGGTCGCGGGCGCTGGAGCTGGGGCTGGTCGGGCAGGCGAGGAATGCCAGGGACGGCCGGGTGCATGTGGTCGCCGAGGGGCCGCGACCGGCCTGCGAGCGGTTGCTCGCACAGCTGCGTTCCGGCGATACTCCTGGTCAGGTCAGGTTGGTTGTGGAAAGCTGGGAGCCCGCGCGGGGTGATTTGACCGGTTTCGAGGAGCGGTAGTGGTGGTTCGGGCGACGAGGGGGGCACAGCGGTGAGCACGCGGAATCCGGGTGACGACGAGCGCCGGGACGATCCCCAGCGGCCGTCCGGGACGCCACGTCCCGACGAGAACGAACCGACCGCGGCCACACCCGGGTCCGGCGACGAACAGGACTGGTCGACGCCCGTCTCCGGTGGCACGGAACCCGCTTCCACGCCGGGTGGCCCCGAGCAGTCCGATACCGACTGGTCCACGCCCACTTCGGTGCCGCCCGGCAGCCCGAGCGGTCCGGCCGAGCAGCAACCACCCGCCGAGCACCCGCCGCGTCCCGGCAGTATCCAGCGGCAAGAAGCCGGCGTGACCCAGCCCCGCCCGCCCACGGTGGCCGAGCTACGGGCGAGGGACAAGGCCCGCAAGCGCGCCGAAGAAGCGCAGCGCGCGGCCGCGGCGGCCGAGGAGGCCAAGAAGCGCACCCGCAAGCGCGTCATGATCGGCGGTGCCGCCATCGTCGGCGTAGCCGCGCTGGTCGGCGGCGGCTACCTGACCTATCGCGCCTTGACCGCGCCGGACCGGGTCACCGCTCAGTGCGTGAAAGTCGAGAACGGCCAAGAGATCGTGGTGGACGACTCCCACTGCGGCGACGGTCGTCCCGGTTTCATCGGCGACACCGGTGTCGGTCCCGGTCTGATCATCCTCGGCGGCGGACCGCAGTACCGCTACTACTACGGCGGCACCGGCACCGTCGGCAGACCGCCGACCGGCGGCACCACCATCAAACCGAAAGGCGCCGAGATCAAGACCAAGAGCGGCACCACGATCCAGCGCGGCGGCCTGGGCAGCAAGAGCACCGGCGGAGGTTCGTAGATGCGGCGCGTGCGGGATACGCCCCGGGCGGGCTGGCAGCAGATCATCGAGGGACAGGGCCTGGTCTACGGTTCGCCGGGACGGGACGCGAGCGGTCAGCCGCGGCCGTACTGGGACGAGTCGGTGCACTACGAGTTCGAGATGCCGGAGATCCTCGCCTTGGAGGCCGACGTCGAACTGCTGCACTCGATGTGCCTGAACGCGGTGGAGCACATCGTGTTGACCGAGCGGTACGCCGATTTCGGCCTGCCCGAATGGAGCTGGGGCCCGATCGCCGAATCCTGGCGGCGCTCCGACCCGCACGTCTACGGGCGCTTCGATCTGCGTTACGACGCGCGGCGCCCGGCGAAACTGCTGGAGTACAACGCGGACACGCCGACCTCGCTGCTGGAGGCGGCGATCGTGCAGTGGCATTGGCTGACCGACCGCTACCCCGGCGGCGACCAGTGGAACTCGTTGCACGAGAAGCTGGTCGAGCGGTGGGGCGAGCTGCGCGACGTACTTCCCAGCGCGCAGTTGCATTTCACCTGGTCCGGCGCGGACGCCACCGGTGAGGACAACGTCACCACCGCCTACATGCAGGAGACCGCGGCCGAGGCCGGGTTCGACACCATCGCGCTGCCGATCGAGGAGATCGGCTTCGATTCCGCGCTGGAACGGTTCGTCGATCTGGCGG
This sequence comes from Nocardia sp. NPDC041819, assembly GCF_055590505.1. NCBI lineage: Bacteria > Bacillati > Actinomycetota > Actinomycetes > Mycobacteriales > Nocardiaceae > Nocardia > Nocardia sp. NPDC041819. The sequence goes on along the minus strand of NZ_JBVJAP010000001.1, from coordinate 472,200 downwards.
AGGCTCCGATCGAGGCGATCTTCAAGCTCTACCCGTGGGAGTGGGCGCTCGACGACGATTTCGGCAAGCGCGTCGTGGACAGCCTGCCGGAGACCATGTGGATCGAGCCGCTGTGGAAGACGCTGCTGAGCAACAAGGCGATCCTGGCGGTGCTGTGGGAGATGTACCCGGGCCACCCGAATCTGCTGCCCGCCTATCTCGACCAGCCCAACGAGCTCACCGAGTACATCCGTAAACCGAAGCTGGGACGCGAGGGCGCCAATATGACGATCGTCGGCGCGGGTCTGGAGACCGCTACCGGTGGCGTCTACGGCGAGGAAGGTTACGTGTACCAGTTGCTCGACCCGCTGCCGGAATTCGACGACATGCGTCCGGTGCTCGGCGCGTGGATCGTCGGCGACGCCGCGGCGGGCCTCGGCATCCGCGAGACCGCGGGACTGATCACCGACGACGGCTCCGCCTTCGTCCCGCACCGCATCACCGATTGAGCCTCGTCACCGGCAAGCACGAACTAATCTCGGCCGCCCGCCAATCCCTCTCGGAAGGATCAAGATGACCGCAGTCGCCCTGGAATCGGGGTACTGGAGTTCGCTGGGCGAGGGTGTGGGAGCGATCATCCTCTACGCCCTCGTCGGCTTGGTGCTCATGCTCGTCGGCTTCTACGCCATCGACCTGACCACACCGGGCAAGCTGCGCAAACTGGTGGTGGCGGGCAAGCCGAACGCCGTCATCGTCACCGCCGCGGGCATGATCAGCATGGCGTTCATCGTCGTGCTCGCCATCTTCGCCGTGGGCGGCGGCGGCAAGCTGTCCGAGGGCCTGATCGCCGCGCTGGTGTTCGGCCTGGTCGGCATTGTCGCCCAGGTCATCTCGGTGCGCGTGATCGAGCGGGCGCTCGGCATCGACATCGGCACCGCGCTGCACGCCGACACCTACACCACCGAGGTACTCGTGGTGGCGGCCGCGCATTTCGCGCTCGGCTTGGTCGTCGCCTTCGCGATCCTCTAGGCGTATCCGCGATCTCATCGGGCCCGACGTTCGGTACCGGCCCGGCATCCCTCGCAGCGGCGCGGCCGCTGGTCAGTGCTCGTCCGCGTGGTCGAGACAGTACGCCGCCGCGGCGAGGTACTGGCGGCACTCCGGACCGTGACCGGCGTGCACGCCGCGGACGAACAGCGCGCGATCGAGGTCGAGGTCTGTCGGGTCCGCCGAACAGTCCCGGTATCGGCTCCGCCAGAGGTCCTGCGTATCCAGCGATGTCTGCATCGTGCACCTCCCGTGCTGGTATCGGTGCGAGAAGGCTTGCAATGTCCTTACGCCGGAGGCATACCCGCTCGGGCCGCTCGGCAACCGGTGTGGCTCACCGGGTCACCAGCCGCCAGTCGTCGGGCACGCGTGCCGCGGTGATCTGCGCGCCCTCGGCCTCCAGATCGACGGTGGTCGCACCGAGCCGCAGCGCGCGCAGCGAGACCTTGCCCCACCGCGCCGGTAGCTGCGGCCGCACGGTGAGCGTCCTGCTCGGCGTGTCCGGGTCGAGTCCGAGGAACGAGCGCACCAGCAACAGCGGCGCCGCGCTCGCCCACGCCTGCGGCGAGCAGGACGTCGGATACGGCACGGGCGTGGCGAATCGGGACCGGGGGAAACCACAGAACAGCTCCGGCAGGCGCCCCTCGAACGCCGCCGCCGCGTCCAGCAGGCCCGTGGCCAGCCGGGTTGCCAGCTTCACCGCACCGGGCACGTGCCGGTAGCGCAGCAGCCCCGCCACCGCGATCGCCGTGTCGTGCGGCCAGATCGAACCGCAGTGATAGCTCATCGGGTTGTAGGCGCCCATATTCGAGGCCAAGGTGCGCAGCCCGAAGCCGGAGTCCATCTCGGGAGCCGCCATGCGCGCCACCAGCTCGGCCGCGTGCTCGTCGGTGGCGATACCCGACCAGAGACAGTGCGCCACATTGCTGGTCAGCGCGTCGACCTGCCGCTTGCCACCGTCCAGCGCCACGGCGTACCAGCCACGGTCGGGCAGCCAGAACTGTTCGGCGAACTTGACCCGCAACTCCGCGGCGCGTTCGCGCAGCAGGCCGGCCAGGCGCGGGTCGTCGAACGCCTCGGCCAGCTCGGCCCGGGCCAGCATCGCGGCGTGCACATAGCCCTGCACCTCGCACAGCGCGATGGGCGCCTCGGCGATATGGCCGGTGGCGTCGTTGATTCCGTCGAAACTGTCCTTCCACCCCTGGTTGATCAGGCCGCGGTCGGTGGCGCGGCGGTACTCGACGAAGCCGTCGCCGTCCCGGTCGCCGTAGTCGGTGATCCAGCGCAACGCGGCGTCGGCGGCGGGCAGCAGTTGCCGGATCACCTCGGAGTCGGCGCCCCAGCGATGGCATTCGGCCAGCAGCATCACGAACAGCGGCGTGGCGTCGGCGGATCCGTAATAGATGTTGCCACCGAACACCTGCCCGCCCGCCGGGCCGCGGCGCATCTCGTGCATGATGCGTCCGGGTTCCTCCTCGGTGAGCGGGTTCACGTCCTGCCCTTGCAGTTCCGCCAGCTGCTCGAGGGTGCCCAGCGCCAGATCGACCTCCAGCGGTAGCGCCATCCACGCGGTGAGCAGGCTGTCGCGGCCGAACAGGGTCATGAACCACGGCGCACCCGCGGCGACGAAGGGGCGGGCGTTGCCGGATTCGTCGTGCATCTGCAACGCGCCCAAGTCGCTCTCGGTGCGGCGCAGCACGCGGGTGAGCGCCGGGTCGGACGCGGCGATGTCGGTGGCGGTGTCGCGCCACGCCTCGATCTTGCGGCCCGGCGCGCTGACGTTGTAGTGCTCCCCCGGCGACACGGCTTGGAATCGCTGGTTTCCCACCGTCGGCTGGGCGATGATCTCGGTCTGCCAGCATTCGCCGACCGGCACGATCACCCGCCACAGCAGCGAACCCGGAAGAACCTCGGGTTCCACCGTGGCGGAGATCGATATTCCCCGGCTGCGGTCGGCGTGGTCGTGCAGCACCAGTTCGCCGTCGGCGACCGTCACGTCGGCCCGCGCGTGCCCCGCCCGGCCTTCCTTCACCGCGAAGAGGTCGACGAAGTCGGCGTCCACATGCAGTTCCAGCAGCACCGCGGTGGGCTCGCGGCCCATGTTCTCCAGTGTGATCAGCTCGTGCATGCCGTCGGCCACGATCCGTTCGCGCACCACCAGCAGCGTGCTGTCGGCCAGGCCCGCCTGCGGGGGCCTGCGCAACACGAACCTGGCGGCGAACGCCTCCGGACTGAGCACCGAAAGCGACTCGGCGGGTTTGCCGTTCACCAGCAACTCCCAGCGCGACAGCACGCGTGCGTCCCGGAAGAACAAGCCGTGCGGCTTGCCCGGTTCGACGTCACCGAGCCGATTGGACAGGCAGAACGTGCCGCCTTCGACCAGGGTCACCGAACCGGACCCCCCGAACCCGGTGGACTCACCGGAGTTCAGGGGGGCCGGGGTCAACGGGGTGGCACCGCTCACGCCAATCCGCTCGCCGCGATCCGGACGGGCGCGGCGCCGGTCGCCGTGGTGTCGAGCGGCGCGACCGCGGGCGCCGCGATGTCGAGTGGCGCGGCGCCGAACCGCCGCTTGGAACGCAGCAGACGGCGATACACCTGCTCGTACCCGAAGCCGAGCGTGTCGGACCCGAAATTGGCCTGCACGTGGGCTCGGCAGGCATACGGGTCGATGCCGCGGACCTCTTCGATGGCCGCGGGCAATTCGGCGGGATCCTCGCAGATGCGGCCGGTCACGCCGTCGACGATCACCTCGGACACCGCCCCGCCGCGCAACGCGACCACCGGCGTGCCACAAACCATGGATTCGATCATCACCATGCCGAACGGTTCCTCCCAGCGGATTGGGAACAACAGGCAACGCGCATTGGCAAGCAGCTTACGCTTGGCCGCCGCGTCGGCGAGTCCGAACACGTGATCGTTGTCCGTCAACATCGGCCGTACCTTCTCCTCGAAGTACGCCTGTTCCGGACGTTCGCTGCACTTACCGGCCAGCACCAGCGGGATGCCCGCCGCGTGCGCGGCCTCCAGCGCCAGGTGCGGGGCCTTGCATTCGTTGAACCGGCCGAGGAACAGCGCGTAGTCGTCCTTCTCGACACGGAAGGGCCAGTCGTCGACGTGCAGCGCATTGTGCACGCGCCCGGTCCAATTCAGGCCGGGCGCCAGCTCGCGCTGCCGGTCGCTGATCGCGACCAGCGCCACCTCGTCGCCCAGATCCTGGTAGTAGCGGTAGATGTCGTCCTCCACCGGCCCGTGCACGGTCAGTACCGTCGGCAGGCCCATGCCCTGGAAGACGGACGCGTTGAGCGGGCCTGCGAAGGTGTGGTCGTGCACCAGGTCGACACCCGATGTGGCCACGAGCTTCTCGATGGCGCGGCGCACCCGCAACGCGTGTACGACCTCGGGAAACGGCTCCCCGAGACGCTCGGGCAGCGCCCGGTCCCACACCGGCACGAACTTGGCCTTCGTCCCTGGTTCCCCCGCGCCAAGCAGAGTCACGTCGTGGCCACGGGCCACCAGTGCGTCGACAAGATCGGCCACCACGGCCTCGACACCGCCGTATGCCTTGGGCGGGACGTCGAAGTACGGCGGCACGACCATCGCGATCCGGAACGGACCGCTGGAGCGATCTGTCGACACGTAGTCGCACGACGGCATCTCCAGATCGGACGACGCCTGCGCGGAAATCGGCACGGAAAGCGCGCTCATGACCCTCCTTCCAGGGACAACCAAGTAACACTCGCATTCACCCAGCACTCGGAGTACCGGGCGCCGAACTGAACTAAGTGGCCCCCGCGGCGGAGGTGAAGACCTAGCTGCACCGCCGTCCATGGGGCTTGGTTGGCCTGGTCACGCTTTCGGCATGATCAGGGGGGCCGAGTGGGAGGTACCTCAGGCGGTGTGGTTCAAACCACAGTTGGGGAAAAATCCCGTCGTCCAGCGATTGTTCAGCTACCGATGGGTAGTCCGGTGGCCCCGTCTTCTCCGACAGCCGGTTGCCGCGCGTCTCACCCCTCGAGGACGACCTGCGGTTCGCAGCCGGCCGCGGTGGCGTCGCCACCCGCGACGATGAACGACAGCAAATCTTCCGCTTCCGCGCGCACCGCCGCCTCCTCGGTCGCGGACAGCGGATGCCAGGGCATGATGCGCAGCGTGGCGCCCTCCAGCGACCAGCGGCCGTGCACGAAACCGTCGACCAGATACATGGGCACGCCCGCGGAAGCCTCCTTGGCGGTGCGCTTCCGGTCTTCCTCGCTGATGATCCTGCGGCGGTCCTTGTGGCCCAGCAGCGCGTTGTCGAAGGCGGGCAGAAAGCGTACGGGCACGGGCAGATCCGGCTCGGCCAACGGCGCGTCCGGCAGATCGAACAACACGCGGTGCTGGTCGTCGGTGAACACGCGCAGCCGGGTGCGCAGGTCGTCGACGACCTCGGCCAGCCGGGTGATACCCGCCCACGCCTGCATATCCGCCACCGTCGCCGGACCGAACGCGGCTAGGTAGCGCAGGACCAGCGTCTCGGGCTGGGCCACCTCGGCCATGGGCAGGCCCGTCCATTCCTCGGCCAGACCGACCGTGACCTGCCGATTGCGCCACCGCCCCCACGCGCCGGTCTCGGGGCCGTGCGTCAACGGGACCAGCAACTCGACGGTTTCGGCGAGCCTGCGCGTGTGCCGGTCCGGGAAACGCCGGGCGAGCAGGTCACCCAGTTCGCGGCGGCGCAGCCGCTGTCCGGCGAGCAGTTCACGTCCGGCGGCCGCGAGCGCTCCCAGGTCGACGCCGTCGATCTCGTCACGAAAATACGGCGCTTTCAGCGCGGCGTCGACCACCGGTTGCACCGTCGGCCGCAGCCAGCGGTAGTCCGCCGCATCGGCCAGGTGGACGGTCCGGCGAATCATGGTGGAGCGCACCAGCCTGCGGTCACGCAGCAGCGCGGCCAAATCGTCGTGCCGGAACTCCGCGAGGCGCGACCACAGCCCCACATAGGGCCAGTTCGGCTCCTGGCCCTGCACCGCGACCAGATGCCGGACCAGTTCGAGCGGGGGCAGGGCGACCCGCTCCACCAGCTTCTGGCGCACCAGCAGCGTCCGATTCAGCTCGCGCAGTGATAGTTCCGTCATGCGCCCATCCTCGCCGAGCCCACCGACATCTCGACGCTCCCCGCGAAGCGTGCGCACCGTGCCACGGGTGCCCGCGACGGCGTCCGGTGTTCATTGATCCGGTAAGCAGCGGCCGGGATCGGGCAAGTCGGCGCACGGCGCGTTGCCGTGCGCGCGCAGCACCTCCTTGCCGGTCTGATCGGTCAGGAAGTGCAGAAAGCTCGCGGCGAGCGAGTCGCCGGGCAACTCGCCGTGGGTGTAGGCGTACTCGACTCCCCAGAAGGGGTAGGCGCGGCGCACTGCGGCCTCGCGGCCTGCGCCGACGCCGTCGATCACCAGGGTCGGCAGGCTCGCGTCGACGGCCTCGGAGAACTCCGTATAGCCGATGGCTCCGGGGATCTCGGCCACCGCCTTGCGCATGTCGGCCGTGACCTGGACCTCGCAGTGCGCGGGCGCGGTGGTGACGGTGCCCTTCAGCGCCGTGCAGCTCACGTGTGGGCGATCCGGCTGAGTGCCGTCGAGCAGCCTGCGTTCGAAGGTGTTGCGCGAACCGGAACCCGGGGTGCGGTTGACCAGCACCACCGGCAGGTCGGGTCCGCCCACCTCGCGCCAGTTGCCGATGCCGCCCCGGTACAGATCCCGGATCTGGGCGACGGTGAGATCCCGGACGCCGACGCCGGGATGCACGATCATGGTGAACAGCGACAAGGCGAGCGGACGGTGCACCAACGACGGATAACCGCTGCCCTTCGCACCGTCGGTGATGGCGAGCAATCCGGAGTTGCCCGCGCCCTCCTCGGCGAGCCGGTCCAATCCACGCTCGGTGCCCTCGAAGCCGAACGCGAATTCCGCACCGGTGCAATGCTTCCGATACTGCTCGGCGGCTTCCCTGACCACCGGGCCGAACGCCGACGACCCGGTCACGGTCAGTTTGCCCGAGGCGCATTCCAGTGGCGTCGGCGACGGCTCCAGCGCGGCCACCACCAATTGGACGACGATCACCAGCACCAGGAATATCGTGAGCGCGACCATCATCAGCGGAATTCCGGTGCGGCTGCGGGTCTCGATGATCCGGCCGGCTTTGATGCCGCCGCGCAGCACCGGTTGCGGGTATTCGCCCACACCTTCGGAACGCTGCAGGATCGCCAGGATCTTGTAGTGATCGCCGGGGCCGAGCGGCACCTTCGGCAGGTCGATCACGCCGATGTGCCCGTCGGTGTCCTCGCGTACCGCGATGCCGGAGTCGGCGTCGAGGTTGTCGGCCAACGCGGGATCGCTGAGTTCGTTGACCGCCATGCCGATCACGCGGCGCTGCGGAAAGCGCAGGTGCAAACCGATCCGCGCGGCTTCCGGCGCCTTGTAGTCATGACTGTCGATGGTCGTGACGCCGCTGTTCTCGATGCGCACCAGCACGACCGAGATGTCCTTCAGGTCCGGGCTGGCGCCGTCGGCCGAGGGGCGCAGCTGCGGAAGCACACCGGGGAACACCGACTCGATCTCGCCGGTGACCGGCGTGTCCATCTGTACTCGATAGCCGAGCCGCCTGCGGCCGGCGAAGACGAACTCCCACAGGAACGCGCCGATCGGCACCGCGATACCGATGAGCGCCAGTACGATTTCGAGCGGAAAGTCGCCCACCAGTCGATCCCCCCAGCAATCCGTGTGGCCCTCATTCTCGGCGGCGATCGCCTACCGACCGAGGCGAAGTCGAAGTGTTCGGCAACAGTTAACCCGGCGGTCACGCTCGCGCGCGAGTCCAGGCCGAGAGATCCGCCAACGGCCAGGTGTTGATCACCCGTTCCGGCGCGACACCGTTCGCGAGCGCGCGCTCGCAACCGTAGCCCTGCCAGTCGAGCTGTCCCGGGGCGTGCGCGTCGGTGTCGATCGAGAAGTAGCACCCCATCTCGGCGGCCAGTCGCAGCAATCGCGAAGGCGGATCGAGTCGTTCGGGCCTGCTGTTGATCTCCACGGCGGTGCCGTAGGTGCGGCACGCCTCGAACACCACCTCGGCGTCGAACGTCGACTCCGGTCTGGTGCCGCGTCCACCCGCGACCAGGCGGCCGGTGCAGTGGCCGAGCACGTCGACGTTGGGGTCGGCGACCGCGTACGCCATGCGCTTGGTCATGGTCGCGCTGTCGTCGCGCAGGTGCGAATGCACGCTGGCCACGACGATGTCCAGGCGGGCGAGCAGATCCGCCTGCTGGTCGAGCGTGCCGTCGTCGAGGATGTCCACTTCGATGCCGGTGAGGATGCGGAACGGCGCCATCCGGTCGTTGAGTTCGGCGACTACGTCGAGTTGCTTGCGCAGTCGGTCGGCGGACAGGCCGTTGGCCACGGTCAGTCGCGGCGAATGGTCGGTCAGGGCGCAGTATTCGTGCCCGAGCGCCGCCGCGACGCGCATCATCTCCTCGATCGGGCTGCCACCGTCGGACCAGTTCGAGTGCGTGTGCAGATCGCCGCGCAACTGTTCCCGCAACGGTTTGCCCGGCGCCCCGATCGGCTGGGCGGCCGCGCGCAACTCGGCCAGGTATCGCGGCACCACACCGGCGTACGCCTGCTCTATGACGGCGGCGGTCTTGGGCCCGATGCCTGCCAGTTCGGTCCAGCTGCCTGCCGATCGGCGCACCGCGCGCTCGTCGGCGGGCAATCCCGCGACGACGTCGGCGGCGCGCCGGTAGGCCTTCACGCGGTGGGTCTCCGCACGGGAGCGCTCCAGCCAGAAGCCGATCTCCCGCAGCGCCGCCTCCGGACCGGGCGCCGCGGCCCGGTCCGGCATTCCGCTCGGATCCTGGTCGGGCACCGTGCTAGCGCACCCGGCTGTATTTGACGAAGGCCACGCCGTCCTCGAACACGGTGCTGGTGATCACCCGGAACTTGGCGGGTTCGGGCAGCCGCGACCCGGCGCCGAACAGCGGGCGGCCGCGGCCGAGCACGATCGGGTAGAGCTTGAGGAAGATCTGGTCGATCTCCGGCAGCAGCACCTGCGCCAGTTCGCCGCCGCCGCACAGCCAGATGCCCAGCCCGCTCTCCCGTTTGAGTTCACGAACCTTCTCGACCGGGTTCTCCGAGATCAGCTCGACGGCCGGATCGGGGCTCTCGGGCAGCGTGGTCGAGACCACGAACTGCCGCAGGTGCGCGTACGGCGTGGAGGTGCCGGTACGGACGCCGAAGTCGTGCGTCTTGCGCCCCATCAGGACGGTGTCGAAATAGCGATTGTGCTCCTCCACCCCGAGCGCCTCGCGGACCTTGGTGGGCAGCGTCTCGGGGTACTGCGCGTTGATCGACGGACCGTGGTCGCCGCCGACCGGGAAGAAGTCGACCGAGCCATCCTCGGTGGCGATGAATCCATCGATCGTCGACGCGACGTAATAGGTGAGCTTGCGCATGCTTCCCTTCCTCACGGCCGGCTGACATTCCGAACCGCCCTGAGGAAACGGTAGCCCGCCCGCGCTAGCGACGGCGAGGCTTCGGCTGGCAGCGCGGGCAGGAGTAGGACGAGCGGTTCATGAACCGCTCCCGGATGATAGGCGCACCACACCGGCGACACGGCTCGTTCTCCCGACCGTATACGGCCAGGGCGCGTTCGAAGTAGCCCGACTGGCCGTTGACGTTCACATAGAGTGCGTCGAACGAGGTACCGCCCGCGGCGAGCGCTTCGCCCATCACCGTGGCCACATCGGCGAGCAATCCGCGCACCGCGGGCCTGGACAGTCCTGAGGCGAGCCTGCCACCGTGGATCTTCGCGCGCCACAGCGCCTCGTCGGCGTAGATGTTGCCGATCCCGGAGACGACGCCCTGATCGAGCAGGACGCGCTTGATCTCACTCTGCTTGCCCCGGACGACGGCGACCACGGAATCGGGGTCGAAACGCGGATCCAGCGGGTCGCGGGCGATGTGCGCGACCGGCTGCGGTACCAGGGTGCCGTCCACCTCGACCAGCGGCGCGAGCGCCCAGCCACCGAAGGTGCGCTGGTCGACGAAACGCAGCTGGGTACCATCGCCGAAGGTGGCGCGGATATGGGCGTGCTTCTCCAGCGGCGCGTCGGCGGGCTGGACGAGCATCTGACCGCTCATGCCCAGATGCACGACCAAGGCGGCTTCCGGGTCGTCGAAGGTGAGCCAGAGGAATTTGCCGCGCCGCTCGGCCGACTCGACCCGCAGGCCGGTCAACCGCGCGGCGAGATCGGCGGCGCCTTCGAGATGGCGGCGCACCGAGCGAGGATGGGTGATCGCCACCGATTCCACGACCCGGCCGACCACATGCTCGGCGAGGCCGCGTCGCACGACCTCGACCTCGGGTAGTTCGGGCACGTCAGGTTTCGGCGGTCAGCGCCTCGTAGGCGGCCCCCGCGGCCTTCTGCTCGGCTTCCTTCTTGGACCGGCCGACACCCTGCCCGTAGGCCCGGCCACCGATCACCGTGGTGGCGGTGAATTCCTTGTCGTGGTCGGGCCCGGTCGAGGTGATCTCGTAGCTGGGCACACCGAGACCACGCTCGGCGGTGAGTTCCTGCAGGCTCGTCTTCCAGTCCAGTCCGGCGCCCATTCGCGGTCCGCGCTCGAGCAGCTCGGCGAACAGCCGCAACACCACGGCACGAGCCACCTCGATGCCGTGCTCCAAGTGCACGGCGCCGAGCAGTGACTCCATGCCATCGGCGAGGATGCTCTCTTTGTCCCGGCCGCCGGTGAGTTCTTCGCCTTTGCCCAGTAATAGGTGCACACCGAGGCCGCCATCGCCGAGCCCACGGGCTACCTCCGCGAGCGCGCGCATGTTCACCACGCTCGCGCGCAGCTTGGCCAGTTCACCCTCGGACTTCGAGGGATGCTCGTGATACAGCCGTTCGGTGATGCTCAGCCCGAGCACGGAGTCGCCGAGGAACTCGAGACGCTCGTTCGTCGGCAGACCGCCGTTCTCATACGCGTACGACCGATGGGTCAGCGCGAGACGCAGAAGATCCGGCTGCAGATCGACGCCTAGGGCGGCGAGCAGGCTCGCGTGTTCACCGGACGAGTCGGGTTCGTCGGTCACGTCGCTACGACAGGTCTAACGATCAGACCGCGGCGGTGACCTGGCGGCCCTTGTAGGTGCCGCAGGACGGGCAGGCGATGTGCGGCAGGGTCTTCTCGCCGCAGGCGCGGTTCGGGCAGGTGATCAGGGTCGGCGCGGTGGCCTTCCACTGGCTGCGCCGCGACCTGGTGTTGGAACGGGACATCCGGCGCTTGGGAACGGCCACGACTACTTCTCCTCTGTCTAATTGCTCTGCCGGTTCGGCTGATCGGTCTTGCTCAGTGGTCTCGGTCGGCCGCACCCTCGTCGGGGCTGCCTGTGCCGGGCGATCCGGAGGCGAACTTAGCCAGTCCGGCCCAGCGAGGGTCAAGTATCTCATGCCCGTGGTCGGATCCCGCAATCGCCATCCGTACGCCGCATTCCGGGCACAGTCCCGCGCAATCCGGCGAGCACAGCGGCTGCAGCGGCAGCTCGAGACCGACGGCGTCGATCACCACGGGCTCCAGATCGATGGTGTCGTCGATCAGGCGGTGGACCTCGTCGTCCTCGGTAGTCTGCTCGGTGGCGCTGTCCGGGTAGGCGAACAACTCGGTCACCCGCAGGGTGACCTCGTCGCCGAACGGCTCCAGGCAGCGCGAGCACCCCCCTTCGATCGGCGCGGTGACGGCGCCGGTGACCAGCACACCTTCGGATACCGCCTGCAACTGCAGGTCGAGCTCCACCTGCGCGCCCACGGGAACGGCGATCAGATCCAGACCGATCCGATTCTCCGTGGTGACGGTGCGGCGCAGCTCGCGCATGGTCCCCGGCCTGCGGCCGAGGCTGCGGGCGTCCAGCACGAAACCGGCGTCCGGCAACCGGCGCTTGGCCGACTTGGGACGCGACGCGGAACCGGAACCGGCGGACATCACGAACTCACTCACGCTCGAGGGGGTATGGGCAACCAGTCCACAATACGCGAACAGGCGGTGCGCTCCCAAACGCAGCCCCTCGCGCTCGGCGCCGCTACCTGCGGAATTCGCTGGCGTAGTCGGGTACGCCCGTGCCACTGCGCAGCTGATGACGCCCCCGCCCGACCGTGCGCAGCGTGCTGGTCAGCGTCTCCTCGAAGTCGGCCAGCCGGGAGTCGACGTAGTGATCGCATTCCTCGCGCAGGCGATCGGCTTCGGCGTGCGCGGCGTCGATCACCCTGGCCGACTCGGCGTGCGCGGCCCGGACCACCTCGGTCTGCGTGACCAGCCGCTCCTGCTCGGCGAGGCCTTCGGCGACGGAGCGGTCGTAGGCGGCCTTGCCCGCCTCGATCATCCGGTCCGACTCGACGCGCGCCCGGCCGGTCACCGCCTCGTACTCGGCGTTGCCGTCGGCCACCACCCGAGCGGCCTCCTCCTGAGCGGAGGCGACCAGGTGATCGGCGTGCGCACTCGCCTCGGCGACCATCCGGTCGGCGTGCGCCTTGGCGTCGGCCAGGATGCGATCGGCTTCCTCGCGCGCCGAAGTGATGGTGTGCTCGGCCTGCTCGTTCGCTCCGGTCACGGCGGTCTCGGCCGCGGTCCTGGCATCGGACACGATCTTGTCCCGATGGTCGAGCACGTCCTGGGCGTCGTCGAGTTCGCCGGGCAGCGCGTCCCGGACGTCGTCGAGTAGTTCGAGCACATCGCCACGCGGCACGATGCAGCTTCGGGTCGGGGGGATGCCACGCGCCTCTTCGACGATGGCGACAAGTTCGTCGAGCGCTTCGAATACGCGATACATGCTCACTACCCTCCTGCGGACTCACGGCGAAACTCTCCGCCCAGCCCAGTGTGCCCCTCGTCACGGCTCGTGCCGAGTCACTTTCCGGTGTGTCGTGCCAGTGTCTCGCACGCCACAGAATCAAGTGGAGACCTCCTCTCCGCTTCGTGTTACATTTTTCTGGAAGGTCGACCAAGACCTTCGACACCTACCGCGTTCCCCCCGGATCGCGGACGAAAAAGCCGGAGGTATGGGCAACCCGCCGTCGAATGTCGACAGGCTCCGATGTGTCAGCGATTCCTGACCATGAGCTACGAACGGAACCTGTCCAGAGTCGACGGAACAGGTGAGCGATCACCCTCGCCGTTGTCCCAGCCGATGGCTTGTGTTCGATCGGAAAGACGATGACTGTTCTGGAACTACCGCGACCGGCGGGAGTGAGCGCCACCAGCTTCTTCGTGCCGTGGGGCGGCCCATACCCCGCGTTGCCTGCCACCGCGGTCGCGAGCAGGTTCGGACAGCTCGCCCAGTATCTGCGCGGCGATCGCGCCTTTGCTCAGCTGATCCGGTTCGCGCTGGTCGGCGGGTCCAGCAATATCGCCTATGTCCTGCTGTTCTTCGCCATGCACGGCGCCGGGCCGCTGCTCGCCAATGTCGTCGGCTCCGTCGTCAGCACCATGATCGCCAACGAGCTGCACCGTCAGCTCACCTTCCACGCGGCGGGACGGGTCGGCTGGTTCACGGCACAGTGGGAAGGCGGCGGGCTGGCGATGGTCGGCCTCGGCGTCACGACCGCCGCGCTTGCCGCACTCGGCGTGTGGGCCCCCGGCCTCGGGGGCATCGCCCAGGCCGCCGGAATCCTCGCCATCACCGCCGCCGTCGGCGGCATGCGTTTCCTGGCACTGCGCGGCCTGGTGTTCTGAGCCGGTTCCGCCTCTTCGCAGCACTCAGGGCGTACCGGTGCGGCGGGACCCGGCCAGGTTCAGGGCTTGTCGCTCCGTCAGTTCTCGCGCTCGGCCAGGCGGTCGAGGAGGCGCTTGTGCACCGAAGGCGGCAGCATGTCGGCGACGTCGCCGCCGTACGCCGCGACCTCCTTGACCAGTGAGCTGGACAGGAAACTGAGCGACGGGTTGGTGGCGATGAAGAAGGTGTCCACCCCGGAGAGCTTCTTGTTCATCTGCGCCATCTGCAGTTCGTAGCCGAAGTCGCCCGCGTCGCGCAGGCCCTTCACGATCGCGGTGACGCCCTGCTCGCGGGCGAAGTCGACCAGCAGGCCCTGCCACGACTCCACACGCACGTTGCCCAGGTGCGCGGTCGACTCACGCAGCAGCTCGATGCGCTCCTCGACGGTGAACATGCCCTGCTTCTTCGGGTTGATCAAGACGGTGACGACGACCTCGTCGAACTGGGCCGCGGCCCGGGTGAAGACGTCGAGGTGTCCGTAGGTCACGGGGTCGAACGACCCGGGGCACAGTGCTCCTGCCATGAGGCGACGCTAGCAGGGCGACCGTCGGCGGGCACGTGCGGCCGGACCGCGCCTACCCGTCCGGCTCGAACTCCGCGAGATCGATGCGTGTTTCGCCGTACCGTCGCGATTTGGCCGGGACGAAGCCTGCGGGCCAGGCTGTTTCGGGCGAACGCGCCGAACGCTCCAGCACCACCGACGCCCCGGGACGCAGCCAACCGTGCTCGGTCAGCGCCCGCAGATCGGCCAGCACCGCGGCGTTGTCCACCGCGTAGGGCGGGTCGGAGAAGACCACGTCGAAGCGGCCCGCCCCGCCCTGACGCAGTACGCCGGCCACGGTCGCGACCCGCAGTTCGGCGCCGGGCAGCCCGAGGTCGGCGATGTTGCCGCGGACCACGGCCGCGGCCTTGCGGTCGGACTCGACGAGCAGCGCGTGCTCGGCGCCACGCGACAGCGCCTCCAGCCCGAGCGCGCCGGAACCCGCGTACAGGTCCAGCACGCGCGCGCCCGCGAAATCCAGCCGGGCGTCCAACGCGCTGAACAGCGCCTCCCGCACGCGGTCGGAGGTCGGGCGGGTGCCCGACGGCGGCACCCGCAGGCGCCGCCCACCCGCCGTTCCCGCGACGATCCGCGTCATCCGGCCGACGACTCCCGGACCGCCAGTTCGATGAGCAGGTCACCGCCTTCGACCTGCTGCACGGCGCCGATGGCGACGCGGCCGACGGTGCCCGCACGGGGCGCGGTGATCGCGGCTT
This sequence comes from Nocardia sp. NPDC041819, assembly GCF_055590505.1. Lineage (NCBI taxonomy): Bacteria > Bacillati > Actinomycetota > Actinomycetes > Mycobacteriales > Nocardiaceae > Nocardia > Nocardia sp. NPDC041819. The sequence goes on along the minus strand of NZ_JBVJAP010000001.1, from coordinate 457,122 downwards.
CCATCTTCATGGCCTCGATGGTGCCGATGGTGTCCCCCGCCGTCACCGAATCGCCTTCGGACACCGCGAGAGTGACGACACCGGCGAACGGCGCCGCGACGTGGCCGGGATTGGTCTTGTCGGCCTTCTCCGCCGCAGGGATCTCGCTGGCGATCGACCGGTCGCGCACCGAGATGGGCCGCAACTGCCCGTTGAGGATGCACATCACCGTGCGCATGCCGCGCTCGTCGGGTTCGGAGATGGCTTCCAGGCCGATGAGGAGGGTGACGCCCTTCTCCAGTTGCACCCGGTGTTCATCGCCGCGACGCAGGCCGTAGAAGAACTGGTTGGCCGACAACCCGGAGGTGTCGCCGTACTTCTCGCGGTGGGCGAGGAATTCGGCGGTGGGGCCGGGGAACAGCAGCCGGTTCAACGTCGCCCGACGCTCCTCGGAGCTACCGGCCAGGGCCTTCTCCTCCGCGGGCGTCAACGGTGTCTCGGGTTTGGCCGCGCCGCGCCCGGCGAGTGCCTTGCTGCGGAACGGTTCGGGCCAGCCACCGGCGGGGGTGCCCAGTTCGCCGCGCAGGAACCCGATCACCGAGTCCGGGATGTCGTAGCGGCCGGGGTCGGCGGCGAAGTCCTCGACCTCGACGCCGGTGCCCACCAGCGCCAGCGCCAGGTCGCCGACGACCTTCGAGGACGGGGTGACCTTCACCAGACGCCCGAGCAGCCGGTCGGCGGCGGCGTATTTCGCCTCGACCTCCTCGAACCGGTCACCCAACCCGAGCGCGATGGCCTGCTGACGCAGGTTCGACAACTGCCCGCCGGGGATTTCGTGGGTGTAGACGCGACCCGTCGGCGCGGGTAGCCCGGACTCGAACGGCGCGTACACCTTCCGCAGCGCCTCCCAGTACGGTTCCATGTCGCAGACGTTCTGCAGGTTCAGCCCGGTGTCGTACTCACTGTGCGCCGCCGCGGCGACGATCGCCGAGAGCGCGGGCTGGCTCGTGGTACCGGCCATCGCGGCACTCGCGCCGTCGACGGCGTCCGCGCCGGCCTGCCAGGCGGCCAGGTAGGTGGCCAACTGCCCGCCGGGGGTGTCGTGGGTGTGCACGTGCACCGGCAGATCGAAATTGCCGCGCAACGCGGTGACCAGCTTGGTCGCGGCCGGAGCGCGCAACAGTCCGGCCATGTCCTTGATCGCGAGCACGTGCGCGCCCGCGTCCACGATCTGCTCGGCCAGCTTCAGGTAGTAGTCCAGGGTGTAGAGCGTCTCGTCCGGATTCGCCAGATCGCCGGTGTAGCTGATCGCGACTTCGGCGACCGCGGTGCCGGTCTCGCGGACCGCGTCGATGGCAGGGCGCATCTGGTCGACGTTGTTGAGGGCGTCGAAGATACGGAAGATGTCGATACCGGTGGCAGTCGCCTCGGAGACGAACGCGCGGGTCACCGCTTCCGGATACGGGGTGTAGCCGACGGTGTTGCGGCCACGCAGCAGCATCTGCAAGCAGATATTCGGGATCGCCTCCCGCAAGGCCGCCAGCCGCTCCCAGGGATCCTCGTACAGGAATCGCAAGCCCACGTCGTAGGTCGCGCCGCCCCAGCACTCCACCGACAGCAGCTCCGGCGTCAACCGCGCCACATGCCCCGCCACTCCCAGCAGGCCGTTGGTGCGCACGCGGGTGGCCAGCAGCGACTGGTGCGCGTCGCGGAAGGTGGTGTCGGTGACGCCGACCGCCTTCTGCGCCCGCAGCGCCTGCGCGAAGCCCTCCGGCCCCAGCCGCAGCAGCCGCTGGCGCGAGCCGTCCGGCGGCGGCACGCTCAGATCGATCGCGGGCAGCTTGTCGTGCGGGTACACCGTGGTCGGCCGCTCGCCGTGCGGCTTGTTCACCGTGACGTCGGCCAGGTAGTCGAGGATCTTGGTGCCCCGGTCGGCGGATTGACGCAGGGTCAGCAGCTGCGGACGCTCCTCGATGAAGGAGGTGGTGACCAGGCCCGCCTTGAAGTCGGGATCGTCCAGCACCGCGAGCAGGAACGGGATGTTGGTGGCCACACCGCGGATGCGGAATTCCGCCAGCGCCCGGCTCGCCCGCGCCACCGCCGCGCCGAAGTCGCGACCGCGGCAGGTGAGCTTGACCAGCATCGAGTCGAAGTAGGCGCCGATCTCGGCGCCCAGGTTCGCACCGCCGTCCAGGCGGATGCCCGCGCCGCCGGGGGTGCGGTAGGCGGTGATGCGGCCGGTGTCGGGACGGAACCCGTTGGCCGGGTCCTCTGTGGTGATCCGGCACTGCAGGGCCGCGCCCCTGATCGTCACCGCGTCCTGGCTCAAGCCCAACTGCTCGAGCGTCTCCCCGCCCGCGATGCGCAGCTGCGACTGCACCAGGTCCACGTCGGTGATCTCCTCGGTCACCGTGTGCTCCACCTGGATGCGCGGGTTCATCTCGATGAAGACGTGGTTGCCGCGCTCGTCCAGCAGGAACTCCACGGTGCCCGCACACGAGTAGTCGATCTGCCTGGCGAAGGCGACCGCGTCGGCGCAGATCCGTTCACGCAGCGCGGGGTCCAGATTCGGCGCGGGCGCCAGCTCGATCACCTTCTGATGCCGACGCTGCACCGAGCAGTCCCGCTCGAACAGGTGCATCACATTGCCGTGCTGATCAGCCAGGATCTGCACCTCGATATGGCGAGGGTTCACCACCGCCTGCTCGAGGAACACCGTCGGGTCACCGAACGCCGACTCCGCCTCCCTGGAGGCCGCCTCGATCGACTCGCGCAATTGCTCCGGCGCGGCGACCCGGCGCATCCCGCGACCGCCACCACCGGCGACCGCCTTGACGAAGATCGGGTACTCCAGCTCGCGCGACGCGGCCAGCAACTCTTCCACGTCCGACGACGGTGCGCTCGAACGCAGCACCGGCAGACCGGCCGCCTTGGCCGCCTCGATGGCGCGCGCCTTGTTACCAGCGAGTTCGAGCACTTCGGCCGACGGGCCGATGAACGTGATGCCCTCGCGGGCGCACGCCGCAGCCAGATCGGGGTTCTCCGACAAGAACCCGTATCCCGGGTATATCGCGTCCGCGCCCGCCGACTTGGCCGCCTCGATGATCGCCTCGATCGACAGGTAGGCCCGCACCGGATGACCCGGCTCGCCGATCTGGTACGACTCCGCCGCCTTCAACCGATGGACCGAATTGCGGTCCTCGTAGGGAAACACGGCGACCGTCCCGATGCCGAGTTCGTAAGCCGCGCGGAAGGCTCGGATGGCGATCTCGCCACGGTTGGCAACCAAGACTTTCGAGAACATTGACCTAAGGTACCCGGCCGCGTGAACCGCACCGACATGGAATCCCCCTTCGCAAACCTCTTCACAAGACCGCCTAGCACCGTTGCGAAGTTGCGTTCACAGCGCCGACACATGGGCGGCGCCGCAGCAACCGGTGTGCTGCCCGGCGGCCGGAGCCGGTCCGAGGTGGGGTACCGGTGGCCGCCGCGCGGTCGACCGACGGCCGGGCTCGGCCTCGATACCTCGGCACGCCGCCGCGGCCGCGGCCGCACACGGGCGAACCACGCCCACGACGAGTTCGGGAGTGCGGATCTCCGGTAGCCGCCGCCAGGTATCGGCGAAGAGCCGATCCGATTCCGCGCACGACCCGGGAATTCCGGGAACGGTCGATGCGAATCGGCGTGCCCGGTCCTGCCGATAGCCGGAACGCAAGCCGGCGCCGAATCGGTCCGCGGCGATCGTCTCGGGCAAATATCCGATGTGAGGTCGCTCGCGGCGCGCCACCGGACGACTTCGCGTCCGCGGGGCCGACACCGGTGGGCTTCCGCCGTGCGGCTCCTATCCGACCGCAGGTGGCCGCGGCAGCGGCTCCCGATCCCGGGTCGGTCGTTCCTGGCGGCCGCACCGCGTCCTATGCTGAGAGTGCAGCTGGTTCACCGCAGCACGACGAGATGGAGCCCCGACGTCGCGCGACGGAGTCGAGCCCGCCCGTGCGGCGACGTTACGGCGGGCGAGAGGGAACCCGGTGGGAATCCGGGACTGTCCCGCAGCGGTATGCAGGAACGACCGCCGTCACCAGGCACTGGGTTTCACCGAGCCGGAAGGCTCCGCGACCCGGGAAGCGACGGCCAGTAGGTCGGCCATCGGGAGCACTCCGGCGTACGCCGGCCCGCACGGCCGGTGCCCGCGAGTCCGAAGACCTGCCAGTCGTGCCGGGTACGCCGTACCCGGCGGCCACCGCCTCGTGGATTGGGCGCGCGGATCACCAGCTGACGTGTCGGGCTCCTCGGCCGGGAAATCACCGGCATGTCATAAGGTTCTCCGCCTGCCCGTAAGGCGATGGCTTTCGTCCACAGCAATGGAGAGACATCGTGACTGTTGCACAGCAGAAGCCGTTCACCGCGACGGTTCTCGGGCTTCCGCGAGTAGGGCCCCGGCGTGAACTGAAGCGGGCCACCGAAGCCTATTGGGCAGGCGAGATCGACGCGGGCCGGTTGCACGCCGTGGCGCGCGACCTGCGGCGGGCCCAGCTCACCGATTTGCGAGCCGCGGGCCTGGACTCGATTCCGGTCGGCACCTTTTCCTACTACGACCAGATGCTCGACACCGCCGAACTGCTGGGCGCGCTGCCGCCCCGGGTCGCCGGGATAGCCGACCCGCTGGATCGGTATTTCGCCGCCGCGCGCGGCACCGAAACGGTGGAGCCCTTGGAGATGACCAAGTGGTTCGACACCAACTACCACTACCTGGTGCCGGAAATCGGCCCCGAGACCGCCTTCTCGCTGCACCCGGAGAAGCTGCTGGCGCAACTGCGGGAGGCGCTCGAGCTGGGCGTGCCTGCGCGACCGGTGGTGATCGGCCCGATCACCTTCCTGAAGCTGGCCAAGGCGAGCGGCGGCTCGGCCCTGGCCCGGCTGATCGAACTGCTGCCGCTGTATCGGGAACTGCTGCGCAGGCTCGCCGTCGCCGGTGCCCAGTGGGTGCAGATCGACGAGCCGGTGCTGGTCACCGACCTCACGGCGGAGGAGATCGGCCTGGTGCAGGTCACCTACGCGGAACTCGCCGACGCCGCCGAGCGTCCGGCGATCCTCGTCGCGACCTACTTCGGGCAGCCGAACGCCGCGCTGCCTGCGCTGGCGAGCACCGGTATAGAAGGAGTGGCCCTCGACTTCACCTCCGGCGCCGATGTCGCCGCGGTGGCCGACGTGCCCGCGCTGACCGGGAAGCTGATCGTCGCGGGGGTCGTGGACGGTCGCAACGTCTGGCGCACCGATCTCGACCGCGCAGTGGCCACCCTCGGTCCGTTGCGGGGATCCGCTGCGCAGGTGGCCGTTTCGAGCTCGTGCTCGCTGCTGCACGTGCCCTACACGCTGGCCGCGGAGACGGGTTTGGACGAGCGGCTGCGCTCCTGGCTGGCGTTCGGCGCGGAGAAGGTGACCGAGGTCCGCCTGCTCGCGACCGCGCTGAGCGACGGTGCGCAAGCGATCGACGCCGAGTTGGCCGAGGTGCGTGCGGCGCTGGCGTCGCGGAGGTCTGATCCGCGGCTGAACGATCCGCGGGTGCGGGCCGCACTGGCCGCGCTCGGGCCCGACGCCGTCCGCCGCGCACCCGCCGAACAACGCCGAGAACTGCAACGGGACCGTTTGCGGCTACCCGCGCTGCCGACCACGACGATCGGTTCCTACCCGCAGACCTCGGCCATCCGGCTTGCGCGCGCCGCGCTGCGCAAGAGCGAGATCGACCAGGCGGAGTACGTCCGCCGGATGCGCGCCGAGATCGCGGAGGTCATCGCGCTACAGGAGCGATTGGGGCTCGACGTGCTGGTACACGGCGAGCCGGAGCGCAACGACATGGTGCAGTACTTCGCCGAGCAACTCGACGGGTTCGCGGCGACCGAGCAGGGATGGGTGCAGTCCTACGGGACCCGCTGCGTGCGGCCGCCGATCCTGTTCGGTGACGTCGCGCGACGGGAGCCGATGACCGTCGAGTGGATCGCGTACGCGCAGTCGCTCACCGACAAGCCCGTGAAAGGCATGCTGACCGGACCGGTCACCATTCTGGCGTGGTCGTTCGTACGCGACGACCAGCCGTTGGGCGACTCGGCCCGCCAAGTGGCGCTGGCGATCCGCGGCGAGACCGTCGACCTCGAGTCGGCGGGCATCCGGATCATCCAGGTCGACGAGCCTGCCCTGCGTGAACTGCTTCCGCTGCGCGCGGCCGACCAGCCCGGGTACCTGGAGTGGTCGGTGCAATCGTTCCGGATCGCGACCTCCGGAGTGTCCGATGCGACGCAGATCCACACGCACCTGTGCTACTCGGAATTCGGCGAGGTGATCGATGCGATCGCCGGGCTGGACGCCGACGTCACGTCGATCGAGGCGGCGCGCTCCCACATGGAGGTGCTCGACGACTTGAACGCGGCGGGATTCGACCTCGGCGTCGGCCCCGGCGTGTACGACATCCACTCTCCGCGGGTGCCCAGCGTGGACGAGATCACCACTTCGCTGCACGCCGCACTGAAAGCTGTTCCGGTCGAACGGCTCTGGGTTAATCCCGACTGCGGGCTGAAGACCAGGGGACGCGCCGAGGTGGAAGCCTCACTGCGCAACATGGTCGCCGCGGCGGCTGCCGTCCGGTAACCTTCTCCCGCCCATCGGCGTTCGGTGCCCCCTTCGCCGCCCGAGGGGGGCACCGAATCGTCAAGAGCCGCAGTCCGTTTCCGGCTCCGGCCGCGGTGGTTGCCGACGGCGCAGCGTGTACCGATCGCACGGTTCCTCCCGCCGCGTCACCGGCAGCTCCCGCGCCCGCGCCCGCATCCCCCGCCGCCACGCCGTATGACACCCGGAACAACGCTCCATCGGCTACCCCTCCTCGCATGTCGACCCCCGGACAATGGTTCCCCTCCTACCTACTTCGACGTGCCCGCCCCCCGATTCGGTTCCATCCGATCCGGAAATCAATCGCCACCACCGAGGCCGGTCGAACTCGATCGCCCACAGCCGAATTCGAGGACGACCTGTTCGACCGAGTCCCGCTCTACAGCCCGAAGGCCCGGTTGATGGCGGCCATGTCGAAGTAGTCTCGCCACGTGGTGATTTCGCCGTCGGCGACCTCGAAGAAGCCCATGACCGGCAGCGGTGTCTCGCGGCCCGCGGAGCGGAGGGTATCGGTGCGCTCGTTCATCACCACGTTGCCGGAGGCGATCTGGTGATGGATGTCGAAATCGATGGCCTCGAAGGTGGTCAGGAAACCCGCGATGAAGTCGCGGATGGCGGTGCGGCCGACGATGGGTTCCATCGGGATGTTGTGGTAGACGGCGTCCTCGGCGAAATACGCGCTGATCCGCTCCGGATCGGGGTCGGACCAGCTTCGGCACATCGCACGCACGAGTTCGTCGGGATCGGGCATTCGTTCTGCTCACTTTCCTGCTGCCGGAAGGCGGGTGCCGGACCCCTCGATTCAACCAAGCAATCGCTCGGTAGGGAAGGGGATCGGTGGGCATTTTCATGCCCGATCCACAAGGCGACGGCAAACCTCCCTTCGCACGCTACGCAGATCGAAGGCATCGCCGGATACCTCGCAAAAGCATATTCCTGCGGGTAAGAACGCGTGTTTTTGCGATGATTGCGAATCATCGCAGCTACCATCGTGCACGTGCGCAAGATGTATGCGGGCGCCCGGCTTCGGCGATTGCGTGAAGAACGGAGGATGACTCAGGCGGCTCTGGCGAAATCGCTGGATCTGTCGCCGAGTTATCTCAATCAGCTCGAGCGCGACCAGCGCCCACTCACCATTCCCGTACTGCTGAAACTCAATTCCACCTTCGATCTCGACGTCCAGTTCTTCGCCGCCGATTCCGACGCGCGGCTCGTGTCGGACCTGCACGAGGTGCTCATCGACGCCGCGGGCGGGCACACCGCGCCGCTGACCGAGGTGGAGGAACTGGCAACCCGCCAGCCGGAGGTCGCCAGGATCGTCGTCGCGATGCATCGCCGACTACGCGCCGCCACCGATCAGCTGGACCTGCTCTCCGCGCGGGTGTCCGCGCCCGCGGGCGCGCCGGGCGTGCCCATGCCCTACGAGGACGTGCGCGACTTCTTCTACGACCATCACAACCACATCGCACAGCTCGACATCGCCGCCGAGCAGCTGTTCGAGAACTCCGGGCTCACCATCGGCTCGCTCGATCGTCAGCTCGCCCGCATCGCCGAGGAACGCGCCGGAGTCACCGTTCTGGTGCGTGGCGACGGCGCCGACCCCACCGTCCCCAAGCGCCACTACGACCCGGAGACCCGGACGCTCACGCTGGCTCGCCGGTTGCGGCCCGGCCAGCGCGCCTTCCAGATCGCCACCACGCTCGGCCTTCTGCTCTACGGAGCCGAGCTGGACGCCGTCTTGGCCGAGAGCCCGGCACTCAACGGCGAATCCCGCACACTGGCGCGGATCGGGCTGGCCAATTACTTCGCCGGCGCGCTGGTGCTGCCGTACGGCCGATTCCTGCGGTCGGCCGAGGAACTGCACTACGACATCGATCTGCTCGGTCTGCGGTTCGAGGTCGGCTTCGAGACCATCTGCCATCGGCTCAGCACCCTGCAACGTCAGGGCCAGCGTGGCGTTCCGTTCTTCTTCGTGCGCACCGACCGAGCGGGCAACATCTCCAAACGGCAGTCCGCCACCGCCTTCCATTTCTCCCGGGTGGGCGGCAGTTGCCCGCTGTGGGTGGTGCACGAGGCCTTCTCCAACCCCGGCCGCATCCTGACCCAGGTGGCCGAGATGCCCGACGGCCGCCGCTATCTGTGGGTCGCGCGCACCGCCGCGATCGCCCCGCACGGGTTCGGTACCGCGGCGAAGAATTTCGCGATCGGCCTCGGCTGCGATGTGGAATACGCCGACCGTCTGGTGTATTCGGCCGGGTTGCAACTGGACGACCCGGCGGCCTCGGTGCCGATCGGTGCGGGCTGCAAAGTGTGCGAGCGCCCCGCGTGCCCGCAGCGCGCCTTCCCGCACATCGGCAGTCCATTGGCGGTCGCCGAGCACACCAGCACCGACCTGCCCTACCCGCGGCTGGGGCGCTGACCTCGCCGGGCCCGGGACATCAGGACTTGGCCAGGTACTCCAGCCGCTCGGAATCGACGGCCGCGTCCATCATTCCCGCAAGACCGGGATGTTTGCGCAAGCCAGGGTCGGACGCCACCACGGCGCGGGCGAATTCCTGGGCGGCGGTGATGACCTCGAGGTCGTCCAGCAGGGACAGCAGACGCAACGAGCGGGCCGTGCCGGACTGGGCTGCGCCGAGCACGTCGCCCTCGCGGCGGGTACGCAGGTCGAGCACCGCGAGTTCGAAACCGTCGGTGGTGGCGGCGACGGCGTCCAGCCGCGCCATCGCCGACCCGCCCGGCGCGGCATCGGTGACCAGCAGGCACAACCCGGGGTGCCGTCCCCGGCCGATCCGGCCGCGCAGCTGATGCAACTGACTGACGCCGAACCGGTCGGCGTCGACGATGACCATCACCGTCGCGTTGGGCACGTCCACGCCGACCTCGACCACGGTGGTGCACACCAGTACGTCCACCGATCCGTCATTGAACGCGCGCATCACCTGGTCTTTTTCGTCAGCGGGCAGCCTGCCGTGCAACAGGCCGACCCGTACGCCGGCCAGCGGGCCGACGCGCAGCATCTCGTAGACGTCGAGCGCGGCCTGGGTGGTCGGGCCCTCCTTCTCGCCGTCGCCGGACTTCGAACGCCCGTTGCGGGACTTGCCCGCCGTCTCCTCGTCGTCGCCGATGCGCGAACACACCACGTACGCCTGACGCCCGGCGGCGACCTCCTCCACGATCCGCTCCCACGCGCGATCCACCCAGTTCGGATGCTGCCTGCGCGGCACCACCTTGGAGACGATCGGCGAGCGCCCTTTCGGCAGTTCGGTCAGCGTGGAGGTCTCCAGATCGCCTAGCGTGGTCATGGCGATGGTGCGCGGGATCGGCGTCGCGGTCATCACCAGCAGATGCGGGCTGACACCGGTTTTGGCCTTGGCACGCAGGGCGTCTCGCTGCTCCACGCCGAAACGATGCTGCTCGTCGACCACCACCATGCCGAGATCGAAGAACTCGACGTTGTCCTGGATCAGCGCATGCGTGCCGATCACGATGCCCGCCTCGCCGGTCACCGCTTCCAGCAGCGCGGCCTTCTTGGCCGCGGCCGACATCGACCCGGTTACCAGCACCACGCGGGTGGCGTGGTCGGACGCGCCCAGTTCGCCCGCGGCCCCCAGCTCACCGAGCATGCCGCGCAGCGACCGATAGTGCTGCGCGGCCAGCACCTCCGTCGGGGCGAGCAGCGCGCACTGCAGACCCGCGTCCACCACCTGCAACATGGCGTGCAGGGCGACGATCGTCTTGCCGGAGCCCACCTCGCCTTGCAGCAACCGGTGCATCGGTTGCTCGCGGCCCAGATCGGCGGAGATCTCCGCCACGACCTGCTTCTGCCCCGCCGTGAGTTCGAAGGGCAGCCGCTGGTCGAACGCGGCGGCGATGCCGTCGGCGCGCGACGCGCAGGCGCGCGCCCGGCGGCCGGACACCTCGTGCCTGCGCTCGGCCAGCACCAATTGCAGGGCCAGCGCCTCGTCGAAGCGCAGCCGATCCTTGGCCTGATCGATATCGGACTTGTGTTCGGGCAGGTGGATCAGGCGCAGCGCGTCCGACAGGTTCGGCAGCGCCCGTTCGGCGCGCAAGTCCTCCGGCAGCGGATCATCGAGCGGATCGAGCTGGTCGAGCACCTGCCGCACGCAGGCGAGCACATCCCAGCTCTGCACCTTGGCGGTCGCCGGGTAGACCGGGATGAACTCGCGCTCCATGAACGACGTGTCCACTCCCCCCGCGCCCGCGGCGCTCTGCGCCAGACCCCGCAGGTCTCCGCCGCCGCGCACCTTCGTCAGCGCGCCGACCGAATCGTCGTCGCCCTCGGCCTCCGGCAGGATCAGGTAGCCGGGATGACTGAGGTTCCACTGGCCGGGGCGCCAGTAGTTCACCGTGCCCGACATCATCGCGCGCAGACCTTCGCGGACCACGTATTTCACCTTGTCGCCATTGAAGAAGGTGACGTCGACGCCGCGCCCGGAACCGGTGTCGAGAACCACCTTCAGCAGCGATCCGCGGCGGTTGCGCATCGGCCGCAGTTCGGCCTTGGTGATCCGCCCGATGACGGTGATGTGCGAACCGTCCTCGGGCGCCTCCTCGGTGAGCGGCTGACCCTGCGTCGCGTACCGCAGGGGGTAGTGCCGCAGCAGATCCTCGACGGTCCGCATGTCGAACGCGTCCGCCAGCGAGTCCGCGGCCTTCGCGCCGAGAATGTGGTCGAGCCGATCGCTCAGTGCCGCCATGCGCTACTCCACTCCGATCTGCACCGAATCACCTTGCTGCCCACCGGAATACACGATCACCTCGACCCCGGGAAAGTTCTGTGCGATATGAGCGGCGAGTTCGGCGCCGAGACCGTCCGGCGCCGCCGCTCCCATCAGCAGGGTGACCAACTCGCCGCCGAAGGCGAGCAGCCGGTCCAGCAGCGTCCGCCCCGCCGCGCGTACGTCGGGCTCGATCACGACGACATCGTGCCCGGCCAGTCCGAGACCGTCGCCCGGCTCGCAGGTGCCGACCATGGTGAGCGCGCGCTCGGTCGCCGGGCGCAGCGAGCCCCACCGCGTCGTGGCGGCCGCTTCCGACATGGCGAAGGCGTCGTCCACCGCGAATCGTCCTCGGTCGTGCACGGCCAGGGCGGCCAGACCCTGCACCATCGACGCACTCGGCAGCAGCAGCACGTCCCGATGGGCGTCACGCGCGGCGACACCGACCGCGACCAGTTCGTGCGCGGGCAGGGCGCCGTTGGGCAGCACCAGTACCTCACGGTTCGGCATCCGCCGGATCGCGGTCAGCAGCGTCGTCGCCGTGACCGGCTCGTCGCTCGCCAGCACCACGGCGCCCGCATCCTCGAACAGCGTCGCGGCGCCTGCACCAGCGACCACCGCCAGAATCCCCCGATCGGCCGGAAGTTCGGGCGTCGCCCCCGCGCTCGAGCCGAGCCCACCGGCCACCACCTGAGTCGAATCGGCAGCCGGCGCGATACCCCCGGTTCGGACGGGCCGGGGCCGCGAGTCCGAGATACCGTCACCGGCGAGGGGATTCGCCGCTTCCACGCGTTCGCCGGACCCGGCCGGGGCGTCTCGGTGCGGCGTGCGAACGACATTCTCGATACGGATCCGGCTGAGTTCGCCCGCCGCGATGCCCGCCTCCACCGCCGCTCCGGCGTCGGCGCAGTGCACATGCGCCGACCAGGACCCGCCGCCGTCACCGACCACCACGACCGAGTCGCCGAGTTCGCCGAGCCGGGCGCGCAGCGCGGCCACCTTCCGCTCGTCGGAGCCTGCCAGCAGGTACATCACCTCGTACTGCGGCTCGGCGTCGTCCGCGGGCGCCGATCGCACCGCCGCGGGCCGTGGGTACTCCGGTCGCGCGGGCGCCTCACCCCGGGTCACGGTGACCAAGCTGTCCAGCAGCACCACCAATCCGCGGGCTCCCGCGTCGACGACACCGGCCCGCCGCAGCACACCCAATTGGAACGGCGTGTCGCCGAGCGCCTTGGCCGCGCCGTCGGCCGCCGCCAGCGCCACGTTGGCCAGCTCCCGGTCCGGGCACTGCGCGGCCGCCGCGGCCGCGCGGTCCAGCACGGTGAGAATGGTCCCTTCGATCGGCACGCTCAGCGCTTCGCGGACCAGTTCGGAGGCCCTCGCCAGCGCGGCGCGCAGGCTGTCGGCCGTGAACGGGCCACCGTCCACCGCGTCCGCGACGCCGCGCAGCACCTGGGACAAGATGATCCCGGAGTTGCCCCTGGCGCCGACCGTCGCGCCGTGCGCCATCGCGACGGCGACGGCGCGGGCCGCGCTCCCGTCCGCGTTCGCCGCCGCCTCCCCCGCCTCCACCGCGGCGCGCATGGTGGCCAGCAGATTCGTACCGGTATCCGCGTCCGGGACCGGAAAGACATTGAGTGCGTTGATCTCCTCGCGCCGGTGTTCCAGGCCGGCGAGACAGGTACGGCCCCAGCGCAGCAATGCCGTGCCGTCCACTACATCCCGCACTCCGGACACCGTCACCTCACTCCCTTCCGCCACCTGCCCACCCTCGCCGCCCGCCAGGTTAGCGGGCGGTCCCGACAGGCGACCGGCAAGACCGCGCTCCTACACTGGGGATGCCCGGCAACGGATCCGGCACTCGTCCGTGAGGACCGGTTTGGTGGATCGGCGCCTGCACAGCTACCCTTGCAGGGTTGCCTCGCGTGGCCGTCGCCGGTCTGCGCTGGTCGGCTCTCCGTCGGCAGGGCACACTCGACATTGCAACGAGGACGCGTCGCACCGCGAAGGCGGCGGTCCCCACCATTGACATGAAGGAGTTCGCGACTATGGCTGCCGTCTGCGACGTCTGCGCCAAGGGCCCCGGCTTCGGGAAGTCGGTCTCGCACTCGCACCGGCGCACCAACCGTCGTTGGAACCCGAACATCCAGACCGTGCGCGCACAGGTCGCTCCGGGCAACACCCGCCGCATGAACGTGTGCACCTCCTGCCTGAAGGCGGGCAAGGTCGTCCGCGGCTGATCCGCTTCCCGGCTGACCAATACCGTCGGCACACGCCCCGGCACCCGTATCGGGTGGTCCGGGGCGTTGTCGTGACTGCGGTGTGCCGACGAGCGTGGCAGCGGTGACCGAGCATCCGTGGCGGGTCCAGCCGCTGGCCGCCGAATACGTCTACAGCCTGGCCGAATGCCACATCGCCTGTTGGCGCGAGGCGTATCAGGGGCTGGTGCCCGCGCACGTGCTCGACGCGTTCGACATCGAGCGCCGGGCCGAGCTGTGGGAGCGCGACCGGGTGCGGTATCCGGGCCGCACCCACGTCGCGGTCGTCGAGGACCTGGTCATCGGATTCTCCAGCGCGGGCCCGCCCGGCGACGCGGACGCGGTGACGCCGCTCGAGCTGCACGCCCTCTACGTGCGGTCCCGCCTGCACGGCAGCGGAGTCGCCGACGACCTGATCCGCGCCGCCCTCGATCCGGCCGCGCCGTGCTCGCTGTGGGTGTTCGAGCGGAATGCGCGGGCCCAGGCGTTCTACCGCAAGCACGGTTTCGTGCTCGACGGCACGCGCAAGGTCGAGCCGTTCACCGCCGCGATGGAGGTGCGCATGGTGCGCACCCCATCTCGGCGTCGGCCACCCACGGTCGTGTCCTACCGTGCCCGTTAGGGTGCAGATCATGACCTCCAGCGAGCAAGCAGGGTACGTGACGACCGTCGACGGCGTCCTCCAGATCACCATCGCCACCTCCGCCAACGGCACGTCCATGGACTTCGCGGGCATCAACGCGGGTACCGCCGCCCTGCACTCGCTCGGTTCCGAGGTGGGCGCGGTGCTGCTGCGGGGCTCCGGCGCCAACTTCTGCGCGGGCGGCGACGTGCGCGGCTTCGCCGCCGCGCGGGATCGCTCCGCGCACATCCACGGTCTGGCCACCGACCTGCACGAATTCGTCCGCGCGCTGGACGCGGTCACGGTCCCGGTGGTGGCCGCGGTCCAGGGTTGGGCGGCCGGGGCGGGCATGAGCCTGGTCTGCGTGGCCGACATAGCCCTCGGCGGACCCGGCACCAAGCTGCGCCCGGCGTATCCGGGCATCGGCCTGAGCCCCGATGGCGGCATGTCCTGGACGCTGCCGCGCGTCGTCGGGCGAGCGCGCGCCCGGGAGATCCTGCTCACCGACGCCGTCTTGGACGCCGACGAGGCGGTGCGCATCGGCGTACTGAGCAGGCTGGTCCCCGACGGCGAGATCGCCGAGGAGGCGCAGCGCCTCGCGCGCACCATCGCCGCCGGACCGCGTTCCACCCACGCGAGCATCAAAACGCTGCTGCGGCAGTCGGATACCGCGACGCTGAGCGATCAGCTCGACAGCGAGCGCGACGGAATCGCCGCGGCCGCGAGTTCCCCCGCCGGACGGGAGGGCGTCGACGCCTTCGTCGCCAAGCGCAAGCCCGACTACGCCGGAAGGGCCTGATCGGTCGTCACTCGAGGGTCGAGAGGACGAATTTCGCCACCGCGTCGGTGAACGAGTCGTTGTCGTCACCGGCCGCGGTGTGCGCGGCGCCGCCGATCTCCACGAGCTGGGCGTGCGGCACCAGCCGCTGGAACGCCTCGGCTCCTTCGGCGCTCACCACGTCCGAGCGCATGCCGCGGACCAGCAGCACCGGGATGCGCAGCGCCCGCGCCGCGTCCTCCATCGGCTCGATCATCGCGGACGGGTCCTCCGGCCGGTCGCCGAGCATCTCGGGATCCCAATGCCAGTACCAGCGACCGTCGCGCTCGCGCAGGTTGCGCAGCAGGCCTTCGGTGCTCTTCGGCCGCGGGCGGTGCGGCAGGTACTCGGCGACCGCGTCGGCCGCCTGTTCGATGCTGTCGAAGCCATCGCGATGCTTGCCGAGGAAGTCGATCACCCGGGCGACCCCTTCCGGCTCGGGCCTGGTCACGATGTCGACGAGCACCAGGGCGCTGATCGCCGCTCCGCCGGGCCGCGCGGTGGTGAGCAGCCCGGTGATTCCGCCCATGCTGGCCCCGACGACCACCGCGGGGGCGCCCAGCTGTTCCAGCACCAGCAACAGGTCGTCGACCATGGTCTGGCGCCGGTAGTCGCGATCCGGCGCCCATTGGCTGTCGCCGTGGCCGCGGGCGTCGAGCGTGACGACCCGCATCCCCGACGCGCCCAGCCGGGCGCCGGTCTTCTTCCACGAATGCCGGGTTTGCCCGCCACCGTGCAAGAAGACGACGAGCGGGCCGTCGACCGGGCCGAACTGATCGGCGGCCAGCTCGATTCCGCCCGAACCGCGCAGCCGGAGCCGGAGCGGTTCGAGAAGATTGTTCGCATTACTCACGATCTGTAGGATCGCACAACGCTGTTCCGCGCCGGCGCGAACCCGGCGAATCGAGGGTTCAGCAGCCGAGATTGCCCACGAAGAACAGGCACGCGATCTTGGCGTTCACCGACGCGGACAGGGTGGAGGAGCCGCTGGAGGTGTATTCCTCGGCGACCGGAGCCGTCGTGGTCTCCGTGGCGGGTTCGAGCCGCAGGGGGGCCGCTCCCGCGACGGCCGCGCCGCTGGTCAAAGCGGCACAGAAGGCCAAGGTCGCGGTGGTGCCGCGCAGCGCGCCGCGAACGGTGGTGTTGTGCATGGAACAGCTCCTCACTCGTTAACTCTCGGTCGATCACACACAGACGCCCGATTCAGGGCAGGCGCCAGTCAACCGGTTCGGCGCCCAGTTCGTCGAGTAGTTCGTTCACTCGCGAGAAGGGGCGGGAACCGAAGAACCCACGCGACGCCGACAGTGGCGACGGATGCGCGGACTCGATGTACGGGACCTCTGCTTCGGCCAGCAGCGGCTTCAGCGTCGCCGCGTCGCGGCCCCACAGGATCGCCACCAACGGCTCGTCCCTGGCGACCAGGGAGCGGATCGCCTGATCGGTGACCTCCTCCCAGCCCTTGCCCCGGTGCGAAGCGGGCTTACCCGGCGATACGGTGAGCACGCGGTTCAGCATCAGCACACCCTGGTCCGACCATGGGCTCAGATCGCCGCAGGAGGGCGTGGGGTGGCCGAGATCCTTGCTGTATTCGGCGAAGATATTGGCCAGGCTGCGCGGGATCGGCGAAACATCCGGCGCCACGGAGAAACTCAGCCCCATCGGGTGGCCGGGCGTCGGGTAGGGATCCTGGCCGACCACGAGCACGCGCACCGCGTCGAACGGACGCTGGAAGGCGCGCAGGACGTTCTCACCGGACGGTAGGTAGCCACGGCCCGCGGCGTTCTCGGCACGAAGGAATTCGCCCATGGCGGAAATCCGATCCGCCACCGGCTCGAGTGCCTTCGCCCAGCCCGGATCCATGATTTCCGACAGTGGTTTCGCGCCCATGACCGCACAACTTAGCGTGGCTCGCCGCCGGACGGCGATTCCGCCCCACGGAACGATTCCCACCCACCGCCGCCGGTCTGCGCGACGCCGTCGACGGTAAGCCCGCGACCGGCCACGACTCGCCCCATCACGACCCATCCGGGTGGGAGCGCGCGGCCCGGCGCCCACGCGCCCGCGAAGGCATGATCCTCGCCACCGGTCAGGATCCATTGCGCCGCATCGGCGTCCAGCCGAGCGGCGACAAGCTCCAGCGCCGGGTCGCGCAGGGCGGCCGAATCCAGGTCGATGGCCA
The DNA here is from genome assembly GCF_055590505.1 of Nocardia sp. NPDC041819. Classification (NCBI taxonomy): domain Bacteria; kingdom Bacillati; phylum Actinomycetota; class Actinomycetes; order Mycobacteriales; family Nocardiaceae; genus Nocardia; species Nocardia sp. NPDC041819. The sequence goes on along the minus strand of NZ_JBVJAP010000001.1, from coordinate 439,865 downwards.
CGCCAGAGGCAGATGCGATGTGCCCCAGATCCGCGAGCAACCCGTCGGACACGTCGGTCAACGCGTGCAGCCCGAGGCCGGGCGCTCCCGGCGCTGGACCTCCCGACGCGGTGCGCGTTTCCGGTTCGGCACCGGACGGCGCGGGCCGGGACGACGATTCCGGGTTTCGGGCTTCGAGCGAGAAAGGCGCGGCATCCCGCGCGGCCACACCGGATGCGACGCGAGCCGAAAACGGCTCAGCCGCAGCGAGTTCCGATCCTCCGGGAGAACCACCGCGCAGTGCGTCCAGGACGAGGGCGTACGGCGGCTGCGGGACCCGGTGCGCGGCAAGCGCTTCGGCGACCGCGGGGCCGGTCACCCCGGCGGTGAAGGCGGCCAGGCCCGCGGCCGACCAGCCGAGCCGGCCGGCCACCGCGACGACATCCCCCACGCGCGCACCCGCTCTGGTGATCGGCGCGCCACCACCCGGATCGCCGAAGGCGGTGACGGAGACGACCAGTTCCCGGCTGCGGACCAGGTCGCCGCCCGCGATGGACGCCCCCGCCCTGGCCGCCTCGGCCCACATGCCGTCGGCGAGTCCGTCGACCACCTCGAGCGGGGTATCGGCGGGGCAGCCGAGCGCGACGACGAACGCGGTCGGCGTGGCGCCCATGGCGACCACGTCGGCGGCGTTCTGCGCGATCGCCTTGCGGCCCACATCCTCGGGGCTGGACCAGTCCAGCCGGAAATGCCGGTCCTGCACGAGCATGTCGGTGGTCACCACGAACCGGCCGTCGGGAGCCGCGATCAGCGCCGCGTCGTCGCCGGGGCCGAGCAGCACACCCGGCGCCTGCACCCGGCCCGCGTTGATGCGGTCGATCAGCGCGAACTCCCCCAGTTCACGCACTGTCCTCGGGGCCTTGCTGGCGCTGATGACCGATCCTCTCCGGCGCGGTGCTTGCTGGAACGAGCCCGACGGTACCCTTTCGGAGGCATTCGAGTACTTCCGGCCCGGTCCACCGCTGCGCGGCTGCCGACCAGGGCGACGCGCACCAGAAAGGATCGGTGACCATGGCGGCGGATTCGCCGGACCGCGATTCCGAGCAGCGGGACGAACACCCGGAAGCCGCTACCGAATCCCGCGAGTCCGGGCATACGGACGATGCGGTGGGTAGCGCCGACGCCGCGACACCGGACAACCCTCCCGCGCAGGCCCCCGCGCACCAGTACTCGCCCGCGCTCATCGCCACCGCCGTGGCGCTTCCGGTCGTGCTGGTCGTCGCCGTGATCGTGGCCGCCGTGCTCGCGCGCCGCGCGCCCGTCGAGCGGGAACCGCTGGTGCTCGGCCCCGTCCCGGCCCCGGCGGCGGAGGGTCCGGCCTGCGCCGAGCTGCTGCCCGCCCTGCCCGCGAACCTGGGCGAGTTCACCAAATCGACCCTGGTGGAGCCCGCCCCGCCCGCCACCCGCGCCTGGCAGCGCACCGAAGGCGGCGACGCCATCGTCCTGCGCTGCGGGTTGGATCGCCCACTGGAATTCAACCGCGCCTCGCCGCTGCAGATCGTCGACGGCGTGCAGTGGTTCGAGGTCCGCGACCAGGCCGCCGCGGCGAGCACCTGGTTCGCCGTCGACCGGGGGACCTACGTCGCTCTCACCGTCCCCGACGGATCCGGCCCCACGCCGCTGCAAGAAGTCTCCGATACCATCGCCGCCCACCTCCCGGCGCAGCCCATCGACCCGGGACCGCTGCCCAACTGACGGCGAGGAAGGTGCGCCGATCCGTCCGCGAAGGCTCGAGCGGGCCACTCGTCCCGTGGCGCACACATCGAGGCGAAGCCGACGAGCGATCAGAGCCGACCGCGAACCGGAGTGGAACCGAGTTGCGAGGGCAGCGGGCTCAACGCAGGCCGGTGCCGCGGACGAGCGCGGTGTCGATGAGCGAGGAGATCAGTGCGGCGAAGTCGACGCCGGTGGCCTCCCACATGCGCGGGTACATGGAGATGGCGGTGAATCCCGGCATCGTGTTGATCTCGTTGATCACCGGTCCCTGCTCGGTGACGAAGAAATCGACCCGCGCCAGGCCCTGGCAGTCGAGTGCTCGGAAGGCTCGCACGGCCAGTTCCCGGATCTGGTCGGAGACCTCGTCGTCCAGCTTGGCGGGGACGTCGAATTCGCAGACGTCGTCGAGGTACTTGGTGTCGAAGTCGTAGAAGGCGGGCGCGTCGGTGATGGTGCCGGTCTCCGGCATCCGGATCTCCGCGACCACGCTCGCCGCGACCCGGCCGTCCGGGAATTCCAGGACCCCGCACTCCACTTCGCGCCCGACGATGCCCGCTTCGACGATCACCTTCGGGTCGTGCCGGCGCGCCGCCGCGATGGCGGCATCGAGGTCGTTCCAGTCGCCGACCCGGGTGATGCCGATCGACGAACCGCCGCGGGCGGGCTTGACGAACACCGGCAGGCCGAGGCGCAGCCGGTCCTCCTCGGCGACCGTCGCGGTGCCGGGCCGCAGCACCACCTGGGTGCCGACGGGCAGTCCCTCGGCCGCGAGCAGTTTCTTGGTGAACTCTTTGTCCATACCCGCCGCGCTGGCCAGCACACCGGGGCCGACATAGGGAACTCCGGCGAGTTCCAGCATTCCTTGCAATGTGCCGTCCTCGCCGAACGGTCCATGCAGGATCGGGAAGACCACGTCAACCGCGCCGAGCGCGGCGCTCGGATCGTCGAGCGCGATCAGCGCCCCCGGGCGGCTCGGGTCCGCGGCCAGCGTGAGTGCCGTGCCCGCGGCGTCCACCGAGGGCAGGGCGCGATCGTGGATGCCGAGCGCGGCCACCTCCGCACCGCCGAGCACCCAGCGGCCCTCGGTGGTGATGCCGATCGGCACGGCCTCGTACTTCTCCGGATCCAGATGACGCAGGACGCTACCGGCCGATACGCAGGACACGGCGTGCTCGTTGCTGCGCCCGCCGAAGACCACTGCCACCCTGATCCGGTTCGTCATGCTCCGAACCGTACCCGTTTCGGTACGCGCTCCCACCGCTGACCGCCCTGGACACTCCGGCCTCCGTTCACGCGGGGCGCAGCCGGAATCACTCCGGCTTCATCCGCCGCCCGAGCAGGTTGCCGACCGCTTCGCGCACGGAGAGTCCTTCATGGCAGACCTGATGCACGGCGGTGGTCAGCGGCATCTCCACACCCTGCCGCTCGGCCAGCGCGCGCACCGATGTGCAGGACTTCACACCCTCGGCGACTTGGCCATGAGTCGCCGACTGCGCGGCCTCCATGGACCCGCCCGCGCCGAGCACATGACCGAACGACCGGTTGCGCGACAGCGGGGAGGTGCAGGTGGCGACGAGGTCACCGACTCCGGCCAGGCCCGCCAGCGTCACCGGCTCGGCGCCGAGGGCCACCCCGAGCCGGATGATCTCGGCAAGACCACGGGTGATCAGGCTGGCGATCGAGTTGTCGCCCAGGCCCATTCCGGACGCGATACCGCAGGCCAGAGCGATGACGTTCTTGCAGGCGCCGCCGATCTCGCAACCGACCACGTCGGTGTTGGTGTAGGGCCGGAAGTATCCGGTCGCGCAGGCGTGCTGCACCGCCACGGCGCGGTCGTTGTCCGAGCAGGCGATCACGGTCGCGGCGGGCTGGCCCACCGCGATCTCGCGCGCCAGGTTCGGCCCGGACAGCACCGCGATCCGGCTCGGATCCGCCTCGGTGACCTCCTCGATCACCTGACTCATCCGCAGCAGCGTGCCGGTCTCGATCCCTTTCGCCAGGCTCAGCAGGGTGGCGTCGGCCCCGATCAGTCCCTTCCACGCCGCGAGGTTCGCGCGCAGCGACTGCGACGGCACCGCCAGCACGACGATGTCGGCTCCGTCCAGCGCCACCGCCGGGTCGTGGGTCGCCGCGATCGGCGGCAGCGGAATATCCGACAGGTAATCGGGATTGCGATGTTCGGAGGCCAGCGCCGCGGCGACCTCGGGGCGCCTGGCCCAGATCGTGACCTCGGTTCCCGCGTCCGCCAACACCTTCGCGAACGCGGTGCCCCACGATCCCGCGCCCAGCACTGCCACCCTCGTCATCAGCCCAATATGCCATGGAAGGATTGCTCGCATGCGCCCGCACGCCGTGCATGCCGTGATCGCGGTCAAGAGCCTCGATCAGGCCAAGAGCCGACTGGCCGACCGGCTGCGCCCGGAGCACCGGGCACGCCTTGTGCTGGCCATGCTCGCCGACACCGTGACCGCCACCGCGGCGGTCGGGGAGGTCGTGTCGGTCACCGTGGTCACGCCGGATCCCGAGGTGGCGGACCTGGCCCGCGCGCTGGGCGCCGACGTCCATCCGGAACCGCGCGAACCGCACGCCGGCGGGCTGAACACCGCGCTGGCCGCCACCGCCGCCGCGTTGCGCGGTGCGCACGGGCCGATCGATCTGCTCGCGCTGCAAGCCGATCTGCCTGCGCTGCGCCCGGAAGAGCTCTCGGACATGCTCGCCGCCGCCCCGCGCGGACTGCGCTCGATCGTGGTCGACCACGAGGGCAGCGGCACCGCCGCGCTCGTGGTTCGCGACCCGGTCGCCGCGCTCGACCCCCGCTTCGGCCCCGGTTCGGCGCGCAGCCACATCGAGGCGGGGGCGGTCGATCTCACCGGGGACTGGCCGGGGCTGCGCCTGGACGTCGACACCGCCGCCGACTTGGATCGCGCGGTGGCGCTCGGAGCCGGAAACGCGACCCGTGCTGTCCTACACGACATCGGCTGGCCGGGCGGCGTTCACGAACCCGTTCCACACGTGTGCTAGCCGGTCGCCGTGGTGGTGTGAGACACACGTCGATCGCGCTCGCGGGATGCGCGGGTGCTCTCCGGTAGGGGATGATCGTTGGCGTGAGCGATACGGAAACCGTCAAGCAGCAGCCGTTGCTTCCCACGCCACCCCCGGCGGCGACACCCCTGTCCGCCGACGAGTCGGCTGCGCGGTTGCCACGCGATCGCTACCTCAATCGTGAATTGAGCTGGCTGGACTTCAACGCCCGCGTGCTCGCCCTCGCCGAGGACGCGTCGCTCCCGTTGCTGGAGCGTGCGAAGTTCCTGGCGATCTTCGCGTCGAATCTCGACGAGTTCTACATGGTGCGGGTCGCGGGACTGAAACGCCGCGCCGAGACCGGCCTGCTGGTGCGCTCGGCCGACGGCCGGTCTCCCGGCGAGCAGTTGGAACTGATCGCCGCGCGTACGCAGGAGATCGCGGTGCGGCATGCCCGCGTCTTCCTCGACAGCGTGCTGCCCGCGCTGACGGCCGAGGGCATCGCGATCATCGACTGGAGCGACCTGGACGACGGCGAGCGCCAGCGCCTCTCGGGTTACTTTCAGGATCAGGTGTTCCCGGTCCTCACCCCGCTCGCGGTGGACCCCGCCCATCCCTTCCCCTATATCAGCGGGCTGAGTCTCAACCTCGCGGTGACGGTGAAGGATTACTCGACCGGCGGCGAGCACTTCGCCCGCGTCAAGGTGCCCGACAACGTCGACCGGTTCGTCCGCGTGCGCCGCACCGAACCCGGCTCCCCGATCGCCGCTTTCCTGCCGATGGAAGCGCTCATCGCCGCGCACCTGGATCTGCTGTTCCCCGGCATGGAGGTGGTCGAGCACCACTCGTTCCGGATCACCCGCAACGCCGACTTCGAGGTCGACGAGGATCGCGACGAGGACCTGCTGCAGGCGCTGGAGCGCGAGCTGGCCCGGCGGCGGTTCGGTTCGCCGGTGCGACTGGAGGTGTCCGACGACATGACCGAGCACATGCTCGATCTGCTCCTGCGGGAGTTGGACGTGGACCCCGGCGACGTCATCGAGGTGCCCGGCCTGCTCGACCTGTCCTGCCTCTGGCAGGTGTACGGCGTGGACCGGCCGAATCTGAAGGACACCCCCTACGTCCCCGCGACACCGCCCGCGTTCGGCGAGCGCGAGACGCCGCGCAACGTCTTCGCCGCGCTGCGCGAGGGCGACGTGCTCGTGCACCATCCGTACGACTCGTTCTCCACCAGCGTGCAGCGTTTCATCGAACAGGCCGCCGCCGACCCGCAGGTGCTGGCCATCAAGCAGACCCTCTACCGCACCTCCGGCGACTCCCCGATCGTCAACGCGCTCATCGACGCGGCCGAGGCGGGCAAGCAGGTGGTCGCCCTGGTGGAGATCAAGGCGCGCTTCGACGAGCAGGCCAACATCAAATGGGCCCGCGCGCTGGAACAGGCCGGCGTGCACGTGGTGTACGGCCTGATCGGCCTGAAGACGCACTGCAAGACCTGCCTGGTGGTGCGCCGCGAGGGCGCGACCATCCGCCGGTACTGCCACATCGGGACCGGCAACTACAACCCGAAGACCGCGCGCCTCTACGAGGACGTCGGATTGCTCACCGCGGCACCGGAAATCGGCGCCGACCTGACCGACCTGTTCAATTCGCTGACCGGTTACTCGCGAAAAGAGAATTACCGCAATCTGCTGGTCGCACCGCACGGCGTGCGCTCCGGCATCATCGAGCGCATCCAGCGCGAGACCGAGCTGGCGAGTCAGGGCGAGGACGCCCGGATCCTGATCAAGGCCAACGCGATCGTCGACGAGGAGATCATCGACGCGCTGTACCGGGCCTCGCAGGCGGGCGTGCCGGTGCGGATCGTGGTGCGCGGCATCTGCGGGCTGCGCCCCGGCGTGGCCGGTATGAGCGAGAACATCGAAGTCCGCTCCATCCTCGGCCGGTTCCTGGAGCATTCCCGCGTTCTGCACTTCCAGGCGCAGGACGAGTACTGGATCGGCAGCGCCGACATGATGCACCGCAACCTGGATCGGCGGGTCGAGGTGATGGCGCAGGTGAAGGATCCGCGGTTGACCGAGCAACTGCACGGGGTGTTCGACTCCGCGCTGTCGCCGACCACGCGCTGCTGGGTGTTGCAACCGGACGGCACCTGGCGGGCATCGCCGGGGGCGTCCGGCGACGGGGACAAGATCAGAGATCATCAGGAGTTCTTGATGCGGCTGCGGAGGCCAGAACAGCAGTGAACGCCAAGACGGGGTTCGAGCAGGAGGGGGGCCCGATCTGGGATCCCCGGGTGACTGCCAATATCTACGCCGCCGGTGCGGTGCTGTGGCGTGAATCGTCGGCGGGGACGATCGAGATCGCGCTCGTCCACCGCCCCAAGTACGAGGATTGGTCGCTGCCGAAGGGCAAGCTCGATCCGGGTGAGACCCCGGTGCTGGCCGCGGTTCGCGAGGTCCGCGAGGAGACCGGGCTGGAGTGCAGGCTCGGCCGCTACCTCGGCCACGTGACCTATCCGATTCCGGGCCATCGCAAGCTCAAGCGGGTCGACTATTGGGCCGCCGAGCAGGCGGGCGGGGAGTTCACCGCCAACTCCGAAGTGGACGTGCTCAGCTGGCACCCGCTGGATCGGGTGATGCACCAGTTGTCGTATCCGATGGATCGGCAAGTGGTGCGCGCCTTCACCCGGCTGCCCGCACGCACCGACACCCTCCTTCTGGTCCGGCATGCCAAAGCCGGCCGCAGGGACCGCTACAACGGTCCCGACGAGCAGCGTCCGCTCGACCGCGAGGGTGAGACGCAGGCGCGGGCGCTCACGCCGAATCTCTTGGCATTCGGCGCATCTCAGGTCTATTCGGCTCCTCCGCTGCGCTGCGTGCAGACCGTGGCGCCGCTGGCGGAGAAGCTCGGCGCCGAAATCATCGAGGAGCCGGTGTTTTCCGAGACCGGGTACGCCGAACACCCGGATGAGGCCCGGGAATGTCTTCGAGCCCTGGTGTCGGACAAGGCCGTTCGCGTCGTCTGCAGTCAGGGCAAGGTGATCCCGGATCTGCTGGGCTGGTTGGCCGAACGCGACGGAATCGCGCTGCCGTCGGCGCGCAATCGCAAGGGCAGTGTGTGGGTGCTGTCGTTCGTCGGCCACCGCTTGGTGGCCGCCGACCATCTGGATCGATCGCTGTCAGCCTACGACGCGGAGTCCTGATACGACGGCAACTTCCCCGTCACCGCGCGGGTCGGCGGGCGCCGATGACGACAACGGCGCCGCGAGGATGAGGCCACGGTAGGCGGACAGCCGAAAACGGCCCCGGGTGTCTCCCGGGGCCGTCTCGACGTTGAGGCGAATGGGCCCGGTGGTGGGGCCGCGCATTCAGCGCCGATCCGGCGGTGGCTCGAGATCAGCGGGTTCCGCGAGCCGAGGCCTTCTTGGCCGCGGTCTTCTTCGCTGGGGTCTTCTTGGCGGCGGTGGTGGTCTTCTTGGCCGCCGTGGCCTTGGTGGCCGTCTTCTTGGCCGGAGCCTTCTTCGCGACCGCGGTCTTCTTCGCGGGCGCCTTCTTCGCAGCGGTCTTGGTAGCGGTCGTCTTGCGCGCGGTGGTCTTCGCCGGGGCCTTGGCGGCGGCCTTACGGGCCGTGCTCTTGGCCGGAGCCTTGGTCGGCGTCGACTTCTTGGCGGCGGTCTTCTTCGCCGCCGTCTTCTTCGCCGCCGCCTTCTTCGCGGCCACCGGCGCATTCACCCCACGCTTGACGGCGGGCCCGGTCGCGGCCAGTTTCTGCTTACCCGCGATCACCGCCTTGAACTGAGCGCCGGGGCGGAACGCGGGCACCGAAGTGGGCTTGACCTTGACGGTTTCGCCGGTGCGCGGGTTCCGTGCGACGCGAGCCGCGCGCTTACGCTGTTCGAACACACCGAAACCGGTGATAGTGACGCTCTGACCCTTGTGCACCGCGCGCACGATGGTGTCGACCACATGCTCGACTGCCGCGGTGGCCGTGCGCCTGTCCGTACCCAACTTTTCGGTCAGAACGTCGATCAGTTCCGCCTTGTTCATTGAATCCTCCGCAGACTAATGGCCCGTCGTCGGACCGACTAGGTACCACGGTAAACCCACTTTGGGCAAGAGTCTATGTGCCACGCCAAAATTCATGTGGTTTAGCACACGTCCAGCTACCGCAACTCCGGGTGTCCAGCTAACCGACCGGGGTGATTACGTCTGCGAAATATGTGCTGGGAGGGTAGTGGGTTTCCATGTTGGCCTTGCCTTTTCGAACCGGGTGATCGCGTCCTCCTGGCGCAGCGTCAGCCCGATGTCATCCAATCCCTCCAGCAGACGCCACCTGGTGTAGTCATCAATATCGAACGGCAACACGACGGTTCCGGCCGTCACCGTGCGCGCCCCGAGATCCACAACCAATTCCAAGCCGGGCTGTTCCTCGAGCAACTTCCAGAGCATTTCGACATCGTTCTGTGACATCTGAGCGGCGAGCACACCGCCCTTGCCCGCATTGCCGCGGAAGATGTCGGCGAACCGGGATGAGATGACCACCCGAAAGCCGTAGTCCGCCAGCGCCCAAACAGCGTGCTCACGAGACGACCCGGTACCGAAATCCGGACCCGCCACCAGCACACTACCGCTGTTGTAAGGCGCGATGTTCAGAATGAAGTCCGGATCCGACCGCCATGCGGCGAACAAGCCGTCTTCGAATCCGGTCCGCGTGACCCGCTTGAGGTAGACCGCCGGGATGATCTGATCGGTATCGACATTGGAGCGGCGCAGCGGCACTCCGATGCCCTTGTGCACGGTGAAGGCTTCCATTACGAATCTCCTGGGTTTGTTCGAGGGAATCGGGGCCGGTCAGTCCAGATCCGCAGGCGACGACAGTGTTCCGCGGACCGCTGTCGCGGCCGCTACGAGGGGGGAAACGAGGTGCGTACGGCCGCCTTTACCCTGCCTGCCCTCGAAGTTGCGGTTCGAGGTGGACGCGCAACGCTGGCCGGGCTCGAGCTGGTCCGGATTCATTCCCAGGCACATTGAGCAGCCCGCTTGCCGCCATTCGGCGCCCGCCGCGGTGAAAATCTCGCCGAGTCCTTCTTTTTCCGCCTGTGCGCGAACCCGCATCGACCCCGGTACAACCAGCATTCGCACGCCGTCGGCGACATGGCGTCCCTTCAAAATCCCGGCCACCGCACGCAAATCCTCAATGCGTCCGTTGGTGCACGAACCGACGAATACGGTGTCGATCGGTACTTGTCGAAGCGGAGTACCCGGCTCCAAGTCCATGTAACGCAGAGCTTTCTCCGCGGACTCGCGGGCCACCTCGTCGGCGAAGGCGGTGGGGTCGGGCACCGTCTCGCCCAGCGGGGCGCCCTGGCCCGGGTTGGTGCCCCAGGTGACGAACGGGGTCAGCTCGGTGGCGTCGATGTGCACCTCGGCATCGAAAACGGCGCCCTCGTCGGTCTTCAGCGCCTCCCAGGCGGCCACCGCCGCGTCCCAATCGGCTCCCTGCGGGGCGTGCGGCCGTCCTTTGAGGAATTCATAGGTCGTTTCGTCCGGCGCGATCATGCCGGCCCGCGCGCCCGCCTCGATGGACATGTTGCAGATCGTCATTCGGGCCTCCATCGACAAGGCCCGGATCGCCTCGCCGCGGTACTCCAGGACATAGCCCTGGCCGCCGCCGGTGCCGATCTTCGCGATGACGGCCAGGATCAGGTCCTTGCTCGTCACACCGGGGGGCATGGCGCCGTCCACCGTGATCGCCATCGTCTTGAACGGGCGCAGCGAGAGGGTCTGGGTGGCAAGCACATGCTCGACCTCGGAGGTCCCGATGCCCATCGCCAGCGCCCCGAACGCGCCGTGCGTCGAGGTGTGGCTGTCGCCGCAGACCACGGTCATGCCCGGCTGGGTCAGGCCCAATTGCGGCCCGACCACGTGCACGATGCCCTGATCGAGGTCGCCCATCGGGTGCAGCCGCACACCGAATTCCGCGCAGTTGCGCCGCAGCGTCTCCACCTGGGTGCGCGAAACCGGGTCGGCGATCGGCTTGTCGATATCGATCGTCGGGACATTGTGGTCCTCGGTCGCGATCGTGAGATCCGGCCGCCGCACCGGCCGGCCCGCGGCGCGCAGCCCGTCGAAGGCCTGCGGACTGGTCACCTCGTGGACGAGATGCAGGTCGATGTAGATCAGGTCCGGTTCGCGCGAGGCACCCGCACCCTCCCCGCGAGCGACGACATGCTGGTCCCATACCTTCTCGGCCAGCGTGCGCGGTTCGGCCATTGTCGATCACCTTTCGGACGAAGCAGCCGTTCCGCGATCTGGACTCCGACGCGGCGACGGTTGCACGAGTTGGGATAGCTGCGCCTGGTCCGAACGCTGAGGGCACGTACCGGTGAAGGTGGATTTCTCAACATTCGAGACGCTAGTATCGTTCTATGAGACAGCATAGCGGCATCGGCGTCCTCGACAAAGCAGTGGCGGTCCTGTACGCCGTAGCCGAGCACCCCTCGGGTCTCAACGAGCTCTGCGCGCGCACCGGCCTGCCCCGCGCCACCGCACACCGATTGGCCGTCGGCCTGGAGGTACATCGCCTGCTCGCTCGCGACAGCAACGGCACCTGGCGGCCGGGCCCGGCGCTTGCCGAGCTCGCGACCAGCGCCGATGACCCGCTGCTCGAGGCCGCCTCGGCCATCCTGCCGCGGTTGCGCGAGATCACCGGCGAGAGCGTCCAGCTCTACTGCCGCGACGGCAACGCCCGCGTCTGCGTCGCGGCGCTGGAACCCCCCGTCGGACTGCGCGACACCGTGCCGATCGGGGCCCGACTGCCGCTCACCGCTGGTTCGGCGGCCAAAGTACTGCTGGCGTGGGCCGACCCGGAGCTGCAACGCACCATCCTGACGGACGCGGTGTTCGGCGAGCGTGCGCTGGCCGAGGTGCGCAAGCGCGGGTGGGCGCAGAGCGCGGCCGAGCGCGCGGCCGGCGTGGCCAGCGTTTCCGCGCCGGTGCGGGACGCCGGCGGCACCGTGGTCGCGGCCGTGTCGGTGTCGGGGCCGATCGATCGGATGGGCCGCAGGCCGGGCGCCCGGTGGGCGGCGGATCTGGTGGCGGCGGCCGAGGCCCTGCACAAGCGCCTGTAACCCGTTTCACATCGGGCTCTCTACAGTGGGCCCATGGGAGTCAACCAACGGGCACAGATCGTGATGTCCGACACCGAGATCACCGATTTCTTGCAGCGCAGCCGGATCGCGACGCTGGCGACCATCGGCGCGAAGGGCACGCCGCACCTCACCGCGATGTGGTACGCGCTCATCGACGGGGAGATCTGGTTCGAGACCAAGGCCAAGTCGCAGAAGGCGGTGAACCTGCGCCGCGATCCCCGGGTCACCTGCATGGTCGAGGCGGGCGACACCTACGACCAGCTCAGGGGCGTGGCCATCGAGGGCCGCGCCGAGATCATCGAGGACGCCGAAAAACTCTTCGCCGTCGGTGTGAGCGTCTGGGAGCGCTACACCGGCCCCTACAGCGAGGAGGTGCGGCCGATGGTCGAGACCATGCTGCACAAGCGGGTCGCCGTGCGCGTCGTGCCCGAGCGCACGCGCAGCTGGGATCACCGCAAGCTCGGCCTCCCCGCCATGCCCCTCGGCGGCAGCACCGCGCGGGCGCTGGACTGACCCGCACGCGCCCGGGTCGTGCGACGCGCCCGAAATCCAACTGACACAACCGCCCCGCACGGGCTAGCGTCGGGGTGTTCGACAGGAATCGGCCGGGCAGCGCCGCCCGCGAGGACGCGCTGCGCGACCGCGACGACGAGGAGCAGCGATGGCGGATTCGGGTAAGTCCAATGGCGCCGACGAGGTGAAGCGCAAGTTCCGGGAGGCACTGGAGCGCAAGAACCAGCAGAACGCCCGCGCGGCAGACCACCTCGACGGACGGTCCAAGGCGTCCGCGGCGCACACCGCGGTCGGCCACAAGCGGGAATTCCGGCGTAAGAGCGGATAGTCCGCGCAGACGGCGAAGGCCCTCCGGCAAGAGCGCTGGAGGGCCTTTCTTTTGCGGAAGATCTCGTGCGACCGATGCGGCCCCATCAGCCAGGTCTCCGGACGGCGTGAAGAGCCGTGGCGCGGCACAGCACCGCGCCAAGCCCGGGCCCCTGTCCGGGTGCGATGCCATCCCGGAAACCTCGCGCCGTCCTCGTCGTCAGCGATGTCCACGCCGCGCCGTGCGGCGCTCGCATACCCGAGCACAGTCGAAGGACCATGGCGAACAGACGATCCGTCTCGATCGCGGAAGTCCGTGAGTCGTACGGATGGGGCCACCGATCCAGCCGCGCGAATGGGCGCCGCACGCTGTGGCTCCGGCCGCATACCGCCGAGCGCGATGCGAAAGCGGTCGAGCCGGGCCGGGCCCGAGCGTCTTCGACGAGCAGGTCGGCGTCCCCCGAGCGAGTCCGAGTCGAGGCCGCAGGGATTGGCTCGCGAAGTTCCACACCCTCGCGAACCCGGCCTGCACAGGGGCCCACCAGACGGAGACGAGACGGACATGGCCCCGGCCGGTCGGTCGCACCGGCACCACCACCGGCGTGCCCTTGGGCCTCAGGTGCGGTTCAGTCCGAAGCTCACCAACCCCCGGGGCCACCACCGGCCGGGCGGGACGCAGCCCTCGCCGGGGGTCCGTGGGCGAAGCCCTCCGGGCGGGGCGTAGGGGTTGCACCCCACACAGAACATAGCGAAACGAGAAAGGTCCATGCTCTATGAGCATGGACCTTTCACTCGCGTAGCCCCGACGGGATTCGAACCCGCGCTACCGCCTTGAGAGGGCGGCGTCCTAGGCCGCTAGACGACGGGGCCAGGACTGCTTCTCGCTGTCGCGAGGAGCGCCGTGGTGATCTTTCGATCAGGAGGCTCGGCTAGCTTAACCGGCCGAGGCCCGGCGACCAAATCGCCAGGTGTTGATTGATTTCGGCCGCGAACCGAAGTCGAACAACCCACTCCGCTGGGGTACCAGGACTCGAACCTAGAATGGCTGAACCAGAATCAGCTGTGTTGCCAATTACACCATACCCCAATGACCAGGCGTTCAGCCTCGCGTCTGGATGACTCGAGACCGTGTTCCGGGCCGAGAAGAAGAGTACCAAACGGGTGAGGGTGAACTACAAATCGCCTGGTCAAAGCCATGTTTTCAGCCTTCGGACGAGTCCGGGCCCGCTTCCTTCCAGTGCAACGCCGAGCGCAACCGGTCCAGGGTGACGCCGCGGCCGAGCAATTCCAGCGATTCGTACAGCGGCGGGCTGATATGCGACCCGGTGACCGCGACCCGCACCGGCGCGAAGGCTTTGCGCGGTTTCAGACCCAGATCATCGATCAGCGCCTTCTTCAGCGCCTCTTCGATCGCCTCGGCGGTCCAGTCGGTCAACGGCTCCAACACGGTAATAGCGGACTGCAATACCTCGGCGGCGCCGGAACCGAGATTCTTGGCGCCCGCGGCGGGGTCGATGGCGAACTCATCCGCGGGCGCGAACAGGAAACGCAACAGTTCCCAGGCGTCGGACAACACGACGATCCTGGTCTGTACGAGTTCCGCCGCCTCGGCGAACACCTTCTCGTCGATTTCCGCGCCGATATGCCCGTGTTCGGTGAGATACTCCCGCAGCCGGTGAGCGAAATCACCCGGCGCCAGCAATCGGATGTGCTCGGCGTTGAGCGCGTCCGCCTTCTTCTGGTCGAAACGGGCCGGATTCGAATTTACTTTCGAGATATCGAAGGCCTCGACCATCTCCGCCATGGAGAAAACATCGCGGTCCTCCGACAGTCCCCAGCCCAGTAGCGCGAGATAATTCAGCAAACCTTCAGGAACGAAGCCGCGGTCGCGGTGGGCGAACAGATTCGACTCCGGATCACGCTTGGACAACTTCTTGTTGCCCTGGCCCATGACGAAGGGCAGGTGACCGAACTCGGGAGTGAATTCGGCGACCCCGATCCGGCGCAACGCGGCGTACAGCGCGAGCTGGCGCGGCGTCGAGGAGAGGAGGTCCTCGCCGCGCAGCACGTGGGTGATCCGCATCAGCGCGTCATCGACCGGGTTGACCAGGGTGTACAGCGGATCGCCGTTGCCCCGGGTGAGCGCGAAGTCCGGGACGCTGCCCGCCTTGAAGGTGGTCTCGCCGCGCACCAGATCGTTCCAGGACAAGTCCTCGTCGGGCATCCGCAGCCGGATAACGGCAGGGCGGCCCTCGGCCCGGTACGCCTCGATCCGCTCGGGCGTCAGATCGCGATCGTAGTTGTCGTAACCGAGCTTCGGATCACGTCCGGCGGCACGATGGCGAGCCTCGACTTCCTCCGGAGTGGAGAACGATTCATACGCCTCACCGGCCTCCAGCAAACGCCGAACCACGTCCAGGTGCAGATCTTTTCGCAACGACTGGCGATATGGTTCGTAAGGGCCGCCGACCTCCGGCCCCTCGTCCCAGGTGAGCCCGAGCCAGCGCAGCGCGTCGATAATCGCGCGGTAGGATTCCTCGGAATCGCGTGCGGCATCGGTGTCTTCGATCCGAAAGACGAATGTGCCACCGTGGTGGCGGGCGTAGGCCCAGTTGAACAGCGCCGTCCGGATCAGGCCGACATGCGGCGTTCCGGTCGGTGACGGGCAGAATCGGACCCGTACTTCAGTCATGGCTCTCTTTCGATCAGCGTTTGGCGGCAACGGGATTGGTGAGGGTTCCGATGCCCTCGACGGTCACCGACACCTGCTGGCCCTCGCGCATCGGGCCGACGCCCTCGGGAGTGCCGGTGAGGATGACGTCACCGGGCAGCAGCGTCATCACGGTGGTGACCCACTCGATGAGCTTCGGAATGTCGTGCAGCAGAAGCGAAGTACGGCTGCGCTGGCGCACCTCGCCGTCGAGTTCGGTGACGATCTCCAGATCCGAAGGGTCCAAGGACGTTTCGATCCAGGGGCCGAGCGGGCAGAACGTGTCATAGCCCTTGCCCCTGGTCCATTGACCGTCGTGGCGCTGCTGGTCGCGGGCGGTCACGTCGTTGGCGGCGGTGTAACCCAGCACCACGTCCAGCGCGCGGGCGGCGGGCACATCCTTGCAGGGGCGGCCGATGACGATCGCCAGCTCCCCTTCGTATTCGACCTGAGATGAACTGGGCGGCAGGATGATCGGGGCGTTCGGACCCACGATCGCGGTATTCGGCTTGAGGAAGATCACCGGGTCGGCGGGGGCGGGCCCGCCCATCTCGGCGGCGTGGGCGGCGTAGTTCTTGCCGATGCAGACCACCTTGCTGGCCAGGATCGGCGCGAGCAGTCGCACATCGGCCAGCGGCCAGCTCCGGCCGGTGAACGTCGGTGTGCCGAACGGGTGTTCCGCGATCTCCTTGGCCACGCTGTCGCTTCCGTCACCCTCGATGCTGACGAAGGCGACCCCATCGGGACTGGCAACTCGACCTAGACGCATGCCCGGAGTCTATCGACCCGCCGTCACCAGCCCGAACGCGCCCGACCGAGTGGTCGGATCCCCTGCGAACCCGGCCGTGCCCGCGCTGTGAGGAGTCCGACAGCCGCTGCCGTCGAATCGAGCGGCCACCGGGGTGTACCGTGAGCGAAGCAGTTCATAAAGTGGGAAGAAAATCCCAAATAATGAGATTCGAGGTGGGCCGGTGGCGACCGTCACGCAGATCGACGAGGTTCGGCGCTGGTCGATGCTCGGTCTCGGCGTGTTCGCCCAGGCCTCCAGCGCGGTCTTCATCCACGGCGTCCCGTTCCTGCTGCCCGCGCTGACCGATCGCGGCATGCCGCTGGCGACGGCAGGCCTGCTCGTGGCCATGCCCACCGTCGGCCTGGTGTGCACCCTGATCGCGTGGGGTTATCTGGTCGACCGGATCGGCGAACGCAAAGTGCTGATCGGCGGTCCGCTGCTGATGCTGGCGGCCGGGTGCGCCGCGGCCACCACGACCGCCGACATCGCGTTGGGTGCGCTGCTGTTCCTCGGCGGCGTCGGGGCGGCGAGCACCAATGGCGCCAGCGGCCGGGTGATCGTCGGCTGGTTCCCGCCGCACCGGCGCGGGCTGGCGATGGGGATCCGGCAGACCGCGCAGCCGCTGGGCGTGGGTGTCGGCGCGCTGGCGATTCCGGCCGTCGCCGCCGCCCACGGCGTGCCCGCGGCCATCCTCGTTCCCGCGCTCATGGCGGGCGTGGCGGCCGTGGGCTGCCTGGCAGGCATCGTCGATCCGCCGCGCCCCGCCGGTTCCGCCGCCGATCCGGCGTTGCGCGCCAATCCCTATCGCGACGACGCCGCGCTGTGGCGCATCCATCTGGTCTCGGTGCTGCTTGTCGTCCCGCAGGGCACGGTGTGGACCTTCGCGCTGCTGTGGCTGCACCGCGACATCGGCTGGTCCCTGGCCGCCGCCGGCGCGCTGGTGACGGTCACCCAGATTCTCGGCGCGCTGGGCCGCATCGGCGCGGGTGCGTGGTCGGATCGGGTCGGCAGCCGGATGGGGCCGCTGCGCACCGTCGCCGTGGCCGCCGTGCTCTCGATGGCCGCGCTGGCGCTGACCGCGTGGACCGAGTGGTGGTGGGCGGCCATCCCGCTGCTGATCGCCGCGTCCGTGATCACCGTCTCCGACAACGGTTTGGCCTTCACCGCGGTCGCCGAGATCGCGGGCCCGTACTGGAGCGGCCGGGGCCTCGGCATCCAGAACACCGGCCAGAACCTGGCCATGGCCGCCGTCCCGCCGGTGTTCGGCGCTCTGATCACCGCGAGCGGCTTCCCCGCCGCCTTCCTGCTGGCCGCCGTCACGGCTGTCGCGGCAGTCCCCCTCGTCCCGCGAGACGCCGACTAGGCCCGCGCCCCGAACTCTCGCCCGCCGCAGCCGAAGGGCGTCCATGGGCACGAGACGCTCTCGACCTCGGCACCACCGATCTACCGGAACTCGACGGCCCGGCCGCGACCGAGCCGCAAGCCTGGCCGAACCGCGCCGGATTCTCCTGTCGAGGGCCCGCACCGCGCGTCGGCCTCGGCCCACCGATCCGCCGGAACTCGACGACACAGCAGTAGGCGAACCGCAAGGGCGGACGAGCAGTCCCCAAGTTCCCGGTAGTGCGGTCATATTCCGGTCTCGACGTCGGCGCCATTGATCTACCAGGAGCTCCGTCGCGCGGCCGAAGTCGAACAGCAGACAAGGCCGAGCCGCGCCGGAGGACGTAGCAGGCGGACTCCCGCGATGTCGTGGCCCGACCGGGGGCCGCTTCGTGCGGCGATCGGTCTCACACTGGCGACGCTGATGTCCGAGACGGCGGTCGAGGCGCGGGTGCGTACAGAGGCCGAATGCAGGAAGGCCCCGTTCCGATGGGGAACGGGACCTTCTGAGGAACGGTCAGAGGGTGGCGGCGATCCGGTCGCCGATTTCCACGGTCGACGCGGCTCCCGAGCGCGACTCGAGGTCCTTGGCGACCGCCGACTCGATGCGCGTGGCCGCCTCGGTGTCGCCCAGGTGGTTGAGCAGCAGGGAGACCGAGAGGATCGCGGCGGTGGGGTCGGCCTTGGACTGGCCCGCGATGTCGGGGGCGCTGCCGTGCACCGGCTCGAACATGCTGGGGTTCGTCCCGGACGCGTCGATGTTGCCGCTGGCGGCCAGCCCGATGCCGCCGCTCACGGCCGCGGCGAGGTCGGTGATGATGTCGCCGAAGAGGTTGTCGGTGACGATCACATCGAACCGGCTCGGGTCGTTGACCATGTGGATGGTGGCGGCGTCGATGTGCTGGTAAGCCGTTGTCACCTCGGGGAATTCGGCCGCGACCTCGTCCACGGTGCGCTGCCAGAGCGAGCCCGCGAAGGTGAGCACGTTGTTCTTGTGCACCAGCGTCAGGTGCTTGCGCCGGGCCTGCGCCTTGGCGAAGGCGTAGCGCACCACGCGCTCGATGCCGAAGCGGGTGTTGGTGCTGACCTCGGTCGCCACCTCGTGCGGGGTGTCCACGCGGATCGCGCCGCCGGTGCCGGTGTAGGGCCCCTCGGTGCCCTCGCGCACGACCACGAAGTCGATGTCGGGGTTGCCCGCCAGCGGGCTGGTCACGCCGGGGAACAGCTTGGACGGCCGCAGGTTCACGTGGTGGTCCAGCGCGAACCGGGTGCGCAGCAGCAGACCGCGTTCGAGCACGCCGCTGGGCACCGACGGGTCGCCGATCGCGCCGAGCAGGATGGCGTCGTGCTGCTTCAGTTCGGGCAGCACCGAGTCCGGCAGGATCTCGCCGGTCGCGTGGTAGCGGCGCGCACCGAGGTCGTACTCGGTCTTCTCGACGCCGGGCACGACCACGTCGAGCACCTTGAGCGCCTCGGCGATGACCTCGGGCCCGATCCCGTCACCCGGGATGACAGCAAGCTTCATGACAAATGCTCCGTTCGATATTGCCGGTCGCGGCCGCCGCATCATGCGGCCCAGAGGCGACCGTCGGGTGCGCACGACATTCCGGCCGGGTGACCGCAGCACCGTCACGGTACTCGGCACGACCGGATCGCCGAGCACCGGGCGCGAGGACGCGGTGCACCGCGAACTCGCCCCGATCCGCGTGCCGATGGCGCGCCGGCCGAGCGACCGGCGCCGCGCACGAGTGCTTCGCGCGCGGCGCCGATTCCGCTTCGGCCGGGGCATCGCGCCCCGGTGGGATCAGGACAGGTCGACCTGGACGACCTTGGCCGCGCCGACGGACTCGGCGATCGCGGCCTGCACGTCGGCGGGCACCTCGCGGGCCACACGCAGCACGACGGTGGCGCCTTCCTTGTCGACGTCCTGGGTCAGCTGCGCGGCCAGGATGTCGACCTCGGCCTCGCCGAGCTTGGTGCCGATCCGGCCCAGCGCGCCCGGCCGGTCCTCGTAGTTCAGGATGGCCAGGTTGAGGCCCTCGGCGCGCATGTCGTAGTTGCGGCCGTTGATGTTGACGATCTTCTCCACCAGCTGCGGCTCGGTCAGCGTGCCCGCCACGTTCAGGGTGCTGCCGTCGCCGAACACGGCGCGCAGGTCGACGACGCTGCGGTGGCTCGGGCTCTCCGAGGCCGTGGTGACCTCGGCGGTGATCCCGCGGTCCTTGGCCAGCGCGGGCGCGTTGACGAAGGTGACCTGGTCTTCGACCAGCGCGGAGAAGATGCCGCGCAGCGCGGACAGCTCCAGCACGCCGACCTCCTGGGCGGCCAGCTCGCCGCGCACCTGGATCTCCACGCTGACCGGCAGTTCGTTGGACAGCGCGCCGAGCAGGGCGCCCTGCTTGCGGACGATGTCCAGCCAGGGGGCGACCTCTTCGCCGACGGTGCCGCCGGTGACGTTCACCGCGCCGGGCACGAACTCACCCGCCAGCGCCAGCAGCACCGACTTGGCCACGTCGGTGCCCGCGCGGTCCTGGGCCTCGGAGGTGGAGGCGCCCAGGTGCGGGGTCACCACGACCTGCGGCAGATCGAACAGCGGGCTGTCGGTGCACGGCTCGGTCTCGAACACGTCCAGGCCGGCGGCGCGCACGTGGCCGGACTTGATCGCCTCGGCCAGCGCGGCCTCGTCGACCAGGCCACCGCGGGCGGCGTTGACGATGATCACGCCCGGCTTGGTCTTGGCGATGGCCTCCTTGCCGATGAGACCCTTGGTCTCCGGGGTCTTCGGCAGGTGGATCGAGATCAGGTCGGCGCGCTCGAGCAGCTCGTCGAGGGTCAGCAGCTCGATGCCGAGCTGCGCGGCGCGCGCGGGCGACACGTACGGGTCGTAGGCGACGATCTTGGTCTCGAAGGCGGCCAGGCGCGCGGCGAACAGCTGGCCGATGCGGCCCAGACCGATGACGCCGACGGTCTTGTCGAAGATCTCGACACCGTTGAACTTGCTGCGCTGCCAGGTGCGCTCGCGCAGGGTGGCGTCGGCGGCGGGAACCTGGCGGGCGGCGGCCAGCAGCAGGGTGACCGCGTGCTCGGCGGCGGTGTGGATGTTCGAGGTGGGCGCGTTCACGACCATGACACCGCGCTCGGTGGCGGCGGGCACGTCGACGTTGTCCAGGCCGACGCCCGCGCGGGCGACGATCTTCAGGTTCTTCCCGGCTTCCAGGACCTCGGCGTCGACCGTGGTCGCCGAGCGCACGAGCAGCGCGTCGGCCTCGGGCACCGCGGCCAGCAGGGCCGGGCGGTCGGGTCCGTCGACCCACCGGACCTCGACACCGTCACCGAGCGCGTCGACGGTCGACTGGGCGAGCTTGTCGGCGATCAGAACTACAGGACGGCCTGCTTGGCTCACGTGGAGTACTCCTGGGGAATGGGGTCGGCAATTACCGCCGAACAGCTTAGTGCGCGCGATTTCCATCCCCGCTACCACCTGGTAGGCGGGCGTCCTCAGTCACCCGCCTGGTAAAAATATGAAGACCGGTCTACAGTCGACGCATGGGCGTCAAAGGCACCGAAACCCGCAGCAAACTCGTCGACGCGGCCCGCACGCTGGTGGAGCGGCACGGCTATTACGGTGCGGGGCTCAACCAGATCTTGGCGGCCAGCGGCGCACCGCGTGGATCGTTGTACTTCCACTTCCCCGGCGGCAAGGACGAACTGGTCGCGGCCGCGATCGCCCAGGCGGGCAAGGAGATCACGGCGTTGATCGACACGATCGAGCCCGGCGACGCCGGCGCGGCCGCGAGCAGGCTGCTGCGCGCGTTCGGCGACCGGCTGGAAGCGTCCGGCTGGCAACAGGGCTGCCCGGTCGCCACGGTGGCCTTGGACGTCGCGGCCGGGAACGACCCGATCCAAACCGCGTGCGCAGCCGCGTACACCGCATGGGAACAGGCGCTGCGGTTGCGGCTGCGCGCCGACGGCCGCGCGGACGCCGACGATTTGGCCGCCACGGTGCTGGCGATGGTCGAGGGCGCGCTGTTGCTGGCCCGCGCCCAACGCAGTCGTGAACCCCTGGAACGGGTGGAACGCACGCTGCGCACTCTGATCTGACGGCGGATGTCTCGCTGAGCCTTTCCACGTGTCGACAAAATATGTAGACCGGTCTAGTAAGGAGAAATCATGTCCGACAGCATCGTGTTCGGAGCCGCCGGGTTCCTCGGCCGCAACGCGGTCGCCCGTTTACTCGAGCAGGGGCATTCCGTCACCGCCGCCTTGCGGCCGGGCAGCGAGGAGCGGCTCACCGGGTGGTTGCACCGCCGAGGCGTCGACGCGAGCGGGCTGGAGATCGTCGCGTGCGATGTCACCTCCCCCGGCCTCGGCCTGCCCGCGGCATTCGACCCCTCCGGCATTCGCGACGTGTACAACTGCGCCGCCCGCTTCGCCTTCGGACTCGCTCGTGAGGACGCGTACGCGGTCAATGTCACCGGTGCGCTGCGGGTGCTGGAGTGGGCCGCCGCGCTGCCCGAGCTTCGACGCGTCGTGCACATCACCGGATATCGGATCACCATCGAGGAATCCGAGGAGCAGTATTACGAGCGGGGCGCCTACGGCGCTTCGAAGTTCGAATCGGACCCGCTGCTGCGCAGCCGGGCGGCGGAGCTCGGCGTCGCGCTGACCATCGCGAATCCGAGCAGCGTGATCGGACCCGGTCAGTACGTCGGGCTGTCGAGCGTCGTCGAGGACCTGTGGAACGGGCGGCTCCCTGCCGTCCCCGGCGGCCCCGCGACCTTCGTGCCGATCGTCGACCTGGACTACTTCACCGATTTCTTGATCAGCCTGCCCGCCCTGCCGGATACCGCGGGCCGCTCCTACACGGTTCTGGATGATCGAACACCCGAGCTGCCGAAGCTGATTCGGCTGCTGGCCGGGCACCTCGGCGTCCGCGCGCCGCGCTTGTCCATTCCGGTCGGCCTCATCGCAAAACTTCCACGCGCGCTGACCGGCGCCGATCCGGAAACGATGACGTTCATCGCCGAGGACCGCTACGACACGTCGGCGGCGCAGGACGTGGCCCGCCGTGCCGGGCTCACCATGCCTCCGACCGAGGCGACCTTGCTGACGTGGGCCGACCATCTGGTGGCCAGCCGGTTCGGCGCGGTGGCCGACGATCCGACCGCCGGATTCGTCGACGGCGTCTGGGTGAGTGGCGAACGGAGCCGTCCGGACTATGTTCTGGTGCACGGCCTTCCGCTCGATGGTGAGTCGTGGAACGAGGTGCGCGCCGAGTTGGACGGGCCGAGTCTGGTCGTCGACCTGCCGGGCTTGGGGCGCTCGGCGCCCGGCGATACCGATGCGGTGTTGCCGAAATTGCTCGCCTCCGTCCGTAGTCGTCCCGTGCTGGTCGGCCATTCGCTCGGCTGCGGTCCGGTACTGCGGTACGCGGCGCGGCATCCCGAGCGGGTCTCCGGGGTGGCGCTGGTGGCTCCCGCGTTCCTGCAACCGCGGTCCGGCCCGCTGCTGCGCTCACCATTGGCCGCGGTGGCGATGCGCCGGATGTCGGCCGGTTCCCTCGCCGATCGGCTCG
The DNA here is from genome assembly GCF_055590505.1 of Nocardia sp. NPDC041819. Lineage (NCBI taxonomy): Bacteria > Bacillati > Actinomycetota > Actinomycetes > Mycobacteriales > Nocardiaceae > Nocardia > Nocardia sp. NPDC041819. The sequence continues at coordinate 416,665 of NZ_JBVJAP010000001.1, read as the reverse complement.
GCGTGCCGGAGAGCGCGGCGCTCGCGAGCGCCGCGGCGAACCTGCGCAGGCCGGGCGTCGCCGCCCGCACCGTCGCCGCGCTGCGCCGCGCGAGCGCCCCCGCGCGGCGCGAGGAGTTGCGCGCCCTGCTCACGCGGATCGAGGCGCCGGTGCGGATCGTCACCGGTTCGGCCGATCCGCTGACGGTCGCGACCGAACGCGACTCGATCGCGATACCGGACACCGGCCACTACCCGCAGTTGACCCATCCCGAGCGGCTCGCGGCCGAGATCGACCGAGTCCGCGCCGTCGGGACGCTGCACTGATCAGGGCCCGCACCGGAGGTCGTCTGCGCTACCGAGGGCCGGACTGCAACGGCGTCGCCGACGCGATGGCATGCCCGAGGTCGCCTGCGTTATCGGGGGCCGGGCAGTCGTTCCGCCGCGCGAGCGGTCCCACACAGCGGCGGGCCCCCACACCATTCGGTGCGGGGGCCCGCTCGGTCACGCCTCGGGTCGGCGTGGAACCCGGTCGATCTGCTCGACCGTCACGTCGGTCAGCGGCCGCCGAAGGAACCCGTCCACAGGGTGTCGACGAGGCCGTGCAGTGCGGCGCCGAGCGTGTCGAAAAGACCGTTCAGAGCAGCGCTGCCGGTGTCGATGATAACGGGGATCATGGAAATACCTCTTCCTCGAAACATTATCCAGTCGAACTGGCTGACACGGGAGACATCGGCGGCGACTCGGTGGCGGTTACAAATTTCGATAATATGGAGATGCAGACCACACATACGTATGATAGTGGTCTACGACACACCAGATACCAGCCTTGAGCTGCTGTTCTAGTCATACGTCCAGGTTGGGAGCTTAATCTTGCCCGCTAATTTCCCTCGCTAACGGACGCGTAGACGAAACTCGAAACAAAGTCGAAACGAGTTTTCGCCACCCCAGCAATAGGGGGTGCACGAACAACTATCCGGCACGCCTTTCGAGCTGACCGATAGAGCTTCCGAATAACTCTCCGTATCCCTGTTCGGCGGCTCCGAAAATCAGCCGCGCCACGTCGGCACGGGGATTCGTTGACCGACGCGATCCCGATCGCGGGGTCGGTCAGGAAGCGTCCACGGTGACCAACGGCACACCCTCGGTCCCCTTTGTGGCGGCCACGGCGCGGGAGAACGCACGCACTCCCGGGGTCTCCCGGTAGCGGTGCCACACCAACCCCAGCCGGGACTCGGGGATCCCGGTCACCGGCACGAAGGTCACCGGCCGCCTGCGGTGCGATTCCGCGGTCGGATGGCACAGCAGCATCGCGCCGCGCCCGGCCGCCACCGCGGCGAGGCCCTCCTCCAACGTGCCGACCTCCGGGCCGGGGCGCACCGTCCGGCCCTCCGGCGTCACATCCAGCGTCTGCGCCCTGCGCCAGTACTCCGGCGCGGGGTCGCGCACTCCCACCAAGGGGACCTCGGCGATGTCCTCGACCGACAGTTCGGCGCGTCCCGCGAACGGGTGGGAACTGGACACCGCGAGCGTCTGCGGCTGCCCCGCGAACACCGATCCGAGCACCAGATCACGCTCACCCATCGGGAGCAGCACCACCGCGGCGTCGACCTCGGAGCGTCGCACCGCGCCGAACGGATCGGCGAGCGGTATCTCGGTCAACTCGACCGAGCAGTCCGGGTGCCGCCGCTGAAAGAACTCGACCGCGGCCATCAGGTGATCGTTGCCCGCGCCCTGGAACCCGATGCGCAGGATCCCGTCCATACCCCGGGCGGCCGCGCGAGCGGCGTCGACTGTCGCGCGTAACGCGGCATAGGCAGGCCGCAACTCGGCGAGAAAGTCCGCTCCGAGCGGGGTCAACCGGACGGTGCGGCTGGTCCGTTCCACCAGCGCCCCGCCGACGCGCCGCTCCAGCGCACGCAGCAGCTGGCTCACCCGGCTCTGCGACACATACAGCCGCGCACCGGCCCGCCCGAAATGCAGCTCCTCGGCGAGCGCGAGAAACGCCTCCAGTTCACGGATCTCCAACCCGCCCATCGGACTCCCTTCCACGGTCGATGAGTCCCGCTCATAGAACTATGAGACCTTCGCCGTTGTTTCCTCCGGCCGCGAACCCTTGGCTGGAGGACATGACAGAGGTTCGGGAAATCGTTGCGTCGCGGCCGGTTTCGGTACTGCGCGGCTGGCTGGGCGTCGGCGGGGTGACAGCGGGCACGTTCACGGTGGTCACCTCCGAGATGCTGCCGGTCGGTCTGCTCACTCCGATCGGCTCGGCGCTGCGGGTGAGCGAGGGCCGCGCCGGTCTCGCGTTGACGGTGACCGGCCTGGTCGCCGCGGTGTCGGCGCCCGTGGTCACCGCGGCGCTGGGCCGGCTCGAGCGCAAGCTGGTGCTGTGCGGGTTGATGGCGGTGCTCGCGCTGGGCAATCTCGGTGCGGCGGCGGCACCCACGTTCGGTGTGCTGATCGGGGCGCGGGTGCTGGTCGGCGTCGGCATGGGGGGTGTGTGGGCGATCGCGGCGAGCCTGGCGGCGCGGCTGGTGCCCGCGCGATCGGTCACCGCCGCGACGTCGCTGGTCTTCTCCGGCGTCGCGGTCGCCTCGGTGCTCGGCATCCCCGCGGGAACGTTCCTGGGCGCGCTGGCCGGGTGGCGGATCACGTTTGTGGCCTCCGCCGCTGTGGCGCTGCTGGTGCTCGTGGCCATGGCGGCCTTGCTCCCGCCGTTACCCGCGATCGAGGCCATGGCGCTGGGTGGCGTGTTGCGGCTGACCCGGCAGCCGGGCTTGCGCGTCGCCCTGCTCGTGGTCGCGTTCCTGGTCACCGGCCACTTCGCCGCCTACACCTACGTGCGGCCGGTGCTCGAGGAGGTGACCGGCGTCGGCGCGCGGACGATCGGCACGCTGCTGCTGGTCTACGGGATCGCCGGAGTCGGAGGCAATTTCGCGGCGGGAGCGGCGGCGGCGCGCACACCGCGGAAGACGCTGATCGTGATCGGATCGATCCTGGCCGGGGCGGCGATCGCCTTGCCCGTGCTGGGCGCCTCGCCGCCGCAGGCCGTCGCGCTGATGATCGTGTGGGGGCTGTCCTACGGTGGCGTCTCGGTGAGCAGACAGAGCTGGGTCTTCGCCGCGTCTCCCCAGCACAGGGAAGGTGCGTCCGCTCTGTTCGCCGGAGTTTTCAATGGCGCCATCGCACTGGGGTCGCTGATCGGAGGCCTGGCCGCGGACGGGATCGGCCTCGCCGCCGCCCTGTGGCTGGGTGGCGCGCTGGCCGTCGTCGCCGTGCTCGTCGCTTCGTTGGGGACCGTCGCGCCTCGCCTGTGATCGGCGGCGAAAAGCAGCTGCGACAACCCTTTTCGGCACCTACCATCACGTTCATGTCGTTGCGCGCGATTCCGGCTTCGATGGACCCGGCGGTGGTCGGGTCCATCGATCGTGAGCTGGACCGGGTCGAGCGGGAGCACCGGGTGTCGATCCGGTTGGCGATCGAGAGCGGCAGTCGCGCTTGGGGATTCCCGTCTCCGGATTCGGACTACGACTGCCGGTTCGTCTATGTCGCGACACTGGAGACCTACCTGTCCCCGTGGCGCACCCGCGACGTGGTCGAGACGCCGCTGACGGACTTGCTCGACGTGAACGGCTGGGATCTGGCCAAGGCGCTGCGGCTGCTGGTGCAGGGCAACGCGGTGCTCATCGAGTGGCTGATGTCGCCGATCGTCTATCGCGGCGACGAGGATTTCCGCGCCCGATTGCGCGCGGTGGCCGACGAGGTCGCCGACCGGGACAAGGTCGCGCGGCACTATCTGCACCTGGGCGCCAAGCAGTGGGCACTGTATGAGCGCACCGGATCGTTGAAGAAGGTGTTCTACGCGCTGCGGCCTGCGATGGCGCTGCGGTGGCTGCGCGAGCATCCCGCGGCGGCGGTGGCGCCGATGCATCTGCCGACGCTGTTGCGGCAGTGCGAGCTGCCTGCCGAGCTGACGGCGGCGGTGACCGAGCTGACCGACCTGAAGTCGCGGACCAGGGAGATGGGCAGCAGGACGGTGCCCGCGCCGATCAGCGGGTTCATCGCCGCCGAATTCGCCTGCGCCGCCGAAGTGTTCCGCAGGTCCGGGGCCCGCGACCACACGCGGGCCCGCGCGATCACCGCGGAGTTCTTCCGCTCCGAGGCGCTGGCGGGCTGAGCGGCCCGAAGAGGTCTACGAGGCCGCTTTCCGCTCGTCGGCTCCGTTCGACTCGGCGACCGCGTCGGCGTAGGCCTGGGCGAGTCGTCGCGTCGCGGTCGGACGATCCGGGTCCGGGCGCGGGATGCCGAGGTGACTCTCCCGTAGCTCGTCCATGAAGTCCGCCCACAGCCGCGGACCGCCCGCCTCGAGCAATTCGGCCCGCACCCGAAGAGTCCGGGTGGTCGGGCGGTGCCGCAATCCCCACGCGCCGAGCTGCGCCATGATCGGCACCAATTGGATGGCCGGTTCGGTGAGCCGGTATTCGGCTTTCTGACCGGGCCGGGTGTCCGCGCGGCTGAGCAGTCCCGCCGCCACCAGGCGCTTGAGCCGATCGGACAGGATGTTGGAGGCGATGCCCTCCTCCGAGCCGGCCAGCAACTCGCGGAAGTGCCGCCGGTCGCCGAACATCACGTCGCGCAGCACGAGCAGCGTCCACCGATCGCCGATCACCTCGATCGTCGCGTTGATCGGACACCCCGAACGTCCGTCCTCGCGCACCCGGCACTCCTCTCGGTCCGACAACTACTGCTTGCAATATACAACCGGTAAGTCGTACGCTGCACACAACCAGTTGCGAATTGCAATCACTTAGTGGAATGAGCGAACCGATGCCGAAGCTGCGCGTACACAACCTCGCGATCTCACTGGACGGCTACGTCGCCGGCCCGAACCAGGGGCCGGACCACCCGCTGGGCGAAGGCGGCATGCGCCTGCACGAGTGGGTCTTCGCGACGCCTCACGCCAACCCGGAGGCGACCATCGAACCGGGCGTCGACGACGACTACCTGGCCGCCGGCGATCGCGGCATCGGCGCGACCATCATGGGCCGCAATATGTTCGGCCCGATCCGCGGCGAATGGCGGGACCACGAATGGAAGGGCTGGTGGGGCGACAATCCGCCGTACCACCACGAGGTCTTCGTGCTGACCCACCACCCGCGCCCGTCGTTCTCCATGGACGGCGGCACGACGTTCCACTTCGTGGACGACACGCCCGAAGCCGTGCTGGGCCGGGCGTTCGAAGCGGCGAACGGGCTGGACGTGCGCCTGGGCGGCGGCGCTGCCACGGTACGCGAGTACTTGCGCGCGGGTCTGGTCGACGAGCTACACCTGGCCGTCGTTCCGATCCTGCTCGGGTCGGGCGAGCGCCTCTACGACGGGCTCGCCGGGCTGCCGGGGTACGAAGTCGCGACGGTGGCGCACTCCCCCGCCGTCACCCACGTGACCTTCACCCGCTCCGCAGCGTGAAAACGTCCTGAACAGGGGAAAGGCCCCGCACCCATCCCGGTGCGGGGCCTTTCGAAGCTAAAGTCGCGATCAGAGAACGCGGACGTCCTGGGCCTGCGGACCCTTCTGTCCCTGGCCGATCTCGAACTCCACGCGCTGCCCCTCATCGAGGGACCGGAAACCCGAGCCGCTCACAGCCGAGTAATGCACGAAGACGTCGGGCCCCCCGCCGTCCTGTGCGATGAAGCCGAAGCCCTTCTCGCTGTTGAACCACTTCACAATGCCTTGAGCCATTTCATACTTTCTGTAGACGAGCCAGGAGGTGTTATGAGATTCCCTGGCCTCGTAGATCAACGATGCCATGATCCGATGAATTACTCACGTTCCGCACCACCAACTGTGAGCTAACGCTCACGACGACGCTCGGCTCCGTCGTGCGCGACGCTCGCCCAGGGGGCTGGGTCTGTCACCTCCCATGTTCGGTCGGGTCCCGGTCCGTGCGATTTCGCCGGGCCCATCAGGCGGATACCCGCACTTCGCCTCGAATAACGTCCGCCGTCGCGCCCGGTCGAGCACACCCCACGCGGAGGAGCCACCGCGCCCGGCATCATGGGACTCCTTCTTCGACGCGGCTCGGCACCGATGCACATTGGCTACCAATTGTGTTGTGCCACAACTGATTTCAGTGTACCGGACGCAGACTACGACAAGTCAGCCTACGTCCGGGGCGCACCGGCCACACCGTTCTTTAAGTTCTGTTCACGGCCGGAGGTAGCGCACCTGGCGCGGTTTCGCCTCCTCGTATGCGGCGCGGCCGGGCAGATGCTCCGGCACTCCGACCTCCCACCAGGCGCCCGCGTCGGTCCACGCCGACGGCTGCGTCCGCACGACGAGCACCGCCGGCCGGCGCTCGGCCCTCGCCGCCGCCCGCACCCGCGGGTAGGCGGCACGGAATTCGTCCAGGCCGGAGGCAGCGAAAACCGAACATCCCAGCGCGGCGGCGTGGGCGGCGAAATCGACACGGGGCGGATGTTCGTGCGCGGTGCGGCAGTCGGCGTAGAAATTGTTGAACGGCTCGCCGCCTTGCCCCTCTTGCAGCCGGGCGATCACGGCGTACCCGTCGTTGTCGCAGACCACGGCGACGAACGGATGCCCGGCGAACGCCGCGGAGAACAGTTCCGAGTTCAGCATCAGATACGAGCCGTCGCCGAGCAGGGTCGTCACCACGCCTTCGTCCCGCGCCATGGCCGCGCCCCACGCGCCCGCGAGCTCGTAGCCCATGCAGGAGAAGCCGTACTCCACGTCCATCGTCGGTGCGCCGCCGGTCGCCCGCCAGCCGCCGACGAGTTCACCGGGCAAGCCGCCGGAGGCCGTCATCACGTAATCGCTCGGCTCGCTCAGGTCGTTCACCGCGCCCACCACCTGCGCATAGCTCGGCGCGCCCGGGGTCGGTGCGCGCAATTCGTCGATGCGCGCGTCCCAAGAGCAGCGCAGTTCGGCGGCTCGCGCGGTCCAGTCGGGGTCGACTCGCCATTGCCCCACCTGCGCGGCCAGCTCGCGCACGGTGGCCTCGGCGTCACCGACCACCGCGCGGGCGCCGTGCTTGACCGCGTCGAAGCGCGCCACGTTGATCGTGACCAGGCGAACGTCCGGCGCGAAGACCGTCCAGGACGCGGTGGTGAAGTCCTGTAACCGGGTTCCGACCGCGACGATCAGGTCGGCTTCGGCCGCCATCGCGTTCGCCGACGCCGAGCCGGTGATGCCGAGCGGTCCCGCGAACAGCGGATGCTCGTGCGGCACGAGGGTGCGGCCCGCGGTGGTCTCCACGACCGGGAGGCCGTGGCGCTCGGCGAATTCGAGCACGGTGGGCCCCGCGCCCGAATAACGGACGCCGCCACCGAGCACCAGCAGCGGACGTCGCGCCGCGCGCAGTGCGGCCACGGCGTCGGCGAGCGCTCGCCGATCGGGACGCGGCCGCGCGAGACGGTGCATCACCGGCTCGAAGAGCGCGTCGGGGAAGTCGTAGCTCTCGGCCTGGACGTCCTGCGGGAGCGCGAGGACGACCGGACCGGCATCGGCCGGATCGGTGAGAACACCGACCGCCTGCGGCAGGGTCGAGATCAGCTGCTCCGGGCGGGTGATTCGGTCGAAGTACCTGCTCACCGGCCGGAACGCGTCGTTCACCGTGACGGTCGGGTCGCCGAAGTGCTCGACCTGTTGCAAGACCGGGTCCGGCGCCCGACCGGCGAAGGTGTCGCCGGGCAGCAGCAGCACCGGCAGCCGATTCGCGTGCGCGACGCCCGCCGCCGTCACCATGTTGAGCGCGCCGGGACCGATCGATGAGGTCACGACGCCCACCTGACGCCGGTGGGCGGCCTTCGCGTAGCCGACGGCCGCGAGCGCCATCCCCTCTTCGGTGTGCCCGCGCCAGACCGGGAGTTCGGCGCGCCGCTCGTGTAGCGCGGTGCCGAGGCCGAGCACGTTGCCGTGGCCGAAGATCGCGAACGCGGCGGGGAACAATGGCGCCTCGCGGCCGTCGAGCGTCTCGGAGCGCTGGGCGATCAGCCAGGCCACCAGCGCCTGCGCCGTGGTCAGTCGCATCCCGTCCGTCCTTCGTGCGAGGTGACCGGGCAGCGCGGATCGAGCGGCTCGGCGTCCCAGCGCGCCCGCACCCAGCTGTGGGCGGGGTCGTCGCAGAACGCCATCGATCGCTCCGGCGCGGGACCGGCCAGTACGTTGAGGTAGTACATGGGGTAACCGGGCGCCGCGACGCACGGGCCGTGATAGCCGCGCGGGATCAGGAAGACGTCACCGTCACGGACCGCCACGTTCTCGTCGACCGTGCCGTCGGCCGTGTAGGTGCGATGCAGGCCGAATCCCTCGCGCGATGGCGTGATCCCGTCCCGTCCGGCGATGCGGAAGTAGTAGATCTCCTCGTTGACGACTTCGCAGGCACCGGCCGAGTCGTGCTTGTGCGGCGGGTAGGACGACCAGTTGCCGTCCGGGGTGATCAACTCGCAGGCGTTGAGTTTGTCCGCGTGCTCCCAGACGCCGGGTATCCCGAAGTTGGTGACCTGGCGCGTCGCGCGTCCAGCCCCGCGGACTTCGACCGGCACCTGCTCGGCGGGGCCGTATCGCGGCTCCAGCCGTTTCGTGCAACGGGCCATCGGAAGCGCCACCTCCAGGTCGACACCCTCGGCCGCCAGCCGCACCACGGCGTCTCGCGGGACGTAGGCGAAATCCGTGACCCGGGTGAAGACCGAATCCCGCCCGGCCAGCGTGAATGTCGCGCCGTCCACGCGCACCGTGCACGCACCGGCCAGCGGCAGGACGAACGCCTCGAACTCGCCCGTCCGAACGATCCGCGATTCGCCCGCGCCGATCCGCAGCACCCGCAGGCCCGCGTAGGTCCATCCGGCGTCCTCGGGGGTCAGCAGGATCGGGTCACCGTCATGGCGCAATGTTCCTTCGGGACGATGCAGGGTCATCACACCTCCTCGATACAGATTCCCCGGATACCTTCGATCCGATCGCTCCGTCGGTAGACGAATTCGACCGCCATGTGCGCGGAAGGCGCCCACCAGAGCCGCAGCGGCGACCGCGGCGTTCCAGAGGCGCCGACGCCCAGACGTACCCGACGGGGTTGCCGCGCGTCATCGGGCTTCCTTCAACAGGCGGGCGGCGCTCTCGACCGCCCGGGCGACATCGCCATCCGGCGGGTAGAGCAGGGTGCGCCCGACGACGAGACCGCGGACCACGTCGTGGCCGAGCGCCCCGCCCCACAGCGCGCGATCCACCGCCGAGTCTCCGGACGGCGCTCCGCCCAGCACGAGAACCGGCAGCGTGGTGGCGTCCAGCACCGAGATGTCCTGTGGTGCGGGGATCTTCAGCCAGGTATAGGCCGAGGTGACGCCGAGCCCGGAGGCCACCGTGATCGCCCGCGACAGCGAGACGGCGTCCTTACTCATCACCAGCGCACCGGATTCGTCCCGGTGGTACGGCAACGGTTCGACCATCGCCATCAGCTCGTGCGCCGCCAGCTCCGAGACCGCCCGCGCGCAGGCTTGCAGCGTCGGGACGGTGCCCGCGTCGGAATCGACCAAACGCAGCAGCATCTTGCCGCCGTCGAGCCGGAACCGCGCCAGAGAGTCCGCGTCGTATCCGGTGAAGCGGTCGTCGATCTCCCACTCCGCGCCCGCCAATCCGCCCCGGTTCATCGACCCGATCACGACCTTGTCGTCCAGGGCGTCCAGCAGCAGCAATTCCTCCACCACGTCCGGCGAGCCGAGCACACCGTCGACGTCCGGGTCGGCCAGCGCGATCAGCAACCGTTCCAGCAACGCGCGCCGATCCGCCATGGCGGTACGGTCCTCGCCGACACCGAGCGCGCCGCGAGCGGGGTGATCGGCGGCGACCAGGAACAAGGTTCGCTTACCCGCCAGCAGGTCGGCACGGCGCAGCCGTTTCGCGTAGGCCCGCTCGACCGCGGCGGAGTCCGTGGCCCGTACGTGCAGCAGCTCGCGCCAGCGTTCGTCGGTCAGATGCACACAGGGGCCTCCGTTCCACGCTCACGGCTCGGCCGCACAACGGTTCTTCCCCTCAGTGCCCGGTCCAGCGCAGCGACTCCGCCAGACCGCACCCGGTGCGTCCGAACCACTGCTCCTCTCCGCCCAGCTGCGCCACAACAGTTCATCGAACGCCGCCCCGGCTCGACCGCACGGCAACTCCTCCAGCGCCACGCCCGTTCTGCGGCATCCCAGCTCCTCGACCTCTGCGCCGACCCAGCCGCACGGCAATTCCTCGAGGCACGCGTCGATTCAGCGGCACAGCAATTCCTCGATCTCGGCGCGTGTCGGCATCGCGTCGGCGCAGGCGAGACGCGAAGCCACCAGCGCGCCCGCTGCGTTGGCGAAGGTGGCGACGCGGCGAGGGTCCCAGTCCGAGAGCAGGCCGTGGATCAGCGCGCCGCCGAAACCGTCACCCGCGCCCAGCCCGCACACCACTTCTACGCGGCACGGAGGTACCGTCCAGCGCTCCTCGGTGGTCGCCACCAACACGCCGTCGGCGCCCTGTTTGATCACCGCCAGGCGCACCCCACGCGCGAGCAGGCGATCGGCCGCCGCGTCCGGATCGGCGGTGCCCACCGCCACCTCGACCTCCGAACGGTTGCCGACCACCACGTTCACGTGGTCGACCAACCACCCGATCTCGGCCCGCGCGGTGTCCACGTCGGGCCAGAACATCGGCCGGTAATCCAGATCCAGCACCGTGTGCCCACGTCGTGCGCGGCGCAGCAAAACCTCCCGCTGGGTACTGCGGCCGGGTTCCGCGCTCACTCCGGTGCCCGTGACCCACAGCAGCGGCACGGCATCCACGACATCCCAGGGCACTTCGTCCGGGGTGAGGGTGAGGTCCGGCGCGATCGGCGCACGGTAGAACAACAGCGGCGGATCCGACGGCGGCGTCAACTCGCAGAAGACGACGGGTGTCTGGAGGTACGGCGCGGTCGTCACGTAGCGGGATGAGACGCCGAAGTCCTCCAGCGCCGTGCGCACGAAGTCGCCGAAGCCGTCGGGGCCCACCTTGGTCAGCACCGCGGAACGACGGCCGAGCCGGGCGGCGGCCACGGCGACATTGGTGGCGGTGCCGCCGAGGAACTTGGCGAAACTGCGCACCTGCGCCAGGGCGACGCCGCTCTGTTCGGGATACAGGTCCACCCCGACACGACCGATCGTCAACGCCTCCAGCTCGCCTGCCCGCTTGTTCACGGCGTCACCACACGCTGCAATTCGTGCTGCAATGCCTCCAGTTCCGCCCCGCCTGCCATCTGGCGGGTCAGCTCCGGCAGGTCGATCTCCGATTTCTCGTACGCGCCGAGCATCGCGCCCCGCTTCAGCAGCAGGAATCGGTCGCCCACCGGATAGGCGTGGTGCGGGTTGTGCGTGATGAGCACGACGCCGAGCCCGCGTTCACGCGCCTGCACGACGTACTTCAGCACCACCCCGGCCTGTTTGACGCCCAGCGCCGCGGTCGGCTCGTCGAGGATCAGCACTTTAGCGCCGTAGTGCACGGCCCGCGCGATAGCGACGCACTGCCGCTGGCCGCCCGACAGCGTGCCGACCGGCTGTTCCATATCCCGGATCTCGATACCCATGTCGGCCAACGCCGTCCGCGCGATCTCACAGCCCTTCTTGCGGTCCAGCAGCCGGAAGGGACCGTATCCGAAGGTGGGCTCGGACCCGAGCACGAAGTTGCGCCACACGCTCATCAGCCCAACCACCGCGAGATCCTGGTAGACGGTGGCGATGCCGCGATCGAGCGCCGCCCGCGGCGAGGCGAACCGGACCGCTTCGCCCTCCACACGCAGTTCGCCGCGATCGTGCCGGTGCACCCCGGCCAGGATCTTGATCAGCGTCGATTTGCCCGCGCCGTTGTCGCCGAGCACGCAGGTCACCTCGCCGGCGTTCACCACCGTGGACACTTCACGCAGGGCGACGACGCCGCCGTAGCTCTTGCCGAGGTCGACCGCCTCGATGAGGGAAGTCACCGGCGCACCCTTTCGGCTCGTTTCTGGAATCTATTGTTGACCAGCACCGCCGCCAGCAGCAGCACACCGAGGAACAGCATGAACCAGTCGCTGTCCCAGCGGGCGAACACGATGCCCTGGCGTGCCATGCCGAAGATCAGCGCACCGATGGCGGCGCCGACCGCCGAGCCGAAGCCGCCGGTGAGCAGGCACCCACCGACCACGGCGGCGATGATGTAGTGCAATTCGAGCCCGATGCCCTGGTTGGCCTGCACGCTGGCGAACCGCAGTATGTTGCAGGAACCCACCACCCAGCCCGCGAACGCGGTGCCCATGAACAGCAGGATCTTGGTGCGGTCGGCGGGCACACCGACCGCGCGGGCGCTCGGCAGCGCACCGCCGACGGCGAAGATCCAGTTGCCGAACCTCGTGCGGACCAGGAGCGTCGCGGCGATGGCGGTGAGCACGATCCACCAGACCACCGAAGCCTGGATGTGCGCTTCGCCGATGTCGAGGGTGGAGGCGAAGACCCAGCCCGCCGATGGGTAGCCGCCCGCGCTCCGCACGCCCGACACCTGCACCGTGTCGGTCACCAGGCGCGTCACGCCGAGGTTCAACCCTTGTAGGGCGAGGAAGCTGCCCAGCGTGACGATGAAACTCGGCAGGCCGGTGCGCATCACCACCCAGCCGTTGAACGCGCCGACGGCCAGCGCGAAGACCAGCGATGCCAGCAGCGCGAGCCAGACGTTCCATCCGGCGTGCACCGCCAGCAACGCGGTGACCAGCGCCGTGGAGGCCGTCATCACGCCTGCCGACAGATCGAACTCGCCGCCGATCATCAGTATCGCCACGGCCACCGCCATGATGCCAAGCGTGGAGGCGTCGTCGAGCCAGGTCGCGACACCGAGTGGGCTCAGGAACCGGTCGGTGACCAGCGAGAAGAACACGAACACCAGCAACGCGCCGAGCGCAGCGCCGATCTCCGGCCGCACGGCCAGACGTTGCAGCGGCGAGAGTCCCGGACGGTCCTGCGTCGAGTCGGATGCTTGTGTGGCAACGGTCATTTCATCCACCTCAGCGCGTGCCCTGCGCGACGAGCGCGGCGACGGCGTCCACATTGTTCTTGTCTACGAAACCGGGTCCGGTCTGCACCGGCGCGCCGCCTCCGACGGTGTTCAGGTTCGTCCGGTACAGCTTCAGCAACACGATCGGAAGATAACCCTGCTCGTACTGTTGCTGATCGACCGCGAAAAGCAGCTTTCCAGCCCTGATCGCCTCCACCACATCGGCATTCAGGTCGAAGGTCGCGACGGTGGCGGGCGACCCGGCCTCCTGGACGGCGTCGACAGCGCGTGCGGCGACCTGGGAGTTGAGCGTCAGGACCGCGTCGATGGACCGGTCGGCCTGCAGCGCGCCCTTGATCCTCGATTGCGCGTCGGTCGGATTGTTGATGTCCACCTGAAGCGTGGTCGCGGTGCCGAACGCCTTCGTCGCGCCGGCGCAACGCTCGTTCGCGCCGATATTGCCCGCCTCATGGATGACGCACAGCATCTTCCCGCGCCCGGCCTCCGCGAGCCGTCTGCCCGCGGCCTGCCCGGCCAGCGATTCACTCTGCCCCACATGGACGAACGCGCCGAACCGCGCGCTCTCCGACTCCCCCGAATTGATCGTCACCACCGGAATGCCCGCGGCGACAGCCTTTTCGACCGAGCGCCGAAGCGCCTCGGGATCGGCCATGGACACGACGATGCCGTCGACGCCTTGCGCCACGGCGTTGTCGATCAGCTTCGCCTGCTGACCGGGATCACCGGAGGCGTTGTACTCCACACGGATTCCCAAATCCTTGCCCGCGGCCTCCGCGCCGTTCTTGACGACGTTCCAGAACGCGTCACCGGGGCTGCCGTGGGTCACCACCGCTACCGATCGCACCGTGCCGACCTCGGTCGGCGCCTGTGAGGGAGCGGGCGCGTCGGCGCCAGGGCCGCTGCATGCCGCCAGGAGAGCCGCGGTGGCGATCCACGGCAGCAGGCGGGTTCGGTGCCGCGCGGTCGCGCCGCGTCGTGCTCGCAGAAGCATCCGCATCGCCTAGATTCCGGCCGCGGCGAGCGCGATGTCGCTGAGGAACCGGAGACTGCGCGCGGTGTCGCCGCTCGGCTTCTCCGCCGAGTCGGACGGTCCCAGCGCGGCGTCCTGCTCCAGGACGTACCAGCCCCGATATCCCGCGCCGCGCATGGTGTGCACGAGTGCCGCGATGTCGACGTCCCCCACGCCCAGCGGGACGTACAGCCCACGGCGCACCGCCTCGCTGTACTCGAGCTTCCCGCCACGGACCTGATCGGCCAGCGAGCCTCGGACGTCCTTGAGATGAACGTGCCCGATCCGCTCGGCGTGCCGCCGGGCGAGCCGAACCGGGTCGGTGCCGCCGACGAGCAGATGCCCGGTGTCCAAGCAGATGTCGAGATCGGAATCGGCGAGGAACCGCTCGACCTCGGCCTCGCTCTCCACCTGCGTGCCGACATGCGGATGCAGCACCGTGCGCAGGCCGTACGCGGCGGCGATATCGCGGATCTCGGCAGCGGTGTCGATCACGGCGCGCCAGTGCGCGTCGTCGAGCGGCGGGCGCTCGTCGTATCCGCCGAGTCCGGTCGCGGCGGCGAGCACGAGCACTTCCGCGCCCGTGGCGGCCAGCAGCGCGGCGGTCTCCTCCGCCCGCGCGAGGGCGGCGTGCCGGTCGCGATGCAACACGACGGCGAGGAAGCCGCCGACCGCGGTGATGTCGAAGGCCGCGAGCAGGCGTCGCAGTTCGCTCGGGTCGCGCGGCAGATAGCCGGGCGGCCCGAGTTCGGTGGCGGACAGGCCGAGCGCGGCCATCTCCGACAGAACGGTGCGTACGCCGAGCACGTGACCCCAGCCGGGGACCTCACAGACTCCCCAGGAGATCGGCGCGGCCGCGAGGCGCAGCGGGTGGAGGGATTCGGGCATCGGCACTTCTCCGACCTTCGATATCGAGTTGACGCCGCTGGAGTTGGAGCGCTCCAACTATGTAACGCGGGTTATATCGTGTCAAGGGCTTGCGGTGTGCCGGTCAAAGCGGCTCTACCAGCGATTATTCGGTCTCTCATGGAAGACTCCTGCGCGCCGAAGTCAGATTGGAGCGCTCTATTGATCCCTTCTGGCGCACCGCGTATCGTCCGTCCCGGCAGGGCTGGTGAACGCGGAACGGAGGCGCCGTGGCACGACCGACCATGGAAGACGTCGCCGCGCGCGCGGGCGTTTCCCGCGCCCTCGTCTCGCTGGTCATGCGCGACTCCCCGAAGGTCAGCGAGCACCGCCGCCGCGCCGTGCTGGACGCGGCCGAAGACCTCGGCTACCAACCGCACATCCTCGCCCGCTCGCTGGCCAGCCGGACCTCCAACATCGTCGGTGTCCTCGTCTCCGACCTGCGCAACGCCTTCTTCGCCGACGTCGTCGAAGGCATGGACGCCGCCGCGCAGGAGTCCGGCCTCGAACTGATCCTCAATACCGGCCGGCGCAGCGCCGCACGTGAACACACCGCGTTGGAGAGCCTGCTCTCGTTCCGGCCGGGAGGGGTCATCCTGCTGTCTCCCATCCTGCCCGCCGCCGCCATCCGCGCGGCGTCGCAACAGGCTCCGCTGGTGCTGGTGTCGCGAACCTCCACCGTCGCAGGCATCGACACGGTCAACGACGACGGCGAGGCGGGCGCCACCCTCGCCGTCGATCATCTGGTCTCGCTCGGGCACCGGCGCATCGTCCACCTCGACGGCGGCGGCGCGTTCACCTCCGCGCCGCGACGCAAGGGCTACCGGGCCGCCATGCGACGCCACGGCCTGGAACCGATGGTCGTGCCGAGCGAGCACACCGATTCCGCGGGCATGGCCGCGGTGCGCAAACTGCTGAACCTCTTCTCCCGCGACGCCTTTCCCACCGCACTGGTGTGCGGCAACGACTTCAACGCCGTCGGGGCGATGTCCGCGCTCGAGGAAGCGGGATTGCGGGTGCCGGAGGACGTCTCGGTGATCGGCTACGACAACACCTCGCTGGCCGCCCTGCGTCACGTCGCGCTGACCACCATCGATCAACCGCGTATTCGAATGGGCAGCCTCGCGATAGAGGCCATCGCCGAACGACTTCGCGACGGCCGCACGAGACCGGTCCGCCGCCGGTTGGAACCCACGCTCGTCGTCCGCTCGACCACGACCGCACCGGGGCGCTGAGCCTCGTCGCGGTTCCTTACGAAGGAGAGCCGATGTCCTCCCACCGAGCCGTCACCCTGGGCCTCGCCGGAACCGGCCGCATCGGCACCGCACACGCCGAAATCCTGAGCAAACTCCCGAACGTGGCCACCGTCCTGGTCGCCGACGCCGACCCCGCCCGCGCCCGCGCCACCGCCACCGACCTCGGCGTCGAATTCGCCCCCGACCTCGATACCCTCTTCGCCGCCGACCTCGACGGCCTGATCATCGCCACCACCACCGCCTCCCACCCCGACCTCATCATCCGCGCCGTCGACGCGCGCATCCCCGTCTTCTGCGAAAAGCCCGTCGCCGCCGACATCACCGGCACCCTCGCCGTCATCGACCGCACCCGCCACTCCCGCGTCCCCGTCCAGATCGGCTTCCAACGCCGCTTCGACGCCGGCTACCGCGCGGCCCGCGAAGCGATCCGCTCCGGCAGCCTCGGCCGGCTGCACACCGTGCGCGCGACGACCCTCGACCCGGCTCCCCCGCCCGCCGAATACATCGCCCGCTCCGGCGGCATCTTCCGCGACTGCGGAGTGCATGATTTCGACATCAT
Organism: Nocardia sp. NPDC041819; assembly: GCF_055590505.1. Taxonomy (NCBI): domain Bacteria; kingdom Bacillati; phylum Actinomycetota; class Actinomycetes; order Mycobacteriales; family Nocardiaceae; genus Nocardia; species Nocardia sp. NPDC041819. The sequence goes on along the minus strand of NZ_JBVJAP010000001.1, from coordinate 399,898 downwards.
CCGGTGGGTCACCGGGCGCGAGATCACCTCCGTCTACGCGACCGGGGCGAACCGGGGCGCGTCGTTCTTCGCCGAAGCGGGCGACGTCGACACCGCGGCGGTGCTGCTACGCCTGGACGATGGAACCCTCGCGACCGTGTCGCTGACCCGCTACAACGGGGCGGGGTACGACGTGCGGTTGGAGGCGTTGGGCTCTGAAGGGAACGCGGTCGCCGGACTGGACGACCGCGCGCCCCTGACTTCCGTCGAGCCCGACCACAGCCCCTCTCCCTATCCGCCCTACGCGGGATTCATGGAGCGGTTCCGTGCGGCGTATGCCGATGAACTGGCGGCGTTCGTCGAGGTCGCCACGGGAGAGCTCGACAGTCCCTGCACGCCGGACGAAGCGCTGGAGGCGTTCTATGTCGCCGAGGCGTGCGAGCTGTCGCGGCGGGAGGGCCGGGCTGTCGAGATAGCCGAGGTTCGACGCTGAGGAGTCGCCGAGATCGTCGAAACCAAGGTGCGCAACCGTGTTTCTTGTTCTCGGTCCGAGAAGCGGCTGGCACCTCGATGCCGAACCTATCCGATATCGCCGATCGACATTCGCCGACGAGCACGACAAACACGAACAGCTAAGCGAAAATGGCACAGGAACTTACGAGGGGCCTCCATGAGTACGCATACGGCTGTTGCCCGCCCTGTCCAGCGAGCATGGCCGGTCGTCGGTCACGGACCAGCCCTCCGCCGTAGGCCACTGGAGTGCTTCGCGGAATTGCACCGGACGCCGGAACCCTTGGCGCTGATCCGATTGGGCAGTAGAGACGCATACCTGCTGACGGACCCGGAGCTGATCGATTCGGTGCTGCGCGGCAAGGCGGCGCACAGCGTCGAGAAGGGGGCGTTCTTCGAAGCCATGCGGGTGCTGCTGGGCGACGGTCTGTCGGTGTCGGCCGAACCCAAGCATTTGCGCCATCGCCGCCTGATGGCACCAGCCTTTCATTACGAGAAGATCGCCGGCTACGTGCGAATCATGCAGCAGGAAGCCGATGCCATGGTCGACAGTTGGAGCGACGGCGCCCGATTGCAACTGGACGACCGGTTGCGGGTGCTGGCCATGCGAATCGTCGCAAAGGCGTTGTTCGCCAGTGAACTCGGCGAAGAGGTCGTCGCCGAGTCGCTGCGTTCGTTCCCGATCATCGTCGACGAGCTACCGAAACGCACCATGATGCCTTGGCTGGCGCACATACCGCTGCGCAACCGCACGTTCGACGCCGCGGTGCGCAGGCTCTCCGACGCGATCGACCGCATCATCGCCGAATACCGGACGAGCGACGCCGATTACGGCGACCTGGTGTCGATGCTGCTCGCGGCGCGCTTCGACGACGGTACCGGGCTCACCGACCGCGAACTCCACGACGAGGTGATGACGCTCTATGCCGCAGGGTTCGCAACCACCGCCAATACCTTGGCTTTCGCCTTCTACGAGTTGGCGCGGCGCGCGGATGTGCGGGAGCGCGTCGAAGAGGAAGTCGCCGAGGTGTTACGCGGCGGTCCGGTCACCGCCGACAACATCCAGCGTCTCGAGTACACCGAGCGAGTGATGGCGGAAACGCTGCGCCGGTACGCTCCCACCTGGCTCGGTACGCGCGAGACGATCGAGGAGATCGACCTCGCCGGAGTCACGCTGCCCCCGGGCACCACGCTCTTCTACTCGCCGTACACGCTGCACAACAACCCGAAGTACTTCGACGATCCGGCACGGTTCGACCCGGACCGGTGGACGCCCGAATACCGCAAGACCGTCACCCGGTCCGGGATATATCAGCCATTCGGGATCGGCAACCGAAACTGCATCGGCGAGCCATTCGCGTGGTACGAAGCGGTCACCATCCTGGCCACGGTCGTCGCACGGGCGCGTTTGGAACTCGCTCCGGGAGCCGGAGTGCACGAGGTCGCGCGGGCCACGCTGGAAGTGAACCATCTACCGGTGACGGTCCGGCTGCGTACTGCGCGTTGAACGCACCGTCGGCCTGAACACCAACCTATCGTTGCGGAGATTCCATCCTCATCGCCACCGAGCCACGGCGGCGAGGTCCGCTCCCAACCACATCACGAAGCGATGGTCAGCAGTGCCGCACACACCCTGGCCGCGCTGTCGGTTGGACACCTGGGTCGTCCGCCAAATCAGCGGAAGGTGACCCTTGGACGAGCAGCGCCATACGTGAAAAGCCGCGCACTATCATGAATAAGAACGTCTACCAGGTGGGGAGGTAGGAATTGTCCAGCCCAGAACACACTGACCGGCGAGTGGTGCCGACAGGTCGGCGAATGCGTTCTGTGGAACTCTGCGCAGGTGCCGGTGGACTCGCTCTCGGTCTCGAGCAGGCGGGATTCGATCCCATCCTGCTCCTCGACAATCGCGACGTCGCGTGCGCGACGCTACGGACGAACCGGCCTCACTGGAATGTGCTCAACACAGACCTGCTGAAGTTCGAACCGCGGTGGGATCTACCACAGTCGATCGATATCGATCTCTTAGCCGCAGGCCTCCCGAGAGTGAAGTCTGCGGCAACGGCATCGAGACGACGTGGCAGCGGCTGGGAGTTGGAGTTGCTCGAGACCACAGGCCGGTTGGCGTCGGAACTGCGACCCCGTGCCTTGCTGATCGAGAACGTGCCCGACATGGTCACTCGACCCGAGTACAGGGACAGCCGGTCCCGGGTCGAGAAGTACCTCGATAGTGCTGGCTACGAGTACCGATGGCTGGTGATCGATGCGCGCGACTTCGGGGTACCGCAGCACCGACTTCTGGGCATCCTCGTCGCCTTGCGCGGCGGCGATATCACACGCTTCGAGATGAACTTGACGGCTCTGCCGCCCAGCCTGGCCCTGACAGTCGGCACGGTGTTGCAGCCTTCCATGGGTGCACGCGGCTGGCCTCAGGCCGACGAGTGGGCGGCACAGGCCAACGAGATCGCGCCCACGATCGTCGGTGGTTCATGGGACCGCGGCGGTGGGGACCTCGGGCCGAAGGGTTCTGTCAAAGCTTGGGCGAGAATCGGCGTCAACGCTCGGTCGATCAACGACGAGCTACCAGCCGTCGACTTCGTGTGGAACCCCGCTCTCGGGCCGGAACACATGGTGAAACTCACCATCGAACAGGTCGCCGTATTGCAGGGGTTTCCTGCGCACTGGCGTATCGAAGGCCGCAAAACCGCGCGATATCGCCAGGTAGGAAATGCGACCCCGCCACCCGCCGCGTGCGCGGTCGGCCTTGCCCTGCGGGCAGCGTTGACCGGCTGTTGAACGCACTATAGCGACGCGGTGGCCCGCCGCTAAGATCGCGAGTCATGCCCTCCGATCCGCACGAGCAACCCCGACCGCGCCAAGTCGACATGATCGACCTGTTCGCCGGGCCCGGTGGGCTCGATGTGGCCGCGCGGTGGTTGGGGTTGAGCGTCTATGGATTCGAGTGGGACCGGAACGCATGCGCGACAAGGTCGGCTGCCGGCCTGAACGATCGCCCGCACGATGTACGTGATTTCGGACCTGGGACAGCACCGAGCGCCTGGATACTAGCCGGTGGGCCGCCCTGCCAGACGTTTACTGTCGCTGGTTCGGGAGCCGGCCGCAAGGCCCTCGATGAGGTTTTGCGGTACGTCGCCCGGATGGGTCAGGGCGAGGACGTCTCTGAAGACCTCGCTACGCTGAAGGACGAGCGAACCGGCCTCGTTCTGGAGCCCCTGCGATGGGCGTTGGCCGCACACCGACGCGACGACCCCTTCAAAGTGATTGTGCTGGAGCAGGTTCCAGCAGTTCTGCCTATCTGGCAAGAGATACGCACCGTCCTAGAGGAGATCGGGTATCACGTCCGCTGCGGCATCCTTCGTACCGAACAGTTCGGCGTCCCGCAAACCCGTCGCCGTGCGATCCTGATCGCCAGCCTCGATGGTGCGCGCGAACTCCCGGCACCAACGCACCGCCCTTATCGCAAGGGCGTCGAACGCGCGGTGGGCGATTCCGATCTCCTTCCCTGGGAGACGATGGGCAGCGCGCTCAATCGCGGCTACGACTTCCACGTCATCTCGAACTACGGCACCGGTGGCGATCCCAAACTACGAGGGCGTCGCGGTTCTCGAGAACCGTCGGCGACTATCACCGGCAAAGTGTCGCGAAATAAAATCGTCGACGGCGCGGGGATCGAAAGTCCGCGGTTCAGCCTGGCGGAGGCCGGCCGACTCCAAACATTCCCGCTCGACTATCCATGGTCGGGCAACGACATCGCCCAGCAGATCGGCAACGCGATTCCGCCCGTACTGGCTCTGCACGTGCTGTCGGCTGCCCTCGGGAAGCAAGTGAGTCATGAGGATGCGCGAAAGGTTGTCGATCGTCCATGGATCGACACGCGTGACTCAGCGCCCCTTGACCACTTCGCGCGAGTCGGCCAACTGTTCGTCTGACCGTCCTCGCAGGTGAACCTGGCGTCGTCGCCGCACCTTCTGTGTCGAACCCATCGGGTCCACCGGGGCCTGTAGCGAACCCGCGTCAGAGTCCGATACCTGACATCAGCGGGGTAACACTTCATCCACTTACCCAAAAATCATCGGATCGAGCCGATACTGTTACCCGCAGCGCGGGGGAGCCAAACCTCCCATCGTCGAGGTAGGGGTAGCACGCAGTGGGAGATGCCGGTGAGCGATGTGATTGACGAGCAAGACGAGCTGTTCGATGTATTCAGGTTGTTGCTCGATACGTACACGCCGGCCGAGGCGATCAAAAAGCTCCGACTGTTCTCCACCCCCGATGACGTCATCAAGCGGATTGTGGACCGTCACGAGCGGGAAGTGGTGCGCATCAAGGAGATGCGTGAGCCTCCGTCTGTCGTGATCGACAACTACGAGACCTGGTACGCCGGGCCTCACCCCGATGACAAGCTGTGGCCGTCCATCACCGCCGGACTGGCCAAGGATGGCTGGCCGCAGACATCCCTCGATAGCTTGGACGGATCCTCGACGCGAGTCGTCTCACTCCTACAGCATCCGAGGCAGAGCTCCTTCTCGACGCGTGGTCTCGTCGTCGGTTACGTGCAGTCCGGCAAAACCACCAACTTCACGGCCGTGATGGCCAAGGCGGCCGACCGCGGCTACAAGCTGTTCATCGTGCTCGCGGGAATTCACAACGGTCTCCGCAGGCAGACCCAAACCCGCTTGGTTCAGCAGCTCGTAGAGCCGAATCCCACACTGTGGTCCCAGATCACCGACCTGGATCATGATTTCCGACCGACCGCGAACCCCGCCAGCTTCTTCGGCAAGTCGAATAAGACCCACGTCCTTTGTGTCGTCAAGAAGAACGCCACCGTGCTGCGCAAACTGGTGAAGTGGCTCGGGGACGCTTCGGAGTACCTGGCAGATTGCCCGGCGCTGATCATCGATGACGAGGCCGACCAAGCGACTGTCGCGACGAAGTCTATCAACCCGTTGATCCGCCAGATCCTCAATACACTGCCGAAGTCGGCCTATGTCGGCTACACGGCGTCCCCGTTCGCCAACTTGCTGATCAATCCTGCCGCTGAGGATCTGTATCCCGAACACTTCATTGTGAACCTTCCTCAGCCGCAAGGCCATTTCGGTACGGAGGTGCTGTTCGGCCGGTACGCGTTGGATGGCGAAGATCCCAACGACGTCGATGACGGTTACGACATGATCCGCACCGTGCCCGACGACGATGTGGAACTCGTTCGACCGAAGACGAGGGCGGACGCCGAAGGCTTCTACCCGACTATTACGGAGACCCTGCGTCGAGCGGTGCTGTACTTCTGGCTGACGACTGCTGCGCGGCGCGTGCGCGGCGGGGGAAATCCGCACTGCACGATGCTGATCCACACCAGCGTTCGCACCGCCGTGCACAATAGTTTCCGGGACCCCCTGCTGTCGTTACGAGCCAAGGTCGGCCGCAACCTGGGGGATATCGCGCTACAGAGCGAGTTGCGTGCGCTCTGGGCCGAGGAGACCTCTCGCGTGCCTGCTGCCGAGTTCCATGAGGAGTTCGTCTCCTTCCAGGAACTCCAGGCAGAACTGCCCGGCGTACTGCGTGATTGCCGTGTGGTGATGGACAACTCGGAGAGCACCGACCGCCTCGACTACGAGAATGGCCCTGTGGTCGCTATCGCGGTGGGTGGCAACACGTTGTCGCGCGGTCTGACGCTCGAAGGTCTGTCTGTCAGTTACTTCGTGCGTTCGGTCTCGACGTATGACACGTTGCTACAGATGGGCCGCTGGTTCGGCTATCGCAAGGGCTACGCCGACCTGCCGCGCATCTGGATGACCAAGGAACTCGAGGACTGGTTCCGCCACCTGGCGACGGTCGAGACCGAGATGCGGCGCGACATCGATGTCTATATGACCGAAGGTAAGACACCGATGAACTTCGCGGTACGCCTTCGAACACACCCCGCGCTGCGCGTGACGGCAGCCGCGAAAATGAAGGACGCGGTGTCGGCGTCGTCGTCCTATGGTGGACAACGCGTCCAGACCAGATACTTCCGTTTGGAATCCGAGTGGCTGCGGCAGAATCAATCGGCAGCACGCAAGCTCGTGAACGAGGCTATCCGGATCGGTAGCGTCGAGGGAAGCCCTACAGATGGACGCTTCCTCATTCGAGATGTCCTTAGTGATGCCGTACTGGAGTTCCTGCGAAATTACCAGTTTCACGAGCGGTCGCAGGAGTGCGACGCTAAACTGATGGCGGGATACATCGAGAAGCGTATCCGAAATGCGGGGACACTGCGGCGTTGGAACGTCGCGGTGGTCGGGAAACCAGCCGAGAACAGTCCGGAGCAGTTCGACTTCGCGCCAGGGATTCGCGTCGGAACAATCGTTCGATCGCAGTTCTCCTCTGGATCAGATTATTCCGACATCAAGACGTTGATGAGCCGTCGTGACGCAGGTTTGGACCTCGCGGGCATCACGACCAGCACGACCGAAGGAGATATCCAGAAGGCTCGTGCTGCACAACAAGCCGACGCCGGACTGTTGGTGCTGTACCCGATCGACAAGGTTTCGGAGCCCCAGCCTTCGAAAGACAAGCGTCAACCGCTGAACGCACCGGAGCATGTCATCGGCGTAGGTCTGGTGTTCCCGAAGCCCAAGCACGACGACAGCACCGTCGCATGGGAAGCCAACTACATCTCGGCAGACCTGTCCGGCGTCGAGATAGAGGAGGAGGACTTCAGCGCCCTCGAAGCAGAGGACGTCTGATGTCGACAGAGATCAGAGATGTCCTGGACGATCACTGGCGACGCCTCGAACATCGTCCACCGTCGATGTCGTCAGTCGTTGCCGTCTCCGAGCTACCCGTGCCCACACCGAATGGATCGCTGGCAGTCGCGATCGACAGCGGGCGGAATCGGCACCTGCTGGTGCCGGTCGGTGCGCATCAGAATGTACGCAAGGGGCTCAACGGCCCGGTCCTGATGTTGAACAAGCGGACCCTCGATGACGACAGGACCAGGCACGACTACGCCGATCTGGCCTGTCTTCGATCCGACCTCAGCGATATCTTCACGACGTTGTGCGCTGATGTCCTTATCGCAACCGAAGCAGCCCCCGAAAATCCGCTGAAGGTTCTCAACCGAGTACTCGATCGGTGGAAGGCGCTGTTTCAAAATCCCGGTCCGCCGCTGGGCCCGGAGCAACGAGCCGGACTTTTCGGTGAACTGATCGTGTTGGCGCGGCTACTCGAGCAGGACAGCAGCGCTCATCTGTTGTGGCGAGGGCCGTCAGGCTATCGTCATGATTTCGCGACCGACGCGGGAGCTCTCGAGGTGAAAACCTCGACAAGTCCTAACGGTCGCCGGATTCGCATCCACGGCCTTGATCAGTTGGAGCCGCCGATCAACGGTGTACTGGGGCTGGTCTGGCTTCGGCTGGAACCGACCGTGCGCGAGGGCGTCGGCTTCCTCGACCTTATCGATCGCGTACTCGAGCTTTCCGACGACGAGACGGCCGTACTCAACAAGCTGGCATCGATCGGCTACCGCAAAGCCGACGACGACCATTACCGCCACGCCCGGTACGCAGTCGACGAACAACGCTGGTACAACGTCGATGTCGCGTTTCCGCGACTAACCACCGTCGACCTGGTAGCGGCCGCGATCTCCTCGAACGTGCGCGAGGTCGACTACACGATCGACCTGTCGGGAGACACGCCAGGCCCGATGGAGGACAGCCAAGTGGAGCGACATATTCGGATGATGATCGAGGAGCACGTGTGACTGCGCCTGCTTGGGTTTCCCAGCCCTTTCCTCCGGAAGGCGCCAGCGCTGCGGAGGGAATAAGAAATCAACTCGGCAAGCCCGAACTCGATCATCTGACCATCCTGGTCCGCGAATCGGCGCAGAACAGCTGGGATGCTCGTAGCAGTGACGGCGTTTCGGTGGACTACCGCATCGATCTGCAGACGGTCAGCGCCGCCGACGCGCCGGCATGGAGGGACAATCTGCTGCGTCGGGCTCCTGCCAAGCAGGTTCTTCCCCTCCGCGACTCATTGGTGCAGCCCACTATCCGGGTGTTGTCGATCTCGGACCGGGGCACTCGGGGGCTGGGCGGACCGACCCGAGCCGATGCGGTCACCGAGAATCGTCGCGACTTCGTTGCTTTCCTTCGCAATATCGGTGAACCACGTGACCAAGCGTTGGGCGGAGGCACCTACGGTTTCGGCAAAGGCATTCTTTATCTCGTCTCGAGACCGGGAACGATCCTGGTGCACACCCGGTGCCAGTACGAGGGGCGCTACGAGACCCGATTGATGGGGGCGGCGCTGTGGAAGAGCTATGACGCGAGAGAGTCCGACCGCGATCGCCGCTATACCGGCAGGCACTGGTGGGGAGATACTTCCGGCGACGTGATCGAGCCGCTCGTCGGCGCCGAGGCCGATGCGATGGCGCGGAAACTCGGGCTGCGACCGTTCGAAGACACCGAAACGGGGACGACGATCGTCATCCTCGACCCCGATTTGGAAGGGGCAGAGCCTGCCGCCGTAGCCCGATATCTCGCCGAGACGATCACATGCCAGTTGTGGCCGAAGATGATGCCCGACGGCAACGGCGTTGTTCCCATGCGATTCTCCGTGACCTGCGACGGTATCGAATACAAGGTGCCGCAACCCGCCGAGATGAAGTCTCTGCGCTTGTTCGTCTCTGCCTACCGCAAAATGGTAGGCAGCGAGGCACAGGAACTGCACTGCCGCAGGCCGAAGAAGCTACTCGGGCGGTTTGCCGTGCACCAGTCGATGGCGCAGCGGTTCGAGCCTACCGACGCCGAGCGAATGGCCGGGTTCGAACATGGAATGGTGCATCATGTCTGCCTGATGCGCCCGGCCGAACTCGTGGTGACGTATTGGCCCGGACCCAAGCCCGCGAGCGAGTACTCCGCGTATGCAGGTGTCTTCCGAGCCGATACTGCGATGGACGAAGCTTATGCGGCGGCCGAGCCGCCGACCCACGACAATTGGAACTACCAGTCGCTGGACTATCCTGACTACTCCTTCGTCAAGATGACCTTCGTACGCATGAAGGAGGCCATCGAGCAGATGTTCGGCCCGCGTGGCAGCAGTGGGGTCGAGGTTGCACAAGTATCGCTCGGGGCAGCCAGCGAACGCCTTTCGCCTCTCGTGGGCGGCGCGTGGGGTATCGGTGCGGCCACAGACTACGGCAAGCCAGGCGACACAGCACCGCCCGCTCGGCCGACACCCGCACGTCGCCCGAGTGGTCGACGACAAGAGATCGATGAAATAGAAGAGGTGGAAATTCCCGACACTGCGGGCACAGCGGGGCACGAGCTTCCCGGATCGCTCGAGTATGGGCAGGATACGAACTCGACCGACACCGATCCGTATGCCGAGGCAGTGAAGCCGGTCAAACAGCGACGGCGACGCCCGAAGATCGAATACATCGGGGATCCAGAGCCAGAGGAATTGTGGGGGAATGCCGTGGTGGTGCAGCGCTTCCGTGTGCCGGTCGGCATTCCGCAACGAGTCACCGTCGATCTGGCCGTTGCCCTGAACAGTGACGGCGGCCTAGAGATGGATCCCCCCGCCGGTGCCGATATGCCTGGCCTCGTCGGTTGGCAGGATCCGCACGGCGAGATCCACCAGGTACCGTCGTATGTCATCGAAGGTGGCGACGGCCAGATCTGGAAGGCCGTGGTGAAGCCTGCATCCGACACTATGACCGACATCATGCTCTACACCGAGGCGGTCGGCTGATGGCCCATCGCGTTCTTCCCTACAAGAAGCCGTCGCCAGCCGCCATACAGGCAGGTGAGTGGCTGTTGTCGGTCGACGGCAACGAAATGCCGCTGCCGGAGTCCTACCCCCATTGGGACTATCAGACAACACTGAGTCTGCGCCGCACTATCAAGATCGATCTGCGCCGCGCCCTTGCGGAATCGACACTGGACCCGGGTGCCGAACTCACTCTGGCCGCGATCTGGACATCGACGGGATCGAAACTCAGGGGAACAGTGATGCGCGCGGTGGTCCCCGGCAGCGGCGAAGTCGAATTGCGCGCCGATCTTCCGGGTGCGGATCTCGGTGGTGTCGTGCTGTTGGACACCGCCCTGGTACTCGCGCGGCGCCGACACGGCAGTGGTCGTCCGGTAGCCCCCCGTCGTGGTGGCTCGGTCCTGTGGAGTGATCGAAGGCAGATTCGCTTACAAGGTGACGCTCCGCAATTCCCGATCGCCATAGTCGATTTCGACCGAACCGACTATCCCGGTGACGCGGCGTGGCACTTGGAGATCGGCACGAACCTCGACGCGGCGACGATGGGCTCTCTCCTCCTGCTCGTCAATGAGAAGAAGACGGTCGTCACCGAAGCCCTCCAACGCGCGAGCAGTCCGCGTATAGAAGACAAGATCGCACTGTCGGCGCTCTACGCGGACGTAGCCCGCACTATGGTGGACCACGCCCTGCGCCTGAGTGAGTTCGATGACGACTCGCACTACGTCGATGAAACTCTAGGTGCCACGCTGCAGGAACTGTTCGGCCGACTCTTCCCGGGCCGGTCCATCACGGATATCCGACTGGCAGCACAGGAATCCCCGAACTTGTTCGCGTCCGAACTGCAGGCGGCCGTGAAAATCTTCGAGGGGGTCGCGTGACACTTCTGTACCCTCGGTTGCTGCGCCACCGTGCGAAACTACTGGCAGCCGAATACAAGGAGCTCAGCCCGCTCGACCTGCACAACCGTTGGGCCATCGCTGACGAATCCGCGGTGTTCGTCGCGACCGGCGGTACCCGTGTCGACCGTGACAAATTGCAGTTCCTTCGCGACGTGGTCATCGACCTGGCCAAGGAATCCGGCTTTCCGGAGCCACCTGACGCGCGCCAGAAGGTTTCCTTCGATCTCAACCTCGCCGTTGCGTGGCACAAGGAGATGCGCATCGCCCCGGCAGAAGCTGCCGCCGGCGACGTCTGGGCTTTTTTCGCCTTGATCGTTCTCCCCGACGTCGCTCACTGGCGCTACCCGAAACCGCCGGCCGACCGCGTCGTCGGTTCCGATCTCACTCGTCATGTCTTCGGCCGGATGTGGTGGCGAGCGCATCTGGTGTATTCCCCGGCCGATTCCGACCCGTATGCGGCGCTGCATGTCCTAGGTGAAGCGGCTTTCGATCAGATCTACGCGCGGCGCGCGGCCTTGGGTGGCAGTCCACACTTGATCAAGTCGATCCTGCGAGTCTGGCGACGCATGGATCTCCGAGGTCTGACAGAGCGAGAAATATTGCGGGACTTCCTCAAGCGACTGCTGCGCTTGGCACCGTTCGTCGTCTTCGAGGCACTGGACGAAGCAGCGTTGGACGAGGAACTCGTAGAGATCGCGAGGGAAACCGTGATCGGTGTACTGTCCGCAGGCGGCCGGATGTCGGTCAAGGAAGCCGGCAGCCGCGCAGAGCGTGTATTCGGTGAGTAGAGATGAGCTCTCATAGTCTCAGGTCCTTTCACCGATGCGGTCACACCGACAGCAGCGCACCGCAGTTTCTGGTGGTCCTCCACGGCAGGCCCAGCGCGACCGCTGCCTTCCGGCGGGGCCCGGTAGATGAGGAGTGCCGGTATCAGCAGGTCCAACGGTGATACCTCGTGCGCGATCGTGACACCTTCGATAATCGGATCAAGGATCGGCGCGGCGTACAACCGGCCCGCATCAGGGCCGGCAACGCCGCGCGCACTGACGATCAGCTCGTACAGCACCACGGCAAAGAGGCGATGAACTGGCAAGACGGGTGGTTACCGCGTGAGTCCTGAGCAGTCCGGCTCGATAGACGGCATCGGCTTTCAGCACTACACCGCCGCACAGGCTCGCGACCTCCGCGACGAAGTCGAGCTTATCTTCCGAGACTCCTACGTCGATGCGATCGAGTCGGGTGAGGAATTCGAGTCGCCCGAGGCGTTCATGCACCGATTCGATGCCTACACCGACCCCTCCCGCGCCGGCGCGTTCGAGTTGGTGATCGCTCGTCTCGACGGCGAACTCTGTGGGCAGGCGTGGGGTTGGCCGCTCACCGCCGAGACCGCATGGTGGGACGGGTTGCGGCTCGACGAAGGCGACCACCCGGCGTTCACCGCCGAGAACGGTTCGCGCACATTCGCCTTCAGCGAGATCATGGTGCGCAAGCAATTCACCGGGAGGGGTATCGCGCGGGCCCTGCACGACGAACTGCTCGCGGGACGGCCCGAGGAGCGCGCGACACTGCTGGTCCGCCCGGATAATCAGCGGGCGTATGACAACTATCGCCGGTGGGGGTGGTACCGAGTCGGCACCTTGCGGCCGGGCTGGCCCGAGGCCCCGCGATTCGATGTGCTGATGCGTGGTCTCGAGCGAGCTCAGAGCGACGCAACCGACTGATCGCCGACAAGGAGTAAGCCGTCTGACCGCATGGGTCGCGGGTGGCGGTGAAGACCGGCCAGAGGAATTCGCGAATTACCGTGCGAAGTTTCTGCGGCTCTACGTCGGCCGCAACCGCGCGATGACCTCGGTCAACTGCATTAGCGATGCAGCACGCGCGCATCGTCACGCACTCCGCGTTGACGAGTTCTCCCGGTTGTTCAGCGCGTATATCGATATTGGAACGAATCGGGGATCAAGGGGGAAAAACATTCTGGCAATTGGCATTTCACGAACCGCGGATCGACGGTGCGCGCGCTGGCGCGTTGCTAGCATCGGGCGGTTCGTGACAGTGGTTCGTACGGACCCGGGAGGGGATACATGAGCGGCACATCGGGCCGGGATCGTCGGCAGAAGCGGGTCATGGCGTCGCGCCGTGTCTCGTACACACTTCCCGCCCTGGTGGCTATGACCCTTGTGTCGAGTGGGTGCGGAGCTGGTGGCACCGCCGCTCCCCGCCCGATCGTCACCACGGTCTACACCACCACCTCGAAGCCTCCGGTTCGCACGACTACGCCGGTGACCACCACTACTACCCCACCGGTGACGACCACTTCTCGGATCCCCTCGACTACGCCGACCACCGACACCGCGCAACCGATCTACGTCGGGATCTGTGTCGACCAGACAACGAATACCCGGTCGATCGATGACCTGTGCGACACCACCGACAGCCGCTACGCCACCTTCTGGTACCGGCACGCCGATGCCCTCATATACCCGGCGGTCGGCGCTGCGGTGGCCCTCGCCGCCGGGACCTTCCTGCGCCCGAGCGGAACCGAAGTCCACGACCGAGGCGTTCCGACCACGGGCGGCACAATCCAGCGCGGCGTGCTCGGCCGAGGTCGACCCGACATCGGCGGCGTCGGCTCGTAGTCGACCTGTAGCCGGTCGCGACAGCGATTTCGGTCGAGCTCGCGGCGGCGGATACGGAGTCGGCTCACCTCCGCTGAGCGGGGCCGGAATTACCCTGCCGGAACCGCGGCGATGCGGCGATGGCGTAACCATCCGCGGACGCCGATGGCCAGCGGCACCAGGACGGTGAGAAACCCGGAGACCGGCTCGAACGCGAGGCCGAACGCGGTGAGCACAGCGATCGCGGCGAGGATCGGCGCTGGAACGTAGCCGCGCGTTCGCTCCGTCTCGATCACGGCGATACCGAAGCCGACGGCGGCGACTCCGAACGCGGTGAACCAGAAGGCGAGTTCGGTCTGCTCTCGGCCGGTCGCCCAGATGACGACGCCGAGTGCGGTATGCGCCGATCCGATGAACGCGAGCAGACTGCCCGTCACCGGGAACGGAGTTTTTGAATCCATATTCCTAAACTTTGCCCTAAGCTCTCCCCCATGGCAAGACCCCGGCGATTCACCGATGACCAGATCCTGGATGCCGCGCGCGACTTGCTCGCCGATCCGGCGACGACCAGGCCGACCATCGCCGCGATCAGCGCTGCCTCCGGCGTCCACACCGGATCGATCTACGTGCGCTTCGCCTCCCGCGACGAGTTGCTCGCACGACTGTGGCTGCGCTCGATCCAGCGCTTCCACACCGGATTCGTCGCCGCGCTGTCGGGAGCCGACCCGCTGCTCGCCGCCGCGATGCACCTGCCGCGATACTGCCGCGCACATCCCACCGAAGCTCGTGCGATGAAGATGTTCCGGCGTGAGGAACTGCTCGAGGTGGGCTCCGCCGAGTTGCGCGCCGACATCGCCGCGGTCAACGACCGCATGAACGACGCGCTACGCGCTGCCGTCGCGACGGAGTTCGGCGAAGCCGACGAGCATCGCATGGCGATCGCGATGGCTGCCGTCAAAGCTATTCCCTACGGGCTCGTTCGCGAGTACATCGCGGGCGCGGCGCCCATTCCGGACTGGGTCGATGAGGTCATCGCCACCGCGACGGCCGCCGTGGTCCACAAGTTGCGTCCGGCGGTCAGTGAGCGGGCATCCCGCTGAGGCGCCATTCCGGCGGCCGAGTCAGGCCGGCAGCAGCCGCGCGATGACCTCGGCCAACTGCTTGACGTTCCGGCACTCGTGCATCGTCACACAGTCCGCGTACACGTGGGCGGCGGAATCCCCCGTCGACCAGGAGCGCGACGGTTCCGGATTCAGCCAGTAGGTGTGTTTCGCGCGGTCGACAATGGTTTGCACCGCAGCGAGATTCGGATCCGTGCGGTTGGTTCGCCCGTCGCCGAGGATGAGCACGGATGTGCGCGGCCCGAGGGCGTCGGCGTAGTTGTCGAGGAATCCTTGGAACGCTTCGCCGTAGTTGGAGCTACCGAAGCGGGCGACTCTGGTGGAGCGGATGATTCGGGCGGCGGTGCCGGGGGTCGGTGGTTCGCCGGGGGTGAAGAAGTGGGTGATCTCGTCGCAGGTGTCGACGAAGCCGAAGCTGCGGACCCTGCTGAACTGGTCTTGCAGGGCCTGGATGAGGTGCAGGGTGAATTCGGCGAAGCCGGTGACCGAGCCGGAGATGTCGGCGAGGACGACCAGGTCGGGGCGGCCGTGTTTGCGGGCGCGCAGGACCGGGTCGATGGGGACGCCGCCGGTGGCCATGGAGCGGCGCAGGGTGCGGCGCAGGTCGATCTGGCCGCGGACGGCTTTGCGGCGGCGGACGGCTAGGCGGGTGGCGAGTTTGCGGGCCAAAGGGTGCACGAGGCGGCGCATTTCGGCGAGGTCTTGTTCGCGGGCGCCCAGGAAATCGATCCGGTCGGTGCTGGATTCGACGCCGCGGCGGGCGATGTATTCGGTGCCGCGCAGTTGCGCCGAACGCAGCCGGGCCTCGGTCTGGACGGCGGTGCGAAACGCGGCGAGGCGGCGGTTGGCTTCGATGGTGTGGACGGTGGTGTCGAGCCGGGAGGCGCCGTTCATGCCCGCGACGATGCGATCGATTAGTTCTTCCGGGCGTAAGGCTTTCATGGTCAGGTATGAGGACCAGCCCGCGCCGGACGCGGTGGTGACCGGCGTGGACTGCCCGGCGCCCGCGCCGCCGTAGCCGCCGAGTTCGCTGAGCGCCCGGCGGGCGAGTTCGGCGACGGACTCCGAATCATCTTGTGCCAGCGCGGAGACAAGGCGATCCCGCAAGGCTTCGATGGACTCGGGTGTCGACCGATCGACCGGCTGTGGCTGCCGGGCGGTCAGGAAGTACAGATCGAAGAGCTGGTCGAACACGGAGCGTTGACCATTGCGGCGAAGGAGGCAGGCAGCCATGCCGGAGCGCAGGCGATCGCGATCGTCGATTCCGAGGGCAACCATCGCCTCCGCCGCATCGATGGTCTCGCTCGGCCCCGCGTTGATGCCGTGATCGCGGAGCAGGCCGACGAATGCCACCAGCCGATCGGTCATCGAGCCGGAGCGGTCGCGACCCGCCTCACCGGCGTGGTCTTCGGCGAGACTCATGCCCGACTCCGCCTCGTAGTCGGCACGGTGACCGGCCCGAACGGCAGTCGGAGGGCGGATGCCGGAAGCGGCGGCGTGCGGGGGCGCGTCGGCCTGACGGTGCTTCTCAGCGAATGCCTCGCAACGCCGGAGCAGCCGGTGGGCGCATGCGCGGCCGGATTGCGCGGCAGCCCTACGGGTGAGTACGAAGCGAGTCGACGGAGCCCGGAGTTCATCTCACCCTCCTGGCTCGGTATCCATCTCGAGCCCGAGCCGCTCTACCGCCAGGCGGTGGTCGGATTGGTGTTTCAACAGCACTCCGAGTGTCGAGCGAACGACACCGCCGGATATATTGCGCACGCCGAGGGCGACCAACGTCTTCGCCCAGTCGACGGTTTCGGCGATCGATGGAGCCTTGCGCAACGAGAGTTGACGCAAGGCCCCGACCACCTGGACCACCGGCTCCGCCAGCGTCTCGTCCAATTCCGGAACCTTCATCCGCACGATCGCCCGCTCCAGTTCCGCCGTCGGGTAATCGATATGCAGATACAGACAGCGCCGCTCGAGCGCCTCGGACAGCTCACGGTTGGCGTTGGAGGTCACGATGACGAACGGCTTACGGACCGCGGTGACGGTGCCGAGTTCGGGGATGCTCACCTGGTAGTCGCCGAGCACCTCGAGCAGCAGTCCTTCCAGCTCCACGTCGGCCTTGTCGAGTTCATCGATGAGCAGCACCGTCGAGCGCGGGTTGCGGATGGCGGCCAGCAACGGGCGCGCGAGGAGGAATTCTTCGGTGAAGACGTGGTCGCGGGTGCTGTCCCAGCCTTCGTCGTCGGTGGCGGTGATGCGCAGCAGCTGCTTGGCGTGGTTCCACTCGTAGAGAGCGCGGGCCTCGTCGATGCCCTCGTAGCACTGCAGGCGCACGAGGTCGGAGGTGGTCGCGGCGGCTACGGCCTTGGCCAGCTCGGTCTTGCCGACGCCCGCGGGGCCCTCGATCAGCAGCGGCTTGCCGAGGTGGCCCGCGAGGAACACGGCGGTGGCGATATCGAGGGACGGGAGATACCCGGCCTCGCTGAGGCGCCCGGTCACCTCGTCCACCGACGCGAAGAACTTACTCATCGGTAACTAGTGTAGACGGCCTCAATTCGGGGCCGGGATCCGGAAATGACTCGGCTCGGCATCCGAGGGCACTGCGCTCGCCGTGGTGAACGGCTCGACCAGCGACCGCAGTTCGATCAGGTGCCGGGCGTGCGCGTCCAGCGCCAGATCCTCCTCGGACACCGGCCGCCATTGCCGCACGTTGCGCGCCTTCCCCTCGTCGTCGACCGCGACGACCACGGCCAGGCCGTGCGCCGCCAGCGCCGGTTCGTCGGAGTGCGCGTCGGTGGACGTCACGTGCACGCTCACGTGCATGCTGCGCGGGCCGGTGTGGATCAGCCGCGCGGTGACCTCCACGACGTGGCCGATCACGATCGGGCGGTAGAAACGGATACCGCCGAAGTAGGAAGTGATGACCCGCTGTCCGGCCCAGTCCGCGCCGCATACGTACGCCGCCTCGTCGATCCACCGCATCGTCCGACCGCCGTGCACCTTGCCACCCCAGTTGATGTCCGAAGGCGCTGCCAGAAACCGCAGGGTGGCGCTCGGCGCGGTACCCGCGGAGGTGTACCGCTGGGCGGCCATCGCCTCCTCGATCTGCTTGCGCACCGAGATCCGGGCGCGGGCCTGCCGGTGCCGCTGCAGTTCCAGCAGCGTCGTCGGATTCCATTGCGGCACCTCGACGCTGCGCTTGGCGTCGTCCACCGCGACGAAGATCGTCAGGCACTGCGCCGACTGCACCGGCTTCACCCGCGTGGGATCGGTGGAATAGACCGTCACCAGGATGTGCATGCTGGTGCGCCCGGTGTGCACCAGGTCGGCGTGCAATTCGACCAGCTCGCCGACCGCGATCGGCCGATCGAGATGGATGTTCCCGACGTAGGCGGTGACGCAGTAGCGGCCGCTCCATTGGGCCGCTGCCGCGTAGGCGACTTTGTCGATCCATTCGAGGAGTTTGCCGCCGTCGACCGAGCCCACGATGCCCGCGTCGGCGGGCTGGACGAGGAAGCGGTGGATCGCCTCGGAGCGCCGACCGGCCGTGGCCGGTTCGTACGCGGTCGGTTCGCTATCGGTCGAGTTGGTCAAGGTCCACCATCCGTTCGGGCAGAGAATGTTCGGCTACCTGACCCCGTTGTCCGGGAGAACCATAGAGCCCAGGCGTCGGTACGAGCGAGTAACGACGCGCAACCACACCGGACGGCGTGATCGGCAGCTTTCCGCGATCGATGAGCAACGCCGATAGAGGGCGCCCCTGACATCGCGGTTCGATTTGGTCCGCAAGGGAGAGAACACCCGTGACGTTTCGCGGCAAGTGCGCAAGAGTGAAATCGTGCAGTCGCTGCCCCGTCGGTAAGCGCGACCGCGAAGCAGTGACCGTAGATCCAGATCTGTCTGCGGGGGGAGGCCGTGGGCAGACCCCAACGGGGGACGGCGGGCGGAGACGCTCGTCGCAGAGCGAAAGGATTTACGTTGTTCTCGTCAATCAGCGCACGCCGTATCTTCCGCGTGGCCGTCGCCGGTGCGATCGCCGCGATCCCGTTGACCGCGGTGGCGATGCCCGCGTCCGCCGCACCGAGCGCACCCGGGGTCACTCCGGCTTACAACGACCAGTGCGCCTTCGGCCCGTTCCCCGGCTGGAGTTGCAACAACAACGTCTTGGTCGACAAACCCCACTACGGCGCACCACCTTATGGCCGCGGTCCTGGCTGGGACCAGGGCTGGGGCGGCGGAGGCTGGGACCAGGGCTGGGGCGGAGGTTGGGGCCAGAACTTCGGTCCGGGCACAGGCTCATTCGGCAGCAGTTAGAAACTCCGCGAAAGACGCCGGTGGCCCGCTCCGATAGTCCGGAGCGGGCCACCGCGCGAATGAGCCCGAGTATCAGGCGGTCTCGGTGATCGGACGATCCACCCAGCTCATCAGGCCGCGCAGCTTGGCGCCGGTGACCTCGATGGGGTGCTCGGCGTTCTGCTTGCGCAGCGCCTCGAGCTCCTTGTTGCCGCCCTCGACGTTGGCGACCAGACGCTTGACGAAGCTGCCGTCCTGGATGTCCTTGAGGATGTCCTGCATGCGCTTCTTGGTGTCGGCGTCGATGACCCGCGGGCCCGACAGGTAACCACCGAACTCGGCGGTGTCGGACACCGAGTAGTTCATCCGCGCGATGCCGCCCTCGTACATCAGGTCGACGATCAGCTTCAGCTCGTGCAGCACCTCGAAGTAGGCCATCTCCGGCGCGTAACCGGCCTCGACCATGACCTCGAAACCGGTCTTGACCAGTTCCTCGGTGCCACCGCACAGCACGGCCTGCTCACCGAACAGGTCGGTCTCGGTCTCTTCCTTGAAGGTGGTCTTGATGACGCCCGCGCGGGTGCCGCCGATGCCCTTGGCGTAGGACAGCGCCAGCGCCTGGCCCTCGCCCTTCGGGTCCTGGTCGATCGCGATCAGAGCCGGAACGCCCTTGCCGTCGACGAACTGACGACGCACCAGGTGACCGGGGCCCTTCGGCGCCACCATGCCGATGGTGACGTTGGCGGGCGGCTTGATCAGGCCGAAGTGGATGTTGAGGCCGTGGCCGAAGAACAGCGCGTCGCCGTCTTTCAGGTTCGGCTCGATGTCGTTGGTGAAGATCGACGCCTGCGCGGTGTCCGGCGCCAGCACCATGATGAGGTCCGCCCACTCCGAGACCTCCGCGGGCGTGCCGACGGTCAGGCCGGCCTCCTCGGCCTTCGGACGCGACTTCGAACCCTCGGCCAGACCGACGCGGACCTCGACGCCCGAGTCGCGCAGGCTCAGCGAGTGCGCGTGACCCTGGCTGCCGTAGCCGATGACAGCGACCTTGCGGCCCTGGATGATCGACAGGTCGGCATCGTCGTCGTAGAACATCTCGACTGCCACTGTGGTTCCTTCCGGGATCATCCCCGCGCGAGGCGGGGCACACCGTGCTTGCGCCGGTGTTGATTTTCGTTGTTCTGGATCGGATCAACCCCCGCAGCAGCGGGAGGGGATCATTCCCGCGTAGGCGGGGAGGGCGGCACGCCAACCGTCGATCGCAGAAAGACTAGCGCGTGGCCGCCGTCGGCCGGTCGGCCCCATCGGTGTGCCGCTCGCTACCTCATCGAGTGGCGGTGATGGACTTCGGTCCACGTCCCACCGCGACGACCCCGGACTGCACGATCTCGCGGATGCCATACGGTTCGAGCATCCGCAACAGCGCGTCGAGCTTGGACCGGGTTCCGGTCGCCTCGACGGTGAGCGCGTCCGGCGACACGTCGATGACCTTCGCGCGGAACAGCCCGACCGCCTCGATCACCTGGGTCCGCACACTGGCGTCGGCGCGCACCTTCACCAGGATCAGTTCGCGGGCCACCGAGCTGTCGGAGTCCTGCTCCACGATCTTGATAACGTTCACCAGCTTGTTGAGCTGCTTGGTGACCTGCTCGAGCGGCAGGTCCTCGACGGTGACCACGATGGTCATGCGCGAGATCTCGGGCAGTTCGGTGCCGCCGACCGCCAGGGATTCGATATTGAAGCCGCGGCGGGAGAACAGCGCCGCGACCCTGGCCAGCACGCCCGGTTTGTCCTCGACGAGAACGCTGAGGGTATGCGTGGTACTCATCCGTTGTTCACCCTGTTCTGTTCCTGCGACATCGCCGCGTGGATGACCGCCGGCTCGGCGGCCTGCTCGTCCTCGTCGAACAGCGGGCGGATGCCGCGCGCGGCCATGATCTCGTCGTTGCTGGTGCCCGCCGCGACCATCGGCCACACCTGGGCGTCCTTGCCGACGATGAAGTCGATCACCACGGGGCGGTCGGTGATGGACTGCGCCTCGCGGATGGCGGCCTCCACGTCCTCCTCGCGCTCCACCCGGATGCCGTGGCAGCCGAGGGCTTCGGCGAGCTTCACGAAGTCGGGGATGCGCAGCGAGTGCGTGCCCAGGTCGGTGTTGGAATAGCGCTCCTGGTAGAAGAGCGTCTGCCACTGGCGCACCATGCCGAGGTTGCCGTTGTTGATCAGCGCGACCTTGATCGGGACGCCCTCGACGGCGCAGGTCGCCAGCTCCTGGTTGGTCATCTGGAAGCAGCCGTCACCGTCGACCGCCCACACCTCTTTGTCCGGCGCGCCCATCTTGGCGCCCATGGCCGCCGGGACGGCGTAGCCCATGGTGCCGAGACCACCGGAGTTCAGCCAGGTGCGCGGCTTCTCGTACTTGATGAACTGGGCGGCCCACATCTGGTGCTGGCCGACGCCCGCGCAGTAGATCGCGTCCGGCCCGGCCAGACGGCCGAGCGCCTCGATGACGAACTCCGGCGACAGCGACCCGTCGGCGGGCGGGGTCCAGCCCAGCGGGTAGGAGTCGCGCACGCCGTCGAGGTAGGTCCACCAGTCGGTCAGCGCCAGCGGCAGAGCGTCACCCGCGGCGGGATCCGCCTTCAGCGTCTCGATGAGCTCGACGATCACCTCGCGGCAGTCGCCCACGATCGGGACGTCGGCGTGCCGGTTCTTGCCGATCTCGGCAGGGTCGATGTCGGCGTGGATGACCTTGGCGCCCGGCGCGAAGGAGTCCAGCTGGCCGGTGACGCGGTCGTCGAACCGCGCGCCGAGCGTGATCAGCAGGTCCGAGCGCTGCAACGCGGCGACGGCGCCCACGGTGCCGTGCATGCCGGGCATGCCCATGTTCAGTGTGTGGCTGTCGGGGAACGCGCCGCGCGCCATCAGCGTGGTGACCACGGGGATGCCGGTCAGCTCGGCCAGTTGCAGCAGCTCGGCCGAGGCGTCGGCCTTGATCACACCGCCGCCGACGTAGAGCACGGGGGCCTTGGCCTCCATGATCATCCGCGCGGCCTCGCGCACCTGCTTGCCGTGCGGCTTGGTGACCGGACGGTAGCCGGGCAGCCGCATCTCGGGCGGCCAGCTGAAGGTGGTCTGCGCCTGCAACACGTCCTTGGGGATGTCGACGAGCACGGCGCCCGGGCGGCCGGACGCGGCGAGGTAGAACGCCTCGGCGATGATGCGCGGGATGTCGATGCCGTCGGTGATCAGGAAGTTGTGCTTGGTGATCGGCATGGTGATGCCGGAGATGTCGGCTTCCTGGAACGCGTCGGTGCCGATCAGGCTCCGGCCGACCTGGCCGGTGATGGCCACGATCGGGACCGAGTCCATCTGCGCGTCGGCGATCGGGGTCACCAGGTTGGTGGCGCCGGGACCGGATGTGGCCATACACACACCGACCTTGCCGGTCGCTTGCGCGTAACCGGTGGCCGCGTGACCGGCCCCCTGCTCGTGCCGGACCAGGACGTGGCGCACCTTGGTGGAATCGAACAGCGGGTCGTACACCGGGAGAATCGCGCCACCCGGAATGCCGAATACGGTGTCGACGCCCAGCTCCTCGAGCGACCGGACGACCGACTGCGCGCCGGTGACCCGCTCGGGCGGGACCGGACGGCGGTTGGCCGCGGAGATCGCGTTGGCAGCGGGCGTGGCCTGCTGATTCGCCGAAGGCGCTGGCCTACGGGCGGAAGGCCCGGGCCGTGCGGTAGGTGCGCTCACCGTCTTCGTTCCTTACTGGTTGTCGTTCTGACCCCGGATTTTTGTGCCAGCGGTGTCTTGCGCTTCGCCATGCTGGAGGTTAGTCCGAACATAAAAAAGCCCCCGACAGCACAGGGCTGATCGAGGGTGGCGCGTCGCAACGCGAGCTGACGTATTCGACTCAGTGTGTCAGGCTCAACGCTGGACGCGCCGGCCGATTACGAGCAACTCGTTTCGATTCACGCGCACGACGTTAAGCGGGTGTGAACCGAAGAGTCAAACAGATGACCCCGTGCGTCCCATTATGTGGGACAGTGCGGTTGCTTGTGTCCGTTCACCAGGATGCGAGGATGGTGGTGTGTCATCACCGCATCAGTCCGTGCCACCTTCTGAATCGTCCCACACGCCCGCGGCGGCAACGGATACGGGTAGCGCCTCCGACGCCCGTGTGATCCGCATCCCACGGCTGGCCTTCCTGGGCGTGTTCATCCTGCTGATGTGCGTGTTCTTCCCGTTCGTGGGCTGGCCCGCCGGACTGTGGTGGCTGCTGCTCATCCCGGTCGTGGTGCTGGCGTGGGTGCTGCGCACGCAGACCGCCGTCTCGGACGCGGGGCTGGAGCTGCGGACGCTGTTCGGTTCGCGCCATCTCGATTGGGCGCAGGTGAAGGGTGTACGGATCCCCAAGCGCGGATACGTGCGCGCCGACCTGACCGATGGCACCGAGGTGAAGTTGCCCGCGGTGAGCTACGACCGGCTGCGCGATCTGGCGGCGTTCTCCGGCGGACGGATTCCGGACCCGTTCGCGGAGCCCGCGACCGAAGAGTCCCCCACCGAAACGAGCGGGCACGACGCGAACCCGAGCGGCGAGGACAGCGCGCCGACCGATGGGGTCGCGAAGTCGGGCGAGGACGCCACCGGCGAAGACACGCGCTAGCAGTCGGTCGCGTCCCCGACCGGCTCGAGCAATGCGCGGAACATCCACCGCGGTTAGGTTGTTACGGCCGAGTGATGGGATGATTTCTCCGGAGCAGTGATCCTCCTTCTCGTCCCCACCCCTCGACGGTCCGGCACCTCCGGCGACCCGTCGTCGCCTGCGACACCACGCACAGCGACAAACCCGATCCGGCTGACAGTCATGGCCGCCGCGCCCGGCGCACCACCGACCGGTGGACACGCCCACCGGGAGTAACGTGGTGGACCGCCGAGCAGGCTCTGCGCCGTCGCACGTCAGCCCCCGCGACCCGAGGACCATCCACATGCCACCGCTTCGTTCACGAACCACGACCATCGGCCGCAATGCCGCAGGCGCACGCGCACTCTGGCGCGCCACCGGCATGACCGACACCGACTTCGGCAAGCCGATCGTCGCCATCGCGAACTCCTACACCCAGTTCGTGCCCGGTCACGTGCACCTGAAGAACGTCGGTGACATCGTGGCCGACGCGGTGCGCGCCGCCGGCGGCGTGCCGCGCGAATTCCACACCATCGCCGTCGACGACGGCATCGCCATGGGCCACGGCGGCATGCTCTACTCGCTGCCCTCGCGCGAGATCATCGCCGACTCCGTCGAGTACATGGTGAACGCGCACACCGCCGACGCGCTGGTCTGCATCTCCAACTGCGACAAGATCACCCCGGGCATGCTCAATGCGGCCATGCGGCTGAACATTCCGGCGGTGTTCGTCTCCGGCGGGCCGATGGAGGCGGGCAAGGCGGTGGTCGTCGGCGGCGTCGCGCAGGCTCCCACCGACCTGATCACGGCGATCTCCGCGAGCGCGAACCAGGCGGTGTCGGAGGAGGGGCTGTCGGAGGTGGAGCGGTCGGCGTGCCCGACCTGCGGCTCGTGCTCGGGCATGTTCACCGCGAACTCGATGAACTGCCTCACCGAGGCGCTCGGTCTCGCGCTGCCCGGCAACGGCTCCACGCTCGCCACGCATGCCGCGCGCCGGGCGCTGTTCGAGCGGGCCGGCACCGTCGTGGTCGACATCGCCAACCGCTGGTACCGCGAGGACGACGCGTCCGTGCTGCCGCGCAACGTCGCCAACGCCAAGGCTTTCCGCAACGCGATGGCGCTGGACGTCGCGATGGGCGGCTCGACCAACACCGTGCTGCACACCCTGGCCGCCGCGCAGGAAGGTGAGATCGACTTCGATCTGCACACCATCGAGGAGACCAGCCGCCGGGTGCCCACCCTGTCGAAGGTGTCGCCGAACTCCGACTACCACATGGAGGACGTGCACCGCGCGGGCGGCATCCCCGCCATCCTCGGCGAATTGCGCCGCGCGGGCCTGCTGGAGACCGACGTCACCACCGTGCACACCGCGAGCTTCGACGAGTGGCTCGACACCTGGGACATTCGTTCCGGCAAGGCTTCCCAGGAAGCCATCGAACTCTTCCACGCCGCGCCGGGCGGGGTGCGCACCACCGAGCCGTTCTCCACCGACAACCGCTGGTCGTCGCTGGACACCGACGCCGAGGGCGGCTGCATCCGCGACCTCGAGCACGCCTACACCGCCGAAGGCGGCCTCGTCGTACTGCGCGGCAACATCGCGCCCGACGGCGCGGTGCTCAAGACCGCGGGCATCGACGAGGAACTGTTCACCTTCCAGGGCCCCGCGGTGGTGGTGGACTCGCAGGAGGAGGCCGTGTCGGTCATCCTCGGCAAGAAGATCAAGCCCGGCGACGTGATCGTGGTCCGCTACGAAGGTCCCGCGGGCGGCCCGGGCATGCAGGAGATGCTGCACCCGACCGCGTTCCTGAAGGGTTCCGGGCTCGGCAAGCAGTGCGCGCTGATCACCGACGGCCGGTTCTCCGGCGGCACCTCGGGCCTGTCGATCGGGCACATCTCGCCCGAGGCGGCCAGCGGCGGTGTCATCGGCCTGGTGGAGAACGGCGACCAGATCCGCATCGACGTGGCCACCCGCACGCTCGAGGTCCTCGTCGACGACGCCGTCCTCGCCGAGCGCCGCGCGAAGATGGAAGCCTCCGAACGGCCCTGGCAGCCGGTCAACCGCGATCGTCCGGTGACGACCGCGCTGCGCGCGTACGCCGCCATGGCCACCTCGGCGGACAAGGGCGCCGTGCGGCACGTGCCGTAGCTCCCGCGTCTCGCGGCCGACCGAACGCGAAGGCCCCTCGTCCCATTGCGGGGCGAGGGGCCTTTCGTCCGTCCGGACTCAGTCGAAGGGGCCGATGCCGGTGAGCGGATTGCCGCCGTGCAGGTACCAGTAGGCGCCGACCGCGGCCGCTACGGCGAGGAGAAGGACGACGAAGGACCCTGCGGCGGGGCGAACGGCCCAACCCCGGTTGCGGTCGAAGGACAAGCGCCCCGGGCCGGTCAGGATGATCGCGGCGGCGGCGCCGGCGAGGATGCTTTCCAACTCCACAGCGCCCGGCCCGGCTTTGTACTGGAACCCCGGGGCCATCCCCTGCTTCCAGGCCCAGGCGTCCAGGATCACCGCGAGCACCGCGCCCGCGGCCAGCGGCGTGGCCAGCCCGAGGATCAGCAGCGCGCCGCCGCCCACCTCGCCCGCCGTGACCAGCATGGCGGACACGCTCGGGTGATCCCAGCCGCCGCGCTCCATCATGTCGCGGGTGCCGTCCAGGCCGGGACCGTGGAACCAACCGGTGAGCTTCTGCAGACCGTGGTAGAGGAAGGTGCCGCCGACCACCCAGCGCAACAGCAACAAACCGAGATCGAGTGTGCCGCGCCTGGTCTCGCCGGTGCGCCTGCGCAGGCGACCGGTGTCGTTCGGCGGAGTGGGGGCGGGCGGGATGCTGGCGTACTCGTAGGTGGACCCCTTGCCCCCGGCGGCTTTGCGCTCGGCGGTGGTCGGCACCTCCGGGTCGAGCCCGAGTTCGTCATCGGTGCGCGGGACGTCCTTGGACATCTGCGGACGCTTGGCCTCATCCACCCGCGCGAATTGCTCGGTCGGCGAGTCGTACGGGCTGGTCACCCCTCGACCGGTGGACGACACCGCCGACTGCTCGGCCGTAGCGGCAGTGGCCTCCCCGGCCTTGGATTCCGGCGTGTCTTTCGGCTTGTCGGTCACGGCCAATACCCTATGCCGCACCCTGCCACGGCGGGCAAGTACCGCACGGCGTGTCAGTGTGCGCGCAACACGCACCCGGAGGGGGCGCGGGCAACGGTATTTCCGTAACGTCTGAGCTATGAGTTTGGTTGTCGTGGGCCGCGTCGCGGCGAGCTTGGCGCTCGGCTCCGTCCTGCTGGTCGGGTGCGCCCGGTTCGACGATTCGGCGTCCAGTCCGTTCACCCCGGAACCGACCCTGCGCGGAGCCAACATCGACCCGAAGAAACCGAGCCAGTCGCCCACCTCGACCACCCGGCCGAGCGGCCCGTGCATCGATCCGGACCCGGCGGTGGTCGCCACCTGCCTGGACACCACCGGCGGCCTGGTCACGCTCGCCGACGGCGCGCTGGTGGCCGAGCGCAGGACCGGGCGGATCATGAAGGTGGCTCCGGAGCAGCCGCCGGTAGAGATCGCCAAGCTGGACGTGGACGGCTCCGGCGACGGCGGCCTCAGCGACATCGCGCTGTCGCCCACCTACCACGAAGACGGCCTGATGTACGCCTACATCACCACCGGCAGCGACAACCGGGTGGTCCGCATCGCCGAAGGCGGCTCCCCCAAGGACGTCCTCACCGGTATCCCGAAGGGCGCCACCGGGAATCACGGCGCGATCGACTTCGCCGCGCCCGATCAGATGCTGGTGCTGACCGGCGACGCGGGCAACCCCGGCGCGGCGGCCTCGGCGGGCTCGCTCGCGGGCAAACTGCTGCGCGTGAAGTCTCCGGTGCCCGGCCGTACGCCCGCGCCGGAAATCGCCGTCTCGGGCATCGGCACCGCGGGGGACGTGTGCCGGGACAGCAAGGACAGCATCTGGATCACCGACCGCACCCCCGCCGAGGACCGGCTGCAACGGCTCGGCGACGACGGCGTGCTCACGACCACGTGGACCTGGCCGGACCGGCCCGGCGTCGCGGGCTGCGCCGCGGCGACCGACGGTGTCGCGATCTCGCTGACCCGCGCGAAGGCCCTCGCCATCGCCGCCGCCGACCCCAACACCCACGCGGTCACCGCGGCGCCGACCCTGATGGCGCAGGACAAGTACGGGCAGCTCGGCGGCGCGGCGGTCGGCGCCGACGGCACCATCTGGGTGACCACGGTGAACAAGACCGACGGCCAGCCCGGCCCGTTCGACGACCGCGTCGTCCGCATCCCGCCACCGCAGGCCGGCGGCGGCGGACCGGACTGAGTTATCGGCCGCGCGGGCGCGGCCGGTTCGCGGCCCCTTCATGGTTCGCGTCCGAGCGACCGCCGCTGGCGACTTCGTCGCGGACGCGGCGGCCACTCGGACTCGAACCGGGCCGCGAACGGCGCATGCTCGGTCTCGCTTCGCTCGGATTCGGTGGTTGAGCTGGTGGGGCGCGTGAGGCGGTGATGGCGCGGCCTACGGCTCGCCTTGCCGGGGTGGACAGGGGCTAGGCCGCCACCGACGGCGCGTTCGGCCGCAACCGGACCGTTGCCGGGTGGCGTCGCGTGCGGAGCATGTGTCCATGGGCTCGCCGTGTATCCGTCGGCGTGACGCCAGTTCGCCCGGGACTCTGCCGTGCTGCCGGTCCGGGCCATCGGACGCAGCCCGATTACTCGGCGATCCTCACGATTCGTCACGATCTACCGGGACGCCGAGGACGGTGAGGAAGGCGGTGGCCGCTGGTGGGCGGCTGCGGCTCCAGATGATGTATTCGACGCGGGCCGGGGCGTCGGAGACCTCGATGGTGACCACGCCCTCGAGTTGCGGCGCGTAGGCCGACGGCAGCATGGCTACGGCGAGGCCGGGGCGGACGAGGCGAGCGATGTAGTCGGCGCTGGTCACTTCGAAGGCGACGTCGCGGTCCAGGCCGGCGGCCGCGAAGGCCTGGTCGGATTGGAGGCGTCCGGCGGTTCCGGCCGGAAGGTCGACGAAAACCTCGTTGGAGAGTCTGCGCAGATCGACCGTGGGCGCACCGGCGAGGGGATGGTCGGGTGCGACCACGGCGACGAGCCGGTCACGGGCGAGTTCGTGGGCGGCGACCCCCCGTGGCCGGGCCGTGGTCGGCAATCCGAGAAAGGCCACGTCGAGGGCTCCCTGCGTGACTCGCTCGATGAGTTCCTCGCTCGCGCCCACCCGCAGGCTGATGCGCACGTGCGGGTACCGCTGCCGGAAATCACGCAGCGCCTCCGGGATGTCGACCGCCGCGACGGTGGGGATCAGGCCGACGGCGAGCCTTCCGCGTACCTCGCCGACCGCCGCGGCGACCTCGGCGGCCGCGCGCTCGGCGGCGTCCAGGCATTGGCGGGCTGCCGGGAGGAACGCCGCACCGGCCGGAGTCAATCGCACCCGGCGGCTGGTGCGCTCGAAGAGTCTCGCGCCCAATTCCCGCTCCAAGCGCGCGATCTGGTGACTCAGCGCGGACTGGACGACCAGGCATCGCTCGGCGGCCCGGGTGAAGCTGTTCGTCTCGGCGACGGCGAGGACGTACCGCATCTGCTGAAGCTCCATGGATCAATCGTGTATCGAGATCGATCAAGTGACAAACATGTGTTGGACTCATTGATCCTGGCGGGCGAGACTGCGAATGTGGTAAGTTCAGCAGCACAAAGGGTTTCCGGCCGAGACGGAAGTCTCCCTCGCACCGTCCTCACGGCGCTCGCTCCCGTGTCCTGGGGCACGACATATGTCGTCACCACCGAACTCCTTCCCCCGGGACACCCGCTTTTCGCAGGGCTCCTGCGCGCGTTGCCCGCGGGTGTGCTCGCGCTGGCGTTCACACGGACCCTGCCGAGGGGAGCCTGGTGGGGCAAAGCCGCGGTGCTGGGCGTGCTCAACATCGGGCTGCTGTTCCCGCTGTTGTTCCTCGCCGCCGAACGCCTACCGGGCGGGGTGGCCGCGACGTTGGCGGCGGCCCAGCCGCTCGTCGTGGCCGTCCTGGCCGTGGTGGTCCTGCACGAGAGCCCGTCGGCGTGGCGCCTGGTCTGGGGCGCGGTAGGCGTCGTCGGCGTCGGCATGGTGGTGATCGGGCCGCATGCGACCCTCGACCTCGCGGGGATCGTGGCGGGCCTCGCCGCCGCGGCGTCGATGGCGCTGGGCCTGACGCTGACGAAGAAGTGGGGACGGCCCGCCGAGGCCAGCCCCACCGCTTTCGCCGGCTGGCAGCTCACCGCGGGAGGGGTGTTCCTGCTGCCCCTCACGTTCCTCGTCGAGGGTTCTCCTCCCGCGATCGACCCGCCCGCTGCCCTCGGCTACCTCTGGCTGGGTCTGGTCGGCGGTCTGCTCGCCTATGTCCTCTGGTTCCGCGGGATCGGGACACTGCCGGTCACCTCGGTCGCGGTTCTCGTCCTGCTATCGCCGCTGGTCGCCGCGGTTCTCGGCGCGATCCTGCTCGGCCAGACGCTCGGCCCGATCCAGCTCGCCGGGTTCGGGCTCGCGCTGGCCGCGATCGTCGCGGGACAGCTCCCCGCGCCCAGCCGCTCATCCCGCATTGTCTCGACACCCGAAGGGGTACTGAAATGAAGATCACCGTCATCGGAGCAAACGGCATGGTCGGCTCCCGCGTCGTCGGCGAAGCCTCGAGCCGGGGCCATGAGGTTGTCGCCGTGTTCCGGAAACAGCCGCCGACCGTCCTGCCTCCCGGGGTGACCGCGGTCGAGGGCGACGCGAACGACCCCGCCCGGATGAGTGACCTGTTCCACGGCACCGATGCGATCGTGGCCGCGACCCGCCCGGGCTCCGGCCAGGAACACACCGTCGCGGCGACGACGACCGCCCTGCTGGACGCGGCCACGGCCACCCGGACCCGCATCCTCGTGGTCGGCGGCGCCGCCCCGCTCCGGAATCCGGAGCGTCCCGATCGGCTGGTGCTCGACAGTCCGGAGTACGTACCGCCCGCGATCCGCCCGATCGCCGCCGCCAGCGTCACGCAATGGGAAACCTGCCGAGCGCATCCGGCCGACTGGGTCTATCTCAGCCCGCCCGCCCTCCTCGAACCCGGACAGCGCACCGGCAAGTATCGACGCGGCACCACCACCCTGATCACCGGCGCCGACGGCGCGTCCTGGATCTCGGTGGAAGACTTCGCCGTGGCCGTCCTGGACGAACTCGAGAACCCAGGTGAGAACAGGCATTTCACTGTCGGCTACTGAGCGCGGACACCGGGACGGCCGGACGTCATCCGTGATCGGCGGCCCCGGGGACGGAGGGACGACGGGATGAGGCGAGTCCTCGTGATCTCGGCCGCACTGGCCTGCCTCGGCGCTACCGCGCTGGTGTCCACCGACCGAACAGCGGCACACCGCCCGGTCCGCACCGCGATCGACCTGCCCGCCGGGTTCCAGCCGGAGGGCATCGCGATCGGGTCGCGACCGGTGGCCTACTTCGGTTCGCGGACAGACGGCTCCATCTACCGCGCCGACCTGGTGACCGGTCGAGGCGACATCTTGAGCCCCGGGCCGGGCACCCCGGCACTGGGGATGCGGCTCGACCATCGCGACCGGCTGTTCGTCGCCGGAGGCACCGGAGGCGACGCCCGCGTCATCGACACCCGCACCGGCGCGGTGCAGGCGAACTACCGGCTGGGGACGCCGCCGGACACGTTCGTCAACGACGTGGTACTCACGCCCGCGGGCGCGTGGTTCACCGACTCGCGGACACCCGTGCTGTACCACCTGCCCATCGGCGACGACGCTGCCTTGCCGCCACCCACGGCGGTGGTGCGTCGCCCGCTGACCGGCGACATCCGCTACCAGCTCGGAGCGATCAACGCCAACGGGATCGTGCGCACGCCGGACGGTACCGGGCTGATCATCATGCAGTCGGTGACCGGCCGGCTGTTCCGTGTCGACCCGGCGACCGGTACGACGCGGCGGATCGATCTCGGCGCCGAGTCGCTGCCCGACGGCGACGGACTGCTGTTGTGCGGCAACACATTGTTCGTCGTCCAGAACCGGTCCAACGCGATCGCCGTGGTCGCGCTCGATCCCGCGGGAACGACGGGCACGATCCAACGGCGCGTCACCGACCCGCGTTTCGACGTACCGACGACCGTGGCCGCGTTCGGCGAACACCTTTACCTGCCGAACGCCCGCTACACCGCGCCGCCGAGCTCGAGCACGCTCTACACCTCTATCCGGATCGATCGACCCCGATAGAGAGTCAGCTGCAAGCAGCGAGCACGAGTTCCCGGACGCGCGCCGCGTCGGCCTGCCCCCGGGTCGCCTTCATGACGTCGCCGACGATCTTGCCCGCCGCCTGCACCTTGCCGGAGCGGATCTTGTCGGCGATGTCGGGGTTGGCGGCCAGGGCCTTCTCCACCTCCGACTGCAAGGCGCTGTCGTCGCTGACCATGCCGAGGCCCTTGGCTTCGACGATCTGCGCCGGGTCGCCCTCGCCGGCCAGCACGTGGTCGACGACCTGCTTGGCCACCTTGTTGTTGATCGTCTTCGCGTCGACCAGCTTGATCACCTCGGCGACCTGGGCCGGGGTGATCGGCAGCTCGTCCAGCGCGACCTCGCGCTCCTTGGCCTTCTCGGTGAGGTAGGCGACCCACCAGGAGCGCGCCTCGTTGGCCGGGGCGCCTGCGTCGACGGTGGCGATGATCAGGTCCAGCGCACCCGCGTTGACCAGGTCGCGCATCACCTCGTCGGACAGGCCCCAGTCGGACTGGATGCGCGCGCGGCGCAGCCAGGGGTACTCGGGGATGGTGTCGCGCAACCGCTCCACCCACTGCGCGTCGGGCGCGACCGGCTCGAGGTCTGGCTCGGGGAAGTAGCGGTAGTCCTCGGCGGTCTCCTTGCGGCGGCCGGGCGAGGTGGTGCCGTCGGTCTCGTGGAAGTGGCGGGTCTCCTGCACGATCGTGCCGCCGCTCGCCAGCACGGCCGCCTGCCTGCGCATCTCGTAGCGCACCGCGACCTCGACGCTGCGCAGCGAGTTGACGTTCTTGGTCTCGGTGCGGGTGCCGAATTCGGTTGCGCCGACCGGCATCAGGGAGACGTTCGCGTCGCAGCGCAGCGAGCCCTGCTCCATCTTCACGTCGGAGACGCCGAGCGACTTCAGCAGATCCCGCAGCGCCGTCACGTAGGCCCGCGCCACCTCCGGCGCCCGCTCCCCCGCGCCGGTGATCGGCTTGGTGACGATCTCGATCAACGGCACGCCCGCCCGGTTGTAGTCCAGCAGGGAGTGGCTGGCGCCGTGGATGCGACCGGTCGCGCCGCCCACGTGCACCGATTTGCCGGTGTCCTCCTCCATGTGCGCGCGCTCGATGTCCACGCGGAAGGTGCTGCCGTCGTCGAGCAGCACGTCCAGGTGCCCGTTCGTGGCGATCGGCTCGTCGTACTGGCTGATCTGATAGTTCTTGGGCTGATCCGGGTAGAAGTAGTTCTTGCGCGCGAACCGGCCCCACGGGGTGATCGAACAGTTCAGCGCCAGCCCGATCCGGATCGCGGACTCGACGGCCTTCTGGTTCACCACCGGCAGCGAGCCCGGCAGACCGAGGCACACCGGGCACACCTGGGTGTTCGGCTCGGCGCCGAACTCGGTCGGGCAACCGCAGAACATCTTCGTCGCGGTGTTCAGCTCGACGTGGACCTCCATGCCGAGCACCGGCTCGAACCGGGCGAGGACATCCGAGTAATCCATCAGGTCGACCGTGGGTGCGCTCATGGCCATCAGTTTAGGTAAACGCTCCCGCCGCAGCGCAGCGGCTCTCGCGTCGTGCGGCGGCGCGCTACTTCACCGGGACCCGCTGACGCAGCCAGCCGGTGACGTAGTCGAGCACCTCGGGTGCGATGGTCGTCTCGATGGTGCTGTACTCGCTGGGACGGCCGGTCTCGGTGGGCTGCATCAGGTGGTTGAGCCCCGGGAAGACGTGGACGGTCGCATCGGGATCGGCGGCGAGATGGTCGCGCATCGGCTGCTCGCTCTGCGCCGGGGGCACCTGGAGATCCTTGCCGCCGAAGAACGCGAGCACCGGAACGCGCAGGGCGGCCAGGGCGGGCGCCGGATCGTAAGCGACCAGGGCGGCCAGATACGGCGTGATCTGCGCGGCCGCCTGGTCCTCGGGCACGCGCTGGTCGGCGGGCAGCGACTGGTTCTGCCGGATGGCCAATTGCCGAGCGCCGTCCAGGTCACCCGCTTTCAGCAGGGCGGCCAGTTCGGTGGTGTCGCGTGCCCGGGTCTCCACCTGGTCCGGAGGAGTGCCGTTCGCGGCGGCGAGCAAGCGGGTCTGCTCGATGAGCACATCCGCGCCGGGGACACCGGGCCCGGCCATCAGGATTGCGAACGCGACGCCGCTGTCGGGGCGCGCGGCGACCAGCGGTGCGAGGTAGCCGCCTTCGCTGTGCCCGAAGAGCCCGACCCGGGCCGGATCGACCTCGGGGCGGGCGCGCAGGAAGCGGACACCCGCGGCGGCGTCCTCGGCCAGGTCGGCGTAGTTCGCGTCGTCCAGTTTGCCGCCGGTGCCGCCGACGCCCCGGTCGTCGGTGCGCAGCACGGCGTAACCCGCGCGGGTGAAGGTGTCGGCCAGCAGCAGGAACGGCTTGTGGCCCATGAGGTCTTCGTTGCGGTCCTGGGGGCCGCTTCCGGAGATCATGAGGATGGCGGGGAACGGGCCCGGCCCCTGCGGTTCGGTCAGTGTGCCCGCGATGGTGATGTCGCCGGCGCGGTAGGTGACGTCCTCGGCCTTGTACGGGAACGGCGGCTTCGGTTCCTGGGGGCGGGCGGGCGGCGTCACCTTGCCTCGGCTCAGCGTGAGCCGGAAGCTCTGACCCGCCTGGGTGAAATCGCCGGCGATCCGGTCGCTTCCGGACTCGTACTCGCCACGGAACACCGGGTCGCCCGGGATATCGGGGATCGCGAACGACACGCCGTTGCGGTCGGTGCTGACGTCCTTCAGCTGCGCGCCGCTCACGCCCTGCAAGGGAATGTCGATGGTGGCCGTACCGTCGTCGCGGAAGCTCACTCCGACTTGCAGGGGCTGACCGGGGACCTCGATGGCGCCGTGCCAGTCTCCGGTGGTCGGCTCGGGCGGATTCGACTCCGAACACCCTGCCACCAACGCCGCGATGACCAACAGAGCCAACGCGATCAGTCGCCCACTGCGCATGCGACTCACAGTACCGACGATCCGGACCGTCCCCGGCTATTCGCCGCGCGCGTACCGCACCTACCCGAAGAACGCCTCCGCCTCACGGTGGCGTTCCGGCGGCACTCGCTTGAGCTGCTTGGTGGCCTCCGACAGCGGAACCAGGTCGATGCTGGTGCCGTGCAGCGCGACCATCTGACCGAACTTGCCCGCGTGCACCGCCTCGGCCGCGTGCAGGCCGAAGCGGGTGGCCAGCACCCGGTCGTAGGGCGTGGGGCTGCCGCCGCGCTGCACGTGGCCGAGCACGGTGGTGCGTACCTCTTTGCCGATGCGCCGCTCGATCTCCACGCCCAGTTGCTGGGCGACGCCAGTGAACCGCTCGTGGCCGAACTCGTCGATACCGCCCTCGCGCAGGGTGAATCCGGAGTCCGGCGCCGGGTGCGACCCCTCGGCGACCACACAGATGAAGTGTTTGTCGCCGCGCTGGAAGCGACGCTTGATCATCGCGCACACCTCGTCCACCTCGAACGGGACCTCGGGCACCAGAGTCAGGTGCGCGCCCGCCGCCATGCCGGCGCCGATCGCGATCCAGCCCGCGTGCCGGCCCATCACCTCGATGAGCATGACGCGCTGGTGCGACTCGGCGGTGGTGTGCAGCCGGTCGATCGCCTCGGTCGCGATGTTCAGCGCGGTGTCGTGGCCGAAAGTGACGTCGGTGCAGTCGATGTCGTTGTCGATGGTCTTCGGCACGCCGACCACCGGCACGCCCTCGTCGGACAGCCAGCTCGCGGCCGTCAGCGTGCCCTCGCCGCCGATCGGGATCAGCGCTTCGATGCCGTTGTCGTCCAGGGTCTGTTTGATCCGGCCCAGGCCTGCGCGCAGCACGTCGGGGTTGGTGCGAGCGGTGCCGAGGATGGTGCCGCCCTTGGTGAGGATCCGGTCGGTGCGGTCGTCATTGCGGATCTGGATCTTGCGATCCTCCAATAGACCGCGCCAACCGTCCTCGAAGCCGACGATCGCGTCTCCGTAGCGGCCGTTCGCGGTACGAACGATGGCGCGGATGACCGCGTTCAGTCCTGGGCAGTCTCCGCCTCCGGTCAGAACTCCGATGCGCATGGCCGCTATCTTGCCCTTCATGTCCGATCTCGGCAGCCCCGCCCCCGTGAACGGCGTGTAACACTGACCTGGACGGATGGCCTCATGCGGCCGGGCAGCGCCCCCCTGCCAGCTCGTCGAGATGCTCGGAGACGACCGTGGCCAGTTTGTCCAGGATGTTCATGCCGTCGCTGAACGATCCGGACTCGGGCTGCACCGCGATCGCGATCGCGATCTTGCCCGAGGGGAGGTCGATGACCCCGAACTGGCGTACGAGATAGGCGCCCGAGGTGTCCGGCCCCCAGCCGCCCTTGAACTCGGCGCCACCGAACTCGCCGAGACCCCAGCGCTGGCTTGCTATGACCTGCTCCATCAGCGAGGTCACGCGCTCGGCCTGGGGCAGGCAGGGCAGCCGCGAGGCGAACCGCACCTGGTCGGTCAGCGACCATTCCGCCTGCCCGAAGGCCGAATGCTCGGCGCGGGCACGGGTCGCGGGTACGACGGTCCTGTTGTCACCGCCCTCGCGCAACACCGCCTGCACGGCCTGCGCCGCCTCCTGCGCGGTGCCCAGCGACTGCCAGAGCGCGTCGGCGGCGGCGTTGTCGGACTGCGTGATCGCCGCCGACGCGGCGTAACTGGAGCTGCTCGAAGAGCGCCGGAGCGCGGCGATGGTCAGCGGGACCTTCATCGTCGACCAGGCAGGGCCGCTGGTCCATTCGCCGAAGGTGACCGCCTGCTCGCCGCCGACCGGCATGATGGCCATGCCGAGCTTCCCGCGCACACCCGCCGCCAGTTCGGCGTAGCTCGCGGCCAGGGTGCCCGGCACGATGAGCGACAAGCCCTTCTGGTCGGTACGCGCCGCGGCCTCGGTGATGCTGGGTTCGGTCGACGCCGGATCTTCCGCGCGGTTGGTTCCGCATCCGGCTACCAGAGATACGACAAGCGCCGCACAACCCAGGACGGTTCGAGTTCTGCGGAATAGATCAATAGACATTCTCGACACATTCTGTTCGCGAGCTCCGCCGGGCTGCGCCGCTGGTTCAGCGTCCCGATACCGTACTTGCCCGGCTCGCCGGCCGTCGGCCGCGACGGCGGGGGCGCGGCCACGGGTCGGCTGATCCTTGTGGCCCCGCCAGGTGACGACGGCGTGGTCAACAAGCATGGACACCTCCACCTACCCGCCCGATGTCGCCGAGCGGCCGGGGTCGGCAGCGGCGCTGCTCGCCGCGACCTCACCCGAGAACTGCTTCTCGTTATCCCGGAGAACGTACTAGATGAATTGATTACGCCCCAGTTCGCCGAAAACCTCTGACCGCCACCCGCACTGCCGGACCGAGCGCCGCACGCCGGTCCCGCTCAATAGCATCGGAGTATTACCGCAGGATTTATCGGGTGCCGCGACACGGTATTCGATGGTCCGACTTTCGGGGAGCGCGTTCGGAGGTCACGACGAGATGCCTCGGACCCATCCGCGAGCCCGCGCTACTACCGGCACGCACCCGCGAACCCGAGAGCGCTCGGCCGACACACACCGAACCGCCGATGACGACGGGCGAGTCCGGCTCGGCGGCGACACCGCTCGAACGGCTTCGGCGACGGTCGACATCGCGCCGATGACGACGGGCGGGCCCAACTCGGCGGCGACACCGTCCGAGGACGTGCTGTCACCATGCCGCCCGAACTCCACGCCGTCGGACGCGCAATCGCGTAGCAACCTCTGCGCTACCCCGACCCACGCCGGATCGGTCGCTCACAGCGGCCGCGAGTTTCTTACCGAACGGTACTTTACCTATTGCCCAAGAGGTCGTGCGCCGCCTAGTTTATTACCAAACGGTATAGAACTAGGAGTGTGCATGACCGCTCGCATCACCGCCCCGCTCGGCGTCGGCATCGTCGGCGCGAATCCCACCGGTAGCTGGGCAGCCGCAGCTCATCTACCCGCGCTGGCACAACTGCCCGAGTTCCGCGTCACGGCGGTGGCGACGACGAATCGCGTCTCGGCCGACGCGGCGGCCGAGGCCACCGGCGCACGGCACGCGTTCACCGACGCGGCGCAGCTGGCGGCACATCCGGAGGTGGATCTGGTTGTGGCGGCGGTCAAGTCGCCGGGGCACGGGGATGTGGTGCGCGCGGCGCTCGCCGCCGGAAAACACGTCCTCTGCGAGTGGCCGATGGGCACGAGTGCCGCCGAGGCCACCGAACTGACCAGCGCGGCGGTGGCGGCGGGCGTGGTGCACGCCGTGGTGCTCCAGGGCTACCACTCGCCTTCGGTGAACTTCGTCAGGGACCTGCTCGCGGCGGACCGGATCGGCGCCGTTTCCGCGATCACCCTCATCGCCGCCGGAGATCCGTTCGGCGGCAGCTCGATTCGGCCCGAACTCGCCTGGACCACCGATCCCGGCAAGGGCAGTGGCCTGCTGACCATCATGGCCGGACATGTGCTCGGCGTGCTCGAACACCTGGCCGGTGAACTCACCGAAGTATCCGCCGTCCTCGCCACACTGCACGACGAGCTGACCGTGCTGGGGACCGGCCGCACGGTCCCGAATCGGCAGCCCGGGCAATTGGCCGTGGTCGGCCGCCTGGCAGGCGGCGCCGTCGTCGCGGTGACCGTGCACGGCGGACAC
This sequence comes from Nocardia sp. NPDC041819, assembly GCF_055590505.1. Taxonomy (NCBI): domain Bacteria; kingdom Bacillati; phylum Actinomycetota; class Actinomycetes; order Mycobacteriales; family Nocardiaceae; genus Nocardia; species Nocardia sp. NPDC041819. Next base: position 361,120 of record NZ_JBVJAP010000001.1, on the reverse strand, counting down.
GCGGACGCACCGCACGGATTCGCGCTCTACATCCGCGGCACGCGGGGAACCCTGACCATCACTCCGGTCCAGTCCGGGATGTATCCGCACTGGGCGGATTGGCGCGTCGAACTTCGCGGCAACGACGGAGCGGTCAGCGACCTCCAGATCCCTGATCACTACCGCCCACTGCCCTCCACACTGCCCGCGGGCCCGATCGCGCACGTGGCGGGCGTCTACCGCGAGACCGCCACCGCCATCGTCGAAGGCAGGTCCGCCCGCCCCGACTTCACCGTCGGCCTGCGCCAGCGCCGCCTGCTCGACGCCGTCACCGCGGCGGCGGAAACCGGCTTGCGTCAGCAGGTCACAATGCTGTGAGTCCGCGTCATCGAAGCGGGACCGTGGCGCGAGCCGCCTGCCGCCCCCGGCAACCGCGGAGACTCCACGGCGGCACCCAGTACAGTACCGGCAGGTAAGAAACTGGGAGGTGTCCATGCCCGGAGGCCGGCCGCGCGGCTTCGACATCGACAGCGCGTTGGATCGAGCGCTGGAGGTGTTCTGGAGGTACGGCTACGAGGGCGCCGCGCTGTCGGATCTCACCGCGGCGATGGGCATCAACCGTCCGAGCCTCTATGCCGCTTTCGGCAGCAAAGCCGAGCTGTTCGACCGCGTCCTCCAACGCTACGCCGACGGTCCCGGGCACTACGTCGCCGAAGCCCTCGCACGTCCGACCGCTCGAGCGGTCGCCACCGCTTTCCTCCAAGGCGCGATCGGGCTCACCACCGGGCATGACAGCCCCGGCTGCCTTTCGGTGCGCAGCGTGCAAGCATGCGGGCCGGAGGCGGAGCACAGCCGTAAGGCCGCGATCGCGGTCCGGCTCGCGGGCGAGGCAGCGCTGCGACGGCGCTTGGAGCGGGCACGCGCCGACGGCGACCTGCCACGGGACAGCAAACCGGCCGATCTCGCCCGCTATCTCCTTACGATCTCCGACGGAATCGCCGTCCAGGCGGCCGCGGGCGCGAAGCCGACTCATCTGCGCCGCACCGTGGACATCGCCCTGCGGTCGTGGCCGCAGCCCTGATCACAGCCGCACGGTTCGAACGCAGGCCGGCCCCCGGAGAAGGTGTGGCGTGCGATCAGCGACCTGAGCGAAATGCCGTTTGGTTCCCGGCCGGTGTCACGGCCGGACGATGCGCGGACCTCCGCGAATGAGCAGGCCCACCGCCTGAACCTCCAACTGCGAACCCGCTGTCACCGGCCCGCGATTCCGTCTCGGACGAACGGAGATTCGCGCGGCCCGGGGCATTCTCGGCAAAGCGATCCGGTGGGCGCGCCCTGGCCGGATTCGGCAGCCGCGGCTCGATCATCGCGCCGCGTGCCCAGCGGATAGCTCCGCATTCACGGATCGAGCGGCTCAAACGACCCCGCCACCGGGTGGGAACTGCTTACGATCCCGTAGCACATCGCGAAACATGCACCTGCTCGGCGCGTAGCCGACCCGCGTGACAGCACGCGTCGGTGAAGCGCCTTCCCCCTGGAGTCACGCCCTTTGTCCACGCCACAGTCCCCACAATCCGCCTCCGAGAGCACGAAAAGCTGTCCCGTACAGCACGGTTCGCCACTCGACTCCGACGGGCCCCGGTTCCCGCTGTATACGGAGGCATTCGCCGCCGATCCCCATCGCGCCTACCGAGAGATGCGCCACCGATACGGCTCGCTCGTGCCGATCGAACTGGCGCCGAACGTGCCCGCCACGTTGGTGATCGGCTATTACACGGCGTTGCGAATCCTCAACGACCCCGTGCATTTTCCCGCGGACCCGCGGACTTGGCAGCAGGGCATTCCCGCGGGTTGCCCGATCCTGCCGATGATGGAGTGGCGACCGAACGCGTTGCGCAGCACCGGTTTCGAGCACCAGCGCTACCGGCAGGTGAATGTCGCGAGTATCGGCGAAGTGGATCTGCACGCGTTGCATTCGACGACCGAGCAGATCGCGGGCCCGCTGATCAATGCCTTCTGCCAGGACGGCGCTGCGGACCTGATCAGCCAGTACTCGTTTCCGCTGACGTTCGCGGTGCTCAACTCGGCGCTCGGCTGCCCGCCGGAGATCGGGCAGCAAGTCGCGACGGGCATGGCCGCCATCTTCGAAGGCGTCAACGCGGACAAGGGCAACGCGATGCTCGCCGACGCGCTGTACGACCTGGTGCAGATGAAGCGGAGCAGTCCGGCCGACGACATCACCTCGCGACTGCTGCGCCACCCCGCCGGGCTCGACGACATGGAGATGATCCACCAGCTGGTCACACTGTACGGGGCGGGCATCGAACCCCAGCAGAACCTGATCGCCAACACGTTGCGATTGATGCTCACCGACCGCCGGTTCGCGGGCGGGATATTCGGCGGCAGTCTTTCCACCCGCGACGCGCTCGACGAGGTGCTGTTCGACGACCCGCCGGGGGCCAACTACTGCTTCAGCTACCCGAAGCAGCCGATCCTGATCGACGACGTCTGGTTGCCCGCGCACCAGCCGGTCGTGATCAGCATGGCCGGTTGCAACCACGACCCGGCGATCCACACCGGCGAGTACACCGACAGTCGTGCACACCTCGCCTGGGGAGCCGGGCCGCACGCCTGCCCCGCCCGATCGATGGCCTACCTGATCGCGCAGGACGCCATCGACCAGCTCCTCGACGCGCTGCCCGAGATACGGCTCGCGGTCCCGGCAGAGGAGCTGACCTGGCGACCGGGTCCGTTCCACCGGGCCCTCGTGTCGTTGCCCGTCGTGTTCCCCGAATCCCCGCCGATGCCCACGTTCGGGTAACGAACCGCGCTCGCCGGGCGCCGCGGCGGCCGCCCAAGGGCCGTACGACCACGCTCCGACCGCGATCGATCGAATTTTGTTCGCGCTGATCGTGATTGGTGCCAAACGCGCCGCGACGGCGCAGAATCCACGCGGCAGCCGCGAAGCGCTCATCCGACCGATCCCGTCAGGAGCACATGTGACCACTTCCCTTCCGGTGAACCTCAAGCACGCGCGCGACATCCATCCCGACATCGACGTGCCGCTGGTTCGAGACGCCATCCACCCGGAGCGGGCGCTGTGGTCGGCTGCGGAACTACACCGGCTGACCAGCCTGGTGGCCGAAGAATTGGCGACGCCGCTGCTGGACATCGTGCGATTCGATGCCGATCAGCGCTGGTGGACCCGCCTGGCCTTGACCATGGGCGTCGAGTTGTGGCTGCTGTCCTGGGCGCCGGGACAGGGCACCGAACCGCACGACCACGGCGGCGCCTCCGGGGCGTTCACCATGACCGTGGGGGAACTCAGCGAGGAGTATCTGCATCTCGGCGGTTCGATCCGGAAGGCGGAACGGCGAGCGGGCGACACGGTCGGCTTCGGCCCCGATCGAGCGCACCAGCTGCGCAACGACAAGCTGTGGCCGGCCGCGTCGGTCCACGCGTACTCGCCGCCGCTCCGGCCGGTCCGCGAATACCGTACGCTGGCGGACTTCGCAGGAACGTCGGTGAGCGGAGTGGGAGCACGATGAATACAGGCGCCGAGGACATGGTCGCGCGCGCCAGGGCGCGACTGGAGCGGGTGACACCGGAGCAGGCCGCCGCGGTGCAGTCCCGAGGTGGACTGATCGTGGACATCCGGCCGCACGCGAACCGGATCGCCGAGGGCGAGATACCCGGCGCGGTGGTGGTCGAACGGATCGTCCTGGAGTGGCGCTTGGATCCGAACGGCGATCACCGGCTACCGAGCCTCACCTCGGACACTCCCGTGGTGATCGTGTGCAACGAGGGCTACGCCTCGAGTCTCGCGGCGGCCGACGGGTTGCGCCTCGGGCTGCGGCGGGTGACCGACCTCGTGGGCGGTTTCCGCGCGTGGAAGGCGGCGGGCCTGCCGGTGGTCGCGGGCGGAACCCCGGCCGTGCCCTAGCCGGTCCCCATTCCGGGCGACGCGGGCATCATTCGGGCAGCCGTCAGTAGACGTAGACGACCGCGTTCTCACCGCCGCTGCAAGTGACGAGCGGCCCCTCGGTCAGGCAGTTCATGGTGTAGGACCGGCCGGTGACCGGGCTGGTCGCGACGACCGTGCGCGGTGCGTCGCGAGTCGCGTTCTGCGCCGCGCCGTTCGCGGCATAGGCGCTGCGCACCGCTTCCGCGAACGCGCAACTGGTCACCGGGGTACCCGTCGCCGACTGGGTGAACGTCCCGGAGGCGGCTTGCCCCTGGCCGCACGGTTTCGCGCCCGGGGGCAGCGTCACCGGAGTCGTCTTCGCCGAGGTGGACGTCGCGGGCGAGGACGACGTGCGGGTCGGCGCCTGGGCGCTGGGCCGCGCGGCTGGCGCGGGCGCCTCGGAAAGGGCGGCGGCGGAGGTCGGCTCGACCTCGCCGGAGCCGAACGACTGCCAGGCGATCGCGCCGCCGACGGTCAGCGCGACGATGGCGAAGACGGCCACCATGATGGGCAGCGCTATCGAGCGACCCGCACGCGACGAGGAGTAATCGGACTCGTCGTAATCGTCGTAGCCGTACTCCGGCTCGTCGCGGCCCACCGGATAGCCGGTGCGCGCGGGGTAGTCACCGCGCGGTGGATAGTCGGTACGCGCCGCGTAGCCTGCCGTTTCCAGATACTGGGTCGGCGCCGCGTCCGGTGCGGGAAGGTAACCGGACGTGCCCTGCGGGGCGACCGAGCCGGGTCCTCGATCCGGGTAGGGCGCCGTCTCCGGGTAGTTCTCGACTCCCGGATGCGGCCCATCGGCGAAGGCGTAATTAGGCGACTGGGAGTAGGCCTGCGGCGGCATATCGGAATACGCCCGAACCTCGGTCGGCTCCGCATAGCTGCGCGTGGCATCTAGGTCGGCCTGCGCGTCGCCCGCCTGTGCCGCGTACGGCTGCGGCGGCACATCGGAATGCGCCCGAATCGCAGTCGGTTCCGCGAATCTCCGTGTGGCGTCGAACTCGGCCTGCGCGTCGCCCGCCTGTCCCGCGTACGGCTGCGGGCGCACAGCGGAATACGCCCGATCGCCAGTCGGTTCCGCATAGCTTCGCGTGGCGTCGGGATCGGCCTGCGCGAAGCCGTCCGGCTGTCCCGGGTAGGCCTGCCCGGGATCGAAGTAGTCCTGTGCGGCCGGATCGGCGAAATTCTGCGGATACACCTGCGTCGGCGGGGCCGGATGCTCGGGTGCCTGCGGGAATCCCGCGGATTCCAGATATGCCTGGGTTTCCGGGTAAAGGTGCGCGTCCGGGAAGGGTCGCATCGGAGGCAATTCCACCTCCGGCGTCGACGGCGCTCGCGGCCCCGGGGAGGGTGGAGTCGTTTCCGCAGGCGGAAGCGGCGTGAACTGGAATTCCGCCGGCCGGATCACCGTCGGCGCGCTCGGATGGATCACCGCGGGAAGCGAGAGTTCGCCCGTCGATTCCGGCGCGGCCGCCGCACCGGGGCGCTGGGACCGGTCGGGTGCCCGCACCACCAGCATCGGCCCGGTGGCAGGCGCCGAGGTGAGCGCGGCGCGCGCCGCCCTGGCCAACGCGGTCGCGGTCGGGAAGCGGTCGGCCGGGTCCTTGGCCATACCGCGGCTCACCACCCCGTCCAACGCGGCGGGAATACCGGCGGCCTGTGCGCTCGGCCGCGGCGGCGGATCGGACATGTGCGCCTTGATCAGCACGTTCATGCTGGCCGACGGGAACGGCGTCGCTCCGGTCAGGCATTCGTGCAGCACGCAGGCCAGCGAGTAGACGTCGGCGCGGCCGGTCACCGGTCCGACGTCGAAGCGTTCCGGGGCCATGTAGATATAGGAGCCGACCGCCATGCCGACCAAGGTCACCGCGCTGTCGCCCTCGGTGTGCGCGATGCCGAAATCGGCGAGATACGCGAAATCCGCGTCGGTGACCAGAATGTTCGCCGGTTTCACGTCGCGGTGCACCAGATTGCTCGCGTGCGCGGCATCCAGGGCGGAGGCGATCTGCTCGATGATGCCGACCGCGCGGGCGGGGCTCAGCGCGCCCTGACCGCGCAACATGGTGCGCAGGTCGGCGCCCCGGACCAGCCGCATGTCGATGAACAGCACGCCGTCGATCACGCCCCAGTCGTGGATCGGGATGACATGCGGTTCGGCCAGCCGGGCGGCGGCCTGCGATTCGCGCCGGAATCGCAACTGGTACATCGGGTCTTTGGCGAGTTCTTCCGACAGCAGCTTGACCGCGACCGCGCGCTCCTTGACCGTGTCGTATGCCTCGTAGACCTCCCCCATTCCCCCCTTGCCCAGCAGCGACCGCAGTTCGTACGGCCCGAAACGCGTGCCGGTTCTCGGCCCAGGTTCCTGCACCCGTCATCCTCCGCATCCCGGGCGGGGATCGCACACCGAGATCACGCGGTACGCGACCGGAGCCCACCCGTCACAGAGTGGATTCTCCGGGTGTCACCACCCCGTGGTCAAACGCGAACACGATCGCCGCGGCGCGATCCCGGAGTTCGAGCTTACCGAAGATATGTCCCACATGACTTTTCACGGTCACTTCCGAGATGCCGAGCTCGCGAGCGATCTCCGCGTTCACCCGGCCGCGCCCGATCAGTTCGAGCACCTCGTACTCGCGGGCGGTCAGGTCGGACAGGCGGGCATCGGTGTCGGTGCGCACCGGGCGCACCGTGCGATAGGCCGACAGCACGCGGCCGGTCACCGCGGGGTCGAGCCAGGCTCCGCCGCCCGCGACCATCCGCACCGCGCGGATGAGGTCCTCGGCGGGCGAGTCCTTCAGGATGAATCCGGCCGCGCCCGCGCGCAGCGCCCCGGACAGCAGCTGATCGTCGTCGAAGGTGGTGAGCACGAGAACCGGCGGAGCACCGTCGCGCGCCCGCAGCATCCTGGTCGCGTCGATGCCGCCGACCCGTTTCATCCGCAGGTCCATCAGCACCACGTCGGGGCGGGCCTGCGCCACGGCGGCCGGGACCTCGTCGCCGTCGGCGCACTCGCTGACCACGAATCCGTCCCGCCTGCGCAGGATTCGCCGCAGCCCGCCGCGCACGAGTTCCTGGTCGTCCACCACCAGCACCGTCACGGCTTCTTCGCCACTCGCGGCCGAGGTCAGGCTCACGGCCGGACCTCGCCGACGCCCGGCTCCGCCCTGCGCGACGGCACACCGCATCCTCGGCTCACCCGCCGACGCTCACTCACAACCACCGCACCGAAGCCCGGCTCTGTCGTTGGCGACGACGACACGCCGTATTCCCGGACCACTCGCTGACGCTCGCTCACGAACCCTCCCGTCCGTTCGTCGTGGACCCGGGCAGCACCGGACACGACGGGCCGCCCCGGCCGGGCGCGAGCGGAATACCGGCGCGCACCGACCAGCCGCGGTCCGACGGGCCGGCGGTCATGCGGCCGCCGAGCAGTTCGGCGCGCTGGCGCATGCCGGAAAGCCCCATGCCCGCGCCGCGGTGGGCGGGTAGTCCGCCGGGCACCGTGTTGTCCACCGTGAGGGTCACCATCGTCGCGTCCACCGCGAGCAGGACCCTGGCGGACGCGCCGTGCGCGTGCTTGACGACGTTCGCCAGCGACTCCTGGCAGATCCGGTACAGCGCGAGCCCGACCGCGGGTGACACCGCGCCCACATCGCCGTCGCGGTCGTAACGCACGTCCAGGCCCGCCCGCACGAAATCGCCGACCAAGTCCACGATGTCCTCCACGCCCGGCTCCGGGACCTGCTTCCAAGGTCGCGCGTCGAGCAGGCCCACGGTGCGGCGGATGTCGGCCATCGCCTGCCGCCCGAGCCGCTCGGCATCGGTCAGCGCTTCCACGGCTTCGTCCACGTCGCGGTCGGTCTGCAACGCGTGCCGGGCTGCGGTGAGATGCAGCAGCGTGACGCTGAGCGAGTGCGCGATCACGTCGTGCACTTCCCTGGCGATCCGGTGGCGCTCCTCGTCGGCGGCCTGCACCGCGCGGATGTCCTGGTAGCCGCGTTCCTGGTAGAGGAAGCGGCGCTGATATTGCAGCATCAGCCCGGCCATCCAGCCGAACGCGATGCCGACCAGGTAGGTGGGCAACCCCTCCGGGACGTGGCCGATCGCATCGAAGGCGACCAGTTGCAGCATCATCGCGACCGTGACCGGGATGCTCACCCGTTTCGGCGCGATCGCCGCGATCTCCCCCGCGGCGGCCACCAGGACGAACGGAGCGAAGTCGGCCGCGACCGGTTGGGCGAGGAACAGCGCCTCGGCCGCCATGGCCAGCCCGCCGAGCAGCAGCGGGCGCGGCAGCACGCCGAGCAACGCGTGCAACGGACCGAAGGCACAGGTCAACAGGACCGCGATGATCGGGAGCGGGGTCGGGAAGTAGCTGTGCCGCTGCACCGCCGCCGCGACCGCCACGGCGAAGACCGCGATATCGACGCTGACGATGACCGACGGCGGATAGTCGTAGGGCAGCTCCTCGACGCTGCGCCGGAACGCCGCGATCGGATCGCGCGCGAACTCGGCGCACCGCTCCCGGCCACGCCGCATCGAGGCCCGCACGCGGCCCGCGCGAGGCGTACCGGGCGGTGCTTCGGCTACGCCGGTCGAACCCATTCTGTAAGGCTAGCCGCCGCATCCGGGCCGGTACATCGTCCCGCGAACGGGCCGACGCTCCTACCGTGGGCGGAGACGCATTCGGGTCCCTGGCACGACGACAACAAGACCGTCGCGTCCGTAGCGTGGGCGAGAGTTCACAGAGGAAGGCGATGGCCATGTCCTGGACGGATCAGCACGCTCGAACCGACATCGTGCACACCGTGCTCACCCGCGCGGCGCTCGATCCGGCCGATCCCGACCTGTTCGAGGGGTTCGATGACCTGGATCGGCTGTTCGGTGGCGCGGAGGGGCTCCTGCTCACGCTGCGCTACCGGTGGAACCTGCATTTCGCCGCGAAACTAGACCAAGGGCTGACGGCGATGGAGGCCTACCTGGAACTGTCGGCCGAGCAGCCGGTGCTGCGCGCGGTGCTCGACGCGCAGTATCGTCGCCGCAAACTCGCGTCGGAGGCCATGGCGCGGTAACGCGCGATGAGGAACGAAGAATTGATCGACCGTACGGAGCGGGGGACAACGATGCCGGAACCGGCGATGCTGGAACTATCGGGAGTGACGAAGGAGTATCGGGTCGGCGGCCAGGCGGTCCGTGCGCTCGACGACGTCGGATTGCGTATCGAGACGGGGGAATTCACCTCGATCATCGGGCCCTCCGGTTCCGGCAAGAGCACGCTGTTGCATTTGCTCGGCGCGCTGGACAGTCCCGACGCGGGCTCGATCCGGTTCCGGGGCGAGGAGATCGGCGCGCTGGACGAGGAACAGCAGTCGGCATTCCGGCGCCACCAGGTCGGTTTCGTGTTCCAGTTCTTCAATTTGCTGCCCACGCTCTCGGCGTGGGAGAACGTGGCGATACCGAAATTGCTGGACGGCACGGGTTTGCGTAAGGCCAAGCCGCGCGCTCTGGAATTGCTCGACCGGGTCGGGCTCGCCGAGCGGGCCGAACACCGCCCCGCCGAATTGTCCGGCGGGCAGATGCAGCGAGTGGCGGTGGCGCGGGCGCTGATCATGGACCCGCCGCTGATCCTGGCCGACGAGCCCACCGGCAACCTCGACTCCAAGACCGGCGCCGCCATCCTCGAATTGCTCGGGGAGATCGCCGCAGCCGGCAGTTCGGTGGTGATGGTGACCCACGACATGGGCGCGGTGAGCTACTGCGACCGGGTGATCACGCTGCGCGACGGCCGGATCGGGTCCAATGACAAGGTCGAGCGGACGGTCAACGCATGAGCGGTCAGGGCCGGAGGCGGCAGCGAAGCGTAACCACGCAGGACCCCGCTCAGGCGACAAACGAACACCGCATGAGCGGTCAGGGCCGGAGGCGGCAGCGAAGCGTAACCACGCAGGACCCCGCTCAGGCGACAAACGAACACCGCATGAGCGGTCAGGGCCGG
>NZ_JBVJAP010000001.1:0-351080 GCF_055590505.1 Nocardia sp. NPDC041819 | reverse complement strand
GAGGCGGCAGCGAAGTGGGAAGGTCATCGCGTGATCGGCGCAGCGTGGGATCGTCTGCGGCTGTTCAATATCGGCGAACTGCTCGCCCATCGCGGCCGCACCCTGATGTCGCTGATCGTGATGGGCGTCTCGGCGTCGCTGCTGGTCGCGGTGCTGAGCATCTCCGGCTCGGTCACCGGTTCGGTGGACAAGCTGACCCGCGGCCTGGGCGGCAAGGCGCAGCTGGAGGTCAGCGGTATCACCGACGCGGGCTTCGACCAGCAACTGCTGCGGCGGATCGCGACCACACCCGGCGTCGCGGTGGCGGTGCCGATGCTGCGGACGCAGATCGGCACCGGCGCCGACCGCGCGCTGCTGATCGGCGCCGATTCGAATATCGGCGCGCTGGGCAGCGAATTGACCACGCCGATGAGCGCTTTCACGGGAAAGCTGCTCTCGGTGCCCAACGGGGTGCTGGTGGGCACGGGACTCGGCCGTGCCGAGGGCGAGCAGTTCACGCTGGGCGCTACGACGGTCACCGTCGCGGGCGTCCTCGATGAGGAGACTTCCGACAAGCTCAACGGCGGTCACCTCATCGCCGCTCCGCTCGGGCTCGCGCAGAAGGTCACCGATCGCGCGGGACGGCTGGATTCCGTGCAGATCATTCCCGCCGAGGGGGCCGACCTCGCGCAGGTGCGCGCGACGCTCACCGAGGCGGTGGACGGCCGCGCGGTGGTGGCCGAGCCGAGTCTGCGCACCGCGCAGGCGGGCGGGGCGATTCAAATGGTCCGCTACTCCACCACCATGGCGTCGGCCGCCGCGCTGATCGTCTCGGCGTTCCTCATCTACAACGCGATGAGCATGGCGATCGCCCAGCGCAGACCGATGCTCTCGCTGTTGCGCGCGATCGGCGGCAAACGCGGACCGATGGTGCGCGATCTGCTGGCCGAGGCCGCGCTGCTCGGCGTGCTGGGCGGCGCGGTCGGCGCGGCGCTGGGCGTGTTCATGGGCAGCGTCGCGATCGGCACACTGCCCACCGCGATCGTGCAGTCGGTGGAGGCGCGTACCGAATACTCGGTGCCCTGGTATGTGATTCCGTTCGCCGTCGTGGCCTGTGTGTTCACCAGTGTGCTCGCGGCGTCGCTGGCCGCCCGCCAGGTGTACAAGGTCCAGCCCATCGAGGCGCTGGCACCGGTCGGGGCCGGGCGGACCGATACGGCGAGCCCGCTGCTGCGCTGGCTGGCCGTCGTGGCGGGCGGCGGGCTGGCCGGGGCCGCGGTGCTGATCGCGAGCAGCGATCTCGGCCGCTATTCGCTGACCGCCATCTCGATCTCGTTCATCGCCGCGATCCTGCTCTGTTTCGCCGCCACCGGCCCGATCGTGCGGGCCGCCGCGGGAATCGCGCGCTGGTTCCGCGCTCCCGGCGCACTGGGCGCGACCACCCTGGAACGCGCGCCGCGGCGGGTATGGGCCACGGCGATGACGGTGATGATCGGCGTCGGGGCCACCGTCGGTATGAGCGGCGCCTCGAGCAACATGATCGATTCGGCCACGGTCACTTTCACGGATCTGGCGCGCAACGACGTCTACATCAGCCCCGCCTCGATGGCGCAGTTCCCCACCGGGCCGCTGCTGCCCGCGGATCTGCGGGACAAGCTCGCGGCGGTGCCCGGCGTCGCGCACCTGAGCCCGGCCCAGATGGCCTTCGCCACCCTCGGCGGCACTCGCGTGATGCTGCAAGGGTTTCCGCCGGATGCCCGCGAGACCCGGATGCGCATGCTCACCGACGATTCGGTCGCCCGGCTGTCGGCCGGAGAGGGCGTGGCGATCTCCCGCGACGTGGCGCGCTCGCTGGGCGTCGGTGTGGGCGCGGAACTCACCCTGCCGACGCCCACCGGCCCGCACACGGTGCGGGTGCTGCAGGTGATCCCGTATTTCTCCGCCATCGCCGGCGTGGTGATGATGGACCTGAACCTGCTGCGCACCTGGTACGAGCGGCCCGGCGAGACGGTGATCGCCGCCGACATCGCGCCCGGCGCCGATCGCGCGGCGGTGCTCGCGGCGATCCGGCAGGTGGTGCCGCCGGAGCTGAATGTGGACACCGGCGCGGACACCGTGGTTGCCGCGTCGTCGAGCATCGAGCAGGGCATGGCGATGAGCAACGCCATCCTGTGGATCGTGGTGCTCGTGGCCACGGTGGCATTGCTCAACACGTTGATGCTCTCGGTGCTGGAGCGCCGCAGGGAACTCGGCGTGTTGCGCGCCATGGGCACCGGGCGCAAATTCCTGATGCGTTCGGTGCTGGCCGAGGCCGCCGGGATCGGGATCGTCGGCGCGGTGCTGGGTCTGGCGCTCGGCGCGGCGGTGCAGTTCCTGGGCACGGTCGCCATCGGGCACGCCCTGACCATCGACGTCGCCTACCGGCCGAGCCCGATGCTGCTGGTCTACGGCATGATCGCGCTGGCGCTGGCGCTGCTCGGGTCGATCCCGCCCGCGTTGCGCGCGGCCCGGCTGCCCATCGTGGAGGCGCTCGCGGTCGACTGAGCGTTCACAGCGGCAGGTCGGCGAACCACGTCTTGAATTTCGCCGCGGTGATGCCGAAGCCGGAGCCCGGGTTGCTGTCGGTGAGGGTCACCGTGGCGAAAAGAAGGTAGCTCGACCGGGCCGGATCGTCGTCGAAGTCGACGACGAGATAGCCGTCCGGAAACCCGCTGGTCTTCTCCTGCCAGCGGTAGGTCGAATACGACTTACCGCCGTTGCGTTCGGTCGCCGCCGTGTTCGACGGCAGGTCCCGCACCGCGGCCTGGGCGTCCTGCGGCGACTTGAAGCCGATGAGGACGTAATCGGGGTCGGCGATCGGCGTGCCCCAGCAGTTCCAGGCCCTCGCCCAGTTCGGGAAGTCGGGTACGCCGTTGGCACTGGACACCTTGCCGCCCGGTTTGGCGGTGCCGAGGAAACAGGTCTTACCGCCATACCCCGGGCCGGAACCGATGTCGTATTTCGTGTCGACACCCTGGGGTAGCAGTTCGGGAAACGCCTTGGCGAGCTTGTCCGCATCGGAGGGGCCCGCGGGCGTCTTGGTGCCGAGGTCCAGCGGCGAGGCGGAATCCGAGAATCCCACCTTCGCGACGATGATGCCCGCCCCGACCAACAGCGCCACGATCACCAGAACGATCGTCACGATCAGGCCGGTGTTGGAGCGCCCTTGCGACGGATAGCCGGGCGGCTGGTGCGACGGGTAACCGATCGGCGGCGGGGCGGAATGTGGCGGCGCCACGGGATAACTCGGCTGCGGAGCTGCCGCGGCATAGCCGTTGGACGCCGGGAACTGCTGTCCGCCGGTCGGATTCGGGTGGTACTGCGGCGGCGCGGTGTAGCTCGGGGAGGAGGCCGTGGGGACGTAGGTCGGCGGACTCGCCTCCGGCCCGGGGTATGCCGGTTGCGCGAGGACGGTGGGCGCGGGTTGCGGCTGGTACTGCGCGGCCACCACCGTCGGAGCGGGCTCGGTGAGCGCGCGCCGTGCGGCGGAGGCGAATTCGACGCAGGAGGCGAATCGGTCGTCGGGCCGCTTCGCCATGGCCCTCGCGATCACCGCGTCGAGCGCGGGTGACAGACCGGCGCGCCGTGCCGCGACGGAGGGCGGCGGCAACTGGAGGTGTCCGCGAATGATGTCGGCCGGGGCGGGAGCGTCGAACGGGGCGATGCCGGTCAGCAACCAATACAGCGCGCAAGCCAGTGAGTACTGATCGGAGCGGTGGTCCAGGTGCGCACCGGTCATCTGCTCGGGCGAGGCGTAGGCGAGCGTCGCGGTGAACATGCCGGTCTGGGTCAGGTGGGTGGAATCCTCGCGCAGCCGGGCGATGCCGAAATCGGTGAGGAAGACCCGCTCGCCCTGGCCGCCCACCGCACGCGCCAGCATGATGTTCGCGGGCTTGACGTCACGGTGCAGCACACCCATTCCGTGCGCGTAATCCAGTGCGGACGCGACGCCCTCGATGATCTGCACGGCCCGCTCCGGCGGCAGGCTCTGCGGGTTCACCGTCGCCGCGTCGACCCCGTCGACGTACTGCATGGAGATCCACAGCTGTTCGTCCTCGGTGCCGCGGTCGTACACCGCGACGATGTTCGGATGGTCCAGCTGCGCCGCCAGGTCCGCCTCCCGCTCGAACCGGGCCCGGACCTCCGCGTCGGTGAACAACTCACGGTTGAGCAGTTTGAGCGCGGTCTGCCGTGGCAGCCTGGGGTGCCTGGCGAGATACACCGATCCCATGCCGCCCTGGCCGAGCAGCCTCTCTATGGTGAACCCGGCGAACATCGCACCGCTGTTGAGCAACACGCCCCCTTCAGGTGACCGCGGCGACCGGACAGCACGTCCGGGCGCTTTCATACCGATCCTGGAGCCTACCGGGTGACGCCGTGGCCACGGAGTTTCGAATTCTCCGGGAAGATCGGCAAAACTATGGTCGAGACATCGCGCCGTCGACGCCGCCGCGCGCCGCGGCGATGTCTCTCGTCCGGTCACCGGCCGGACGAGCCCGATGAGCTATTTTGCACCGCCGATTTACAGTGTGACCGCGTCACCGGTGGTGGGGAGGACTCGGTGGTGAGGTCGACGAGATCCGCTTCGACGTGTCGTGCGGCGCTACGCGCCGGAGCGATGGTGGTGCTGCTCACGTTGACCTCGTGCACTCTGTTCCCGGTCGATCGGGCCGCCACGGAGACACCCGCCGTGGTCGTCGACACGGCGGGAGCCTGGCGGCCGAACCTCGCGGTGTCGGTGCCGGACTCGCTGGCCGCCGACTTCACCCAGTTGCAGCCGCAGCTGGGCGGTCAGGTCGGCATGGCGATCATGCCCGTGGGCGGTGGCCGGATGACCGTCTACGGCGACTGGGTCAGCGGCATCGCGTGGTCGACCATCAAGGTGCCGCTCGCGATCGCGGCGCTGCGGCACGACTCCCAAGAAGAGATCCGGCAGGAGGTGGAGGCCGCCATCACCTGGTCGGACAACGACGCCGCCGAGGCGCTGTGGCAATCGCTCGGCGACGGGCTGGCAGCGGCCAAGGCGGTCCAGGACGTGATCGACGAGGCGGGCGACGCCACCACCGGGGTGGCGGGCCCGCGCACCACCCTGGACTACAACTCCTTCGGCGGCACCGAATGGACGCTGGCCAACCAGGCCCGTTTCGCCTCCCGGCTGCCCTGCCTGCCCGAATCGTTCCACGTCACCGAACTGATGACGGAGATCACCCCCGAGCAGGCGTGGGGCCTGGGCGTCTTGGAGGGCACGGCCTTCAAAGGCGGCTGGGGCCCCGACGACGTGACCGGCGTCTACACCGTCCGCCAGTTCGGGCTGGTGCCGGTCCGGTCCGGCATGATCGCCGTTGCCATGGCGGCGACGGCCGATTCCGGCAGCTTCGACGACTCCACCACCATCCTGAGCCGGATGGCGCGGATGCTCGGTCGTCATCTGGGCGAACTGCGCGGCGGGTCCTGCCCGCCGCTGTGATCCGGCTCAGCCAGGGGTGACCAGGCCGGTCTCGTAGGCCAGGACCACCGCCTGCGCCCGGTCCCGCAGGTTCAGTTTCGAGAAGACCTTGGAGACATGGGTCTTCACGGTCTGCTCGGCCACGAACAGGGTTTCGGCGATCTCGGAGTTCGACATGCCTTTCGCGATCAGTTCCAGCACTTCCCGCTCGCGGGGAGTCAGCGCGGACAGTTGCGGCGCGGGCTTGGCGCGGGCCGCGCCGCGGCGGCGGGTGACGTCGGCGATGAGCCTGCGGGTGACCGTGGGCGCAAGCAACGCCTGACCGTCGGCGACCACTCGCACCGCGCGCACCAACTCCTCAGCGGGCGCGTCCTTGAGCAGGAACCCGCTGGCGCCGAGACCGAGCGCCTCGTAGACGTAGTCGTCGATGTCGAAGGTGGTGAGCATCAACACGCGCACCGGCGGCTCGAATCCGGCGGCCAGGATGGCGCGGGCGGCGTCCAGCCCGTTCATCTCCGGCATGCGCACGTCCATCAGCACGACATCCGGGCGCAGCCGCTTCGCCTCGGCCACCGCGGCCTTCCCGTCGGCCGCGTCGCCCACCACACTGATATCCGGCTGCGCCGCGAGCAACGCCCCGAACCCCTGCCGGACCATCGCCTGGTCGTCGGCGATCAACACCGTAATTGCCACCCGCTCACCCTAATTGCCCTTGGCCTCCGGCCGCCGAGCCCGTTCCTGTGTGCCGAGGCAAGGGCACACGATCCCCCGGCGGCAGATCGACACTCAGCGACCTGATTCGCCGTGCGCGGAGACGACGGCATCGACGGCGGCGGCAGTGGCGTCCGGCGCGGTGAGCGGGAAGCGCGCGTGGACTATGAAACCACCGTCCGCCCGCGGCCCCGCCGTCACCTCACCGCCGACTGCCAGGGCTCGCGCCTGCATGCCCGCGATGCCGTGGCCGCCGTTGCCGACCGGCCGGGCGGGCGTCGCTCCCGGGTCGTTCTCGACGTCGAGCAGCAGTTCCGCGCCGTGGGTGATACGCACCTGGACCGGGGCGCCCGGGGCGTGACGGGAAGCGTTGGACAGCGATTCCTGCACGACGCGGTACAGGGCGAGGCCGGTGGTCTCCGCGATCGTCTCCAGCGCGCCGTCGACGGTCCACTCGATGTGGACGCCCGCGCGTCGCGCGCCCTCGAACAGGGCGATCACGTCGGCCGCCTTCGGCTGGGGCGCGTGTTCCGGGAGCTGGCCGTCGCTGCGCAGGACACCGAGCATGCCGCGGATCTCGTTGAGCGCTTCCCGGGCCGTGGCGCCGATGGACTCGAACTCGGCGCGCGCGGCCGGGGTGACGCCCTCGACCCGGTACGGCGCGGTCTGCGCCTGCACCACCACCAGGGACATGTGGTGGGCCACGACGTCGTGCAGATCGCGGGCGATGCGAGCCTTCTCCTCCAGGATGGCCCGGCGGGCCCGCTCGAGCTCGTTGGCCTCCTCCTGGCGCACCAGCTGCCGCCGCGACAGCGCCAGCCAGCGAACGAGCAGGCCGAACAGCACCAGCGCGGCCAGCGCGATCGGCCAGCCCCAAGCGGCGTTCGCGAACGCCTCCCCTTCGCCGGGCATGGTGGTCGCGAACAGCAGGGCCGTCGCCGCCCACGTCACCGCCGCGATCTGCCCCGGGGCGCGCACCGCCACCGCGAGCAGCAGCACCAGCAGGCACAGCACGTGGACGACCTGGAACGGCAGGTCGTTGTTGGGTTGATGCGGAATCGCCAGCGCTATCACCAGCGCGGAGCCCGCCGAGATCGACCAGCCCAGCGCCGGGTTGATCCGTACCAGCAGCACCGGGAACGCGGCGAGCGCGGCGATGAACGGCTGCGCCGCGGTGGGGACGGCGTGGGTCAGGTGCAGTGTCGGCCAAGCCACCGAGTACCAGATCAGCGCGACCAGTACCGTGCCGAGGTCGAACCAGGTCCGCGCGTCCAGCCGTCGCGTCCAGGCGCGACTTTCTCCGTTCATGCCTACGACACTAGGAACTCGCAGTTCACCGCGGCCTCATACCCACGGGTGATTTCCGGCCCGCTACCCCGGTGGGAGACCGTGCGACCGCTCCCCCGGCGGCACGGCACGGGAAACGTCCCCGGGCGTGAGGCGGCCGCCGGAAGCGATTCCCTAACGTCGTCGCCATGAGCACACCGACCAGCGTCGGGCGCGAGACCCGGTCCGCATCGGCCGCAGGAGCCCGAATCCATTCCGCCGCAATCTCATCCGTCACCGCGCAGACGCGACGCTACGCGGCGCTCACCGCGTCGGCGTTGACCACCGTGGCGGCGACGGCGTTTCTCGCCCCCGCTCCGCACGCCGCCGCGGCGGCCGCGCCGATCGAGAGCGCGCAGGCCGGCGCCGCTGTCGCCGAACTGGCCGCGGGCGGCCCCGGCGCGCTCACCGCGATCCCGGCGGATTTCGTCACGTCGTTCGGTTACCGGCCGAGCACGATGGACGGCCTGCTGGTCAATCCGGGCGGCGACTGCTCTTCTCCGGTGACGCTGCCCGCGGAGTTCGATACCGCGTGCAAGGCCCATGACCTCGGCTACGACCTGTTGCGCTATGCCGACCGGCGCGGCGAACCGCTGGGCCCGTGGGCGCGGCAAGCCTTGGACGCGACGCTGGACCGGCAGATGCACCAGGCCTGCGCCGCCCGCGTCGACTCGTTCTCCCGCGCCCGCTGCGATGCGATGGCTTCGATCGCGAACACCGCCGTCGATCTGAACTCGCGCAGGCAGGACTACGGCGCGCCCGTGGTCGAGCCCCTGCTCGGCGCGGCGGCGGACGCGGATTCGACGACGAGTTGGCAGGTACTGGGCGCGCTCGGCGCCGGGATCGCCGGGCTGACGGCGGTTCTCGTGCTGCGCAACCGGCGGCGAGGCCCCGTACCCGCGGCAGCCCTGTCCTACGCCACGGGCGCGGTACAGCCATGACCTGGTCCGTCCTGGCGTTCTCGGATCGCCGCACATGGTTCGCCGCCGGGGTCCGCCGGGTCGCTCCGCCGCGGATCGGCACGACGCTCGGCATCGGGACCGGTGTCCTGGCCTCGCTGGCACCCGGACTGCTTCCTCGCACGCCGAGCGCGCAAGCCGTACTGACCGGGCTCCTCGCGGCACTCGCTCTCGGAGTGGCGGGGATACTGCGGATCACCCTGCGACGCTGCGGATTCGACATCGACGAGCGCCAGGCGTTGGCCCGACTGCCGCTGCTGATCGCGACGGCGGTGCTGGTGGTGGGCGCGACGGCGAACGCAGGGCACTGGCAGAACCGGCTTCGCGCCGCGATGAGCACCCCGCCGATCGGCACGGGCTACTGGGTGCGGTGCGCGCTCGGCGCCGCGTTGATCATCGGACTGTTCGCCTGCGCCACTCGCTCGATCGCCTGGGCAGCGCGGAAACTGGGTTGGGCGCGGGGCGTCTCGCTGGCCGTCGTCGTCGCGGTTCTGCTGTATCTCGTCGGCGTACCCGCGATGCTCGGATGGCGGGAGTCGGTGTACGCGCGGGCCAACGCCGAGCTGGATCCCGCTCTGGTACACCCGGTTTCGTACTCCGGGTCCGGTGGCGCCGAATCCGCGGTGAGCTGGACGTCGCTGGGCGCCGAGGGGCGGAAGTTCGTCAGCGATTCGCCGGTTCGAGCCGTGCGGGTCTACATCGGGGTGGCCTCGGCGCCCGACCTGGACACTCGCGTCGCGCTGGCGATCCGGGAGTTGGAGCGCTCGGGCGGCTTCACGCGCTCCCACCTGGTCGTCACGGTACCCACCGGCTCGGGCTGGATCGACGCGAACGCCGTGGCGGGGTTCGATCAGCGCTTCGACGGCGACGTGGCGCTGGTCGGGTTGCAGTACTCCTATCTGCCGAGCTGGGCGACGTTCGTGTTCGGCCGAGACGCGGCCGTCACCGCCGCACGCACGCTGTTCACCGCCGTGGAACGCCATATCCAGGGACTGGCACACCCCCCGAAGCTGTACCTGTACGGGCAGAGCCTGGGGGCGCTCGGCGGCAATGCCGTCTTCTCCTCCGACGCCGAGCAAGACGGCCGGACCTGCGCGGCGCTATGGGCGGGACCTCCCGCCAACCGCGTCCACCGTGGCGGCGCGACAGTGCTGGCGAACAGCTCCGACCCGGTGATCCACTGGTCGCTCGCGCAGCTGTGGCGCGCGCCCGACCTCACCGGGGCCCGCGTCGACGCCCCGGTTCCGCAGTGGCTTCCGGTGATCAGCTTCGCGCAGACGACCGCCGATCTGCTGGGCGCGTTACACGCTCCGCCGGGCCACGGCCACCGTTACGGCGCCGATCAGGGCACCGCGATGGGTTCCTGCTGAGCCGTTCGGCGCGGCGCCCGCGCGGGACCGTCATAGAACATGTTCTAATTTCCGCATGGCCTTCGTCATCGATCTCGCCGCCGACATCGACGCCCCCGCCGAACTGGTGTGGCAGGTGATCACCGACTTCCCCCGCTACGGCGAGTGGAATCCCTTCGTCACCGAGTGCCGCAGTTCACTGGTGCCCGGCGAGCCGATCGACATGCTCGTCCGGGTCTCCGGGTCGAGCCCGCGCAAGCAGCGGGAATGGATTCGTTCGCACACGCCGGGCCGGGAGCTCAGCTACTCGATGAAGCCGGTGCCTCCCGGCGCACTGCACAGCCTGCGCTCGCACACGGTGACGCCACTCCCGGACGGTCGCACCCGCTACGAGTCGCACTTCGAACTCGGCGGATGGCTGCATCCCGTGGTCGTCGCGCTGCTCGGCAAGAACCTGCGGCGCGGCTTCGAGGGCATGACCGACGGCGTCCAGAAGCAGGCCGAATCGCTGCGGGCCTCCTGAGCGCGATCGGCCGGAAGGCGTCGAAGCGCACTCACGCCCGATAGGCGGCGGCCAATTCGGCATCCTGCTGGATCTCGATGTACATCGCGCGGAGGAAGGATTCGAACCCGGGATCGGTCAGCGCGACGACCGAACCGCGCAGCAGCGGGCGCAGGTCCGCGGCGATGTCGCCGGTGTCGGGTAGCACTAGACCCGTTGAGCCCGAGTCTGATTCGAGCATGGCATCGAATACGACAGCGCCTTTCGACGGCCACCAGCGGTAGATCGTCTGCTTGCCGACCCCCGCGCGGGCCGCGATCGCCTCGATGCTCAACTTCGCGTAGGACACCTCGCGGATCAGCTCGGCTGTCGCGCGAGTATCGCCGCGCGAGCGCGCTCGCTGCGGCGCGCGGCTGTGGGAGTGTCGGGCATGCCGCGACGGTAGCACATAACGAGACGAAACGTATCGTCTTGACAAATGAGACCCGCCTTGGCACGGTATCCAACGAGACGGAGCGTCTCGTGACGAAAGGATCTCCCGTGACCAGAACTTGGTTCATCACCGGCGCAAGCCGGGGACTCGGCCGCGCATTCACCACGGCCGCGCTCGCGCAGGGCGATCGCGTCGTCGCGACCGCGCGGAATACGGACTCCCTCGCGGAACTCGCCGACGCCCGCCTGACCGTGCTGCCCCTGGACGTTCGCGACCGCGAGAGCGTCCTGGCCACCGTGGGCGAAGCGTTCGCGGCGCTGGGCACGATCGATGTGATCGTGAACAACGCGGGCTACGGTCTGGTCGGCGCCGTCGAAGAACTGACCGAAGCGCAGATCCGCGAGCAGATGGACACCAATTTCTTCGGAGCCCTCTGGGTTTCCCAAGCCGCCGTGCCGCACCTGCGGGCGCAGGGCTCCGGGCACATCGTGCAGATCTCCACCGTCGGCGCCGTGGGCAGCCTGCCCCTGTTCGGCCTCTACAACGCGAGCAAGTGGGCCCTGGAGGGATTCAGCGCCGCGCTCGCCGACGAACTGCGCCCTTTCGGCATCCGGGTCACGCTCGCACAGTTGGGCGGCTTCGACACCGAGTGGGCCAAGTCGAGCATGCGGTTCGCCTCGGCGATCCCCGCCTACGCGCAGCTCCGCACCGCCGTCCTCGGCATGCCGGACTATCCGGCACCCACCCAGGGCAGCGCGGACCTGCCGGAGGCGAACGAACCGGTATCCCCCACAGCGGAATCCGCACCGGAAGATGGATCCGAGTGGACCGAAGCTCCGCCCGAAGTCGGCGCGGCAGGCCTGATCGCATTGGTGGACATGCCGAATCCCCCGCTACGCAAGATCATCGGGCCTGGCGCGCATCACATGGTCACGCTCGCATTGGATCAACGCCGCCGCGACTACGCCGAAGACCCCGAGTTCACCTGGCCCGCTTAGCGATCTCGCGGAGCCGCTCGCTCCCGCACAACCCGTGCGGGGATCGAGCGGCTCCCGCGAAGAACGTCAGGCGATCGGGCCGCGGGCGGCCTCGTAGGCCGCGCCCACCCGGTAGAGGCGGTCGTCGGCGAGGGCGGGCGCCATGATCTGGAGGCCGACGGGCATGCCGTCGTCCTTGCTCAGACCGGAGGGGACCGACATCGCGGGATGGCCCGCCAGGTTGGTCGGCAGCGTGCACAGGTCCGACAGGTACATGGCCAGCGGATCGTCGACCTTCTCGCCCAGCTTCCACGGAGTGAACGGGCTGGTCGGCGATACAAGCACGTCGACCTGCTCGTAGGCCTGGTCGAAGTCGCGGGCGATGAGGGTGCGCACCTTGAGCGCTTGGCCGTAGTAGGCGTCGTAGTAGCCCGCCGACAGCGCGTAGGTGCCGATCATGATGCGCCGCTTGACCTCCGGGCCGAACCCGGCCGCGCGCGTGGCCGCCATGACCTGCTCGGCGCTGTGCTGCCCGTCGTCGGCGACGCGCAGGCCGTAGCGCATGGCGTCGAACCGCGCGAGATTGGACGACACCTCCGACGGCATCACCAGGTAGTAGGACGACAGTGCGTACTCGAAGTGCGGGCAGGACACTTCGACCACCTCGGCACCGAGATCCTTCAGCACCGCGACGGCGGCGTCGAAGGAGGCGAGCACGCCGGGCTGGTAGCTGTCGGAGTGCAGTTCTTTCACCACACCGACCTTGACGCCGCGCAGATCGCCCTGCGCTCCCGCGCGGGCGGCGGCCACCACCGGCGGCACCGGCACGTCGCGCGAGGTGGAGTCACGCGGGTCGTATCCGGCGATCACCTCGTGCAGCAGCGCGGTGTCCAGCACCGTCCGGCCGCACGGGCCGCCCTGGTCCAGCGACGACGCGCACGCGACCAGGCCGAATCGCGACACCGTGCCGTAGGTCGGCTTGGTGCCGACGGTGGCGGTGACGGCCGCGGGCTGGCGGATCGACCCGCCGGTGTCGGTGCCGATGGCCAGCGGCGCCTGGTTCGAGGCCAGCGCCGCCGCGGAGCCGCCGCCCGAACCGCCCGGGATGCGGGTCGTGTCCCATGGGTTGCGGGTCGGGCCGTAGGCGGAGTTCTCGGTGGAGGAGCCCATGGCGAACTCGTCCATGTTGGTCTTGCCGAGGATCGGGATGCCCGCCTCGCGCAGCCGCCTGGTGACCGTCGCGTCGTAGGGCGAGACCCAGCCATCGAGGATCTTCGACGCACAGGTGGTCGGCATGTCCGTGGTGGTGAACACGTCCTTGAGCGCCAAGGGAACTCCGGCAAGCGGCGATGCGGGCGCGGCGCCCGAACCGATCGCGGCGTCCACCGCGGCCGCGGCCTCGAGCGCCCGCTCCCCCGCGACGTGCAGGAAGGCGTGGTACTCGCCGTCGACCTCGGCGATCCGGTCCAGGTGCGCTCGGGTGACCTCCACCGACGACAGCTCGCGGCCGTGGATCTTGTCGGCCAGCTCGGCCGCGGACAGCGTGGTCAGGTCCGTCATTCGCCCTCTCCCAGGATCTGCGGCACCATGAACCGCTGCTCTTCCACCGCGGGCGCGCCGGACAGCGCCTCGCGCGGGGTCAGGCCGGGCACCACCTCGTCGGGCCGGGTCACGTTGGTCGCCGGATTCGGCGACGCCGTGGCCGGGACGTCGGCGGCGGTGACCTCGGAGATGGTCCGCACGTGGCTCAGGATCGAATCCAGCTGTCCGGCGAACTGATCCAGTTCGGCATCGGACAGCGCGAGCCGGGACAGCCGGGCGAGGTGTGCGACCTCGTCGCGGGAGATGGCGGGCACCGCGGGACCCCTTTCGGCTTCGGTATCAACTATCGACTGTGCTCAACCCACACAGCCTAGCCACCGGCGACCAGGTCACCATCCGGCACCCGCGCTTCGTCGGCGCGGCGGCGCGGGCGACGCCCGGCAACCCCTTCCCGCCCGCGACACGTCCAATCGGACTAGCCCGACACGCCGCTTTGGCGCGAATTCGCCGAGTGGCGTGCGTCACTGGACGGTCTTCGACTCGATAACCGGCCGTAAGGGGTGTAAGTATTGCGTGACCCGGGTATTCGTTCAGAGCCTCGGCCGCTCTAAGAAAGGAAACGCACGTGTCGTATCTGCTCCGCGTGCAACTTCCGGATCGACCGGGAAGCCTCGGCTCTCTCGCTCTCGCACTCGGCTCCGTCGGCGCCGACATCCTCTCGCTGGATGTGGTCGAGCGCGGCGCCGGCTACGCCGTCGACGATCTGGTCGTCGAGGTGCCCTCAGGAGCGCTCCCCGACACCCTCATCACCGCCGCCGAATCGATCGGCGACGTGCACGTGGACTCGATCCGCCCGTACTCCGGCGTGCTCGACACCCACCGTGAGCTCGAACTCATCGATCAGGTCGCCAGCGCTCGCGACGACCGGATGCAAGTACTGGTGGACGGTGTGCCGCGGGTACTGCGGGTGGGCTGGAGCACGATCATCGACATCGGGCCGCAGGGCGCCTACCGGGTGGTGGGCAGCCCGAGCGCGCCGCAGACGCAAGCGGGTTCGGCGCCGTGGATGCCGCTGGAGAAGCCCTCGGTGCTCGATCCCGAAGCCGACTGGGTGCCGGAGATCTGGCGCGACATGGACACCAAACTGGCCGCCGCTCCGCTCGGCAACACCGGCAAGGTGCTGCTGCTCGGCCGGCCGGGCGGCCCCGACTTCCGGCCGTCCGAGGTGGCCCGGCTGGGTTACCTCTCCGGGATCGTCGCCACCGTCCTCGGCTGATTCCGCGGCGGCGCCGCGGGTTTCGCGCCGCGAGCGCACACCGACGCGAACTCTCGCCGCCTACCTCGTTCCGGTCCCGTCGCGGTGGATGCCACCCGGTCGAGGCGGGGAGGATCGTTCCGCCGGAAAGCACGCCGGGGGCGCAGCCGCTGCCCGACACGGCCGAGCGCTTTCGGCGAACGCCGCCTCCGCGGCCCGGAATCGATAATTCTTCAGACGGATTCGCCGGAAGGGTCGAGCGGTAGCCGCAGCACGTGCAGCAGCTCTCCCGCGCTGGTGCGCCAGTTGCGGCTCGGCACGGGACGGAAGCCGAAGCGGTCGTATATCCGGCGGGCGTCGACCATGGCGGGCATGGTGGTGAGAGCGACCGCGCCGCGGCCTTCCGCGCGAGCCTGATCGATCACCGTGCGTACCAGAGCCGTTCCCGCACCGAGTCCGCGCGCGGACTTCGCGACGGCGAGCATGCGGAACTCCAATTCACCCGGCAGCGCGATCTCCGCGTACGGATTGCCCGCCGGTGCGACCGTGAGCGAACCGACGATCCGGCCCGCGTGCGTGGCGACCAGGATCCGTGCCGAGCCGGCGCGGCGGGCGGTGTCGGCCAGCTCGCCCGCGTACCAGCTGCCCGCCTCCACGAAGCCCTCGCCGACGTAGACCTCCACCGTCAGCTCGCCGACCACGTCGTACTCGTCCGGCCGCGCCTCCCGGACGACGACGCCCGCGTCCCGCACATCCATACCCGGCATGATGCCATCGACCATGACGTGGGCTACGGCACGTCCGTCCTCCTGCGAGGGTGCACGCCACGAGCCCGCGGCGGCACCCAGCCCGTCGACTCCGCGATGCCCGGCATTCCGGACTCGGTGCGTCCGCTTCGTCGCTGCCATACCCGGTCAGGGCGAGAAGGACGGCCGCCGCAGTTCCACCTCGCGCGACCGCGCTCCCCCCGAGTGCGGCGTGACGTCGGTGCGCGGAGGACGCTCAGCCGGACCGCGCGATCTGCCAGCGATCGGGCTTGCCCGGCGGATAGACGACGGGGAGCAGATCGCCGGTCTCCGGCCACGAACTCGTGTCCCACACGAAGCGGCCGTACACGACCTTGCCGGAGACCGAAGGACCGGTCAGGTTCCCGGTGATGGTCACGTACTGCTCGCCGGGAGCATCGGGGCGCGGGCTCACACCGGTGATGTAGAGCGTCCCCTCCTCCGGGTTCGCCGGTTGATAGCCCCGCCTGCCGCGGATCACGAACACGATCAGCGACACGAGCACCGCGGTCAGGGTCACCAGCGCGACGAACTCCAGCATGTCCCCATGCTAGGTGCGCGTCACACCGGGGCGAGCTCGCTGGTGCCCCGGCCGGTGCGCCGGACCTGCCAGACCGACATGCGGGTGCGTTGCGAGCGCCCGTTGCCCCGATCGATCAGCATCCGGTTGTCGGTGGTGAAGATCAGTTGAGCGCCACGGGCATTCGTCTCCGGGTTCTGGAACAGCTGGATCAACCGATCGGTCTCCTCGGCCGACAGGCACGCGCCGATGTCGTCGACGGCGAGCACGCGGCCCGCGTCCAGCGCGTCGAGCATGGCGGGCAGCACCCGCAGCAACGACAGCGTGGCGGAGGATTCGTCGGCGATCCCGAACGGGGTGTCGATGCCGTCGTGCACGAGGTTCAGGCCGACCCCGCGCCGTGCCACCATCCGCGCGTACAGGGCGTCGCGCGCGGCCTTCAGGTTGGTCAGCTCGCGCTCGAGCAGCACGGCGGTCAGGCCGTTGTCGCGCAGCAATTGGTCGGCATAGCCGGGCGAGGTGGCGCACAGGTCGATCTGTTTGCCGAGGCCGGTGATGTCGGCGTCCAGTTCGCGCAGGTAATCGGCGTACAGCGGGTCGGGCTCGGCGACGAGCAGATCGGTGATGCCCAGCTCGGCAGTACGTAGCAGCATCAGCAGCCGCACCGCGTTGTCCGGGGAGCGGGAGATGTGGCTGCCCAGCCGGTGGGCGATGGCGTCGGGTTGGGCGGGACCGCGCTGCACCTCGAGCATGGACTCGAACCATCGGTAGGCGGGCACCAGCGCGTCGGAGTACATCTGGCCGGCGAGGCTGAGCAGCAGGGCGTTCGGACGGACCAGCGGAGCCAGCGCGGTGATCCCGTACCGCGCCGCTTCGAACATCGGGCCGATCTTGATCTGTTCGCCGCTGCGTTCGAACACGATTCGCTTGCGCGAGCGCGGGTGGGTGTGCAGCCATTCGGCCGTCACATCGGCGTTGTCCAGCTGGAAACCATAGGTATACGGCACGCCTTCGGCGACGAACGCCGCCACGAATTCCGAGGGCCGCTCCGGGAATCCGAGATGCGGGGCACGCATCGGACCCGCGTACGGGTCCCACCCCGTCACCGAGTGCAGCACCGCGTCACGCATCTGCCCGAGCGCGTCGATCAGGTTCGTCTTTCCCGCAGCGGCGCCGCCGTGCACAGCGGTTACCGGCACGGCCACCGGCCCGCTCCCCTTGGTCAGCCGCAGCTCCTGCTCATCGGCCAGCGATCTGTGATTGGTCACCTGAAAACTGCGCAGCATGCCGCCATACTTCCGTCCGCTCGCGTGTGGAGCGACATCACCCCGCTGACGCCCGCGATCCGCGCCGCACGCCGCCTCGCGCGAGCAGGCCCCGGGCCGGGCGCACGCACCGCTGTCCGCGCCGGCTCACTTATCGGTGACGACTTCGGCTTGTTCGGGGTCGACACCTCGTTCGAGCCGTCGCTGTAGTGCACGGCGAGCGTTCCTCCGCCGCCGATGGTGCCTGCGGTAGCGATCATCACCGGTGTTCCGGTCGGCTCCCACGCAGCAGTGGATGCGGCTGATAGGTAGTGGCCACAGTGGTGATCGGCGGGTCGAGGGCGCGGTCGGCACGGTGGGCGACGACGCGCACGTAGCCGAGGTACCTACCGCTGTCCTGTTCGAGCGTGCGGATCTCGACGGTGTTCTCCGGCGCGACCGCGAGCTGCCAGTCCAGCCATCGTTGCCAGCCATCGGGCATGGTGTCCGCGGTGTCGACTTCGAGGACGCCGCTGCTTCGCCAGTGCCGCCGCCACCAGGACGCCGAGTGCAGGCAAGCCATGCTCGGCTCCCACCATGGCCGGAGATGATCGGGAAACGGTTCGTCGATTTCCTGGGTCAGGCCCGCGCCTGCGATCGCGATCGTCCCGCCGGGCCGAACATAGGCGGCCAGGTAGTTGGCATAGAGGTCGTCGGTGCCGTAGTAGACGAACGAGTCGATGCTCACGACAGCGTCGAAGAACTCCCCGGCGAACGGTAAGGCGCGCGCGTCGGCGCGGATCGGGAACACATGGTCCGCTACGCCCGCGTCGCGGAAGCGGGCCGCGCGTTCGTCTGGGCTGAACCACAGGTCTGCCGCCCACACCTGCACGCCGAACTCCCGGTGCAGAAACACCGATGACGCCCCTCGCCCGCAGCCGAGATCCAAGACCCGCATACCGGGCCGGAGCTCGAGGGCTTCTGTCAACCATTCGGTGAGCCACAGAGGATTGGCTCCCCCACTGACACCGGACCGCACCCAATCGGGGTGGTAGGCGTTCGAGCGAGGGAAATTGTCGTTGAGCACGATTGGCGTCCTTAATGTGTGAGGCGAATTCCGACCGCCGCGAGCAGCAAAGTCACCACCGACAGGGCAAGGAATACCGCCGGCGCCGCAATGTCACGCTGCCGCATGCGCAGATGCATTCCGAGCGCGGCACAGAAGTAGACGACGAGACCGCCGGCAGCGGCTATCGCGATAGGCGACCACAAGAGCCCGCAGACCAATCCGAGGGCCGCTGCGAGCTTGACCACTCCCAGCATCCACATGTGGCGCACCGGGAAACCGACCCCGGCCACGATACCGACGAGCTTCGGCTGACGTGCGAGGGTAGCCGCCGCGGAACCGGCCACGGCCAACGCCAGCACACCCCCGACAAGCGCTGTCACGATGTTCATTTCAACTCCTGAGTTTGTCGAGCACGGTCCCTGGTGGCGGCCAGCACCGTCACGCCGAGGGCGAAGGGAACCAGCGTCGCCATGAATGGAATGCTGGTGACGAAGGCGATGATCGCGGGAAGCTCATCGACCGACCGGGGCATGACGACGGCGAGTACGGCACCGGCCGACAAAGCGGCCGCCAGCCCGTAGCCGGTCCGAGTGAGGACCACTCCCGCACGCCGAGGCACGGCCGCTTCCGCTGTGACCAGCCGGGACAGCGCCGCTGCCGCCATGTATGCGGTGCAGATGTACGCGAGCTGCACCAGATCCAGCCAGACCAGCGTGTAACCGACGAAGTCCACGGGGCCGTCCAGCCCGCGCAGGTATCGCCAGGCCATCCAATGGGTTTCCTCGACCGCAAGTTGCTGCTGATCGGCGCCCGTGAGCACGATCGCGAATCGAGCCAGCAGGTTCATGCAGAACCCACAGGTACCGACTGCCAAGAGCACGATCGCCCGCACCGCCGTGGCTATCGAATCCGACCGCCGATGTTGTAACAGCAGTCCGACAGCGCCGGTCAGCAGCGCCACAGACATGACGAGCAGCGCGGCGGTGTTCACCATCATGGCCCCGGAGTGGCGGGCCGTGGGACCTCCGGTGAACCCGCAGAGAGCGAACAATCCGATCCCCACCAGCACGAACGTCGTCGCAGCCCGCTCCGTGGCCGGCGCGAGACGCTGCACGAGCACCACCGCGCACAGCACATAGATCACGTGCGAGGCGATGAACAGCGGCGAGGCCCAGGCGGACATCTCCTGCGCCAAGACGAGAACGAGCCCCGTCGGCCAGAGCGCGAGCAGACCGTAGTCGGCTCTCGGTACAGACGAACGCATCACTCCGGCTCCATTTCATTGAACAGTCTGTCTTGTCAAAGAATGAGCTTTAGGCGGACAGTCTGTCAACTGAAAATGGCAGGATGAAGCTCATGACCAAGCGCAAGTACGATCAGGTCGCGCGCGCCGAGGGCGCCGAACAGACCCGGCGGAGAATCCTCGACGCCGTCGCGCAGCGGTTACGTGAGGCCCCCACAGAGCAGCTGAGTCTCGACAAGGTGGCCAGGATCGCCGGCGTGTCCCGCTCCACGATCTACGTTGTTTTCGGCTCTCGCGCAGGACTTTTCGACGCTTTCGTCGCCGATCTGTCCGAGCGGACGGGCATCGGGGAGCTGACCGCCGCGGTCGGAGCCGACGATCCTCGCACCCATCTTCGCGAAGCCATCGCCGCCGCCAGTCGCATGAAGGCGCGCGATCTCGACATCTATCGGGTCCTGCACGCGATGGACCGCCTGGACCCCACCTCGGCCGCGGAAGCCGTGCGCCGCATCGAGGACGATCGACGAGGCGGAGTCGCCCATCTAGCCCAGCGCCTGGCCGCTGCGGGAGTCCTCCGCGACGACGTTTCCGTCGAGTGGGCCATCGACGTCCTCTGGGCGCTGACCAGTTTCGAGAGTCTCGACCTGCTGATCACCGGACGTGGACTCGGCGTGGAGGACGCCGTGGAACGCCTCACCGCCACCGCGGAGCGCACCTTGTGCACGTCGGCGGGGACGACCGAGCGGTTCTCGTGATGGTCGCCTCGACCGGGAAGCGGGCCTTCGACCGGCTCCTCGACCAGCCGTTGCCCGGTGTTCGTGCGTCCCGGCACAACTCGGCACGACGAGCGCCGTGAACGCCCACGGACTCGCGGCAGCCGCACATCGGTCGCCGGGACAAGCCTGGTGATAGCGGGTTAGCATGCCTGCACGCTGCGGTGTTTCGCGGCGTACTGCCGGAATGTTCGATGGGATGAGGGTATCGATGGAACCGACGGTTCGTCGTCTTGTGGTTGGCAGCTCGGTGATCGCAGCGCTCGCGCTCGGCACGCTGGTCGTGGCGCCGGAAGCGGTGGCGGACGCGCCGTGTCCGGAGGGCTCCGCGCGCGTATTCCTGGCCGACAGCACGAACACCTGCCAGGGCAGCGGGACGGTCAGTTACGACCCGCCCGGCGTGGTGTCGAAAGTGTGCTCGACCGCGAGCGCCGACGTGTCCGCCGAAGCGACGTTCAAGAATCGCCGCGGCAAGCTGATCACCCAGAAGCTCGACCTGAGCGGCGGCCGCTGCGGACGATTCGACATCGCGGGTCAGCTGGGCGCCACGGTCACGGTCGGCTGAGTCGACCGCCCGGACCGAACAGCAGCGCGCTGTCGCCGAACTCGTGCCACAGATAGCCGGTGTCCACGGCTGCGGCGTAGGCCGCGGCGACGGTTTCCTCCCCTGCCACCGCGACGAGGAGGTCCAGGTGTGACGCGCCGGGCGCATGCCAGCCTGTGATCAGGCCGTCCACCACCCGGGCCGGGCGATCCACTCCGAGCACCACGTCCGTCCATCCGCGCGAGGCGTGCACCAGGCCCGAGGGGTCGGCGGCGGTTTCCAGCGCCCGCGTCACCGTGGTACCGACCGCGACCACGCGTCCGCCCGCGGCTTTCGTGGCGTTCACCAGCCGCGCCGTGGCGGGCGGCACGACGAACCGCTCGGGGCTCGGCGGTTCCCCCGCCTCCGGCGACGAGACCCCGGTGTGCAGGGTGATCGGCGCGAGAGCGACACCCGCGGCGATCAGATCCAGTACCAGACGCTCTGTGAAAGGGCGTGCCGCACTGGGCATTTCCGCGCTGCCCGGCACCCGGCCGAAGACCGTCGTGTAGTAGGAGGCCGACCATCGTTGTGGCACATACGAATACGTGATCGGTCTGCCGTGCGCGGCCAGTAGCCGAGGCACGTCGGTGGTGACGTCCGCGCTCCAGAGACGTCGTCCGCCGGGCAGCCAGGGCGTGCGCAGCGTCGCCGTGGCGCCCGGTAGTCGCAGCACGGTCCCGGACGAGGGCCGCTGCGCCGGATAGGGAGTGCGCCGCGTCGTCCGCACCTCGATCACCCAGCGGCCGTCGTCCAGCCAGGTGGAGAAGTGCAGCACCACCGGCTCGCCCTCCAGCGCGGCGTCGAGGGCCGACGACATGGTCGCCGAGTTGTTCACCACCACGAGATCGCCGGGACGCAGCCGGTCCGGTAGCTCACGGAACATGCCGTGGGCCAGTTCCCCATCGGCGACGAGCAGGCGGACGTCGTCGCGCGCGATACCCCGCGCCTCGGGAGGGACGGCGGCGTTGCGTTCCGGGGACAGGTCGAAGGACGGCAGGGTGGTGCGCACTGTCATGACGCCCGTCCGGCCATGAAATCCGCTGCGGCATACCGCCCGCTCCTGGGTTTCTCCGCGAGCAGCCGCAGCAGCGCGGGTACCACCGTCGCGGGCTCCGGCCGGTCGGAGATGTCAGCGCCGGGAAACGCCGCCTGATGCATCTCGGTGCGCATGTCACCCGGGTCGAACGCGTAGATCGACAGGTCCGGATGCTCCGCGCCGAGGATGGCGGTGAGCTGGTCGAGCGCCGCCTTCGACGACCCGTATCCACCCCAGTCGGGATACGGCTCCGACGCGGCGTCGGAGCTGATGTTCACCACGGCGCCGCCCGGGCGCAGCAGCGGCAACGTGAACTGCAGAATCGCGAGTGGCGAAAGCACATTCGTGCGAAGTACACGCTCGAATTCCTCGAGCGGATAGTCCGCGAGGCGAGGCAGCGGACTCGGGCCGAGGCGGCTGGCGTTGTTCACGACCAAGCCCAGTTCACCCGCAGCGCGCGCGGCATCCGCCAGCCGTGCGCGATCCGCGGGATCGGTGACGTCACCGGGGATCGCGCGGAACTCCGGTCCGAGTTCGGCGGCCACCAGCGTCAACCGGTCGGCACGACGCGCGGTCCCCAGCACCCGCCACCCCTGTTCGATCAGCGCCCGCGCGAGGGCCGCGCCGAATCCGGCCGACGCGCCGGTGACCAGTGCGGTAGGACGAGACATGATGGACCTCCTGGTTGTCGCCTACCAGTCGATCCTCATACCTCAACGGTACTTCAGGTCAAGCGCCGATCACTCCTCGGCTTCGGCATCCTCCGCGGCCGTCTCCGGCGCGACCGCTACGGGGCCGTCCTCCAGCAGCCGCCGGAACCCCTCCTCGTCGAGGATCGGCACACCGAGTTCCTCCGCTTTGGCGGCCTTGGATCCGGGTGCGTCACCGATCACCACGAACGCGGTCTTCTTCGATACCGAGCTAGCGGCCTTGCCGCCGCGCATCAGGATCGCCTCCTTGGCGCCGTCGCGGGTGAACCCCTGCAACGAGCCGGTCACCACGATGGACAGGCCATCGAGGTTGCGCTCGATGGATTCGTCGCGTTCATCCTCCATCCGCACACCCGCCGCCCGCCATTTCGCCACCACGGCGCGATGCCAGTCCACCGTGAACCACTCCGCCACCGCGGCCGCGATGGTCGGGCCCACGCCGTCGGCCGCGGCCAGTTCTTCTCCCGACGCCTGCTCGATACGGTCCAGGCTGCCGAATTCGGCGGCCAGCGCCCGCGCCGCGGTGGGCCCGACGTGCCGGATGGACAGGCCGACCAGCACCCGCCACAGCGGCCGGTCCTTGGCCACGGCCAGGTTCTCCAGCAGCCGCTTGCCGTTGGCGGAGAGGCTGCCGTTCTTGTTGGCGTAGAGCGAGGTGGTCAGCAGCGCCGCCTCGTCCAGGTCGAAGAGGTCGCCCTCGTCGGTGATGGCGCCGGACTTCAGCAGGTCGATCGCGCCTTCGTACCCGAGGGCCTCGATGTCGAAGGCGCCGCGGCCGGCCACGTGATAGACGCGCTCGCGCAACTGCGCCGGGCAGAACTGCTGGTTCGGGCAGCGGATGTCGGCGTCGCCCTCCTTCTCCGGGCGCAGTTCGGTGCCGCACTCGGGGCAGTGCGTCGGCATGACGAATTCGCGCGCGTCTTCGGGACGCGCGTCCACCACCGGCCCCAGCACCTCGGGGATCACGTCGCCCGCCTTGCGGATGGTGACCGTGTCGCCGATCAGCACGCCCTTGCGCTTGACCTCGGCGGCGTTGTGCAGGGTGGCCATCGCGACCGTGGATCCCGCGACGGACACCGGCTCCATCACCGCGAACGGCGTCACCCGGCCGGTGCGGCCCACGTTCACCTGGATGTTCAGCAGCTTGGTCGTCGCCTCCTCGGGCGGGTACTTGTAGGCGATCGCCCAGCGCGGGGCGCGTGAGGTGGAGCCGAGGCGGCGTTGCAGCGCCGTCTCGTCGACCTTGATCACCTGGCCGTCGATCTCGTGCTCGATGTCGTGCCGGTGCTCGCCCCAGTAGGCGACCCGTTCGATCACCGCGTCGATGCCCTGCACCCGCCTGGTGTGCTCGGACACCGGCAGACCCCACGCGGCGAGCGCGCGGTACGCCTCGTACTGCGAGGTCGGCGTGTAGCCCTCGATCCGGCCGAAGCCGTGGCAGATCATCCGCAGCCTGCGCCGCGCGGTGACCGACGGATCCTTCTGCCGCAGCGACCCGGCCGCGGTGTTGCGCGGGTTGGCGTAGGGCGGCTTGCCCTCGGCCACGATGGCGGCGTTGAGCGTCTCGAAATCCTCCAGCCGGAAGTAGACCTCGCCGCGGACCTCCAGCAACCGCGGGATCGGGAATTCCTCGCTGGGTGCCAGCTCGCCGGGGATGTCATCGATGGTGCGCGCGTTGAGCGTCACGTCTTCGCCGGTGCGTCCGTCGCCTCGGGTGGCGCCGCGGACCAGCCGCCCGTTCTGATAGACCAGGTTCAGCGCGACGCCGTCGATCTTCACCTCGCACAGGTAGTGCAGGTCCGGCCCGGTCTCCGCCTCCACCCGCGCGGCCCAGGCGCGCAGCTCGTCGACGTCGAACACGTTGTCCAGCGACAGCATCCGCTCGAGGTGGTCGACGGCGGTGAAGTCGGTCGCGAAGCCGCCGCCGACGAGCTGGGTCGGCGAATCCGGCGTGCGCAGGTCCGGTTGCTCGTCCTCCATGGCCTGCAACCGCCGCAACATCGCGTCGAACTCGCCGTCGGAGATGATCGGCGCGTCCCGGACGTAGTAGCGGAACTGATGCTCACGCACCTCGTCCGCGAGTCGCTGCCACTCCACCCGCTGCTCTGCCGACGCCGGGGCCGCCGCGCTGTCGCTGTCACTCACCCAACGCACATTAGCGGAGGGCACCGACAGCACATCGCCGTGTTCGCGCACGTCGCCGCACCGCAGGACACGAATTCCGGCCGGTCCGTTTTCCACATCGGAGCACCGTGTCCCGAGGTGTCATCCCGGCGAGCAGAGCGAACCCGGCGATCAGCATGGCGCTCGCCCCGGCGATTTGAAAGCCCTGCGCCGCTCTGAACGCCCCTTCGCGTGCAGCGCTGTCGCAGTAATCCATGAGCCCGTCGGTGAAGAGTACATATCCACCCAGGTAGATGGCCGGACCGAGCAGAACCGAGCCGACGGTATAGATCATCGCGAGGACGACCGGGCGTTCCAGACGCTGCACCCTACCCACCGTAGTTCGGCACCAGCGCCGGCGATCCAACGAACAGTGCCTCCCCACGACCGAGCTGGTTGCCGCCGCGAGAGTGATCGGCTGGACGACGATCCGCGCCCTCGCACCGCGACCGAGAACGTCAGGAGAACGAAAGCTCCTCCGGCTCTTCGGCATACGCGCGCGCGATATCCGCGGACAAACGCAGCGCTCGCCTGCTCCACTCCAGCGGCACGCCCGCCAGACCGCATGCCGGGCTCACCGCGACCCGTTCGGCCAGCGTACGGCGGCCGAAGCCGAGCCGGTCGATCAGCCGCACACCAGGTTCGGCGAAGGTCCGCCAGGTGACCGCCGTGGCAGGCGCTTCGGTCGGGATGACGCCGAGCATCAGTTGCTTGCCCGCTTCCAGTGCCTCCCCGACATCGTCGAGCTGCTCGGCGCCGATCATGCTCAGGTCGAAACCGATCGCGTCGGCGGCGCTGCGGCGCAACAGTCCCAGCGCGGGCGGCTCTGCGCAGCTGTGCACCAGCACCGGCGCGGACTGGGCGGCGATCACCGTGTCGAGCAGGGCCAGCGCTTCCGGCTCGGGCAGTGCGCGCACGGTGTTCAGCACGCTCGCCCCGCGCAGCGAGCCGTCCAGCACCGCCGACAGCGACGGTTCGTCCAACTGCAAGACAACCTGCGCGCCGAGCCGCTTGCGCACCTCAGCCACGTGCTGCGCCAGCCCCTCGGCCAAGGATTCCGCGAGGTCACGCACCGCGCCGGAATCGGTGAGCACGCGATGACCGCCGGGCAGCTCGACCTGCGCGGCCAACGTCAGCGGTCCCGCCGCCTGCACCTTCACCGGACGGCCGCGGCCGGACAGACCGGCGTTCTCCCACGCTTCCTCGAGCGCGTCCAGATCGGTGCGCAGCAGGTCATGGGCCCGCCGCGAGACCGCACCCGGGCGTGGCGCGAGCCGGTAGCCCCTGGGCGTGGTGTCGAATCGCAGGTCCACCAGCAGCGCGGAGGCCCGGCCGATCAGGTCCGCGCCCGCGCCGCGAGCGGGCAATTCCACCAGGTGCGGCAGTTCGCCGAGTTCACCGACGATCGTCGCGGCGGCCTCGCGCGGGTCGGTGCCCGGCCAGGAGCCGACACCGGTGGCGATTCCGCCCCGCAGCCGCACCGGCTCGGTCGCCACGTCCGCCCCGCCGTCTCGCGTCACGTCATCCGTGCCGGTGTCGTCCACTGTCGCCGTACTCCGTCCGTTCGATTCCGCCATTCCGGGATTCCGTCGTCCGCAACAGCTACAGGGCCTTTCGGTCCCCACACCACAAGGGGCGGCGAGGGAGAAGACGACGCCGGAGACCGCGCCGGGCGGGCCGGATCACCGCGCCGCCTCGGCCCCCGTTTCGCTAGCGACAGGTTCCCGCACGGTACCGGAGATGGTCCCACTGCCGATCACCTCGTCGCCCTGCGGGTCCGGACGGTAGAGCACCACCGCCTGGCCACGCGCGACGCCGGTCAGCGGCTCACGCAGCCGCACGATCAGTCCGTCATCGACCGACTCGGCGACCGCGGGCGCGGTGCCGCCGTGCGCGCGTACCTGCGCCACGCACTCGATCGGGCCCGCGGGCGCGGAACCGGAGGTCCATATCGCGCGCTCCGCCTCGATCGTCCGGACCCGCAGGTCCTCGGCCGAGCCGACGTGCACCGTGCCGGAATCGGGATCGATGCCGGTGACGTATCGCGGTTTGCCGTCGGCGGCCGGACCCGGCAATCCCAATCCCTTGCGCTGGCCGATGGTGAATCCGTGCACGCCTTCGTGCCGCGCGAGCACCTGACCGTCGGCGTCGACGACCGCGCCGGGCCGGATGCCGATCTTCGCGCCGAGGAACGCGCGGGTGTCGCCGGAGGGGATGAAGCAGATGTCGTGGCTGTCCGGCTTGTTCGCGACGGCCAGGCCGCGCTCGGCCGCCTCGGCGCGAATCCCCGGCTTGGGGGTGTCGCCCACCGGGAACATCGCGCGCGAAAGCTGCTGCGCGGTCAGCACCGCCAGCACATAGGACTGGTCCTTGTCGGCGTCGACGGCGCGGCGCAGCACGCCGTCCTCGAGCCGTGCGTAGTGCCCGGTGACCACGGCGTCGAAGCCGAGCGCCACCGCGCGGTCGGCCAGCGCGGAGAACTTGATCTTCTCGTTGCAGCGCAGGCACGGATTGGGCGTCTCACCCGCCGCGTAGGCCGCGACGAAATCATCGATGACGTCTTCCTTGAAGCGGTCGGCGAAATCCCAGACGTAGAAAGGGATGCCCAGCACGTCGGCGGCACGCCGGGCGTCACCGGCGTCCTCCTTCGAGCAACAGCCGCGCGATCCGGTTCGCAGCGTGCCCGGTGTCGCCGACAGCGCCAGATGCACGCCGACCACCTCGTGACCGGCGTCGACGGCACGCGCCGCCGCCACGGCCGAATCCACACCACCGCTCATCGCGGCGAGTACCCGCATCAGACACCTCCTTTCGCACCGGCCAGGCCCGCGGCCTTGGCCCGCTCCACCACCTGCGGTAATACTTTCAGCACGGCGTCCACGTCGGCGCGCGTCGAGGTGTGCCCCAACGAGAAGCGCAGCGAGCCGCGCGCCTGCCACGGCTCGACGCCCATGGCGATCAGCACGTGACTGGGCGTGGCGACGCCCGCGGTGCACGCCGAACCGGTCGAGCATTCGATCCCCGCCGCGTCCAGCAGCATCAGCAGCGAATCCCCTTCGCAGCCGGGAAATGTGACGTGCACGTTGCCGGGCAGACGCCGTTCGTCCGCCGGGCCGTTGAGCACCGCGTCGGGCGCTGTGGCGCGGATCCCGTCGATCAACGCCTCCCGCAAGGCGACGAGTTCGGCCGTGCGGACGGGCAGTTCGACCGCGGTCTGGCGCAGCGCCGCGGCCAGCCCGATCGCGGCCGCGGTGTCCGAGGTCCCCGACCGCAGGTCGCGCTCGTGGCCGCCGCCGTGCAGCAGCGGCACGCACGGCACCTGCCTGCCGAGCAGCAGCAGCCCGGCGCCGTGCGGCCCGCCCACCTTGTGCCCGGCGAAGCTCGCCGCGGAGAGGCCGCTCGCGCCGAAGTCGATGGGCAGCTGCGCCGCCGCCTGCACCGCGTCGCTGTGCATCGGCACGCCGAATTCCGCTGCCACGGCGGCCAACTCGGTGATCGGCTGGATGGCGCCGACCTCGTTGTTCGCCCACATGACGGTGACCAGCGCGACGTCGTCGGGATGCGCGGCGAACGCGGAGCGCAGCGCGGCGGGCGTGACCATCCCTTCCGCGTCCACCGGGAGCCAGGTGACCTCGGCGCCCTCGTGCCGCTCCAGCCACTCCACCGCATCGATCACCGCGTGGTGCTCGATCGAACTGGCGATGATCCGGTTGCGGCGCGGATCGGCGTCGCGGCGCGCCCAGAAGATCCCCTTCACCGCCAGGTTGTCGCTCTCGGTGCCGCCGGAGGTGAAGATGACCTCCGAGGGCCGGGCGCCCAGGTCGGCGGCGATCGATTCGCGCGCCTCTTCGAGCAGCCGCCGGGCGGCGCGCCCAGAGCCGTGCAGGGATGAGGCGTTGCCCGTGGTGCGCAGGGCAGCCGTCATCGCCTCGATGGCCGCGGGCAGCATCGGTGTGGTGGCCGCGTGATCGAGGTAGACCGTGTGGGGCGCAGCACCGTTGACCGGACCCGAAAAAGCCGACTTCATGACCAGTTAAGGATAGCCGTCACGGTGAGCCGGTTATTCCCCCCTGCTCGCGCGCCCGCGCGGGGCCGCGAAAGCCATGTGACCGGCCGGATCTCAGGGTTCTCACCTATTGAATGTACCGCTGAATAGCGGTACGTTGTTCAACGTATTGATCGCCGGTCGGTCCGTTCGCAAGCCGGATCCAGGACCGGGACGCCGGGCGGTCGACTACCGGACGAATCGATCAGTGAGGAAGTTCCGATGGACCCACGCACCCATGGACGTACGCGACGTGTACTGGCACGCGCCGCCGCCGCGTCCGTACTCGCCCTGATGCCGCTCACCGCCGTCGCGGTGCCCGCGCTCGCCGACCCGATCGTGCTCGAGCCCGCCGACCAGGTCGACGCGGCCCACGGCCGCCCCGGGCACGGCCACGGCGGTCACCGTCACGACGGCTGGAACAACGGACGGCACAACGACTGGGACCGTGGACGTCACGACGACTGGTTCCGCGGCCGCGACCGCCACGACGACTGGGACCACGGCAGGCCCGGTTGGCACAACGGCTTCCGCCCGCCGACCGGAAGCGGCTTCTGAGTTCTCCCACTGTTGCCGGGGCGGGCCGATGTCGGCTCGCCCCGGAACTGTGTGGATACGGCTCCACCGTGTGTCTCGGTAATGGCGTAGCCCGGACGCAGGGGCCGTAGTCCGCTGGTAGCCGCTCCGGGCCTCCCGCGTGTGACCGCGGCGCGGCACATGCGGGTGAGCACGGCGCGGCACCGGTACATCCGGATGGGCGCGGGTGCGGGCCCCGGCTCGGAGAGCAGCGGCAGTGTCTCAGGAAGAGCGATGTCGCGGACCAGGGCGTCTCGGCCATCGAGCTGCCGAGTCGCTACCGCGCGGCGGCGGCGCTCCGGCGGCCGCGCAGCATCGCGCGGCGTGGCCTGCGTACCTCGGGGGCGTCGGCCGCGAGCGACGGGTCCTGCACCCGCGTGTGCCCGGCCTCGATCCACTCCGTGGCTTCGACCGCCCCACGGCGCGACACCGCGGTCCCGCGGACGACAGCCTCGCAGCGGCGGGCCAGCTCGCGCCGGTCCGTGCCGGGTTCCAGCACCGGTTCCAGCACCACCTCGGCGACCATCCCGCGCGAGCGCAGCACCCGCCGCGCGGAGGAGGCGAAGGTGTCGGCGCCGACGAACGCGGGCACCGTGCACGGCACGCCGCGCCGGTCCAGGTACCGCAATCGCACCGGCTGCACGGGCGTGCCGGTGTCCACGGCCGCCTGGAACAGCGCGGAACGCATGGTGCCGTAGGCGCGGCCGCACCAGGTGGTGCCCTCGGGGAAGACGCCGATCCGCTCGCCCGCGGCCAGTCGCGCTCCTACCGCGGCCACTACGCCGGGCAGCTGCCGGAGGCTCTCGCGCTCGATCGGGATCACCCGCATCAGTTCGGCGAGCTTGCCGATCAGCGGCCAGTCCACCATGTCCGCGCGGGCCACGAAGCCGAGTGGCTGCACCGAGGCCAGCGCGACGATGTCGGTCCAGCCGATGTGCCCGGTGACGACCAGCACGCCATGGCCCGCCGTCCCGAAGCCCGGGGGTGTGAGCGCGGCGTCGCCCTCATCGACGACACCGCGCTCGTTCACGACCCCTCGGTTGTCGACGATCCGAAGTCGCATGCCCAGGCAACCGAGCAGTAGGCGAGCGTAGCCGCGCTGCAACGGCACGCGCTTGCCCCGTGGTGTCACCGCGTTCGCGAACGGGAAGCTGAGCAGCAGTCCGGCGACCCCGGCCAACCGGGCGGCCACCCGCGCCGGTCCAACCCCGTCGATCGAATCCAGGCAGCCGGGCCCACAGGGGCTCGACGGCATCCAAGCGTGTGCGGTGGACATCGCGGGCGGCGCGTCGAAAACCACGGTCCTCACCGTCCCCCGTCGAGCGACGCGGCCGCGTCTTGTAGTCGGTCGAGGTACCGGGTGTTGATGGTGTCCAACCCGAGCAGCACGACGAAGTCGGCGACCGCGAAATCGGGATCGTGAGCGGGTTCGCCGCACACCTCCGCGCCCAGCCGCAAATACCCGCGCACGAGCGGGGGCAGCTTCGGCCGGGACGGCGGCGTCAGTTCGTCCAGGGACTTGCCGTCGACGATCACCGGGTTGTGCGGGTGCACCCGGCGCTCCGGGTCGGAGGCGTGCCTGCCGAGCAGCATGTCGCGCACGCCGCGCACGTTCACCCCGGGCGGGTCGGCCGGGGTGTCCTGCATCGGCACCGACACGCAGCCCATCACCCACTCGTAGCCGGTGAGCTGGATGTAGTGCAGGATGCCCGCCCACATGAGCGTGAGCACCGAGCCGTTGCGGTGGTCGGGCACCACGCAGGCGCGGCCCATCTCGACGATCCGCATCCCCTCCGGATCCAATTGGGCGAGATCGAATTCCGTCGCCGTGTAATACCCGCCCGCGGCGGCGACTCGGTCCGGCGGCAACATCCGGTAGCAGCCGACGAACTCGCCGCTGGCGTCGTCGCGCACCAGCATGTGGTCGCAGTGCTCGTCGAATCGGTCGGCGTCCAGGCCGGTTCCGGCGTCCGGGATCCGGAAGCCCGGCTCGTTCGCGAACACGTTGTAGCGCAGGCGCTGTGCGGCGACACGGTGGTCGCGGTCGGAGGAGACCACCAGCGAGTAGCGCGGCCGCCCCTCCCCGGAGTCCGTCGCTCGAGCCGGGGCTGTCAACACGGACGAAATAGTCATATCCATGATGAAGCCAGTCCGACAATGCGCCTCAGCAACCTCGAAGTGTCGCCGCGATGCCGGTTGGGTTAACGAGACGGCGGTCACACCGAGCGTTCACCGAACGGTTCCACCGTGTTCGTCCATCGGCATCGCAAACGCTTCCGACATGCGGTTTGTCGCGCGGGTCGCCGTTGTGGTCCAGTGCGGCGTGGCAAGCTGCGCGCCGGCCGCACACCGTGAATCGCGCCGCTTCCGACAGCGAGCAGCGCGATTCCTCAGGTGCGAGAAGTGATCAAGCGGCGCGGCTTCGCGCGGCGTGTACCTTCGGCGCAGTCGTGTCCTCTTCGGCGAAACCGGGACGTCCGGTGCCGATGAACGCGACCAACCACGAAGCGACCGCGGCGAAGCGGTTGCGGAAGCCGACCAGATAGAACAAGTGCACCGCGAGCCATATGACCCAGGCGACGACGCCACGGAAGGTGATGCGCTCGTTGAGCTTCGTCACGGCGCTGAACCGGCTGATGACCGCCATGCTGCCCTTGTCCCAGTAGGTGAACGGGGTACCGGGCTGCTTCTTGCGGCGGATGATGTCGGCGGCGTGCCTGCCCTCTTGCATGGCGACCGGCGACTGGCCGGGGTAGCCGTTGAGCGAGGTCATGTCGCCGATGGCGTAGATGTCGGCGTAACCGCCGACGGTGAGGTCCGGGTTGATCAGCAGCCGGCCCGCCCGGTCGGTCGCCACGCCCGTGGCCTCGGCCAGGATCTTCGCGAACCCGCCCGCTTGCACGCCCGCCGACCAGACCACCGTCTCCGCCGCGATGCCGTGCTCGACCCCGTCGGCGCTCTTGACGGTGACCTTGCCGTGCTCGATGTCGGTGACGAAGGTGCCGAGCAGCACATCCACGCCGCTGCGGGTGAGCGACTTCTTCGCGTATTCCGACAGCCCGCCCCCGAACGGCGGAAGCACCTCGCCCGCGCCCTCCACGAGCGTGACCGAAACCTCCTGGTGGTAATACCGTTTCGCCAGCTCCTTCAGCTGTCCCGCCACCTCGACGCCGGTCGCCCCCGCGCCGACCACGACGAAGCTCAGCAGCCTGCGCCTGGTCTGCTCGTCGGCCTGCGCGGCTTCGGTGAAGACGCGCTGGATCTGCGCGCGCAGCCGCCGCGCGTCGTCGATGGTCTTGAGCGAGAAGGTCTTCTCGGCGAAATCGTCCCGGCCGAAGTACGACTGGCTGGCCCCGGTGGCCGCGATCAGCGAGCCGTAACGGATGCGGTGGCGCTCGCCCTCGTGCTCGTAGGTGAGGACGGCCCGATCGGGATCGATGTCGACCACCGTGCCCAGGCGCACGTCCGCCTCGCGATGGCGGCGCAGAATGCCCGCGATCGGCGGCGCGATCTCATCCGATGCGAGCACACCGGTCGCTACCTGGTACAACAGCGGTTGGAACAGATGCTCGGGCGTGCTGGA
Organism: Nocardia sp. NPDC041819; assembly: GCF_055590505.1. Taxonomy (NCBI): domain Bacteria; kingdom Bacillati; phylum Actinomycetota; class Actinomycetes; order Mycobacteriales; family Nocardiaceae; genus Nocardia; species Nocardia sp. NPDC041819. The sequence goes on along the minus strand of NZ_JBVJAP010000001.1, from coordinate 318,229 downwards.
GATCAGCACATAGTCCACCCCCGACTTGGCCAGCTGCTTGGCGGCGGCGAGCCCGCCGAACCCCGATCCGACAATGACGACACCCGCGGTTTCGATTCCCGCTTCCACGTACTGCATGACAGCCTCCTTCTCTCATTACCAACCGCGATCCGGAGGACGGATATTTCAGGTGTGTGGGCGCATAATTCAGATGAGTCTTATCTCGATTCGTAATTAATAGGAGGTCGCTGTGGAACTTCGGCAGCTCACCTACTTCGTCGCGGTGTGCGAGGAGCTCAGCTTCAGCGGCGCCGCGGCGCGGTGCTTCATCTCGCAGTCGGCGATCAGCCACCAGATCTCCCGGCTCGAGCGCGACCTCGGCGTGCAACTGTTCGAGCGCTCGACCCGCTCGGTCGTCCCCACCGACGCGACCGCCCGGCTACTTCCCCTGGCGAAACAAATGCTGAGCCTGGAATCGGCGATCCGGGCCGCCGTGCGAACGGTGGGGCCGCGCATCCGGCTGGCCGCGAACATGTCCTTCGCCACCCGCTCGCTGTCGGCCATCGCGGCCGCGCGCGCCGCGCATCCGGAGGCGGAGATCGAGTTCGTGATCAAACCCTTCCGTCAGCGCATCACCGCGGTGGCCGACGGGGACTGTGATCTGGCGCTCATTCGCGGCCGCGTCGACCAGCCGGGCCTCGTGGTGGAGCAACTCTGGGTCGAGGACCTCGTGATCGCCACCTCCAGCGCACATCCGCTGGCGACCAAAGACACGGTGACCCTGGCGGACCTGAGTTCGTACCCGCTGCTGCTGCCGCCGGAGCAGGAACAGGTCCTGCTGCACACCGTGATCCGCAACGCCTTCGCCGAACTGCCCACCGGCCCCACGTTCGGACCGCCGATCCCGCCCGATCACACGGCGACGATGGAGTTGATCAACCGGCCCGACGCGTGGACGGTCCTGTACGCCGAGAGCACGACCGAGGGACTGGTGGTGCTGCGGCTGGCCGAGTCCAAATTGCGCATCCCCGTGTCGGCGGTCCTGCGCGCCGACGCCCGGCGATCACCGATCCTGGACACCCTGCTCTTGGCGCTGCACCGCTGCTGAGCACGGTCATTCGTCAGCGGGCCGTTCATCGCCGCGAGACGTCGGCTGCGAGCGGTCCCCGGCTCCGGTCACGGAACCGGCGGCATCGTCCACAGCGACGATCGCTGGCGCGTCGATCGAGCGGGCAGCGTGCTCGCACCAGCGCTCAGGGAAGCGGAGTGAATCCGATTCCGATCGGGTTCGGTCCTTGCACTGCGATGTCGTCGAGAATTCCGTGATTCCGGTGAACCGGAACGGTGCTCACGGCTCGAGCGGCCTCGCGTGAGCCCGTGAACTGCTGCCGACTCCATTGTGCGTCGGCGGCATCTCATTCCGAGCCTGCCCAACCGATCGGGAACGGCCCCGAGGGTTGCCAGGGCCGTTCAACCGAGTCCAGGTGCGCGAATCAGACACCCAATTCCGTGGCCGCCAGCGCCGTGCCCTCGATGCGCGCGCGGATCTTGGCGAACGCGGTCTCCCGTGAGGTAGAGGTGTCGTCGGCGAACGGCGAGAAGCCGCAGTCGTCGCAGGTGCCCAACCGATCGACGGGCAGGAAGCGAGCGGCGAGCAGCACGCGGTCACGCACCTGTTCGGGTGTCTCGACGCGCGGATCGATCGGGTCGGTGACGCCGATGAACACCCGTGCCTCGGCGGGCAGGTGCTCGGCGACCACGGCGAGCACCTTCTCCGGGTCCGGCTCGCTGGCGAACTGGAGGTAGAACGCGCCCACCCTTAATTGCAGCAGCTTCGGCAGCAGTTGGACGTAGTCCACGTCCAGGCTGTGCGTGGAGTCCTGGTCACCACCCGGGCAGGTGTGCACGCCGATCCTGGCCCGCTCCTCGTCCGAAAACCGATCGAGCACCGTGTTGTTCAGCTCGATGAACTGGTCGAGCACGCCGCCGCTCGGATCGAGTTTGAGCGACAGCCGCCCCTCGGTGAAGTCCAGCTGCACCAGGTGCGCGCCCGCCTCCAGACAGCCGCGGATGTCGGCCTCGGCCGCGTCGGCGAGGTCTGCGAGGAACTGCTCGCGGGGGTAACCCTCGATCCCGTCGGCCGGATACAGCAGACTGAGCGCCGACGGCGCGATGACGGCCTGCTTCACCGGAACGGTGGCGTGCTGCCGCGCGTCGCGCAGATAGTCCGCCGCGTGCGCGGCATAACGGAACGGGCCGGAGGCCAGCCGGGGCAGCTGTCTTTGGTGCCCGTCGGCGAACGGGATGACCGCCCCGTCCGGGGCCAAATTGTCCAGCCCGGCGATCGGATAGGTGGCGAAGCTCGGCTTGGACTGCTCGCCGTCGGTGACGACGGGAGAGCCCAGTTCTTCCAGCTTGCGGATGGTCTCGGCGACCGCGCTCCGCTGGAGTTCGGCGAGCGCGGTTGCGTCGCCGGAATCGTCGGCCATGGCGGCCAGCAGATCGTGAGGTCGAGGGATGCTACCGATCGGTTCCGTGGGGATGCTCACCGGCCGAGTGTAAGTCCGCCACCCGCATCTCCGACGTCAAATCATTTGCACCGTATTTTCTTTCGCATCTGTCACGATTTTCGCTCACCTGGCCTCGAGAGGTCGCACCAATTTCGCGCCGACCTTTTCCGGCCGAGCACAACAAACCAAGCGCTCGAAGATCAGCGCCTCTACATCCTCATCGACCGCAACGGTTCGAACCGACCAGCGCCTAGGCGGAGTTGCTCGCACCCCGGCGTCGGTTCTCCGGTTTCGTGGTCGATGCGCACAAACAACACGTCGGCCGCACGGTGGCTGTTCGCTCGACCAGTTGTGTGGTCACAGTCGTAGATGGCGTCTTCGACGTCCTGATCGCGGGACTCGAGTCGGCTGTGGTCGAAAACGGAACAGGACCACCGCGCGGCAATCGACGCGGTGGTCCTGGGGTTGTGCGGCAGATCGTGCGGCGAGGGCGGTACGGACCAGGTCAGCCCGCCCTCACCACGTCGATCAGCGGAAGATGCCCACTCGCCAGCCGTTTCCTTCGGGCCTGCAGCTGTAGTGGGGGACATTGATGTCGCCCGCGGAAACGCGCCGCGCCTCCTCCTGCTTCGCGGCGGCCAGGCATTCCTTTTCGTTCGGATACACCTTTGCCTGCGCCGCAGGCGCGGAGGCGATCAGGGCCCCCGTAGCCAGCACGCCCATCAGCAGTCCCGTAACCGTCTTCTTCACTTCTGATCCCCTAGTGTCGATGACTCCCCCCCTTCGGGGGACTTGACGCCACTGAAACTAGCAGGCAACGCACGAGATTCGTCAACCACGCCGACCAGAGCGGTCTCGGTCCATCTGACGGGTATGCAGCAAAAGGCGGCCCCGGCCTGAAGGTCGGGGCCGCCTTTCGACCGTCCGGAGGGTGTCAGCCCTTGTGCGACTTGACCGCTTCGGTCAGCTGCGGCGCGACGTTGAACAGGTCGCCCACGATGCCGTAGTCGGCGATCTCGAAGATCGGCGCCTCTTCGTCCTTGTTGACCGCGACGATGGTCTTCGAGGTCTGCATGCCCGCGCGGTGCTGGATCGCGCCGGAGATGCCGAGGGCGATGTACAGCTGCGGCGAGACCGTCTTACCGGTCTGGCCGACCTGGAACTGGCCCGGGTAGTAGCCCGAGTCGACGGCGGCGCGCGAGGCGCCGACCGCCGCGCCGAGCGAGTCGGCCAGCGCCTCGACGACCGAGAAGTTGTCGGCGGAGCCGACGCCGCGGCCGCCGGAGACCACGATGCCCGCCTCGGTGAGTTCCGGACGGTCACCGGCCACGACCGGCTCCCGCGAGGTCACCTTGACCACGCCGTCTTCCTGCGCGGGCACCTCGACGGTCACCTTCTCGCCCGCACCGGCCTGCGCCGAGGCCTCGACGGCGCCCGGGCGGACCGAGATCACCGGAACATCGCCGGTCACCTTGGCGTCGACGGTGAACGCGCCACCGAAGATGGAGTGCACCGCGGTGCCGTCGGACTTCACGTCGATGACGTCGACCAGCAGGCCGGAGCCGATGCGGGCGGCCAGGCGACCCGACACCTCCTTGCCTTCGGCGGTGGCGGCGACGATCACGGCGGCGGGCGAGACCGACTCGGTCAGCGCGGCCAGCACGTCGACCTTCGGGGTCACCAGGTAGTTCTCCACATCGTCGGACTCGGCGATGTAGATCTTCTCGGCGCCCGCGGCGGCCAGCGCGTCGGCCAGCTTCTCGCCGGTGCCCGCCGTGCCGAGCACGACGGCGGCGGGCTCGCCGAGAGCGCGAGCCGCGGTGAGCAGTTCGGTGCTGACCTTCTTGATCGCACCCTCGGCGTGCTCGACGAGCACGAGTACTTCAGCCATTTGTTCTCTCCTAGGAAGTCTGCAGGCGCTACCGAGATCAGATGATCTTCTGGCCGATCAGGTACTGAGCGATCTTGCTGCCGCCGTCGCCCTCGTCCGCGATCTTCTCGCCCGCGGTGCGCGGAGGCTTCGGGGTGGCCGCGGTGACAGTGGAGCCCGCGTTCGCGACGCCCACGGTCGACGGGTCGACGCCCAGGTCGGCCAGCGTGAAGGTCTGCACTTCCTTCTTCTTCGCGGCCATGATGCCCTTGAAGGACGGGAAGCGCGGCTCGTTGATCTTCTCGGTGACGCTGACGATGGCCGGGAGGGTGGCCTCCAGCTTGAACACGCCGTCGTCGGTCTCGCGCTCGCCGGTGATCTTGTCACCGTCGACGGTCAGCTTGCGCAGGTGCGTCAGCTGCGGGAGGCCGAGGTATTCGGCGATGATCGCGGGCACGGCGCCGGCGCGACCGTCGGTGGCCTCGTTACCCGCGATGACCAGCTCGACACCCTCGACCTGGCCGAGCGCGCTGGCCAGCACCCACGCCGTCTGCACGGCGTCGGAGCCGTGGATGGCCGGGTCGTTGATGTGGATGGCCTTGTCGGCGCCCATGGACAGCGCCTTGCGGATGGCCTCGGTGGCGCGGTCGGGACCGGCGGCCAGCACGGTGACCTCACCGCCCTGGGCTTCCTTGATCAGCAGCGCTTCTTCGACGGCACGCTCGTTGATCTCGTCGAGGACGGCGTCGGCGGCCTCGCGATCGAGCGTGTAGTCACCGTCGGTGAGTTTGCGCTCCGACCATGTGTCGGGAACCTGCTTGATGAGTACGACGATGTTCGGCATCGGTCTTCGTCGACCTCCTGTTCTGGTTACACGTAAATGGTGGTCGCACGAGCTGCGCCGTACGCCCGGGTGGGTGGCTCAGGCCGTGACATTACCTTACGTTAAGTTACCCGTGGGTAACTTGGTGGCTTCTCTCTCACAAGTGGGTACCACGCGTTACAGTGCCCCGGTTCGGCGGCCCCGGGTCCGGCCTGCCAGAGCCGCACTTCCGAGCCGACCGGGTGGGGTGTTTCCCGCGGATGCGGTGCCAGTAACGTCGGAGTGATGAGCGAGGCTGTGATCCCTGCCGCAGTGGGCGACCCGTCCGGCATCTCCGTGGACACCGAGGCCGCCGTCGGCGCCGTCGAACCACTGCCGCTGACCGGCGAGCGCACCGTTCCCGGCATCGCCGAGGAGAACTACTGGTTCCGCAGGCACGAGATCGCCTACGCCCGCCTGCTGGACCGCTGCGCCGGAAAGACCGTGCTGGAGGCGGGTTCCGGCGAGGGCTACGGCGCGGACATGATCGCGGGCGTGGCCACCAAGGTGATCGGCGTGGACTACGACACCAGCGCCGTCGAGCACGTGCGCGCGCGCTACCCCCGCGTGGAGATGATCCAGGGCAACCTCGCCGAACTGCCGCTGGAAGACGCCTCGGTCGACGTCGTGGTGAACTTCCAAGTGATCGAACATCTTTGGGACCAGTCCCAGTTCCTGCGCGAGTGCCTGCGGGTGCTGCGCCCCGGCGGCGAACTGCTGATCAGCACACCCAACCGGATCACCTTCTCCCCCGGTCGCGACACTCCGCTCAACCCGTTCCACACCAGGGAACTGAACGCGGCCGAGTTGACCGAATTGCTGGTCGATGCCGGTTTCGAGGTCACGCAGATGATCGGCGTGCACCACGGGCCCGGCCTGAAAGCGTTGGACGCCAAGCACGGCGGGTCGTTCATCGACGCGCAGATCGAACGGGCGCTGGCGGGCGAACCGTGGCCTGCGGAACTGACCGCGGACGTCGCGAGCGTCACGGTGGACGATTTCGCGCTGGTCGCCGCGGACATCGACGCGAGTCTGGATCTGGTCGCCATCGCGGTGAAGCCTTGACCGATCTCAGTACCGCAAGCCCGGTGCCGGGCCAGTTCACCTTGGTCCTGCACTCCCACCTGCCCTGGCTGGCCCATCACGGCCGCTGGCCGGTCGGCGAGGAATGGCTCTACCAGTCCTGGGCAGCGTCCTACCTGCCCCTCGTCGAGGTCCTGCGAACCCTTGCGGCCGAAGGACGTTCGCATCTGCTCAGCCTCGGCATCACGCCGGTACTCGCGGCCCAGCTGGACGACCCGCACTGCCTGGCGGGCATGCACCACTGGCTGGGCAACTGGCAGCTGCGCGCCGACGAAGCCGCCATGGCGGGCAATGTCGCGCTGGGCAGGCACGAACATCGCTTGGCCGCCGCCGCCCTGGCCGAGTTCGAGCAGCACTGGCGGCACGGCGCGGCGCCGGTCTGGCGGGCGCTCATCGACGCGGAGACCATCGAACTGCTCGGCGGCCCGCTGGCCCACCCGTTCCAGCCGCTGCTGGATCCGCGAATGCGCCGGTTCCAGCTCACCGAGGGCCTGGCCGACGCGCGGCACCGCTGGGGTCACACACCGACGGGCATCTGGGCGCCGGAATGCGGATACACACCCGGCATGGAGGTCGGTTACGCCGCCGCGGGTGTGACACATTTCATGGTCGACGGTCCCGCGCTGCGCGGCGACACGACGCTCGGACGTCCGGTGCGGGATTCCGACGTGGTCGCGTTCGGCCGCGATCTGCAGGTGAGTTACCGGGTCTGGTCCCCGAAATCCGGCTACCCGGGCCACGGCGCCTACCGTGACTTTCATCACTACGACCATGCGACGGGTCTCAAACCCGCGCGGGTCACCGGCAAGACCGTGGCGGGCCCGGACAAGGCTCCCTACGATCCGGAACTGGCCGCCGCGGCCGTGGCGCGGGACGTGGACGACTTCGTGCGGACCGTGCGCGAACGGTTGATCGCCGAGTCCGACCGGATCGGCCGGCCCGCCCTGGTCGTGGCCGCGTTCGACACCGAACTGTTCGGCCACTGGTGGCACGAGGGGCCGCAGTGGCTGGCGCAGGTGTTGCGCGCGCTGCCGGAAGCGGGCGTCACGGTGGGCACCCTTGCCGACGCGCGAACACGCGGCTACCTGGGCGAACCGGTGCCGCTGGCCGACTCGTCCTGGGGTTCGGGCAAGGACTGGCGGGTGTGGGCAGGCGAGCAGGTACGGGATCTGGTCGAGCTCAACGACGACATCGTGCGGCTGACCCTGGACACCATCGACAAGATGCGCGCCGCGCAGGGCGGCGCACTCGGGCTGCGCGACCACGTCGCCGATCAACTGCTGCGCGAGGCGATCCTCACCGTCTCCAGCGACTGGGCGTTCATGGTGAGCAAGGACTCCGCCGCGGGTTACGCGCGCGACCGGGCGCACCGGCACGCCCACGCGGTCCGGGAAATCGCCGCGGCCGTCGGGGCGGGCCAACTCGCGAAAGCACGGCAGTTGGCGGCAGGATGGGGGGCAGCTGACGGACTCTTCCCCGGCGTGGACGCGCGACGACTCACCTCCGCGGGGTCCGTACCCAGCGCCACCGGGGCAGTATCCGCCGCCGTGCCAGGACCGGGCTCCGCCACCGCGGACCGCGGGCCGGTTCCGGCGGACCCGGGCTCGGCCGCAGAAGGACTTGCATGAAGATTTTGATGGTGTCGTGGGAGTACCCGCCGGTCGTGGTGGGCGGGCTCGGCAGGCACGTGCATCACCTCGCGGTCGAACTGGCCGCGGCCGGTCACGAGGTGGTCGTGCTGTCCCGGCGTCCCTCCGGCACCGACGCCGCGACCCATCCCACGCACTCCTACATCGCCGACGGCGTGCTGGTGGTGGCGGTCGCGGAGGACCCGCCGGTCTTCGACTTCGGCGAGGACATGCTCGCCTGGACGCTTGCCATGGGGCACGCGATGGTGCGCGCGGGCGTCGCGCTCGGCAAGCCGGGCATCGGCGACGGCTGGACGCCCGACGTGGTGCACGCGCACGACTGGCTGGTCGCCCACCCCGGCATCGCCCTGGCCGAGTACTACGACGTGCCGCTGGTGTCGACCATCCACGCCACCGAGGCGGGACGGCACAGCGGGTGGGTCGCGGGCAAGGTCAACAAGCAGGTGCACTCGGTGGAGTGGTGGCTTGCCAACGAGTCCGACGCGCTGATCACCTGTTCGTCGTCCATGCAGGACGAGGTCGAACGGCTCTACGGTCCGGAGCGGATCCCGATGACGGTGATCCGCAACGGAATCGACGTGGGCGCGTGGACCTTCCGCCCGCGCTCGCCGCGCAGCGGTCCGCCCCGGTTGCTGTACGTGGGCAGGCTCGAGTACGAGAAGGGCGTGCAGGACGCGATCGCCGCGCTGCCCCGCATCCGCCGCGCCCATCCCGGCACCACCCTGACCGTCGCCGGCGTCGGCACCCAGTTCGAGTGGTTGCGCGAGCGCGCCCGGGTGCACCGCGTGGCCCGCGCGGTGACCTTCGCCGGTCAGCTCGACCACTCCGAACTGCTCGGCTGGCTGCACGGCGCCGACGCGATCGTGCTGCCCAGCCGGTACGAACCCTTCGGCATCGTCGCGCTCGAGGCGGCCGCGGCGGGCACCCCGCTGATCACCTCGACGGCGGGCGGCTTGGGCGAGGCGGTGATCGACGGCGTCACCGGCGCCTCGTTCGCGCCCGCGGACATCGACGGCTTGGTCGAGGCGGTCCGCGCCACCCTCGACGACCCCGCCGCCGCGCAGCAGCGCGCCTACGCCGCCCGCGAACGGCTCACCGCCGATTTCGCGTGGGACGTGGTGGCCGCGGAGACCGCCCAGGTGTACCACTCGGCCAAGCGGCGGGTGCGCAACCCGCTCGGCCGCCCCTCGATCGTGGAACGTCCGCTGCCGGAACGCGATCCGAAGTAATCCGGCCCGGCTAGGCCGCGAGCTTCTTGACGATGCGCTCGACGGTGAGCCAGGTGCGAGTGGTGATGTCCTTGCCGTACGTCTTCTCCAGCCACGCCATGAAGTCCGGCGTCTTGCCCGGCTCGCTGTTGTCGATGATCGCGAGGAAGGCGCGCGCGGCCTCGTCGTAGCCGACGACCCGGGTGAGCGGATCGGGGTGCTCGGGCAGGCTGGCCGGCGGCTCGGCGGTGTCCTTGAGGAACGTCGCGATCAGGTACGTGCCCCGCCCGTGGGTCAGACCGTGGAACGGGTCGGTGTCGAGCAGCGCACGCAGTTCGTCGTGGCTGCGGATGATCGTGCCGCCGCCGATCCCCAACTCCCGGATCAGCGCCTGCTGGATGCGATCCTCGAGCTCGGGCACGTCGGACTCCGCGGTGTGGAACACGATATTGCCGCTGGCCAGTACCGAGCCGACGCCTTCGAAGCCGAGCGATTCGAAAACCCCGCGCAATTTGGCGTTGCTCATGTTCGGATTGCTCGGCATGATCCCGCGCAGCAGCGCGGCGTAGGCAGTCATAGCGCCGAACCTACTCGCCCGCACCGACGAATCCGGGCCTCGAACGGGCAGCCTCGGGTCTCCGCTCGGATCGGAGGTGCGGGCGTGGGGAACCCGAGCGGGCGACGCTCGTCCAGCGACAGCCGCGCACGGCTCGGCGCGACGAACTCCGCGGATGAACGCGCGCTGCGCTCAGGCGCCACTGCGTAGACCCTCGCCGGCCCTGAGGTGAGGCCGCCGCGACTCCGTCCAGCTCTACCCGTCAGGCGGTCTGCGTGGCGCCGTTCTTCTTGCGGGCGATGTCCTCGAGCGCGGCGAGGTATTCCGCACGCTGCTCGGCGCCCGCCTCCCAGGCCGCCTTACGGTTCTTGACGACCTTGGCCGGTGCGCCGACGGCGATGCTGTAGTCCGGGATCTCACCCTTGACCACGGCGTGCGCGCCGAGCACGCAGCCGCGGCCGACGCTGGTCTCGCGCAGCACGGTCACCTTGGCGGCGATCCAGGTGTCGGGGCCGATGCGCACCGGGCTCTTCACGATCCCCTGGTCCTTGATCGGAACGTTGATGTCGTCCATCTTGTGGTCGAAGTCGCAGATGTAGCACCAGTCGGCGACCAGGGTCGATTCCCCGATCTCGATGTCGAGATAGGTGTTCACGACGTTGTCCTTGCCGAACACCACCTTGTCACCGATGCGCAGCGAACCCTCGTGGCAGCGGATCGCGTTGCCATCGCCGATGTGCACCCAGCGGCCGATCTCCATGCGGGCCAGCTCCGGGGTGGCGTGGATCTCCACGCGGCGGCCGAGGAAGACCATACCGCGCAGCACGATGTGCGGGTTCGCCAGGCGGAACTTCAACAGCCGGTAGTAGCGCACCAGATACCAGGGCGTGTACGCCCGGTTCGCGAGCACCCAGCGCAGCGACGCCGGCGTCAGAAAACGCGCCTGCTGCGGATCCCGGCGGCGCGATCCCCGCCAGCGCGAGCGCAACGGTGCGCCCCACATGCTCGTCACGAACGGTTCTCCTGTCGTGGTCCTACCGGCCGTCGCGCGCCTCGGCGGCGACGGATAGAGCCTATCGCCCGCGGTGAGCACCACGACGAGCACCCGCGACGAGAACGCCGGGACGCGTTCACCCGCGCGCGGACCTCCCGTACAGTGACTCCTGCGCCGGAGACGGCGACGGCGAACGCCAACGACGACAGGAGTGCGGCAGGTGCGAAGCGGCGGCGTACTGGCTACTTCCATGTGGCGACCGTCCCGGAAACGTGCCGCGGCCGCGCTGGCCGCGGTCGGCGCGCTGGCATTGGCCGGGTGCGGCACCGATTACGACGACATCACCGTCGGCACCGGCAAGGGCTGGACCGCCGCCTATCACGACGGCCGCAACAGCGGCACCGGCCCGGTCACCGGATCGCGGGAGCTCGAGCTGAGTTGGCAGCGGCCGGTCGGCGGCCCGATCGCCCAGCCGATCACGCTGGGGCCCGACAGCCAGCTGTTCGTCACCACCCGCCTGCAGAACTGCTCGATCTTCTCCTTCCAGATGGCCACCGGCCGCAAACGGTTCTGCAACGCCTTGGGCCCGAGCGCGATTACCGCGCCCTCGTCGGTCGACGGGATGAGCAACGTCTACGTCGGCGACGACAGCCGGGTGATCTCGTTCAACTACCTGGGGCAGCCACGGTGGGCCACGCCCGTCGCGGGAACACCGGCCTCGGTGCAGTTCACCGGTGACGGAAAGCTGCTGACCGTCACGCGTTCCGGCCAGGTCGACGTGCTGTCGAGGCAGACAGGCGACCGGACGGTGCCGACCGTGCAGTTGCTCGGCGAACCGGATTTCCTCGTGCACGCGGGCCTCAGCTGGCCCGACGCGAGCCAGGGCCTGGACGACTGCGCCACCGGCGGGCCGCAGTGCCCCGTCGCGACCATCTCCGCCGTCGACGCCGGCAGTGGCCGCTTCTACGTGACGCTCTGGCAGCCGGGGCGGCCCGCGGCGGCAGTGGTCGCGTTGCGCTACACCGGCGAGAAGCTCGTGCGGGAGTGGAGCGCCGAACTGCTGCTCGGCGGCAGCGCGACCAGCCCGGCCCTGTCCGCCGACGGCGCCACCCTCTACGTGGGCGACAACAACAACCGCCTGATCGCCCTGGACACCGCCGACGGGCGAACCAAGTGGGTCCACCGGCTGGACTGGACGCCGCGCGGGGGCATCTCGGTGTCGGACGACGGCCTGATCATCCCCTCCGGCGACGACGGCTACCTGCTCGGGCTGCGGGACAACGGCGACGCGGTGGAAACCGTCTGGGAGCGCAAGGATCTGGCGCTGCGCGGCTCCGCGGCGCAGACCGCGGGCGACACCGGCTACGCCGTCGCGGCGATCGGCGACGGCCTGAACCTCGTCACCTTCGACACGCAGACCGGAGCCACCCTCGACTCCGATGTGCTGCCGGGCGCGAAGGGCACCACCACCGGCACATCGGTCGGCGCGAAGGGCGAGGTCGTGGTCGCCACCCGCATCGGCGAGATCTTCGCGTTCGCGCCGGAGAAGTAAGCATCGTCGGTCCTCTCACCCCCGCTCGTACGCCGGGCGGGTCTTCGTCTGAGCCGGACCGCGAAGTGGCGAATGGCATCTTTGAGGCCGCGGCAGCGCGGTTGGTCGGCGCGGCCGAGTCGGCGGTAGAGTCGCCTCGATCTTGTTGTGTGCTGGTCCGAGGGGGGAACTTTGGCGAAGAGTGGGATTCTTGCGCGTCTCGGCGGGGCGACGGTAGTCGCTATCGCTCTACTCACGTCTACCGCGGCGTGCGCCGGCACGGTCGACGGGCGTCCGGTGGCAGCGTCGCAGAGCCGGGCCGCGACAACCACACCGGCGCCGGTCGCCGATGATCCGTTCCAGGAACACGCCGTCGATGACGAGTGTGTTCTGAGCGGGGCGGAAATCAGTGCCTTGGCGGAGGTGAGCCTCGGCGACGGGCACGACACCAAGACCAAGCGCGACGACGGTTCCTACGGCCGAAGCTGCACCTACTACCTCACCGCCGGTGGGATTCTGTCCTTCACCGCATCGATCAAGGTGATGCGGCCGCAACAGGGTTCGGTGACCGAGGCGACCATCGCGCGGCTGAAGAGTCCGACCACGCGCGAACTCCCGGGGATCGGGCGATCGGTCCTCATCGAAGCGAAGGCCGAGTTCCCGCAGGCTTGGGTCCTCACCGACCGGTTCGTCGTCCGCGTCTTTCTCGTCGGCAGCAATCTGTCCGCCCCGCCGACAGACCGACGGTGGGCCGCCGCGGCGAGACTCGTCGTCGCGAAACTCCCGGCGTAGCGCGCGACGCAGCCGGATCGTCACGGGGTGGAACAGAGGAAGACCGTCGCGGCACGGCCGATTCGTGTGATCACCAGCGTGTGCGGTCGAGTGCCACGGAGTTTGAGGCGCGAACGGAGCGCATCGGGGTCGATATCCACGCCTCGCGTGCGGATTTCGAGAGGGCCGCAGTCGCGGCGATGGAGTTCGGCGCGAAGGGATTTCTCGCGGAAGTCCATGCGGTCGAGGATGCGGAAGCCACGCACACCCTCGGGGACGGTGTCTCCGGTGAGATAGGCGATGCGCGGATCCAATTGCCACAAGCCGTGTTTCGCGGCGTAATGACGCACGAGTCCGGCACGCACGACGGCGCCGTCCGGGTCGATGATCCACTGCCCCGGCGGGCGCTCCTCGATGACGTCGGGTTCGGCATCGGTGATGGTCCACCCGCCGCCCTTGGACGAGAGCACCCTCGCGCGACGGGTCACTCCGGCCTCGGTGAGCCCTGGAGACCACAGGCACGCCTCACGCACCGAGCCGTCGAGCGAGACCACCTCGACCTCACCGGACCAGTCGAGCCGGTCGAAGTCCAGACCGGGAGCGCATTTCACGGCGATATCACGGGCGGCGTAGGCCGCGAGCAGATCCGGCAGCGGCGGTTGGAGTTTGGCCGGGTCGTGCGTGCGGCGGCCGTCGGCGCGCCGGGCCGGGTCGGCGATGATCACGGTGTCGCGACTACTCGGACGCAGCGCATCCGCCCTGATCAGCATCACATTCCGGGTCAGCTCCGACGGGGAGGCGGCGGACGTGAGGCAGGCCCGCTCCCCCGCTCCGAGCCGGTGCGCCCCCAGGTTGTGCGCGGCGATCGCCAGCCGCACCTCGTCCAGATCGCTGCCGAGCACCGCCGGGCACACCCGGGCCAGCTCGACGAGTTCGGCTCCGATCGAGCAGGTGACGTCGTGCACCGTCCGCCCGGCCAGCCGGGTGGCCCGCTGCCGTGCCACGAGCGTCGGGGTGGCCTGCTGAAGCGCGTCGTCGGTGAGGAGCCACTGCCCGGCGTCGAGGAGTTTCGCGGCGGCTCTGCGCCGCAATCGCACGGTCTCGATCAGGGCCGCCGCCCGGTCGCCGTGCGCGCGACGCACGAACTCGAGATCCCGCAGGTGCGTCGCCGGGGTGAGCGCCAGCCGATCCGCCTCGGCCAGCGCGTCCCGGCCGATCGCGCTACCGAGGTACCCGACATCATCACGGGTGAAGCGGTAGCCCACTACCGAGCTCCCGTAGTCGTCCGCACCGTGCCGACCAGCCTGAGTCCGGGTGTCGGGACCGCAACCCGAGTCGTCGCGACGGCCCGGCTCGGGTTGCCGGTGCGGGTGATCTCAACGGCGACCTGTTCCCGAATTTCTGTGGCGATCCCGTGAGCCTTGGTCCGGTCACCGTTGCGGTGGCGCCCCATCTCCAGGTTCCGACGCGCAGACGCGGGCCGTCTCACCTGGGCAGCATGGTCGCTGCCCAGGTCGGCGATGCGGTCGCGAGAGGTAGCGCGGCCCACTACTTTCCGGCGGAGCTCGGCTTCACGCCGGTGATCATGGCGTTGTAGAAGAACTGGCGCGGCACCACACGGCGCATGACGTTCTCGTCCACCCAGCTCAACCCCAGCCAAGCGCGGTACATCGCCATCCGGTAGCGCCAGGTGAGCTTCTCGGCGGGCACGGCCGCCTCGAAGGTGCGCACCGGCCAGCCCCACAGCGCGGCCGCGAATTCCTCGGTCTTGGCGGCCACCTCGACGGCGCCCGCCGAGCGGGCCATCGCCTCCAGGGCGCGCGGATCGAACGTGTGCAGGTCGACGACCGCCTCCAGGGCGGCCGCGCGCGAGGACTCGTCCAGCTCCTCCTGCGGACGCCGCCAGTCGCTGAGCATCGGCAGCTTGGTGACCGTGGTGGTGGCCTTCCAGGTGATCCGGCCCAGCCAGCGCGCGTAGAAGTTGCCGACGGTGGTCGGCTCGCCGGCGAACACGAAGCGGCCGCCCGGCTTGAGCACACGCAGGCACTCCTTGAGCGCCAGCTCGACGTCGGGGATGTGGTGCAGCACCGCGTGGCCGACCACCAGATCGAAGGTGTCGTCGTCGTAGGGGATGGTCTCCGCGTCGGCGACCCGGCCGTCCACGTCCAGACCGAGGTGCTGCGCGTTGCGCAGCGCGACCTTGACCATGCCCGGCGACAGGTCGGTGACCGAGCCGGACTTCGCCACGCCCGCCTGCATCAGGTTCAGCAGGAAGAAGCCGGTACCGCAGCCCAGTTCCAGCGCCTTGCCGTAAGGCAGTGGCGCGGGACCCACGGCCAAGTCGAACCGGCCGCGCGCGTACTCGATACAGCGCTCGTCATAGGAGATGGACCATTTGTCGTCGTAGGTCTCGGCCTCCCAGTCGTGGTAGAGAACCTGGGCCAGCTTCGTATCCTTGAGCGCTGCTTCGACCTCTGCCTCGGTGGCGTGCGGGTTCGGCGCGGGGTCGTCGGGACGTACCGTCATGGTCGGCAAGCCTACCCAAATCCGCAGTTGACGCCTGCTATCGCCCCACGAATTCCGCCGACCCCGGACCGTCGGTCAGATAGGAACCTGTTCCTATCAGGCGATCTTCGGTCGTGAACAGGGCCGACCACTCGCCACGGGCGCGATCGAGGCCGTGCGGACCTGCTTCGAAGACCGCTTTGGCGGCGGCCAGGGCGCGGGCGGGACCGTCGGTGAACTGGCGTGCCCACCGCATCGCGGCGGTGTACACGTCGTCCGGCGCGACGACCTCGTCGACGAGGCCGAGCGCCTTCGCCTCGTCCGCCTCGACGAAACGACCGGTGTAGACGAGGTCCTTGGCCGGGCCCGGTCCGATCAGCAGGGCGAGCCGACGGATGCCCGCGAGCGGGATCAAGCCCGTCTTGATCTGCGGCAGACCCAGCTTGACGTTGTCACCGATGACGCGGCGGTCCGCGCCCAGCGCCAGCTCCAGCCCACCGCCGAGGCAGTAACCGCTGATCGCCGCGACCGTGGGCTGCGGGATCCGGGCCAGGCAACCGAGGTCCTGCTGCAAGTCGGCCGCCATTGCGGCGGCCTGATCACTGCCGAGACCGAACAGTTCGGCCACGTCGTCACCCGCCGAGAACACCCGTTCGTCGCCGTACACGACCACCGCGGCAACGCCCGGGTCGGCGGCGACGGCGTCGGCCGCCTCGGCCAGTTCCCGCACCAGCTGCGCGTTCAGCAGATTCATCGGCGGGCGGGCGAACCGCAGGACGGCCACGCCGCGCGCGGCATCGCCCTCGGGCAGCTCCAGGGTCACGAATTCGGCCATGGCAGGCCACGCTACCGGGTGCGCACCGGCACCTTTGGTCAGCCCTGAGGACGGAGAGCGGCGGCAAGCGGCATTCGCCGGAGGCAAACCGCGCCCAACCTCCACGTGGGGCAGGGGCACCCCGTCAGGGCCGCACGGAACCTTTGAGGCGCCCGGCGTCGGGGAGATCGGCGAAGTAGCGGTGGTTGTCCGGGAAGGAGAGCAACTGTCTGCCGTCCGAATCGGCCAGCACCGGCAGGATCGGATCGATCGCCCGCTGCGCTGCCAGGATGTCGGCGGTGGAGTGGAATTCGCCGAGTTCGACCAGTTGTGTCCAGGTCGGCGGCAGCAGCACGTCGGCGCCGGAACGCCAGCGCGCCAGCGCTTCGGCGGGGGTGCTCCACCGCACCTCCGCCGCCTCGGACGTGGCGCCGTCGGCGAGCTGCCCCTCCGGGAGGATGGCGACGAAGAACCGGGTGTCGTAGCGGCGCGGCTCGATGACCGGGGTGATCCAGTTCGCCCACGGCCGTAACAGATCGGCGCGTAGGACGAGTTCCTCCTCGGCGAGGAAGGATGCCAGCGACAATTCCCTGCGCTCCAGCCTGCCGCGCGCGTCCCGGTAACCGGTGGTGTCGGAGACGACGCTGTCGGCGGTCGGGCCTGCCAGCAGCACGCCGCACTCCTCGAACGTCTCCCGGACGGCCGCGCAGACCAGCGCCTTGGCCCTGGCCTCGGTGGTGGCGAACCGCTCGGCCCACCACGCGGGCTCGGGCCCGGACCAGGCGATGTCCGCGGTTCCGTCGGACGGGTCGACGCCGCCGCCGGGGAACACGGTCATGCCCGCGGCGAACGCCATGGCGCCGACCCGGCGCTGCAGGAAGATCTCGGGCCCGTCGGCGCCGTCGCGCACCAGCATCACCGTCGACGCGTCTTTGATCGGTTGCTGAGAGTCTGCCTGCGGTTCTTTCTCACTCACCCCTGCACCCTAACGCGCGCTTGGTGAGCGACGGACACCGTCCGAGTCAGCGGGTGCGGTGCCGGCCCGCGCGGCGCGAGCGGCGCGCGAAGTAGCGTCCGTCGACTCGATCCAGCGCGATCGATTGGCGGAAGGCGTCGCTGAGGTTCTCCGAGGTGAGCACGTCGGACAGCAGTCCCTGCGCGACCACTTCGCCCTCGTTGAGCAGCAGGCCGTGGGTGAAGCCGGGGGGAATCTCCTCCACGTGATGGGTGACGAGCACGATCGCGGGGGCGTCCGGGTCGGCGGCGAGATCGCCGAGCCGCTCCACCAGTTCCTCGCGGCCGCCCAGGTCAAGGCCCGCCGCCGGTTCGTCGAGCAGCAGCAGCTCGGGATCGGTCATCAGCGCGCGGGCGATGAGCACCCGTTTGCGCTCGCCCTCCGACAGCGTGCCGTAGGTGCGGTCCGAGAGATGTTCGGCCCCGAGGCTTTCCAGCATGTCGATGGCGCGGTCGGTGTCCATCTCGTCGTAGCGCTCCCGCCAGCGGCCGAGCACCGCGTAGCCCGCGGACACCACCAGGTCGCTGACCTTCTCATCGATCGGAACCCGGCTGGCCACCGCGGCCGAGGACAGGCCGATGCGCGGACGCAACTCGTTGATGTCCACCTTCCCGATCCGCTCCCCGAGCAGATGGGCGACGCCCGCGGTGGGGTGCATCTCGGCGGCGGCCATCCGCAGCAGCGAGGTCTTGCCCGCGCCGTTGGGACCGAGGACCACCCAGCGTTCGTCGAGTTCGACCTGCCAGGTGACCGGACCGACGAGAGTATGGCCCGAGCGGCGGACGGTCACGTCGGTGAAATCGATGAGCAGATCGGGATCCGGTTGCGGCACGCGCTCCATCTTGGCCCACCTGAGGGGACACTTGCCAACGCGGGGAGGGAAAACCGAGCCGGTCGGTCGGATCTACGCCGGAACGCCGCTGTCACGACCGCGTCGGCCGCCGCACCGACACGCCCACGACGGGGACGCCGCAGGAGGTTTCACCAGGTTCGGGCGGGCACCGCGATCACCGTCATCGAGCCGGGCGCCACTTCGGTGAATCCGGCGTCGCGCACGGCGACCGCACCGCCCTCGGCCACTTGCCCGGCCAGCGACGCCCAGCGCGGCGGGTCGGCTTCGCGCACCGCGCACCTGAAGCCCAGTTCCGCCCAGCGCAGCGCGTGCTCGACCGGCAACGCACCGGCCAGCAGCATGCTCGCGTGACCCACCTGCGCGGCCGTCTTGCCCAGCGTCATCCCGAGCGCGGCGTTCACCCACAGCACCGGCAGGAGCGGATCGGGCGGCCCGGGAGCGTCGTGCTCGAGATCGGTGCCGCCGATTTGCAGACGCTTGATCCGCGGATCGACCTCGCCCACCGGTCCGGGGACCAACGCGCGCGCCTGCGCGCCGTCGATCTCGACGGTGACGCCCGGTACCGCGCAGGTGGCCTGCCACTGCGCGCCGCGCGCCCGCCGGGCCACCTTGCGAATGCGCGACCGCTTCCATGCGAGATACGGCTGTTCCCACTCGCCGCCGGGCCCGACCCGCTCGTCCAGGCACAGCGCCACCGCGGCGGCCGCGGCCGCTGCCAGCAACGCGCTGCGCGGGGGCGGATCGGCCTTGGGCAGGTGCAGGACCATCTGCATCGCTTGCACCATGGCGGGGTCGTCCGGATCGCCCGCGCCGTGGTAGCCGCGCGCCAGCTCCGCATGCCTGGCATGGAATGTCGCGATATCCGAGGTCGCCGCGGCGAGGTCGGATGGGGCGGCCGTGGAATTCTCTGCGCCGCGCCCGACTTCGGCGCCACATTCCGGAATGCGCGTCATCACTGCACCTCGATCGTCAACGAAAACGTCCGTGCCGGTGCCAAGCCCTGGTCCCACGGACGCGTGTACTCCAACTTCAACGGGGTGACACCGGCCTCGACTCCAACGAAGTTCCATACGGCGGTGCCACCCGCGCCCGGCGCGACCGGCACGGCCGGATCGGGTTCGTAATCCGCCTCGCCGTCCTGCCGGACCGCCGACGAATCCATCTGCGCGACACTCCAGGAGTATCCGGTCGACGGGTTGGCTGGCAGGGCGACCACGAGACGCTGTCCGACCAGCAGCCGCCGCTGCTGCCCGTCGTCGGCATCACCAACCCGCACAACCGGTTTCGCGTCCTCGGCGGGATGGGTCTCGCGCGAGTCGTTGCCGCAACCCACCACCGTCGAACAGAGCAGCAGAACCAGCAGGGACTCGCGCACCTGTCCTCCGATCGGCGAATGATCAACTCGCGGCGAGCCTACCGATCGTGATCTGCGCAGCGGCAGGCCGCGAGTCGTCCGGATGCTCGGTTCCGGACCGCTCAGCCCAGCGGAACGCGGCGCAGCAGGCCGTCCCTGGCGTCGGCGGCCTCCACCTCGTGCCGGGTGACCCCGAGGATGAACAGGACGGCGTCCAGGTACGGATGCGAGAGCGCGGCGTCGGCCACCTCGCGCAGCGCGGGCTTGGCGTTGAAGGCGACCCCGAGCCCGGCGGCGTTGAGCATGTCGATGTCGTTGGCGCCGTCACCCACGGCGACGGTCTGTTCCATCGGTACCCCGGCCTCGGCCGCGAACTTGCGCAGCGCGGTCGCCTTGGCCGCACGGTCGACGATCTCGCCGACGACGCGGCCGGTCAGCTTGCCGTCGATGACCTCCAGCGTGTTCGCCTGCACGAAGTCCAGCTCCAGTTCGTGCGCCAGCGGCTCGATCACCTGCCGGAAGCCGCCCGACACCACGCCGCAGCGGAAACCGATCCGGCGCAGGGTGCGAATGGTCGTGCGCGCGCCGGGGGTCAGCTCGATCCGGTCGGCCACCTCCTCGATCACCGACTCGTCCAGCCCGGCCAGCGTCGCGACCCGCTGCCGCAGCGATTCGGCGAAGTCGATCTCCCCGCGCATCGCGGCCTCGGTGACCTTGCGGACCTCGTCCTCCACGCCCGCGTGCGCGGCGAGCATCTCGATGACCTCGCCCTGGATCAGCGTCGAATCGACGTCGAACACGATCAGCCGCTTGCCCCGGCGGGCCAGCCCGGCCCGCTCCACGGCGACGTCCACCTGTTCGGCCACGGCGACCTCGGCCAGCGCCGTGCGCAGCCGCGAGTCGGTGTCCGGGCCGGAGTCGGTCGCCGTGACCAGCAGCTCCATGCCGGTCACCGGGTAGTCGGCGATACCGCGGATGGTGTCGATATTGGCGCCCAAGACGGCCAGTTGCCGTGACACCGCGCTGAACGCCCGCGCGGTGACCGGACTCCCGAGGATCACCACCGCGTGCGTGGACATCGGCTGCCTGCCGATCGCCGCGTCCACTTCCACGTCGACGTGCATGCCGACGGTGTTCATGGCCTCTTCGAGTTCGTCCTGCAACGCCTCGGCGTCGGTCGGGCAGGTGACCAGGACGCCCAGGGTCAGCCTGCCCCGGATCACGACCTGCTCCACGTCCAGCAGGCTCACATGGTGCCGGGACATGGCCGCGAGCAGCACGGAGGTCACACCGGGGCGGTCGGGTCCGGTGACGGTGACGAGGACGGTGGTGTCGGCCAACTGATGCGCTCCATGTTCGATGTTCGCCGTCGCTGTGCTGGACGTCGTTGTCGCAACGCACGGTGCGTACTGATCTCCACAAACGAGTGTGCACCCGCTGATGACCAGCGGGTGCACACTCGTCGCGATGAATCCTACGGCGGGGCCGGACGTCGCCCGCGCGTTGCCCCGGCGCGGAAACGCCCTACTTCGCCAGGGCGTTCGGCTCGTGCAGCTCGGTCGCGTGCTTGCCCGCGCCCCAGCCCACGTGGGCCTCGGCGCGCATGCGCTCGACCATGTGCGGGTAGTGCAGCTCGAACGCGGGGCGCTCGGAGCGGATGCGCGGCAGCTCGTAGAAGTTGTGCCGCGGCGGCGGGCAGGTGGTGGCCCACTCGAGGGAGTTGCCGTAGCCCCACGGGTCGTCCACGGTGACCACCTCGCCGTAGCGGTAGCTCTTGAAGACGTTCCACAGGAACGGCAGCATCGACGCGCCGAGCACGAAGGCGCCGATCGTGGAGATCGTGTTCAGCGTGGTGAAGCCGTCGCCGGGCAGGTAGTCGGCGTAGCGGCGCGGCATGCCCTCGGCGCCCAGCCAGTGCTGGACCAGGAAGGTGGTGTGGAAGCCGATGAAGGTCGTCCAGAAGTGCCACTTCGCCAGGCGCTCGTCCAGCATCCGGCCGGTCATCTTCGGGAACCAGAAGTAGATGCCCGCGTAGGTGGCGAACACGATGGTGCCGAAGAGCACGTAGTGGAAGTGCGCCACGACGAAGTACGAGTCGGTGACGTGGAAATCCAGCGGCGGGCTGGCCAGGATGACGCCGGACAGACCACCGAAGAGGAAGGTGACGATGAAGCCGATGGAGAACAGCATCGGCGACTCGAACGTGAGCTGACCGCGCCACATGGTGCCGATCCAGTTGAAGAACTTCACACCGGTCGGGACCGCGATGAGGAAGGTCATGAACGAGAAGTACGGCAGCAGCACCGCGCCGGTCGCGTACATGTGGTGCGCCCACACCGCGATGGACAGCGCGGCGATACCGAGCGTGGCGTAGACCAGCGTGGTGTAACCGAAGATCGGCTTACGCGAGAAGACCGGGAAGATCTCCGAGACGATGCCGAAGAACGGCAGCGCGATGATGTACACCTCGGGGTGGCCGAAGAACCAGAACAGGTGCTGGTAGAGCAGGATGCCGCCGGTCGCGGGGTCGTAGATGTGGCCACCCAGGTGGCGGTCGTAGGCCAGGCCGAACAGCGCGGCGGTCAGCAGCGGGAAGGCCAGCAGCACCAGGACGCTGGTGACGGCGATGTTCCAGGTGAAGATCGGCATCCGGAACATGGTCATACCGGGAGCGCGCAGGCAGACGACGGTGGTCAGCATGTTCACGCCACCGAGGATGGTGCCCAGACCGGACACCGCCAGGCCCAGGATCCACAGGTCGGTGCCGACGCCGGGCGAATGCAGGATGTCGGTGAGCGGCACGTACGCCGTCCAGCCGAAGTCCGCAGCGCCGCCCGGGGTGATGAAGCCCGCGGTCGCCATGCTGGCGCCGAACGCGTACAGCCAGTAGCTGAAGGCGTTCAGGCGCGGGAAGGCGACGTCGGGGGCGCCGATCTGCAGCGGAAGGATGATGTTGGCGAAGCCGAACACGATCGCGGTCGCGTAGAACAGCAGCATGATCGTGCCGTGCATGGTGAACAGCTGGTTGAACTGCTCGGTGGAGAGGAACTGCAGGCCCGGCCGGGCCAGCTCACCGCGCATCAGCAGGGCCATCAGGCCACCGATGAGGAAGAAGCCCATCGACGTGGTCAGGTACATGACACCCAGGACCTTGGGGTCCGTGGTGGTGACCATCTTGTAGATGAACGAGCCCTTCGGCCCGGTCCGAGCCGGATAAGGCCGAGTCGCTTCCAACTGAGGGACTGGCTGGGGCTCTACGGCAGTCACTGATCCTCCTGAAAGGTGCCTTCAATTCGCTCCGCAGGCTCCGCTGATCGCATCCATCCCTATGTCGGGACAGACGACAGTTCGCTTGCGCTCTTCGAATCGTAAACCCGCGCCTCCCGAGCCGACCGAACGGGTCCTACTCTCTGTCGTATTTGTTTGGCGGGGTTGTTCGGCCGCGCCTGCGGCGCGGCGTGTTCGCGGCCCCTTCATGGCTCGCGAACGGCACATGCTCGGTTTCGCTTCGCTCGAAAGACGCGGCTGGGCCGAGTGGTCGCGTCGGCGACAATCCATGAGCTGGATGCTTGCGGTGCCGGGTGACGCCGACATAGACGGCTTCGCGGCCGGTTCGGGCAGCGTGGGGGTGGGTCAGCGGGAAGTCGGCAAGTTCGACGCTGGTGGGTATGCGCGATTCGCGCCCTTGCGCCGGGGGTCGGCCATCCAGGGGTCGCACTCGGCGGGGTGGGGGCCGATGAGTTCCGTGGGCGACGGTCGTCTGTATCGGTGACACGACTTCCCTCTCGACCAGGAGACCAGTGATGACGACACCGAATGGCCGCAAGCCCGGCGATCCCTGCTGGGTGGATCTGTACAGCTCCGACCTCGATCGCAGTATCGCGTTCTACCGCGACCTGTTCGACTGGACCGCCGAGAGCGCGGGCGAGGAGTTCGGCGGGTATGTCACCTTCCGCAAGGACGGGCGGGCGGTGGCGGGCGCGATGGCCAGGATGCCCGGCGACACCGACAGCCCGGAGCAGTGGACGGTGTATCTGGCAGGTCCCGACGCGCAGGCCATCGCCGATGCGGCGAGCGCGGCGGGGGCGTCGCTGGTGGTGCCGCCGATGGCGGTCGGCGAACTGGGCACGATGGCCGTGCTCGGCGACGTCGGAGGCGCGGGCGTCGGAATCTGGCAGGCCGGGACGTTCCCCGGGTTCGAGACCATGGGTCTGGTGTCGGGCGGCCAGTGGCGCGATCACGCGGGCGCGCCGTCCTGGTTCGAGCTGCACACCCGCACCTACGACGCCTCGCTGGCGTTCTACCGGGAAGTCTTCGGCTGGTCGGACGTCTTCACCATCTCCGACGCTCCGGAGTTCCGTTACTCCACCATCCACGCCGAGAGCCCGATGCTGGGCGGGGTCATGGACGCCTCGGCATTCCTGCCCGAGGGCGCCCCCGCGGGGTGGACGGTCTACTTCGGCGCCGACGACGTGGACAAGTCCGTCGAACGCCTCGTCGAACTCGGCGGCTCGGTGCTCTCCCCGCCCGAGGACACCCCCTACGGCCGCATGTCCGCGGTCGCCGACGCCACCGGCGCCCGCTTCAGCATCGGCGGCAATCGAGCCTGAATCCCTTCGATTTCGGGCCGCGGACGGTCCGACCCCGGCGCACACCGAACCCCGGTGCGCGGACGTTCACGGCTCCGACCTCACCCATGGGACGACCGGCGCCGACATGTACCCTCACTCGCATGCCGGTGAGCGACGTTTTGCATGTACGCGGCCGAATTCGCGCGGTCCGGTCGCGCAGCAGCGCGGGCGGTCACCGGTTCCGGGCGATCGTGGCGGGGTGCGCCGCGCTCCTCGTGGCCGGGTGCGGCGGCACCACCGACGACGCCGCGTCCATCGTGCGCACCACCACCAATATCGCGGGCGCGGGCGTGGTGGGACTCGAGCGCGACACCACCCGGGCGTGCGCGCTGCCGAGCGCGCCGGATCCGGCGGGCGAGGCCACCCGCAGCGTCACCCATGCGGCGGGCGTCTCCGAGGTGCCCGCCGACCCGCAGCGCGTCGTCGTGCTCAGCACCTCCGCGCTGGACGCGGTCTGCGCACTCGGTCTGTGGGAGCGAGTCGTGGGCACGGTGACGATGGACGGGCCCAGTCCGCAGCCGGACTACCTCGGCACCGGCGTGCTGAAGATCCCCGCCGTCGGCACCGCCGCGCAGCCCGACCCGGCGCGGATCGCGAGCCTGCACCCCGACCTGATTCTGGGCGAGATCCCCACGCAGTCGGCGAGTTTCGCGGCGCTACAGGCCATCGCCCCGACGGTGCTGGTCGGCTCGAACGACAGCTGGCAGGCCGAATTCGCGGCGTTCGCGGCCGGTTTGGGACGTCGCGGCGCGGCGGAGACCGCGTTGCAGAACTACCGCACCGAGGCGCGCGACACCGGTGTGGCGCTGGCGGCGGGCCAGACCCAGGCGTCGGTCGTCAGGTTCACCGCCGACGCCGAGCGGGTGCAGGGCGGCGACAGCTTCTCCGGCCAGGTGCTCGCCGACGCGGGCGTGCAGCGTCCCGCGGCTCAGCGCGGCGCTTCGTTCGACGTGCACGAGGACGCGTTCGCCACGAAGGTGGAGGGCGATTTGATCTACGTGATCCTCGCGGGCCCAGAGGGCAAGAAGCACGCCGAGGCGGTGCTGCGCACCGACGAGTGGAAGGAACTCGGCGCCGCCACCGATCGCCGAGTGTTCGCCGTGGAGGACAGCGTCTGGCACGGCGACGGCCTCACCGCCGCCCGCGCCCTGCTCACCGATCTGCGCAATACGCTGAACGGCTACGTGACCGACTGACCGTCACCACCCCCTTGGGTGCGGTTTCCCCCACCCTGGGAGTGCGCGGACCAGCGCTGGGGTTGCTGTCGGAAAGCCCCTTCGAGGACGAGATTAAGAGGTACGCCAAGAACCTCTCAATCGACTCTCGAGGACACGACATGCACACGCTGACCGATTCGCTCGCCGACAACCTGTACGCCCTGCCGATCGCACAGCCCGTCGCCGAGGTCGACCCGCAGGCGGTCGTGGTGTCCACCGCGGATTGCGACCTCACCTACGCCGAGCTCGATCGCTGGTCCAATCGCCTGGCCCGGCTGCTGCTGCGCATCGGCGCGGGACCGGGCACCCGTATCGCGGTGGCGATCGACCAGCCCATCGAGTCCGTGGTGGCCGAGCGGGCCGCCATGAAGATCGGCGCCATCACCGTCCCGGTCACCGATGACGGCTCCTACGCGCTCGGCACCACGGTCGGCGTCACCACCAAGGACCAGCAGCCCGAGCACGCCGACCGGATCACCTGGCTGGTGCTGGACGAGCGCTCCACCCTGCAGCGCTACCTGACCAGTTCCGCCGCGCCGCTGCGCGCGTCCGACCTGGATCTTCTGCCGGCCGCCGCCTGAGCGGGCATATCCCTCCGAACGCGACCCGAACAGCGATGTTCGGGTCGCGCAGTGTGCGCAATACCCCCGCAGCGCCGACCACGCCGGTCCAGAATTGAGGTGCCGCGTGCTGTGCGGCGGCAGGTACTACCGCTACCGCGGTGGCTGCGGGCGGTCCTCGCCGGGTAGCCCGACCACGGTCAGAACGTAGGACACGTCATGCAACAGCCTTCCCTTTCGGTGAAAGATTCGGACACAGCGCTCCCCGACGGGGCCTTCGCCCTGTCGGCGGCCCAGCGCGGCATCTGGTTCGCCCAGCATGTCGCCGGTGACACTCCGATCTCCATCGCCCAGTACGTCGAACTGAACGGACCGATCGATCTCGACCTGCTGGCGCGCTCGGCGCGGCAGGCCGGGCGCGAGTTCGGCACCGGCTACCTCCGCCTGATCGAAGTGGAGGGGCATCCGTTCCAGTTCGTCGACACCACCCTCGACGACAGCCTGGAAACGCTCGACTTCCGCTCCGAACCCGATCCGGAGGCGGCCGCGCGCGCGTGGATGCGCGCGGAGTACGAGGCACCGCTGGAGTTGACCCGCGACCGGCTGGTGCGGATCGCGATGTTGCGCGTCGGCGCGCAGCGCTGGTTCTGGTACTCGCGCATCCACCACATCGTGCTCGACGGCATGGGCGCGCTGACCATGGTGCAGCGCACCGGCGAGCTGTACAACGCCGCCGTGGAGGGCCGCGAAGCGCCACCGGCGAAGGCCGAGGACCTGCGCAAGATCGTCGAGGCCGATCTGGCCTACCGCAGCTCGGAGCGGTTCGGCACAGACCGGGAGCACTGGCTCGCGCATCTGGACGGGATGGCCGATCCGGTGAGCCTGGCCGGCCGCACCGCGGGTGTGAACGGGCATCCGAGCCGGGTCGCGGGCGCGCTGCCCGCCGATACCGCGCGACTGCTGGACGCCGTCGCCGAGCAGCTCTCCTCCGGTGTCGCGCCGACCGTGGTCGCCGCGTTCGGCGCGTACCTGTCCGCGATGACCGGCTCGCCGGAGGTCGTGCTGAGCCTGCCGGTCTCCGCGCGCACCACCGCGACGCTGCGGCGTTCCGGCGGCATGATCGCCAATGTCGTCCCCCTGCGGCTGCGGCTGACGCCGGCCACCACGGTCGGCGACGTGATCCGGGCGGCCCAGGGTGAGCTGACCGGGGCACTGCGGCGCCAGCGCTACCGGCAGGAGGACATCTTCCGGGATCTGGGCTGGCCGATGGACGAGGCCGGGTCGTTCGGCCCCACGGTGAACCTGATGATGGTCGACACCAGGATCCAGCTCGGCCCGGTCACCGGACGGCTGCACGTGCTGACCTCCGGGTTGATCGACGACCTGTTCGTCAACCTGTATCCGGGCGTCGGCGGCGAGAGCACGCACATCGACTTCCAGGCCAACGGCAACCTCTACTCCGACGCCGAGCTGACCGGGCAGCATCGCCGTTTCCTGTCGTTCCTGCACCGCTTCCTGGCCGCGGGGCCGGACGCGCCGCTGGCCGGAGTGTCGGTGCTGTCGGACGACGAGCGCGCCGACTTCGCTCCCGCGCGCGGGCCGCTCGGCGAGACGGCACGGACGCTGCCGAGCATCCTCGCCGAGGGCGCGGCCCGTGACCCGCTGGCGACCGCGCTCGTGGAAGACGAGACCGCGCTGACCTACCGGCAGGTGGACGACTACACCAACCGGCTGGCCCGGGTGCTGATCGCCGCGGGCGCCGGCCCCGAGCGCACGGTGGCGATCTCGATCCCGCGGTCCCTCCGGTCGGTCCTGGCGACGATCGCGGTGGTCAAGACCGGCGCGGCCTTCGTGCCGATCGATCCGACCTACCCGGCCGACCGGATCGAGCACATGATCGGCGACAGCGGAGTCGTCGCGGGCATCACGACCACGTCCGCCCGAAAGGCGTTGCCGGGCAGGGTGTCCTGGCTGGTACTCGATGACGAGAACACCGAGCGGAAAATGGCCGAGCGGGGCGCAGCGCCGCTGACCGACGCCGAGCGGCTCACCGCGCTGCGCCCGGACCACGTCGCCTACATCATCTACACCTCCGGCTCAACGGGGCTCCCCAAAGGTGTGGCCGTGCCGCACCGAGGGCTGGCCGACCTGGTGGCGAGTTCCGGCGCCGGATTCGGCGTCGACGCGAGTTCCGTTGTGGCCCACGCCGTATCGCCGAGTTTCGACATCTCGGTCGAGGAAATCCTGGTCGCGCTCGCCGCGGGCGCGACGCTGGCCGTGGTGCCGCCCGCGGCGTACGCGGGCGAGGAGCTGGCCCGGGTGCTGCGCGCCCACCGCGTCACCCACCTCAACGTGACCCCGGCCGTCGTGGGATCGCTCGATCCGGCGACCCTGCCCGAACTGCGCACCGTGATCGTCGGCGGTGACGCCTGCCCGCCCGAACTCGTCACGAAGTGGTCGGGCCGGACACTGCTGAACGGCTACGGCCCCACCGAGACCACCATCACCGTGACGCTCAGCGCCCCGCTGACGCCGGACGGCCCCGTCACCATCGGCGGTCTGGCCGGCGGCGTAGCGGCCGTGGTCCTCGACCCGTGGCTGCGTCCACTGCCGCCGGGCACCACCGGTGAGCTCTACCTCGCCGGACCCCGCGTGGCCCGCGGCTACCACCGGCGCAACGGGCTGACCGCCGATCGTTTCGTCGCGAATCCGTACGCGATCGGCGAGCGCATGTACCGCACCGGCGACCTCGTGCGCTGGGTGTACAACGACGGGCGCGTCGAACTGGAGTACCAGGGACGCAGTGACTTCCAGGTGAAGGTGCGCGGGTTCCGCATCGAACTCGGCGAGATCGACGCCGCCCTGCAGCGGCATCCCGACGTCGACTTCGCGCTCACCCTCGGCGTCGAAACCGGTTCGGGCGCCACCGCGCTGGTGTCGTATGTGCTGCCGAAGCCGGGAGCGCAGCCGCAGCCCGAGGCGTTGAAAGCCGCCGCAGGGGAATCGCTTCCGGCCTACATGGTTCCCGCCGTGGTCACGGTGCTCGACGAACTGCCGCTCACGCCGCTGGGCAAGGTGGACCGCAAGGCGCTGCCCGCACCGGAATTCGGCGCGCGCACGACGACGAGCAGGCCGCCGTCCACGCCGAGGGAGGAGACGCTCGCCGCCCTGTTCGCGGAGGTGCTCGGCCTGGAATCGGTGGGTGCCGACGAGAGCTTCTTCGCGCTGGGTGGCGACAGCATCGTCTCGATCCAGCTGGTGTCGCGGGCGAAGGCGGCCGGACTCGGATTCGGCGCGCGGGATGTCTTCGAACGCAAGACCGTCGCCGCGCTGGCCGCGGTGGCCACCGAAGTCCCGAGCGCGGTGGTGCACGAACTGCCCGGCGGCGGGATGGGCGAGGTGGAGCTCACGCCGATCGTGCACGCGATGCTCGAGGCCGGTGACACCTGGCGGCGCTTCGCCCAGGCGGTGCTGATCGAGCTGCCCCCCGGTACCGAGCACGCCGGTCTCGTCACGGCGCTCCAAGCACTGCTCGACCGGCACGACCTGCTGCGTTCGACGCTGCGCCGCACCGGTGACGGATGGAGCTGGGTGGTCGCCGAAGCCGGTGCGGTGAACGCGGGCGCCCTGCTGGAGGTCGTGACCGCGGGCGCGGATGCCGAGGCGACCTGCGAGCATGCGTTGCAGCGCGCCGCCGACCACCTCGACCCGGAGGCGGGCGTGGTCGCGCGTTTCGTGTGGATCGACCGCGCGGGCGCTGCGCCCCTGCTGTGGCTGGTGCTGCATCATCTGGTCACCGACGGCGTCTCCTGGCGCATCCTGCTGCCGGATCTGGCCACCGCCGCGCTGGGCGGTGAGCTCGCGCCGGTCGGCACCTCCTTCCGGCGCTGGGCGCACGGGCAGCGCGAGCACGCGATTACCCGCGCGGGCGAGTTGCCGCTGTGGCAACGCGTTCTGGCCACGCCCGACCCCGCGCTCGGGTCGGCGCCGATGGACCCGGCCCTCGATGTGGTGGGCACCATGGCGCATCTGTCCACCGTCGTGCCGCCGGATGTCGCGCACGCGGTGCTCAGCACCGCGCCGGACCGGTTCCACTGCGGCGCCGACGACGTACTGCTGACCGGGCTCGCGCTGGCGCTCGCGCGGTGGCGCGGACGTACCTCCACGCTGTTCACACTGGAGGGTCACGGCCGCTCGGAGACCGTTGTGCCGGGCGCCGATGTCGCGCGCACGGTGGGCTGGTTCACCAGCGTCTACCCCGCCGCGGTCGACCTGACCGGCATCGATGTGGCGGATGCGTTCGCCGGCGGGGCCGCGGCGGGCGCCGCGATCAAGGCGACCAAGGAACAGCTGCGCACCCTGCCGGACAAGGGCATCGGGTACGGCATGTTGCGTTACCTGGTCCCGGAGACCGCGGCGGCGCTCGCGGACGCGCCCACCCCGCAGATCAGCTTCAACTACCTGGGCCGCGCGTCCACCGGCGGGGAGGCGCAGCCGTGGCTGCCGCGCCGGTTCGCCGCCACCCAGGACGACCGCGCGCCGCTGGCCGCCGCGGTGGACATCAACGCCGTGCTCACCGACGCGGGCCTCGAGGTGACGTGGGCCTACGCCGGAAGACTTTTCGACCCGGCGGATCTCGGCGAACTCGCCGCGCTGTGGGGGCAGGCGCTCGGCGCGCTGGCCGCGCACGCCGGATCCGCGAGCGCGGGCGGACGCACGCCGTCGGACTTCGACCTGGTCGCCGTCACCCAGGCGCAGATCGACACCTGGGAGCGCGACTACCCCGGCCTCGCCGACGTGTGGCCGCTCTCGCCGCTGCAGTACGGGCTGCTGTTCCACGCGTTGTACGACTCCGACACCGCCGACGGCTACACGGTGCAGTCGCTGCTCACCCTGGCGGGCACCGTCGACGCGGCCCGGTTGCGCCGCGCCGCACAGGCTTTGGTGACCCGACACGAGAACCTGCGCGTCGCCTTCGCCGAGACCGAGGACGGCCCCCGTCAGCTCGTCCTGGCCGACGCCGAGATCGACTGGCGGGAAGCGGATCTCACCGGCATCACCGACGCGGAGGAACGCACCGGGGAACTCGACCGGTTGGTCGCACTGGATGCCCGCACCCGGTTCGAACTCACCCGCCCCCCGCTGTTGCGCTGCACGCTCATCCGGATCGCCCCCGACACCTACCGTTTCGTGCTCACCAACCACCACTTGGTGCTGGACGGGTGGTCGACGCCGCTGCTCGTGCGCGAACTGCTCACCCTCTACGTCACCGACGGTGACACCGCGGCCCTGCCGCCCGCGCACTCCTACCGCGAGTTCCTGACCTGGCTGGCGACCAGGGACGACGCCGAATCCCTCGCGGCGTGGACCGATTCGCTGGCCGGTATCGACGCGCCGACCCGCGCGGTGCCCACCCTCGCCGGGATCGAATCGACCGAAACCGGAATGCTCTCCGTCGACCTGTCCCGCGACACCGTGGCCCGGCTGGAGACCGCGGGACGGGAGGCCGGCGCGACGGTGAACACCCTGGTGCAGGCCGCGTGGGCGATGCTGCTGGCCATGCTCACCGGCCGCACCGACGTGGTGTTCGGCGGCACCGTCTCGGGGCGTCCGCCGGAACTGGGCGGGGTCGAGGAGATGGTCGGTCTGTTCATCAACACGCTGCCGGTGCGGGTGCGGCTCGATCCGGCGGAGAAGGTGGCCGACCTGCTCGCCCGCGTCCAGTCCGAGCAGGCGCGCCTGATGGACCATCAGCACGTCGGACTGGCCGCCATCCATCAGGCGGTGGGCTTGGCCGAATTGTTCGACACACTCACGGTGTTCGAGTCCTACCCCATCGATCGCGAAGCGCTGTCCCAGGCGCTGGACATCGCGGGCATGCGGGTGCTCGACGTGGAAGGCACCGACGCGACGCCGTATCCGCTGAATCTGATGGTGATCCCGCTGCGCGGCGACGACGGCCGCGACACGCTGCGGATCACGCTGAAGTACATGGCCGGCCAGCTTCCGCAGCAGCAGGCGCGTCCGCTGCTGGATCGCTTCGTCCGGCTGCTGACCCAGCTCGGGGACAACCCGCGCGCGCTGGTCTCCCAACTGCAGTACTGCGACGACGCCGAGCGCGCCGCGCTGGTGCCGGTGCGCGGCCCGGAGTCGGTGCCGCAGGCCACCCTGCCCGAACTGCTCAGCGCGGGCGCGAGGATCGATCCGGACGCGATCGCGATCACCGCCGGTGAGCTCACCATGTCCTACGGCGAGCTCGACGCGTGGTCCAACCGCTACGCCCGGGTGCTGCTGCGCCGCGGGGTCGGGCGCGAGGTGTTCGTCGTGCTGGCGCTGACCCGCTCACTGGAATCGGTGATCGCCGTGTGGGCGCTGGCCAAGACCGGCGCTGCCTTCGCGCCGCTGGACCCGAACTACCCGGTGGAACGCATCGAGCACATGCTCAGCGACTCCAAGGCTCCGATCGGCGTGACGGTCACCGCCACCGGCGAGACGCTGCCCGGCACGATCGACTGGCTGCTGCTCGACGACCTCAACACCATCCGCCGGGTGATGACGGTCTCCGAAGCGCCGATCACCGACGAGGAGCGCGGCGGGCCGATCGATCTGGACCAGACGGCGTACCTGATCTACACCTCCGGCTCCACCGGCAAGCCGAAAGCCGTGCTGCTCAGCCACCGCGGCATCGCGAATCTCGTAGCCGCGCAACGGGAGACGCTCGGTCTGGAGCCCACCGCCAGCGTGCTCCAGGTGGCCTCTCCCAGCTTCGACGCCTCGGTGTTCGAGCTGCTCATCGCCCACGGCGCGGGCGGCAGGCTGGTGGTGTCGCCGCCGGACGTCTACGGCGGAGCGGAACTGGAAACCCTGCTGCGCGCCCAGCGCGTCACCCACGCGGTGATCACGCCCTCGGCGCTGGCCACCATGGATCCCACCGGCCTGGAGCACCTGCGCGTGCTCGCGGTCGCGGGCGAGGCGGCGACGCCGGAGCTGATCGAGCGGTGGTCACCGGGCAGGCGCATGGTGAACCTGTACGGCCCCACCGAGTTCAGCATCTGGGCCACGGGGCCCGGCGAACTCCGCACCGGCGAGCCGATCACGATCGGCGGACCCATCCGCGGCGCCGCCACCGTGGTGCTGGACGCCTGGCTGCGTCCGGTGCCGGTGGGGGTGCCCGGTGAGCTGTACCTGGCGGGCGCGGCCCTGGCGCGTGGCTACTTCAACCGGTTCGAGATGACCGCGAGCAGGTTCGTCGCCGACCCCTTCGGCGAACCCGGCGAGCGGATGTACCGCACCGGTGACATGGTGCGCTGGGTCGAGGACGACGGCGGGTACGAGCTGGAATATCTGGGCCGCAGCGACTTCCAGGTCAAGATCCGTGGCCTGCGCATCGAGCTGGGCGAGATCGACGCGGTGCTCTCCCGCGACGACGAGGTCGAGTACGCGGTGACCATCGGGCGCCCCGGCCCGGCCGGGACCACCGTGCTGGTCTCCTACGTACTGCCCGCCGAGGGCGTGCGACTGGACGTCGAGCGGCTGCGCGCGCGGGTGGCCGCCGAACTGCCCGGCTACATGGTGCCGGGCTACCTCGTCGTGCTGGACTCGATTCCGCTCACCCCGGTCGGCAAACTCGATCGCAAAGCCCTTCCGGTGCCGGACTTCGCGGCGAGCCACCGGCCCTACCTCGCGCCCAGCACGCCGGTCGAGGAGGCGGTGGCCGCGGTGTTCGGCGAGGTGCTCGACCGCGAGCGCGTCGGCGTCGACCAGTCGTTCTTCGAGCTCGGCGGCAACTCGCTGAGCGCGACGAAGGTCGTGGCGCGGGTGAACGCGGCGCTCGGGTCGCGGATCGCGCTGCGCGATCTGTTCGACGCGCCGACCGTGGCCCAGCTGTCCGCCCGGGTGATACCCGCCACCGGCGCGACGCCCGGCCGGTTCGCCCTCGCGCCGCGCATCCGGCCGGATCGGGTTCCGCTGTCCCCCGCGCAGCAGCGCATGTGGGTGCTCAACCGGATGGATCCGGCCTCACCCGCCTACAACATCGCGGTGGCGCTGCGGCTCACCGGCGATCTGGACGTCGAGGCGCTGCGCGCCGCGCTCGTCGACGTGGTCGACCGGCACGAGAGCCTGCGCACGCTGTACCCGGCGGACGCGGAGGGGCCCCGTCAGGTGGTGGTGGGTGCGGACGTGGCCGTGCCCGCCATGCCGGTGGTCGACACCGAGGACGGCGACGCGCTGCGCGAGCGGATCACCGAGCTGGCGGGCACCGGCTTCGATCTCGCCGCCCAGCCGCCGCTGCGGGTGGGCCTGTTCCGCATCCACGGGGGCGCCGAGCCCGCCGCGAGTGCGGCACCGGTGTCGTCGGCTCCTGCCATGGGTGAAGCGCCGGTCTCGTCCGGGCCCGTAGCCGGGACCGCGCCGGTCACGTCGAGCTATACCGCGGGCCCCGAGGAGATCTCGGCCGCCACTGCGCCGGTGCACGTCGTCGTGCTGGTGGTGCACCACATCAGCGCGGACGGCGCGTCGATGGCGCCGCTGGCCGCCGACCTGGTCGCCGCCTACTCCGAGCGGGCCTGCGGCGGGCACGCCATCCGTGTTCCGCTGCCGGTGCAATACGCCGATTTCGCGCTCTGGCATCGGGAGGTGCTCGGCGACGAGACCGACCCGGAGTCGCTGGCGTCCCACCAGATCGGCTTCTGGCGTAAGAGCTTGGCGGGCGCGCCCGATGTGCTGGAACTGCCCGCCGACCGGCCGCGCCCGGCGGTACAGACCATGCACAGCGCCGACTTCGGCTTCACCGTCGACGGCGAGACGCACCGGGCGCTGGTGGATTTCGCCGCCGCGCACGGCGTCAGCCCGTTCATGGTCGTGCACGCCGCGCTCGCGGTCCTGCTCGCGCGCCTCAGCGGCACCGACGACGTGCTGATCGGCACCCCGGTCGCCGGACGCGGCGAGGAGGCGCTCGACCAGCTCGTCGGCATGTTCGTCAACACTCTCGCGCTACGCACCCCGGTGGATTCGGCAGCGGGCTTCGCGACGTTCCTGGACACGGTGCGGTCCGCGGACCTCGACGCCTTCGCCAACGCGGATGTGCCGTTCGAGCGGCTGGTCCAGGTGCTGGATCCGGCGCGATCGACCGCGCACCACCCGCTGTTCCAGGTCTCGCTGTCGCTGCAGAACTTCGTCGAACCGGTGCTGGAACTGCCCGGCCTGCGGTTCGAGGTGGAGGACTTCGAGCGCGACGCCTCCCAGTTCGACCTGACCCTGGATCTGCGCGAGCGCTT
Source organism: Nocardia sp. NPDC041819 (assembly GCF_055590505.1). Lineage (NCBI taxonomy): Bacteria > Bacillati > Actinomycetota > Actinomycetes > Mycobacteriales > Nocardiaceae > Nocardia > Nocardia sp. NPDC041819. The sequence continues at coordinate 282,989 of NZ_JBVJAP010000001.1, read as the reverse complement.
CGCCGACAGCGGTCCGGCGGGCATCGACGCCGTGCTGACCTACGCCACCGATCTGTTCGACGAGGCGACGACGGCCTCCTTCGCCGCCCGGTGGCGGCGCGTGCTCACGACGGTGCTTTCCCGGCCCGACGTTCGCATCGCCGATATCGACATCCTCGACGAGGCCGAGCTCGCCACGCTGGTGCCCGTGCGCGGGCCCGCGTCCGTCGCGGCCGTGACCCTGCCGGACCTGCTGAGCGAGACCGCGCGGCGGTACCCGGATCGCGTCGCCCTGGTGGTCGGCGGGCACGTCACCACCTACGCCGAGATCGACGCGCACGCCAACCGCCTGGCCCGAGTCCTGCTCGAGTCGGGCGCCGGACCGGAAACGGTTGTCGCGCTGGGTCTGCCACGCTCCGCGGAACTGCTCACCGGGATGTGGGCCGCGGCGAAGGCGGGCGCGGCGTTCCTTCCGGTCGATCCGAAGCACCCGGTCGAGCGCATCGACCACATGCTCACCGACTCCGGCGCGGCACTGGGCCTGACCTTGGCCGCGTTCCGCCCGATGCTGCCCGACAGCACGGACTGGCTGGTGCTCGACGACCTCGCCGTCGTCGAACGCTGGAGCGCCGCGAGCAGCCGTCCGCTGCGCGAGCGCGAACTGCCCGCGCCGGTCCGGCCGGACAACGCGGCATGGATGATCTACACCTCCGGCTCCACCGGCACGCCGAAAGGCGTCTCGGTCTCGCATCGCGGTATCGCCGATCTCGTCGCGGCGCAGAAGGCATCGCTGCGCTTGGACGAGCACTCCCGGGTGTTGCAGGTGGCGTCGCCGAGTTTCGACGCGTCGGTGTTCGAGGCGCTCATGGCGTTCGGCTCCGGCGGCGCGTCGGTGGTCGCACCGCCGGAGGTGTTCGGCGGCAGCGCGCTGGCCGAGCTGATCGACACCGAGCAGGTCACCCACCTGGTGATCACCCCGTCCGCGCTGGCCACCCTTGATCCCACCGAGGTGACCAGCGTCCGGGTGCTCTCGGTGGCAGGCGAGGCGGTCGGCGCCGAACTAGTCGAACGCTGGGCCACCGGGCGCAGCATGGTCAACCTGTACGGCCCCACCGAATCGACCATCTGGGCAACGGGTGCGCCGCTGGAGGTGGGCGCCACGGTGACCATCGGCACCCCGGTACAGGGCACCGAAGCGCTGGTTCTGGACGACCGGCTGCGACCGGTCCCAATCGGCGTGGCGGGCGAACTGTATCTCGCCGGACCATCGCTGGCTCGCGGTTACCACGCGCGGCCGAGCCTCACCGCCGCCCGCTTCGTCGCCGACCCGTTCGGCGCGCCGGGTGAACGGATGTACCGCACCGGCGACCTGGTGCGCTGGATCCGCGGCGACGTGGGCCCGGAACTGGAGTACCTGGGCCGCACCGACTTCCAGGTCAAGGTGCGCGGACAGCGCATCGAGCTCGGCGAGATCGACGCGGTGCTCGGCCGGGCCGAGGGCGTGGACTTCGCGGTGACGCTCGGCGTGCCCGGCCCCACCGGCGCGACCGCGCTGGCCGCCTACCTGGTCCGCGCACCCGGATACGAGCTCGACGTGGCGAAGGTGCGCGCCTTCGCCGCCGATATCCTGCCCGGCTACATGGTGCCCACGGCATTCGTCGTGCTGGACGAGATCCCGCTCAACGCGGTCGGCAAGCTGGACCGCAAGGCGCTGCCGGAACCGGAGTTCCTCGCCGACCGCACCGCGTACCGCGCGCCGGAAACGCCGACCGAACAGCAGCTGGCCGCGATCTTCGGCGAACTGCTCGGGGAGGCGCGAGTCGGCGCCGACGATTCGTTCTTCGCGCTCGGCGGGGACAGCATCCTGGCGATCCAGCTGGTGTCGCGCGCCAAGCAGCAGGGCATCACCTGCACCCCGCTGCAGGTGTTCGAGCACCGCACGGTCGCGGCATTGGCCGCGGCCGCCGACGCGGCGGGCACCGCGGTGACCCTGGACGAACTGCCCGGCGGCGGCGTCGGCGAACTGCCGCTCCCGCCGATCACGCACTACATGCTGGAGCGCGGCGGCAACTACGATCGCTTCGCCCAGACCGCGGTCCTGGAACTGCCGGTGGGTATCGAGCGCGCCCAGATCATCGCGGTGCTCACCGCAGCGGTGGACCGGCACGACATGCTGCGCGTCCGGCTGGTGACCGACGGCGAGGACGGGCCGCGCCTGCTGGTCGGCCCGCCCGGATCGGTCGACGTGGACGCGCTGCTGCACCGCATCGAGTTCACCGCCCTCGACCCGATCGAACTGCACGAGTTCGCCATGACCGAACTCGACGCCGCCGCCGACCGGCTCGATCCCGCCGAGGGCACGGTGCTGCAATTCATCTGGCTGGACCCGGTGGGCGACGCGGGCGCGCGCACCGGATCGGGCCGGCTGATCGTGCTGGCGCACCACTTGGCGATCGACGGCGTGTCCTGGCGCATCCTGGTGCCGGACCTGGTGGCCGCGTGGGCCCAGGTGTCGGCCGGGAACACCCCCGTGCTCGCGGAGACCGGTACCTCGATGCGCCGGTGGGCCCACGCGCTGGCCGACGAGGCGCGCTCACCGCGGCGGATCGCCGAACTGGCCTACTGGCGCGACGTGCTCGCCGCACCCGACCCGGTGATCGGCGGCCGGGAACTCGATCCCGCCGTGGACCGGACCGCCGCACTGCGCATGGTCGAGCGGGAGGTGTCAGCGGAAGTCACCAACGCGCTGCTCACCACCCTGCCCGGCTTGTTCCAGGGCAGCGTCAACGACGCGCTGCTGGCCACCTTGGCGCTGGCGCTGGTGCGCTGGCGGGCCTGCGACCCATCGGCGCTGGTGCGCCTGGAAGGTCACGGCCGTCAGGAGGAAGTGGTGCCCGGCGCCGACCTCTCCCGCACCATCGGCTGGTTCACCAGCATCTACCCGGTGCGCTTGGACCTGGCCGGAATCGACATCGATGACGCGCTGGCCGGCGGCCCGGCGCTGGGCGCGGCGATCCGCGCCGTCAAGCACCAACTGCTGGCGGTGCCGGACAAAGGCATCGGTTTCGGCTTGCTGCGCTATCTCAACGCCGAGACCGCGCGGCAGCTCCCGGAACGCCTGCCGGGGCGGGTCGGCTTCAACTATCTCGGCCGATACTCCACCGGCGATATCCCGGCCGGACTCGAGGGGCTGGGCTGGCTGCCGACCGACGAACTCGGCGACGTGCACGTGGCCGAAGATCCCGGCGTGCCCCTGCAATCGGCGATCGACGTCAACGCCGTCGTCATCGGAGACCGGCTGCGGGCGAGCTTCGGCTTCCCGTCCACCCTGCTCGACCAGGACGACGTCGCCGAGCTGGCCGATCTGTGGATCGGCGCATTGCGCGCGGCGGCTCGATTCGCCCAGACCCCGGCGGCACGGACCGCCGCCGAGGAGGAAGCGGCGGCCACGGCGGCGCCGGCCGTTCCGGCCGTCCCGGCGGCGGGCGGGCTCGGTCTGGACGTGGTGCTGCCGATCCGGCTCGGCGGGGAGCAACCCGCGCTGTTCTGCATCCACCCGTCGTCCGGAATGTCGTGGACCTACCTGGGATTCGCCGACGCGCTCGCGCCCGGCCGCCCGATCTACGGGCTGCAAGCGCCCGACCTCGGCGGCCAGGAACCGCCCGCGCGCTCGATCGAGGACTTCGCCGATCGCTACGTGCGGGAGATCCGTACCCTGCAACCCGAAGGGCCATACCACCTGCTCGGCTGGTCGTTCGGCGGCCTGATCGCCCACGCGGCGGCCGTGCGGCTGAAGGCCGCGGGAGCCGAGGTCGGCGTGGTCGCGCTACTGGACGCCGACACCGCCGACATCGACGGCGACAGCATCGAGCGCCTCACCGCGGGCTCGTTCGTGAACAGCTTCGGCGCGGTGTTCGGCATCCACGACGTGCCGGCGGACGCCACCGCGCAGCAGGCGGCGGAGCTGATCCGCGAACAACTCGGCGGGGTCTCGCTGATCGACGCCGCCACGCTGGAGCGGATGGCCGGGTCCTACAACGCCGCCGCCCGGACCAGAACCGGATACCGCCGACCCGTGTACGACGGCGACATCGTGTACTTCAGCGCGACCGTCGACACCTCCGACATCTTCGGTCCCGACGGCTGGCGGCCGTACGTGACCGGCGACATCATCAATCACGACATCGAGGTCACCCACGACGAACTGACGGCGCCGCAGGTGCTGCCGGTCATCGCGCGCGTGCTCGATGCGCATCTGGGAGGCCGAGGATGAATTCCGATCAAGGCGTCGTCGTCGAGGGGATCGAGAAATCCTTCGGCGCGGTCAAGGCATTGCGGGGAGTCGATTTCGCGGCCGAGCCGGGCGAGGTGCTCGGCATCCTCGGACCGAACGGCGCGGGCAAGACCACCACGGTGAACATCCTCTCGACACTGATCCGGCCGGACCGCGGCCGGGCCACGGTCGCCGGGTACGACGTGGTGGACGATCCCGCGGCTGTGCGCCGCAGCATCATGCTGACCGGGCAGTACGCCGCGCTGGACGACATGCTCAGCGGCTACGAGAACCTGGTGATGTTCGGCAGGCTGATGGGCTTGCGCAAGCGGGCCGCCCGCGCTCGCGCGGACGAACTGCTGGCCGAGTTCGATCTCGAACGCGCGGCGGGCCGCCGGGTGGGCACCTACTCCGGCGGTATGCGCAGGCGCATCGACATCGCCTGCGGTCTGGTCGTCCGGCCCGATGTGGTGTTCCTGGACGAGCCGACCACCGGGCTGGATCCGCGCAGCAGGCAAGGCGTGTGGGATCTGGTCTCCGGCTTCAAGAAGGCGGGCATCACCACCCTGCTCACCACCCAGTACCTGGAAGAAGCCGACGCGCTCAGCGACCGGATCATCGTCATCGATCACGGTGTGGTGATCGCCCAGGGCACCGCCGACGAGCTGAAGTCGCGCACCGGCGGCAGCTACTGCGAGGTCGTGCCGCTGAACCTGCGCGACCTGCCCGCCATCGCCGCGGCCCTGGGTCCGCTGCTGCCGCAGGAGAATCGGGACGCGCTGGGCCCGGATTCCGATCGGATCGCCATACCCGCGCCCGACGGCGCGAAGACACTGCTGGAGGCGCTGCGCCGACTGGACAGCGCCGGGGTCGACCTCGTGGACGTCGCACTGCGCCGCCCCTCGCTCGACGACGTGTTCCTCCAGCTGACCGGGCATCTGGCGACGACGGCGGAGATCGCGCAACGGGAGGTCGTGTCGTGACGGCGGCGACCTGGCTCAGCCAGACCCGCGCCGCGCCGCTGCGGCCGCAGCAGTGGTGGGTGCTGACCAGCCGGCTGGTCGTGCCCTCGGTACGCAGCGGCGAGGTGCTCACCTCGGTGCTGGCGCCCGCGACGTTCACCGCCAGCTTCTACATTCCGCTGAAGATCATCATGACCGTGATCGGCACCGGCTTCAGCAGTTACGCGCAGTACATGATGCCGCTGGTGATCCTGCAAGCCGCCGCGTTCACCGCCGTCTCGGCGGCCTTCCGCGCCGCCACCGATTCGGTCGCCGGGCTCAACCGGCGGTTCGGCGCGATGCCGATCGGCCCGCTGGTGCCGGTCGCGGCGCGCCTGTCCAGCAATATCTTCCGCTTGGTCATCGCGTTGATCACCGCGTTGATCTGCGGCCACGTCATCGGCTTCCGCTTCTACCTCGGCGCCGCGCACACGATCGGGTTCGTGCTGTTCTCGTTGCTCATCGGGCTCGCGCTGATCTGGGCCGGAGACGTGATCGGCACCGTGTCGCGCAACCCGGAGGCGACCGCGCAGGCACTGGTGCTGCCGCCGTTGATCTTCGGCATGCTGTCCACCGGCATCGCGCCCGCCGACCAGTTCCCGGCATGGGTGCAGCCGTTCGTGCGCAACCAGCCGGTGTCGCAGTGGGCCATCGGTCTGCGGGCGTTCGCCGGTGACAGCGGACCGAACGCAGGCCAGGTGAGCTTGTCGCTGCTGGGACCGCCGGTGGCGTGGGCGCTCGCCATCCTGATCATCTGCGTCCCGCTGTCGCTGCGGCTGAGCTCGAGGAGGGCGTGATGGCACTGCTGGCCGATCACAGGCACGAGTCGTGGACCGGCTCGGAAGTGTCGGTGTCCGCGCTGATGGCGCACACACTGATCCAGACTCAGCGCCTGCTGCTGCGCTGGGCACGCAATCCGGTCACCCTGCTGGAGACGCTGATCATCCCGTGCCTGCTGCTGATCATGCTCAACACCGTGATCGGCGGGCAGATCCGGAAGTTCACCGGCGAGAGCGCGCTGTACGGCTCGGTGCCCATGGTCGCCCTGGTGGGCGCGCTGTCCGGGGCGGTGGCGGGGGGCGTGCTGCTCGGCCGCGAACGCGACGCGGGCCTGCTCGCGCGCTTCTGGGTGCTGCCCGTGCACCGCGCCTCCGGCCTGGCCTCGCGGGTGCTCGCCGAGGGCTGCCGCATCTTCGTCTGCACTCTCGCCGTCGTACTGGTGGGCTCGGTGCTCGGGTTCCGCTTCCACCAGGGCGTCGCCGCGGCGATCGTCTTCCTGTTCGTCCCGGTGCTCTTCGGCCTGGCCTTCGCCACCGTCGTCACCTCGGTCGCCGTGTTCACCGCGAAATCGACGCTGGTGGAGGGCATCACGATCCTCACATCCCTGATGATGTTCTTCAGCACCGGCTTCGTTCCGCTGGCCGCCTTCCCCAAGTGGGTGCAGCCGGTGGTGCGCAACCAACCCCTGTCGGTGGGGGTCGACGCCATGCGCGCGCTCGCCTTCGGCGGACCGCTCGCACGCCCGCTCACCCTCACCGTCGTGTGGTCGATCGGCGCGATCGTCCTGTTCGCGGTGCCCGCGACCATCGGCTACCGCCGGGCGAGCAGACGCTGATCCCGGCTCACAGCGAACTCCCAGCACGAACCCAGCCGGGCCCGAGCGCCCGTTCCTAACGTCGTGCACAACGATGTCGGCGAATGAAAGGGCAAACAGTGGGCGAACGACGCGATGAGGTGCACGAACACGATCTCGGCCTCACACACGATATGAAGGTGATGGTGTCCCGGCGCCGCGCACTGTTCTTCCTCGGAGCGAGCGCGGGTGCCGCGGCGGTCGCGGCAGGCTGCGCCTCGGGATCGAACGACACGACGGCAACGACGGCCGGAAGCGCCTCCGCGACCACCACGCAATCGGGGGGCACCACCGCCGCCCCGCAGGAGACTGCGGGGCCGTACCCGGGCGACGGGTCCAATGGCCCCAACGTCCTCGTCGAGTCCGGCGTGGTGCGCAGCGACATCACCGGCTCGTTCGGCGCGTATTCCGGTGTCGCGCAAGGCGTTCCGATGACGCTCGAACTCACGCTGCGCGACCTGGCGAAGAGCGGCGCCGCGGGGGCGGGCATGGCGGTGTACGTGTGGCACTGCGACCGGGACGGCAACTACTCGCTCTACGGCAGCGGTATCACCGAGCAGAACTACCTGCGCGGCGTGCAGGTCGCCGGCGCCGACGGCAAGGTGAGCTTCACGTCGATCTTCCCGGCCTGCTACTCGGGCCGGTGGCCGCACATCCATTTCGAGGTCTACGACTCGCTGGAGACCGCGGTCGCGGGCCAGAACGCACGGCTGACCTCGCAGATCGCGCTGCCCCAGGACACCTGCGAGGCGGTGTTCGCCTACGACTCGGGTTACGCGCGCAGCATCACCAACCTCCAGCAGACCAGCCTCGCCTCCGACAATGTCTTCGGCGACGGCTGGGACGCGGAACTGGCCACCGTGACGGGCACGCCGTCCTCCGGGCTGCGGGTCGCGCTCACCGTGGGCGTCGCGGAGAAATCGCAGAACACGCAGTCGGGCAACAATTCCGGAGCACAACCCGGCGGACAGCCGCCCGCCGGCGGGGCACCCGGCGGGCGTCCGCCGCGATAGCAGGCGGTTCCCGCGCGGGTCCGCGAGGGTGCGGGCAGAACCTTTCGGCAGCGGCCGTACTCGGCCGCGAGTTTCCCCGGCCCGGTGTGACCAGAAGGCTCAGCGGCGATCAGCACCGATACCCCGAACGGGTAGCGCGACACGAGGAGATTCCGACTGGCATATCGGTTTCTGGCACCGATCCACGACAGCGCGATAAGTCTTTTAGGTGATCGCCGCCCGAAATGGCGGGTCGGCCGCGCGCCGGAGCGGCCCTATCGCGGCATGGTCCTCGGACGGCCGTGACTTCCGGCACTACCCGCGTCCCGGCGCGCCGGGGAGACAATAGATCGGCGGGCCCGGCAACGCTTTCGCGGCCGGGCAGAGGTGGGTGCCCCCGCCTGTGTACCGCGCCGTCGGCAGATCTGCCCCACTCCATGGAGATCAGTTGGCAAATATTCGGCGATCGATGCGGGCCGCCGGTGCCGATGCAGTGATCCGGGGGCGCGTACCGCACAATAGGGGGCCGCGCGCGGCGCGCCCTGGCGTTCTTCCGCACGTAGGACGCGTGTCGCGGCGACACAAGGTGTTGTGCTACGCGGTCATGTCAGCCACTAGGAGTAGTGTTCCGAGGGTAGACATTCCGTGACGGCAGCGTGCTCGGGAAAGGCGTGGAGGCAGGATGAAACTGATCGATCGGGTGTCGGCCATCAACTGGAATCGGGTGCCCGACGAAAAGGATGCCGAGGTCTGGGACCGGCTGACCGGCAACTTCTGGCTGCCGGAGAAGGTGCCGGTCTCCAACGACATCCCGTCGTGGAACACCCTGACCGCCGACGAGAAGCAGCTGACCATGCGGGTCTTCACCGGCCTGACGCTGCTGGACACCATCCAGGGCACCGTCGGCGCGGTGAGCCTCATCCCGGACGCGCTGACCCCGCACGAAGAGGCGGTGCTGACCAACATCGCGTTCATGGAGTCGGTGCACGCCAAGAGCTACAGCTCGATCTTCTCCACGCTGTGCTCCACCCGCGAGATCGATGAGGCGTTCCGCTGGTCGGAGGAGAACCGCAACCTCCAGCGCAAGGCCGAGATCGTGCTGTCGTACTACAACGGCGACGATCCGCTCAAGCGCAAGGTCGCCTCCACGCTGCTGGAGAGCTTCCTGTTCTACTCCGGTTTCTACCTGCCGATGCACTGGTCGTCGCGGGCCAAGCTCACCAACACCGCCGACATGATCCGCCTGATCATCCGGGATGAAGCGGTCCACGGCTACTACATCGGCTACAAGTACCAGAAGGGCTTGGAGCTGGTCACCCAGGCCGAGCGGGACGAACTCAAGAACTACACCTTCGAGCTGCTGTTCGAGCTCTACGACAACGAGGTCGACTACACCCAGGACCTCTACGACGAGGTCGGCCTCACCGAGGACGTCAAGAAGTTCCTGCGCTACAACGCCAACAAGGCGCTGATGAACCTCGGCTACGAGGGCCTGTTCCCCAAGGACGAAACCGAGGTCAACCCCGCCATCCTCTCGGCCCTGTCCCCCAACGCCGACGAGAACCACGACTTCTTCTCCGGTTCGGGCTCGAGCTACGTCATCGGCAAGGCGGTCAACACCGAGGACGAAGACTGGGAGTTCTGAGCCGTCGGTTGAGGCGAAGCGCACCGGGGCCCGGCAGCCATGCCGGGCACCGGCCCCGTCTTCGTTCGCCGACCCGGCGTGAAAGACTCTGTGCTGTAGAGCATTCCAATCCGACGAGGGGGGCTTTCGATGTACCGACGGCTGGCTCTGATCGCGGCGGTGCTGTTGACCGCTGCCGCATGTCAGGACGACAGTCCGGCGGCGGTTCCGCAGACCGGTGACGGCTCGTTCTGGTCCACCGTGCCGCATACCGACGACCAGCGTTGGGAAGTGCTGCGCCGCATGCGTGCGATGGACACTTGCGCGCTGCTGCCGCGAGCCGAATTGACCCGGGTCGGCCAGGTGCTCACCGTCGGCACCGACGGGCTGAACTCGTGTAAGGCCGAACTCGACAGCTCGGAACGCTCCACGGGGAAGACCGTCCGCTGGACCATGGCCGGACCCGCGCCCGAAGTGCAGAACCAGCGGGGTACGACCGAACGACTCGGCGACGTGACCGTCAACTTGCTGGCGGACAAGGACATGCTGAGCGCCGAGCAAGCCGGGCAACTCGTCCAGCGCTCCTGTTCGGCCATGGCACGGTTCCCTTCGTCCGCAGCGATCGGCCTGTCGGTGAACACCCCGCTGGCGGTCGAGCCGTGTCCCATCGCCGAGTCACTGATCAGCACGGCGGTGTCCGAATGGAAGAAGGAACCACGCCAAGGCAGCGTGGCGGAAACGATGGCCACGGTGCTGACCGGCGCCGACCCCTGCGCGGTCCTGCCGAAACTCGGCGTCAAGGCCGACCCTGCGCAGCAACGAGTCTCCAGCTGCACGTTCGTCCATCGCGGCGACGAGATCCGCCTCGCGTACGAATACAGCGCGGAGTCGCTGGTCACCGCGGGCAGTCCGGCGTTCACCGTCGGTAACCGCACCGTCTACCGAGATGCCCAGGACGAATTGCGGTTCTACAACGTCGCGGTGGGACAGCCGCTCGAGACCGGCAGCCGCAGCCTGGCCGGGCCGCGCTTACCGGCCATCTCCCTGACCGTAAAAGATGACGCGGCCCTCGAAGAGGTCGCGCGCCAAGTCCTGGCGCTGTTCCCGTAAGCGGCCGGTCGATCACACTTCGCTCGATCGACCGGCCGCGAGCATCGAGGACGTCCTCAGATCCCCAGGACCAGCTTGGCCGTCGTGAAGTAGATGATCAGGCCGGTGGCGTCCACCAGGGTGGTGACCATCGGCGCGGAGACGACCGCGGGGTCGATGCGCAGTTTCTTGGCCAGCAGCGGCATGGTGCCGCCGATGGTGGCGGCCCAGCCGCAGATCAGGACCAGGGTGATGCCGACGACCAGGGCGATGCGCGGACCCACGAACAGGGCGCCGATCGCCAAGCCCACCGAGGCCAGCAGCGAGCCGAGCACCAGGCCGACTCGGCATTCCCGCCAGATCACCTTCAACAGGTCCGACGCCTTGACCTCGCCGACCGCTACCGCGCGCACGCAGGCGGTGGCGGCCTGCGCGCCCGCGTTCCCGCCCGCGCCGATCAGCAGCGGGATGAACAGCGCCAGGTGCGCCGCCTGCTGCAAGGTGCCCTCGAAGAAGTCGGTCACGCTCACCGTCAGTGTCGCGGCGAAGAGCAACAGCAGCAGCCACAGCGCGCGATAGCGGGCCAGCTGGAACACCCCGGCGGCCATGTAGTGGCCCTCCCACGGCGCCGATCCCGCCTGCAACGCCACGTCCTCGCTGTCGGCGGCCTCGATCACCTCGACCGCGTCGTCGATGGTGAGCAGCCCGACCAGCCGGTTTTCGCTGTCCACCACCGGCAGATTGATGTCGTTGGTCTCGCGCATCAGGCGGGCGGCCTTCTCCGCGGAATCGGTGGCGCGCGCGAAGGCCGGTTCGGTGACGACCAGCTCCGACACCATGGTCTCGGGCTTGCTGAGCACCAGTTCGCGCAGTTCGACGATGCCGGTCAGCCGCCTGCCCGTATCGACCACCGGCAGCGTGTACACCGTCTCGGCGTTGCCGCCCTTGGCGCGCACCATGCCGAGCGCTTCCGCCACCGTGAGGTCACGCGGCAATGCCACCACCTCCGGCGTCATGAACTGACCGGCGGAGCCCTCCGGGTAGCCGAGCAGGCTCGCGGTCATCCGCCGCTCCCGCGGGCTCAGGCCGGCCAGCGCCTTCTTGGCCACCTTGGCGGGCGCCTCGCGCAGCATGCGGGCGCGGTCGTCGGGCGCCATGCCCTCGACCAGGTCACGGAAGCTCTGATCACGCAGTCCTTGCAGGATCTGCTGCTGGTCCACCGGCTCGAGTTCCTCGAACACGGCCAGCGCCAGGTCTTTGTCGAGCAGGCGGAACGCCATCCCGGCCCGCACCGCGTCCATGCGGGCGAGCTGATCGGCGATGACGTGCGGCGGATGGTTGCCGAGCCAGTCCAGCGCGGCGTCCACGCGACGGGTATCGACGATGTCCTGGAGGGATTCGGACAGCGTCGGACGTACTTCGATGATGTCGGTCTGCGACATGAGAGGACCTCAGCACATGCGTGAGTGAACGGAGAGCGCGAAATTCACACCGCGGGCGCCGGCCCCTGCCGTCGCGACCTGATCAGGAATGCGAAGGGGCGGCGCCGCGCGGCCTTCGACTGGGAGGTTCGCTGCGCATCGCTACCCCACCTCCCTCTCGTCGTAGCCGCGGATCTCGGATATCCGCACCATTCGGATCAACATCTCGCGGACAGGAAACGTCCTCGTGCAGCTTACATGGCTTCGGGGACGATGATCACCTTACGACGGCGCGCTGTGACGGAAGCCGCTCCACGCCGGTCGGAATCGGGCGTCGTTCGCCCGCGGATGTCGGCATGGGTACCGGCGCGCCGACCGCGATGGCGGTCGACCGACCGCGGTCGCGCGTCGACCGGTCGCGGTCGGGCTCCGGCAGCCGCAGGAACGACCGGATCCGAGCGCGCGGCACCGCTCGGGTCGTCATCGCTTCGGGTTGCGCGACCGCGCGGTTCATCGTGCGGCGCACACCGCTACTAGCCGGCGACCGTGTCACCCGGTCTCCGGAACGCTCGTCCGCTGGACGACAGGGTTATACGCAGGGGGCGTCGAACTGTTGCTCCCATGCTTGGGAACCGGAACAGTATTTCCCAAGCGGGCGTCGGAAGTCACCGCGCCTGTCCCGCACCGATATACAGATCACGGAAGTCTCGAAGTGTCGACAGCAACAGCATTGATCCGCCGTCGCGCGGTCGACTTCATGCGCGTTCCGCACGGAATCTGTCGCCACTGAAGTAGCGCGGCATCGGTTCCCGGCCGAATCCCGCGCGGTCGTCCACCGCCGCATCGCTCCGCTGTGGTGTCGCCGGACGCCTGGCATCGAACTGCACGGCGTCTTCTCTTCGAAAGATCAACAATGCTTCTCTCTCCCTCCTCCCGGCGTGTCGCCCGCGCTCTCGCAGCCGCCGTGGCGGTGCTCACCGGTCTATCCGTGCTCACCGGATGCGGCGAGTCCACCCCCGCCAAAACCGCCGACGGCAAGACCGTGCTGCGCTATCAAGGCGCCACCGGGCAGGTGACCCCCTTCGAACTGGCCGACGATCTCGGCTACTTCACGAAGATCAGCCTGCACTGGGAAGGCGACACCACCAGCGGGCCGGCCAATATCCAGGCGGCGGCGACGAACCAGGTCGAGTTCGGCAGCGCGTTCAACGGCGCGGTGGTGAAACTGATCGCGGGCGGGGCGAAGGTCACCTCGGTGCTCAGTTCCTATGGCGCGGACGAGCAGTCGTTCACCGGTTACTACGTGCGCGACGACTCCGGCATAACCTCGGCACGCGATCTGATCGGCAAGAAGGTCGCGGTCAACACGCTCGGCGCGCACCACGAATTCATCACCAGGGAGTGGCTGCATCAGCAAGGTTTGACCGACGACGAGATCAAGCAGGTGCAGTTGGTCGTCGTACCGCCTGCCAACACCGAGGACGCGCTGCGTAAAGGACAGGTCGACGTCGGCGCCCTGGGCAGCGTCTTCCGCGACACCGCCCTCCAGCGCGGCGGTATCCACCCGCTGTACACCGACAAGGCCATCTTCGGCACGTTCGACTACGGCACCTACGTCTTCCGCAACGACTACATCGCCAAGAATCCCGAAGCCGTGGAGGACTTCGTGCAAGGCACCGCGCGCGCTGTGCGCTGGCTGCAGGTGACTCCGCGCGATCAGGTGCGCGAGCGGTTCGTCCAGATCATCGGCAAGCGCGGCCGCAACGAGAACACCGGCCTGGTGCCGTACTGGCTCAGTTCCGGGATCCCGGTGCCCGGCGCGGTGGTCGCCGACAAGGAACTGCAGATCTGGATCGATTGGCTGGTGCGCAACGGCGAACTGCCCAGCGGCAAGTTGAAGGCCGCTGACCTGTTCACCAACAAGTTCAACCCGTACGCCAACGGCAAATTCACGCCGGAGGCGGGACCGACCGGAGAGGTGGTGGCCGCGAAATGACCACGGCTACGAAACTAGCGCTCACCGGAGTGCGCAAGCAGTTCGCGGTGCGCGGCTCCCAGGAGCGGTTCACCGCACTCGAGGACATCTCGCTGGAACTGCGTGAAGGCGAGTTCCTGGTCCTGGTCGGGCCGAGCGGCTCGGGCAAGTCGACGCTGCTGGACCTGCTCGGCGGGCTGAGCAAACCCACCTCCGGTGAGATCCTGCTCGACGGGAAGCCGATCACCGGCCCGGGCCTGGACCGCGGCATCGTCTTCCAGCAGTACGCCCTGCTGCCCTGGCGCACGGCCCGGTCCAACATCGAATTCGGCTTGGAGGCCAAGGGTTTGCGCCGCAGGACGCGGCGCGAGCTCGCCGACCACTACTTGGAACTGGTCGGGCTCTCCGGTTTCGGCGACCGCTACCCGCACGAACTGTCCGGCGGCATGAAACAGCGCGTCGCGATCGCGCGCAGTCTCGCGTTCGATCCCGAGGTGCTGCTGATGGACGAGCCGTTCGCCGCGCTCGACGCGCAGACCAGGGAATCGTTGCAGGACGAGCTTTTGCGCATCTGGCGCGCCACCGGCAAGACCGTCCTGTTCATCACCCACGGCATCGATGAGGCGGTATATCTCGGCCAGCGGGTGGCCGTGCTGACCTCACGGCCCGGCCGGATCAAGGCCATCGTCGACGTCGAGCTCGACCGCGACACCGACGACGACATCCGCTCCTCCCAGCGCTTCCGGGACTACCGCCACGAGATCTGGACGCTGCTGCACAGCGAAGTCCAACGGGCCGCGAGCCTGGAGCTGAAATCCCTTTCCGACCCGGCCGATATCGAATCCACCACCGAGAGGACGGCTCATGTCTAGTGCCATTCAGCTGAGCGAGCGGCCGGTACGGGACCGTGCGGTCCAGCCCACCCGGCCCGCCCCGGTGCAGCGGGCCGAGCCGGCGCCCACCGCCGTGACGCAGGCCCTGCGGGCGGTGGGCCGGTTCGCCTGGCGGGTATTCAAACCAACGGTCGTGATCGGGCTGTTCTTGCTGCTGTGGCAACTCGCCCCGACGCTCGGGCTGGTGGACGAGGTGTTCCTGCCGCCGTTCTCGGTGGTGGCCCAGGCGTTCGCCGACTTGGTGGCGAGCGGAGAGATGTGGACGCACATCTCCGCGAGCCTGAATCGTTCCCTGGCCGGGTATTCCCTCGCGTTGGTCGCGGGTATACCGGTGGGCATCGCGATCGCCTGGTACAAGCCGGTGGCGGACTTCCTGAATCCGATCCTCGAACTGTTCCGCAACACCGCGGCGCTGGCGTTGCTCCCCGTCTTCTTGCTGATCCTGGGGATCGGCGAAACCTCGAAGGTGGCCATCGTCGTCTACGCGAGCTTCTTCCCGATTCTGCTGAACACCATCACCGGCGTGCGCACCGTCGACCCGCTGCTGGTCAAATCCGCTGCCTCCCTGGGCTTCTCGCCGTTGCGTCTGTTCCAGAAGGTGATCCTGCCCGCGGCGCTGCCGTCCATCTTCACGGGTCTGCGGATGGCCGCCGCCAGTTCGATCCTCGTGCTGCTGGCCGCCGAGATGTTCGGGGCAAGGGCCGGGCTCGGCTATCTGATCACCGCCGCGCAGCAGAACTTCGCGATCCCGAACATGTATGCGGGTATCCTCGCCATCTCGCTGCTGGGCCTCGGCTTCAACGGCGTGCTGGTCGCCCTGGAACGCCGCCTGTCACGGTGGCGCGCTCCGGCGAACGCCTGAACCATGGCCGCTCGTCTCATATCCGGAAGGCAGTCGCCGTGCGGGCGCTGACCAAACGGCGCGTCGTGGACTTCATGCGGGTGTGCGGCAGCGCTTGTCGCCTTGCCGCACGTCCCGCACCTCCGGTTGCCACCGGCCCGATCCTCTGACCCGAAACGAGTTCTTCCGATGACCGCTGTCCACGAAACCCCCCTCTCGACCGTCACCGACAACCCCGTGCACGTCGCGCCCGTCGCCGGTTACATCGGCGCCGACGTCTCCGGCGTCGATCTCCGCGAGCCGCTGACCGACCAGCAGGTCGCGGCCATCACCGACGCGCTGCACACCTACAAGGTGCTGTTCTTCCGCGATCAGCACATCGATCACGCGCAGCAGATCGCCTTCTCCCGCCGGTTCGGCGCGGTCACGCCGTCACACCCGTACGACGACGACGCGCCGACGGAGCACCCGGAGATCCTCGCGGTCGACAGCCGGTTGTACGAGAAGCGGTTCGGTGTGCGGAAATTCAGCTACACCAACCACTGGCACACCGATGTCTCCGCGCTGATCAACCCGCCCGCCGCCTCGATCCTGCGCGCCGACATCGCCCCGGCGCAGGGTGGCGACACCGGCTGGACCAACCTCGTCGCCGCCTACGAGAACCTGCCCGAGTCGCTCAAGCGATTCGTCGAAGGGCTGCGCGCCGAGCACCGCTTCGGCGGCAGCAGGCCGGCCTGGGACTCCGACAGCGACTACGCGAAGAAGGTCGCGGCCGCGCCGCTGATCACCGAACATCCGGTCGTCCGGGTGCATCCGGTGACCGGCGAGCGGGCGCTGTTCGTGAACCCCGGCTTCACCACCCGCATCGTCGGGCTCCGGCCGAACCAGAGCGACGCACTGCTGAAGCTGCTGTTCGACGAGGTGACCAACCCGGCCTACACCGTCCGCTTCCGCTGGGCGAAGGGCAGCCTCGCGTTCTGGGACAACCGCGCCACCGCGCACCTCGCACCGAGCGACCTCGACCACCTCGATGTCACCCGCGTGTTGTACCGCACCACACTCGAGGGTGACATCCCCGTCGGCGTCGACGGTGCGCCGTCCAAGGCCATCGCGGGAGAGAAGTTCACCGGCGCCTAGGGTCCGGACACGCGAGGTCGGCCGGCTGCCGGCAAGCAGTCGGCCGATCTCTCCGCAGTATTCGAGCAAGTCAGCCGGTATCGGGGTCGCCGTCTCCCGCGGCCACTATCGACGGTGCACAGAGTGACCAATCGGTCAGCGGGTGGGCGGTGATCGCGTCCTCGCCCCGGCCGGTGATCACACCGGCGGTGGATCCGTCGTCTCCAGCACAGCGCGCTCCACGTCGTCCCACCACTTGTCCGCGATGCGATCGAGGAGCGCACGGACAGCGCGGCCTTGGTCACCTCTGATCGCACAGATGTCTGGATGGTCGGGCAAAGGCACCTCACGGAGAGCAACGCACAGGGATGTGACGTATGTGAGCCCTCCGATTCCGATCCATGGATGGATCGATACCGTGCCGCTCGGTTTCGTGCGCGTCATCGGCGTACTGGAGGTACTCGGAGCCGTCGGAGTGATACTGCCGCCGCTCACCGGCATCGCACCCGTCCTCGCTCTTGCGGCGGCGATCGGGCTCGCGCTGATCCAGGTCGGTGGGATCGCGCTGCACCTCAGCCGGGGTGAAATCGAGGTGATCGGGCTGAACGCGGCGCTACTCGCACTTGCCGCGGTGGCGACCTGGCTCGCTACGGACCTGGTTGTAGAGCGCTCGAGTCCCGGCGGCGGGGACGCCAGGCGGGAATTCGGAGCGTCGAGCGCCGAACGGTTGCCAGCGCGCGGTGGACTGGTAACAGTGAGGAAGGCCGCAGCGCTCGCCACGGCCGTTTCGGGTACACACGAAGGAGATATTCGTGCGCTTCGGCATCTTCATTCCGCAGGGTTGGCGGCTCGATCTGGTGGGCATCGACCCGGCGGACCAGTGGGGGGTGATGCGAGACCTCGCCCAGCGCGCCGATGCGAACCCGGCGTGGGAATCGCTGTGGGTGTACGACCACTTCCACACCGTCCCGGTCCCCACCGAGGAGGCGACGCACGAGGCATGGACGCTGATGTCGGCGTTCGCCGCCACCACCTCGCGCGTCCGCCTCGGCCAGATGTGTACCGCGATCAGCTACCGCAACCCGGCCTACCTGGCCAAGGTGGCCGCGACGGTCGACCTGATCTCGGGCGGCCGCGTCGAGATGGGCATCGGCGGTGGCTGGTACGAACACGAGTGGCGCGCCTACGGCTACGGTTTCCCGTCCGCGGGCGAAAGGCTGGGCCGCCTGGACGAGGGGGTGCAGATCTTCCGGCAGGCCTGGACCACGGGTTCGGCCACCCTCGACGGCAAGTACTACCAGGTCGACGGCGCCATCGTCCGTCCGCTCCCGTTGCAGGAGAACGGTATTCCGCTGT
The DNA here is from genome assembly GCF_055590505.1 of Nocardia sp. NPDC041819. NCBI lineage: Bacteria > Bacillati > Actinomycetota > Actinomycetes > Mycobacteriales > Nocardiaceae > Nocardia > Nocardia sp. NPDC041819. Next base: position 264,796 of record NZ_JBVJAP010000001.1, on the reverse strand, counting down.
GGATCGCGGGCGGCGGCGAGAAGAAGACACTGCGCATCGCCGCGAAGTACGCGCAATACACCAACTTCAGCGGTAACCCCGAGGAATTCACCCACAAATCCGAGGTGCTGCGCGCCCACTGCGCCGACGTCGGCACCGACTTCGACGCGATCGTCCGCAGTTCAAACTTCAACGTCGTCATCGGCTCGAACCAGGCCGAAGTGGAGGATCGCCTCGCGGCACTGAAAGCCCGCCTCACACCCGTCATCGGCGAAGACGCGGCGAAGTCCTACTTCGAACAGCTGTACAACAGCGGCGCCGCCACCGGCACTCCCGAGCAGATCATCGAGAACCTGCGCCGAGTCGCCGACCTCGGCCTCGGCTACGCCATCTTCAACTTCCCCGAATCCGCCTACGACACCTCCGGCATCGAACTCTTCGAACGCGAAGTACTCCCCGCGCTGAGCTGAGTGCGCTTAGGCAGGTCCACCCGCAGCCGAGCGACCTCAGCGCCTGGGTTGAGCCCCAACAACCAAGTACCCCCTGCCCCTGCCCCTGCCCCTGCCCCTGCCCCTGCCCCTGCCCGCAATAGTTGGCATCCCCACTCACCCGCCCACAACGGAGCGAGTCTTACGAGCGACCGTTCGCGGCCGTCTCGCGACCGAGCGACCGAAGCGCATGCGCCGTAGGCGCGAGTCTCGGTCGCTCGGTCGCGAGACATGAAGGGCCGCGAACACGCCGCGCCGCAGGCGCGGCCAACAAACACAGCACTACAACTTCCGGCCGACCGCGCTCCAGCAGTTCACTTGGGAGTCGAGCCAGGACGGTGACTCACCGTGGGTGCGCCATTGGTTGGAGACGACGATGCCCGGGTCCATCAGTTCCAGCCCGGTGAAGAATCGGGCGAATTCGTCTCGCGTGCGTGTCTGGGCATAGACCCCGCTCTGCCTGTACACGTTCAGGGCCTCGGTCATCATCTCCGGTTCGAGGTCGGCGGTGATGTGCGAGACCACGAGGAACGAACCCGGCGCGAGGGCGCCCAGCAGCGTCTGGACTATTCCGTAGGGGTCCTGCTCGTCGGACAGGAAGTGCAGCACGGCGACCAGGCTCAGCGCCACCGGACGCTTCAGGTCCAGGGTGTCGAGGAGTTCTGGGGCGGACAGGATCGCCGCGGGATCTTTCAGGTCGGCGTCGACGTAGGCGGTGCGACCCTCGGGCGTACCGGTGAGCAAGGCGCGGGCGTGGGACAACACGATCGGGTCGTTGTCCACGTAGACCACCCGCGCTTCCGGCGTCGGCGCCTGCGCCACCTGGTGCAGGTTCGGCTCGGTGGGGATGCCGGTGCCGATGTCGAGGAACTGGGTCACGCCCATCGCGGTGAGCGCGTTCACCGCACGGTGCATGAAGAGCCGGTTCTGCCGAGCCGCGACCCGGGTGGTGGGAAAGGCCGCGATCACCTTCTCGGCCGCGTCCCGATCCACCTGATAGTGGTCTTTGCCGCCCAGCACGTAGTCGTATATTCGCGCGCTGCTCGGCACACTCGCGTCGTGAATCGGACGGAGCGGCTCACCGTTGCCGCCGAGATCGGTCATCGTCGTTCCCATCACTACCGGATCGCCTCTGCGCCAGCATATTCCAGGCGCCGACTGGGCATCGCACCGCGACCGAAGCCCGGCATGGGAACACCTCGGTGGCCGGAGAACGCGAAACAGGGTGGCCGCCCAGCGGGAAGCCACCCTGTTCGCTACGGGATCACAGCATGCAGGAGACGCAACCTTCGACTTCGGTTCCCTCCAGTGCCATCTGGCGCAGCCGGATGTAGTAGAGGGTCTTGATGCCCTTGCGCCAGGCGTAGATCTGGGCGCGGTTGAGATCGCGGGTGGTGGCGGAGTCCTTGAAGAACAGCGTCAGCGACAGGCCCTGGTCCACGTGCTGGGTGGCCGCGGCGTAGGTGTCGATGATCTTCTCGTAGCCGATCTCGTAGGCGTCCTCGTAGTACTCGAGGTTGTCGTTGGTCATGTAGGGCGCCGGGTAGTAGACGCGCCCGATCTTGCCCTCCTTGCGGATCTCGATCTTCGACGCCACCGGGTGGATGGAGCTGGTGGAGTGGTTGATGTAGGAGATCGACCCGGTCGGCGGGACCGCCTGCAGGTTCTGGTTGTAGATGCCGTGCTCCATGACCGAGGCCTTCAGCTCACGCCAGTCGTCCTGGGTCGGGATGTGCACGCCCGCGTCGGCGAACAACTGCCGGACGCGATCGGTCTTCGGCTCCCACACCTGATCGGTGTACTTGTCGAAGTACTCGCCGCTGGCGTACTTCGATTCCGGGAAGCCGCCGAAGTACGAGCCGCGCTCGATCGCGATCCGGTTCGACGCCCGGATCGCGTGGTAGACCACGGTGTAGAAGTAGATGTTGGTGAAGTCGATGCCCTCTTCGGACCCGTAGTGGATCCGTTCGCGCGCCAGGTAGCCGTGCAGGTTCATCTGCCCGAGGCCGATGGCGTGCGAGGAGTTGTTGCCCTGCTCGATGGACGGCACCGAGTAGATGTGGGTCTGGTCCGACACGGCGGTCAGCGCCCGGATGGACACCTCGATGGTCTGCGCGAAGTCGGGCGAGTCCATCGTCTTGGCGATGTTCAGCGACCCGAGGTTGCAGGAGATGTCCTTGCCGATCTTGGCGTAGGACAGGTCGTCGTTGAACTCCGACGGCGTGGAGACCTGCAAGATCTCCGAGCACAGATTGGAGTGGGTGATCTTGCCCGCGATCGGGTTGGCCCGGTTCACCGTGTCCTCGAACATGATGTACGGGTAGCCCGACTCGAACTGCAGCTCGGCGATGGTCTGGAAGAACTCGCGCGCCTTGATCTTCGACTTGCGGATGCGCTTGTCGTCGACCATCTCGTAGTACTTCTCGGTGACGTCGATGTCGGCGAACGGTTTGCCGTAGATGCGCTCCACGTCATAGGGCGAGAACAGGTACATGTCCTCGTTCTTCTTGGCCAGCTCGAAGGTGATGTCCGGGATGACCACGCCGAGCGAGAGCGTCTTGATACGGATCTTCTCGTCCGCGTTCTCCCGCTTGGTGTCCAGGAACCGGTAGATGTCCGGGTGATGGGCGTGCAGGTAGACCGCGCCCGCGCCCTGGCGCGCGCCGAGCTGGTTGGCGTAGGAGAACGAGTCCTCGAGCAGCTTCATGATCGGGATGACGCCCGAACTCTGGTTCTCGATCTTCTTGATCGGCGCGCCGTGCTCGCGAATGTTGCTCAGCAGCAGCGCGACACCGCCGCCGCGCTTGGACAGCTGCAGCGCGGAGTTGATCGAGCGCCCGATGGACTCCATGTTGTCCTCGATGCGAAGGAGAAAACAACTAACCGGCTCGCCGCGCTGCTTCTTGCCCGAGTTCAGGAAGGTCGGGGTGGCCGGCTGGAAACGGCCGTCGATGATCTCGTCGACCAGCCGGCCCGCCAGCGCCTCGTCACCGGCGGCGAGGGTGAGCGCGACCATGCACACCCGGTCCTCGAACCGCTCCAGGTAGCGCTTGCCGTCGAAGGTCTTCAGCGTGTACGAGGTGTAGTACTTGAAGGCGCCGAGGAAGGTGGGGAACCGGAACTTCTTGGCGTACGCCTGTTTGAACAGATTCTTGATGAACGGGCGGCTGTACTGCTCCAGGACCTCCGCCTCGTAGTAGTTCTCGTCGATCAGGTAGTCCAGCTTCTCGTCCAGGTTGTGGAAGAAGACGGTGTTCTGATTGACGTGCTGCAAGAAGTACTGGTGGGCGGCCTCACGGTCCTTGTCGAACTGGATCTCCCCGTTCGGACCGTACAGGTTCAGCATCGCGTTGAGAGCGTGGTAGTCGAGGACCTCGCCCGCGTCGCCGCCACGGACCGGGGGCTGCTCTAAGCGAGCTGTTTTTCCGGCCGGTGCTGTCGTTGCTGTTGCCAAAACAATCCCAATCCCTCTCGGACGCGTTCGACGTCCTCAGCGGTTCCCATGAGTTCGAAGCGATACAGGTACGGCACGCCGCACTTGCGCGCGATCAGTTCGCCCGCATAGCAGAAGGTGTCGCCGAAGTTCGTGTTCCCCGCCGCGATGACGCCGCGCAGCAGCGCCCGGTTGTGCGGATCGTTGAGGAACTTCGCGACCTGCCGCGGCACGAAATCCTTGTCGGAACGATCGCCCCCCAGCACGTGCCGACCGCCCCCATAGGTGGGGACGATCAGCACGTACGGTTCGTCTACGCGCAGCGAGTCGGCGGTGTGCAGTGGTATGCGAGTCGCCGGGAGCCCCAGCTTCTCGACGAAACGATGCGTGTTCTCCGAAGCGCTGGAGAAGTAGACCAGCGCCGTCGTCTCCGGCATGGTCGCCTTCCTCTTCTCGGGAGTGCCGCGGCGGACCGCCCGGCACTCGCACCTCGGATGCGGTGGAGGGTCAGGCCGCCACGGTCGCGAGCGACTTGATGCGGTCGGGCCGGAAGCCCGACCAGTGATCGTCTCCGGCCACCACGACCGGCGCCTGCAGGTAGCCCAGGGCCATGACGTAGTCACGCGCCTCGTCGTTCTCCGAGATGTCGATGACCTCGTAGTCCACCCCGGCCTTGTCGAGGGCCTTGTAGGTGGCGTTGCACTGGACGCAAGCGGGCTTGGTGTACACGGTGACGGTCATTGATGTCCCTCTCTCCTTGTGCCTGATCCACAGCCTGAGATCCGTTGCAATACACGATCGACGTATGCTGCGCAAACTTCTGGAGCCGGACTCGAATCCCCTGATCAGCCACTCGTGACCGACTCCTACCGGGTGGGGCCTCTCACCGTCTTCCAGTAGCGAAGACACTACACCTAGTGGCCGACAGATTCCTACAACACGACATGTAGCGAGTCACATTGATGAAATTCCATCGAGAGAAGTACCAGGACGCTCGATTCACCCCGGGATCAAACAGTGGCGCAGATCACTGTTCGACATGTCAGCACACTTTCAGCAAACTCACTGGCAAACGAAGAGGGCCACCGCTGCGCCCGCAGCGATGACCCTCGTCCGAGACCGGAGATGGAGCTTACACCGACGCGAATTCGCCCCGCGTGGCCTCGACCAGTTCGCGCACGGTGCCGGCCAGCTGAGTGAGCGCCTCGGCGTCGTCGCGCGGATGCGTGGCGCCGAAGCGCTCGCCGATGACACCGAAGTGCAGGTGCGCGGACTCGACCACTCGCGCGCCCGCCACGCCGAGCGCCTTGACGACGTCGCCGTGCGCCCACTGCGCCGCGTTCGGGCTGATCGACGCACTCACCACAGCGGTGGGCTTGCCCTTGATGGCACCGGCGCCGTACGGGCGAGAGGCCCAGTCGATCGCGTTCTTCAGCACCGCCGACAGCGTGCCGTTGTACTCCGGAGTGACCACCAGCAGGCCGTCGGCCTCGGCGACCGCGTCGCGCAGCGCCTGGGCCGCCGCCGGAACCGAGCCGGAGACGTCGATGTCCTCGTTGTAGAACGGGATGTCGGCGAGTCCGTCGTAGAGGGTGACCTCGACGCCCTCCGGCGCGGTGTGGGCCGCGGCCTCGGCCAGCCGCCGATTGACCGAGGCGGCGCGCAGACTGCCGACGAGTGCGAGAATGCGGGTCTGGCTCATGAACACTCCTGGTGTACTGAATTAGATGGTGTCCGTACGTTCACCACACACTAACCGGACCATGGTCCGATTACTTCCCGCGGAGCCTGCGTGAGCGCTGTGAACTACCCCACACCCCACTCGACCTCCGCTGGCACCCGTCGGCTGCTCGACGTCGGCGCCCCGCTGCCCGGCACCTCGGAGCCCGCCGAGCGCGCCGACGCCGCACGCAATCGCCGGCTGCTGCTGGACGCGGCGCAGCAGCTGGTGCGTGAGCACGGCGTGGACAGTCTCACCATGGACGCGCTCGCGAAACGCGCCGGGGTCGGCAAAGGCACGGTGTTCCGCCGGTTCGGCAGCAGATCCGGCCTGATGCTCGCCCTGCTGGACCACTCCGAGCAGAAGTATCAGGAGTCGTTCATCTTCGGCCCGCCGCCGCTCGGCCCGGGCGCACCTCCGGTGGAACGACTGGTCGCCTTCGGTCGGGCCAGGCTCCTCGACATCGAAGTGGAAGGCGAACTGCACCGCGCAGCCGAACTCGGCGAGGCCGGTGACCGGTATTCCGGTGCGCCCTACGGATTGCTGCGCGCTCACGTCGCAATGCTGTTGCGGCAGGCCGACGTGCCCGGCGAGGTCCCGCTCGTCGCCGACTGGCTGCTGGCGATGCTGGGCGCGGCGCTGGTCATGCACCAGATGCACGTGCTCGGCTATACCCGCGAGCAGATCGGCGACAACTGGGAGGACGTCGTCCGTCGCGTTGTCACCCGCTGAATCGCCAGTACACTCGGGCGCCATGGGGAACCTGCGCGAACAGATCATCAGTGAATTGGGCGTCCAGCCCACGATCGAACCGAAGGAAGAGATCCGCCGCCGGGTCGATTTCCTCAAGGATTATCTGAACGCCACTCCCGCACGTGGTTTCGTTCTCGGCATCAGCGGTGGACAGGACAGTGCTCTCGCGGGCAGGCTGTGCCAGCTCGCGGTCGAGGAATTGCGCGCCGACGGCGTGGACGCGACCTTCCTCGCCGTCCGGCTGCCCCACGGCGTGCAGGCCGACGAGGCCGACGCGCTCACGGCGCTGGCCTTCGTCCGGCCCGACCGGCAGGTCGTGGTGAACATCCGGCCCAGCGCGAGCGCCGCGGCCGCGGAGGCGGCGTCCGCGTTGCAGGTGGACCAGCTGCGGGACTTCGTGCGCGGCAACATCAAAGCGCGCGAACGCATGGTGCTCCAGTACGCGCTGGCCGGGCAGGAGAACCTGCTCGTGATCGGCACCGACCACGCGGCCGAGGCGGTCACCGGATTCTTCACCAAGTACGGCGACGGCGGTGTCGATTTGACCCCGCTCACCGGTCTCACCAAGCGCCAGGGCGCCGCCCTGCTCCAGGAGCTCGGCGCACCCGCCAGCATCTGGTCCAAGGTGCCCACCGCCGACCTGGAGGACGACCGCCCCGCCCTGCCCGACGAGGAGGCGCTCGGTCTGCGCTACAGCGAGATCGACGACTACCTGGAAGGCAAGGAGGTGACCCCCGAGGTCGCCGAGCGGCTGGAAGGCATCTTCCGCAACACCCGGCACAAGCGCACCGTCCCGGTGACTCCGCTGGACACCTGGTGGCGCTGAGCACCTGGGCCGACTCACCCGGCGCGAGACGGCGCGCCGGGAACCGCCGCTTGTGAAGCCATCGGCCGCGGCGGCGTGCCCGCCGGTGCGCACGCGTCGCCGGGCTATCCCCCGGCGAAGGGGGGCAGGACGTCGACGCGCGGACTCAGCGCGGCGGCGGGATCGCGGGTGAGCTCATCACCGATCAGATAGGCGCACACCGACAGCATCTTGTCCAGGTCCGGGCCGTAGGTCGCGGACAGGGCGGCGCGAAGGTCGGCCACCGTCGCTCCGGCCGGGAGGTCGAGGGTTTCGCCGTCCTTGCCGACGGCGTCGGCAATCGCGGCGAAATAGCGGATCTCAACCACCGATGGCTCCCATCGTCCGCTCCGGGGGGACGAAGCCCTCGGCGTCGATGCCGTGACCTGCCCACTTGTTCCACATCGCGCCGCGCCAAAGGGTCGCGACCTCGTCGTCGCCCGCGCCGGAGCGCAGCACCTGGCGCAGGTCGAATTCCTGGTCGCTGAACAGGCAGGAGCGCAGCATGCCGTCCGCGGTGAGGCGGGTGCGGTCGCAGGTGTCGCAGAACTTGCGGGTCACGGTGGCGATGATCCCTACGGTGCCGGGGCCGCCGTCGACCAGCCACTTCTCCGCGGGGGCCGACGGATCGGCGCGGCCGGCCTCGGTGAGCCCGAACCGGGCGCCGAGCACATCGAGCAGCTCGGCGGCGGTGACCATGTTGGCGCGGGCCCACTCGTGGTCGGCGTCGAGCGGCATCTCCTCGATGAAACGCAGTTCGCAACCCTCGTCCAAGCACCAGCGCAGGAGATCCGACGCACCGGAGAGGGTTTCGCGCATCAAGACGGCGTTGACCTTGATCGGCGTCAGTCCGGCGGCACGCGCGGCGCGAACACCCGCGAACACCGACTCGAGGCGGTCGCGGCGCGTCAGCCGCGCGAAACCGGCCCGGTCCACGGTGTCCAGCGACACGTTCACCCGGTGCAGTCCCGCGGCGGCGAGGCCGAACGCGCGGTGCTCGAGCCCGACGCCGTTCGTCGTCATGGCCAGTGGGATGTGCGGCACCTCGGCATGACAGCCCGCGATGATCTGTTCCAGCTCGCGGCGCATCAGCGGCTCGCCCCCGGTGAAGCGGACCTCACGCACCCCCAGCTCGCGCACCGCGAGGCGGACCAGACGCACGATCTCGTCCACCGTGAGCAGTTCGTGCCGGGGAATCTCCGGCAGCCCCTCCTCCGGCATGCAATAGGTACAGCGCAGCGAACACTTCTCGGTGATGGATACGCGTAGGTCGCGGGCGACGCGTCCGAAACGATCCAGCAAGTAGGGGGTGTCGGGACGGCCGGCGAGCGAGGGACGCCCGGAACGCACCGCGGGAATCCCGATCTCGACCAGAGTCACACGTCCATTATGACCGCCTGTCCCGATTCGGCTGCGGGCGGAATGCTCACCTCGGGCTCACCACGGCCGCGAATCGGCGGTGAGGCCCGCGCCGGGGACGAGCGCGACGCCGGACGACCTGCGCACGGGCCGGCGCGCGGCGACGGAGGCGGAAAACCGCCCGGATCGGGCCTAGGCGTACCTCCGCCTTCGCTCCGGCCATGCGCAGGCTGAGGACGGACTATGTCCGACCGCACCCATTAGGCTGACTCGCATGAACCCTCGGCCCGCCGGCGTCTCGGCCAGGCCCGTCGACGACTACCGCGACAGCATCGAACAGCTGCTGCGGCCACTGGCCGCGCGCACGGTCGAGTCCGTCCCGGTGCCGCGGGCGCTGGGCAGGCAGTCGGCCGAGGACGTCCGCTCGCCGATCGAGCTGCCGGTGTTCCGGAACTCCGCGATGGACGGCTACGCGGTGCGCGCCGAATCGGTGCTGGTCGCACCGGTCACCCTGCCCTTGACCGGCGTGGTCGCGGCGGGCGCGGCGGGCCGCACGCCGCTGCCGGGGGGCGCTGCGATGAAGGTGATGACCGGTGCGCCGATCCCGCCCGGCGCGGACTGCGTCGTGCCGGTGGAGGACACCCGCGTGGGCGACGGCACGGTGACCATCCAACGCGGGCGCAGCGCAGGCGAATTCGTGCGGGAACCGGGGACGGACGTCCGGACCGGGGATCTGCTCGTTCGGGCGGGAACCATGCTCGCCCCCCGGCATGTCGCCGCCCTCGCCGCCGTCGGCCTGCCCGCGGTGGCGGTCTTCCGGTCGGTGCGCGCCGCCGTGATCACCACCGGCGACGAGCTGGTCGCGGCCGGAAAGCCGCTGCGTCCGGGGCAGATCTACAACTCCAACGGCGTCGCCCTCGCCGCGGCGCTCGCGGCGAACGGCGTCGGTGTCGTCTCGGTGGCGCACAGCACCGACGATCCGGCGCGCTTCCGCGCGCTGCTGTCGGCGGCGACCGAGAACGCCGATGTGGTGTTCACCTCCGGCGGCGTGTCCAAGGGCGACTTCGAGGTGGTCAAGGACGTGCTGGAGCCGATGGGCGGGCGGTTCGGCTCGGTCGCGATGCAACCGGGCGGCCCGCAGGGACTGACCGTGGTCGACGGGGTGCCGGTGCTCAGCTTCCCCGGCAATCCGGTCAGCACGATGGTGTCGTTCGAGGTGTTCGCCCGCCCGATCCTGCGGCGTCTCGCCGGTCTGCCCGAGGTGGACACCTACGAGCTTCCCCTGGCCGACGCCGTGCCGCGCTCGCCGGAGGGGAAACGGCAATTCCTGCGCGGCAGACTCATCCGCGCCCATCCGGGGGAATCGCCCGCGCACCGGCAGCCCCGGGCGGTCGAGGTGGTGTCCGGTCCCGGGTCGCATCTCGTGGCGGCCATGGCGTGGGCCGAAGTGCTGATCGACGTGCCCGCCGAGGTCACCGCGCTGCCCGCCGGAGCGCTTGTGCGAGTGTGGTCCTTATGAGCGAGTTGTCCCATGTCGACCAGGAAGGCCGCGCCCGCATGGTGGATGTGAGCGCGAAGAGCGACACCACCCGGATCGCCGTCGCGGCAGGCGAGTTGCGCACCACGGCCGAGGTGGTCGCGCTGGTGCGGGCCGACGACCTGCCGAAGGCGGATGTGCTGTCCACCGCACGCATCGCGGGCATCTCGGGGGCGAAGAAGACCTCCGAACTGATCCCGCTGTGCCATCAGCTGGCGCTGTCGTCGGTGCGAGTGGAGTTCGGTTTCACCGACACCGCCATCACGATCGAGGCCACCGCGAAGACCAAGGGGCCCACGGGTGTGGAGATGGAGGCGCTCACCGCGGTCGCGGTCGCCGGGCTCACCCTGCACGACATGGTGAAGGCGGTCGACCCCGCGGCGACGCTCACCGACGTGCGGCTGCTCACCAAAGAAGGCGGCAAACGCGGACATTGGGAGCGCCCGGCCGACGAAGGCCCCATCCCGTCTTCCGCCGACGAAGACCTGTCCCCCGAGGACGCGGATATCGAGCCGGACATCTCGGAGTACGCCGAGCCGGAACTCGACGGGGAACCGCAGTCGGCCGTGGTGCTGGTCGCGTCGACCGGTGTGGCGGCGGGGACCCGCGAGGACACCACCGGTCCGGTGCTCGCGGACTGGCTGGCCGGACTCGGCTTCTCGGTGCGGGGCCCGCTGGTCTACGCCGACGCCGAGATCGAATTCGGCCTGGCCGACGCGTTGCGCTTCGAACCGGCGCTCGTCATCAGCACCGGCGGGACGGGTGCGTCCCCCACCGATGGGACCCCGGAGGCCACCCTCGCGTTGCTCGACCGCGAACTCCCCGGTGTGGCGGAGGCGATCCGGCAGCGCGGCACGGCGAAATTCCCGCTGGCGGCGCTGAGTCGCGGCGTGGCGGGGCTGGCCGGGCGCTCGGTGGTGGTGAATCTGCCGGGATCGCCGGGTGGCGTTCGCGACGGCATCGCGGTGCTGGAACCGCTGCTGGATCATCTGCTCGCACAAGTCGCCGGAGGTGGAAGTCATGACAACGGCTGAGGCCGAGGTCCGGCTCGCCCGGATCAGCGACCAGCCGCTCGACCCGGCGGAGGTCGAGGAGGCGGTCCGCGGACCGCACTACGGCGCGGTCGTGGTGTTCACCGGGAAGGTCCGCGACCATGATGGCGGGCAGGCCGTTTCGGCCCTGGAATACTCCGCGCACCCGCAGGCGGAACGCTTCCTGCGCACCGTCTGCGCGGAACTGGCCGCCGCGCACGGTTTGCCGGTCGCGGCCGTGCATCGCGTCGGCTCACTCGGCATCGGTGACCGCGCGATCGTCGTCGCGGTGGCGGCGGCGCATCGGGGCGCGGCGTTCGCGGCGTGCTCGGAACTGGTGGATCGGATCAAGCACGAAGTCCCGATCTGGAAACGCCAGTTGTTCGCCGACGGCCTGTCCGAATGGGTGAACGCCTGCGGGTGACCTGACCGTGACATGAATCTCATGAGGAATCAACACGACCGGGATAGCGTGTCGGCGTGGGAACCGACCAGGTCTTGCTCCACCGGTTCGTCATCTCGCAGCTCACCGCGGCCGGCGTCGACCGCGACCGGCTGCTCCGGGAATCCGGGTTGCCGGAGTGGACCATGGCGGGCGACGACGTGCACCTGCCCAGCCAGACGTTCTCCCGGCTGTGGGAGATCGGTGAGCACGAACTCGGCGATCCGGACGTCGCCCTGAACGTGGCGAGCCGCTACGAACTCACCTGCCTGGGTCTCTACGACTACCTGTTCTCCTCGGCCCCGACGCTGGGCGCCGGATTGGCGACCTGTGGGCCGTACGTCACGGCGGTGACCACCAACCATCGGTTCGACCTGGTCGCGGAGAACGACGAGGAAGTCACCTTGTATCTCGACATGATCGACGGGGAAGGCCGGGGCCGGGATCTCACTCAGCTGTGGGGCCTGTGCGCGGTGCTCAGCCGCGCGCGGCGCGTCGTGCGCGAACCGCTGGCCCCGTTGCGGGTCTCGCTGCGCCAGCGCGCACCCGCCAAGACCGACACCTTCGTCGAGGTATTCGGCACCACCGCGATCGAGTTCGACGCGCCGGTGGACGCCATGACCTTTCGCGCCTCGGATATGGATCTGCCGCTGACCACCAGTGATCCGGTCCTGGCCGGCATCCTGCGGCCGTTGGCCGCGGCCCTTCCGCCACCGCCGCCGCTGGCCACCGCCTGGCCGGAGCGCGTCGCGGCCGCGCTGGCGGACTGCCTGGACGAGGGCGACGCGTCCCTCGAGCGGGTGGCGCGCAGGCTGGCCACCAGCCCCCGCACGCTCCAGCGGCGGTTGCGAGAGGCGGGCACCACGTGGCGCGCGGAACTGGATCGGGCACGCGGCACGCGGCTGATCGCCGCGACGGCCACCGGCCCGTTGAGCCGGTCACGCCAGGCCGAGATTCTCGGCTACTCCGACCCGGGATCGATGCGGCGAGCGGCACGGCGGTGGTCGCTGGCCACCCCCGCGTATCGCGCCGAGTGGGTGGAGCGGACGTTCACGGCCTGATGAAACGCGCGGCGATCGACCAGAACGTCGCGTCCTCGATCGCACGGAAATCCCAGCTGTTGGCGATCGCGTGGGTCTCGGCGACGATCGCGGGAACGTCGAAGTCCTCGCGGGTGGCGGTGCCCTTGGCCTCCAGCGCCTCGATGACGTACGCGGTGGCGCTCTCCATGGAATCTGACACGGGAAACTCCCATCGGTCGCAGAACGATTCGGTCGGTCACGGATGGGCTGCCGAGCGGCGCCGCGGGCGGCAGTACGCTCCCAGTGCCCGCGGACCGGCGGACACGCATTCAGTCTCATGAAAAGACTGCTCTGTCACCAGCACCGAACGCGACATGTCGCGAACAAACGCGCCAATCTGGCGCGTTCAGTGCGGTGTATAGCGCCACACGCCGAGCATGCTCTGCGCGTCGAGTGGTTCGGCGCCGTCGTGCACGGTGTCGTGCAGCCGCGCCAAGGCCGTGTCGGTGCGCAGGCCTGCCCCGATGAGCACCAGCTGCGCGCCCCGCGCTTCGCCGCGCGACCAGCCGCCCGGCTCGAAGACGATGTGGCGGCCGACCATGTGCAGGACGAACTTCCTGCGTTCGTCGGCCACCCCGAAGGCGGCGAACCCTTTGGCCCGGAACAATCCCGGCGGCGGGTCCTCCAGGAAGCCGATCAACTTGCGCGGGTCCAGCGCTCGTTCACTGGTGAACGAGACGCTGGCGTAGTCGTCGTGCAGATGACGGTGCCCGGCGTGATCGTCGTGGTCGTGCTCTACGAGCAGTTCGTCGAAGCTCAGCTGCTCGGCCACCATCGGGCGGGTGCGGTGCGGTTGGTCGAACAGCAGCCCGGGATCGATGCGGCCGTAGGTGGTCGCGTACACCGGCACCGAACCGACCAGCGCCGCGATGTCCTCGCGCAGCCGTGCGAGTTGCTCGGGCGCGATCCGGTCGGCCTTGTTGACCACGACCAGATCGGCCAGCCGCAGATGCGTGCGCAGCTCCGGGTGGCGGGTACTGCTGCGCGGGAACTCTTCGGCGTCGACCACCTCGACCAGGCCGCCGTAGCGCAGGCGGGGATTGTCGCTGCCGACCACCATCCGGATGAGGCTGCGCGGCTCGGCCAAGCCGCTGGCTTCCACGACGATCACGTCGATTCCGGCCTTCGGCTGGGTGAGCCGGGTGAACAGCTCGTCCAGCTCGGTGACGTCGACCGCGCAGCACACGCACCCGTTGCCGAGCGAGACCATGGCGTCCACCTGCCCGGCGACCAGCATCGAATCGATGTTGATCGCCCCGAAGTCGTTGACCACCACCCCGATCCGCGTTCCCCGGTTGTCCCGCAGCAAGTGATTGAGCAGCGTGGTCTTTCCGGAACCGAGAAACCCCGCGACGAGCACAACAGGAATCCGGTCAGCCATTCCGCTCACCCTAGTGCGCCGCGGGAAAGACCGGACGCCACCCTCGAGGTGGTGAGGATGGCGTCCGGCGGGTTCGGTGTGCGGACTATTTCGAGGAGCCCAGCAGCATGCCCGCCAGGCTGTAGCCGAGGTTGATCAGCTCCGTGGTGATCGCGTTGTCGTCCAGGCCCAGCATCTTCGCCAACGGCATCAGCAACTCCATGATCGAAGCGTTGCCCCCCGCGGTCCCGGGTGACTGCTGCGCGTTCGGCGTGCCCGGCGACTGGCTGCCGGAGGTGCCCGGTGCATTCGGCGCCGCGGGCGTGCCCGATGACTGCGGTGTCGCGGTGCCGGGCGCGGGCTTCGGCGTCGAGGTGCTCGGAACGGACTGCGCCTGCGGCACCGCGGGGGCCGCCGGACTCTGCGGCACACCGGGAGTCGTCCAACTCTGCGGCACCGCCGGAATCGTCTGCGCCTGCGGCACCACCGGGTTCGTCTGCGCCTGGGGAGTACCCGGATTCGTCTGGCCCTGCGGCGTTCCCGGCGCCACCGCGGGACGGTCGAGCGACGTGCCCTGCGGAGTGGTCTGGCTTGCCTGCTGATCCGGTGAGATACCCGGCTGCGGTGCGCCGAGCAGGTAACCGACCACTCCGGTGGTCAGCGCGATGGCGTGCTTGAGCTGCCCGTCGGGTGTTTCCAGCAGCGCCGCGTCCTCGGGATTGGCGCCGTTGCCCATCTCGAGGAAGACGAGCGGAACGGTGGTCAGCGCGGGACCGGCGATGTCGCTGCGGGTCTGCAGACCGTCCACAACGCCGCCGTAGTCGGCGGACGGGAAGCCCGCGTCGCGGTACGCGTCGCGCACCGACTTCGACGCGGCGAGGCCTGCTCCCGACTGGACCTGATCGACGATCAGATTCGGGATCGGCAGCTCCGGGACGATCAGATGGAACCCGCGATCCTGTGCGGGCGCGCTGTCGGCGTGGATGCTCACGGCGACGTCCGCGCCGGACTGGCTCGCCGCGCGGGCCCGGTCGTCGACGCAGCCGCCCCAGTTCATGTCGTCCTGGCGGCTCAGCACGACGTGCGCGCCGAGTGTCTCCAGCGACGTCTTGACGACCTGGGCGACGTTCCAGGTGATGGTGTGCTCGGGAACGCCGTTCATCGTGGTCATGCCGGTGGTCTGGCAGTCCTTGGTGCCACCGCGGCCATCGCTGACCTGTCTTGCCAAATCTTGGGAATGGTTCGACCCCTGATGTCCTGGGTCGAGGAAAACGGTCTTGCCAGCGAGCTTTTGCGACATGTCCAGCGCCGACGGCGCCGCCTGTGCGGTGACCGGGAGCAACCCGGACAGCGTCACCGTTACCGCGGCCGTGACGGCGGTACAGATCCCTGCATTGATGATGCTTGGCTTCATAGTGCGGTCGGTGCTCCGGGACGGAGCACCCCTCCCTTCCCACTTGTAACACCAAACCCAGTAGTCAACTCTGGCAACGCGTGTATCAGCAAAGCAAGTTGCGTGATCGAAGTGTTACAGCATGCGCGACGCCCGGCCGTCCGGCTCGCTCGGCCAGTTTGCGCAGAGGTAGCAGAGCGTAATGCATCCGGCTCTGCGCCACACCGAACGGCGCGCGGAAATCGTCGGCGACTTGCCGAGAGTCATGGTCACGCTCGATCCGCTCGGTAATCCCCGCGCGATAGAGCGGAGGTGGACAGCGGGTAACTGCACCCCCGGGGAGATCGTTGGTCGAGCCGTCGGCGAAGCGTGACGGGACCCGACCCGTTCGTACCATCGCCCCACCGCCCCGCGACCGGGCGATGTCCGAGACGACATTCCGCGCGGATTACGAGATTCCGGGCACACCGCTCGGTCGGTTCTGGGATTCCTTGCCGCGGAGATGCGGGGATCTCCCGGGTCGGCCGCGGCCGCGGGGAGCACGACGACCGTGGACGCGGCGGTAGTACAAGTCAAGGAGAACCGGTATGCGTGCAAACGCACTCCTCTTCGCGGGAGCCATGAGCTGCGCGGCGACTCTGCTCGCCGTGGGGACGGCGGCGGCCGAGCCGGCGAACACCATGACGCACGACGGCGTCTACTTGGTCGGCGTCGACATCGTGCCCGGAATCTGGGAGGCGCCCGGCACCCCAGACCCGGCCTACGCCTGCGATTGGCGCAGGCTGTGGAAGGTGGAGGGCGACAACACGAACATGCAGTACATCCTCGCGAACAACTACACCCGGCTCGGTCCGGTCCGGGTGCAGATCAAGCCGACCGACGTGGGGTTCAAGACCGAGAACTGCGGGCCGTGGCGGTTGCTGCCGACACCGCCGCCGACCGGCTCGTTCGGCGGCTGACCGAGCGGCGCCTCCCGCCGGGCGGCGTATTGACTCGTGTTCAACAGAGGCTAGGGTCAGCCGCATGACGCGGAAGAGGATTCTGATCACCGGGGCGAGCGCGGGCCTCGGGGCCGCCATGGCGCGCGACTTCGCGGGCAAGGGCCGCGATCTCGCGCTGTGCGCCCGCAGGCTGGACGCGCTCACGGCGCTGCGCGACGAGCTGGTGGCCGCGCACCCGGAAGTCACCGTGGCCGTACGCGCCCTCGACGTGGACGACCACGCCGCGGTGCCGATCGTCTTCGGCGAGCTGCGCGACGAACTCGGCGGCCTGGATCGCGTGATCGTCAACGCCGGTATCGGCAAGGGTGCGCCGATCGGCAGCGGGCGGGCCGACGCGAACCTCGCGACGGCGACGACGAACTTCGTCAGCGCGCTGGCGCAGGCGGAGGCGGCGCTGGAGATCTTCCGCGCGCAGCAGGCCGGCCACCTGGTGCTCGTCGCCTCCATGAGCGCGGTGCGCGGGCTTCCCGGCAAGAAGGCGGCCTACTCGGCGAGCAAGGCGGGCCTCGCCGCGCTCGGCGCCGCACTGGCCACCGAATTGGCGCGGTCGCCGATCGCCGTGACCACGCTGTTGCCGGGTTTCATCGCCACCGACATGGCGGCCAAGGCGGGTGACGCGCGGATGGTCGCGCCCCTGGACAAAGGCGTCGCATCGATGGTGGCCGCCATCGAGAAGGAGCGACGACGAGCGTGTGTGCCCGGGTGGCCCTGGCGGCTGATCGATCTCGCGCTCCCCCACCTGCCCGACGCCATGGTGGCGCGGCTGAGCTGACCCGGCCGCCAGGCGTCGCCGCGTCTCGCCGACCGCGGACCGGTACGGAACCGATGTACAGGTCTCCCATCCGGCCACGGGGCGGTCCGGCGCCTACCCGCGAAGTAATCGACTCCGCGACCGGCGGCAGGCAAGATCACGGCCATGATCGATGAGACCGGCACCAAGCTTTTCCACCAGACCATGCCGTTCACCGAACGCCTCGGCATCGAGGTGCTCGCCCACGGCCCCGAGCTGGTCCGCAGCCGCCTGGCCTGGGACGAATCGCTGTGCACGCTGGGCGGCATGCTGCACGGCGGGGTGCTGATGTCGCTCGCCGACGCCACCGGCGCGGTCTGCGCGTTCCTGAACCTGCCGGACGGCAAGCAGGGCACCACCACGGTGGAATCGAAGACGAATTTCCTGCGCGCGGTTCGCTCCGGGCACGCCATCGCGTCGGCGGCGCCGTTGCATGCCGGACGCTCGTTCATCGTGGTGGAGACGGTGATCCGGGACGACGCGGACAAGCTGGTCGCGAAGGTCACCCAGACCCAAGCGGTGCTCTAGCCGACGGCCACCGGGACCCGCTCGCCCGCCGCCGCGCGGGCCGCGGGCCACACGCGGGCCAGTTCGAGCAGTTGCCGCAGCTCGGCGTCGAAATCCGCCGCGGGCACCGGCAGCCGGGCCGACGTCGATCCGATCGGCGCCGAGCCCTCCTGTCGCGCGACCGCCGCGCACGCCAATTGCTGCGCGTAGTAGGTCATCGGACATCCCGACTCGGCCGATGCCCCATGCGCCGGGGCGTAGCGGCCCAGATGCAGCAGCGCGTCCTGGATCTCCACCGTCATCCGCAACAGCTGGGTCCCCGGTTCGGCCTGCTCGCCCGCGGCCGGCCGCAGCACGATCTCCGGGACGGCGGTGGTGAGATCCCGCCACAGCGGGCGCAACCTGCGGCACGATCGTCCTACTCGATCGAGTTCCGCCGTGGCCAGCAGCGACCGGATCAGCGGAATGGCGATCACCGTCGCGTCGATCGCCAGACAGATGGTGACCGTCGCTTCGATCCGGATCAGATGAGTACCCCAGCGCTGCCATCCGGTGACCGCCCGCACCGTCGACAGCACCAGGTTCACACCGAAAAGTGTTGCCGCCCAGATCATCAGGGCGCACACCAGCTTCTCCGCCGGGCCGATGCCGCCCGCCCGCAGCTCACGCAGGCACATGCGGGCCAGCAGCGAGACGTTCACCAGCAGCGGGAGACCGAAGGTGGTCCACACCACCAATCCCTCGGCATCCAGGGTCAGGTCGACGAGTCTGCCTTCCTGCCGTGCCGCCGTGCCCGCCAGCAGGATCGCGCCGGTGGCCGCGGCCGCGAGCACGCAGCAGACGCGGTGCCTGCGCCGTACCGCCGCCGGGTCCACATCGAAGGCCCAGATGCGGACGATTCCTTGCAGGCACATCGACGCCATCACCGTGCAGCCGAGCGAGAGCTGATGGGCGAGGCTCGCGATGCCGGGTGTCATGGTGCAGCGATACAGCAGCAGACTCAGCAAGCCCCACAAGAACAGCTGGTTCAGCAGTTTGTCGACGATGGTGTCGCGTACCAGCAACCACCGGCCCGCGAGCACGGCGGCGACGAAACCGATGACCGGCCACGCGACGATTCCCGAGATCGATGACGACATCGGCCGGCCCTCCCACCCACGAAACTGTCCCCGCTGAACGATACTGTTGCCGCGTGTTCATGACCGTGCGGATCGAGAATCGGCAGCGGCCCCATTTGTCCGCTTTGCGACATTATCGCCGGGTCCAGAAGTTTGCCACTTCGGTCGCCGGATGCCACAGTCGAGCGCCGCGCAGCGAATGGGAAACAACGCAGAACATTTGGCCGTTCCCCTGTGGATGTTACGCTGTATCACATAGAGTTTCGGTGACGACACCCACCTCCGACACGCACCTCCCGGCGAGTGCGCCTGCTCTTCGTAGCCCGCGAACGCGGCTCCCCCTCATGCTCTGCCCGCCCGTTCGTGCGGCAAGAACGGAGATTTCTGTGCGCGATGAACCACGATCAGCTTTCCGGACCGAGCGAATCGATGGTGCATCGATCGAAATAGACATCGCCGCCGCGGCACTGCCGAGACACGGCCGACCATTCCGGCCGCGATCCACCGCCCCGAGACCGGGGGCCAGCACGGTGACCGCGACCGGGGCGCCCTCGGTCGGGCGGCGGTACCGCCTTCCCGAAGACAGCGCACTAGCGGATCTATGCGTCACGGCGTGACCGTGCTGGGGAAACGGAAGCGATGAGCAAGCAAACTGCCGGAACAACTGAACTAGCCGTGCGCCCGGCCGGGACGGACACGATGAACACCGCGCTGCGCGATCGCCTGATCGACGCGACCGTCGAGGTGGTGTCGACCGAGGGTTTGCACGCACTCACCGTCCGCCGCGTGTCGCGCATGTGCGGAGTCTCCACGATGGCGGTGTATTCCAACTTCGGCGGCATGCCCGGGCTGATCCGGGCGGCGGGCTCCGCCGGATTCGCCCAGCTGGCCGAGCGGATGAACGCGGCGGGGGTGAGCGAGGAGCCGATCACCGATCTGCTCGTGCTCGGCCTGGTGTTCCGGGACGAGGCCCAGCGCAGGCCGGAGCTGTTCCAGCTGATGTTCGGCACCGGCACGCGCATCGACATGAAGATCAACCGCGGCAATGTGCTCGTGGCCGGGCACGATTCGGAGTTCGAGCACTACGCGGAGACGTTCGACCACGTGGTCGGCGCGGTGCAGCGCGCACAGGACGCGGGACTGATCAACACTCCCGACGTCCGTTCGGCCGCGGCACAGCTGTGGATGGGACTGTTCGGCTTCGTGCAGCTGGAGATGGCCGGCCACCTGGGCGATGACGGCCTACTCGAAGTACTGGTGCCCGCGATCGTGAATCTTCTCGTCGGTATGGGCGCCGAACTGGAGACCGTCGGCTCCTCGGTCCTACTCGCGGTGGAGCGCTTCGCCGAGAAGTTCGGCGACTGAACCCCGCGTAGCGGGGTACCGGTCAGAACGGCAGCCGGGACCGGAACCGCTGGGCGCGCGCCATCGCGCGCTCGGCGGCGCTTCCGCGCGGCGGCATCAGACCCAGTTGCAGCAGCATCTCGGTCAGGTCCCAGGTGGCCTGGCTGCGCCAGATCAGCCCGGAGCGGAACTGCCACGCGTCTATGACCAGCAGGTCGATTCGCTTGCCGGTCGGGCCGAAACCGGGCGGGTCGATCGGGCCCAGATGGGTGCCGGTCATCCGCCACGGCACCAGGGCGATCCGGTTGTCCGCGGCGAGCGTCGGCGGGAAAGGGTTGGTGTAAGCGACATCCGGGAACGAGCGCACCGTGTCGGTGACGAATTTCTCCACACCCGCCCGCCCGTGCGCCGGCGCGTCCAGCGAGGGGTCGTGCCAGATCGTATCCTCGGTGACGCACTTCGCGACCGCGGCACCGTCCCCGCTGTTCCACCCGGCGATGTATCGCTCGGTGAACTCGAGCAGCCACGCCGGGCTCTCGATGGGTTCGGCCTCCGCTTCGATACGGAACTGCCCGGTGTTGTACGGATCCACGCCCATCGCCTTTCGCCGGTGCGTATTCGACGAGCCATCGTAGCCACGAATACAGGGCATGCTCAACACCCTCCGAAGACACGAGGCCGAAATCCGTGTAATAACACCGGAATAACGGTGTAATTCTGCCGAGTTCGGCCGGCTCATAACTGTGTAATAACAGTAGAATAATATCGTCATACCCGCGCTGAACTGCATTGATGATGGGGTTGTCATTACCTACCCCGCAATACTTTTCGGTCGATGAGCGCGCGATTAGTTATTGACCTTCGCGAATCGGGCCTCCTACCATGGGTGGACACTGACCTCCTACCGCGGAACCACTTCACCTCCGGACGACACCGTGGCCGAACAGGCATACCGGCGTCGCGATTCCGGTTGTCTCCACGCTGATTCGACGACGCCGACGTGAATACGCCTGCGATTTCGGATACCTGAGCACCAGGGGATTTTGCATGCCCAATGTAGCAATTGTCGGTATCGGCTGCCGTTTTCCGGGCGGCATCGAGGGGCCGGACTCGTTCTGGGATCTCGTCGTGCGCAAGGGCGACGGGATCGTGGAGGTACCGGCGGATCGCTGGAATCTCGCGAAATTCTACGATCCGGACCCGGACGCGCCGGGCCGGATGTACACCAGGCACGGCGGATTCCTGACCCAGTCGCTGTGGGAGTTCGACGCCGAGTTCTTCGGCATCTCCCAGCGCGAGGCGTCGATCATGGATCCGCAGCAGCGACTCCTGCTCGAAGTCGCTTGGGAGGCGCTCGACGACGCGGGGATGGCGGGCCGGGTCGGCGGTCGCGAGGTCGGGGTGTTCGTCGGCGGCTTCATGAACGACAACGCGCTGGTGCGTAGCGGTTCGGTGTCGCGGGCCTCGATCAACAGCCACAGCCCGACCAGCTCCTCGCACACGCTGCTGTCGGCCCGCATCGCGTTCCTGCTGGATCTGCTCGGACCGACCATGACCATCGACACCGCCTGCTCCTCCTCCCTGGTCGCACTGCACCAGGCGATGCTGGCGCTGGAGTCGGGTGAATGCGAGACGGCGATCGTCGGCGGCGCCAACGCGATGCTGCGGCCCGAGGCGTTCATCTCCATGTGCAAAGGCCGGTTCCTCGCGGTCGACGGCCGCTGCAAGTCCTTCGACGCGGCGGCCGACGGCTACGGCCGCGGCGAGGGCGCAGGCGCCGTGGTGCTGAAGTCGCTGGAGGCGGCGGTGCGCGATCGCGACCGGATCTACGCGGTGGTGCGCGGCAGCGGCGTCAACCAGGACGGCCGCACGTTGGCGATCCCGGTGCCCAACCCGGCCGCGCAGGAGGCCCTGGCCCGGCGGGTGCGCCGGCTGGCGGGCATCGACGCCCACGACATCCGCTATGTGGAGGCGCACGGCACCGGCACACCGGTCGGCGACCCGCTCGAATTGGCCGCCTTGGGCGCGGTGTACGGCGCGGTCGACGGCCGCGACGAACCGCTGCCGGTCGGTTCGGTGAAGAACAACATCGGGCACACCGAGGCCGCCGCGGGCGTCGCGGGCGTCATCAAGGCCGCGCTGACGCTGCATCACGGCGTCATCGCTCCGCAACTGCGGCTGGACAACCCGAACCCCGAGATCGCGTTCGACGAACTGCGGGTACGCATTCCGCTGGAGACCGAACCGCTGCCGAACGACGACGGCCGGGCCGCGGTGGCGGTCAACAGCTTCGGCTACGGCGGCACCAACGCCCATGCGATCCTCACCCGCGCGCCCGAAGCGCCCGAGCCCGCAGGGCAGTCCGCGCGCGGGCCGATCACCGTGCTGCCGCTGTCGGCCCGCAACGAGACCGCGCTGCGCACGATGGCCACCCAGCTGCACGAGCTGACCGAGACCGCCCCCGTGGACGCGGTGACCGAGGCGGCGTGGGTGCAGCGCGCGCACCACCCGCTGCGCGCCGCGTTCACCTTCCGCGACACCGACGATCTGCGTTCCCAGCTGGCCGATTTCGCCGTGGGCGCGGGCAAGCCGCCCGCCCGCGCGCTGACCGACGGATCCACCCAGCCGGTGTTCGTGTTCAGCGGCATGGGCCCGCAGTGGTGGGGTATGGCCCGTGGCCTGCTCGAGGCCGACGGGCATTTCGCCGCCGCGGCGCGGGCGATCGACGAGATCTTCCGCGAGATCGCGGGATGGTCGATCGTCGAAGAACTCCTGCGCCCGGAAGCGGAGTCGCGGATCACCGGGACCGCGTACGCGCAACCGGCGAACTTCCTGGTCCAGGCCGCCCTGGTGGCCGAACTCGCCGAACTCGGCATCCACCCCGCCGCGGTGGTCGGCCACAGCGTCGGCGAAGTCGCCTCGGCCTACGCGTCCGGCTCGCTTTCGCTGCGCGACGCGCTGCTGGTGAGCTATCACCGCGCCCGGTTGCAGGCCACCACCGCGGGCACCGGCGGCATGCTGGCCGTCGGCCTGTCCGGTGAGCAACTGGGCGAGCGCCTCGCGGGCGTGCCGGGCGTCTGCGTCGCGGCGATCAACAGCCACTCCGCGGCGACGCTGTCCGGCGACCTGGCCGAATTGGACCGTATCCGAGCCGAACTCACCGAAGAAGGCGTCTTCGCCAAGGCTCTGCGCGTCGAGGTGCCCTACCACAGCCACCTGATGGACCCCATTCTCGGCGACCTCACCACGGTGCTGGCCGGCCTCGCCCCGCGACCGGCGCAGGTGCCGATCTGGTCCACCGTCACCGGCGGTGAACTGTCCGGGCCCGAGTGGGACGCCGAGTACTGGTGCCGCAACGTGCGCGAGCCCGTGCGGTTCGGCGCGGCGGTGGACAGCCTGCTCGACGCGGGCCACCGGGTCTTCCTGGAGGTGGGGCCGCACCCGGTGCTCAGCGGCAATATCAAGGAGGCGTTCGTGCGCCGGGGTCTCGACGGCGCGGCGATCAGCACCCTCTCGCGAAACGCCGACGACCACGACAACCTGCTGCGCGCCGTGGGCGAGCTATACCAGGTGGGCGGGCTGGACACCACGCACGCGCCCGGTGCGGCGGAAACGCCTGCCGCGCATCTTGACCTGCCCCGTTATCCGTGGCAGCGCCGCACGCTGTGGACCGAGGACCCGGCGATCGAGGCGGACCGCGTCGGCGCCGTCGACGGCTACGTCATGCTCGGCCAGCGCACCGCGGCGTCCGCTCCGGAATGGGAGGTCGAGCTGTCGGTGGCCGCGTTGCCATGGCTGCCCGATCACGTCGTGGACGGATCGGTCGTGCTGCCCGGCGCGGCCTATCTGGACGCCGCGCTCAGCGCCGTCGCGGTGCGGACCGGTCGCACCTCCTTCGGGCTGGAGTCGGTCCAGTTCGTCGCGCCCTTGGTGATCGGGCAGCACGACGTGCCGGTATTGCGTCTCACCGTGGAGGAGACCACCCACCGGTTCACCCTGCGCTCGCGCGCCGCCACCGCGACCACCTGGACGGTCAACGCGCACGGCAGGCTGATCGAAGCGGACGTCGACGCGCGCGACATCGACCTCACGCCGGCGGCGGACGCGGTGGAGGTGAGCGCGGCGACGCTCTACGACGGCCTCGCCGCGCACGGCCTGGCCTACGGGCCGAGTTTCCGGCTGATCACCGACGCGCGCGTCGGCGCCGACTCCGTGCTGGCCCGGCTCGATCTCACGCCGCTGGCCGGTGGCGCGCCGAGCCTGCCGCACCTGGCTCATCCCGCCGCGGTCGACGCCGCGCTGCAGTGCTTCGCCGCCCTGTACGCCCAGACCGCGCGCGGCGCGAGCGTGGTGGTGCCGTCCTCGGTCGCCGGGGTCCGCTGGACCGGGCCGCTGCCCGAGCAGGCCGTGGTGCTGGTCCGCCGGGTCGACGGTGATCCGCTGTGCGCCGATATCACCGTCGCCGCACCGGAAGGCGCTGTCGCGCTGGCGCTTTCCGGGGTGCGGTTCACCGGTCTCGCGGCCGAGCCGGATCTGCACGAGCAGCTCGACGGCCTGTTCTACGAGCCCGTGTGGTCCATCGTCGACGACACCGCGACCGCCGACGAACCCGTGGGCGGCGAGGAGTTCCTGCTCGTGGTCAGCCTCGGCAGCACCGTCTCCCAGCGCGCGAAGGAAATCGCCAGCGCCCGCGCCTCCTCGGAAATCCTCACGCTGGAACCGGAGGAGGCCGACGCCTCGGATCGTGTCCTCGCCGCCCTGCGCGCCGCTCACCAGCGGCCCGGCGTGAGCCGCGGCCGGCTCGTCGTGGTGTCCGGCGCCGAGCTGGACGCGGTGCCCAACGCCTACGGGCTCGCCCTCGTCGCGAAGGCGGTCGGCGAACTGGTGGTCGGCGAGGAGGACGACGCCACGGCGGCCGAAGTGCGCGCGGTGGTGGTCACCGAACAGGCGTTCTGCCTGCCGATCGACACATTCGCGCATCCAGCGCAGGCCGCGCTCACCGGCGCCCGGCGCACACTGCGCAACGAGCAACCCGCGGTGCACTGGCGGTTGGTCGACACCGAACCGGCCACACGCGCCGCGGACATCGTCGAGCAGGTGCTCGGCGACGGACGCGCCGACGAGGTCGCGTTGCGCGCGGGCGCGTGCTGGGCGCTGCACCTGCGCAAATCCCTGCGCGAGCACTTGGCGGTCTGGGACGAGGCCGCGCCGCTGACCGATCCGGAAAGCTCGTTCCGCTTGGAGATTTCGCGCTCGCGGCTGCTGTCGGATCTGGCGTGGCGCGCGGTCGACCGCGTGGCGCCGGGCCCCGGCGAGGTCGAGATCCGGATGGACGCGGTGGGCCTCAACTACAAGGACGCGCTCAAGGCGCTCGGGGTGCTCACCGAAAAGGAGCTGGCCGGTACATACTTCGGCACCGAACTGGGCATGGACGGGTTCGGCGTGGTCGAGCGGGTCGGCCCCGGCGTGACCGAAGTCGCCGTCGGTGACCAGATGTCGGTGTGCGCGAGGGACCTGGTCCGGCGGCACGTCACCCTCCGGCCGGACGAGGGCGCCACGATGCCCCTCGACTACCCGGACACGGTGCTCGACCCGTGCCACTCCAGCTCGGTGCTGCCCTTCCTCACCGCCGAATTCGCCTTCGGCGACCTCGCGCACCTGCAACCGGGTGAGACGGTGCTGGTCCACGGCGCGGCGGGCGGCATGGGCATGGCCGCGGTCCAGGTGGCGGTGCGCCTCGGCGCGCGGGTGATCGCGACGGCGGGCTCGGACGAGCGCCGCGCGGTGGCCACGGCGGCGGGTGCGCACGAGGTGGTCAACTCGCGGTCGATCAGCTTCGTCGACGACGTGCTCGCGCTGACCGGGGGACGCGGCGTCGACGTGGTCTACAACTCCTCCCCCGGTGAGATCCTCCAGCAGAACCTGCGGGTGGCCGCCGAGTTCGGCCGGGTCGTCGAGATCGGCAAGGCCGACATCTACGGCGGCGGCGCGATCGACCTGCGCCCGTTCGACCGGAACCTGTCGTTCTTCGCCGTGGACATGGACCGCGCCCTGGCCGTGCGGCCCGAGTTGGTCCGCCGCGCGGCACGCCGGGCGATGGACGCCCTGAACGACGGCACCTACGACTACCTGCCCTACACCGCGTTCCCGCTCGCGTCGACCGCCGAGGCGTTCGAAACCGTGGTGCGGTCCAAGCAGATCGGCCGGGTCGTGCTCGATCTGCGCGAACCGGAACCGACCGTGCTGGCCAAACGACCGAGTCTGCCGATCGACGCGCACGCCAGCTACCTGGTCACCGGCGGTTTCGGCGCATTCGGCCTTGCCACCGCGCGCTGGCTGGTCCGCAACGGCGCGCGCCGGCTGGTGCTGGCCGGGCGCAGCGGCGCCACGACGGACGCGGCCCGCGCCGCGATCGCCGAATTCGGCGCCGCCGGTGCGGAAGTCGTCGAGGAACGCCTCGACATGTCCGACTACGACGCCGTCGCGGCGCTGGTCGAGCGCATCCAGGCGAGCGGGCGTCCGCTGCGCGGGGTATTCCACGCGGCCGGTGTGGTGAACAACCTCGAGGTGCCGCAGATCACCGCCGAGTCGCTGGCGGAGATCTTCGGTCCCAAGGTCGCGGGTGCGGTCAACCTGGACACCGCGGTCACCGCCGCCGACATCGAACTCGACATGTTCGTGCTGTTCTCCTCGGCGAGCAGCATCGTCGGCATCTCGCCCCAATTCGGTTACGCGGCAGCCAATTCCGTGCTCGACATGATCGCCGCCGCCCGCCGCGCCCGTGGCGCCGCCGCGCTGGCGGTGAACTGGGGCTTCATGAGCGGTGGCGGCGGCATGGCCGACTACGAGGCGGTCAGCCGGTATGCGGAGATGACCGGCTACCGCTCGGTGGACATGGACGTGGCCACCGAGCTGCTCGGCGAGTGCCTGCGGCTGGACCTGCCGCAGATCGTGCTGTTCGACGTGGACTGGAGCCAGTGGGCACTGGCGCATCGCCCGTCCACCCGCACGCCGCGTTTCGCCGACCAGGTGGCGGCCGCGGGCGGCGGCGCGTCGGGCGCGGGTGCGCTGCGGGCGGAAATCCTCCAGCTGGGTCTGGAGCAGCGCGGCGAGGTGGTGGCCTACCTGCTCGCCGAACAGCTCGCCGCGGTGCTGGGCGTCGACGCCGAGACGGTGGACCTCAACACTCCGCTGCCCGAACTCGGCATGGACTCGCTGATGGGCATGGAGTTCGGCGCCCGCGTGGTGCAGGTGCTCGGCACCCAGCTGTCGGTGCTCGCCGTGATCGGACTGACGTTGCGCGGGCTCGGCGCGCGGATTGCCGAGCAGATTGCCCAAGAAGAAGAGCGCGCGGCGAGGAGCGAGGACGAATGACCGACAACAACCCGAGGGAGCTGGCCCGCGCATTGCTGGCCAGGCACGCGAGCGGAGAGAGCGGCGCCGCCGCGCCCGCGACCGACGGCGCGCGGACCACGAACGGATCCGCGACCGCGACCACCGCCAACGGCCACAGCGCACCGCGCGGAGTCGCCCACACGTCCTTCCGTGACCACCCCGGTGTGCTCGAGGCCGGGCAGCGGTTCGGGCGGTTCGACGCCTGGGTCGAACAGGTCGGTCTGGTCAACCCGTACTACTTGCCGCACGAGGGCGTCAGCGGTGCGGTGACCAGGATGGCCGACCGGGATGTGGTGAACTTCAGCAGCTTCGGCTACCTGGACCTGGCCGCCGACCCTCGGGTGCGGCAGGCCGCCAAGGACGCGATCGATCAGTACGGCACCTCCGCCGCCGCGGTCCGGATCGTGGCGGGCGAGCTGCCGATCTATCGTTCGCTGGAAGCCGAGATCGCCCGCGTCTACGACACCGAGGCAGCCCTGGTGACCGCCAGCGGCTACCTCACCAATGCCGCGGCGGTGGGATTCCTGCTCGGCAAGCGCGATCTCGCGGTCTGCGACGCGCTGATCCACCACAGCGTGGTCTCCGGCACGGAGTGGTCGCGCTGCAAGCGGGTCTCGTTCCGGCACAACGATCCCGAGTCGCTCGAGACGATCCTCAAGATGTCCCGGCGCAGCTTCGACCGGGCCATGGTGATCATCGAGGGCCTCTACAGCATGGACGGCGACGTGGTCCGGCTGCCCGAGATCATCGAGGTGGCCCGGCGCTACGACTGCTCGATCATGATCGACGAAGCGCACTCGTTCGGCACGCTCGGCGCCACCGGGCACGGCGTGCGCGAGCTGTTCGACCTGCCCGGCGACGCCGTGGACGTCTGGATGGGCACCCTGTCCAAAGCGCTCGGCAGCGTCGGCGGTTACCTCGCGGGCAACCGGGAACTGGTCGACGGATTCAAGTACGTCGCGGGTGGATTGAGCATGTACACCGCCGCGCCCGCCCCCTCGGCCATCGGCGCCGCGCTGGCCGGGCTGGAGGTACTGCGCGACGAGCCGGAACGGGTGGCGCGGCTGCGGCACAACAGCGAGTACTTCCACCGCCGTGCGAAGGAACACGGGTTCGACATCGGCACGTCGGAGGATTCCCCGATCATCCCCGTGATGACCGGCGCCGACGAACCGGCCGTGCTGGCGGCACTCGCCATGCTGCAACGCGGCTTCAGCGTGAACGCCATCACCCACCCGGTCGTCCCGGCCGGGGAGGCAAGGCTGCGGTTCTTCATCAACTGCAGGCACACCGAGCAGCACATGGACCAAGCGCTGGCCACGCTGCGCGAGGTGCTCGACGGACTCGCGGACACCGCGGGACAGCAATTCACTCTCGCCCATGAGGAGCAGCACTCGTGAAAATTCCCATCAACCGATCCCTCCTCCGAAAAGCGGTGGTCCCCGGGGTGGCCCTGCTGCTGATGGGCTCGCTGTTCATTCCCGCGCGGTCGGCGCTGCTGCCCACCTACGACGAGGCGGGCGGCCCGATCGCGAGCAAGTTCGACTTCACCGCGATGCCGATCGCGCTGCCCAAGGGCCTGCCGACCGACCGCAAGATCCGCGAGTTGCGTGAGCCGTACAAGCACCTGTCGGCCTGGATCTCCTCGGTCGGCGCGGCGATCGCGATGAACGACTTCGACGGCAACCGGCTGGCCGACGATCTGTGCGTGGTCGACCCCCGTTCGGACACGGCCTTCCTCACGCCGACGCCGGACAGCAACACCGGCCGGTACGAACCGTTCGTCCTCGACCCCAAGCCGTTGCCCGTCGACTCCTCCACCGTCCCGTCGGGCTGCATCCCGGGTGACTTCAACGGTGACGGCCGGATGGACGCGCTGGTGTCGTACTACGGCCGCACGCCGATCCTGTACCTGCAACGCGCCAACGCGACCCGACTGGACGCCAAGGCATTCCGCCCGATCGACATCGTCCCCTCCCCGAACACCCCGGACGGGCACTACGAGGGCGAGCGCTGGATCACCGCGGCGGTGTCGGTCTCCGACTTCGACGGCGACGGCAAGCCGGACATCTACCTGGGTCAGTACTTCAACGACATGGACGTGCTCTCCGAGGAGGGCCAGCTCGCGCTGTGGATGACCGACTCGCTGTCCAACGCGCGCAACGGCGGCAAGGATCGGATCTTCACGCTCACCTCCGCCGCGTCGGGCAACGAACCGACCGCCGACTACCGCGAGGTGGCCAACCCGTTCCCGATCGGAATGGACACCGGATGGGCGCTGGCCGCCGCCGCCTCCGACCTGAACGGCGATCAGCTGCCGGAGCTGTACGTGGCCAACGACTTCGGGCGCGACCGCCTGTTCGTCAACCAGTCGACACCGGGTCGGATCCGCTTCGGTTTCGCCGAGGGCGAGCGCGGCATCACCGAGCCGAAGTCGTATGTCATGGGCCATGATTCGGACAAGGGCATGGCCGCGGACTTCGGCGACCTGAACGGCGACGGCATGCCGGACCTGTTCGTCAGCAACATCGCCGTGCGCTTCGCGCTGATGGAGGGCCACTTCGCCTTCTACAACACCGCCAAGGACACCGCCGACGCGGCGCGTCAGCTCGCCGAGGGCATCGCACCGTTCAAGAATCGCGCCACCGACGTCGGACTGGCCTGGGAGACCTGGGGCTGGGACGCCAAGATCGACGACTTCGACAACGACGGTCGCAACGAGGTGGTCCAGGCCACCGGCATGATCAAGGGCGACACCAACCGGTGGCCGCAGATCCAGGAACTCGGCACCATGAACGACAACCTGACCAAGTACCCGTGGTCCTGGCCGATCATCGGCGCGGACGCCGATCTGGCGGGCAGCAATCCGGTCGGCTTCTTCAGCCGCGGCGACGACGGCAAATTCGCCAACCTCACCCATGCCCTCGGCATGGACACGCCCGTCCCCTCCCGCGGCATCGCCGTGGGCGACACCTCGGGCAACGGCGCACTGAGCTTCGCTGTCGCGCGCCAATGGGGTGATCCGACCTTCTACCACAACAACAAGGCGGGCAACGGCCGGTTCCTCGGCCTGAAGCTGTTCAAGCAGGCCTG
The DNA here is from genome assembly GCF_055590505.1 of Nocardia sp. NPDC041819. Taxonomy (NCBI): domain Bacteria; kingdom Bacillati; phylum Actinomycetota; class Actinomycetes; order Mycobacteriales; family Nocardiaceae; genus Nocardia; species Nocardia sp. NPDC041819. The sequence continues at coordinate 234,127 of NZ_JBVJAP010000001.1, read as the reverse complement.
GGACGGCACGGCGACCACGAACACCATCGCCGGTCTTCCCACGCAGGGCGTTCCCGCGGTGGACGCCCAGGTCGAGGTCCGCACGGCGGACGGCCGGTTGCTCACCAGCCACCTCGACGGCGGCAGCGGGCACACCGGCAAGCGGGCCACCGAGGTGCACATCGGCCTCGGCGACGTCGACCCCGCCGCCCCGCTGAACGTCGTGCTCCGCTGGCGGGAGACCAACGGCACCCCGCACGACCAAACCCTCCAGCTCGCGCCGGGCTGGCACACCGTGAACCTCGCCTCGGACGCGCAGGAGGTCAAGCAGCGATGAGCGACAACGACAAGAAGGATCCGGGCGAGGCGAAAGCCGCGTCGAACGGTCATCACGAAACCCCGGCGGCCGACGGCAACGGCGGCGCCGCGGGCAACAATCCGGCCGCCACGGCGGGTAACGGCAACGGGACCAGCGTTACGGCAGCCGAGCGCATCTCGGCCGTGCAGCGCTCGGGCACCGAGTTCGCCAAGGAATGGGTGGAGAAGCCCGCGGCGACCAAAGACCCCCGCTACCTGGCACTGCGCAACTTCGCCATCTCGATCACGATCTTCAACCTGATCGGATTCCCGCTGCTCGGCTTCGAGCAACCGTTCCTCTGGCCGTTCATCGCGCTGGCCACCGCGTACTCCACCGAGATCGGGCTGGAAGTCCTCGCGGCATGGGCGTACAAGCGGCCGCCCGCCTTCCGGGGCCGTGGGCCGCGTGGGCTGTTCGAGTTCCTGCTGCCCGCGCACATCACCGGTCTGGCGTTCAACTTCCTGACCTTCGCGCACGACAAGCTGTGGCCGGTGATCTTCGGCATCGTCGTCGCGGTCGGTACCAAGTGGGTGTTGCGCGCCAAGATCAACGGCAAGATGCGCCACTTCATGAACCCGTCGAACTTCGGTGTCGTGGTGTGCTTCCTGGTGTTCCCGATGATCGCGGTGGCGCCGCCGTACCACTTCACCGAGTACATCACCGGGCCGGCGGACGCGCTCATCGTGCTCGGCCTGCTGATGACCGGCACCATGCTCAACGCCAAGCTGACGCTGAAGATGCCGCTGATCATGGCGTGGGTGGGCGCGTTCGCGCTGCAGGCCATCGTGCGCGGGCTCATCGAACCGAACATCTCGATCCTGGGCGGTCTGAGCGTGATGACCGGCCTGGCGTTCGTGCTGTTCACCAATTACATGGTCACCGACCCGGGTACCACGCCGTCGGGCAAGAAGCAGCAGATCATGTTCGGCGCCTCGGTCGGCATCATGTACGGCGTGGTCACGGCGCTGCACATCTCCTACGGCCTGTTCATCGCGCTGGTCGTCGTCTGCGGCGCTCGCGGCGTCTACTGGTGGGTGCGCGGCATCGCCGAGTGGTGGGGCGGGCGGGGCGCGACGCCCGCCGTGGAGCAGCCCGTAGTGGCCGACGACCTGGATGCCGACATCGCCCGGGAACCCGAGCCCGCGAAGGAGGCGGCCCGCTCATGACCGGCAGCGCCGAGCCGCGTGCTCGGCGCTTTCACCATCGGTGTCACCGTGGTCACCACGGCCGCACGGCATGACCGCCGACGCGTTCACGTCCGTCTCGCCGAATCCCCCGCCGACCCTGGTGTGCGTCGCCCACACGGCGCTCCCGCACCGGGCCCAAGACTCCTCCCCGACGATTGGAGAACTCCATGCCCTCGCCGTTGGGTCCGCTGCGCGCGGCCCTCTTCGTCCCCAGTCCGGCCAGTGTCCGCATGGTGCTCAGCGGATTCGAGCAGCCCGACCAGCACACCGCGCTGGAACTCGAGCAGGTGACCATGCACCTGGTCGGCGGCATCGATTCCGCGGTCCGCAGCTCGGACAACGACGAACTGATCGCCGCGCTGCTCCAGGTGCCGCCGAAGTACCGCGGGTTCGCCTACGAAGGCGCGGCGGTCGGCCTCACCGCGATCGACTCGCTGTCGCCCGGTCGGCGCGCCGCCGATCTGATCGACGGCCCGGCCGCTGATTACGCCCTGACCATGTACGTGGGTGTCGGCCTCGCGATGGCGAAGATCCCGAAGCTCCGCTGGAAGAAGCTGTTTCCGCAGCACCCGCTGTTCCGCTGGCTGGCCATCGACGGGTACGGCTTCTACAAGGCGTTCTTTCAAATGCAGCGCTATGTGCGGGACAAGCACGTCGAGACCCGCTACCCCGGCTGGCTCGGTGACCGGGACAACCTGAAGCGCATCGCCGATCAGGGCATGGGCCGCGCGCTGTGGTTCATCGGCGGCGGCAATCCGGCCGGTGTGGTGCGCCTGATCGGCGAGTTCGACCCGAAGCGGCACGCCGATCTGTGGAGCGGCGTCGGCATCGCCGTCACGTTCGCGGGCGGCGTGCAACCGGCTGCCATGGAGGAACTCTGGGATGTGGCCGGTGAGTTCCGGCCACAGCTGTCACTGGGCTCGGCCATGGTCGCGCGCATCCGGCAGCAGACCAACAGCGTCAACGAGCACAGCGAGGCGGCGGCGCAGGTCTTCTGCGGGACCAGCGTCGCGAAGACCGACGCGCTGATCGAGAGTTCGCTCGACGACCTGCCCGACGACGGCACCTCCGGCACCTACCTGCTGTGGCGGGATCGGATCGCCGATATCGTCACCGCGAGCCGAGCCTGAGGGTCACGGGATGGCACGGGTCAGGGACTGGGTCGGTAAGCACGTCATCGTCACCGGCGGATCGGAAGGGATCGGCGCCGCGGTGGCGGAGGTCTTCGCGCGGCGTGGCGCGCAGGTCTCGATCATCGCGCGCCGGAAGCTTCCGCTGCGCGACACCGCGAAACGCTTGGGTGCGGACCGGGCCGCCGCGGACGTGACCCGTCCGGACCAACTCGATTCGGCCATCACGGAATTGGAGCAGCGCAACGGGCCATGCGACGTCATCGCCTGCTGCGCGGGACTCACACTGCCCGGACGATTCCTCGAAGTGGACGCCGGCGAGTTCGAGGTGCAGATGTCGGCCAACTACCTCGGCGCGGTGCACGCGGTGCGCCGGGTGCTGCCGGGGATGGTGCAGCGGGGCGGCGGGAAGATCCTGCTGGTCAGCTCGACTTCGGCGTTTCTCGGGATCACCGGCTACACCGGTTATGGACCCACCAAGGCGAGTATCCGGCAGCTGGCGTTGTGCCTGCGCTACGAGGTCGAGCCGAAGGGCGTGGACGTCACGGTGATCTATCCGGCCGACACCGACACGCCGGGGCTGGCGATGGAGAACCAGCGAAAGCCGGTGGAGACCAAGGCGATCACCGGGTCGATCGAGCCGATGTCGGCCCAACGGGTCGCCGAGGCCGCGGTGCGGGGAATGGAACGCGGGCATCACCACATCGCCCTCGACCCTTTGACGCGGTTCTTCCTGGCCTGGGCGAACCTGCCCGAGGATCTGGCGCGGCCGTTCATGCGCCGCACCATCGCGAAGGCGCTGCGCGGCAACTGAACCCCCACCACGCGAGAGACCCGCTCGCACATCGAATCCGGATGTGTGAGCAGGTCTTTCGCCATGTTCACCCGATGATGACGACCACGCAGGCCGCGATGAAGAGCACCTGAACCAGACCCCGCAGCGGCAGCGGCATGGTCTTGATGCCCAGTTCCGCGCGAGCGGCGCGGATGTTCGCGGGGAACAGGGCCAGCAGCAGGGCGATCAGGCAGGCCGCGGCCAGGTCGGCGGTGGCCGGGATCAGCACGCCGACCGCGCCCGCCAATTCCAGGATGCCGGTCAGCGTCACCAGCGCGGGCGCGTTCGGCAGCCTCGGCGGCACCATGGCGATCAGGGCGTCGCGGCGCGGCTGGAGGAAGTGCGCGCTCGCCGTGAGGACGAGCATCGCGGCCAAGCCGAGCGCGGTCGCGTGCGCCCACGAATCGAGCCAGCCGTTGCCGGTCAGCCTGCCGATGAGCCGGGCGAGTGCGGTGACGGCGACGAGGACAACCAGCGGGGCCATCGGATCTCCTGTGCATCGAGAGCAAATCTTGACAGTGGAAAGATTAGGCTCGCCGCCGCAAACTTGTCAATGTCTAGATGATCGGTCACCATCGAGGGATGGCGAAGGACGGCTACCACCACGGAGATCTTCGCGCGGCGCTGCTGACCGCGGCCGCCGAGCGGATCGCCGCCGACGGCGTGGACGCGCTCTCGCTGCGCAACCTGGCCCGGCACGCGGGCGTCTCACACGCCGCGCCCGCCCACCACTTCGGCGATCGAGCCGGTCTGCTCACCGCGTTGGCCACCGAGGGTTTCGAGTTGCTGGCCGAACAGCTCGCGCGAGCAGGCGAGGACTTCCGCGAGGTCGCGGTGGCATACATCCGCTTCGCGCGCGAGCACCCCGGGCACTTCGACGTGATGTTCCGGCACAGCCTCTTGCACGCGGAGGACGCGGCGTTGCGCGCCGCGCGCGAACGGTCCGCGCTGCCGCTGCGCTCCGGCGTCGCGGACCTCCAACCGGGTCACCGTCACGACCGGCAGCAGGCGACCCAACTCGCCGCATGGTCGCTGGTGCACGGCTTCGCTTCGCTGTGGCGCGAAGGGGCACTGCATAATTCATCACTGGCCGCCGATTCCGATCCGGAGGCCCTGGCCCGCAAGATGTTGTCGACTATCCGGTTCGACTGACCGGAAACCGGCTTGCGCCGAGCCGCCACCGTGCTATCCAGAGACCCGGAAGGAGCAGGCGGCCACTCCCAGCTGCCATCGACACATGGACATCCACGCCTACCCGACCGAGGCGACCACACCGGTGGACCTGACCGAAGCGCACCGGATCGCCGACCACCACTTGGCCAACGGCGACTATGCCGATCGCGGAATCAGCTACCACCTGACCGAGTTCGACACCTGCTTCGTCGCCGTCGCCACCTTCCCCCGCGCGCCGCAGGCCGATCCGGCCAGCCCGCCGGTGATCGTCGGCGGTTCGGTCTGCGTCATCGACAAGCCCACCGGCGCGGTCTCCTACTGGCCGACCTACCCGGCCGATCTGGTGGCCGACCAGTACGCGACCGCGCTGCGAGACGGTCGCCTGGTCATCGAGGACGACTGGCCCGCGGATGACGACGAGTCATTCACGTGACCGAGTCGTCCCTGCCGTGCGGGCGGCATCCCGTACCGCTCCCCGACCCGGGGCAGGGCGCCGCGAGTCGCTGCCGCATCAGCCTGTCCGCGAGCCGGAACCATTGTCCCCATTGACAATTGATTCCGGTCGGACAACCATGATCAGCGGCCCGGGCCTGCACCGGGCAAGCGTCAGGCATTCGGAACCGAGTAGCCACAGGAGGCGGGTTTCTCCATGGGGGACGACGATCCCGACGAGAATGCGCGCGAGACAGACCCGCCTCGGCAGCAGGACTCCACCGAGCGCAAGAGTTGGATCCGTCGCCACTCCGGGACGATTCTCACCACGCTGCTGTTCCCGATCGTCTCCGGTTTGATCGTTCTGGCCGTGGAGAAGTTCACCGACGAGGGCGAAGACAAGGATTCCGCCGCGCGAGCCTCGACCTCGGCTCAGCAGACCACGCGCGGTGACAGCTCGAAGGACCACTCGCCCCCTTCCTCCGGACCGGCGGCCTCGGCAACCGCGTCGGCCGACGAGGTCCGCTGGTCCGGCACGATCAACCTGACCTACCTAGATCTGGACTCCGTCCCGCCTCGCGTCCTGTCGAGCAACAGCGGCGCCAGCGCCTGGGTCAGCTACGACTGGGAGTCCGTCGGTAAATTCTCCGACGCCACCCTTTACGGACTCGGCGGCGGATTCTTCACGACGAAACCCACCCTCGCCCTGTGGACCACCTCGGGCCAACCCACCCGGAAACAGTGCTCGGAGCTCATCTCCACCCGGGGTGTGGAAACACTACCGGTCACCAAGGACAGCGCCTACTGCGTCACAACCGCCGCGGGCCGCACCGCCTTCATCACCGGAGTGGCCCTCGACAACGCGGTCCACGCCTACACAGCCTCGGTCACCGTCTGGTCCGCCACCCAGTAGCCGTTCGTCGGCGTGCCGGTTCCGCGGAAGTGGCTCAGTACGCGGGCTGGGCGGGGAGATCCGGGTCGGGGGTTGGTTCGCCCGCGTCGGGGACCTCGGTGCCGCGTAGTGAGGTGCCCGCGGTTTCACGCAGATAGTTCCAGGCGACCAGGCCGATCAGGGAGGCGCCGACCATGTAGAGGGCGGGGAACAGCGTCCAGCCGGTTGCCTCGATGACGGCCTCGTTGATCAGTGGGGCGGTGCCGCCGAAGACCGCGGTGGAGACGTTGTAGGCCAGCGCGAAACCCGCGTACCGGACATGGGTCGGGAAGATCGCGGGGAAGGTGGAGCTGATGGTGGACAACTGCGGCACGTACAGCAGTCCGAGCACGATGAAGCCGATGATGGCCCACGCGGTGCCCTGCCCCATCAGCCAGTACATCGGCACCGCGAGCACGGCCAGACCCAGCAGGGAGAACAACCACATCGGGCGGCGGCCGACACTGTCGGACAGCCTGCCGAAGAACGGCAGCACCACCATCATCACCACCTGTCCGAGCAGCATCATCGCGGTGGTGGCCGACTCCCCCATACCGATCGTGTTCTGCAGATAGGTGGGCTGGTAGGTGAGCAGCGTGTAGTTCACCACGTTCAGCGCGACCACCAATCCGCCCAGCGTGAGCGTCTCGCGCCGGTAGGTGGTCAGCACTTCGCGCAGGCCACCGGCCGGATGCTGGTGCTCGGCGACTTCGGTGAACACCGGGCTCTCCTCCAGCTTGGCACGCAGGTACCAGCCGGTCAGGCCGAGCGGGATGGCGATCAGGAACGGGATGCGCCAGCCCCATTCGTGCATGGTGTCCGAACCGAGCGCGAGCTGGAAGGCCAGCACGGTCGCCGAACCTCCGACGAAGCCCGCCAGCGTGCCGAACTCGAGGAAACTGCCGAGGAAACCGCGTTTGCGGTCGGTCGCGCATTCGGCGAGATACGTAGCGGCGCCACCGTATTCGCCACCGGTCGAGAAGCCCTGCACCACGCGCAGCAGGATGAGCAGAACCGGGGCCAGCACACCGACGGACGCGTGGGTGGGCAGCACGCCGATGGCTCCGGTGGCGGCGGCCATGAGCAGGATCGTGGTGGCCAGCACGGCTTTGCGGCCGATCCGGTCACCGAGCGGTCCCCACACCATGCCGCCGAGCGGCCGCAGGACGAACGAGATGGCGAAGCCGAGCATGGTGCCGAGCGTGCCCAATTCCCCAGGGAAGAAGGCGTCGGTCAGGTAGGTCGCGGTGGCAGCGTAGACGCCGTAGTCGAACCATTCCGTCGCATTGCCCATGGCGGAGGCCGCCACGGAACGCCGCAGCGGGAAACTCTCCGATGTCCGGTCGGTCACGTGCACGTCCTCTCCAGTCCGTCCACGGACCTCGGTTCGTTCCACCTCGGGCTATGAGAACCGAAGGTGTGGCACGAAACAGACCGTTACCCAGGATCAACCCCCGGCAAACAGTCCCGGACCCGGGAAACACACCGAAGCGGTGGCGCTGACCTGCGCCTAAGCCGCCAATTGTGATGTCGGTCACAGTAACTCGCAGCGCCCGTGGCTATCGGCCCGGCCTCGTGGCCGACCCACCGGCCGCCCACCGATCAGCGGCGCAATCACCCCCGGCCGAGCATGGCGGCGATAGCACCCGCGACTTCACGCGCCAGCGCACCGTCGACCGGAGCGTGCCGGCTCAACAGCCGATACCACATGGCTCCGAACGCGAAATCCACCACAAGATCCAACGGCACCACCTCGGTGAACTCCCCGTTGTCCACACCCCTTCGCAGCAGCGTACGCAGCGTGGCACGCCGTGGCCCGATCACGGCCTCCTGCAATCGCTTCGAGAGCACGGGATCACGCTGCGCATCGGCCATCAGACCGACCAGCGCCTGCCCCGTCAGCTCGCGGGCGAGTTCGTAGGTCGCGGTGAGCAGACTTTCGACCTCCCCGAGCACGTCGGCGGACTCGGCGCGCACCAGCAACGCCGGGTTCTCCTCGGCGAGCCCGACGAGCGCCTCCATGAGTACCGAGGCCTTGTCCGGCCACCAGCGATACACCGTCTGCCTGCCCGCGCCCGCCGCGTCGGCGATCGCCTTGATCGTCAGGTCCTGATAGCCGTCGCGTGCGCACAGTTCCAGGGCGGCACGCAGGATCGCGCGCCTGGCGTCCTCACTGCGCGGACGCCCGCGGGTTCCGGTCATGCCGACACTTTACAAGACACCGTGCCTCGATTATATTTCGAGACACAGAGCTTCGAAATTCAGGAGGATGTTGTGCGCAACCGAGTCGTCATCGTCGGCGGAACGTCGGGCATCGGCCTGGCCGCGGCGCGCAGGCTCGCGGCCGGAGGGCACGACGTGGTCATCGCGGGTCGCGAGGCGGGCAGGCTCGAGGCCGCGCTCGCCGAACTCGGCGAGAACGTCACCGGCCGGACCGTCGACGCGCGTGACGAGGCCGAACTGGCCCGGTTCTTCACCGAACTCGGGCCGATCGACCATGTGGTGGTCACCGTGACCGGACCGTCGGGCACGACGCCGTTCCGCGAACTCGCACTCGACCATCTGCGCGGGCACGTCGAGGGCAAACTCCTCGCGCACACCGCCGTGGTGCAGGCGGCGCTGCCCCATCTGGCGCAGCGCGGTTCTGTCACGCTGGTGTCGGCGGCATCGGCGGGCGGCTCGATGCCGACCACAGCGGCGCTGGCCGCGGTGAATTCGGCGGTGGAAGCGATGGTTCCGGTGCTGGCCGTCGAACTGGCGCCCCTGCGTGTGAACGCGGTCTCCCCCGGCGTGGTCGACACCGAATGGTGGAGCTTCCTGCCCGACGGGGCGCGCGCCGAGGTCTTCGACTCGATCGCCGCGGCCACACCGGTCGGGCGCGTCGGCACCGCCGACGACGTGGCACAGGCGATCGAATTCCTGGTGGGGAATTCGTTCACCACCGGAATCGTGCTGCGCGTCGACGGCGGCGCGCGCTTGGGAGCGCCGAAATAGGCCCCGGTCCTACAGCGGCGTCACGTACGCGCCCGCGATGCCGCCGTCGACCAGGAACTGCGACGCGGTGATGAAGGAGGAATCGTCGCTGGCCAGGAAGGCGACGGCGGCGGCGATCTCCTCCGGTTCGGCGAACCGGCCGAGCGGAACGTGTACCAGACGCCGTGCGGCGCGCTCGGGGTCCTTGGCGAACAACTCCTGGAGAAGAGGGGTGTTCACCGGTCCCGGGCACAGCGCGTTCACCCGGATGCCGTTGCGGGCGAACTGCACTCCCAGTTCCCGGCTCATCGCCAGCACGCCGCCCTTGGAGGCGGTGTAGGAGATCTGTGAGGTCGCCGCGCCCATCACCGCGACGAAGGAGGCGGTGTTGATCACCGAGCCCCTGCCGCGCTCGAGCATGTGCCCGATGGCGTACTTGCTGCACAGATACACGGAGGTCAGGTTGACCTCCTGGACGCGCCGCCACGCGTCGATGCCGGTGGTCAGGATCGAATCGTCCTCCGGCGGGGAGATGCCCGCGTTGTTGAACGCGATGTCCAACCCGCCGTAGGTGTCGACCGCGGTCTGGAACAGCGCCTCGACCTGCGCTTCCTCGGTGACGTCCACCTGGACGTACCGCCCGCCGACCTCCTCGGCGGCCGCTTCGCCGCTCCCGGCGTCGATATCCGCGACCACGACCTTCGCGCCCTCCGCCGCGAAACGACGGACCGTGGCCAGACCGATACCGCTCCCGCCGCCGGTGACGACGGCGACTCGATCCTGTAAGCGCTGCAACGTATCTCCTGTCGGATGGGCGGGTGTCACTGCGTGGCGAGGAACACGTTCTTGGTCTCGGTGAAGGCCAGCGCCGCGTCCGGGCCGAGTTCGCGCCCGAGCCCGGACTGCTTGAAACCGCCGAACGGCGTCCAATACCGCACGGAAGAATGCGAATTCACCGACAGGTTGCCCGCCTCCACACCGCGGGCCACGCGCAGCGCCCGGCCGACGTCCCGGGTCCAGATCGAGCCGGACAAGCCGTAATTCGTATCGTTGGCGATGCGCAGCGCGTCGGCCTCGTCCTCGAACGGGAGCACCGCGACCACCGGGCCGAACACCTCCTCGGTGAGCACCCGGTCGGTCGCGGCCCCGGGCAGCACCACGGTCGGTGGATACCAGAATCCCGGTCCCTCGGGCGCGCTGCCGGTGAACGCGACTTCGGTGGACGGCTGCACGAACGCGGCGACGCGCTCGCGGTGCGCGGCCGAGATGAGCGGTCCCATCTCGGTGGACTCGTCGGACGGGTCACCGACCCGCACACCGCGCACCGCGGGTTCCAGCAGTTCGAGGAAGCGATCGAACACGCTGCGCTGCACCAGGATGCGGGATCGGGCACAACAGTCCTGCCCGGCGTTGTCGAAGACGCCGTACGGCGCGGTCGCCGCCGCCTGCTCCAGATCGGCGTCGGCGAAGACGATGTTCGCGCTCTTGCCGCCCAATTCGAGCGTCACCCGCTTCACCTGCCGCGCGCAGCCCGCCATGATCTGCGTGCCCACCTCGGTGGAGCCGGTGAACACCACCTTGCGGACGGCCGGGTGGGTGACGAAGCGCTGCCCCACCACCGACCCCTTGCCGGGCAGTACCTGGAACACGCCATCGGGCAGGCCCGCCTCGAGCGCGAGTTCGCCGAGCCGCAGGGCGGTCAGCGGCGTGACCTCGGCGGGTTTCAGTACGACGGTGTTGCCCGCGGCGAGCGCGGGCGCGAAGCCCCACGCCGCGATCGGCATCGGGAAGTTCCACGGCACGATCACCCCGACGACGCCGAGCGGTTCGTGGAAGGTGATGTCGACCCCGCCCGCCACCGGAATCTGGTTTCCCAGCAGACGTTCCGGCATCCCGGCCGCGTAGTGCAGGACATCGCGGACGTTGCCCGCTTCCCATCGCGCGTTGCCGATGGTGTGCCCGGAATTGACCACCTCGAGCCCGGCGAGGTGCTCCAGATCCGACTCGACCACCTCGGCGAACCGGCGCAGCAATCGCGCCCGGTCCCCCGGCGCCACCTCCCGCCACGCGGTCGCGGCGCGCTGGGCGCGGGCGATGGCGGCGTCGGTCTCCGCTTCCCCGGCGAGTTCCACGGTGGTGACCACCTGCTCGGTCGCCGGGTTGACCACCTGCGCTGTCGTCACCGGTCGCGCTCCCTTCCATAGGTCTCCGCCGCTACCACCAGTGCCCGAACCAACCGGCGATCGGTGACGTCGGCCTCCGGGTGCCACTGCACACCGACCAGGAACGCCCCGTCGGTGGATTCCACGGCCTCGATCGTGCCGTCGGCGGCGTACGCGGTGGCGGTCAGGCCCTCGGCCAGCCGGTCGACGGCCTGGTGATGGTGGCAGTGCACCTTCAGCTCCGGACCGGCCAGGCGGGCGACGCGGCTGCCCGCGATCGTCAGCACCCGGGTGGCGGTGAACCCGCCCTCGACGCCGGAGTGCTCCTCGTGACCGACGACATCGGGCAGATGCGGGATCAACGTGCCGCCGAGCGCGACATTCGCCAGTTGCAGGCCGCGGCACACCGCGAGAATCGGCAGGCCCGCGGCCCTGGCCAGCTCGAACAGCCCGAACTCCGACTCGTCGCGGTCGGGCCTGGTGTAGCCGGGGATCCCCGCCGAAGAGACACCGTAGCGAGCGGGATCCACGTCCGCGCCGCCGGTCAGCACCAATCCGTCGAGCCGCCGCACCAGCTCGGGACGCGCGACGCCCGCGGGCGGCAGCAACACCGGGATGCCGCCCGCTGCCGCCACCATCTCGACGTAGGCGTGCGGCAGGACCGCGCTCGGCAGATCCCACGCGTTGAACCGGGTCCGCTCCACATAGGTGGGCAGGCCGATCACGGGACGGGCTCCCGCGACCTCAGAGTCGTTCGAAACCACGGATACGCTCCCAGTCGGTGACCGCGGCGTCGTAGGCGTCCAGCTCGACCCGCGCCGCGTTGCGGTAGTGCTCCACTACATCATCACCGAAGGCCGCGCGGGCCACCGTGCTGCCGGAGAACAGCTGGGCCGCTTCGCGCAGCGTCCGCGGCACCCGGGGGCGTTCGGAGTGGTAGGCGTTGCCGCGGAACTCCGGCTCCAGCGGCAGCCGGCGATCGATGCCGTGCAGTCCCGCCGCGATCAGGGCGGCCACCGCCAGGTACGGGTTCACGTCGCCGCCGGGCACCCGGTTCTCGAACCGCAGCGAATGGTCCTCGCCCACCACGCGGATGGCACAGGTGCGGTTGTCCCGCCCCCACGCGATCGCGGTGGGCGCGAAGCTACCGGCGGCGAACCGCTTGTAGGAGTTGATGTTCGGCGCCAGCAGGTAGGTGAACTCACGCAGGCAGTCCAGCTGGCCCGCGATGAAATGCCGCATCAGCGGCGACATGCCCTCCGCCCCGTCACCCGCGAACACCGGCTTGCCCGCGTCGTCGCGCAGGCTGAGGTGGATGTGACAGGAATTGCCCTCGCGCTCATTGTATTTCGCCATGAACGTCAAGCTGCGCCGCTCCTGGGCCGCGATCTCCTTCGCGCCGGTCTTGTAGATGCTGTGGTTGTCGCAGGTGGCCAGGGCTTCGTCGAATCGGAACGCGATCTCGTGCTGGCCGGGGTTGCATTCGCCCTTGGCCGACTCGACATACATTCCGGCGCCGTCCATCTCCTTACGGATGCGGCGCAGCAACGGCTCGATCCGCCCGGTGCCCAGCATCGAGTAGTCCACGTTGTACTGGTTGGCCGGCGTCAGCCCGCGATACCCGGCGTTCCAGGCCGCCTCGTAGCTGTCGTCGAAGACCAGGAACTCGAGTTCGGTCCCGACGAACGCGTGCAGGCCGCGCTCGGCCAGCCGGTCCAGCTGATTGCGCAGCACCTGCCGCGGCGAGGCGGGCACGGGCCGTCCCTGCGGCACCACGTGCTCGACGTCGCACAGCACCAGCGCCGTGCCCGGCCACCACGGCGTCGTCCGCAGCGTCCGCAGATCCGGTCGCAGCACGACGTCCCCGTACCCCGTCTCCCAGGACGACAGCGCGTAACCGTCGACCGTCGTCATGTCGACGTCCACCGCGAGCAGGTAGCCGCACGCCTCGGTGGCGTGCTCGACCACCTCGTCCAGGAAATAACGTGCCGCGCAGCGCTTTCCTTGCAATCGCCCCTGCATATCGGTCATGGCGACCAGCACCGTGTCGATCTCGCCGGTGTCGACCCGGTCCCGCAATTGCGCCACACTCAGCATCCCGCTACGCATCCACGACCCCTCTCGGCACCAACCGTGCTCACGCTAGAGCAAAACGGACACCTTTGTGAGGCGACACCCGAATCTCGTCCGCACGGCGTGCCGGTGCGGGATCAGGCCAGCTCAGCGGCACTCGCCGGCGCGAGCAGAGGTCAGGACAACGGATTGCGGAGGGCGGCGGGGAGGACGGACGGGCGACGCGGTCGGGGGCGCGCCATCACCGGCGGGCGCGCTCCACGGATCGGCCGTCCCAGCCACATGCGGGCGAGCACGGCCGCGAAACTCAGGTGACCGCTCAGCGCCGGACCGGCGAAGGCGAGCGACCACCGGGTCCACGTACCGGCCGCGGGCAACTCGCGGCCGGTGAAGCGGCCGGCGAGCCAGTCGACCATCACCGGCAGCGCCAGGAACTGCAACAACAGATGGGTGCTGAGCCGATCGCGAAGGTAGCGCACGTGGACCCCCGCTTCGACGTAGCGCGCGACGTGGCCGTCGACGTCGGCGGCCGCGATCACCTCGTCGTGCACGCCTTGCAGCACGAGCATGGGCATCACGGGCGCCCGGCGGCCGGGGTGGATGTCGTCGAGGATCCGCCGCACCCCGTCCTGCTCGATCATGGCGGCGAGCCCCGCGCCACTGTGTTTGTCGATGTCGCGCCGGGCGAAGCGATACAGCAGTGGGAACGTCGCGGTGGTCTCGGTCTCGGCCAGCCAGCCCAGATACCGCGCGTCCAGGTGGGCGCGCAGCATGCGGTCCAATTCGGGGTACCCGCGGCGCAGTCCGGCGGTGAAGACGGCCGCGAATCCCGCGAAGAGTGTGCCGTTGAGCCGGACGAACGCGGCCGCCGGATCACCCACCGGCGATCCGGCCACCGCGCCGACGACATTCAACTCGGGCGCGTACTCGGCGGCCGTCTCCGCGGCCCAGGCGGTGGCCAATCCCCCGCCCGAATATCCCCACAGCGCAATGGGTGTAGCCGGATCCAGACCCAACGGCAGGAAGGAGAGGGCGGCGCGGACCGCGTCCAGCGCGCGATATCCCGGCTCCCTGGCCACCCCGAACCGGCCGGCCGTTCCGCCGTGATCCGGAACCGACACCGCCCAGCCCCGCGCCAGGGCGCTGACGATCAGCGGCAGCTCGAGCTGCGGAATCGAACCGACCGCCCGTGCTCCGCGCCGAAGCGAATACGAGGGCAGGCATTTCGAGGCGACCGCGTCGATCGCGCACTGGAAGGAGACCAGCGGGCGCGGCTCGGCCGGATCCGCGCCCCACGGCAGCAGCACCGTGGTCACCGCGACCTCCGGCACACCATGCAAGTCACAGGTGCGATAGAGCAACTGCCAAGCCGAGATACGCTGCGGCACAAGACCGAAGAATCCGATCTCCACCGCGCGCGTGCGGACGATCGCGCCGGGGCGCAAGGGCCCGACCGCGGGCGGTGGGACGTAGAACGGATCGTCTTCGGGCAACATCGGCCCATCCGAGAACGCCGCGGGCTCCGGCGGCACCGGGCCGCCGTCCCATTCGAGCTCCACACTCATCCGGTATTCCTTTCCGACGGCACGGCCGTGATCGCGGGCGCCGCCGTGCGACGACAGCGGGGTGGCCCGTATTCCACCCAACCAATGCGGCGGCCGGAAAAGAATTGGCTCGCACGCCAATCCGAGCGCTCACGAATTCTCGCGCCGATGCAGTGACAGCGTGGCTCACAAGCTGCCGTTGCCGCCGATCATCCACGGGTTGAAGGTGCATTCCAGCGACGGGTGCGCGACCGGATCCAGCGCGTGCAGCACGATCGAGGCCGCCCGCGGGGAATACATCATCGTCAGGTGGTCGGACATATCCTGCTCGCACCCGTCTTGCAGTGTGACGTTGTCCACCGTCGCGTCCGGACCGGCCTGCAGGAATGTCCATTGATAAGGGTTGGTGACCTCGTCGTGCCGGGAGCCGATCGCCGTGTACGCGACGCCGGGCACGGTGTCGCCCTGCGCGTTCAGGCCGACGTAGAACGACGAGCCCACCGCCTGCTGGATATTGGCGATGCCGACCAGCGGCTCGTAGAACCCGAGGATATCGACGCCCAGGTTGTTGATGATCCGGCCCAGTGTCGCCATGCCCATGAGGGAGGTGCCGTGGTGGGTGGCGCCCAGGCTCACCAGCTTGCCCACTTTGCCCTGCCCGCCTTCGAATTTCAGATAGTGGTTGGCGACCGTTCCGCCCTGGGAATGCCCGACGATGTCGACGGCCTGTGCGCCGGTCGCGCCCAGCACACGATCGATGAAGTCCCGCAATTGCGCCGCCGAATCCTCCATCCGCCCCACACCGAAGCGCCCGGGCAGCACCGGTCCGAGGCCGCCGCCCTGCATCAGGCCGGATCGCCCGAAGTTGAAGGCGAACACGCAGAATCCGGCGCGCGCCAGCCGCGGCGACAGGGAGGCGAAGGTGTCGTAGGCGTTCAGCCAGGTGCCGTGCAGCAACACCACCGGCCGCGGGTGCTCGGCGGACGGCGCGCAGTTCCAGCGGTTGGCGCCGGGCGGAGCCGCGTCGGGATGAGTCAGCCCGTAGCCGAAAGCGGCCAGATACGCCGACAGCTCCGGGCCTTCGCCGGACGCGTCGGACGCGACGCTGGTCGCCCATCCCGACGAACTGCCCGCGTCCACGATCGCGCGGGGCTGCCTGCCGTCCGGGGCGGGGTTCAGGCCCGCGCTGATGTAATCGGCGAGGGCCTGCTGGGTCGGTTCGATCTCCTCTTGTGCGTGCGCGATCCCGCCGCCGAGCGCGGTCGCCATTGTCACCCCTGCGATCACCGCGGCCCCGAGAATCGCCTGCCGAGCGTTGTGCATCATTGCCAACATCGAGTTCACTTCCATTCGCACCGAACGAACGCGACTCGGCGGTGCGTCGAGCACCGCCTCCGAATGTATCCCGCGCCACATTCGGAGGGAGATGTGATCGGGGCCATATTCATGAGCCGCTTTTCGAATGTAGGGCGCTCTCCGGGCCGGTGTCACTGCACCTCGAGGAGAACATTCCATCCGGAATATTGGCGCGCGAGCCAAAATTCGGGCGACCACGCCCATGGCCTTGCCGCCGTTTGTGTGGTCGGAAACAATCGGCCCATGTCCGTCGTGTTGTCCCCGGTGGCCGGAGACGCCCCGCTCGTCGCCCGGTTGCTGGCTCGCTGGCCCCAGATCGCCGAGCGCATGCTCGCCGCAGGTCTCGGCACCACCCCGCCGGCCGCCGACCTGCCGGAGGGTCACTTCACGGCCGAGGTGCTTCCGGCGATCTACGCCTGCGGCCGCGCGGTGCTCCAGGCGATCGGCGAACAGCGCAACTTCACTCAGGCCGAGGTCGCGACATTCGTCGCTCCGGTGGCCGAGCGGCACGCCGAGGACCGGCTCCCGTTGCCCGTGCTGATCGAGGCCATGCACGGCTCCGCGCAGTCGGTGCTCCACGAGGCGGCCGCGCTGGCCTCCCGCGAAGAACTCGACGAACTCGTCCTGGTCGTCAGCAGGCTGCTCGAGCTGCTCATGCGGATCAACATCACCGTCGTCGAGGCCTACACTGAGGTCGAGCAGTCCATCTACAACGCCGAACGAGAGGCGCGTCGCGCCCTGTGCTCGGCGCTGCTGCACGGGTTGCCCGCCGCCGAGCTGGCCGCGCGGGCGGACACCGCACTCGCCGAGCAATACACGGTGCTCGCGATCCACATCCGCCACCACGACCAGCCGAGCACGGCCGCAACGCTCGTCGGGCGGCGACGCATCCGGCTGCTGCACCGCGCCTTGGACGCTCTCGCGGGCACCACCACATTGGCCACTTTCGACGGCTGGACCGGAATCGCGTTGCTGCCCAGCGCTTCCGACGCCGAACTCGACGACACGCGCTACCACCGGCTGGCCGAGGAACTGACCGAACACCTCGGGGCGCCGGTGTTCCTCGCCGAATACGCGTCCGTGCCGCGGGACGCCATCGCCCGGACCGCGAAGGAAGCCACCGACCTCGCCGAACTCGCACGACTGCTCGGCAAGCCCGCGGGCGTCTACCGGCTCGACGACCTGCTGCTGGAATACCAGCTCACCAGACCGGGTACCGCGCGCGCACGGCTGGCCGAGCGCATCTCCCCCATTCTGGACAGTCCGCACCTGCTCGAGGCGCTCGACGCGCACCTGCGCCACGGCTCCGATCGCAAAGCCGCGGCGGCCGAGATCCACGTGCACCCCAACACCTTCAGCTATCGCTTGCGCCGCGTCGCCGAACTCACCGGCGTCGATCCCACCGATCCGCACGATTCGCGGTTACTGGCGGCCGCGCTGACGATTCAGCGCCTGTATCCCGTCCGGCCGGCCGGTGAGGGCAGGTCCTAGCCGGAAACTCGCTCGCGCCGCGCGCCGGTCGTGGCTACCGTCCGACGCATGGGAGACGAGCACGGGTCGATCGAGGGGGGCGGCTATCTGCTGACCGGTCGATCGCTGAGCGAATACCGGGCCATGTTCGCGCTCACCGACGACGACCTGTGTGGCGAGATCCTCGACTGCCCCGGAGGCGCCGCGAGCTTCGCGGTGGAGGCGGCCGCGCTCGGCGCGCGGGTGGTCGCTGTGGATCCGGTCTATCGGCTGCCCGCCGCGGAGCTGACCGCTCTGGCGGCCGAGGAACTCGAGCACAGCACGTCCCACACGACAGCCGCCGACCGCTACGTCTGGGATTTCTACGGGGATTCGGACGGCCATCGGCTTGTGCGAGAAGCCGCCGCGGCCCGGTTCGCCGAAGATCTGCGCGCCAACCCGTGGCGCTACCGCTTCGGCCTCCTGCCCGCGCTCGATTTTCCCGATCGCGCCTTCGACCTGGTGCTGAGTTCGCATCTGCTGTTCACCTACGCCGACCGCCTCGATTTCGACTTCCACTTGGCGACGCTGCGGGAACTGGCGCGATCGAGCCGTGGCGAGGTCCGGGTGTTCCCACTCGTCGACCACGCGGGCGGGCCGCTGGACGACCTGCTCGATCGCCTCCGAAAGGCGTTGCACGCCGGAGGAATTCGAACGGCCATCGCCGAAGTGGACTTCGAGTTCCAGCGCGGCGCGCGCTCGATGCTGCGATTGACCGCGGCCTGACAGGGCCCGAGCACACCAGGGTCGCCGACGCGCTCGCGGGCGTCGACCGCAGCACCGCCATCGCGTCCTCACCCGCGCCGGGCTCATCACGCGGGGCCGCGCCCGTCGCCGCGTCCGCGATCCCACCTGAGCACCACCCGACCTGGCCCGAGAGCGCGAACCTGTGTTAACTTCACTGTGAATGGCAGTTAACTTAACTGATCGGAGAGGGCTATGAGGTCCGCCGTCATCGTCGATGTCGTCCGTACACCGTCCGGTAAGGGCAAGGCAGGCGGCGGCCTGTCGGAAGTGCATCCGGCCACCCTGCTGGCGGGCGTGCTCGCCGAACTCGTCGCCCGCAACGACCTCGATCCCGCGCTGGTGGACGATGTGGTCGGCGGATGCGTCACGCAGAGCGGGGA
The DNA here is from genome assembly GCF_055590505.1 of Nocardia sp. NPDC041819. Classification (NCBI taxonomy): domain Bacteria; kingdom Bacillati; phylum Actinomycetota; class Actinomycetes; order Mycobacteriales; family Nocardiaceae; genus Nocardia; species Nocardia sp. NPDC041819. The sequence continues at coordinate 215,358 of NZ_JBVJAP010000001.1, read as the reverse complement.
GCAGGCGTTCAACATCAGCAGGACCGCCGCGCTGGCCGCCGGGTTCCCGGAGTCGGTGCCCGCCACCACGGTGGACCGGCAGTGCGGGTCCAGCCAGCAGGCGGCGCACTTCGCGGCGCAGGGTGTCATCGCGGGCGCCTACGACATCGCGATCGCCTGCGGTGTCGAGTCGATGAGCCGCGCGCCGATGTTCTCCAACAGCCAGGGCAAGGACGCCAACCGCGGCCCGCTCGCGCACCGGTACCCGGAGGGCTTGATCCAGCAGGGCATCGCAGCCGAGGTGATCAGCGCCCGGTGGAAGTTCGATCGCGCCGCGCTCGACGAGTTCGCGGCCCGCTCACATCGGCTCGCGGCCGAGGCCGCGGCGGCGGGCGGTTTCGACAACGAACTGGTCGCCGCGGGCACGCTGACGGCCGACGAGACCATCCGGCCCGCCACCACCGGCGAAAGCCTCGCGAAGCTGCGGCCCGCCTTCGTCGACGATCAGTACACAGCGCGCTTCCCCGAGATCGAGTGGTCGATCACGCCGGGCAACTCCTCGCCGCTGACCGACGGCGCGTCCGCCGCGCTGATCATGAGCGAGGAGGCGGCGGCGAAGCTCGGGTTGCGCCCGCGCGCCCGCTTCCACTCGTTCGCCGTGGTGGGCGACGATCCGCTGCTCATGCTCACGGCCGTCATCCCGGCCACGCGCAAGGTGCTGGATCGCGCCGGACTGAGCATCGACGACATCGACGCCTACGAGGTGAACGAAGCGTTCGCCCCCGTGCCGCTGGTCTGGCAGCAGGAGGTGAACGCCGATCCGGACAAGCTCAACCCCCGTGGCGGCGCCATCGCCCTCGGCCACCCGCTGGGCGCCTCCGGCACCCGCATCCTGTCGACCCTGGTCAACCACCTGGAGCAGACCGGCGGCCGCTTCGGCCTGCAGACGATGTGCGAGGCGGGCGGTCTGGCCAACGCGACGATCATCGAACGCCTCGGATGAGCGACCGCACGGCACTGGTCACCGGCGGGTCGCGCGGAATCGGCGCGGAGGTGGCGCGCCGCCTGGCGGGCGAGGGTTATCACCTGACGCTGGCCGCGCGCACGCCCGAAACCCTCGAGCAGACCGCGGCCCGCCTGCGCGAGGAGACGGGCGCCGAGGTGCACACCGTGGTCGCGCAGATGACCGACCTCGATCAGGTGCGCGCTCTGGCGCAGGCACACGAGGAACGCTTCGGTGGGATGAACGTGCTGGTCCTGAGCGCGGGCACCGGCACGGCGGGTGCGGTGGCCGACCTGCCCGCGAAGGCGTACGAGCGCATGCTCGATGTGAATTTCCGCGCGCCGTTGACCTTGATCCAGGCGGCGCTTCCGCTGCTGCGCAAGAGCGCGAGCACCGACCGCGAGCGCGGCGCGAAGATCGTCGCGCTCGCGTCGATCACCGGCGTCGCGGGGGAAGCGGGCCTCGCCGCTTACGGCGCGACAAAGGCGGCGCTCATCTCGCTGTGCGAGACGGTTTCGCTGGAGGAGTCCGGGAACGGCGTCAGTGCGACGGCGGTGTCTCCCGGTTACGTCGACACCGATATGACCGCGTGGAAGCGGGAGGTACTCGACCGGTCGGCCATGCTCACGACCGGTGACATCGCCGAGATGGTGCTGGCGATCACCCGGTTGTCCCGCAACGCGGTGGTGCCGAACATCGTGCTGTCCCGTGCCGGTGACCAGCTGTGGCGCGCTTGAGCACCGTTACCCGACAGCGACCGAAGCGCGGGGTCCGTCGTCGGAAGTAGCGCGCGAATCCGCGTCCGGTGAATTCCTAATCGGGCCGGACAATTCGACGCTGAATTGTCCGACGCGATTGTGGCGATTACGCGTAATCGCCGCTCGGCATTTACCGCCGAGAATTAGCCCGGCGCCTACCGAAACTCAGCGGTAGGCGCCGGTGGCGCATCAGAGGTAGGCGCCGCACACGGGCCAGGCGCCCGGACCCTGGGTCGCGAGCACGTTCTCGGCGACGCGGATCTGCTCTTCGCGGCTGGCGCTGGAGGGGCTGCCGGAGCCGCCGTTGGCCTCCCAGGTGCTCTGGGTGAACTGCAGGCCGCCCGCGAAGCCGTTACCGGTGTTGGTGGACCAGTTGCCACTGCTCTCGCACTGCGCGACGGCGTCCCAGTTGTGGGCCGACGCGGTGGCGGTCGAGAGACCGAACGGCACGGCGACGAAAGCGCCGATGGCCGCGGTGAAGCCGAGAACACGAGTGGTGAATTTACGGTTATGCGACATGAGATTTCCCGCCTGCGCCCACCGGCTCGGCGTATATCGCCGCGCCCCTGTCCCCAGGAAGGTTGTGGACACTCGAACCGCGGGACAGGGTTTCCGGCGTTCTGCGATTCGAGCTCGATCTCGGTGTTGCCCCGAGCCGTCACCGACGTTAGCGGAGATGTCGCGACAGATCACGTTCGAATAACGTGCCGCGACGTTTGACCCCTGGTCGAGACTCCCGGCCATTCCCCCAGGTCGATCGGCGGAAAATCCGCTATATCGAACGTGCGTAATGCTTCCGTTATGTGTTCGAGATCACGATTAGATCGTGAAACGAGTCGCATTTTCCCAGGTCCACGACTTGCGGTAGTAGGTAGACAACCCGTCCCGCGGGCCGCTCGGGCGGCTCCAGCGACCGACTCGTTATCTCCATATCGACCACTTTCCGCGCCTCGCCCCGATGCGACGACGGCGCGGCGCGGAAGCGATCCGTGACCTGGATACGATGCCTCCGCGGACGCGTCGCACGATCGCGGGCGCGTTCACGCCGACCTAGCTGAAACGGCGCGGACCAGGCGTTATAGCCGTGGGCCGCGGAGACGAGAGCGTCTTCGCCTCCGCGGCCCCCGCCTGGCGACACACGACCGGTTCGCCACCCCGGGCACGACAGCGGCCGCGACCACTGCCGTAGGTAACGACTCGGACTACTTCCCGTGCGCCCGCAACTGATAGAGCCCCTCGGTCTCCGCGACGACCACACCGTCGGCGTCGGTCACCACCGCACGCAACGTGAAGTCGGACTTGCCGTTCGCGGCCGCCTCTTCGCTTATGCGCGCGATCTCCTCCTCCGACAGCGTCGCCTCCGCGCGCACGTCGGTCTTGGCCGGCTTGCGGAAGAAGATGCGCAGGTCCTTCACCAGCGGATAGAACGCCGAGTTGTCGAAGGTCGCGACCGCGATCGCGCCGCCGAGGATCTCGGCGACGGTGAACAGCACACCGGCGTACATCACGCCGAAGTGGTTGCCGTTGCCCTCGGCGGGCACCGAGGTCGCCGCGAAACCGCGGCGCACCTCCACCGCCTGCACGCCCATCTTGTGCGCGATCGGGATGGTGAATTCCAGTGCCCCGTTGACGATGTCCTTGAACGGAGGAGTTTCGACGTCGCTCATCGCAATCGTCCCTTCACGCCGGAGGTGGCCAGCACCTCGTTGTCTCTGCCACGGCCACCTGGGTGGACCTCACCGAAGCGTAGGCCCCCGGGCCGGCGCACCGACAAGGTGTTGGCGCTGCGCCAACACCGTCGGCCACCCGATCAGAGGCTGCGGGCGATGATCTCCTTCATGATCTCGTTGGTGCCGCCGTAGATCTTCTGCACCCGGCTGTCGGTCCACATCCGGGAGATCGGATATTCGGTCATGTAGCCGTAGCCGCCGTGCAGTTGGAGGCAGTCGTCGGCCACCGACATGGCGCGGTCGGTGGTCCACCACTTGGCCATCGCGACGGTCGGGATGTCCAGTTCTCCGCGCAGATGCCGCGCGATGCAGTCGTCCAGGAAGACGCGGGCCACCCGGGTCTCCGTGGCCGCCTCGGCGAGGGTGAACTTGGTGTTCTGGAACGCGAACAGCGGCTTGCCGAAGGCGTGCCGCTCCTTCGTGTAGCGCAGCGTCACCTCCAGCGCGGCCTCCATCCCGGCCACCGACCCGACGGCGATGATCAGCCGCTCCTGCGGGAGCTGCTGCATCAACTGGACGAAGCCCTGGCCTTCCTGCGTGCCGAGCAGGTTCGACACCGGAACCCGGACGTCCTCGAAGAACAGTTCCGAGGTGTCCTGCCCCTTCTGACCGACCTTGTCCAGCACCCGGCCGCGCCGGAAGCCCGGCCGGTCGGCCTCGACCAGAACCAGCGAGATGCCGCCCGCGCCCTCGCTGGTGTCGGTCTTGGCGACCACGATGATGAGGTCGGCCTGGCTGCCGTTGGTGATGAAGGTCTTGGAGCCGTTCACCACGTATTCGTCGCCATCGCGGATCGCCTTGGTCTTCACGTTCTGCAGGTCCGACCCCGTGCCGGGCTCGGTCATGGCGATCGCGCCGACGACCTCACCGCTGGCCATCTTCGGCAGCCACTGCCGCTTCTGCTCTTCGGTGCCGTAGTGCAGCAGGTAGTGCGCGACGATGCCGCTGTGCAGCGTGGCGCCCCAGGAGGTGTCGAACGCCTTGGCCTGCTCTTCGATGAGTACGGCCTCGTGCGCGAAGGTGCCGCCGCCCCCGCCGTACTCCTCCGGGATCGACGCGCACAGCAGGCCGAGCGCGCCCGCCTTGGTCCAGAAGTCACGGTCGACGTGGTGCTGCTCGATGAACTTGTCGATGTTCGGCGTCAACTCCTTCGCGAAGAACGAGCGGGCGAGCTCGCGCAGGGCGTCCAGGTCGTCGTCGAGCCAGGCGGACCGGTAGGTCGTCATCGGGTGTGTCCTCGCGAAAGTCTGATACCGACAGTTACGGGTACAGTGTGTACCAATCGACTGCCGGGTACAAGGTGTACCACTCGATCGGACGGCGGATACGCTGAGCCGCGTGGCACGACAACCCTGGGTGGACACCGCCGACGCGCGACGGTCCACCAGCAACCGGCCAGGCCGGGACGAGCGTCGCCGCGCCATCGTGCAAGCCGCGATCGCGGCGATCGAGGAGGACGGCCCGCACGCACTCACCGGCCGGATCGCCGATCGGGCCGGATTGGCCCGCACGCACGTCTACCGGCACTTCGCCAGCAAAGAGGAACTCGACCTGGCGGTCGCCCGGCACGCGCACCGGGATCTCACCGAACGGATTCGCGCGCAACTGGCCGTGGACGGCACACCGCTGGACATCATCCGCGCGCCTTTGGCCCAGCACGTGCGGTGGGCAGCCGAGCATCCCAATCTCTATCGCTTCCTGGTCGGACGCGACTACCGGCGCGGCCGCAACGAGCCGCGCGTCGGCGGAAGCGCTTTCGCCGCCGAGATATCCGCGGCGGCGGCGCGCTACCTGCCGGATTTCGGGGCCGACCCACTGGCCGCGGACCGGGTGGTGGTCGCACTGCTCGGCTTGGTCGACGCCTCGGTGCGCTGGTGGCTGGAGCACCACGACACCACCGAGACCGCCCTCGTCGCCCGCCTGACCACCGAGTGCTGGTTGCTCATCGACAACCGCCTGCGCGACCTCGGCATCGCGATCGACCCGCGAAAACCACTGCCGGGCAACTGAACCGGCACGTTACGCGAGATCGCTGGTCACCGTGCGGCAGGGACCACTTCGCGCGTGATCGCGTGCACGAAATCGGGGAGATCACCAGGGTTGCGCGAGGTGAGCAGCGTCCACCCACCCTCGGTGGAGCGCACCGCCGCTTCGTCGACCCAGTCGCCGCCGGCGTTGACGATGTCGGCGCGAAGCGAGAAGTACGAGGTCAGCGTCTTACCCGGCACCAGCTCGGCGTTCACCAGCAGCCACGGGCCGTGACAGATCGCGGCGATCGGCTTGCCCGCGCCCGCGAACTCCTTGGCCAATTCGATCGCCCGGTCGGTGACCCGCAACTTGTCCGCGTTCACCGTGCCGCCGGGCACGACGAGTACGTCGAAATCGTTTACCGACACTTCGTGCAGCGACGTATCCGGTTGCACGACGGCGTCTTTCTCCGTGTCGTGCTGATACGTCTGCACCTCTTGCCGCTTCGGCGCGGCGTGGGTGACCCGCGCGCCGCGCTTGCGCAGTTCGTCGCGCGGCACCAACAGCTCGTCCCGCTCCACCCCCGTGTTCGAGGTGATGATCAGCACGCGCGTTCCATCCAACTGATCGGTCATGAGCGACTCTCCTTTCGCCTCGGGTTGGTCCTCCTTCCGGCATGCCGCGCGAAGGCCGGGCTAAACCTCGCCTGCGGTGCGGGCCGCGTCCTCTTCCGGCGGCAACAGTGTGCTGGAGAGATGCTCCTGCGCCAGCCTGCGCAGCGCGGCGAGCAGGGTGTCGCCCAGAATCGTTCCGACGATGGCGGTTTCGGTCATCCGTTCCAGGCCGGATTGGTCGCGGACCAGGGCGATGTCGGTGGCGGCGATGGCTTCCCCCGCGACCGCGTAGTCGTCCATCGCGGCGACCACGTCGTCGTGGCCGAGCATGCGCAGGGCGGCGCAGACGTCCACGAGGGTGCCGTGCGCCGGGCTGTCGTCGTGGATCCGCCAGCCGCGCCGGTCCAGCAGTGCCGCAACATCCGCCGCGGCGGCCTCCCGCTGCTCGTCACCGACCTGCGACCTCCGCCCGCCCAGCGCGTACTGCACATGACCGAGCGACTCCCGCGCCGACAGGCTGCCGCTGTCGAGCGCCGCGAGCAGTTCCTTCGCCGCTTCGATGGACACACCGCCGATGTCCACCAACGCCCGGATCAGCCGCAGCCTGCTGACGTGGGCATCGCTGTATTCGGCCTGATTGCGATGGGTTCGCACACCGGAGGGCAATAACCCCTCGCGCACGTAGTACTTGATCGTCGCGGAGGGGACGCCGCTGGCGCGGCTGAGCTCGGCGATCCGCATCGGACTCCTCGGACTGGGTCGGCTTCTTGACAGCAGATAGTACAGCTATCCATAATCGTTGCTGATAGTACAACTATCGATAGTCCGAGTTCCCGAAAGGTCTACGTGTCGTGACCGCCCTCTTCCAGCGTTTCCCCGCACTCTCCTGGCATCGGCCGCTGATGCTGCTCGCCGTGGCGATGGCGCTGCTGGTCGTCTGGTCGATCGGGGGGATGATCATCGACGACCGCACCCTGACCGGGTTGCCGATCTGGGCCAAATCCGCCAAGTTCGCTCTTTCGGTGCTGATCTACGCCGTGACCTGGGCGTGGTTGTTCGCCCAGCTCACTCGATGGCGGCGCATCGCCTGGTGGGCGGGGACGGTGGCGGCGCTCGGCCTGGCAGTGGAACTGATCGTCATCACCACCCAGATCGTGCGGGGGACGACCAGCCACTTCAATTTCACGACGCCGTTGAACGCGGCGCTGTGGAACGTCATGGGTTCGTCCATCGTGGTGGTCTGGATCGCCACCCTCATCGCGTCGGCGGCGTTGTTCGCCGACCCGGCGGCCGACCCGGCCCGCAACGCGGCGATCCGGTACGGCGCCGCGCTCTCGCTCGCGGGCGCCGCACTGGGGATGCTGATGGTGCGGGCAACGCCCGAGCAGCAAGCGGCGGGCGGTTCGATCAGCGGCGCCCACACCGTCGGGCTTGCCGACGGCGGCCCCGGACTGCCCCTGCTCGGCTGGAGCACGGCGGGCGGCGATCTGCGCGTCCCGCATTTTCTCGGAATGCACGCCTTGCAAGTGATTCCGCTGGTGCTGCTCGCCCTCGAGTACGGTTCGCGGCGGATCCCGGCCTTGCGCTCGGCGCAGACCAGGCGAACGCTCGTCGTGACCGCCGCGGCGACCTACGCGGCGCTGGTCACGGTGCTGACCTGGCAGGCGCTGCGCGGGCAGTCGGTGGTCCATCCCGACGCGGCCACCCTGGCGGCTTTCGCTGCGACCGCGCTCGGCGCGACGGCGTTCACGGCCACCGCGCTGCGACCGAAACACATTGTGGCGCGGCGCTTCCCGGCTGGTGCGAACCGATGACGGAACTGCTCTTCGACCTCACCTTCTGGTTCGCGGCGCCGTTCTGGGCACTGATGATCCTCGCGCCGACATGGCGGAGGACCGCCGCGCTCGTCGCCTCGCCGCTCATCTGCCTCCCGCCCCTGATCATCTACGCGGCCCTGGTCGTGCCAGAGTTCGGCGCGTTCGCCGCGGCGCTGATCCGTCCGGAGCTGTCCGGCCTGCGGGCCGTACTCGGGGAAAGTTCCGGGGCAGCGGCGGCATGGGCGCACTTCGTGGCCTTCGACCTGTTCCTCGGGCGCTGGATCTTCTCCGACAGCCGCACCCGCGGCCTGCCATCGCTACTGATCAGCCCGCTGCTCGTGCTCACCATCCTCTTCGCGCCGCTCGGCGTCCTGCTCTACCTGCTCATCCGATTCACCACGACCCCGGCGCCCGGCCGGACCGTCCCCATGGAGGCATGATGGAAACCCTCATCGTTCTGCTGACCACCCTGTTCGCGCTGCGCACGGCGGGGGCCCTCGGCGCGCGCCGGTTCGCCGCCTGGCCCACCTGCGCCGCCTACGCCCTCGGCGTGATGCTGATCATGACCGGCACAACGCATTTCCTGCCGGAGGCGTTCGCCGACTCCCCGGTTCCCACCCACGGCGATCTGCTCCCGATGGTGCCGCCGGTGGTCCCGTTTCCCGGCGCGATGGTCTACCTGACCGGCGTCCTGGAACTGCTCGGCGCGGCGGGCCTGTTCCGCACCCGCACCCGCCGCGCCGCGGGGCTCGGGCTCACCGCCCTGTTCGTCGTGATGCTGCCCGCCAACATCTACGCAGCCGTCTCCGACATCCCGTTCAACGGCGCGCCCGCGACACCGCTGTGGGCACGTATTCCGGAGCAGGCGCTGTACATCGGCGCGGCGCTGTGGGCGGCCGGTGTCCTGCGGTCCACCCGACGAGGTGAACGTGACCGCGGCCTTTCAGCAGGGAGCGCTCCGGAGAACACGGTGGCCTGACAGCCCAGCGCCATACCGGGAAACACAATCCATTGACGCATCATCGAAAACCGTTGCCTTCATGAGGTTTCGACTCATAGTTGACCGAGAGATGTTACGGCGCAATGAGTGCCGAGGCCGCGGATGGGTACAACGGAATAGTGAGTGCTTCTAAGTATTTGGGCGTGCTCGTCAGCGCGCTGGCGACCGCTGTCGCAGTGTCCGTCTTCGCCGTACGACCCGCCGCGGCCGAGGCGGCTCGCGCGCACGTGGTCGGGCAGGTTCCGCTCGGCGGCTCCGTATCGCAGATCGATGTCTATTCGCCGTCCATGGATCGGGTGGTCACCAATCGGGTGATCCGCGCGGCGGGGGGCGGTCCGGCGCCCACGCTGTATCTGCTCACCGGAATCGGCGGTGGGGTGGACGGGATCTCGTGGTGGGACGACACGGACGTACGTGAGTTCTTCGCCGACAAGCGAGTCAATGTGGTGATGCCGGTCGGTGGCGCGTACAGCATGTACACCGACTGGCGCGCCGACGATCCGGCGGTCGGACGAAACCGGTGGCAGACCTATCTGACCCGGGAACTTCCGCCGACCCTCGACGCCGAACTCGGGACGACCGGGCGCAACGCGATCGCCGGGGTGTCGATGAGCGCGGGCTCCGCGATCGACCTCGCGATCCAGGCGCCCGAGGTGTACGACGCCGTGGCGGCCTACAGCGGGTGCCCGTGGGCCGCGGACGCCGCAGGCGCGGCGATGGTCACCGCGCAGGTCATCCGTGGCGGGGGAAACCCGGGAAACATGTGGGGATCGCCGGGCGACGCGCTCTGGCGGGCACACGACGCTTTCGCCAATGCGAGTGCGCTGGCCGGGAAGACCATCTTCTTGTCCGCCGCTTCGGGCACTCCGGGTGCGATAGATCGCGGCCTGCCCTTCCCCCCGCTCGAGGCGATCGCGAGTTCCTGTACGGCGGCCTTCGCCGACCGTCTCGAGGAACTCGGGCTACCGGCGATTCACGTCAACCGCTCGGAGGGCTCGCACACTTGGGGGCAATTCGAGACCGACCTGCACGAGTCCTGGCCGCACCTGGCCCCCACACTGGGCGCATAAGGGTTCTTTCGAGCCGTCGGGCGCTCCCCCTGCTACCCACGGGGCGGAGCCCCGACGACCCCCGTCTTGCCGGACAGCACGCGAGGCCGAACCCCGTCAGGTCCCAGATCCGAGGGCGGGCACCGTTGTCCGACAGCGTTATTCGTGTCGGTCTCGATGCCCGCCATCGAGCTTTCCGGCGTCCGACGGCCGACGCGGGCGAGAGCTGCGCACTCGTACCGCCAGAACCATCACCAGACCGCAGGTGACGAGAAGCGCTGCGACGGCGAAGGTCCACTGCGTACCACGTGCCACCTGCTCCGGTGCGGCGACGGTGACATCGCTCGCGCCGACCGCGAAGGCGAAGACCGCTCCCATGACCGAGGCTCCGGTGATGAGGCCCAGGTTCCGGGAAAGGTTCAGCATGCCCGACACCAGCCCGCGCTGGTGCGGTGCGACGTCGTTCATGACCATCGTGTTGTTGGCCGCCTGGAACAGCGCGTAGCCGCAGGTCGTGATCATCAGCGGCAGCACGTATCCGATGACCCCGGCGGTGGTGGGCAGCATCGCGAGCGAGGTCGTGCCGCCGATCACGGCGCCGAGCCCGACCACCACCATCGGCCCGGCGCCGAAGCGATCAGTGGCGCGCCCCGCGGGCACACCGGTGAGGGCGGACACCGCCGGACCCGCCGCCATCACCAACCCGACAGCGGCGGGAGCGAGATGCAGGGCACGGGCGAGGTGGAAGGGGCCCACGACAAGGGTGGTCATGACGACGGTCGAGACCAAGGCGCTCGTCGCCAGACCGGCGGCGAGGACGGGGTCACGGAATATGCCGAAGGTGAGCAGCGGGGCGTCGACCCGGCGCTCGGCCACGACGAACAGACCGAGGCACACCGCGCAGGCACCGAGCAGCCCGATACCGAGTGGGCCGAACCTCCCCTCGATCGTCATGGCCGTGGCGTAGGCGCCCAGGGTGAAAGCCAGCAACAACGTGCCCAGGATGTCGAAACGCGACCGCCCGGGTTTCCTCTCCGGCGCGGACACGGGCAGCGCGCGGTTCGACAGGGTGATCGTGAGCAGCCCGATCGGCACGATGGCCAGGAAGATGGCGCGCCAGCCGAAGGCGGCGACGAGGACTCCGCCGAGCGAGGGACCCAGCGCGGTGCCCACCGCCGACATCGTTCCGAGCAGACCCATGGCGCTGCCGATGCGGTCCTTCGGAACGGTTTCGCCGACGAGGGCCATCGTCAGCGCCATCATGCACGCGGCGCCGGCGCCTTGCAGCGCCCGAGCGGCGACCAGGACGGCCAGGTTCGGGGCGAGACCGCACAGCAGCGTCGCGCCGGTGAACACGCCGATGCCGACGAGCAGCAGCCGTCGTCTACCTGTGACGTCACCGAGCCTGCCCGCGCCGACGATCAGCGACGTGGTGGCCAGCAGATAGGCGATCACCACCCACTGCACCTGGTGGAAGGAAGCGCCGAACGCCACCGCCATGGCGGGCAGCGCGACATTGGCGATGCTGATGCTCAGCGACGGCAGCATCATCGACAGCGAAAGCGCGAGCAGCGGCCGGGCCGAGCGCGCAGGGTGAACGGGCGATGTCCGCGCGGGTGGTTGCGCTGGTTTCACGACGATGACCTCTTCGATCGGGGGTGTCCCCCTGGACGCTAGATCCCGCCCTCACCTGGCGGAAGGCGCACAAATGGAAAGCCGATTGTGCACCGAACGCCATGTCACGAACGAGCTTGTGCGATCGTGTGCGCATGGCCGGGCCCGATCTGAACTTGCTGATCACTCTGAACGTCCTGCTCGAGGAGGGCAGCGTCACCCGGGCGGGCGAACGGCTCGCGCTCAGCCCGTCGGCGATGAGCCGCCAGCTGGCGCGGTTGCGCCGGGCCACCGGTGACCCGCTGCTCGTGCGGTCGGGCCGCGGGCTCACGCCCACACCGCGCGCGGTGGAACTGCGCGACCGCGTGCGCGACCTGGTCCGGGAGGCCGAAGAGGTGCTGCGGCCGGCAGGCACGCTGGACCTGGCCGGGCTGGCCAGGACCTTCACGGTGCGCAGCAGCGACGGCTTCGTGGAGCGGTTCGGCCCCGAATTGGTGGCCGAGGTCGGCCGCGCCGCCCCGGGCGTTCGGCTGCGCTTCGCGCAGAAGACGAAGAAGGACACCGGTCCCTTGCGCGATGGGAGCGTCGACCTGGAGGTCGGAGTGATCGAGCGCGCGCTGCCTCCGGATATCGCGAGCACGTTCCTGTTCGCCGACCGGTTCATCGGGGTGGTGCGCAGCGAGCATCCGCTGCGCGCCGGGATGATCACGACGGCCCGCTATACCTCCGCGCGGCACGTGCACGTCTCGCGGCGCGGCCTGGACGAGGGCTTGGTCGACGAGGCTCTGCACCCCACCGGCCACCGACGGGAGGTCGTGACGGTCGTGGACGGTTTCGGCGCCGCCTTGGCGCTGGCGAGATCCTCGGATCTGGTCGCGACGGTTCCGGAGCGCCACACCACGGTCCTGCGGCGCGGGATGCACTCGTTCGCCCTGCCCTTTCGCGCTCCCGAGGTGACGGTGTCGTTGCTGTGGCACGTCCGGTTCGAGGCGGACGCGGCGCACCGCTGGCTGCGCGGACGCGTGCGCGAGGTGTGCCGGCGACCGGACGGCACGGGAGCGGAGAACGCGGTGCACGAGGAATCCTCGTCCTGATCGTCGTCACAGACCTTCGTCGCGGGGGTATCGCGGGGCGAGCGCGGCCCGGTCGCCGAGACCGAAGTTCATGACGAGATCGTCGGCGACCCGGACCAGCACATCGCGCCCCTCGACCGCGGCCGCCCACTCCATCGGCAGTCCCGAGACGCCGTGCACGGCGCCGATCAGATTGCCCGCCACGGCACCGGTGGAATCGGAGTCGCCGGAGTGGTTCACCGACAGCAGCAGCGCCGCGCGCACATCGCCGGTCCTGGCCGCGTGCAGAGCGCAATACACCGCGATGGCCAGGCACTCCTCCGCGATCCACCCCTCGCCGACCTGCTCAACCCGTTCGGCGGAGACCGCCCCGTCGGACAACTCGACCGCCCGGGTCAGTGCCTCAACGGTTTCCGCACTCGCGGGATGGGCCCGAAGCTGGTCGACCGTCTCGCGCACCGCGATCGGCAACTCGATACCGGTCACCACGCGATCGATCAGCGCGGCGAACGCGCCCGCGGCCAGATATCCGGTGGGATGTCCGTGGGTCAGCTGCGCGGCCCGTGCCGCTGTGGTGAACGCCTGGTCCGGCCCCACACCCGCCAGTCCGAACGGCGCGGACCGCATCACCGTTCCGCAGCCTTTCGAATGCGCGTTCACCGGACCGGGTTCGCCCAGCGGCGCCGGTGCGAGGTATCCCCGCGCTTGCTGGTTCAGGCCGGACATACACGCGTTCCCCGGTGCGCGCGTCGCGTACAGGAAGGACAGACTCGCCAGCCACCCGTCGACGTGCGGCGCGGGCTCCTCTTGACGCTGGGTCTGCAACCAGCGCAGATACGCTCGGCGCAGCGCGGGCACCGGATCGGCGCCCGGCTGCGACCGCAGCAATCCCTCCGCGGTGAACAGCGTCATCTGGGTGTCGTCGGTGATCTGCTGCGGTGCGTCCACGGCGTGCTGCGGCAGGAAGCCCGTCACCCCGTCGTCGCCGTAGCGTTGCCGAATCTGCTCCAGCCGCAGGAATTCGATGGGCCATCCCAGCGCGTCTCCCACCGCTCCGCCCAGCAGAGAGCCGCGGACCCGATCGAAGATCGTCGTGTAATCCACCACGAGACATCATCTTCGCGCATGCGGAGCGCGGTCCACCACCACGGTGCGGGCCCATGTCGGTCCGGTGCCGGATCGGCGCCGGGAAGGTGCGGACGGCCGGGACGCGCTGGTTGAAGAGCGGCATCCGCGACCGGCGTCCGCGAAGCTCGCGCGCTTGTCCGAGAAGCGCTCGGCCGCAACGAAATCCAGTCCTGACGGCACGGAACCCAACCTTTCGGTCGCCGGGTTGTCGCCGATCAAGCGCTCACCGAATCCGCGCGACGCGCCGCGAAGATCCGCCGTCCGAGCACGCCTTGCCGGGGTGCGAACAGGTACACGGCCGTGAAGAACAGTCCCTGGACCACCACGACCATGCCGCCGGGAGCCGTATCCAGGTGGTAGCTCAGGTACAGACCCGCCACCGCACAGGTCACCGAGACGGTGGGGGCGATGATCAGCATCCGGCCGAAGCGGTCGGTGAGCAGGTAGGCCGTCGCGCCCGGGATGATGAGCATGGCCACCACGAGGACCACGCCGACCGCTTGCAGGGCGACCACGGCGGTGAGGGCCAGCAGGCCGAGCAGTGCCGTGCCGAGCAACCGGGGGCTGAGGCCGATGGCGTGCGCGTGCGTGGGGTCGAAGGCGTACAGGGTGAAGTCACGACGTTTGAGGACGAGCGCGGCGAGGGTGATCGCGGCCAGGATCACCACCTGGATCAGCTCGGCGCGGCTCACACCCAGAAGATTGCCGAACACGATGTGGTTCAGGTCGGTCTGGCTCGGCGTCACCGAGACGAGCACCAGGCCGAACGCGAACAGCGTCGTGAAGACGATGCCGATGGCGGCGTCCTCCTTGATCCGGCTGGTGTCGCGCACCACGCCGATCAACGCCACCGCCAGGAACCCGAACACGATCGCGCCCACCGCGAACGGCAGCCCGAGGATGTAGGCCAGCACCACGCCGGGCAGCACGGCGTGCGAGACGGCGTCCCCCATCAGCGACCACCCGATCAGCACCAGCCAGCAGGACAGCACCGCGCACACCAGCGCCGCGGTCACGGTTGTGGCCAGCGCACGCACCATGAATTCGTAACGTAAAGGGTCGATGAAGATTTCGGTGAAGCTCATGCGTCCGTCCCACACTCGGCCGGGCTCACACCCGGTTCATCACATCCAGGCCGAACGCCCTGGCCAAGTTCTCCGGGCGCAGCACAGCATCAGGGCTGCCCTGGGCGAGCACCGTTCGCATCAGCAGCACCGCCTCGTCGGCGAGGCCGGGCAGGGCGTGCAGATCGTGCGTCGACACCAGGATGGTGGCGCCGTCGGCGGCGAGCTCGCGCAGCAGCGCGGTGATCGTGGCCTCCGAACGCTTGTCGACGCCCGCGAACGGCTCGTCGAGCAGCAGAACGGTCGCGCCCTGCGCCAGTCCGCGCGCGACGAAGGCGCGCTTGCGCTGCCCGCCGGACAACCGGCCGATCTGCCGGTCGGCGAGATCGGTCAGTTCCACCCGCTCCAGCGCCTGCGCGACGGCTTCCCGATCGGCCCTGCGCGCCCGGCGGGTGATACCGAGCCGCCCGTATCGCCCGGTCATCACCACATCCCGCACCGAAAGCGGGAAAGTCCAGTCGACGTCCTCGCTCTGCGGGACGTAACCGAGGATCCCCGCCCGGCGCGCCGTCACGGGGGCGCCGCCGTCGATCCGCACCGTCCCCCGGTCGGGCCGGGCGAGACCCATGATCGTCTTGAACAAGGTGGATTTGCCGGAGCCGTTCATCCCGATGAGACCGCACACCCGCCCCGCGTCGACGGTCAGGTCCACATTCTCGAGCGCGGGGACCTCGCCGTAGCGGACGGTGACGCCGCGCACCTCGATCGCGGGCGTGCTCATGGGCGGTGGCCCGTCAGCGCGGAACCGATGGTCTGCGCGTCGTGCCTGATCAGCGCCAGGTAGGTCGGCACGGGCCCGTCCGCCTCCGACAGCGAATCGACGTACAGCACGCCCCCGAACGCCGCGCCGGTGGCTTCGACCACCCGGCGCATCGGCGCGTCCGACACCGTGGACTCACAGAACACCGCCGGCACCCGCTGTCCTCGGACGAAGTCGATGGCCGACGCGATCTGCTGGGGCGTGGCCTGCTGCTCGGCATTGACCGCCCAGATGTACTTCTCGGTGAGTCCGGCGTCGCGGGCCAGGTAGGAGAAGGCGCCCTCGCACGTGACCAGAGCGCGCTCGTTCGGCGGTAGGGCGTTCAAGGTGCCGGTCAATTCGTCGTGCACCGTGCGCAGCTCGGACTTGTACCGCTCCGCGTTGGCGCGGAAATCGGCCGCGTGGGCAGGTGCGAGTTCACCGAACGCGCGCACCATGTTGTCGACGTAGATCTGGGCGTTGTGCGGCGACATCCACGCGTGCGGGTTCGGTTTGCCCTGGTAGGCGTCCTCGCGGATCGGCAGCGCGGCGACGCCCTCGCTCACCACGACGTGTTTCACCCGCAGGTCGGAGACGAACTGGGCGAACCACGCCTCAAGATTCAGCCCGTTGTCCAGGATGAGATCCGCTTTGGACGCCTTCTTGATGTCGCCCGGTGTCGGCTCGTAGCCGTGGATCTCCGCGCCCGCCTTGGTGATCGACTCCACGGTCAAGTGCTCGCCCGCCACGTTCCGGGCGATGTCCGCGAGGACCGTGAACGTGGTGAGCACCACCGGCCGGTCGTCGGCGCCCGCCTCCGTCGCGGCGCAGGCGGTGAGGGCGCATGCCATGGCACCCACCGCCATTACCGCCACCCATCGACGCGGAGACCGAGCGAGCATGTGGTGGAGCCGAACCTTCATGCACAGAGATGATAAGTTCGGCGAACCTAACTTACAAGTTCGAGCGGATGAAACACCTCGCGCTCGTCGCGTCCGGTGGTTGCCCACGGCTCACAGCAGCGGCAACGGCGCAGACTCCGGGAAGACGACCGGCAGAGCGGTCAGCGCTCGGTGGAACGGGCCCGGCCGCCAGGTCAGTTCACCTGGCTCTACCGCGAGGCGGATCTCCGGCAGGGCGTCGAGCAGTTGATCGATCGCGTCCTGGGCGATCAGATAGGCGAGCGAATTCGCCGGACACGCGTGCGGACCCCCGCCGAACGCGAGATGGGCACGATTGCCCGCGAATTGTCCGGCGCGGATCGCGGGATCGGTGTTGCAGGCGGCGATGCTGATCACGACCGGTTGATGAGCGGGCAACCAGACGTCGTCGATGAGGATCGGCTGCTTCGGGAAGCTGAAGCAGAAGTTCGCCATCGGCGGATCGTTGAACAGCACCTCGTCCAGAGCGTCCCGGGTGGACAGGCTGCCGCCGAGCACACTGCCGCCGAACCGCTCGTCGGTGAGGATCAGCAGCAGCGTGTTGACGATCAGATTCTGCTGGGGCTCGATGCCGGCGCCGTACAGCGTGCCCAGCTGGTGCACCATTTCGGTGTCGCTCAGCTCGGCCGGGTGCCGCAGCATCCGCGTGGTGATGTCGTCCCCGGGTTCGGCCCGTTTCAGCAGGGTCAGTTCCCCCAGCGAATCGATGAGCATCTTGTTCCCGCGCTCGGCATCGACACCCTCGAAGATCGCGGCCATGCCGGTGGCGGCGCGCTGAGCGATCTCGGCCGGGCAACCCAGCATGGCGTTCAGCACCGCGAAGGAAAGCGGAAACGCGTACTGGCGCACCACATCCGCGGACCCGTCCGCGCAGAACGAGTTGATCAGCGGCGTCGCCAGCTGCGCGACCGTGTCGCGCAAGCCGTACAGGTCGATCTTCTCCAGCCCCGCGACGTTGGCCTGCCGGTAGCGGGCATGCTCGGCCCCGGCATTCCGCAACGCGTTGGGCCGCCACTGCATCATCGGCAGCACCGGGCAGTCGGCGGCGACGTCCTGCTGCCACGCGCGGGGGTCGGCCGGAAAGTGCTCCGGGTCGTTCACGATCCGCACGGCGGCGTGATAGCCGATCACCAACGTCGCCGGTATATCCGGCGCCAGTTCCACCGGCGCCAGCGAGCCGTACCGCGTCCGCATCTCGCGATAGGCAGCGTGCGGGTCCGCGGCGAATTCGGCGGAGTACAAAGGGATCCGCGGTCCGTCGGTATCGATCGGCGAACCATGCGGCGCGTGGCTGTGCGCGGAGGACGGGGACATCGTCATCGAAAGGGCTCCAGGCGGTCGGACAACAAGATCAGAAGCGTAGGCAGCTTGCCGAGCGTCCGTACGGCAAATGGCGAGAGATGACCGCCCAGTGCAATTTGCTATAGAATTGCCCGAGATTCGACGCGTAGACCTGATCGAAGGCGATGCACCCGCTGTGCTGAGAGCTCCGGTCGAGCGCAGGTGACACGGCGGCCGTGCGCGCTACTGCGACACGAGGACGGCACGCCATGACAGACGTCGACTTTTGCGTAATCGGCGGGGGTTTCGCGGGACTGACGGCCGCGCTGCGGCTGAAACAAATGGGCCGATCGGTGGCGCTGCTGGAAGCGCGCGACCGGCTCGGGGGGCGCACGTTCACCCGAGTGCGTGACGACGGGTCGTGGATCGATCTCGGCGGCGCCTGGATCGGGCCGGGTCAAGATCGCGTCCGGGCGCTGATGACCGAATACGGGGTACCGAGCTACAAGCAGTACACCGACGGCGAGGCGATGATGGTCGTCGACGGCAAGCAGCACCGGTACACCGGCACCATCCCCTGGACCATGAGTCCGTGGGCGACGATGAACCTCGGGGCGGTGTTCCTCGAGCTGGGGCATATGTGCAAGTCGGTTCCCCTGGAAGCGCCGTGGTCGGCGAAGAAGGCCGACAAGTGGGATCAGGTCAGCTTGGCGCACTGGCTGGAAGGCAATGTGCTGTCCAAGCCCGCGCACGATCTGCTCGAGACGGCCATAGCCGGCTGCTACACGTCAGCGGCCTCGGAGGTGTCGTTGCTTTTCGTGCTGTACCAGATGGCGTCGGGCGGGGGGCCCAGCTTCGTCCTCGGCGTCAAAGACGCGGCGCAGGATGCTCGGCCGGTCGGTGGCATGGGCGCGATCTACCGGCCGATGGCGGCCGAACTCGGCGATTCGATCCACCTGTCGCAGCCGGTGCGCTGCATCCATCAGGACGACGAGGGAGTCATGGTCCGCGCGACCGATCTGACGGTGCGCGCGCGCCGGGCGATCGTAGCCGTCCCCCTCGCGATCGCAGGCCAGATCTCTTACCGGCCGATGTTGCCGGTAGACCGATCGTTCCTGCATCAGCGCATGCCGAGCGGCTCGATCATCAAGGTCTCCGCCGTGTACGACGAACCGTTCTGGCGCGACGACGGCCTGTCGGGACAGTCGGTAGCCCCGGGCTCGCCCGCCACGGTCACCATCGACGCGTGCACGGACACCGGACGGCCCGGGGTCCTGTGCGTGATCATCGAGGGGCCCATCGCACGACAGGTGGGCCGACTCGACGAAACCGAACGAAGAAGCGCGGTACTCGGTGCACTCGTCGAGCGGTTCGGCCGAAAAGCGGGCTCCCCCGTCGAGTACATCGAGCAGAACTGGAGTGCCGAGCGGTACTCCGGCGGCGGCATGCTCAGCCACGCGCCGACCGGCGTGCTCACGCAATTCGGCCATGCGCTGCGCGAGCCGTGCGGACGCATCCACTGGGCGGGCACGGAGAGTTCCGCGGTGATGTGCGGCTGGATCGACGGGGCCATCCGCTCCGGCGAACGCGCGGCCAGCGAAGTCATGGAACACGAGACCGCCGTGGTGGGCTGACGGGAAGTGGGTGCGGTATGCGAACCGATGGAGACGTCTGGGACATCGTCAGTAGCGTCGGGCTCACCGCGTTGGGTGTGGCGACGTTTCGTGCGCTGGAGGCGGCCTCTCCCGATCCCTTGATCCAGGACGATTACGCGCCGCTGTTCGTGGCGGCCGCGGGTCATCCGCATTTCACCGGGCTGCTGGCCGATCCCTCCCCGCTCGCGGACACGCCGCTGGTCCCCGGCTTCATGGGCTTGCGCACCAAGTTCTTCGACGAGTTCTTCCTGTCGGCCGTCGCGGACGGCGTTCGGCAAGCCGTGATCGTCGCGGCGGGATTGGACGCGCGAGCGCATCGTCTCGACTGGCCCCCGGCGACCACGGTGTTCGAGATCGATCAGCCCAAAGTCCTGGAGTTCAAGGAGAAGGTTCTCACCGAGAACGGCGCACGACCGAAGGCCCGGCGGCGCACAGTGCCGGTGGACCTGCGCGAGGACTGGCCGGCCGCACTGCGCGGCGCGGGCTTCCACCCCGATGAGCCCACCGCATGGTCGGCCGAGGGGCTGCTGCCCTATCTGCCCGGCGCGGCGCAGGACAGATTGTTCGAGCACATCGACGAGCTGTCCGCACCCGGCAGCCACCTCGCCGTGGAGAGCTTCGTGACCGGCGTCGACGTCAAACGCTTCGCGAGCATCGAGACGAAGTATTTCGACCGCTGCAACCCGTTCGGGGACATCGACCCGGCCGAACTGTTCTACGACGACGAGCGGGCCGATCCCGCGCAGTGGCTGTCCGGCCACGGCTGGTCGGTGCGCTGCTTCAGTCCGAGCGAGCTGGCCGCGTCCTACGGGCGATCGGTCCCGGACCTCCCCGAGGAACTCGACAACCTGTGGCGGCAGTCCCGGCTGCTGACCGCGGTGCGTTGACCGGCCCTACATCTTGGCGCTGCGGGCCATGACGAAGCTGTAGAGCCCGTAGGTGATGATGCCCAACCCGGCGATGAGGAGCAGGGCCACGCCGAAGGGTTGCGCGCCGAGCGTCTTCAAGGCTCCGTCCAGCCCGGCGGACTTGTTCGGATCGTCTTTCGTCGCGGCGAGGATGACCAGCAACCCGACCGCGGCGACGGCGAGTCCCTTGGCGATGTATCCCACGGTGCCGAGCCGCCGCACGAAGGCGCCCTGGGTCCCTCGGAGGTCGTCGAGGAAGTTCCGGCTCGCTCCCTTGTACACGTGGTAGCCGCCCACGCCGATGATGATCAGTCCGCCCACGACCAGCGCGACCGTTCCCGCCGTGTGCTGCATCAGACGCGCGGTGAGCCCGACGCTCTGACTGCTGCTGGACTGTCCGCTGCCCTGCGCGAAGCGGAAAGCGGTGATCGCGAACGCGAGGTAGACCACCGACAGCGAGAGCGCCTTGACCCGGTCGAACGCCTCGGACTTCACGCTGCCGGAGCCCGGCTCGGACGCTTTGCCGAAGACCGCCTCCGCCAGCCGCCACAGCGCCATCAGCACGAACGCGACCACGCCGATCCACAGGGTGACCACCCCACCCGGTTTAGCGGCCAGTTCGGCCATCGCCCCCGACTGATCGGCGCTACCCCCGCCACCGAGCGCGAGCCGGATGGCGATGTAGCCGATCAGCAGATGGACCAGGCCCGACATGACGTAGCCCGCGCGGGCAAACCGCGCGAACATGTCGTTCTGGGCGATCCGACCCGCGGTGGACGAGGCGTGCGAGAGATTCGTGTCAGTCATGATGCTTCTCCAACGGGTGCTGCGGCACGGGGGCCGGTCACAGAACATCGACCGGTTACCCAGATCCGCCGGGAAAGCACATGGCGGAATCGCACCCGTGAACACCGTGGAAACGGGAAAGGCTCATGCTCTGGGTGAGCATGAGCCTTCGAGAAGAAAAGTGGAGCTAAGGGGACTCGAACCCCTGACCCCCACACTGCCAGTGTGGTGCGCTACCAGCTGCGCCATAGCCCCTGGTTGGTTGCGCTCCGGCTTCCCGGCCGCGCTTGAATGAAGTTACACCAACGGCATGTCGGCGACCAAATCGCCTCGATTCAGGGGGTGACAGAGGGGGACCAATTGGCTTAGTATCGAACACATGTTCGAATCGAATTTCGATCAGGGCGTAGGGCGATAGCCGGTTGGACGCTCGGAACGGCCAGAGCAGATGGGGTTGCTGGTTTGTTCGTTTCGAGTGTCCGGCTCCCCGACGGGAGTCGGAGCGGATGTGAGACACCTCGAGGTGCGGTCTAGGGACAGGGGGCCGGATCGCGCTGTCGAGTGCGCGGGCCGGGCAGCGGCAGGTGGAGCCGCTGCCCGGCCCCAGGCCAACTGAAAACTCGGCGAGCGGCGATCTCGGGGGCTGGGGATGTCGGGTCGTGCCGTCGAGTGGGCCGGGGCGTCGATTTGGTGGAGTCGGCGTCCCGGTCCTTCCGTTCGCCCGGATCACAAGGAACTCGACTACATTGCCGAGTCGGCATCCGGCGACGGAGCCCGCCGGAAGGACAAGATCACCGACCTTGCCTGGTACGAGCTGGGCCTGAGTCGGTTACCGCGCCTATCCTCTCTCCCCCATGGGCGGCCGAGGATGCCGCCAGCACCCGTTGATGCAGCTAGTGAAGGTCCGCTGTGTCTGAGGTCGGGACGTGCTCGGCGGATGTCGGCCCTACACTCACGCGCGGCGCCTTCAGCCCTACTCAACCGGCGAGCGAAACCACCCAGTTCTCGTCGTTGGTGTCGACCTTGGTCGTGCCGTCGAACACCGCGGGGGTGGCCGCGGAGCCGCCCAGCGCTTCGCCGAGCGCCGCGGTCTGCGCCATCGCCGTGTTGCGCGCGGAGTCGACCTCGGCACCGGTCGCGATGCATTGCCGCACGGGCTCGGCGGCTCCGGCGTCGCCCGCTATCGCGGCGAGTTCCTCGTTGCTCAGGTCGGCGCCGCCTTCGCTGGGACGCTTCGCGGTGAACAGTTCGGTGTGGAACTTGGAGTAGACCGGCCCCGAACCCGCTTCGGCCACACACCGGTTCGCGGCGACGGCGCGCGTCGAGTAGTCCTTGCTCCGGGAGCGGCCGTCGAGAAAGTTCACCAGGCGATAGCGCACGGCCAGCGCGCCCGCATCGATCTGCTGCGCGATCTCTTGGCCGTAGATGCGCTCCAGGCTGCCGCAGCCGGGGCACAGCGGGTCCTCGAAGATGTCGATGGTCTTCTTCGCGTCCGGGCGGCCGAGCAGGATCGACCCGTTCTGCTCGAGCATCGAGTGCACCGCGGGGTCCCGCACCGAACCGTAGCCGTCGTTGCGGACGGCCGCGTCGTCTCGCCCCCAGCGGATCGCCGCGATGACGATGAGCACGATCAGCACGAGAGCGACCGCACCGAGCGCGTAGGTGGTCGCACTGGACATCGGCCGTGGAGTGTAGTTCGAACGCGATTCGCTCACATTGACACTTTGCCGCAACGAACCGCCGCTCCCCCCGCCGGGCCACTGATCCGACGGCCGCCTACCGCGCGGCTACCGGAATGCTCGCCGGGAATCCGGGACCGCTTCCGGGTAGCTCAGCGCTTGCGGCGGGCACGCCGCTCCGGTCGCCGACGTTTGCCGCGAGACATCGGGCGCCCCGGCGGATATTCCGCCTCGTCGGAGTCGACGACCGCGGTGGCCGGCGCGGTCCGCACGGGTCTGGCGTCGGCTGCCGCACCACGGTGATCGCCGATCCCGGCCGGGGGACAGCCAGACGGCCCGTCGGACTCCGCCACCGTCGGGACACTATCCGTCACCGACTCCCGCCGATCAACCACGACTTGCGGATCCGCCGAACCCACTCCCGGAACCGCCATAGGCTCGGCCACCACTGGCACCGGACTGTCGGCGACCGGCGCGCCGGACACTTCGTTCAGCGCACGGTCGATCCGCGCCGATTGCCGCTCGGCGTCGTCCGCTCCCGCGGAGCGTTCGGACGGCATCTCCGAGTGAGCGGGAGCCCCCCGCCGCAGCGGCTCGGGCACGACAGTCCAGACGAGCGCCGCAACCGCGAGCAGGGCGCCGGTCACTCCGAGCGCGAGACCGTAGGACACCTGCTGGGCCAGGGCTCCGACGGCGACCGGCCCGATGACGGTGCCGAGGTCGGCGGCCATCTGGAAACCGGCCAGCACCGGCCCGCCGCGCGCCTTGGGGCCGATGATGTCGGCGACGGCCGCCTGCTGGGTAGGGGTGAACATGCCGGAACCGACCCCGGCCAGGAACGAGGTGGCGAGCAGCCAGGGAAGGTCGGTGGCCAGGCCGAGCCCCGCCGTGCCGACCGCGCACACCAGCGAGCCGCTGATCACGAAGGGTTTCCGTCCCCACCGGTCGGACAGCCGCCCCGCGGCGAACAGCACCGTGACGTTGCCCGCGGCGAACACCGTCAACGCGACACCGGCCATACCCGGCGCTTGGTGCAGCACCTCGACGACGAGCAGCGGCACCAGAGCCATCCGGACACCGAACACGGCGGCTCCGTTGGCGAAGTTCGACAGCAGCACCGCCCGGTACTCCGGCCGCGCCCAGCCCTCGCGGAAGGACATCATGCGGGCGCCGCCTACCGGCTCCGGCGCTGCCAACTCCGAATTGCGCAGGCTGAAGTACACCACGACGCTGACGACGAACAACGCCACGGCGTAGATGACGAACGGCCAGCGCAGCCCGAGCCCGGACAACCCGCCGCCCACCAGCGGCCCGCTCACCGAGCCGACCAGGAAGCTGGTCGACCACAGTCCCGAGACCCGGCCGCGCTGTTCGGGCGGCGACATCCGGATGACCAGCGCCAGCGACGACACGGTGAACATGGTCGAGCCGATGCCGCCGAGCGACCGCAGCACCATGAGCTGCCAATAGCTCTGGGCCAGGGCGCTCGCGCCGGTGGACGCCGCGACGATCAGCAGCCCGCCGAGGTAGACCGAGCGCTCCCCCAGCCGCTGCACCAGCCGCCCGCTCACGGGTGCGAACAGCAACCGCATCAGCGCGAACGCGGAGACGATGGCCGAGGCGGCCGCCACGCCGACGCCGAATCCGCGCGCGAACTGCGGCAGCACCGGGGCGACCAGGCCGAACCCGATGGCGATGACGAACGCGCCCCCGACCAGCACCCAGATCTCGCTGGGCAGGGGCTTGGATCTACCGGTCACCGGACAGCGCCTGCCCCACCAATTCCTCCGCGGCGGTCTGCACCTCGGCGAGGTGCTCGGGTCCGTGGAACGACTCCGCGTAGATCTTGTACTTGTCCTCGGTGCCGGAGGGGCGCGCGGCGAACCACGCGTTCTCGGTGGTCACCTTCAGGCCGCCCAGTGGCGCGCCGTTGCCCCGAGCCCTGGTGAGCACGGCGGTGACGGGCTCGCCGGCGATCTCCTTCGTCGTGATCATGTCCGGAGTCAACTTCGCGAGCAGCTGTTTCTGTTCCACGGTGGCGGGTGCGTCGATCCGCGCGTAGGCGGGGCTGCCGTAGCGGCGTTCGAGTTCGACGTAGCGCGCCGACGGGCTCTGGCCGGTGACCGCGGCGATCTCGCCGGCCAGCAGCGCGAGCAGGATGCCGTCCTTGTCGGTGGTCCAGACCGTGCCGTCCATCCGCAGGAACGACGCGCCCGCGCTCTCCTCCCCGCCGAATGCCAGGCTGCCGCTGAACAATCCGGGAACGAAGAACTTGAATCCGACGGGCACCTCGTGCACGTCGCGCCCGAGCACGGAGACGACCCGGTCGATCATCGACGAGGTCACCGCGGTCTTGCCGATCTTGGTCAGCGCATCCCACCCCATCCGGTTGGCGACCAGGTATTCGATGGCCACCGCGAGGAAGTGGTTCGGATTCATCAACCCGCCGTCGGGCGTGACGATGCCGTGCCGGTCGGCGTCGGCGTCGTTGCCGGTGGAGATGTCGTAGTCGTCCTTGATCCCGATCAGCGAAGCCATCGCATAGCGGGAGGACGGATCCATCCGGATCTTGCCGTCGCTGTCGAGGGTCATGAACCGCCAGGTGGGATCCACGAACGGATTGACCACCTCGAGTTCGAGATCGTAGCGCTGACCGATCTCCTCCCAGTAGTCGACGCTGGCGCCGCCCATCGGGTCGGCGCCGAGCCGGATGCCCGCGCCGCGGATCGCGTCCAGGTTCAGCACGTTGGGCAGGTCGTCGATGTAGTTGTCGAGATAGTCGTAGCGTTCCACGCCGTCGGCCAGCGCGCGCTGCAACGTGGTGCGCTTGACCCCGGTGAGCCCGTCACGCAGCAGTTCGTTCGCGCGCGCGGCGATGGCGTCGGTGGCCGTGTTGTCCGCCGGGCCGCCGTGCGGCGGGTTGTATTTGAAGCCGCCGTCGCGAGGTGGGTTGTGCGACGGGGTGACCACGATGCCGTCGGCCTGATGCTTGGCGCCGCCCCGATTGTGGCGCAGCACAGCGTGACTCAGCGCGGGCGTGGGGGTGTAGCGGTCGCGCGCATCGATGACCGCGGTGACGTCGTTGGCGGCGAGCACCTCGAGCGCGGTGGTCCAGGCGGGCTCGGACAGGGCGTGGGTATCCCTGGCGAGATAGACCGGGCCGGTGATGCCCCGGGTGGCGCGGTACTCCACGATCGACTGCGTGATCGCCAGGATGTGCGCCTCGTTGAAGGCGCCGTCCAGGCTGGAGCCGCGATGTCCCGACGTTCCGAACGCCACCCGCTGGGCCGGATCCGACGCGTCCGGAACACGGCTGTAGTACGCCGTCACCAGGTGCGCGATGTCTTCCAGATCGGTGGGACGTGCGGAACGCCCGGCTCGATCGTGGGCCATGCTCGGGTCTCCCTTCCGTATCGGCTGCGCCCGGCTCGTCATGAGGATCATGTCCACGACCGCCCGACCACCGCCGACCCCACGGCCACGTCGTTCACGTCGGCCACCCGCCGGAACATCTCGTAGCCGTACATGTTGAACGTGGTCGGCACGGTGCGGAAGCCTGCTTCCGCGGCGGCGAGCGGCCGATGGCCCGCCGACGCGCCGCTCAGATCGCCGAGCCGCGCCGAACCGACAATGGTAACGGCCGCCGCGTATGACAGCGGCGGCGAGGTGAAACCCGCTGCGGCCACAGGGGCTACGGCGGATCCGGCGGGCTTGCCGCGTCTGGTCATCGCTCACCTTCCTGCCACTGGTCCACCGGCACCAAGGTGACGTTGACCGAAGCGAACAGCTCGGCATTCCGCTCGACGAAGGCGCGCAGGCGTTCCGGCTCGTCGACCAGCATCAGCAATAACGGAAGGTGGTCGGCGACGTCGAGGATCCGGGTGGTGTGCACGTGCGAGGACGCACCGTAGCCCTCGATGCCACGCCACACGCTGGCCCCCGCCAGGCCGGTATCTCTGGCCCGGCGCACGATCTCGTGATACAGGGGCGTGTGCCGCCACTTGTCGTCCTCGTCGAGCAGCACGGTGAGCCGTGCGGCGGGCCGCCATCGTCCCGCCGTGGCAGCGCCCGTTTGCGAACCACTCATTGCCTGCCCCCTTCCGTCGTGCCGTTCCCGTCGATCGCCGAGCCGAACCAGGTAATCACCGTGCCATGCCCGCCGGGCTCCGCCGTCCCGGCCGCACCACCGCCACTCCCCGAGGCGGCCGAGCGCGGGGAGTGCCGCGCCCGGTCCGAGGAGTCTACGAACCCCGCGGGTGGGGTGGAGAGGGTGGTGCGACCGCCGGGTGCGCCGATGCCGAGAAGGGTGCGCAGCAGTCTCTTGGCTACCCACGCGTGAGCGGCCGGAATCCTCGCGGGTTCCGATGTGCAAAGCATCCCACGATATTTACCGCGTAGGTCGGAAAGGGGGCCGCTCACAGCACAGCCCGCCGCATTTACTTACCTTGTATCTTGCACCGATAACAGTGATTCTGGAGCACTTTGCCTGCGCGGCGGACGGGCGGCGCGAGTCCGCGCGACGCCGCGGACCGCCCTGATTCGGATGGCGGCGGCGGACCGAAGGGTTCCTCCTCGACACGGCACTCGCACGCCGAGAGCGGCCGATTGGCAATCGCGGAGCACAGATTCGGGTGGGGTACGACGCGTGCACCTCGCCGCGCGCACCGACGAAGCGGATCGCGCGCCGTGCGGTCCGACAACGACGGCCGCCGCCCCCGCGACGAGGTCGCGGGAGCGGCGGCCGTGCGATACGGAACCGGATAGGCGGTGGCGCACTCGGATCAGTGCGCGAGTACCGGTTCTCCCTCGGTGGGCACCGGCACCGTGCTCGGCATCAGCACCGCGGTGAGGATGCCGCCCGCCACGAAGATCGCCGTGGCCCACCAGAAACTGGTGGTGTAGCTCTCGATCGCGGATTGGGCGATGGACAGCGGATCCGGCGTGCGGGTGGACAGGTAGTCGGTGGCCGCGGACGCCGCGATCGTGCTCAGCAACGCCGTGCCGATCGAGCCGCCGACCTGCTGGCTGGTGTTGATCATGGCCGAGGCCACACCCGCGTCCTCGTGCTGCACGCCCGAGGTGGCGCCCTGGAAGGCGGTCGACATCGCGCCGCCGAGGCCGAGACCGAGCAGGATCAGGGCGGGCAGGATGTGGCTGGCGTAGCCGGTGTCCAAGCCGATCCGGGTCAGCCAGGCCATGCCCGCCGCCGCGATCAGGAAGCCGCCGCTGACCACGATCTTCGGGCCGAGCTTCGGCAGCAGCAGCGACGGCGCGGTGGTCGAGGAGGCCACCATGGCGGCGACCATCGGCAGGAACGCGACGCCGGTCATGATCGGCGAGTAGCCCAGGGTGAGCTGCATGTAATACGTGAGGAACAGGAAGATCGCGAACATCCCGATGCCCATGACGAACACCGTCAGGTAGGAGGTGCCGCGCATCCGGTCGAGCACGATCCGCATCGGAAGCAGCGGGTGCGCGACCCGGGTCTCCAGCCAGGCGAACACCGCGATCAGCGCCGCGCCGCCGAGCAGGAACGCGAGGGTGACGCCGTTGGTCCACCCGTCCGACTCCGCGTGCGAGAACCCGTAGACGATGCCGAACAGACCGGCGGTGACCACGAGCGTGCCGGGGATGTCCAGCTTGGGCCGCTCGGTGCTCGCGTGCTTGGCCAGCAGCAGCACCGCGCCGACCAGAGCGACGGCCGCGAAGGCGAGGTTGACGAACATCACCCAGCGCCACGAGGCCCATTCGGTGAGCGCGCCGCCGAGCAGCAGCCCGATCGCGCCGCCGGTGCCTGCGACGGCACCGAAGATGCCGAACGCCTTCGCCCGCTCGGACGGCTCGGTGAAGGTCACCGTGAGCAGCGAGAGAGCGGCGGGCGCCAGCAGCGCGCCGAAGACACCCTGTCCGACCCGGGCGGCGACCAGCATCTCGAAGCTGGTGGCCGCGCCACCGATGGCGGAGGCGACCGCGAAGCCGACCAGGCCGATGATGAAGGTGTTGCGCCTGCCGAACAGGTCGCTGAGGCGTCCGCCGAGCAGCAGCAGGCTGCCGAACGCCAGCGCGTAGCCGGTGACCACCCAGGAGCGGTCGCCGTCGCTGAAGCCGAGATCCGCCTGCGCGGCGGGCAGCGCGATGTTCACCACGGTCGCGTCGAGCACGACCATCAGCTGGGCGACACCGAGGACGGCGAGCACCCACCAGCGCAGGGCGTGCGAGCCGCGCCGCTCGCTTCCCGTCTGCTCAGGGGCGGGGGCCCCACGGTCGATGGCGGTAGTCATGTGTCCCCTTTGTCTCTAGCATTGATCCGGAGGAAACTCCTCCACTTAACTGAAGAAGCTATCACGATAACGGAGACAACGCCTCCGGTTAATCCCCGAGGTTGATAGAATGGCGGTGTGAATCACGCCACGGTCGCCTCTCCACCCCGGCGTCTGCGGGCCGATGCCGCACGCAATCAGCAGCGCATCATCGCCGCGGCGCGGGAACTGTTCGCCGACCACGGACTCGAGATCACACTCGACGACGTGGCCGAACGCGCGGGCGTGGGTGTCGGTACGGTCTATCGCCGCTTCGCGAACAAGAAGGAACTGATCGTCGAGGTCTTCGACCAGAACCTGAACGATTTCGCCGACGCGGCCGACGCCGCCTACCGACATCCCGACCCCTGGTTCGGACTCGTCGAATTCTTCGAGTACGCGTGCAGACACATGGCCACCAACCGAGGCTTCAGCGAGGTCATGCTCGAACTCGAGGACGACGAGACCGACCGGTTCGCGGTCGTGCGCGATCGCATCAAGCCCACCGTGACCGCCATCTGCGCTCGCGCGCGCGACGCGGGCGTGCTCGCCGACGGCATCGAGCCCTCGGACTTCTTCGCACTCGTGCACATGGTCGACGGGCTCGCCGAGTTCGCCAAGCCGGTCAATCCCGATGTCTGGCAGCGGTATATGGCCATCATGTTGAACGGCCTGCGGGGCGACGGCACGCCGCGCAGGCATCTCGATGTCCCCCCGCTGACCGACGCCGAAGTCGAGCACGCCAAGCAGCATCTGACCTGCGGCTGGCGCAAGCGGTAGCGAAATCGCACCGTAAGTAGCGCACGTCACGTTCGCTCCCGTAAAGTTGGTCACATGACCAACTCGTGGGTGAACTGGGCAGGCGATCAACAGTGTGCGCCCGCGATCATCGCCACACCGCGCTCCGTCGAGGAAGTCGTCGGCCTGCTCGCCGACGCCGAAGCCGCCGGCCGGACCGTGCGCGTCGCCGGCACCGGTCATTCGTTCACCGACGCCGTCCTGACCGACGGCACGCTGCTGAGCCTGGCGAAGCTGAACCGCGTCATCGATGTCGACCAGGCGAGCGGCCTGGTGCGGGTGGAAGCGGGCATCAGCCTGAACGCGGCCAGCACCGCCCTGCACGAGCACGGCCTCGCCTTCCCGAACCTGGGCGACATCGATGTGCAGACCGTCGCGGGCGCCATCGCCACCGCCACCCACGGCACGGGCGCCACCTTGCAGAACCTGTCCGCCGCGGTGCATTCGCTGGAATTGACGCAGGCGGACGGCGCCCGGGTGGAACTGAACGAGCACACCGACCCCGACGGCTGGCGGGCGGCGCGGGTCGGCATCGGAGCACTGGGTGTCGTCACCGCCGTGACCCTGCGGATGGCGCCGTCGTTCGTGCTGGAGGGCGTCGAACGGCCGATCCCGGTGGAGGAGGTGCTCTCGGACCTGGATTCGTTCATCGACGGCAACGACCATTTCGAGTTCTACATGTTCGCGCACAGTCCGCTGGCCATGACCAAGCGCAACAATCGCGTGACCCTGCCCGAGCAGCCGCGCCCCAAGGCGGTGGACTGGTTCGCCGACATCCTGATGTCCAATCACCTGTTCGACGCGCTGTGCAGACTGAGCCGCAGGCAACCGCGCCTGGTCCCCTTCATCCAGCGCAGCGCCGCCTACGCGGGCAGCTACCGGCGTCAGGTGGACCGCTCCTACCGGGTGTTCGCCTCGCCCCGCCTGGTCCGCTTCACCGAGATGGAGTACGCCATCCCGCGCGCGCATTCCGTCGACGCGATCCGCGAGATCAAGGAACTGACCACTCGTTTCGATACCCCGATGCCCATCGAGGTGCGGTGGGTCGCACCCGACGACGCCTTCCTGTCCCCGGCGGGCGGCCGCGACACCTGCTACATCGCGGTGCACCAATACCGGGGCATGGACTTCGAGCCGTACTTCCGCGCCTGCGAAGCGGTGTTCGACCGCTACCAGGGCCGCCCGCACTGGGGCAAACGCCACTTCCAGACCGCGGCGACCCTGCGGGACCGCTATCCCGATTGGGATCGGTTCGCCGAGGTGCGCCGGCGCTTCGACCCGAAGGGGCGTTTCGCCAATCCCTACCTCGACCGGGTGCTCGGGCCGGTCGGCTGAACCCGGCTCACCGCACGCACGCCGCGGTCACGCGGCGAGAATCTCCGCGACCAGGCGGGGCACGGCCGTGCCGATGGGTTCGCGGATGATCTCGGTGGCCATGTCGTCGTAGGGCGTCGGCTCGGCGTTCACGATGACCAGATCCGCACCGTTCTCCACCGCGACGGAGCACATCGACGCGGCGGGCTCGACCTGCAACGACGTTCCGATTGCCAGGAAGACGTCGCTCGTCTGCGCGGTGAGCGCGGCCTTGGTCATGATGCGGCGGTCCATCTGCTGACCGAACATCACGGTGGCCGACTTGAGGATGCCGCCGCAGCCCGGGCACGGCGGGTCGGGCTCACCCGCGGCCACCCGTTCCAAGGTGGCGGACATCGAGGTCTGGTAGTCGCACTCGATGCAGACCACCTCGAACATGTTGCCGTGGATCTCGATCACCCGCTCCGGCGAAGACCCCGCCCGCTGATGCAGGCGATCGATGTTCTGGGTGATGATGGTGACCGCCCGCCCGGCCCGCTCCAGGTCGGCGAGGGCGTTGTGCGCGGCGTTGGGTACGGCCTGCCAGGCCGGATTGTCCCGTCTGGCGAGCCACGCGCGTTCCCGCAAGCCGGGGTCGGCCACATAGTTCTGATAGGTCGACAGCAATTCGGCGATCGGATCCTTCGTCCACACCCCGCGCGGGCCGCGGAAATCCGGGATGCCGGAATCGGTGGAGATGCCCGCGCCCGTGAGCACCCCGATCCGGCCGCCACGATTGCGCCACTCGGTCGTCATATCCGCACAGCCTAAGGGCAGCGCCGAGATCACCGATCATGGATAGACGATGAGAGACTTGTAGGGTTATCATCTCATTGTATTGAGTTCGGCCGATCAAGGGAGATCACGATGACCGCGTCCGTCGCACGCGAATCCACCGGCGCGCGAACGCTGCCGCCCCGCCGCCCGATCGAACCGGGGACACAGATGTGGGAGCAGACCGGTCTGGTCACCTTCTCCCTCACGGCGGGCTCGGCCTTCCTGCTGCAAACCATGGAGCCGACCATCTCCGCGGTGGTGGACGAGTACTCCACCTTCCGCACCGATCCCATGGGCCGCGCGATGCGCAGCCTGGCGTCGGTGATGATGTGGGTCTACGGCGGCGAGGAAGCGCTGGCCGAGGCCGACCGCCTGCGCGAACTGCACGCGTCGCTGAACACCACCGACGCCAACGGCGTCCGGCACACCGCGCTGTCCAGCGCCCCGTGGGCCTGGGTGCTGCACACCGGAACCTTCGCCTTCACCGAGAGCGCCAAGTACTTCGCCAAGCGACCGCTCACCGCGGCGGACAAAGAGGCGTACTTCCAGGAGACGTTGCAGCTGTTGCGCAATTTCTCGGTGGCGCCCAAGGAGATCCCCGCGAACTACCCCGAGTTCGAGAAGTTCTTCGAAGACACCGTCGCCAACCACCTGGTCGCCACGGACACCGCGCGCGACTACCTTCGGGTGATCCGCTCCGTCGCTCCGCCGAAGCAGCTGCCGCGCGCGCTGCATCCCGCCTGGAAGGCGGCGGTGGCGCCGATCGGCTGGCTCCAGTACTTCGTGACGGTCGGCACCACGCCCGAGGTCGCGCGGCGCAAGCTCGGGCTGACCTGGACCGCGGCCGACGAACGCAAGCTGCGCGTGCTCGGCTGGCTGATCGCGCGACTGGTCCCGCTGCTGCCGGAGCGCCTGCGCTACTTCCCGATCGCCTACGAAGCACGCCGCCTGGAACGCGACCGGCAGCGGCTGCGCAAGATGATCGACCTGCGTCCGATCTGACCCGTGCCCGGAAAACCGCTTCCGGGTGACCACGGTCGGTGGGGCGGGGCGACCCGATCCCATTCGCCGACACTGCCCGTACCCCGGTCGACCCGCGTCGACCGGGGTACGCGTGTTGGCGGCGCGAACTCGGAGCCGCTCTTTCGCGACGCGGCATAGCGGTCGAACCGCGCCCGCACCACTGCGCCGAACGCACCACGTATTCCTCAGCAGCGGAGCGCGGCGCATCGATGCGAGGCGTTGCCCTGCGAGTGGCGGCAATTGCTCCGGCAGCCCGAGGCGCCGCAAAAGCTGCGTGATAACGGATTCGGGCCTGTGACCTGCGGTCGCCGTACGCGCGCACCCGCGAGAGCACGTCGCGCCGTAACGCTTCGCGGCGCGCTGGTATACGTATCTCGTACGCTAGGAAAGCGTTTCGGTTCACCGCGGCCGGACGGCCAGCACACTTATGCTCCACCTTGCACATCGAAAGGCGTTCCCATGTCCCACAAGCCCAGTGTGCTGTTCGTCTGCGAGCACAACGCGGGCCGCTCGCAGATGGCTGCCGGATTCCTCACCGCCCTCGCGGGTGACCGGTTCGACGTGCGATCGGCGGGCAGCGCGCCGGCCGAGGCCCTGAACGCCACGGTGGTGGACGCCATGGCCGAGATCGGCATCGACATCTCCGGCCACGCCCCCAAGCCGCTCACGATGGACGCGATCGGCATCTCCGACGTGGTGGTCACCATGGGCGCGGGCGACGCCTGCCCGTTCTTCCCCGGCATCAGCTACCGCGACTGGATGCTGCCGGACCCCGCGGACCAGTCCCTCGACGTGGTGCGCACCATCCGCGACCACATCCGCATCCTGGTGGAGAACCTCATCGCCGAACTGGTCCCCGCGCCCGCACGCTAGGCGCTGTCCGATTCGTTCAAGACGCGTCCGCACGCCGCTACCTACGCTGCCGGTATGACACCACAACTCGACGTCATCGGCATCGTCGTCAGCGATATGGCCGCCTCGGTGGCCTTCTACCGCCGCCTCGGGCTCCCCTTCCCGGAGGGCTCCGAGCAGGAAGGACATGCCGAGGCGGCGCTGCCCAACGGCATGCGGCTCACACTGGACACCGAAGCCGTCATCGAGTCGTTCCACACCGGGTGGCGGCCCCCGACCGGCGCGGGCCGTCTCGCAGTCGCTTTTCGCTGCGCCGATCCCACGGAAGTCGACGCCGTGTACGCCGAACTCGTGGACGCCGGGTACCACGGCGAGCTGAAACCGTGGGACGCGTTCTGGGGGCAGCGCTACGCGGTGGTGCAGGATCCGGATGGCAACGGCGTCGACCTGTACGCCGCTCTTCCGTCCGCGAGCAGCTGAACCATATCCACCCGCACGGCGCGAGACGGAGCCGGACACGCTGCCCGACGAAGTCCGCCGTGTACGCCGTCTCGACCGGTCGGATGCGTCCCCGGACAGCACCCAGCCCGCGCGCGCATCGACGTGGTCAAGACTTGGCGAGCAGGCCGCCCAACGGAATTCCCGCCAGCGCGCGCACCTCGCGGGAGAGGTGCGCTTGGTCGGCGAATCCGGCCCGCATCGCGGTGTCGGCGAGCGGCACGCCGCCGCGTGCCGCTGCCAGCGCGCGTTGCAGACGCAACACCCTCGCAAGGGTTTTCGGGCCGTAGCCGAAGGCGTCCAGGGAACGACGGTGCAAGGTCCGTTCCCCCAGTCCGGCCGCGTCGGCGACCGCCGCCACCGGCCATCCGGCGTCGAGCGCGCCGACCACCTTCCGGATGAGCGGATCGGCCGGCTCGGTCTCGGCCGCGCGCCACCGCACGACGCGTTCCAGCGCTGCCGCCTGATCGTCGGCGGCCGCGATCCGATCGACCAGCGGCCGGACCACAGCCGATGGCCACAGCTGAGCCAATTCGACCCGCCGATTGCGCAACTCGCGGGCCGGAACGCCCAGCCACGCGGGTGCGGTACCCGGA
This sequence comes from Nocardia sp. NPDC041819, assembly GCF_055590505.1. NCBI lineage: Bacteria > Bacillati > Actinomycetota > Actinomycetes > Mycobacteriales > Nocardiaceae > Nocardia > Nocardia sp. NPDC041819. The sequence continues at coordinate 180,316 of NZ_JBVJAP010000001.1, read as the reverse complement.
AAGAACCGGATGCCGACGTACCGATCACCCGGGATTCCACCGGGGTGGTGGGCGCGGGTGTCCGGCCCCGCGACGACCAACCGGCCGTCCATCCAGATCAGATCCATGCAGCCGTCGGGTAGCACCGGCAGCGCCGCACCACCGCCATCGACGGTCTTGATCCACCGCACCGCGCCCTCGTACCGCGATGGCCGCTCCCGGTAGGCGGCATCGTTCATGACACCGACGCTACCCTCCGGACCGCCGACCACACGCGCGGCGTCTCAAAAATATCGTCTCAAAATAAGCCGCTATTTGAGATAGCGGTAGAGCGTCGCCCGGGAGACACCCAGCTCCCTGGCGATTTCGGCGACGCCGCGTCCCTCCACGCCGTGCCGCCGCCGCGCGAGTTCGACCTGCTGCGGGGTCAGTGCCCCCGGCCGCCCCCTGGACGCGGCCGCGGGCGGCGTCCGGTCCGCGGGCGCCAACAACAGACGCACCCCTTCCAGCACCTCCGAACGCAACTGGTCGACCGGAGCCTCGGCGTACAGCACAACCGGGTCGCTGAGCCCCGCCACCGCCTGGGTGGCGCGAACGCGCTCGGCGAAGCTGGCATCCGGGCCCGCGACCAGGATGTTCGCCTGCATCATGACCTTGCTGAACCGCTCGAAGATGCTACCGGGAGCGGCCAGCGCGAGATCGCGGACGTTGAGCCGCAGCAGGTAGCGATGGGCGAGGAAGACGTCGAGCAACCCTTCGACCACCCGGCGGCGGGCCTCGCACGGATCGGGATCACCCGCCTCGGCGACCGTGCGCTCCATCGCCGCGAGGAACGGCTCCGCCAAGCCCGCGAGGATGTCGTACTTGCTCGGATAGTGATAGAGCACACCGGCCTTGGAAATGCCCAGTTGCTCGGCGATCGCGCGCACCGAGGTGCGGTGATAACCATGCGTCCCGAACAGGTCCATGGCCACCTCGAGGATCCGCGCGCGGGTCGTCGTCTCGTCGCTCACGCCTCGGATCCTACCCGTTGACTGACCGGTGGTCAGTGTCTTACATTCGTGACTGACCAACGGTCAGTCGATACAACGGAGGCACCCATGGCGCACGATCCCCGCATTCTCATCTCCGGCGCGAGCATCGCCGGACCGACGCTCGCGTACTGGCTGGTGCGCAACGGCTTCCGGCCCACCGTGGTCGAGCGCAGCCCGGCACTGCGGCCTGGCGGCAACGGCGTCGACATCCGGGGGTCCTCGGTACGGATCGCGGAGCGGATGGGCGTACTGCCGACGTTGCGCGAACGGGCCACCGACATCCGCGAGCTGACGTTCGTCGACGCGGCCGATCGCCGCGTCGCCGGGATGAGCACGCGCATCTTCAACGCCGACGGTGACATCGAGATCATGCGCGGCGACCTGGCCCAAGTGCTGTACGAGGCGACCGCCGACGACGTCGAGTTCACCTTCGGCGATTCGATCGCCGCGATCACCCAGCGCCCGGACGCCGTGGAGGTGACCTTCGACAGCGGCAAGCAGGCCGAGTTCGACCTGGTCATCGGCGCCGACGGATTGCATTCGCGGACCAGGAATCTGGCCGTCGGACCGGAGGCCGACGCGCTGCATCACCTCGGCGTGTACTTCGCCACCGCCCACGTCGACGCCGGTCTCGGACGCCCGCACGCGGTGACGCTCTACAACACGCCGGGAAAGGTCGCGGGCGTCTACCGATCGGGGGCGCACGACGGCGCCACGGCGTTCTTCGCCTTCCGGGAGGCTCGCGTGCTGGATGTCGACCACCGCGACGAGAACGCCCAGAAAGCCCTGCTAAGCGCGTATTTCGACGACCGAGCCTGGCAGGTGCCCGACTTGCTCGATCAGGCCACCGCCGACGACGGCTTCTACTTCGACGCGGTGAGCCAGGTCCGCTTGCCCGCCTGGTCGAGCGGACGGGTCGCCCTGGTCGGTGACGCCGGGTACTGCGCGACCCTGCTGTCCGGCGCGGGCGCGGCACTGGCCATCGAAGGCGCACACCTGCTCGCGGCGGAACTCGCCGCAGCGGGGGGCGACCATCGGATCGCCTTCCACCGCTATGAACAAGCCCTGCGGCCCACGGTACTGCGGGCACAGCGCTCGGTACGGGCGAGCAGTTCCATGCTGATTCCGGCCACGGGCGGCCACATCTGGTTGCGCAACCAGCTGACCCGCCTGATGGTGCTCCAGACCCTGGCGTCCCGGGTCTACCGGCCGGTCGCGGTGCGCGCCGCCTGAGCGGGCGGCCCGCGGGATCAGCGCTGCGGCGGAGCGATCGGGACGATCACGCGCGGCACGACGCGCAGGTACGGCTCACGATGGTCCGCGGCGATCTTCGATTCCGGGTCCCGGCAGCCCACGGTGACGTCGCTGTTCGGCACGGAGGAGAACGTCCACACCGTCACCCACTCCGTCCCGCCGAACGTCTCGGTCTTCTTCGCGTCGGAAGAGCGCAGATCTTCATTCCGCCCGGAACTGTCGGTCACCGTGCAGCGAATCCCGTTGGCCGCCTGCCCCCATGCGACAGGCGCTCGAATATCGAGCACCACATCGGGCGGCACCGGAACTTTTTTCGATTCGCCCAGCAATATTCGGATACCGCCGTCCGCCACCTCCTCGTCGCGCGCCCCGGTCGTCGTCGCCGGAACGCTCGGGGCGGCGACGGGACTCGTCGCGGTCGCCGCCTCACTCGCCGAAGTGTCGTCGGAACATCCGGACACAGCGGCGGCAACCAGCGCGGGAATCACCATCCAGCTCAGTTTCACAGTCGGACCTCTCGTCGCGCCCACTCATCAGGCGGTTGGTTCGGAGCAGCCAGGCACTGAGCATGACAACGGGAAAGAGGAAAAGCTCGGATACACGCCGATAAATCGGCAATTCGACCGCAAATGTCCGAAAGCGCCCGCCGGAGAAGGAAATAGGATTGAATTTCAGATTCCCCACCATGGGCCTATGCCGACATTCGGGCAATCGGCGCGCATCCGGGGGACGCGCTCGAAGTTCGTCTCACTCGCACCCCTGGCCGCGATCGGCTACCGCATGGGCGGACCGCTCGCACTGCGGACCGCGGCGATCTCCGGCGGCCGGATCGTCGCGGCGGCGATCCGGCCGCCCGCGTCACCGCGCGACGGGCATCGCCGCGGAACCGTTCCAGGAATAAGACAAGATTCGTCCGATGTTTGCCCTAGGGCGCCGTTGGTCTGTGACGCCTTGGTTCGTACCGCCTACCGGCTGGTTTCGAAAAGGTGTTTCCCCTGGACCAGGGGGGCCGCATAGTGTGTTCGGTAGGCGATCATGTGGAGGACCACCATGGCGAAGCTGTCGTGGGTAACGGAGCGCGAGGGTAGCGCGGAGCTCGATCGTGCCTGACGGTCAGGGAACCTCCAGCTCGCGCACGCTGCGCGCCACCACACTCGGCGGCTACCGGGCAGCCGCCTTCACCACCACTCCCGGCACGCGCGCCGCACTGATCACGATGGCGCTGCTGATCGCGGTGATCCTGGCCTACGAGTCGAACACGACCTCGCAAGAGGGCACCGACCACGGGTGGTTCGTCGGGGTCGCGCTGTCCGGGGTGTTCGTCGCGCGCGGACTGCACCTGCGCAGGCCGATCACGCTTCCGCACGTCACCGCCGCGGTGCTGGTGCTCGCCGTCGCGCATCTCGCCTACCGCGCCGAGCACGCCGACGCCGGATTCGTCCTGCTGGCCGCCACCGGATTCGTCGTGGTGCTGCCGCGCACCGGTAGACCGCAGCCAGGCGAGGTGTATCGGGTGGCCGAACTGGTCGGCCGCACCGAGGGCGACCCGCTGGCTCCCTTCGCCCTGCACTCGTCGAAAGCCTATTTCTTCAACGCGTCCTCGACCGCCGCCATCGGCTACCGCACCCGCTTCGGCATCGCCGTCGTCGCGGGCGATCCGATCGGCGATCGCGCGGTATTCCCCGAACTGGTCGCGGCGTTCTCCGACTTCGCGGTCAACCATGGCTGGCGCGTCGCCGTGCTGGGCGCGAGCCCGGAACTGGCCGAGCTGTGGCAGGTGTGGGCACTGGAGCATCGCGGGCTGCGCGCGGTGCCGATCGGCCGCGACGTGGCGATCGAGGTGGAGGAGTTCAACCTCGTCGGACGCAAGTACCGCAACCTGCGCCAAGCCGTGAGCCGCACCAGGAATTTCGGGGTCACCACCGAGGTGGTGTACGAGTCCGCCCTCACCCCTGCGCGGCGCGAGGAATTGCTGGCCATCGTCGACGAATGGCGCCGCGGCAGGCAGAGCCGTGGCTTCTCGATGATCCTGGACCATCTGCTCGACGGGCGGAATCCGAACATGCTGGTGGTCATCGCCAACGACGCGGACGGCAGTCCCGTCGGCTTCCAGCGCTACGGCATTTCCGGGCGCGGGCGGGAACTGAGCCTGGATGTCCCGTGGCGGCGCAAAGACGCGCCCAACGGCCTGGATGAACGCATGATCGTCGACTTGGTCGACTACGCCGCGGCGCATGACATCCAGCGGATCTCCCTGGCCTTCGCACCGTTCCCGGAGTTGTTCGCCGAAAAGGACAAATCGCGCACGGCCACCCTGTTCTATGTGCTGGCACACCTGGCCGATCCGCTGATCCGGCTGGAGTCGCTCTACCGCTTCCTGCGGAAGTTCCACGCACTGTCTGACCAGCGCTACGTCCTGGTCCGCTGGCGGGAGGTGGTGATCGCGGCCGCCGCCCTGCTCACCCTGGAGTTCGTCCCGCATCGCCGCGAGTACTGACCGGCGGCGCACGACCATGTCCCGAGGAGCAGCGTGGAACTGACCCACAGCGACGTGAAGGCCGCCGCCGAACGGGTGAGCGGACTGGTCAGGCCGGTGGCGGTGGCGCAGGCCGACCAGGCGGGCGAACTGTGGTTCGCACTGGAGTTCCTCCAGCACACCGGGAGCTTCAAGGCCCGCGGCGCGCTCAACTTCTTGCTCGCGCATCGCGAGAACGGCACGCTCCCGCGGGTGGGCGTGACGATCGCCTCGGGCGGCAACGCCGGACTCGCCTGTGCGTGGGCGGCCCGCAGTCAGGGGATTCCGGCCACGGTGTTCCTGCCGACCACCGCCCCGCGGGTCAAGGTGGACCGGCTCAACTCCTACGGCGCCGACGTCCATCTGGTGGGGACGCAATACGCCGACGCGCTCGCGGCCAGTCGCGAATTCGCCGACACCACCGGCGCCCTGCTCTCCCATGCCTACGACCACCCGCTCATCGCCGCAGGCGCGGGCACGCTGATGACGGAGATCCGCGAGCGGATCCCGGATCTCGGGGCCGTCGTGGTCGCCGTCGGCGGCGGGCTGTTCTCGGGTGTGGCCACCGCCGCCGATCACTACGGTGTCGAGACCGTCGCCGTGGAGCCCGCCCGTTGCCGCGCGCTGCATGCCGCGATCGCGGCCGGGAAGGTCGTCGACGTGGAGGTCGACTCGGTGGCCGCCGACTCGCTCGGCGCCCGGCGGGCCTCGGAACTGGCGCTGGCGGCCGCGCGGCAGTATGACGTGGCGTCGGTGCTCGTGGAGGACGCCGCGATCGTCGCAGCGCGCCGCGAGCTGTGGGAGGAGCGCCGCATCGCCGTCGAGCACGGTGCGGCGACCGCCGTGGCGGCGATCCTCGGCGACGAGCCGGCGTTCCGGCCTCGCCCGGGCCAACGCGTATGCGTGGTGCTGTGCGGAGCGAACACCGATCCGTCCGATCTGACCGGTTCGGACGGCCGCCACGCCGACTGACGGCTCAGCGGCGTATTTCCGACGAATCGGACGACACGGGGTTAGGCTCCCGCTGTCCTCTGCGATCCCGACGGAAGGCACACCATGGCGCATACCTCACACATGGTCCCCATCGGCACAGCGCTACCCGACTTCTCGCTTCCCGACCTCGACCAGCGGATCTACTCCCGGGACGATTTCGCGGACGGCCCCGGACTGCTGGTCGTCTTCGCGTGTAACCACTGCCCCTACGTCAAGCACATCGAGGCGGCGCTCGGCGAACTGGTCGATTCCCTGCCGTCCATGCCCACCGTGGCGATCTGCACCAACGACGCGTCCGCCTACCCGGACGACGCACCGCTTCGGCTGCGCGACCAAGCGATCCGCGCCGGCTGGACCTTCCCCTATCTCGTCGACGAGCAGCAGCACGTGGGCCGGGCCTTTCGCGCCGCGTGCACTCCCGACTTCTTCCTCTACGACGCGAATCTCCGGCTGGCCTACCGCGGCGCCTTCGACGAATCGACGCCCGGAAACGGGAAGCCGCTGACCGGAAACGACTTGCGCACGGCCGTCGAAGCCGTGCTGGCAGGCAGGCCCGCCCCCGAACCGCACCGACCGAGCATGGGTTGCTCGATCAAGTGGCGGGACGCCTGAGCACCTTCCCGCGTGCGCGCACCCGACGGATCGCACTGCGCCACGCCAGCTGCGGCACGGCGGCCGACAATCTGGCGAATTCTCCGAAGTTCCCCGGTTCCACGACGGTCCGGGCCTGCTGGGCGGTGGCGGCCAGCCGCACGGCGCGCGATGCCTTGCCGACGTGACCCGCGTCGTACGGCGGTTGCGGGTCGTACTCGATGATCAATTGGGCGGTTTGCGCCTGCTCGGCACCGAAGACTTCCCCGACCAGCCACAGCGCCAGATCGATACCCGCGGAGACCCCCGCGGCGGTGGCGATTCTTCCGTCCCGCACGATCCGTTCGTCCGGTCGAGCGTCCGCTCCAAGTGCGCGCAATGCCGGCTGCGCCAGCCAATGGGTCGTGGCGGGCCGTCCGTCCAGCAGCCCGGCCGCGGCCAGCACCAGCGCACCCGTGCAGACCGAGGTCGTCCACAGGGTGCTTCGGTGCGCTCGGCGCAGCCAGGCCAGCAGCGCGTCATCGACGGCGGCTGCCGCCGAACCGGGGCCACCGGGAACGAGCAGGATATCCGGTGCGGGCGTCTCATCGAACGAATGCGTGGCGCCCAGCACCAGCACCCCGCTGTCGGTCATGATCGGCCCCGGCTCGTGCCAGACGAAGCGGACCTCCGCGCCCGGCGCGAAACGCAGCACCTCGTACGGGCCGATCGCGTCGAGTGCGGTCATCCCCGGATAGGTCACGATCGCGATTCGCACCGTCTTGCCCGGGCCGCGCCCCTCGGATCTGGTCATCATCGACCCCGTTTCCGGCTATGAGTCAAAGAAAGAATCAGCGTTTCATTGCACTGACGGGGTGTCAATCGTCGCCGGGAGCGCCACGATGTGCGCAGTGGAACGCTCCCTGCTTCCCACTCGCCCGGCAGCCCGGGATCCGGTCCCCACAACACTCGGTCACCGAAGGTGTGCCGTTCGGTCTCGCCAATTCGATTGCGCCACTCGACAAGCGATTCACACGCGGCGCCGCCCCGAGAGAAGACCCGTGCTGACGAGCAGGCCGCGATGAGGGACACTGTTCGGCGACACCGGGGATCGAAAGGGGTGGGGACATTGGCGACGATCGTCCTTGTACACGGCATCGCGCAGGAACAGGAATCGGCCGACACCTTGGAGGCGCGCTGGTTACCCGGGCTCGCGGGAGGCGTCCGCAACCACGGCGTCCCGGAGCTGGCGGACCGCTTGTGGCGCAACGGTTCTCCCGGTGACTTGTCGACCCGGATGGCCTTCTACGGCAATCGTTTCCTGGTCGAGGGCGCGCAGGGCGCGGGGATCGAACCCGACGACGCCCAGCTCGACCTGATGGAACAGCTCGCCGCCGAGTGGCTGGCGACGGCCGCCGCGCACGCGGGCGACGAGCGTGATCGGGCGACGGCCCGTCGTCTCGGCACTCCCCCGCCGCCGGACGCGGTGGCACAGGGAGCGCAGGCGAGACTGCGGCCCGCGCTCAACGCGCTGATGCGGTTGCGCTGGTTCGCGCCGTTCGGTTTCGGATTGGCGCAGAAGTTCGTCATCCGCGCCCTGTCCCAGGTCGCCCGGTATTTCACCGACGACGACGTACGGGAATATGCCCAGCGGCAGGTGCTCGACCAGGTCGGTCCCGAAACCCGCCTGGTCGTCGCACACTCGCTGGGCAGCGTGGTGGCCTACGAGGCGCTGCACCGCACCGACCATCCGGTGACCCTGCTGACCATGGGCTCGCCGCTCGGGTTGCGCTCGGTGGTGTACGACCGGCTGCGCCCCCAGCCGAGCGCCGTGCCGAAATCGGTGACGGAATGGCACAACTTGGTCGATGAGGACGACCTCGTGGCGGCACATCTCGACCTCACTTCGTTCTTTCCGCCGTACCCCGGCAGCGCCGTCATCCCGGTCACCGAACAGCATTTCGACAACGGCGCGTCGCCACACGACTCGACCAGCTATCTCATCAAAGCAGTCACGGGCGGAATCGTCGCGAAAGCACTGGGGCACTAGGGGCTTCACCGTGACGGCCCGACCGGACGGCGCCGACGCCTACTGAACGCTCTGCGACAGATGGGCTTTCGCGTCGTCATAGGACGCGGTGGACGCGGCCTGGTCGCGGGTGTAGACCAGATGCAGCACGCCGGTGGGGAAGGTCTCCGAGGACAGCAGGCGCAGCGGGACCGTGGCCGCGCCGTCCTGGAACAGGCGATCGCCCTTCCCGACCGCGATCGGGTGCACCAGCAGGTGCAACTCGTCGAGCAGACCGGCGGACAGGAGCTGACGGACCACCGAGACCGAGCCGCTCATGCCGATGTCGCCGCCGGGCTCGTTCTTCAGCGCCGTCACCGCGTCGATCAGATCGCCGTCGATCACTTCGGAGTTGCGCCAGGTGAAGTCGAGATCCTGCCGGGTAACCACGATCTTGCGCGCGTCGCCCAATTTCTTCGCGAACGCCGCCTCCGGGCCGCCCGCCGCTTCGCGCTCCGGCCACGCGCCCGCGAAGCTGTCGTAGGTCTTGCGGCCGAGCAACAGGGTGTCGGCGGCGCCGAGCTGGGCGTCGACCGCCGCGCCCATGGCGTCGTCGAAGTAGGGGAAGTGCCAGTCCTGCGGGTCCTCGATGACGCCGTCGAGGGCGATGAACAGGCCGGCGGTGATTTTCCTCATGTGCGTTGCTCCTGGATCGGTGTTGCGATGTCGCTTGATCCGACGGGACGACGCGCGAGAACTCATCGGTCGGCGCGGCCGCCGTCGCCGCGCCCCATCCGGCACGCGCTCGCGCTAGCCGGACAGGTTCGCATCGGAGCCGTGAAATGCCGCGCGATAGTTGTGCGGACTCGTCCCGACCACTCGCTTGAAGCGGTCGCGGAACGCGGTGGGCGAGCCGAATCCGACCTGGCCCGCGATCCGGTCGACCGGGTGGCTGGTGGCTTCCAGCAGATGCTGGGCCTGCCGGATTCGCGCGCGCAGCAGCCACTGCAGGGGCGTGGTCCCGGTGTGCTCGCGGAACCGCCGGTTGAGCGTGCGGGTGCTCATCCCGGCCTGGGCGGCGATGTCGTCGAGGGTGAGATCCCGCGCGGAGTTGTCCTGGATCCACCGCAGCACCGGCTCCAGCGCCGAGCCGCGCGGCGTCGGCGGCTGGTCGTGCACGATGAACTGCGCCTGCCCCCCTTCCCGCTCCAGCGGGACGACCGACTTCCTGGCCGCGTCGGCCGCGACCGCCGAGCCGTAGTCCCGGCGGATCATGTGCAGGCACAGATCGATTCCGGCCGCGGCGCCCGCCGAGGTGAGCAGCGAGCCGTTGTCCACGTACAGCACGTCGGGGTCCACGTCGATGTCCGGGTAGCGGGCCGCGAGGTCCGCGGCGGCGAGCCAGTGCGTGGTCGCGCGGTGCCCGTTCAGCAATCCGGTCGCCGCCAGGATGAAGGCGCCGGAACAGATCGACGCGAGACGGGTGCCCGCGGCCGCGGCGCGGCGCAGCGCCTCGAGCACCTCGTCCGGCACCGGAAGGGCCGGGTCGGCGCAGCCGGGCAGCACGATCGTGTCGGCTTCGCCCAGCGCGTCGAGCCCGCGCGGGGCTCGCATCGTGAACAGCCCCGCGTCGACCGTCGGGGCGCCCGCGCAGACCAGCACGCGATAGGCGGGCCTGCCATCGGGGAGACAGGTACGCCCGAACACTTCCACCGGCGTGGCCAGATCGAACGCGATCACCTGGTCCAGCGCGAGGACGACCACGGTGTGCATGGCGATAGTTTAGGCGTCCGGCTGATTCCAGCCAATGCGCTGAACTGGCTTCTGCCGAATATCCGCATTTCACGGGCCTTGGCGAGAATCGAGCGGTATATGGCACTTTCGCCAATTTCGCCCCCGCCAGATCCTGGCTAGTGTCGACCGCCGTGACGAAGTTCCTGCTCTCGGTCCACGTGCTCGCCGTGATCATCGCCGTCGGCCCGGTGACGGTGGCGGCCAGCATGTTTCCCGCCACCACCCGCCGCGCCCTCGCCGCCACCGCGACCGGGCACGATCCGGCCGTCCTCGGCACGCTGCATCGCATCTGCCGCGTCTATGCCCTGCTCGGCGTGGCGGTCCCGGCTTTCGGCGTGCTCACCGCGCTCGCTCTCGGCGTGCTCGGCGACACCTGGCTGGTGGTGTCGATCGGATTGACCGCGGCCGCGGCGGGCGTGCTCGCACTGCTCGTGCTGCCCGGGCAGCAGAAAGTCCTCGCCGACCTCACCGGCACCACTCCGGCGCTGATCCGCCGTCTCGCCATGGACACGGGAGTGTTCAACCTGCTGTGGGCGGCGGTCACCGTTCTGATGATCGTGCGGCCGGGCTCGACGACCGGAGTGTGACGCTCAGTCGGGCAGGTAGCGGATCGCCATCGAGACGTCGCGAACGATCATGATGGGGCACGCCACCGACAGCAGCAGTGCCTGACTGGTCGAACCGAACAGCATGCCGGCGAACCCGCCTCGACCGCGGCTGCCCACCACCAGCAACTGGGCCTGCCCGGAACGTTCCAGCAGGCAGCGCTCGGGCCGGTCGGTCACGATCTCGCGCCGGATCTCGACATCGGGAAACCGCTCCTGCCATCCGGCGAGGCTTTCCGCCAGCACGATCTGCTTCTCGGTATCCACCGCGAGTTCAGCGCTCACCGACGGCAGTTCGACACCCGTCCACACATGCAGGGCCAGCAGGGGCACACCCCGCGCCGAGGCTTCGTGCAGCGCCGCTTCGATAGCGGGTTCGCTGATCTCGGTGCCGTCTACGCCGACGACGATCAGGTTCTTCCTGGCTTCCGCGGTGAGCGGCGCGCCCTCCCGGACCACGACCACCGGGCAGCGCGCACGTCGCGCCAGCGCCGCACTGACCGATCCCAGCAGAGCACGCTGTACGGTCCCGCGACCGCGGGTGCCGACCACCATCATCCGAGCTCCGCCGGTGCGGTCGAGCAGCGCCGGACCGACCGGCTCGTGCACCAACTCGGTGCTGATCTCGATGTCGTGCAGCGCCCGGACCGCGATGCGCGCCTCCTCGGCCGCGGTGTCCAGCACCCAGCGACCGTGCCCCGCCAATCGGGCGTAGTCGGTGCTGGTGAGCGGCTCGGTGACACCGGGCCCGTAGTCGGCGACCGGATCCACCACGTGCGCCAACCGCAACGGCGCCCGATGCTGCGCGGCGGCCTGTGCTCCCCACGCGACCGCCACCGCCGACCCGGCGGATCCGTCCACACCGACGATGATCGGCCCGTTGCTTCGCATGCTCATTTCCTTCCCGCCGAAGAGATCGAGCTCGGACCGCCGATCACCGGCGCGGCGGACGTCGCCGTCAACCGCCGCGGACGACGCACGCGTAGCCCAGGTGGATGCCTTCGCCGACCGGGAGGTCGATACTCGCCACATACGGCGCGTCCGGCTCCTGCACGGCACTGATGGTGTGCGGTCCCTGCGTGGCGGGGACCCAGTCGATCAGCGCGACGCCGCCGGAAGGCCGGACCACACCGAACGGAATGCCGTTGTCGTAGAACACCACCGGTGCGACGACGTCGGTCACGGTGGCTCGCGCGGTATAGGTGCAGCCCGTCCCGTAATTGGTCACCAACCCGAAATTGAGGCCGGGATACATCCCGACCTGGGTCACCGTGGCCCCGGCCGAGGGCGGGTCGGCCATCGTGACCGCCGCGACGGCTCCGAGCGCCGCCGCTGCCGCACCGATTCGTCTTCGCATTCGGGTGGTCCTATCGGTCGTGAGTCGCTCCTCGTCGAACGGACGCCGGCCGCGCGCACCGACGCGATTACTAGATCCTCACTCCCGCACGGCTTCGACGGGGTGCAAAACGCGGAATTCGGCTCGCACCGGCGCACCGAGATCCGTCGGTGCGTGTGCTCCTCGGTCGCTCGCTCGGACGGGTCTGCTCCGTCGTGTCGTCCCCTCGTGGTTGTGTGTCCGAGGGTCTTCCCGTGGAGCGACGGAGGTGCTGGTGTGGTAGCGATCGACTTCGAGCGGATGGTGCGCGGCGCGAGGCCGTTGTCGGTGCGACGCAGGGTCGCCGCACAGGGGCTCGGTGGTGTGCCGCCGACGGCGCTGGTGCTGGCGGGCATAGTCAGCGTGCAGGTGGGCGCGGCGGTGGCCACGCAGCTGTTCGCGGCGACCGGCGCGGCCGGAGCGGTCATGCTGCGGCTGGTCTTCGCCGGGATCGTCCTGCTGGTGATCTGGCGTTCGTCGCTACGAGTGGGGCGTGGTGCGCTGCCGGTCGTGCTCGGGTACGGGGCGGTGCTCGCGCTGATGAACCTCTCGTTCTACGAGGCGATCGACCGGATCCCCCTCGGCATGGCGGTGACCATCGAGTTCCTGGGACCGCTCACCGTCGCGCTGGCCGGATCGCGGCGCTGGATCGACCCGCTGTGGGCGGTGCTGGCCGGGGCCGGGGTGCTGCTGCTGACCCGGGCGGACGGGGACGTGGACTGGGTGGGGGTGATGTTCGCGCTGGCCGCGGCGGCGTGCTGGGCGGGCTACATCTTGCTCAGCGCCGCGCTCGGCGAACGGACCAGCGGCGGGGGCGGGTTGGCGCTCGCCATGGCATTCGGCGGGCTGGTGATGCTGCCGGTCGGCGTGATCGATGCGGGCGCCGCGCTGTTGCAGCCCGCCGTGCTCGCCGCCGGATTCGCGGTCGCGATGTTGTCATCGGTGTTGCCGTATTCGGTGGAGCTGGAAGCGCTGCGGCGGATTCCGCCCCGCGTTTTCGGCGTGCTGATGAGCTTGGAGCCCGCGGTCGCGGCGATCGCGGGCTTGGTCGTCCTCGGTCAGGTCATGAACCTCGGACAGTGGGCGGGCGTCGGGTGTGTGGTGGCGGCGTCGGCGGGGGCGACCCGGACCGAAACGATGGATTGACTCGGCCGATCGGCGCCGGACTTCCTCAGCGCGGCGGCCGAGACGCACCGGCGTCGCGGCGCTCGGCAGCGGTCGTTTTCCCCTCGTCCGCGATCAAACTGCCGAGCAGGGCCAGCGATCGCTCAGGCTGGCGACCGTATCGGCCGCGATGGTCGGCCAGTCACCGTAGAGATCGCGCGCCTCGGGATCGAGAAAGACCATGCGCACCTGATCGAGGCCCGGCACCGAGCACGAGTTGACGGCCGCGGCCAGCGGATTCGCCGCCAGGACGTCCAGGTATCTGCCGAGCACCACTGCGGGCGCATGCGGCCACGCCTCCCTCAGGCGTCGGGTAACTCGGCCGGGGGCGACGCGCATCTGGGCCGCGTCCCCGACGTCTTTGCCTGCCATCCGTTCACAGATGACGGGCGCGGCACGGCGGGCGAGCTATTCGAGGTCCGCCCACTCCGGCCACGGCCGCATGCCCTCGTCGCCGCGGATGTAGGCGAGGCGGCGCAGCGCCTGCCGCTGATAGGTGGGGTCGACAGTGGCGGCGCGCATCGACTGCAAGGCCATCCGGAACTCCTGGATGTCGCGAAGCAGGTAGAAGCCGTCCCAGCGCATCACGTCGCGGCCGTACCCGGCGCAGAATTCGGCGTACTGCGAAGCGGTGAGCTCGCCCGCGGTCCAGCACTCGATCGCCGTGTGCACCAGGTCCCACTCCGGCGGGCCGATCATCGCCTGCCCCAAGCCGGCCAGGATGACGTCGCCGTCGTCGCCGACCACCACGCCATCCTCCCAGCCGCCACCCTGGACCACCGACCACGGCAGGCCCTTCGGAAGCGCCTTCCAGCGGCCGCGCAGTTCCTCCAAGTGTTTGCCCAGCCAGCGCCGGTCGTCCTCGGTCACCGTGTGCGCGGCGGCGATCTCCTCCTCCACCCCGGCCAGGGGCGACATCCGGCGTAGTTCGAACCCCGGCAGTGGTAGCCGGTGCAGCTGTCCCAGCGCCATGGCGACCTCACCGGGCGTGCCCGGGTGATGCGGCGGCAGCTCCTGCCAGAAGGTCACCGGGCGTCCGTCGACAACTACCGGCTGCGGAATGTCCGCGACGACGCGCGCCGCGGACACCCCGCAGGTCTCCAGCCATCGAGCGACCGCGACTTCCCGCCCGGTCGCGAGTTTTTGTCCTCGCTCGCCGATCCGCACGACGAGCCCGCCGCGCAACCGGTAGACCCCTTGCGACCCCACCGGTTCGGCATCGCTCGCATCTATCCCGACGCTCACACAGGCGGCACGCAGGATCGACCGCATCCCGTTACCCGCGATTCCCGCAGTCATGTCAGCCTCCCAAGCCCCCCGCTCCCGTCTCGGGAGAAGTTGCGAATCTCGGCTTCGAGCTTCATGGCAGCCATCCAGATACCGAGGGGCAAACACCCCATTTTCCCTGCTCAGTGGACATTACCCCGGCAATTCCACCGCAGTCAGCAACCAAACAGAATCCGCCCGTTTTGCCGCTTTTCGGTCAGCGGAAGGCGGGTGCGAGGCCCTGGTAGAGAGGAAGTAGAAGGTCACCGATGAGTTCTGCGAGCGGGCGGGGTCTACACCTACAGCCCTCGAGCTATGAACCCGGACAGGGAGGACCCTATGAGCACGCAAGCACTGCCGCCCGTCGTCGACGCCGATACCTGGCAGCGCGAACTCGAAGCGCTGCGCGTTCGGGAGAAGGCGGCGACCAGGGAACTCGATGCGATCGCCGCTCAGCGCCGCCGCCTGCCGATGGTCGAGATGCCCGGCTACTCTCTCGAGGGCGAGGAGGGACCGGTCCGGCTGGTCGACCTCTTCGGCGGTATGTCGCAACTGATCGTCTACAACCACATGTGGTTTCCGGGCGAGCAGTGGCAGTGCGGGGGCTGCACCGGATTCACCTCGCAGTTCACTCGGTTGGAGTTCCTGAACAATTACGACGCCCGGTTCGTCATCGTCACCCAAGGCCCGATCCAAGAGGCACTCGCCTACAAGCGGCGGGTCGGAACAAGATGGCCTGGTATTCCACCGCGAACAGTTCCTTCGGCGCCGATGTCGGCGCACCGCCCGGCGCAGGGTTCGCGGTCAACGTATTCCTCCGCGACGGCGACACCGTCTACCGCACCTGGCACACCAGCGGCCGCGGCACCGAACAGCTCAGCCACTCCTTCGCCCTGATCGACCTACTGCCCTACGGCAGGCAGGAGGAATGGCAGGACTCCCCCGACGGATGGCCACAGTCGCCCACCTACAGCCGGTGGAGCAGTTCCCAGGACATCGCCGCAACCTACGGCGAGCCGAATGCGTGAACCCAGCGGTTGACCCACCGCCCCCAACCTCGTCAACAGTTCCGCTGCCGCTTCCGGCCCCAGGATCGCCAGCGGCGCGCACGTGAAGACGGTCCATCGGCAGCTCGGGCACAATGTGGGCACGGCCCCGGAGGAGACCGGCGAAGCGGCATGAAAAAGGCCCCTCACCTGCGATGCAAGTGAGGGGCCTCGTCGTGGAGCTGCCGGGAATCGAACCCGGGTCCTCCGCCGCGTCTCCAGGGCTTCTCCGTGTGCAGTCCGCTGTGCCTCTACTCGGATCTCCGGGTCCCGCGAACAAGCCCGGATGACGATCCCAGTCGCTGTTCGATGTCCCGTCCTACTCCGCGACCGAGTAGGACGGTTAGCCCTCTAGCTGATGCCGGCACCGGAGCCGAGGGCATGCCCCGGGCCGACAGAGACGCTTCGCTGGTTAGGCAGCGAGAGCGTACTCGCGCTGATGAGAATCGGCGCTTAATTGGTTGCAACGACGCTTACGGTGGTCTCTTGCCTGCACCGACACGCTTCCCCTAGATCTACGTACGCAGTCGAAACCGTTCAGCCCCGTACGCCCCGGCGCCTTGCCGGGCTGTTCATGTTAACACCGGCGAGAGGCCGAATCATCCCGATATCCGGTCGTGGCGGACCCCACGCCCGGCAGCGTGGGCCGGGCCCACTGATGCGGGTGAGTAGGTGGGCACCGCGGGTCGGAGGAAGCCTTCGGAGTGGCCGTGTTCCCGGACCGGAACCTTCGAACTCCCCACCCTCGGGCGGTGTCGAGAACGCACCGTGTTCTCTATTCCTCCGATATGGTCCGGGGGTTACGGCACGCAGCTCAACCGGATCCCCGTCACCGCCCGCTCGAACACCCCATCCTTCCCGGATGCTGGTAGCCGGTTCTCCGTGCCCGGCGAGGAACCCGACTTACACTGCACGAGCCGTACGATCGGCTCTGAGCAGCGGATCTCGATTTCAGACTAAGGAAAAACTTTGGCAGTTCGCACCATTCGGGACAGGTTGCTGCGCCTGTCCGCCCTCACCGCCATCGCCGGACTGGTCCTGACCGGGTGCTCTGTCCTGGGCGACAAGTCGGCCGCCGCGTCCGAACCCGGGGTCACCTCCGACCCGTGTCCGAACGCGGTCGACTCCCGCAAGGGGTGTATCTACCTGGGCGTGCTGTCCGATCTCACCAGCGGGCCGTTCGCCGCGCTGGGCAAGGACATTCACAACGGCCAGCTGGCGTTCTGGAAGGCGGTGAACGAAGCGGGCGGCATCGGCGGCAAATACGAGGTGGACATCGCCACCTACACCGAGGACACGAACTACGATCTGCAGAAGCACGCCGAGGCGTACCGGCGAATCGAGCCGCACGTCCTCGCGCTCTCCATGAGCTTCGGCACCGTGCAGACGCAGAAGGTACTTCCCGAGATGGACGCGGCGAACATGATCGCCATTGCCGGAACCCTGTGGTCGGGTTGGCAATTCGAGAACAGCGACAAGGGTCTGTTGCTGGAGTCCGGCTACTCCTATTGTTCCGAGGCGATCATCGCCCTGGACTGGATCGCCGAGCACCAAGCGAAGCCGTCTTCGATCGCCACGGTCAGCTATCAGGGCGACTACGGCGGCGACTATGCCACCGGCGCCAAGAAATGGGCCTCCGCCAACCGCGTCGACATGGTGGCGCAGATCGACACCGAGCCGAACACCCAGATCGGCAACCAGGACGCCGCCGTCGCCAAGATCCTCAATGCCAGAGCGGATCTCGTGCTCTTGGCCACCGGCCCCGCGGAGGCGGGCGAGATCATGGGCAAGGCGGCGCTGGCCGGTTATCCGGGCAGGTTTCTCGGCTCGGGCCCGACCTGGAACGGCGGCATGTTGAAAAGCCCCGCGGCGTCGGCGATCACGACGCGCTACAACATGACCTCGCCGCTGGACGGCTGGGACGGCATCAGCGCCGGCGCCAAGAAGGCCAGGGCCTCGGCGACTCGCGAGCCCTCCACCTGGGGCTACAGCGCCGGGTGGATGTTCTCCTATCCGATGAAGGCGCTGCTCACCCGAGCGGTCAACGAAGGCAAGCTGACCCGCAAGGGCGTCCGCCAAGCCGTACACGGCCTGCGCGTCGACTACGAGGGCGCGATACCCGAATACACCTACGGCGCGGCGAAACCCGACCTCACCCGGCAGCGAGCGGTCATCGAAGCGCCGGATCAGACCGCGCCGCTGGGCGCGAAAACCCTGGCGACCGATTATCACGGCCCGACCCAGGACCGCGTCACCCTCACCGAGCCCTGCGTGCAGCCGTAAGCGAGCAAGACATGCCTTTCCACCGTAATCTCCGTCGGCTGCTGCGTCTCGTGGCCGCCCCCCTCGCGCTCGGGCTCGTCGTGACCGGCGGCTGTTCGGCTTCCGAGTCCGCCGCTGCCCCTGGCGTCACCCGAGAAGCGTGCCCGCACGCGATCCACCGCGACAAGGGCTGTATCTATCTGGGTGTTCTGTCGGACCTGAACAACGGCCCCTTCGCTCCGCTCGGAAAGTCGCTGCAGGACGGGCAACTCGCGTTCTGGAACGAGGTGAACAAGCAGGGCGGTATCGGCGGATACGAGATCGACATCGCGACCTACACGCGTGACACCGCCTACGATCCGCGCAGGCACGTCGCGGAATTCGAGAACATAGCCCCCCATGTGCTGGCCCTCGCGATGAGCTTCGGGACCGCGCAGACCCTGGCCGTCCTCGGCGAGATGGACGACGCGGACCTGGTCACCGGGGCGGGCACCCTCTGGTCCGGCTGGCAGTACCGCTCCACCGACCGAGACCTGGTGCTGGACGACGGCTTCTCGTACTGCACGGAAGCCGTGCTGGGTCTGGACTGGTTCGCGCAGAACCACTACCAGCCGCGCACGCTCGGCGTGGTCGCCTACCGCGGCAACTACGGCGGTGACTACGCCAGCGGGGCGCTCAAATGGGCACTGGACAACGGCGCGACCATCACCGCCCGGGTCGACACCGGGCCCAACCCCGAAGTCGGCAACCAGGATTACCCGGTCGCCGAGATCATGGCCGATCCGCCCGACGTGGTCCTGCTGGCCACCGGACCGGCCGAAGCCGCCGAGATCGTCGGCAAACTGGCGAAATCCGGTTACACGGGCCGGTTCCTCGGATCGACACCGACCTGGAACAGCGCACTGCTCAAGACCCCGGCCGCGCCCGCGCTGATGTCGCTCTACAACTACACCTCTCCGTTCGACGGTTGGGACGGCATGAGCCTCGGCGCCCAACGGGCCAGGAACGCCGCGCCGAGCGAACCGACGAATTTCGGCTACAACCTGGGCTGGGCGATCTCCTACCCGATGAAGGCGCTGCTCACCAAGGCAGCCGAGACCGGAGGACTGGACCGGCCGACCCTGCGCAGGACTCTTGCCGGGCTCACCGTCGACTCCGAGGGAATGGCGGCCCAGCAGATCTACGGGCGGGACGAACCCGACGTCGCGGCACAGCGCGCGGTGGTCAACGTGCCCGATCCGTCCACGTCATTGGGGTCGCGCACCGTGGTCGCCGACTACCGCAGTCCGACCTTGAAACGGATATCGCTGCGCGAACCGTGCACGCGATGAGCCGCGCGATCGGCCTGCGGTAGGACGGGATTCGGGTTCCTGGGGAGGCGGGCACCCGCACTCCGCGTTCTCTCTCACTCGGGCAGCGGGCATCCTTCGATCAGCCGCCGCCCGGGTCAGGCCCGCCCCGCGCCGGAGTCGGCCTGGGCGGTCGAACCTGTGCGGCCGCTCGGTGGACTCAGGCCGCGGCGATGAGGGCGACCGAGGCCAACGCCAGGACCAAGCCCGCCTGCTGCTGCCGGTGGACGCGCTCGCCGAGCAGAACCATCGCGAGCAGCACGGTCACGGCCGGATAGAGCGAGCCGATGACGCTCACCAGCGACAGCAGCGAGCCGTGGAAGGCGTACAGCAGCGCGGCGTTGCTGATGACGTCCAGCACGCTGATATAGCAGGCCAGTCGTAGGGGCTCGCCCCGCAGCCGCCCGAAATCGCGGGCGGTCAGCGCGGTGAGCCATACCACCGCGGTGGCCGCGAGGCGCTGCATGAGCAGCGGCCACAGTCCGGACTGGGCCGATGTCTCGTGCAAGAAGACGAAGGCGAATCCGTACGCGACGCCTGATCCGATGGTCAGCGCGGCGACCTTGCGGGTGAACCGCAGTTCGCGTCCCCCGGTGATCTCCTCCGTCACCTGGTCCGGCGACTCCCGGCTCACGAGAAGTACCGCGACCAGCGCGAACACGATGCCCGCGAAGGCGAGCGGGCCGGGGCGCTCGCCGGTCACCAGCCCAGCGAGTACCGGAATGCCCGCGACCAGCACCGCTGTCAGCGGTGAGACGACTGCCATCGGACCGCCTGCCAGCGCGGCGTAGAACCACCACGCCGCGACACCGCTGGCGACACCCGCCGCCGCGCCCCACCACAGCGAGGCGGCGTCCGCGCTCCCGGACACGAACGGAAGCAGGGCGAGCACCAGCAGCACCGAGAACGGATAGGAATAGATGACGACGCGCAGTGCGGTCACCCGCCGCGACGCCACGCCGCCGTAGAAATCGCTCACGCCGTAGCCCAACGCGGCTACCAGCGCGAGCAGGACGGCGGTCACCGCATGCCTTTGACCCGCCGTCCTAGTTCACGGGTGACCTCTCGCTCGGCCGTGCGCCGGGCCAAGTCCTGGCGCTTGTCGTAGTCCTGCTTACCCTTGGCCAGCGCCAGCTCGACCTTCACCTTGCCGTCGGAGAAGTACATCGACAGCGGGACCAGCGTCTGGTTGCCCTCCCGCGACTTGCCGACCAACCGCTCGATCTCACGCTTGTGCAGCAGCAGCTTGCGCACCCGGCGCGGCGCGTGATTGGTCCAGGTGCCGTGGCTGAACTCGGGGATGTGCAGCCCACGCAGCCACACTTCGCCGTTGTCCACCGTCGCGAACGCGTCCACCAGCGAGGCCTTGCCCTCGCGCAGGCTCTTCACCTCGGTGCCGACCAGCGCGATTCCGGCCTCGTAGATGTCCAGAATCGTGTAGTTGTGCCGCGCCCGGCGGTTGGTCGCGATGACCTTGCGCCCCTTCTCCTTCATAACGGTCCACTCTAAGTGACCCGGCAACCGGTTTATTCCCGCAGGTCGCGCAGGCCCTAACCACCCTGATGCAGCACCACGTAGAGCGTGAGGACGGCGAGGAACGCGGCGAGCAGCGCCACCGTCGACATTCGCGGCAGGCCGGGGCGCGGTGGCGGTGGCCGACGCCGCAGCCATACGTTCTCCACGGCCGGATCGGTTCTGCTGCGGACGTACGGCGGCGCGTCCGGAGTCTCGCCGCCCACCGAGCTGGTAGAGATGTCATCGCCCGCGTCACTGGAACCCTCACCCGGTGCCATAGCCAGAACGGTAGCCGCCACGACGGCGACCCGCCGCAATTCCCGCGCGGCGCAACCCAGTTGGAACTCAGGCCAGTCGCCGCCGGAACGCCTCGGCGGAAGCGCCGGTCGTCAGGTCGACGGTGTGGACGCCCAGTTCGACTCCGTCGTCGGTGAGCTCGAGCACCATGAAGCCCAGCTCGTGATAGTTCTCGTACAGCGCACTGTGGCCCGCGCTCGCGGTGAGCCGCGGCTCGGCCCCGACCGTCTTGGCGGCCGCGCCGGACACGATCTGCCTGGTTCCCTTCGTCGCTGCCGTGGGTTCGAGCACCTGGAGCGAGTGGTCGTGCCCCGACAGGATGAACTGGCAGCGGCCGATCACATGGTCTTCGATGAACCGCTTGACGTGCACGCCGTTGATCGGCTCCAGCGACAAGCCCTCGTAGCGGCCCGCGTCCCCGTGCGGGCCGTTGTTCAGATACGGGTGGTGGGTGCAGGCGATTTTCCACGTGGCGGGCGATTCGGTGAGGGCGCGATCGAGCCAGTCGCGCTGCTCGTTCATGAACTGTCCGTCGACCGCCCAATAGGGTGTGAAGACCGGCGGCAGGTAGGCGGCGAGCGGGTTGACGTCGAGGACGAAGAATTCGACGACGGGGTTCTCCGCGGGAATGCGCACCGAGTAGTAGCGGCTCGGCATCCACCAGCGCCTGGAGCCGGCATGGTATTCCACCTCGGCGTTGCCGCGCAGCAGCCACCCGCCGTCACCGCCGAGCACCGAGCTGTTGTCGTGGTTGCCCAACACCATCAGCCAAGGGAAATCCAAACCGGTATTGGGATTTTCGAACTTGTCGGCGAACTGTTGATCGGCGGCGCCGTCGGGCCCGTGTTCGTAGATGTTGTCGCCGAGGCCGAGTGCCAGGGAGACGGGTTCTCGGCCGTGCAGCGCGCGCATGGCGTCGGCGACCGCCCACTGGGTGCGGGTACCGGTGCCCGCGTCGCCGGTCACCAGCACCCGCACCCGGCGCTCGGCCGGGAAAGGAAACTTCGTGACCCCCTCGGCGACGGGTACCGCGTGGGCCGGAGTGCGGCCGACCACCGTGGCCCCGGCCGCGAGAGTGGCCGCACCGGCCAGGAACTCCCGGCGCCCGATCGTCTCGCTCCGACTCACGCGGTCCTCCACAGTCCTCGACGGCCTCGCCCGGCGGCCATCCTCACCCCTTGTGTCCCGCGTGACGGTAGCGGCTCATTCGGCGCCGAGCACCTCGAGCACCTGTTCGCCGTATTTGGCGAGTTTGTTCTCGCCGACGCCGTTGACGCCGCCGAGCTGCGCGAGGCTGGCGGGTTTGCGTGCCGCTATCTCGCGCAAGGTGGCGTCGTGGAAGACGACGTAGGCGGGCACGCCCTGCTCCTTCGCGGTGGCCGCGCGCCATTCGCGCAGCTTCTCGAACAGCGGCAGGTCTGTGGGCGGCAGCTCGGCCGAGGCCGCTTTGGCGGCCTTCGCGGCCCGCGCGGGCTTGGTCGCGCGTTCGGGCTCGCGGCGCAGCGGTACTCGCCGTCCGTCGAACAGCACCTCGCTGCTGGCCTCGGTCAGCGTCAGCACCCCGTAGTCTCCGTGGACGGCCAGCAGCCCGTGGGCCAGCAATTGCCGCACCACGCCGCGCCACTCCGTATCGCGCAGGTCGGTGCCGACGCCGAACACCTTCAGCTCGTGGTGGTCGTACTGCAGAACCTTCGGATTCTTCTTGCCGAGCAGGATGTCGACGATGTGACCGGCGCCGAAGCGCTGGCCACGTTCCCGCTCGAGCCGCAGCACCGTGGACAGCAGCTTCTGCGCGGCCACCGTGCCGTCCCAGGATTGCGGTGGGGACAGGCAGGTGTCGCAGTTGCCGCAGGGCAATCCGGGCTCGCCGAAGTAGGCCAGCAATTGGGTGCGCCTGCAGCCGACCGTCTCGCACAGCGCGAGCATCGCGTCCAGGTGCAGCTGGAGCTGGCGACGGTGGGCGGCGTCGCCCTCGGAGGAGTCGATCAGCTTGCGCTGCTGCACCACGTCGTTGAGGCCGTAGACCATCCACGCCGTTGAGGGCAGCCCGTCGCGGCCGGCGCGGCCGGTCTCCTGGTAGTACCCCTCGACCGATTTCGGCAGGTCGAGATGGGCGACGAAGCGCACATCGGGCTTGTCGATGCCCATGCCGAAGGCGATGGTCGCCACGACGACCAGTCCGTCTTCGCGCAGGAAGCGCGACTGGTTCGCCGCACGGATGCGATTGTCCAGGCCCGCGTGGTAGGGCACCGCGGCGACGCCGTTCTCGGTGAGGAACGCCGCGGTCTTCTCCACCGAGTTGCGGGACAGGCAGTAGACGATGCCCGCGTCTCCCGCGTGCTCGTTGCGGATGAATTCCAGCAACTGACGCTCGGGGCGGTTCTTCGGCTCGATCCGGTACTGGATGTTAGGACGGTCGAAGCTGGACACGAACCGGCGGGCGGTGCGGAGGTCGAGACGCTCGATGATCTCGTCGCGCGTCTTCTCGGTGGCGGTCGCGGTCAGCGCGATCCGAGGTACGTCCGGCCAGCGCTCGTGCAGCATGGAAAGACCCAGGTAGTCGGGCCGGAAGTCGTGACCCCACTGGGAGACACAGTGCGCCTCGTCGATGGCGAACAGCGCGACCTTGCCGCGGTCCAGCAGCTGCCCGGTGGAGTCGAGGCGCAACCGCTCCGGCGCCAGGTACAGCAGATCGAGTTCGCCCGCGACGAATTGCGCCTCGACGGTCCGGCGCTCGTCGGGGTACTGCGTGGAGTTGAGGAAGCCTGCGCGCACGCCCAGTGCGCTGAGCGCGTCCACCTGATCCTGCATGAGGGCGATCAGCGGGGAGACCACCACCCCGACGCCGGGGCGCACCAGTGCGGGGACCTGATAGCAGAGCGACTTGCCTCCGCCGGTCGGCATGAGCACCAGCGCGTCGCCACCGTCGATCACGTGCTGGACGATCGCCTGCTGATCGCCGCGGAAGCTGTCGTAACCGAAGACTCGGCGTAGGACCTGTTGCGCCGCAACGGATCCGGCGTCCGATCCGGACGCGACACCGCTCGCTACAGCCGCGAAATCATCGGGGGAAGTCACCCGGCCCATCCTACGAGCGCCGGGGCGGGGCGGTAGCGGCACGGTTCGGCGTTCACCCTGGTGGGTGCCCGAGTTGTGCACATGGGGACAACCGGGATCCGAAACTTGCGCCGCGGCGCACCGACCTCGGGTTTTCTCCGCTCCGGCGGAAATCTCGAGGCTTACCGCTCGGTTCGGCGCTGTTATGTTGTCGCTCATGGCAAAAGGGACAGGATTCCGGGTGCGCGGCGCGGTGCTGAGCGCCGCCGCCGTGGTCGCCGGGCTCACCACGGCGATGCCGGCGGCACAGGCGGAGACCTTTCCCGCCATGTGCTCGGACGGCTGGGAGACCACGACCTTCGTCGAAGGAGTCGGCAATCTCGAGAATCTCGATTCCGACGGACGCGGCGGTTTCTACGTCACCGGTCTGATGGACGGTTACCTGGCGCACGTCGACGGCGACGGGCGAATGACGAAGCTGGTCACCGATCTGCACCGCCCGGCGGGGGTGCGCGTCGCCGGGCGCTATGTCTACTTCCTCACCGGGGACGGCCTCAGCGAACCGCCGGGCACGCTCCAGCGCTACGACATCGATACCGGCGCGGTGCACGTCCTGCTGACCGGGCTGAACGGGCCGAACGGCCTGTTGCTGCTGCCGGATGGCAGCCTGCTGTTCACCACCATCGGCCTGAGCGGTCCGAGCGGCATCTCCCGCTACTGGCCCGAGACGAATGAGTACGAGCGGGATTGGTCGGCGCAGCCGCCGTCCAACGGCCTCGCGCTGGCCGCCGACGGCGAATCGATCTTCGTCGACACCATGACGCTGCAGATCCTGCGCGTGCGGCTCGACGATCCGGCGCATCCCACCGTCGTCTCCGGCATCCCGGACCTGGTCGCGCTGCCCGATGATATGGAGGCCACCCGGGCGGGCGCGCTGTTCGTCGCCGATCACATACTCGGCGCCGTCTACCGGGTGGATACGACGACCGGCGCCACCTGCGCGATTATCACGGGCCTGATCAAGCCAGGCCCGTTACGCAATCCGCCGGACGGCGCCACGTCGGTGCGCATCGACCGGGACGGCAATGCGTGGGCGCTCTACGTCACGAGCATGGACGGCACCCTGCGCCGCCTGCGCCCACCGCCGGGGATCGATCTCACCCCGGCGAACCCGGCGCGGGCCGGATAGCTCGAGCGACTTCCGGCATGCGGAGGTCGCCGCGTTGTCCACCCTCCGAAGGGAGGGAAGCCGTGGTCGAAGCCGCATCCATGGTGGCGGCCACCCGGCGACGCCGAGGACCTAGCGCGCTTGCTCGATCGGCCGGAGCGGTGGATGGTCGACAACGGCATCGGGCAGCCGCACTCATGGGAGACGGCGCGGCCGCCCAGTTGGATCGCACCACTCACGCCGTAATGACTCAGCCGCGCAGGCGGTCGAGGACCTTCTCGTGCAGCAGGCCGTTGGTGGCGATCGCGTCGCCACCGTGCGGACCGGGTTCGCCGTCCAGCGCGGAGAAACGCCCGCCCGCTTCGCGGACGAGAATGTCCAGGGCGGCCAGGTCCCACAGCGAGACCTCCGGTTCGGTGGCGATGTCGACGGCGCCTTCGGCGAGCAGGCAGTAGCTGAGGAAATCGCCGTAGCCGCGCACGCGCCACACGTCGTCGGTCAGGGCGATGAACTGTTCGCGCAGGCCGCGCTCGCGCCAGCCGGACAGACTGGAGAACGCCAGGCTGGCCGAACCCAGCTCGCCGACGGCGGAGACCGAGATCGGCTCGGCCGCCTGCCGGTCGAAGCTCGACCACGCGCCCGACCCCGCGGCCGCCCACCAGCGCCGGACCAGGGACGGCGCGCTCACCACGCCGACAACCGGTTCGCCGTCCTCCAGCAGCGCGATCAGCGTCGCCCAGATGGGCACCCCGCGCACGAAATTCTTCGTGCCGTCGATCGGGTCGACCACCCATTGCCTTCCGCTGAATTCGGCGTCGCCGCCGAACTCCTCGCCGAGCACCGCGTCGTCCGGTCGTTGCTCGGACAGCACCTGCCGGATCGCCTGCTCCACCGCCAGATCGGCGTCCGACACCGGCGTCAGATCCGGCTTCGCGTCGACCTTCAGGTCCAGCGCACCGAAGCGAGCCCGGGTGATCGCGTCGGCGGCGTCGGCCAGCCGCAGGGCGAGTTCGAGATCGGAGGAGTACACAGCCACGCTCCGCACCCTATCGGTCCGCCCGGCTGCCACCGTTCCCGTCCGGCGCTCACCCCACTGGTTCCAGCGACCGTGCCGCGGCCAACGCGCTCGCCCACCAGTGCAGTTGGTCGAGCATCGCCGTCGCGACGGCCGCGGGCTCTTCCGGCTCCCGCAACCGTCCCTCGTCGTCGAACAGCAGGTAGTAGCGCGGGAAGGACACGTAGTGACGAACGGTGTGCGCGTTGAGTTCGTTGAAGATCTGCCGCAGGTGCTCGATGGCGAGCAGGCCGCCGGAGGCTCCGCTGTAGCCGACGAAGCCGATCGCCTTCGCGTCCCACTGGGTGAAGTGCCAATCAATGACGGCCTTGAGGGAGGCGGGGATGCTGCGGTTGTAGTCGGGCGTGACGATGACGAAGGCGTCGGCCGCCGCGAGCCTGCGCGTGAGGTCGGTCATGCCCTCGGGCCGCTGTGGGTTCGGGTCCATCGCCGGAGGCACCGCGGGCAACTCCAGGGGGATGTGCGTTTCCGCCAAGTCGATGAGGTCCACCTCGAACCCACCGTGCCGCTGCGCCTGCTCGCTGAACCAGGTTGCCACCACGGGCCCGAAGCGGCCCTCCCGGACACTGCCGATGATCACCGCGAGCTTCAAGGGAGCGTTGGACATGCTGTTCCTCCTCGGATCACGAAGCGGCCCGGCTCGGGCCGCCCACTCAATCTGCTGCCCGGCGCGCGGAGCAGGGAGACCGCCGTAAGAGTGGTAGTGACAGGGACACCCTCCGCGCTGCGCGCCTTGTTAGCTTCGAGAGGTGAGCGACAACGAACTCGGGCTCTTCCTGCGCAGCCGCCGTGAAGCGGTGACACCCGCGCAGGTCGGCCTGCCCACCGGCCCGCGGCGGCGTACCCCGGGCTTGCGGCGCGCCGAACTGGCCACCTCGGCCGGGGTCAGCGTGGAGTACGTCACGCGCCTCGAGCAGGGGCGTGACCGGCATCCCTCGCCCCCGGTGCTGTCCGCACTCGCGGACGCGTTGCGGTTGAGCCCCGCCGAGCGCATCCACCTGCACCGATTGAGCAAGTCGGTGGACAGCGGGTTCACCTGCATGGGCGACGCGCAGCCGCTGCGCGAGGTGCGGCCGACGGTGCGCGCGATCCTGGATCGGCTCGAACCCGCGCCCGCCGTCGTGGTCAACCGCCTCACCGAAGTGCTCGCCTACACCGGCGGTTACCACCGGCTGATGGCGCCGACCGGACTGTTCGACGGCCCGCACACCCCGCCCAACCTGGCGCGTTTCGTCTTCTGCCTGCCCGGCGCCCAGAACCTCTACCCGGACTGGGAGCACATCGCCGACGCGACGGTCGCCACGTTGAAACAGGGACCGTTCCGAGCCGACCCGCATATCGCCGCCCTCGCCGACGAACTCACCGTCACCGTGGGCCCGGCGTTCGCCGACCGGGTCGAGACGGTGCCGAGCCTGGCCGCCGCCACCGGCATCACCCGTCTCGCCCACCCCGAGGCCGGTTCGCTGCGCCTGGCTTACGAATCCCTCGAACTCTCCGCCGACGACGACCAGCGGGTGATCGTCTACCTGCCCGCCGACGACGCCACCGCCGCCGCGCTCGACACGCTCAACGGACGCCGTCCCGGCGGACTGCACGCGGTCTCGGGCTGAGCGGTCGGTATCGCGGCGCGGGCGGAGCACGCACTTCACCCACAGGCGGAGTCAGTGGAGTTCGACACACCGCCCGGCCGGCCCGGTCCGTCGGTCCGGCAAGACGAACGATCGGCCGCGACGGCATCTCACCGCGCGGCAGAACGGTCATCAACCCTGCGAATTCCAATCACCAACTGCGCCAAGCGCGGTCGCCGTTTAGGGTGGAAACCCATGAGGCGTCCGTCACAGCGCACCCGTCCCGTGCGGAGCCGGGAACGTGCGTGTGACGTCCCGGCGACCCGACCGGCCGGCCCGCGCACGACAGCGGCCACCCCCGGCGACGCCGTCCCCGGTCATCCCGTGCGCACTCGTGTGCTGCCGTCACAGAGGGGCAGCTAGGCTTGACGATCGTGCATCCTGACGTTTCCGCTGATCTCGCCGAACTCGACGCCACCCTGAAGACGGTCGAATCGGTCCTCGACATCGACGAGCTGCGCCGTCGTATCGACGAGCTCGAGCATCAGGCCGCCGACCCCGACCTGTGGAACGACCAGGACCACGCCCAGCAGGTCACCAGTGAGCTGTCGCACGCCCAGGGTGAACTGCGCCGGGTGGAGGAGCTGCGTCAGCGGCTCGACGATCTGCCGGTGCTCTACGAACTGGCCGAGGAGGAAGAGGGCGAGGCCAGGACCAGCGCGCTCGCCGAGGCCGACGCCGAGCGGGTCGCGCTGCACAGCGACGTCGAGGCGATGGAGGTCCGCACGCTGCTGTCGGGCGAGTACGACAAGCGCGACGCGCTGGTGAACATCCGCTCCGGCGCCGGTGGCGTGGACGCCGCCGACTGGGCCGAGATGCTGATGCGCATGTACATCCGCTGGGCCGACCGGCACAAGTACGGGGTCGAGGTCTACGACACCTCCTACGCCGAGGAAGCGGGCATCAAGAGCGCCACCTTCGCGGTGAAGACGCCCTATGCCTACGGCACGCTGTCGGTCGAGATGGGCACCCACCGGCTGGTTCGGATCAGCCCGTTCGACAACCAGGGTCGCCGCCAGACCTCCTTCGCCGAGGTCGAGGTGCTACCCGTGGTCGAGACCACCGACCACATCGAGGTGCCGGAGACGGAGATCCGCGTCGACGTGTACCGCTCGTCGGGCCCGGGTGGCCAGAGCGTCAACACCACCGACTCCGCGGTCCGCATCACCCATCTGCCCACCGGCATCGTGGTCACCTGTCAGAACGAGAAATCGCAGCTGCAGAACAAGATCTCGGCCATGCGCGTGCTGCAGGCCAAGCTCCTGGAGCGCAAACGACAGGAAGAGCGCGCCGAGATGGACGCGCTGAAGACCAACGAGGGTGCGTCCTGGGGCAATCAGATGCGCTCCTACGTGCTGCACCCCTACCAGATGGTCAAGGACCTGCGGACGAACTACGAGGTCAACAATCCGTCGGCGGTGCTCGACGGTGACATCGACGGGTTCATCGAGTCGGGTATCCGCTGGCGAATGCGAGAGCAGGCGAGCTAGATGAATGTCGCGGGCATCCAGGCGATCGCTTCCACCGGTTTCACCACGTGGCTACGCGGCGCGGGCCTGGAGATCGTGCTGCTCATCCTCGGTGCCATCCTGTTCAGCCGGTTCGCCACCTACCTGAGGGACCGGGTCACCCGCCGGATCGACGCCGGATTCCACAGCAGCGACGCCCTGGTGCGCACCGAGGCGGCCAAGCATCGGCACGCGCTGGCCCAGGTGATCACCTGGGTGGTGCTGACCATCGTCTACGTGCTGATCACCATGGAGGTGCTGCGGCGGCTCGGTTTCGCCGTCACCGGATTGGTCGCGCCCGCCGCGGTGCTCGGCGCCGCGCTCGGTTTCGGCGCCCAGCGCATCGTGCAGGACATCCTCGCCGGATTCTTCCTGATCACCGAGCGGCAGTACGGGTTCGGCGATGTGGTCCGCATCGCGGTGACTGGAGCCGCGGAGCAGGCGGAAGGTACGGTCGAGGACGTCACGCTGCGGATCACCACGTTGCGCAACGCCGACGGTGAAGTGATCACGGTGCCCAACGGCCAGATCGTGAAGGTCACGAACCTGTCGAAGGACTGGGCACGCGCCGCGATCGACGTGCCGGTGGCCGCCAGCGCTGACATCACCAGGGTCAACGAGATCCTGCACGAGGTCGGTACAAAGGCGTACGAAGACGCTCGTCTGAAGCCGTTGCTGCTCGACGAGCCCACCGTCATGGGTGTGGAAGACCTCACCGTCGACCAGATGAACATCCGAATGGTTGCCCGGACGTTGCCGGGCAAACAATTCGAAGTCGGACGCGAGCTGCGGGTGCGAGTCGCCGCGGCGCTGCGCCGGGAGGGAATCAGTGAGACCACGTAGATCCACGGCGATTTTGTTGGCAACCTGGGTCGCCACGTTCGTGCTGTACGTCTTCGTCAAACCCGACGAAACCACCACCGCTCCGGCCACCCTGGTCAACGCTGTTCCAGCAGCGGTGATCACGGAACCGCCGGGCCGCTGAGCCGAGCGCGACGGCCCGCCGCCGCGCTGTCACCCATGGTTGACGACGCAGGCCGCGACCGGTTGCTGGTTACACTGGCTCCCCGTGATCACCATGCGGAACGTGACCAAGTCGTACAAGACCTCGACGCGACCCGCGCTGGACGACATCACCGTCGATGTGGGCAAGGGCGAGTTCGTCTTCATCATCGGACCGTCCGGCTCGGGCAAATCGACCTTCATGCGATTGCTGCTGAAGGAGGAGGCGCCGACGGCGGGCGAGATCAGAGTCGCCGATTTCCGGGTCGACCGGTTACCCGGCCGCAAGGTGCCCAAGTTACGCCAGCGCATCGGGTGCGTGTTCCAGGATTTCCGGCTGCTGCAGCAGAAGACGGTGTACCAGAACGTCGCGTTCGCGCTGGAGGTGATCGGCAAGCGGCGCCAGTTCATCGACCGCACCGTTCCCGAGGTGCTCGACATGGTGGGACTCGGCGGCAAGGCCGACCGGCTGCCGACCGAGCTTTCCGGTGGTGAACAGCAGCGCGTCGCGATCGCGCGGGCGTTCGTGAACCGGCCGCTGGTCCTGCTGGCCGACGAACCGACCGGCAATCTCGATCCCGATACCAGCGCCGACATCATGATGCTGCTGGAGCGGATCAACCGCGTCGGCACCACGGTGGTGATGGCCACCCACGACAACCACATCGTCGACGCGATGCGCAGGCGGGTGGTCGAGCTCGACCACGGGCGCCTGGTGCGAGACGAGGCCACGGGCGTGTACGGGGTGGGCCGGTAATGCGCGCGAGCTTCCTGTTCGGCGAGGTCTTCGCGGGCCTGCGCCGCAACGTCACGATGACCATCGCGATGATCCTGACCACGGCGGTCTCGCTCACCATGCTCGGCGGCGGTCTGCTCGCGGTGCGCATCGCGGACAAGACCGAGCAGTACTTCCTGGACCGGCTGGAGGTGCGGCTGTACCTCACCGAAGACGTCTCGGCCAACGATCCGGACTGCTCGCAGGACCCGTGCCGGTCGCTCATGGCGGACCTGAAGGCCACCGGCGGCGTGGAGTCGGTCCAGTTCCTCAATCGGGAGGAGGCCGTCCGCGAGGCCAAGGAGAAGACCTTCAAGGACCAGCCCGAGCTGGCCAAATACGTCAGCGAGACGCCGCTGCCCGCGTCACTGCGGGTGAAGATGGAGGACGCGGAGCTCTACCCCACGATCTACGAGAAGTTCTACGATCGCCCCGGCGTCGGCATGGTGCGCAACGACAAGGACATCGTGGACCGGCTGGTCAGCCTGTTCGACGGGTTGCGCAACGCGGCCTTCGGTCTGGCCGTGCTGCAAGCGCTGGCCGCGGTGATGCTGATCGCCAACATGGTGCAGATCGCCGCGTTCACCCGGCGCACCGAGGTCGGCATCATGCGGTTGGTCGGCGCGACCCGCTGGTACACCCAGTTGCCGTTCCTGCTCGAGGCCATGGTCGCCGCGCTGGCCGGCTCGGTGCTCGCGGTGCTGGGTCTGCTCATCGCCCGTCCGCTGGTGATCGACCGCGCCCTCGGCGACCTGTTCGCCAGCAAGGTCTTCCCCCGCATCACCGGCGACGACATCGCGATGACCGCGCTGGTCATCGCCCCGGTCGGCATCGTCTTCGCGGCGATCACGGCCTACGCGACGCTGCGCTACTACGTGCGCGAGTGAGCGCCGGAGCCGGTGGCCACCGCGCCACCGGCTCGTCCGGGCCGGGCCTTCCTGTCTGCGAACCTCACAGCACGAGGTCGGTCGACTGATCCCGGTCGAGCTGGATCCGGATCGGCAGGTCGACGGCGAACGCGGTCTGCGGTTTCGAGCCGGGCGAGCCGATAGGGGCCGACGCTGTGGTCGAGACCGTCGAGCCGGTCCGTTGACATGACTGGGCGAGATGACCTCGATGGCGATCTTCGAATAGTGGGCGGGCACCGGTCGCACGTCCGCCGGTAGGCACTCGAACGGGGATCTCGGGACGCCGAATCGTCGCGCGGGGCACTTCCCAGAACACCACGGCGAAGTCGTGGTTGGCATCCAGATATGCCGAGGGATCTTCGGCCATATTCTCGCGGGCCGCCGCTTCCAACCTCGCAAGCCGGTCGGTCCCGACAGATCCACACCGTCGTCGCGAGGCGGACGCGCATCCGAGTGCCGGTAACGAAACAGGATCGATCATCACTTTCGCCTTGGAACGGGCGAATCGGCGGCGGCCGCTTCGACTGTTCGGCCCGGCAGCTTCTCCAGCAAGCCGGAAAGTGCAGCTCACCGCCCTGGCACGCGTGGTCTCGCGCGCGGCGCGGACGGTGTCCGATCGCCGACTGCCCAGCTTTGGGCACTTGTCCAGCAAGGCGCGGATTCCCCGCGTATGCTGCCTCTCGACGCCGTTCTTACTCAGCAGTAAGATAGCCTTACTCTGGAGTAAGATAGCCGGAGACAGACCGCACCGAACCGTCCGAGAAAACAGGTGATGATGAGCACTCGAGACAGCGCAACGAAGCGACGTCCAGACACGTCCGCGGTCGGCCTGACCCAACCCAAGCGGGATTGGATGGGCGCGGCGATGCGGGTCATGACGACTCTCACCGGGTCGGAACTCGCCGAGAAATACAACCTGCGCAAGCCGATCGAGCGCGTCACCTATGAGGGCACCAAGACCGGCTTCCGCACGCTCGGCGCGGCGACCCGCGCGTTCGCCAGGGTGGCGGGCAGCGGCGCGCCGAAGCGCCTGGCCACCAACGAGGCGAAGAACAAGGACTTCTTCGACCTGACGCCGTCGGACGAACAGCAGATGATCGTCGAGACGGTGCGGGAATTCGCCGCCGAGATCCTGCGCCCGGCCGCCTACGAGGCCGACAACGCCGCCAAGGCGCCCCGCGACCTGCTCGAGCGCGCCGCCGAACTCGGCATCACCCTGATCAACGTGCCCGAGGAACTCGAGGGTGCGGCCTCCGAGCGCGGTGCGGTGACCAACTCACTGGTCGCCGAGGCGCTCGCGCACGGCGACATGGGTCTGGCCCTGCCCATCCTGGCGCCCAGCGGCGTCGCGGTCGCGCTCTCGCAGTGGGGCAGCGACGCGCAGCAGAAGACCTACCTGCCGTCCTTCACCGGCGAGAACGTGCCGCAGGCCTCCGTGGTGATCAGCGAGCCGCGCGCCCTGTTCGATCCGTTCGCCCTGGACACCAAGGCGGTGCGCTCGCCGAGCGGCTACCGCATCTCGGGCGTGAAGAGCCTGGTCCCCGCTGCGGCCGATGCCGAGCTGTTCCTCGTCGCCGCGGAGCTGGACGGCCGTCCCGCGCTGTTCATCGTCGAGTCGGACGCCCCGGGCCTGGTGGTGGAGGCCGACCCGAGCATGGGTCTGCGCGCCGCGGGCCTGGGCCGCCTGATCCTGGACAACGTCGCGGTCGGCACCGACGCCATCCTGGGCGATGGTGATGCGGCGACCCGCGCCGAGGAGTACGCCGACGCCGTGCGCCTGGCCCGCCTCGGCTGGGCTTCGCTCGCCGCGGGCACCGGTAAGGCCGTGCTGGACTACGTGATCCCGTACGTGAACGAGCGCGAAGCGTTCGGCGAGCCGATCTCGCACCGTCAGGCGGTCGCCTTCATGGTCGCCAACATCGCCATCGAACTCGACGGCCTGCGGCTGGTGACGCTGCGTGGCGCTTCCCGCGCGGAGCAGGGCCTGTCCTTCGGCCGCGAGGCGGCGCTGGCCCGAAAGCTCGCCACCGACAAGGGCATGCAGATCGGCCTCGACGGCGTGCAGCTGCTCGGCGGTCACGGCTTCACCAAGGAACACCCGGTCGAGCGCTGGTACCGCGACCTGCGGGCCATCGGCATCGCCGAAGGTGTCGTGCTCATCTAACCGGCCCGTTCCGTTTTCCAGGAGACCTCCCCCATGATCAATCTCGAACTCCCCAAGAAGCTGCGGGCCAGCGCCAACCAGGCGCACCAGGTCGCGCAGGAGATCTTCCGCCCGATCTCGCGCAAGTACGACCTCGCCGAGCACGACTACCCGGTCGAGCTGGACACCATGGCCGCCATGGTCGAGGGTCTGGCCGACTCCGGCACCCAGAAGATCGGCGGCGCCGCCGGTGGCCGTTCCGACGACAGCGACACCGACCGTCACGCCACCGAGCTGCTCGGCAACACCAACGGCGGCAACATGTCCGCGCTGCTGAACGCGCTGGAGACCTCGTGGGGCGATGTCGGCCTCATGCTGTCGATCCCCTACCAGGGCCTGGGCAACGCGGCCATCGCCGCCGTGGCCACCGACGAGCAGTTGAAGCGCTTCGGCAAGGTGTGGGCCTCGATGGCGATCACCGAGCCGTCGTTCGGCTCCGACTCCGCCGCCGTGTCCACCACCGCAGTGCTCGACGGCGACGAGTGGGTGCTCAACGGCGAGAAGATCTTCGTCACCGCGGGCCAGCGCTCGACCCACATCGTGGTCTGGGCGACGGTGGACAAGAGCCTCGGACGCGCGGCGATCAAGTCGTTCGTCGTGCCGCGCGACGCTCCCGGCCTCTCGGTGGCCCGGCTCGAGCACAAGCTCGGCATCAAGGCCTCCGACACCGCCGTGCTGCTGTTGCAGGACTGCCGGATTCCGAAGGACAACATCCTCGGCAGCCCGGAAGTCAACGTGGAGAAGGGTTTTGCCGGGGTCATGCAGACCTTCGACAACACCCGACCGCTCGTCGCCGCGATGGCGATCGGCGTCGCCCGCGCCGCGCTCGAAGAGCTGCGCTCGATCCTGACCGACGCCGGTGTGGAGATCTCCTACGACACCCCGGCCAACAACCAGCACGCCGCCGCCGCCGAATTCCTGCGGATGGAAGCCGATTACGAGGCCGCCTACCTGCTCGCCCTGCGTGCCGCGTGGATGGCCGACAACAAGAAGCCCAACTCACTCGAGGCGTCCATGTCCAAGGCGAAGGCGGGCCGCACCGGCACCGACGTCACCTTGAAGGCCGTCGAACTGGCCGGAGCCATCGGCTACTCCCAGCGCACCCTGCTGGAGAAGTGGGGCCGTGACTCGAAGATCCTGGACATCTTCGAAGGCACCCAGCAGATCCAGCAGCTCATCGTGGCCCGCCGCGTCCTCGGCAAGACCAGCGCCGAGCTGAAGTGATACCGGCGTAGACGATCCGGGTAGCGAAATCCGGTGCGAGCTTCTCGGACTCGCACCGGATTTTCCGTTTCCAGTCCATCGAGCAAAACGAATGACGTGTCCACCGAACAGATTTGGTGATCAGGCGTCTATGGCTTCCGGACCGGATGTTCCGTATCCTTCGCGCCCATGTGGAGCATTGTTCTCATTTCGATTGTCAGTTGTTTCGCGATCGCCGCCGGATTCGCGTGGGGGTTGCCCGGCGACTGAGGCAGCTCAGGATCGGGTTCGATCCGGCGGTGCGGCACTCCGGCGCGCGAGCTGCGCGGCGGTGAGGTCGGCCGTCCAGAGGGGCTGGAGCATGTGCCAATCGGCGGGGTGGGCGGCGATACCGGCGGCGAAGCGATCGGCCAGCGCCTGGGTGGTCTCGCCCACTCCACGGCTGGTGTCGAGCGGGGGATCCACGTGCACTCCCCAACCGTCCGGGGTGAACCAGCAGTGCACGGGAAGCAGTGGCGCGCCGGTGTCGATTGCCAGCCGGGCCGGACCGGCAGGCAGCCGAGCAGGCTCACCGAAGAAGGTGACTGGTACGCCCGTACCGGACAGGTCGCGTTCACCGAGCAGTCCGACTATCCGTCCCTGCCGGATCCTGGCGAGCAGCTGCGGGAACGGCGGCGTCGCGGTGCCGGTGAGCGGGATGATCTCGAAACCCAGACGTTCACGGAAACGGACGAAGCGCCGGAACAATGATTCCGGCGCGAGCCGCTCCGCGACCACAGTCGGTGAGCCGACGCGCTGTACCAGCCAGACTCCGGCCAGGTCCCAATTACCGCTGTGCGGCAGGGCGAGCACCGCGCCGGTGCCGCGTTCGACCGCTTGGTGGATGTGTTCAAGCCCGGTCGCCGAGGATTCGATGGCGTCGGCCAGCCGCACCGGGTCCATCGACGGCAGCCGAAAGGCTTCGCGCCAGTACCGGGCATAGGAGCGCAGGCTCGCCCGGACCAGCGCATGCGGCACCTCGTCCGGCTCGGTGCCCAGGACACGGGAGAGATTGCGGCGCAACTGGTTCGGTCCACCGTCGCGGGCCGCGCGTTCGGCTCCCGCGTCGAAGAGGCGGACGGCCAGCGATTCCGGCAGGGCACGCACCAGCCGCCAGCCGGCGGCGTAACCCAGGTCCCAAACCCGGCCGGCCGGATGCACTAATCGCCGCCGGAGTCGACCGGTCCCGCTTCGTCGGTCACCGCGGACGGCGTCGCCGAGACGACGTCGCTGAATACGGGCACGGGAACGCCGGCCGCGGGCGCGCCGACCTCGGCGGGCTCACTCGGATGGCTGAACAACGGTGACCGGTTACTTCGATGCATTTTCTGGATTCTCCGCTCATTCGCGATCGATGACGCCCGATTGGGTGGCACACCGTACAGATACGGTCACCGCCGCCGCGGATTCGGCGGTCGCCTCGAAACCCACACTACCCTCGGCCAGACCATACGGAACGGTTTATCGAGGATGCACCCCCGCACGCCCCCGGTCGGCAGCCACATCGTTGATGCCACGATGTCCACGAGCGGGCCTGCGAACGCCGTCGGCGGCCCGTTTCGCAGAGGCCTCGCGCGGCATGGAAACCGCTGCGCCCCTGGGATCTATTGCGCTCGGCCCGCTGACGAGCAAGCCGCTGCGTCGATGAGTCAACGACACGATCACGCCATTCGGCGCTCACCCCTGGACAGGCGGCGCACCGACCAGGCAGCCTATCGCCCTGAGTCGCTGGATCGACGAATCAGCGGACGTATTTTCACTCGAGCTGTACCAGAAAACTTCGAGGAGAACTGGTTATGCAACGACTGAGTCTTACGCGTCGCCTCGCTACCGCCTTCGCCGCCTCCGCGGTGCTGGTAGCGCCCTTCGCCGGGCACGCCGCCGCGCAGCCGGCCACGATGGACTGGACTGCCGCGGCGCAGCAACTGCGTGCAGCCGCGGCCGGGAACGCGGCGGCCGAGCAGGCGGTGGATCGGCTGATCGCCTCCGGGCAGCTGGCCGAGGCCGAGCAGGTGGCCTTGCCCGCGCAACCGTTCCAGATTCCCGCGCAGTCGGATATCGGACGAGGAGAGGGTCCTGGCGTATACGGATCGGGAATCGCTCTCGGGGTCGACGGATTCCGTCTGGGGTTCTTCGGCGGACCCGGCACCATCTCGCCGAACCAGGGCGGCGCGAAGCTCGAAGTGCTGTGGATCAACTTGGCCAACGGACGCAGCGGCACCGAACTTCTCTACGAGCACAACGATGTTCCGGTGGACACCACCATTCGCACCCGCGCCCTGGACACCGGCGCGGGCCCGGTCGTCGCCGCGGTGTATGGATCGCTGTGGCACCGCTGGTCGGTGCCCGTGAGCGACGAGAACCCGGACGGATACGCCTACCGGCTGGGCACGATCTCGGTCCCGTCGTTCGGCGCCGTCTACAACTGAGATCGCGCGGGCTCCGGCTCCCGCCGCCGCGGGGCCGGAGCCCTCGGTTTGTCGGACGATACGTACTTCCGTAACTTTTGGATTCGTGAGTCTGGAAGACCGAGTCGCCGAGCTGGAGCGGCGGCTCAGCGCGCTGGAAGAGAATGTACGGCCGGAGAGCCTTCCTCCGGTCACCGCGGAGTGGGCGGTGGCTCGCCTGCAGGAGGAGTTCGCGGCGGCCGACGAGCCCAACGGCGGCGTCCTCTTCGCCGGGTCGGTCCGCCTGCCCAACGACCAGCAGCGCGCATGGCAAGCCAGGTTCACCACCGGCGACCTCATCGAGGACGACTGGGCCGAGACCGCCGAATGCCTTGCCGCATTGGGCAGCCCGGTCCGGCTGCGTCTGCTGCGCGAGATCATGGGCGGGCGCAGAACCGCGGCAGAACTCGCCGGGGTGGACGGTGTCGGCGACTCCGGCCAGATCTATCACCATCTGCGGCAGCTGGCCGCGGTGGGTTGGCTGCACACCGCGGGCCGCGGCCGGTTCGAGGTCCCGGCCGCCAGGGTGGTTCCGTTACTGGTCGCCCTCGCCAGCGCCAGGCGCTGATCCGGGCGCCGCCCCGGCGGCGACGTATCCGGCGGTGGCGAGCACCGCGCCCATCTGCTCGTAGGCCGCGCGTTCCCGGGGCGCGATCGTAGCGAGGCCGTCGACGTAGCGGTTGAACATGCAGAACGCGGCCGCTACCAGTACCGCGTCGTGGATGTCCTCGTCTTTCGCACCCGCCGCGCGCGCCTGCTCGACGTCCTCGGGGGTCACCGCCAGCCCCGACTGCCGCACCTTGTCCGCGATCCGCAGCAGCGCACGGAGTTTCGGACCGATCGCGGCGGACTCCACGTCTTCGATGACGGCATCGATCACGTCGCGACCGCCGTCCACCAGCACCGCCGCCGTCGCCGCGTGCGACTGTGTGCAGAAATAGGTCTCGTTGCGCGAGGACACGTACGCGGCGATCGTCTCGCGCTCCCCCGGCGTCAGCGGAGACGACCCACGCAACAAGGTTTGCGCGAATTCGCTCAGCGCCGCGCCCGTTTCGGGTTTGAACGCGAACAGACTCCGGATGCCGGGCAGATCGGCGGGAACATCGATGAACGGTTGGCGGTCCTGTGGAGCGGACATCGGCCGCATCTCCCTTCGAGCGGGCTCGGGACGTTGCGAGGGTAACGCTACCGACCGGTAGCCACTAGCCGAAACCTGGAATCGGGCCGCGCACCGCTCCTACCAGCGGCGGACGCTGCCGATCCGAGACTGATTTGTCCGGTTCAATTGTGACCTGTCACACTCCGCACTGCTACGGTGGCAAGTCAACACGCCGTACCGGTTCGCTAGGTCGAGGACCGACGCGAGGGTTTTGTGGAGGTAATTCGACATGAACTTGGCCCACACGCTGGAGGCCGTGAAGGCGCTGGGTGTGCTGCGCTCCCGGGGTGTCACCGATCCCAGGAAGCCACTGGAAACGCTGCGGACGATGAAGGAATCGCGCATCCTCGGCCCCCAGGCCACCTTGATCAGGCACTCCGCGCGCGTGGCGCCGGACGCGCCCGGCATCGTGGACGAGGCAGGCGCCTTGACCTACCGCGAACTGGACGACCGGTCCACGGCCGTCGCCCGCGGATTGCAGGCGGCGGGCATCACCGAGGGCATGGTGATCGGCCTGCTCGCGCGCGATCACCGCGGCCTGATCATCGCCATGGCCGCCGCGGGCAAGCTCGGCGTGCGGGTGGCACTGATGAACACCGGGTTCGCCAAGCCGCAGTTCGCCGAGGTGTGCCAGCGCGAGAAGGTCAGGGCGGTGCTGCACGACAGCGAGTTCCTCGGCCTGCTCGACGCGCTGCCCACCGACCTGCCGCGCTACCTCACCTGGGTCGACGAGGGCACCGCACTGCCCGAGGGCGCGCAGACCATCGACGACCTGGTCGCCGCCAACTCCGCCGATCCGCTGCCCGCGCCGAGCAAGCCCGGTGGCTTCATCATCCTGACCAGTGGCACCACCGGCCTGCCGAAGGGCGCGCCGCGCACCAAGGTCACTCCGCTGTCCACCGCGCAGATGGTCGATCGCATCCCGTTCCCGCAGCGCGGCACCCAGGTGATCGTCTCGCCGATCTTCCACAGCACCGGCCTGGCCACCTGGCTGGTCGGCGCGGCCCTGTCCAACAAGGTGGTGGTGCGCCGCCGGTTCGACGCCGAGGCGACGCTCGCCCTGGTCGCCGAGCACAAGGCCGACATGCTCGTGGCGGTGCCCACGATGCTGCACCGGATGGTCGAGCTCGATCCGGCGATCCGGGCGAAGTACGACACGTCCTCCCTGAAGGCGATCGTGCTGGCCGGTTCGGCGCTGTCGCCCGAACTCACCATCAAGGCCACCGAGGCGTTCGGCCCGGTGCTCTACAACCTCTACGGCTCCACCGAGTGCGCCGTGGCGACCGTGGCGAATCCGGAGGATCTGGCACTCGCGCCCGGCACCGTCGGACGCGCGCCGATCACCTGTGAAGTGCGGCTCTACGACGAGAACGACCAGCGCGTCACCGCCATCGACACCACGGGCCGGATCTTCATCCGCAGCGGCGCGCCGTTCGAGGGCTACACCGACGGCAGGCACAAGCAGATCATCGACGGCTACATGTCCAGCGGCGACGTGGGCCACTTCGACGAGAACGGCCTGCTCATGGTGGACGGCCGCGACGACGACATGATCGTGTCCGGCGGCGAGAACGTCTTCCCGCAGGAGGTGGAGAACCTGCTGCTGGAGCGGCCCGACGTCTTCGACGTGGCGGTGGTCGGCGTGGACGACGTGGAGTTCGGAAAGCGCCTGCGCGCCTTCGTCGTCCCCGAGCCGGGCCACGCCCCCGACGGCGAGGAGATCAAGGCGTACGTGAAGAACAACCTTGCGCGGTACAAGGTGCCGCGCGAGGTGGTCTTCCTCGACGACCTGCCGCGCAACGCGACCGGCAAGCTGCTGCGCCGCGTGCTGGTGGACTACGAGGTCCAGGCCTGATCCGCAGCGGGCCGGGCTTCCCCGCCCGGCCCGCTACCAGCGGGTAGCACCCGCTGAGATACATGACACAGCCGGTTACACGAGCTTGCTACTGTTAGCGCCAGCACTGGGTATCGAAATTGCGGTCCGCACCACCCGGAGGACCACCGGGTGACACCGCCGGAAGGTTGTCGTCGATGTCTCTTTCCCTCCCCGCGCTGGGCGGCACCGCCCGCAAGGCGGGCGATCTGGCCCTTGGCGTGAACGTGATGGTCAAGCGGCGGCTGTTCAATCCGCTGCGCCCCGACCACGCGGCGCGGTCGGCGTTCAATATCTTGAAGTTCGGCCCGTTCGCCGGGGTCGTCATGCACGCCGCGCAGACCAGGCCGCACGCCGTGGCCATCGTCGACGAAGGCGGGGAGTTGACCTTCGGCCAGCTCAACGAGCAGTCGAACGCCCTGGCCCGGGGATTGCAGAACAAAGGCATCAATCCCGGTGACGTGGTGGCGATCCTGGCCCGCGACCACCGCGGCATGGTGCTGAGCCTGCTGGCCACCGGCAAGCTCGGCGTGCGCGGGGTGCTGATGAACACCGGGTTCGCCAAGCCGCAGTTCGCCGACGTGGCCGAGCGGGAGAACGTCAAGGCGGTGCTGCACGACAGCGAGTTCATCGACCTGATGAGCGCCATTCCCGCCGCGATCCCGCGCATCCTCACCTGGGTGGACGAGAAGGACAACGCCGATCCCGCGATACCGACCATCGACTCGCTGATCACCGGGCAGTCCGGCGCAGCGCTGCCCGCGCCCGCCAAGCCGGGCGGCATGGTCATCCTGACCAGCGGCACGACCGGCACCCCGAAGGGAGCGCCGCGCGACCGGGTCAGCCCCTTCGCCTCGGCTCAGTTCATCGACCGGGTGCCGCTGCCCAACAACGGCACCATGCTCATGGCGGCGCCGATCTTCCACGGCACCGGCCTGTCCCAGTTCACCCTCGGTCTCGCGCTGGGCAATCGGGTGGTCTTCCAGCAGCGCCGTTTCAACCCCGAGCAGACGCTGGCGAACATCCAGACCTACAAGGCGGATTCGCTGGTCGCGGTGCCGACCATGCTGCAACGCATCCTCGACCTGGATGCGGACGTACTGGCGAAGTACGACGTCAGCAGCGTCAAGGTGATCTTCGCGGCGGGCTCGGCCATCGCGCCCGATGTGGTGACCCGCACGCTGGACCACTTCAACGACAGTCTCTACAACCTGTACGGCTCCACCGAGTGCGCCGTCATGACGGTCGCCACCCCCGAGGATCTGCGCAAGGCGCCGACCACCGCGGGCAAGGCGCCGGTCGGCATCCGGATCGTGCTGCTGGACGAGAACCGCAAGCCGATCACCGAGCCGAACGTCACCGGAACCATCTTCGTGGACAACGGCTTCGCCTTCACCGGCTACACCGACGGCCGTACCAAGGAGGTCGTCGACGGCATGATGTCCAGCGGCGACGTGGGACATTTCGACTCCGACGGCCTGCTCTACATCGACGGCCGCGACGACGACATGATCGTCTCCGGCGGTGAGAACGTCTTCCCGCTCGAGGTGGAGAACCTCATCGCGGGCCGCGACGACATCTTCGAAGCCGCTGTCGTCGGCGTGGACGACCGTGAGTTCGGCAAGCGGCTGCGCGCCTTCGTCGTTCCCGGCCCCGACTCCAAGCGCGACCCGCAGGAGATCAAGGACTACGTCAAGGCGAACCTCGCCCGCTACAAGGTTCCGCGCGAGGTGGTCTTCCTCGACGAGCTGCCCCGCAACGCGACCGGCAAACTGCTGCGCAAGCCGCTGATCGAGATGGAGGTCGAGGCGGGCTGACGGCGCGCGGACCGGGTCTTCCGGGGTGGCGTACGCCGCTCCCCGGAAGACCGAACTATTTCCACTTGGAAAACCGCACGTCACGTCGCCTATCGGCGCTCGCCGATGCGGTCGAGGGCCTGCAATCGGTCGGCTATCATCAGCGGGTGAGTTATGAGTTCGACCGGTCTGCCGCGGGACGTCGCGGCGCCGTCGCGCGGCTGCGCGGTGGGTCGGCCGGTGCGATCTCGGGGGCCATTTCCGTAGCGGCGCACGGCTGGGTTTCGGGCGGCATGCTGCCGGATACCACCGCGGTGGCGCTGCTCGCCGCCGCGTCCGCCGTGATCGGGGCGCTGGTGGCGAGCCTGGCCCCGTTGCGCGACACGTCGTCCGGGCTGATCGCGGCGCTGGTCGCCGGACAGCTGCTCGGGCACTTCACCATGGGGATCAGCTCGGGACACCTGCATCACGGTGATGCCCAGCTGACTCCGGCCATGCTCGCCGCCCACCTGTGCGCGGCCTTCGCGGCGGCCATCGTGATCCGCGGCGCGGAAGCCGCATACCGGATCGGGACCGCGGTGCTGCGCCGCGTGCTCCCGCTGCGCCACACCCCGCCCCGCGTCGCGGACCGCGCCGCTCTGCGGACGCACCACCGCGATCGCGTCGTCCTGCGCGTGTTCGCCGCGGAGGCGTTGCGCACGCGGGCTCCGCCCTTCGCGGTCGTTCTCTGATTTCCTCCCCTACCCGGTGCACGTGGCGCCGTGGCGCGAGTACTGCTCACCGTCATGGCTTTCCCGTGCAGCACGGTATCGCCGCGCACTCTCGTGCCCATACCTGAGCGTGCCGACGCGATGTGCCGTCCGGGTCGCGAACCATCCTTCCGAGCCGCGGTGCGATCACGCTTCCTCTGATGAGCGCGTTCACCGTCGGCCGAAAGGCCGCCGCTTCACGTAGTCCGCGACCAGCGTCCGCGAGGTACGCGCTGTCGCCGCAGTGGCCGCTTGTCCACGGCCACCGGGAAGCGGTGTGCGCCCGTCCGGGGTTCCCGCCGTGAGAAACGAAACGACCGTGAGTACAACAGAAACCATCACTTCCGACGCCGACTTGCCGGAGCCGTCGGACTCCCCCGCCGCCGCCCGCCGGACCACCGCGCGCAATAGCCTGTACGCGCTGGCCATGCGGCTGCACTTCTACGCAGGAGTGTTCGTCGGGCCGTTCATCCTCATAGCGGCCGTCACCGGCGCGCTCTACGCGATCTCGCCGACGCTCGAGTCGATCGCGTCGCGCGACCTGCTGACGGTCACCGAGAGCGGAACGCCGAAGCCGCTGGCGGACCAGGTCGGCGCGGCCGTCGCCACCCGGCCGGATCTGCCGCTCGTCGCCGTCGCCCCGGCGGCCGGCGCCGAAGACACCACTCGCGTACTGTTCAGTGACCCGTCGCTGGGCGAATCCGAGCGGCGGGCGGTGTTCGTGAACCCGTACACCGCGCAGCCGGTGGGCGATGCCGTCGTGTACGGCAGTTCCGGTGCGCTGCCGATGCGCACCTGGATCGATCGTTTGCACCGCGACCTGCATCTGGGCGAGCCCGGCCGGCTCTACAGCGAGCTCGCCGCGTCCTGGCTGTGGATCGTCGCGCTGGCCGGTCTTCTCGTCTGGGTGCGCCGGGTGCGGGGCCGCCGAGCCCGCAACGGCTGGGGATGGCTCTGGGCGGCCGATCGGTCACAGCGCGCCCGGGGCCGCACCCTGAACTGGCACGGTGCGGTCGGGATGTGGGTGCTTCCGCTCGCGCTGCTGCTGTCGGTCACCGGCATGACCTGGTCGACCTACGCGGGCGAGAACATCACCGAACTGCGCGAGCAGCTCAGCTGGACCACTCCGGCGGTCAGCACCTCCTTGCCGGGGGCCGTTGCGTCCGAGCATGATTCGGGCTCCGACCACCACGGCGGCGGCCACGCGGAGCACGCGCTCGCCGACCCGGCAGACCGGATCGCCCAGCTGGATCGGGTGTACGCGACCGCCCGCGCCGCAGGCATCACGCAGGCGGTCGAGATCGCGGTCCCGGCCGCGCCCGGCAAGGCGTTCGCGGTGAAGGAACGCCG
Organism: Nocardia sp. NPDC041819; assembly: GCF_055590505.1. NCBI lineage: Bacteria > Bacillati > Actinomycetota > Actinomycetes > Mycobacteriales > Nocardiaceae > Nocardia > Nocardia sp. NPDC041819. Next base: position 135,350 of record NZ_JBVJAP010000001.1, on the reverse strand, counting down.
GATGCCCGGTATCTACACCGTCGACTCGGTGGCCGTCGACGGCGCGACCGGCACGGTGACCGATCGACTGCCCTACGCCGGGTGGCCGCTGATGGCCAAGCTCACCAACTGGGGCATCCAGTTCCACATGGGGCTGATGTTCGGGCTGCTCAATCAGGTGTTGCTGCTCGCGGCGATGATCGGCCTGATCACCGTGATCGTGCGCGGCTACCTGATGTGGTGGCGCAGACGGCCGACCCGGGACGCGGGCCGGTTCGCCCTCGGCCGGGCTCCGCGACGCGGCGCGCTGCGCAAGTCCTCGCTGTGGCTGGTCATCCCACTGGCGGCCGCCGCGCTGGTGGTGGGGTGGTTCGTCCCACTGGTCGGATGGAGCCTGCTCGTCTTCCTGGCGATCGACGTGCTGATCGGCGTCGCCGGACGCAGTCGCGCCACCGCCTGAATCCCATATCCACGGGTGAACGCCCGTTCTTCCACGACCTACCGAACCTCACAAGGTATGGCCGTCGCTTCGCCATGCCTCCGAAACCAAGGATTTCCATGCACCTCACGAAACTCGCCCTGGCCGCCGCGTTCACGACCGCTGCCGTGAGCATCTGCGCGGGCACGAGTTCCGCCGTGCCCGCCGTTCCCGCCGACGCCGCGTCCACGGAGGCCACGTCGACGGAGCCCACGTCCACAGGGGCCACTTCTACCGAGACCGCCGCCGCGGGTGTCGGCTTCACCGCGCACGCCACCGAGACCTCCAGCATCATCACCACCGATTCCGGCTCGCTGGTGGTCGAGGACCAGGTGCTGAAGCTGAAGGCCGCCGACGGCACCGTCGTCGCGGGCGCGCCGTTGACCTTCCACCTCGACGAGTTCGAATTCCCCATCGCCGCCGAGATCTCCGAGCGCACCGCGACGCTGACGCCACAGTTCGACCTGGCGCACGCGACCTACAAGCCGGTCGCCCTGCCGTTCGAGGACAAGGCGCCGTGGAAGACCGAGTACGACCGCGAGCAGGCCGCCTGGTCCCGTCTGACCAGCACCGTCTCCATGGGCGCCACCATCGGCACGCTGGTCGGCGGTATCGGCGGCGCCTCGGTCGGCTGCATCCTCGGCGGCATCGCCGGAGCGACCGTGGCCGCCGCCACCATCGTCGGCATGTTCGGCCCGTTCATCCCGGCCGCCGCCGTCGGCTGCCTCGGCGGCATCGTCGCCGTCGGCGCCCTCGGCACGGTCGCGGGCCAGATCCTGGTGACGGCCCCGGTCGCCGTCGGCGCGGCGATCATGTACTTCAGCACGATCAACTCGCCCATGCCCAAGGCACCGGAACCCCAGAAGTAACCTTTTCACCCCGGCCCCGGCCCCGGCACCGGGGCCGGGGCTTCGGCGTGATCCGGGGAGGGACGGGACTATTCATTTCCGACCCGGTAATCGGGCTATTTCTCGTCGAGAAGAATCAAAGGCTTGCGCGCTGTAGAACTCGCCTCTTCGATGCCGCCGCGTAGCAAGCGGAGGGGGGCGGCAGCGTCGATCTTTAGGGGAAAAATCCGACCGAGATTACGAAAATTTCTCATACCCGACACCTATCGACACTGCTCGGGTTGCGGGTGAAAGATTGTACCCGACGGTCACTGTCGCCCGTCCGGGGGAAATCCAACAACATCGTCCGATGATTGGACTTCCAATGTTTATCAAGAAATTGGTGGCTACCGCCCTGTTGGCCGTCGCGTCAACGGGCATAGCAATGGCCACAGCACACGGTGAGGGCACCCTGGCAGACCTCACGATGAACGGGGTGGATGGGCCTATCTCCTACACGACAACGCTCGCGGCGGATCACCGCACGGCTACGGTCGACCTGGCTTCGGGACGGTTCGAAGTCACACCGGCAGCGGTCAACGTGCTCTCCGACGAGGGCGCGATCGTCGGCGCGATCCCGACGACACTGCGTATGGAGACCGGTCAGAACTTCAGCGTCATACCATCGGTCGACCCGTCGGCTAGGACACTGACGCTGACACCGGCGGCCGGTGTGCCGTCACCCGGCGCGGTCGCACCCGAGGTGCAGGGCTTGATGCACGACGCCCTGTTCGGCGGCGCCGTGCTCGGCGCGGCGATCGGTTGCGCGATCGGCATCGCCATCGGCATCTGGTTCTTCATCGTCGGCGCCGTCGTCGGGTGCATTGTCGGTGCAGCCGTCGGTGCGTGGTTCGGCTTCTTCTTCACGCCGTTCTGATCGATACGGAGGACCGAATCCAAGTATCTCCACGAGCCGGGCGGGTCACGAACCCACCCGGCTTTCTCTGTGAAAAATGCGCCTGGGGGTCGCGATATGCGGCGGGCTACGTCATGTCGTCGCTATCGCGAGGTCGGCGAGCAAGGTGCGTACATGTCGTTCGATCTGGTGGCGGATGGCACGCACGGCGTCGTGATCTTGTCCGGCGGGGTCGTCGAGTTTCCAGTCGAGATAACGTTTTCCCGGATAGTAGGGGCAGGCGTCACCGCAACCCATGGTGATGACGACATCGGAGGCTTCGACGGCTTCGGGGGTGAGGATCTTCGGTTTCCGGTCGGTGATGTCGATGCCGATCTCGCGCATGACATCGGCGACGACGGGATTGATGCGGTCGGCGGGCGCGGAGCCTGCCGAGCGCACTTCGACTCGGTCGTGCGCGAGGTGAGCGAGCAATGCGGCGGCCATTTGGGAACGCCCGGCGTTATGGACGCAGACGAATAGCACGGTCGGTTTGGCTGACATTCGGCTCGGTGTCTTTCAGTGGGTTGCGGTGGTGTCGCCGGGAACGACAGCGTTGTCGGCGGCTGTCGCCGTGGTGGCCGGGTAGAGGAGTGTGATGAGCGCGAGGCCGATCAGCGCGCCGATGATCTGGGCTGCGATGTAGCCGGGCGCGGAGGCGGGGGCGATTCCGGCGAAGGTATCGGAGAAGACGCGGCCGATGGTCACGGCGGGGTTGGCGAAAGACGTGGAGCTGGTGAACCAGTAGGCCGCCCCGATGTAAGCGGCGACCGCGGCTGCCGACAGCGCGGCCCGTCCGGATCGCGCCAGGGCGAAGACGACCGCGACGAGCCCGGCTGTGGCGACGACTTCCGCGATGAGGTGTCCGCTGGTGATGCGGTGCTGCGTCGAGATCTGCACTGCCGGTCGGTCGAACATGACGTTCGCCAGGATCGCCCCGCTGCCGCCGCCGGCGACCTGAACGGCGACGTAGCCGAGAAGATCTCCGCCCGGTAGACCGGTGCCGTGGCGGCGACCCAGCAACCAGTCCGCGAGGGAGACGACCGGGTTGAAGTGAGCACCGGATACAGGTCCGAAGGCCAGGATGAGCACCGCGAGTCCGAGCACGGTGGCGGTGGAGTTCTCCAGAAGTCGCACGCCGCCGTCGTTCGGGGATAGTTGCTGGGCGGCGATGCCGGAGCCGACCACGACGGTGACCAGCAGGGCCGTGCCGAGGAATTCGGCCACCAGCCGCCGCGTCATTTCGTTCATCGCACCAGCGCTTCCGGAGAGGCGTTGTCCAGCAGGCGCGACAGCCGCCGCAGCACTGCGGGCTCGATGCGGTAATACACCCACGACCCGCGCCGCTCGCTGCTGAGCAGCCCGGCTCCGCGCAGCACTTTCAGGTGGTGCGAGATGGTGGGCTGGCCGACGTCGAACCCTTCCGACAGATCGCACACGCAGGCTTCTTGCCCGGCGTGGCCGGCCACGACCGACAGCAACCGCAACCGCACCGGATCCGACAGGGCCTTGAAGACGCCGGCCAGTTCGGCGGCGGCCTCGGTGGTGAGCGGTTGCCGGACCAGGGGCGTGACCTCACAAGACGGTGAGGTCACGCCGGACAGCGGTAACTCCGATTTCGACACCCATCGATATTGATGTGTATCGAATCCATGGGCAAGCGAACACCTGGTGAATTCGCTGCCGCGAGCGGTCTCCGGTCAGCGGCAGCAGGTGGCGCCGGAGGCGACGGCTTCCTTCTTCGCGTTCGAGCCGCAGCACGCGCCCTCGACGGCGGCTTCCTCGGCGGTGCCGCAGCACGCCTGGACCGCCTCGGCGTCGGACTGCTCGGACGCGCTCTCGGGTTCGGGCGCTCCGCCGAAGGTGTCGCTGTCGGCGAGGACGGTGTAGACCTCCCAGCGCTCGGCGTCCGGGGCAGTGACCCAGACCTTGTCCTGGGTCGCGAAGCAACACGTGGTGGCGATCTCCTCCTCGGTGAACAACCCCGCCGCGGAGAGGCGGGCGATCTCTGCGTGCACCCGGTCGGAGGTCTCGACCTCGACACCGAGGTGGTTGACGCTGCCGCCGTGGCCGGGGTTCTCGATCAGGACGAGCTTGAGCGGCGGTTCGCCGACGGCGAAGTTGGCGTAGCCGGGCTTGCGCTTGGCGGGCTCGGCGCCGAAGAGCGTCGAGTAGAACCGCACGGCACGATCGATGTCATCGACGTTGAGGGCGAGTTGGATGCGGGACATGACTACCTCCACTTGTGTGACATATATCGAAGAACCGGTTCGAGGTCGAGTCTGCCACCTTTTCGACATATGTCAATGAAGTGGGTAGGGTTGACCGCATGCCCAAGACACTGCCCGTGATCGACATGTCCGCCCCGGTCTGCTGCCAGCCGGTCGCGGCCGGGCCGGTGGACGACAATGCCGCGCTGGAGGTGGCGTTGCGGTTGAAAGCGATCGCCGACCCGGTGCGGGTGAAGCTGCTGTCCCTGCTGTTGACCAGCGCTCCTGGCGAAGAGAACGGCGGCGACCTCGCCACAGCGGTGGGACTGTCGGAGTCGACGGTCAGCCATCACCTCGGCCAGCTCCGCAAGGCCGGGTTGGTGGAGTCGGAACGGCGCGGCATGAACACCTTCCACCGCGCCCGTCGCGATGCCCTGGCAGCTCTCTGCGTAGTCCTCGACCCCAACTGCTGCCGCTGAACGCCTTCGCCGTCTGCGTCATGATCAACGGCACATGGTGGAGCGACTCCTCGCGAAATGCCGCAGTCACGTGCCGTTGATCATGAAAATCGCCGGAGAGGTTACTTCGGGAGGGTGGAGACACACTCGTACATGTGGTTGTCGTAGGAGGCCCTGGATGCGAAGGAGGGCAATCCTGAAACGCTCCATAGCATTCGGATGTCTTCGGTGGCGGGGATGTACGTTTCGCTGCCGTCGCAGTTGCAGTAACTGAACGAGGTTCCGCCGAAGTTCTTGCCCGAGGAGTTCAGCGAGCCGGACATCGCTTCCACGAACGCGGAGAATCGCGCCGAGTCACTGGACTCCTCCTCCGCTATCCTGGCGGCATTTTGCGACCAGCCATCGTATTGCTGGATCAACGAGTCGGAAGGCGCCGGTGTACCGGCTGGGAAAGCGATGGCCTCGTAGACACGAGGGCGGTCGCTGAATCCCGTCATCGTCCAATAGATCGATGAGGCATCGCCACGATCGGTGGTGTTGTTGCCGTCCGCCGTGTGGAGGACGCCGCACGCGTGGACGTCCAGGTTCAAGCCGAGGCGGCTCAGCCAGCCCGGCAGCGCGTCCGCGAACTGGTGGACACATGCGTTGTCGTCGCTGCCGTTCTCTTCCGCCCCCGTGGCTGCGATCAGGCAGCCGAACCGAAACGTGTCGAACGCGTCGGCCCTGCCCCCGTTGGAGGCCCGCATGCGATTCTTCAGTGCCTCGGGATTCCGCATCTCGCTCCGGGTGGGCATCTCGAGAATGTCGACCTTCTTCATTCGGACCCTCCTCGACTCGATGGTCATGTGCAGTCGCCATTACGAAAGCGGTCACTGCCGCATCCCCAAGAATGGCGCAGCGCGTTCTCGGCTGTCCTCGCACATTTCGGGTGGTCCTCGCACCTGGCCCGAGGTGGCTGCGCGGAGGGCGTCAAGAGGTGTGCCGGTTGACGAGGAGGGGGATCAAGAGATCGAGCGGGGACAGGTCGGGGGCCGCGTTTTCGACAGGGTGATCGAGAAGGGGGGCGGCGTAGAGGCGGCCGGTATCGGGGCCGGCCACCATTCGGGCACTGGCGATCAACTCGTAGAGCACGATCGCGACCACGTGAGCGCGTTGATCGCTGGGGTGGCGGCCCCGGCACGCGGCGACCGTCAGCGCCGCGTCGACGGCGACGATGACGTCGGTGAGAACGGCTATCTCGGCTTCGGCGCGTTCGTCGTAGATCATGCGGTCGCCTCTGGGTCGCGCTGGTGGTCGTCGACCGCGGCGGGGCGACGGAGCGTCCCCATCAGGAATCTTCTGCACTGACAGGCCCTTCGCGGTCGTCGATCGAGCCGGGACCGGGGACGCAACGCCACCCGGCACGAGGTGGCGTGCCCGATTCGGACGTCCCGTCACACAGGGTTCGGTTGTGCGACAAGGTTTCCCGGTTCCAGGTACACAGGCCACAATGCCGGGGGAAAATGCCTGGTGGAAGGCAACGGACACGCAAGTTCGAGCAATCGGCAGCAACAACCGTTCAGCGGGCCGAGGGGGAACCGTGGCAGAAGTGACGATGTGGACCGGCACGGATGTGAAGACGCTCCGGCACGCGTGCAGGTTGACGCAGAGCGAACTCGCGGAGCTGCTGCGTTGCGGTCAACGGACGGTGAGCTTCTGGGAGAGCCGACCGAACCGCCACGTCGGTATCGGCCATCAAGCGCGGCTGGACAGGGTGTTGAAAGATGCGGACCATGGGGCGCAGCAGCGTTTCCGGGTGTTGATCGGAGACCTGGACGTGAACCGGCGACACTTCATCGCCGCCACCAGCGCGGTCATCGGCGTGGCGACGATGAGCAGCGGTGGTTGTCCGACCGTCACGCCCGACGCGATCGGCCATCTGCGCAACACCGTGCACTCCGCACAACTCCTGGACGACCAGCTGGGGTCGGATGCGGCGCGACCGATCATCGAAGCCCAAGCGCAGACATGCGTGTCGCTGCTGCGCGACTGTCCGCCGAGTCTTCGCCCGGCACTGCAATCGCTGACCGCGGAGGCCATGGCCAGCAGCGCGTGGTCCGCGTGGGATCAGGGCGATCTGGAAAACGCGGACAAGCAGTTTCGAATCGCCTATCGGCACGCGGACGAATCCGGTGATCCCGATATCGCGACCGGCATCCTCTGTCACCGGACCCAACTGGCGGTCCACATGCGCGAATTCCGACCTGCCGCCGCCCTCGCGGACGGAATGCTGCGGCCGCAGGTGAAGGACGGTCGCGTCGACGACTTTCGCAAGCTGTGCGCCGCGCAGGCATTCGCCTCCGCCGGACGGAACTTCGACGCGTGGCGACAGCTGCTTCGAGTACGCGACGAATTCACCGAGCAGACGACTCCGGACGAGTCGTACTGCTACTACCAGAGCGCGTGGACGACCGGCGCCATGACCGCCCGCTGCCTGGAAACGGGTGGCGAGTTCGAAGCGGCGGCCGACACGATCGACGGCGTGCTGGGACTGATTCCGGCCCATGCGGCCCGCGACCGGGCCTTGTGGAATCTCAGCCTCGCGCAACTGACCGCGCCACGTGACGTCGACCGCGCGTGCGCGGCCGCCAGGCATGCCATCGACCTGGCCGCGCGGAACACCTCGCCGCGGCTGCGCCGGGCATACACGGAAACCCGGGCGGGATTCGAACCGTGGGCCGCGACACAACCGGTCCGGGAGCTGGACTTTTACGCGGCGACCGTATTGGTGTAGGCCTCGCCCTGTTTGTCCTCCCACCCCTCGGGTAAGCGATGAATGTCCCGAGTCGCCCCCAAGGGAGCGCTTGTCAACCGAAAGACGCCCGTCCACGCGAGATGGTGTGGGTGGGCGAGGAAAGGGGTAGCAAGTGAGCACAATGGCCGCCACGGTGGACGTCGAGGTTCCGGTTCGTACCGCCTACAACCAGTGGACGCAGTTCGAGTCGTTTCCGCATTTCATGGAGGGTGTCGAAGCAGTGGACCAGCTCGACGACCGGCACACGCACTGGCGTGTTCATGTCGGCCCGTCGACGCGTGAGTTCGACGCGACGATCACCGAGCAGCATCCCGACGAACGGATCGCCTGGAAGTCCGACAGCGGACCCAAACACGCGGGCGTCGTCACTTTCCATCGGCTCGACGACACCCACACCCGGGTGACCGCGCAGATGGACGTCGACCCCGAAGGGTTCGTGGAGAACGTCGCCGACAAGCTCGGGGTGCTGAAGCACCGCGTGAGCGGTGACCTCGAGCGCTTCAAGCACTTCGTCGAAGAACGAGGGCGCGAAACAGGCGCTTGGCGCGGTGATATTCCGCGCCCGGGCGCCGCGGACACCGCCACGGAGCGCGGTGCGGCTCCCCGCCCCGGCGCCGGCCAGACCGGCACCCCTGGTGTCGGCGGAACCGGCGCACCGGGAATGGGCGGAACCGGCACGCCAGGCGTCGGTGGTACGCCGGGCACCGGCGGAACCGGCGCCTGGCCCGGCGGAACCACCCGCCCCTGACGCCTGATCCTCGCGACAACCAGTGCCCCCCGGGTTTTCCCGGGGGGCACCGTCGTGTCAGGCGGAGTCGCGCTCCTCATCGGCGTCGTCCGCCGGGCGCGGTTCGGGCGGCACCTGGACCGGGCGCAGCAAGACCCAAGCCACGAAGGCGAGCGCCACGGCCCCCATACCGAGCCCGGCCCAGAGGTTCACGTTGATCCCGCCGGTCTTGGCCTGCTCCGCCGCGGTGTCGTGCACCAGGCCGGTGACGACGAGAACGACCGCGTAGCACCCGAGCAACGCGCCGACGATGGTGCGGATATCGAAAAGCATTGTGGCGGCTCCTTATCCGACGACAACGTTGAGCGCGATGACGAGCGCGAGCGCGATGCCCGCCAGCAGGACCGGGCGCTGATACCAGGGCAGCGTGCCTGCCTCGGGATCGGTGCGGACCTCCTTGGGCGTCTCCGAGTACACCAGCCCGACCAGTTCGGACGCCGGCTTCGGCCGCGTCACCTGGGTGACGAGGACGCTGACCACGATGTCGACCACGAAGGCCACACCGGCGGCGACGAAACTCGCGCCCTGCCCGGATAACTCGAACACGCCCGTCTCGTGCAGGAGGAAAACCAGGATGGCCGAACCGGTTCCGCAGACCAGCCCCATCCAGCCCGCGGTCGGCGTCATCCGTTTCCAGAACATGCCGAGGATGAACGTGGCGAACAGCGGCGCGTTGAAGAAGCTGAACAGGGTTTGCAGGTAGTCCATCATGTTGCTGAACCCGGAGGCGATGAACGCGGTGAAGATCGCCGCCACGGTCGCTCCGATGGTGGCCAACCGGCCCACGCCGAGGTAGTAGCCGTCCGGGCGGTCGCGGCGCACGTACTGCTGCCACAGGTCGTAGCTGAACACCGTGTTGAAGGCGGAGATGTTGGCCGCCATGCCCGCCATGAACGCCGCGAGCAGGCCGGCCAGCCCCACCCCGAGCAGGCCGTTGGGCAGCACGTCTTTCATCAGGTACAGCAGCGCCTGGTTGTAGGTGGTGTCGCTCTCGAAGTCCGGGTTCGCGGTCACCGCCGCCTTGTACTCCGACATCTGCGGCACCAGCACCGCGCTGATCATGCCGGGGATCACGACGATCAACGGGATGAACATCTTCGGGTAGGCGCCGATGATCGGGGTGCGCCGCGCCGCCGAGATGGAATGCGTCGCCATGGCGCGCTGCACTTCGACGAAGTTCGTGGTCCAGTATCCGAACGACAGCACGAAACCCAGTCCGAACACGATGCCGAGGATCGACAGGAAGTCGTTGCCGAACCCGCTGAGGGCGTTGCCCGGCCAGGATTCCCACTGCTGCGCTCCGCCCGGTGACGCGCCGATCTTGTCGCGCAGGCCGTCCCAGCCGCCGACCTTGTGCAGGCCGACCAGGGTGAGCGGCAGCAGCGCGGCCACGATCACGAAGAACTGGAGCACCTCGTTGTAGATCGCGGCCGACAGACCGCCGAGGGTGATGTAGGACAGCACGATCACCGCGGCCACGATCACCGAGACCCACAGCGGCCAGCCCAGCAGCACGTTCACGATGGACCCGAGTAGATACAGGTTGACCCCGGCGATGAGGATCTGCGCGACGGCGAAACTCAGCGCGTTCACCAGGTGGGCGCCGGTGCCGAAGCGGCGGCGCATGAACTCCGGCACGCTGCGCACCTTGGAGCCGTAGTAGAACGGCATCATCACCACGCCGAGGAACAGCATGGCCGGTACCGCGCCGATCCAGAAGTAGTGGAAGGTCGGGAACCCGTACTCCGCGCCGTTGGCGGACATGCCCATGATCTCCACCGCGCCGAGGTTGGCGGAGATGAACGCCAGGCCGGTCACCCACGCGGGCAGCGAGCGCCCGGACAGGAAGAAGTCGATGCTGGAGGACACGCGCTGCCTGGCCAGCAGGCCGATGCCGATCACGAACACGAAATACAGGGCGACCAGCGCGTAATCGACCGGCTGCGCGTCCAACCGGAGGGTCTCGGCGGCTACCAGGTGCGGGGGTGGGGCGGCCGGGTGCAGGTCGGACACGATCGGCACGGCGGCGAGAACGGACGGATCGGCGAGCGGCACAGCGTTCCTCCTGGCGGTGAAACCGGGGCGGCGAGTGAGATCGTCCGTCGTGCGAGAGCATGCGTCGTGCTGTCCTGCCCGGCGTCGCGCGACCTCCTCGTCGCCCGCCGAATGGTGTCGGCTGACACCACTCTGCGTGATCATGCCCTACCGGCGCGGCACATTCGCGCACAATCAGGTCGGTCGCTCAGCGGGCTCGGTGCGCTCCGGCGGCGGCGACCACCGCGAAGGTGCGCGGAGCAGCCATACCCGCGTCGGCGAAACGCCGCCGCACCGCCGCCACCACCGCCTCGGTGCCCTCCCGGTCGACGAGCGCGATGGCGCTTCCGCCGAACCCGCCGCCGACCATGCGCCCGCCGTGCGCTCCCGCCGCCACCGCGGCCTCGACCGCCGCGTCGAGTGCCGGGGTGGACACCTCGAAGTCGTCGCGCAGCGAGGTGTGCCCCGCGGTGAGTATCGGCCCGATTCCCCGGGGGTCGACGCCTTCTCGCAATTTCTCGGCAACCGCGAGCACCCTGGCGTTCTCCGTCACCACGTGCCTGGCGCGGCGGCGCAGCACGTCGTCGGCGATCAGGTCGACGTCGGCCGCCGCCACATCGCGCAAAGCGGTGACGCCCAGCGCCTCGGCCGCCGCGGCGCACTGGTCGCGTCGCTCGGCGTAGTGGCCGTCCACGAGTTCGTGCGGCTGCCCGGTATCGATCACCAGCAGTTCGAGTCCGAACGCGGCGAGGTCGAAGGGGATCTGTTCGTGCCCGGTCCCGCGCGGCGCGGCGGTGTCGGCGGCGAATGCCCGCACGTCCAGCAAGAGCGCGTGCCCGGCCGTGCACAGCAGCGCGGCCGACTGGTCGAGCAAGCCGGTCGGCGCGCCGACGTAGTCGTTCTCGGCGGCACGGGCCATGTCGATCAACATCCGGTCGGTCAGGCCGGGCGCGAACAGGTCACGCAGCGCTATGGCCACCGCGCAGGACAGCGCCGCCGAGGACGACAGCCCCGCACCGATCGGCACCGCGCCGTCGAGGTCGAGATCCACGCCGGGAATCCGGTGCCCGCGCCGGGTGAACTCGGCGACCACGCCGAGCGGATAGCGCGCCCACCCGGGCACCACTGCCCGCCGCCGGTCGAGATCGGATACCGCGACGAGCACCGGCTCGCCGGGCCGCTGCCGCGAGCCCACCCGCACCAACCCGTCGGTGCGCGCCGCCGCCGCGCACCGCACCACCAGCGGCAACGCGATCGGCAGGACGTAACCGTCGTTGTAGTCGGTGTGCTCACCGATGATGTTGACCCGCCCCGGCGCCACCCATGTCCGCAAGCTCGTCCCTCGCTGTCCTCGTCGGTCGTGTCAGGGTACGAGACACCCCGCCCGACCGTTGTTCGCGCCGCGCGATCGCGCTCGTGACGCACAGTCGATTCCGACGCAAGACCGGTCTGCGAATTCGGTGGCCGCGTCGGACCGGGAGGGCATCATGATGCACGACGCCCGCGCGGCGATTTCATCGCACGGCCGGTGCCGCGTCCCGAGGAGTTTCGCGCCGAGATGGCGGACCCGCGCGTGCAGGAGTACGTGGCGCGCACGGTTTCACTCTTGTTGCGCCAACTGCCCGCGAGGGGGCGGCATTCCATGCCATGATCAAATCAGTTGTCCAGGGCATTGGTTGCCGAGCGCGCTGCGGTCGGTTGGGACATCTGCTCGTACAACAACACTCGGTTCCCGTTCGCCGACAGCATCCGGGCAGTGCTCGACGAACAGGCGAACGTCGAAGTCGCGGTGGAGGATTCCCAGATCTAGTACGCGGCCCGGTGCACCGGGGATGGAGCGACCAAGGGGGGCTGATGACACCCAGTGAACAGCCACAGCCCGGCTGTCGGCGCGGGATCGGATCGGGCTGGTACGCGGTGCTTCTCGGGGGAGGCGCGGCCGCGATCGCGGTCCACCTGACGCTCGACTCGCAGGTGGTGGCGTTCGCCACGATGGCCGTCATCGTCGGCGAGACCCTCGCCATGATCGCCGTCGGCGTGCACATCCACCGGCCCGCGCACCCGTTGCCGTGGTATCTGCTGTCCGGCTCGGCGGTGCTGTTCGCCACCGGCACCACGCTGCGTGACATCGGCGACCATGCGCTGCATCCGCTCGACGACGCGTTCACCCTGCTCGGTTATCTCGGTGTGGGGCTCGCCGCGCTCATCTGGTTCTGGCCGCGCCACGTGCACGGCAACTACGACCTGCTGCTGGACTCCGCCCTCATCGGGCTCGGCGCGCTGCTGGCTTCCTGGACCTTCCTCATCTCCCCGATTCTCCAGTCCACCGAGACCGGGCTCGACGCGGTGGTAGCGGCGACCTACCCGGTGCTCGACGCACTGCTGCTCACGTTGGTGGCGCACTCGATGGCCACCTCCACGCGCGCGGAGACCTCGCTGTGGCTGTTGCACGCCGGGCTGATCGCGGTGCTGCTCGGCGACCTGGGCTACAGCCTGGAGACCGCGGGCGCGACCGCGTTCGGGCGCGAGGTGCTGCTTGCTCCCCTGCTCGCCGCCTACGCCACCGTGGGCGTCGCGGCGCTGCACCCGACCATGGCCGCGCTCGGCATGCCGCGGCGCATCCACCCGCACCACTCCCGACAGCGCGCCAGCCTCATCGCGATCGCGCTGATCGTGGCCTCGCTGGTGCCGGTGGTCGGGTCCAGCCTGCGCCCGCTCGACCGCGTGGTGGTGTCGTCGCTGTTCGCACTGTTGCTGATCGGGATGCTGGTGCGCAGCGAGCGCGCGATCGTGCGCAGTGCCCGCAGCGAGCGGCGCGCGCAGTACCAGGCCGACCACGACATGCTCACCGGATTGCTGAACCGCGCCGCGCTGCTGCGCGCGCTGCGGCAGCGCGGCGAACAATGGGCCGAGCGACCGATCTGCCTGCTGTTCATCGACCTCGACGGCTTCAAGCGGGTCAACGACAGCTACGGCCACGCCGTCGGCGATGAGCTGATCGCGACGGCGGCGAGCCGGATCCGGCGGGTGGTGCGCCAGGAAGACGTGGTGACCCGCTACGGCGGCGACGAGTTCGTCGTGCTCGCCCCGCTCGCCCGGCCGGAGGCCGCGGTGCTGGCCGAACGGCTGCTCGGCGCGTTCGTCCGGCCGTTCGGGCTGAGCGCGGGCGAGATCCCGATCACCGCGAGTGTCGGCGTGGCGTGCGTGGGTCCGCGCAGCTCGAACACCGATGCGCACAGCCTGTTGCGGGACGCGGACGCGGCCATGTACCACGCGAAGCAGTACTCGCTCGGCTACGCGTTCCACGACGACGTGCGGCGCGAGACTCCCGGCGCCGAACGCCGGATCTGGCGCGCGGCCGCCCGATCCGCCAGTCCCGCGGTGTGACTCAGTCGCTCAGCTCGTCCAGCAGGCGCTTGGCCTCCTCGAGCTCGGCCTGTAACTGCTGCACCTTGGCCTCCTGCACACCGCGCAACGCGTCCAGGACCCCGGCGACCACCTCGGCCACCTCCGGATGCAGGATCTTCGCCGCCTGCGCCACGGTGGATCCGGCCACCGGAAGGCCGCGCAGGGTGCGCTTCTTACCGCTGACCACGTCGATCGACCACTCGCCGTCGGCGGTGCCGGTGAGCGTCACGGTGACCTCGGGCGCCTTGGTCTTGCGGGCGGGCGCTTTGGCGGGCTTCGGCGCCGTCGCCGTCGCGGCTTGCTTGCCCGCGCTCTCGGCACGGCTCGCGGCCGCGGGGGTCTCCGCGGGCTTCGGGCCTGCCGACGGCTGGGGTGCGCTCGCCTGCGCGGGCTGAGTCGCGGTGCTCGTCGTGGTCGACGATTGGGTCACAGGGTTTTCCTTCCTAGGTGTCGACTTCGGCTGGGCGGTGGCGCCCGCCGCCCCTCGCGGCGGCTTGGTCAAGGTCACCTCGATGGGAGAGAAGGACAGTACATCCTTCGATCCGGTCGGGCGGACCTGCAGGAAGTCACCGTCGGCAGGGTCGCCGAGGGCGATCACCTTGCCCGAGCGCCCCTCCGGAACGCCGACCGCGGCGGCGGTGAACCACACCATGGGCGGGCGGCCACCGGCGATGTCCGTGGCGATCTGCTGAATCTCGCTGTCCGACAATGGTTGCGGCTTGGTTCGTGGGGAGGGCATGGTGACTCCGAGCGATTTCGTGGTTGGCTGCGTGCACAGATGATGCCCCACGCCGCCGACAGATTCGCGGGCCACCGTCGGATCGAGGCCGCGGATAGTCCGATCCGAGCAACCAGCGAATATCTGGCAACAGATTTCGGGCTGCGCGAGCGGCGACTCGGCAGTCGACTCCGGTACCCCATGCGCGACATGATCCGCTCCGGCGAATCGGTATGCAGCACCGGTGATCAGGCGCCGCTCCCCTCGAACAGGCAACGGGGGACATCAGCGATGCGCGGCATACGACGATGCTCGCGGCAGCGCCACCGCACACCGAATTCCCCGCGGCGCGGTCAGCTCGACGCCGTCGGTGGGCGCAGCGCGGGGAACCAGATGTCGGTGAGCACCTCGACGGCTCGGTCCGCCGAAACGTCGATGGTGCCCTGCATCGCCCAGCGGGTGAAGAATCGTTCCAGTTGCGCGACAAGCAATTCCACCCGCAACCTCGCTTCGTCGCGCCGATCGGCGGGCCACGCGGCGAGATAGGCGGTCATCGCGTTGGGCAGCGCGAGAATGCCGTTGCGGGCGATTTCGCGGAACTCCGGCTCCAGTGCGGTCGCCTCGTCCCAGGCGGGCAGCATGTCCTTGTACTCGTGGAACCACTCGATCGCGCGGGTCATCCAGCCGGCGAACTCGGCGCGCGAACCGGTCTCGAGCACCCGGTCGAGGTCCTGGTAGAAGTGCAGCGCGGTGGGCGCGGTGCCCTGCTCGGCGATCGCGCGCAGGATCTCCAGCTTGCCCGCGAAGTGCAGGTAGAACGTGGCGCGGCTGCAACCGACCGCGGCGGCGATCTCGTCCACCCGCACGGCCGCGTAGCCGCGGGTGGCGAACAGCTCCTTGGCGGCCTCCAGCAGGCGAGCCCTGGTCTGCTGTTTCTGCTCCTCCCGCAGGTTCGTGTTCGCGTTCGTCCGCATGGTGAACCGGTACCTCGTCTCCGTAAAGCCGGGCTGACGTGCTGCTTCCGCTGACCGAGTCTACGCACGGACGGTCTTGATAGACAGTGCGTCATTCACTGGACGCAATGTCTAGCGAGTGTTATTTTGTTGCCTACGTCACTCCGGCGCCACCCGCGCCGGATTGTTCGGCCGTCATCGACGACGGCCCCCCAGCACGAGGACAGTGAATGACGTCAACCGCACTCCCCCGCGTCTGCGTGATCGGGGCGGGCCCCTCCGGGATCACCGCCGCCAAACGGCTGAACGACCACGGCATCCCCTTCGACTGCTACGAGGCGTCCGACGAAGTCGGGGGCAACTGGTACTTCAAGAACCCCAACGGCATGTCGGCCTGCTATCAGAGCCTGCACATCGACACGTCGAAGTTCCGCTTGGCCTTCGAGGACTATCCGGCGCCCGACGAGTGGCCGGACTTCCCGCATCATTCGCAGCTGTTCCAGTACTTCCGCGACTACGTCGACCATTTCGGCATCCGCGACCGGATCGTGTTCGGCACCAAGGTGACCGCCGCCGAGCGCGGGGCGGACGGTCGCTGGCTGATCACGACGAGCGACGGGCACACCGAGGACTACGACGCGCTCGTCGTCTGCAACGGGCACCATTGGGATCCGCGCTTGCCGGACTACCCGGGAGAATTCGACGGCACGCTGCTGCACAGCCACGCCTACAACGACCCGTTCGACCCCGTCGACATGCGTGGCAAACGGGTCGTGGTGGTCGGCATGGGCAATTCGGGACTGGATATCGCCTCCGAGCTGTCGCAGCGATTCATCGCCGCGAAGCTCTACGTCTCCGCCCGGCGCGGGGTCTGGGTGCTGCCGAAGTACGTCAACGGCAAGGTCGGCGACAAGCGCTCGATGCCACGATGGATGCCGCCGAAGCTCGGTCTCAAGCTCAAGCAGCGATTCGTCCGGAAGTTCCGCGGCAATATGCGGGACTACGGCCTGCCCGAGCCGGACCATCTGCCGTTCGAGGCCCATCCCTCCGCGAGCGAGGAATTCCTGCACCGCGCCGGCTGCGGCGACATCGCCTTCAAGCCCGCGATCACCGCGCTGGAAGGCTCGCGGGTGCGCTTCGCCGACGGCAGCGTCGAAGAGGTGGACGTGATCGTCTGCGCCACCGGTTACCGCATCTCCTTCCCGTTCTTCTCCGACCCCGAGCTGCTGCCCGACCGCGACAACCGTTTCCCGCTGTTCAAGCAGATGATCAAGCCCGGCATCGACAATCTGTTCTTCCTCGGGCTGGCCCAGCCGCTGCCCACGCTGGTGAACTTCGCCGAGCAGCAGAGCAAGCTGGTCGCCGCCTACCTCACCGGCCGCTATCACCTGCCGTCGGCGGAGGAGATGCGAGCGGCCATCCGGTCCGCGGAATCGGCCAGGACGGGCCGCTACTACGACTCGCCCCGGCACACCATCCAGATCGAATTCGAACCTTACGTGCGGGACTTGCGGCGGGAACTCGCGCGCGGCGCGAAACGCGCCACCGCCGCGGGAAACGCGTTGCCGGTGCGGGCCTGGGCACTCGAACAGGTGTGAGGCGGCGATGACCACTACCGCGGGAACTGCCACATCGGGCTTCTGCGCCGAGCGATTCGCGCAGGTCCGAACGGAACTGGAGACCCGGCTCGCTTCCGGTGACGAACTCGGCGCCTCGATCTGCGTCAGCGTCGACGGCGAACCGGTCGTCGACCTCTGGGGCGGGTACCGCGACCCCGGACGCACCGCGCCGTGGACCGAGGACACCTTGGTCAACGTCTTCTCCCTCACCAAGACCATGACGGCGCTGTGCGCCCTGCTGCTGGTCGAGCGCGGCGAGCTGGACGTGTACGCGAAGGTGGCCGAGCACTGGCCGGAGTTCGCGGCGAACGGCAAGGGCGACATCGAGATTCGTCATCTGCTGGCACACACCTCTGGCGTCTCGGGATGGCAGCCGCCGATCGAACTCGCCGACATCTACGACGCGGAAGCGTCCGCCGCCCGCCTGGCGAGCCAACCGCCGTGGTGGGAGCCGGGCACCGCCTCGGGGTACCACGCGCTCGCCTACGGCCACCTGATCGGCGCGGTGATCCGCCGCGTCACCGGACGCTCGCTGGGCGAGTTCTTCGCCGCGGAACTAGCCGGGCCGCTGGGCGCGGACTTCCACATCGGCACCGCACCGGAGCACCACGGGCGGATCGCCACCTTGGTCCCGCCCACCATGCCGGAGTTCGACATGGCTGCGCTCGATCAGGACAGCGTGCTGGTCAAGACGCTCACCAGCCCGCTGCTCGACATCGCCGAGACCGCGAGCGCGGCATGGCGGCAAGCCGAGATCGGCGCGGTGAACGGTCACGGCAACGCGCGTTCGGTAGCGCGGGTGCAATCACTGGTCTCCTGCGGCGGCGAACTCGGCGGACGGCGGCTGCTGTCGGAGGACACGATCGAGCTGATCTTCCGGCAGCAGTCCGACGGAGTGGATCTCGCGCTCGCGACGCCGCTGCGGTTCGGCATCGGCTACGGTCTGCCGCAGCGGCAGACCGCCCCGGAGGTGCCCGAGGGCCGGGTGTGCTGGTGGGCCGGGTACGGAGGCGCGATGGTGGTCAACGACCTCGAGCACCGCACCACGTTCGCCTACACCATGAACCGGATGGCGCCGGGCCTGATCGGCTCCGAGCGTGCCGACGCCTATCTGCGCGCGACGTTCGCGGCGGTACGCGGATGATGCGGGCATTGCAGCTCACCGACCCCGGCGTGCTGGAACTGCGCGAGGTGCCGATTCCGGAGATCGGTCCCACCGATCTACTGCTGCGCGTGGGCGCGGCCGGCATCTGCCATTCGGACCTGCACGTGCTGCACCTCCCGTTCCGGATGCGCGAGGAGCCGTTGACCCTGGGCCACGAGATCGCGGGCACCATCGAGGCCGTCGGCGACGGGGTGGACGGCCGCGGGACCGGCGAGCGCGGCATCGTGTACCTGTGCTGGTCGTGCGGGGTCTGCCGGGAGTGCGTGAGCGGCAACGAGAACGTCTGCCGCGCCGCGGGCCGCACCGCCATGCCGCCGTGCCCCGGTCTCGGGCCGGACGGCGGGATGGCCGACTACATCCGGGTGCCCGCGAGTTCCTTCGTGCCGATCGGCGACCTCGATTTCGCCCAGGCCGCGCCGCTGGCCGACGCCGCGCTGTCGAGTTATCACGCCATCCGCGGCGCTCGCGAGCACCTCGGCCCCGGGTCGGTGGCAGTGGTCATCGGGATCGGCGGGCTCGGTCACGTCGCGGTGCAGATCCTCGCCGCGACCACGGCGGCCCGGGTGCTGGCCGTGGACGTGAGCGCCGACAAACTCGAACTCGCCGCGCGCTGCGGAGCGGCGGAGGGATTCGTCGCGGGCGACGACACCGCCGCAGAGATCCTCGCCCGGACCGCAGGCCGCGGCGCCGACGCGGTGTTCGACTTCGTCGGCGTCCAGACCACCGCACGGCTCGCGGTGGAGTCGGTGGCGCCCAACGGGGCATACCGCATGATCGGCCTCGGCGGCGGCGCGCCGGAGATCACCGCGGCGCCGGCCGACGGCACCGGTTGGCCGTGGGGAGCGTCGGTACGGAAGACCTACGGCGGCACCAGATCCGACTTGATCGACTCCGTGGCACTGGCCACGTCGGGCAAGCTACGCGTCGAGGTGGAGCGCTATCCCCTGGCCGAGGGGCGCGCTGCCCTGGACCGGCTGGAACGCGGCCTGGTCACCGGCCGAGCGGTCCTGATCCCCGAGCCGTGACTCATCGACCCACTAGGAAGTACCCGATATGACAAAGCCCTTGGACCAGCAGGCGTTCGTGGCGGAAGCAGCGGGCCGGCTCACCGGACCCGGCGGTCGATTCGAGATGGTGGTCGAGGATGTGCTCGGCGCACCGATGCCGGTGCTACGCCACCGCAAGTCCTCGCTACGCGAGGTACTCCTCGCCGCGTCGGCGCACGGCGACCAGGACTACCTGGTCACGGCGGACCGCCGGATATCGTTCACCGAGCACGCCGCCGCGGTCGCGGCACTGGCCACGGCCCTGCGCGACCGATTCGGCGTCGGAAAGGGCGACCGCGTCGGCATTCTCGCCGCGAACACACCCGAGTGGGTCATCACCTTCTGGGCGGCCCAGGCGCTCGGCGCGATCGCGGTGGGTTACAACGCGTGGTGGGCGCCGCGCGAGATCGCCTACGGCGTCGAGCACACCAGCCCCACCGTGCTCGTCGTCGACGCGAAGCGCGCCGCGACGGTGGCGGAACTGGACATCAGGATCCCCCTGCTCACCATGGAGCACGACGTACCAGCGCTCATCGCCGCACACCGGACCGACGAATTGCCGCACGCCGATATCGACGAAGACGACCCCGCGGTGATCCTCTACACCAGCGGCACCAGCGGACGCCCCAAGGGGGCGGTGCACTCGCACCGGAACCTGGTGGCTGTCACCGATTACCACCTCTTCAACGACGCGCTGGCCGCCGCGCTCACCGGCGCGACCGAGCTGCCCAGCGGGCGACGCTTCCTGCTCACCTCGCCGCTGTTCCACATCGCCAGCCTGCACAACCTGGTGGTCCCCCGGCTGGTCACCGGCGACGCGGCGGTGATCCACCGAGGGTCGTTCGACGCCGACCGGGTGCTGCGACTGATCGAGACCGAACGGGTCACCAACTGGGGCGCCATGCCGACCATGGCCACCAGGATGCTGGAGCTCGACCTGTCCGGCTACGACCTGTCCTCGCTGGCCTCGTTCTCACTGAACTCGGCGCCGTCGTCGGCCGCGCTGCAACAGAAGCTGCGCGATCAATTGCCCGTCGCCCGCAACGCGCTGGTGACCAGCTACGGGCTCACCGAATGCAGCACCGCCGCGACGCTGGCGAGTCCGGCCGAGCTGGCGGCGTTCCCGGACACCGTGGGACGACCGGTCGTCGGGGTCACGCTGGAGATCCGGGACAGCGCGGGCAACGCCGTCCCCGACGGCGCGGAAGGCGAGATCTGGGTGCGCAGCCCCTACGTGATGCTGGGGTACTGGCAGGACGAGACGGCGACCGCGGCGGCGATCACCGCGGATCGCTGGTTGCGTACCGGCGATATCGGGATCCTGGAGGACGGCAGACTGCGGTTGTCCGGGCGCCGTTCGGATCTCATCCTGCGCGGCGGGGAGAACGTCTATCCCACCGAGATCGAGCAGTGCCTCGATGAGCATCCCGCGGTGCGCGAATGCGCGGTCATCGGCGTGCCCGACGCCGACCTCGGTCAGCAGGTCGCCGCGTTGGTCGTGGTCGACAACAGCACGGCCATCAGCGAAGACGAGCTGCGCGCGTTCACCGCCGAGCGGCTCGCCTACTACAAGGTGCCCGCCCGCTGGCGGCTCACCACCACCGCACTCCCCCGCAATGCGACCGGCAAGGTCGTACGCGCCCAACTCGAGGTGTGAATCCATGTACGACACCATCATCGCGAACGGCCGCTGGTTCGACGGCACCGGCGCGCCCTCGGCGATCAGGCACCTCGGCATCCACGACGGGCGGATCGCGACCATCTCGGCCGAGCCGATCGACGACCCGGCCTGTCCGAACGTCGTGGACGCCACCGGGAAGTGGGTGATCCCGGGGATGCTCGACATCCACACCCATTACGACGTGGAGGTGCTCCAGCATCCGGCGCTGACCGAATCGCTGCGGCACGGCATCACCACGGTGCTGTTGGGCTCGTGTTCGTTGTCGACCGTGCACGTCGACGCCTCCGACGCGGGCGACTTGTTCGCCCGGGTCGAGGCGATTCCGCGCAAGCACGTCGTCGCGGCGGTGGACGAGCACAAGACCTGGCGCTCGGCGCACGAGTACGCGGCCGCCCTGGACCGGCTGCCCTTGGGACCGAATGTCGCCGCGTTCATCGGGCATTCGGATATTCGCGCCGCCGAACTCGGTCTGGAGCGCGCCACCCGCAAGGACGTCCGGCCCGATGCCGCCGAACTGGCCGGGATGGAGGCGAAACTGACCGAGGCGCTGGACGCGGGATTCGTCGGCATGTCCTCTCAGCAGTTGTTGTTCGACAAACTCGACGGCGAGGTGTGCCGATCGCGCACGCTGCCCTCCACCTACGCGACGCTGCGGGAACGGCACCGGCTCAACACCGTGCTGCGACGGCGCGGCGGGGCGTTGCAGGGCGGGCCGGACGTGTCCCGGCCGCACAGCCTGATCACCATGGCGGCCAGCAGTCTCGGCCTGTTCCGCAGGCCGCTGAAGGTCAGCCTGCTCTCGGCCGCCGACATCAAGGCGATTCCCGCTGTCGTGCACCTGTTTCCACTGATCGCGCGGGTGTTGAACAAGCTGGGCGGCAATTTCCGCTGGCAGCACCTTCCGGTGCCCTTCGAGGTCTACGCCGACGGCATCGACCTGGTGGTGTTCGAGGAGTTCGGCTCCGGCGCCGAAGCGCTGCACTTGGCCGATCAGGTGGACGAACGACGGGAACTGCTGCGCGACGAGAACTATCGGCGCCGCTTCCGCGCGGACTACGACAAGAAGTTCGGTCCACGTGTATGGCACCGCGACTTCTTCGACGCGCAGATCGTCGAATGCCCCGACCCCACCGTGATCGGCAAGACCTTCGGCCAGGTGGGCTCCGAGCGCGGCGGCGTGCATCCGGTGGACGCGTTCCTCGACCTCGTGGTGGAGCACGGCAGCAAGGTGCGCTGGCGCACGACGATCTCCAATCATCGACCGGAGGTGCTCGATCGGCTCGCCGCCGACCCGGGCGTGCAACTGGGCTTCTCCGATGCGGGGGCGCATCTGCGCAACATGGCGTTCTACAACTTCGGGCTCCGCTTCCTGCGCCGCGTGCGTGACGCCGCGGACGCCGGTCGCCCGTTCCTGTCGGTGGAACAGGCGGTGCACCGGCTCACCGGCGAACTCGCGGACTGGTACGGCTTGGACGCCGGGCACCTGAGGGCGGGCGACCGAGCCGACGTCGTCGTCCTCGATCCGGCCCACCTGGACGATTCGCTCGACGCTTACCAGGAATCGCCGATCGCCCCGTTCGACAACCTGCCGCGCATGGTGAACCGCAACGACGACACGGTCACCGCGGTGTTCGTCGGAGGCGTGCGGGTCTTCGGTGACGGCGCTCCCGCTGAGGTCCTCGGCACCCGCCGGACCGGCCGGTTCCTGCGCGCGACGACCGCCGTCCGGTGATCGGAACGCCCCTGCGCGGCCGTGCCCGCCGGTAAAATCGCGAGGACCGGCGGCTCGGTCGCCGGTCGTTCGTAGGGAGTCGGCGTGGACGTTTTCGAGCATCGGGGCAGGGCCGTCGTCTACGACCGCGTGGGCAGCGGGTCTCCGATCGTGTTCCTGCACAACGCGGGAACGCAACGCCGGATCTGGGACGACCAGGTCGCCGCCCTGCGCGACGAGCACGAGGTCTTCGCGCTCGATCTGCCCGGCTACGGGCAATCCGACCAGCCCGCCACGGGCTACCGCCTCACCGATTACGTCGACATGCTCGCGGCGTTCCTGGACGCCCACCGGCGCACCGACGTGGTGCTGATCGGCAACTGCCTCGGCAGCGCCACCTCGCTGCGCTACACCATGGGTCATCCTGAGCGGGTGCGCGCGCTCGTGCTGATGAATCCGCTCACCCTGGACACCGTCAGTTCGGGACAATCGGCCGGCCTGGCTCGTCTCGACGCGCGGCTGCCGCTGGCGCCGCTGGCCCGCCGGATCAGGCTGCCGGACCCGGTGGTCTCGCTGATCGTCGGAAATCAGCTCGGCCCCCGCGGCCGAGGCCGCAATATCCGGCACGAGCCGCGCGTGCGGGCGCATTGGACGGATCGGGGCAGGCTGCTGGCCCTGCACGGCTTGGTCCAGGATTTCCCGTCCTACCGCGCGCTGGACACGTTCGATCCGCCTGCCGGCTTCCCGCCGATCTGCACGATCTGGGGGCGGCGCAATCGCATTCTGTCGGCGAAGGCGGGCGGGCGGCTCAACCACAGGCTGCGCCCGCACACGGCGGTGGAGCTACCCGACTGTGGTCATCTCCCGATGGTGGAGGCCCCGGAGCAGGTGACTGCGATCATCACCGGCTTCCTCGCCGATATCGTCGCGCGGGAGCGGGCGGGCGAGCGCTGAGCCGCGCTCAGAGCGGAGCCGCGGTCGGGCAGAGTTCGGCGAAACTGTCCGAGTGCACGCCGCATCCGGCGCATTCGAACACCATGCCGATATCCAGCATCCAATGGATGCGGGTATGGCAGGTCTCGCAGAGGAAATCCACACCCGCCGGGTGGCAGCAGGACCGTTTACGGATGAACCACTCGGCGCGATGACGACACGGGACGGAGTCGAAGCGGAACGTGCACCTCGGTGCAGCGGGCAACTCGGCGACGACGGCTTCGAAAGCCGTTGTGGCCGTGTAGGTGTTCACAGCGGATACCTTCCAGCGGAGCAGGGCGGGAGGCGGGAGCGTGAGCCGCGACGCCTTTCCCCCTGAATCGATCTCTCTCGATTAGCTGTTACCCGGATGAGGCGGCCTTCACACGGCGGCGCACCGGCTTGTTTGGTGACGGGGCGGGCGGGAATCCGATTCGTGACTACATCAAGGGAAGGGGTTCTGTCATGTTGTTGCGCCGACTCGCCCGGCCGCTACTGGCCACCGCGTTCGTAGTAGACGGGGTCGATACGCTGCGGCGCCCGGATGAGCGGGTCAAGGCCGCGAACGCACTGCTCGAACGGGGGCACCGGCAGCTGCCCGAAGAGATTGCCACAAAATTGCCGTCCAATCCGACGACGGTCGTCCAGGTCAACGCCCTCGCCCAAGTGAGTGGCGGCGTGCTGCTGGCGCTGGGCAAGGCGCCACGACTGGCCGCCCTGGTGCTCGCGGCGACCGTCGTGCCCGCGG
This sequence comes from Nocardia sp. NPDC041819, assembly GCF_055590505.1. Classification (NCBI taxonomy): domain Bacteria; kingdom Bacillati; phylum Actinomycetota; class Actinomycetes; order Mycobacteriales; family Nocardiaceae; genus Nocardia; species Nocardia sp. NPDC041819. Next base: position 110,807 of record NZ_JBVJAP010000001.1, on the reverse strand, counting down.
CCGTCACCGAGCAGGATTTCTGGAACGAGCAGGATCCGGCTCGTAAATCGGCGAAGCGGACCGCGTTCCTCAAGGACCTCGGCCTCCTCGGCGGGCTGATGATCACCGCGGCCGACACCGAGGGCAAGCCGTCGCTGGGCTGGCGCGGCCGCCGGGCCGCCCGCGACGCCGCCGCCGCGGTCACCGCCGCACTGCCGTTCGGCGCTACCTCCGAGACCGCCACCGGCGCGGCATTGCGCAAGCACGCGCAAGAGGCCGCGGAACGGGCGCGTGCGCTCGGAGCGGTGGCGGCGAGCAAGGGCGCGGAACTCGCCGAGACGGCTCAGCGTCACGGCCCGGGATGGGCGGAGGCGGCCAAGGAACACGGCAGTGAGCTGGCCGGTACCGCCAAGGAACACGGGTCGGAGTGGGCCGAGATCGCTAAAGAGCGGGGCGCCGACTGGGCGGAGGTCGCCAAAGAACGGGGCACCGACTGGGCGGAGGTCGCCAAAGAACGGGGCACCGACTGGGCGGAGGTCGCCAAGGAGCGCGGCGCGGAGTGGGCGGAGATCGCCAAGGAGCGGGGCGCCGAGTTCGCGGAGATCGCCAAGGAACGGAGCGCGCATCTCGCGGATCTGGCCAAGCAGCGCGGGGCCGAATGGGCGGAGGTCGCCAAGGAGCGCGGACCGGAGATCGCCGACGCCGCCCGGGAACGCAGCGCACACACGGCGCAGCTGGCTCGCGAGCGGGGCGCCCGGAAAGCGCAGGCGGCCCGCGAGGCGATCGAGTCGCGGCGCCACTGAGGCTCCGGACGAGCAGGGCGGGTGCCTCGCCTCGGGGCGCACCGCCTGCGCGTCGGCGACCCTTCTCCGGCCGTGGCGGTCAGGCCGTCTCGTCGTAACCGGGCGCGAGGCCGACGAGGGCGGCATCGAGGGAGGACACCCGATGGAATCGGCCGGCCAGGCCGGTGACCTCGATCGCGCGATCCACCGGTCGCACCATGGTGATCAGCACCAGCCTGCGGCGGGACCGCGTGGCTTCGGCCTGCGCTTCGACCAAGACGCTCAGCCCCGCCGCCGCCAGGAAGGTGACCGGTGAGAGGTCGAGCACGAGCGTGGCCGCGGGGTGCAGGCAGGCGCCCGCCAGCTCCGCGCGAAACCGGGGCACGGTCGCGGCATCGATCTCGCCCTCGACCATCAGCAGGATGACGTCGCGGCGCGGGCGGCACACCGAAAAACGAAGCGGATCAGTCCATTCGGCGTGTCGGGACATGCGCTGACTCCTGGCCGGAAGCTGGCACTGCACAGACTTTGCGCTTCCAGTGAAGCATGGTGCGCGAGGTCTGTACAGGAGCGCCACGGCGCGAACTGTGTTCGCGGACTACGCTTTCCGGTCAGGCGCTCGGACCCTAGGACGTACTCGCGCTTCCGCCGCAGGAGATGGTGACGGCCTCGCCGTTGAAGTGGCGGCCGTGCTCGGAGACCAGCAGCAGCACCGCCTCGGCCACCTCGGCGGGCTGAATCAGATCGCCGTTGGGCGGGCCGGATTCGATGATCGCCATCCAGTCCTCCTTGGTGGGATTCTCCTTGTCCGGCATCATGAGCCGCCAGGTGGCGGGGTTCTGGATCATGTCGGTGTCCACCCCGGACGGCAGCAGGGCGTTCACCGTGATGCCGTACTCCGCCACCTCCAGGGACAGCGACTTCACCAAGCCCAGCACACCCCATTTGCTCGCGGCGTAGTGCGCCGCGTTGCGCACGCCCATCTTCGCCACGATGGACGAGGTGGCCACCACGCGACCCCAGCGACGCTCGATCATGTGCGGCACGACCGCGCGGAAGCTGTGGAACACACCGGTCAGGTTGGTGTCGATCATGTCCTGCCACAACTGCTCGTCCATCTCCGCGACGGGCGAGTTGGAGGCGATGCCCGCGTTGGCGATCAGGATGTCGATGCGGTCGAATTCCTCCAGCGCGCGCTCGGCGACCGTCCGCATCTGTTCCAGGCTGCGCACGTCGGCCCGCACCGCGACGCAGCGGCGGCCGGTGCGCTCGACCAGCGCGGCGGTCTCGGCCAGATCGTCGGGAGTACTCAGCTCGTAGGGAAGGCCGGACAAGGGTGCGGCGATGTCACACACCACGATGTCCGCGCCCGCGTCCGCCAGCGCGAGAGCGTGCGCGCGCCCCTGTCCGCGAGCGCCGCCGGTGATCACAGCCACCCGATCGTCGAGATGCCCCATCACTGGCCCTTCATCGGTCGGTACCTGCTTCGGCCGCCCCCATCGTGTCACGTGTGGACGGCGCGGGCTCCCGATTTTCCGGCAGGCAGGGCCACCGTCGAGCGATTTCCCCCCGATGGGAACGAGCGGCGGGCGCGCCCGCGCGTGGCCACCGGTGCGCGCAGCGCCACGTCCGCGACCTGCGCCGACGGGCCGTTTTGCCGAAATCGCCAGGGACAGTGGAACAATGGGTGTGGTCTCGGCGCCGGAGCGGGCACGGCCACGGCGCGCACGAACCGACCCGACTGCGGCACGGAGACCACATGCAACCTTTCCGACCCGGTCCAGCGACCAACTGGGTGCGATGTACGCTGCGCCCCGGAACGATTTCGCCCGTGCCTACCCATCGTTCCTGGCACGGTCGGCGCATCCACAGTGGTTCCAGGGGGCCCGATGACCGATTGTGAGTACCTTCCCGTGAATCTCGACCGACAGCTCGACACCGAACCGACCGAGCACGACAGCACCCTGGCCGCCCGGCTGACCAGCCCGCGGCTGCGCAGGCTGCTGCACACGGCCATCGGCCTCTCCGAGGATTCCGTCGATCTGCTGACAACCATGACCACGCGCCTGCGTGCTGCCGAGGGCATGATCCTGCGCGACCCGCTCGACGACTGCTGACACTCGGGCGGGCGTGACGGGGCCCGGCGCCCCGCCGCGGCCGCCCGAGGTCGTTGCCGAGCCGGCAACTATATTTGCCGATACGGTCGGTCCGGTGGATGGTGGGACGCATGAGTGCGACACACCACCACCGGGACGGGACCACGCCGACGACGGTCGAGTTCTGGGAGTCCTTCTACCAGGAACGCGACCAGATCTGGTCGGGACGGCCGAACTTCCTGCTGGTGCGGGAGATCGAAGCGGTCGCCCCGGGTACGGCCCTGGACCTGGGCTGCGCCGAGGGCGCCGACGCGATCTGGCTGGCCGAGCGCGGCTGGCGGGTGACGGCGGTGGATGTCTCGGAGACCGCGCTGGCCCGCGCCAGGGCACAAGCGACGCGACAGCAGCTGTCCGGCGAAATCGATTGGCAGCGGCACGATCTCGACCACACCTTCCCGTCCGGGCGCTACGACCTCGTCACGGCGCAGTATCTGCACTCACCGGCGGCCCAGGACGGTGAACGGACGCGAATCCTGCGCCGGGCCGCGGAGGCGGTGACGCCCGGCGGGCTGCTGCTGATCGTCGGGCACGCGCAGTGGCCCAGCTGGGTGCTGGAACCGCCCGCCGACGTGCACTTCCCGACCACCGCCGAGGTACGCGCCGACCTCGCGCTCGACCCGGCCGAATGGCAGGTGGAAGTGGAGGACGTGGTCGAGCGCGAGCACGCGGGCCCGGAGGGGCAGCCGGGCACGCGAAAGGACAACATCCTGCGAATTCGCCGCCGCTGACCCGAGCCGGAAACCCGCTCGGCGCCGTGGGCCCGCACAGCGCACTCCCAGGTTTGCCCCAGGTTGCGGGCAGGCAGCCTTCCTAGCCTTCGAAGTGAGGTTCACACGGAAGGAAGGCGAAGATCATGGCGTCGATTACGAGCGTCCCGCCGGGCGTGGAGGCCGTCGCGAGACCCGTCGGCGCCCATCGCGCCTCCACCCACGAGCGATCATGGACGGATCGCGCGTTCTTCGGGCCCGCGACCCAACCGCGGTGGGCGCGCCCGGCATTGTTCGCGCTGCTGATCGCGACCGCGGTGCTGTATTTCTGGAATCTGACGGTCTCCGGATGGGCGAACGAGTATTACGCCGCCGCGGCTCAGGCGGGGACGCAGAGCTGGAAGGCGCTGCTGTTCGGCGCGCACGACGCGGGAAACGCGATCACGGTGGACAAGCCGCCCGCGTCGCTGTGGGTGATGGGGCTGTCGGGGCGGTTGTTCGGATTCGGCTCGTGGTCGCTGCTGGCGCCCCAGGCCTTGATGGGCGTCGGCTCGGTGGCTCTGCTGTACGGCGCGGTGCGACGGTGGAGCGGCCCCGGCGCGGGCCTGCTGGCCGGTGCGGTGTTGACGGCCACTCCGGTGGCCGCGTTGATGTTCCGCTTCGACAACCCGGACGCCCTGCTGACGTTGCTGCTGGTCGCGGCGGCCTACTGCACGGTGCGGGCGATCGACTCGCACGGACTGCGCTGGCGTTCGGCGAGTACCGGCTGGCTCGCCCTGGCCGGTGCGGTCATCGGTTTCGCGTTCCTGACCAAGATGATGCAGGCGTTCCTGGTCCTGCCGGCGCTGGGATCGGTGTTCCTGGTCGCCGCGGCGGGAGGCTTCTGGTCCCGGATCGTCAAATTGATCACCGCGTGCGCGGCCATGGTGGTCGCGGGCGGATGGTATGTGCTGCTGGTCGAGCTGTGGCCCGCGGATTCGCGCCCCTACATCGGCGGGTCGACCGACAACAGCCTGTGGGAGCTGGCGCTCGGCTACAACGGGATGGGCCGACTGCTGGGCGGCAGCGGCAATCCGAGCGGGGGCTCGGGTGGCCCCGGAGGCGGCGGCATGGGCGGCGCGTTCGGCGGCGACACCGGATTGGCCCGGCTGTTCAGCGGCAGCATGGGCACCGAGGTGTCCTGGCTGCTCCCCGCGGCGCTGATCGGCCTGGTCGCCGGACTGTGGCTGAGCCGCCGCGCACCGCGCACCGATCGGTTGCGGGCGGCGATGATCCTCTGGGGCGGGTGGCTGCTCGGCACCGGCCTGGTATTCAGCTACATGAGCGGCATCATCCACCCGTATTACACGGTGGCCTTGGCCCCGGGCATCGCCGGTGTCGCCGGAATCGCTGTGACGCAATTGTGGCGGCGGCGCGGGCACGTGGCGGCCAGGATGACGTTGGCGCTGCTGTCGGCGGTCACCGGCGTCTGGGCCTTCGTCCTGCTGGACCGCACGCCGGACTGGTTGCCCTGGCTGCGCTGGACGGTGCTGGTCTCGACCGCGCTCGCGGCGATGGGCCTGCTGGTAGCCGCGCACCGGTCGCGCGGGATCGCCGTGACGATCGCGGCGGCCGCGTTGCTCGGCGGGTTCGCCGGATCCACGGCCTACGCGGTCGAGACGGTCACGCACGCGCACAGCGGCGGCATCCCCACCTCCGGGCCCGCGCAGGCGGGTTCGATGGGCGGGCCCGGCGGAGACGCGGGAGCGGATGGTCCGCCTGCCGACGGCCGCACCGGCGCGACGGGCGGCACCGATCTGCCGACCGGAGACGCGGCTCCCAGCGGCAGCGAGCTGCCGACCGGAGACATGCCCGCCGCCGACGGCGGACGGTCGACCGGCGGCGCGACTCCCGCGAGCGGCGCGGACGGGCCGGGCGGAAACGCGGGCAACGCGGAGCTGGACGCCCTGCTGGAGAACACCGACAGCCGGTGGTCGGCGGCCAGCATCGGCTCCGGTACCGCGTCGAGCCTGGAATTGCGCACCGGCACGTCGGTGATCGCGATCGGCGGCTTCGGCGGTGGCGACGACGCGCCGACGTTGGCGCAGTTCCAGCAGTACGTGGCCGATGGCGAGGTGCACTACTTCGTCGCGCAGGGCCAGGGCATGCGCCCCGGCTCGAGCGCGGAGAAGTCGGCGGCGGACCAGATCACCGAGTGGGTGAAAGCGCACTTCACCGCGAAGACGGTCGGCAACATCACCGTCTACGACCTGACCGCACCCACCGGCAGCTGATCGCCCGGATCCCGACCGCAGGAGTATCGCCCCACCGCAGGGTGCGGCGATACTCCTGCCGCATGTCCGGCGGCAGGGCCTCTAGACCGCCGCCGACGGCCCTTCGAGTTCGCCCGGCATCGGAAACCGCCGGAGACGGACGCCGCAGATCACCCCGGCGAGGGCGCGCCGAGGCGTATAGCGAGCCCGCCACCTGATCAGCTCGCCGGTCCGACGATCGACACGAACCATGGGGCCGCAGCCGCACCCCCAGCCATCGCAGACAGGGATGATCTGCGGTTTGCGGCGCACAGCGTGCCGATCGGCGAAGACCCCTCGCTGACGCCCCACCGCCTCGCTTGCCGCCGACGAGCGCGGTCACCCGGATCGGACACCAGCCGCACCAGGCTTGATGGACGCGGGCACAGCGCGCCGGGCCGGGGGCCACGCTCCCAGGAAACACCCAGCTTGCTCGCAGGTTGCTCCGTGCCTGCGACGCAATCATGGACTCATGACCGGCACCGAACCCGACGCCCGCGTCCTCATCGTGGACGACGAACCGATGATCATCGAACTGCTCGCCGTGAGCTTGCGGTTCCAAGGGTTCGAGGTGGCCACCGCGCTCAGCGGCACCGAGGCGCTGGATCGGGTGCGCGGATTCCGGCCGGACGCGTTGATCGTGGACGTGATGATGCCCGGCATGGACGGGTTCGGAATGCTGCGGCGGCTGCGCGCCGACGGGGTGACCGCGCCCGTGCTGTTCCTGACCGCCCGCGACGACGTAGACGACAAGCTCACCGGACTCACCCTCGGTGCGGACGACTATGTGACCAAGCCGTTCAGCCTGGAGGAGGTCATCGCGCGACTGCGAGTCATTCTGCGCCGCAGCGGAATACCGTCCGCCGACGAGGGCGTCAACCGGATGGCGGTGGGCGATCTGGTGCTCGACGACGACAGTCACGAGGTGTGGAAGGCGGGTGCGCCGGTGTCGCTGTCGCCGACCGAGTTCACCCTGCTGCGCTACTTCATGGTCAACGCGGGCAAAGTGCTGAGCAAGCCGAAGATCCTGGACCACGTCTGGCGCTACGACTTCGGCGGCGACGCGGGCGTGGTCGAGTCGTATGTGTCGTACCTGCGGCGCAAGGTCGACACCACCGAACCGAAACTGCTGCACACGCTGCGCGGCGTCGGTTACGTGCTGCGCGAACCCCAGGTGAGCCGGAGGTGAGCGTACGAACGGAACTCGCGCGGCGGATATCGGCGGTCCCGCTGCGGGTGGGACTGGTGATCGTGCTGCTGCTGCTGACCGCGGCGGCGCTGTTCGCGTCGGGCGCGGCGGTGACCTCGGCGCTGAGCCGATCGCTCACCCAGCGCACCGACGAACAGCTCTACGACGCCGCGCGGTCCTGGGCGCAGCCGCGTCCGATGCGGCAGGTGATCACCAGTGACGGTCGCACGCAATGGATTCCGGCGGATCTCCCGGCCGCGCCGGTGCAGCCGAGATCGGTGGGCGAGCAGCCGCGCCGATTCTTCGAACTGCGCACGGGAGCCGACGGCCAGGTGTATCCGGACCCGCCCGGCGGCAACAGCGCCGCGGGGGCCCCGGATCTGGGCGGCTCGAGCGCCCAAACGCCGAGAACGGTGGATTCCTCGAACGATTCGTCCGTGCGCTGGCGGGTGCTGACCACGACCAACGAATTCGGTTCCACCACCATCGGCCTGCCGCTGACCGACAACCAGGAGACGGTCTCGCGGCTGATCTTCTTCGAGGTCGGCACGGGGGCAGCGGCTCTGCTGGCCTTGGGCGCCGTCGGCTACCTGGTGATCCGGCGCAGCCTGCGGCCGCTGCGCGAGGTGGAGCAGACCGCGGCGGCGATCGCGAGCGGCGACCTGCACCGGCGGGTGCCGGTGCGTGGCGTCGACACCGAAGTCGACCATCTGGCGCGGTCGTTGAACGAGATGCTCGCGCAGATCCAGCACGGCGTTGCCGCAACCGAGGCCTCCGAGGAAGCCGCCCGCCGCTCGGAGGCGCGGATGCGCCGCTTCGTCGCCGACGCCAGCCACGAACTGCGCACGCCACTGACCACGATTCGTGGTTTCGCCGAGCTGTACCGGCAGGGCGCCAGCACCGATGCGGTGATGGTGGTCGGCCGGATCGAGGCCGAGGCCGAGCGCATGGGTGTGCTCGTCGAAGATCTGCTGCTGCTGGCGCGGCTGGACGAGAAGCGCCCGCTGGAGCGCAGACCCGTCGACCTGCTCGCGCTCGCCGGCGACGCCGTGCACAACGCGCGGGCCATCGCCGCCCGCCAGAAGCCGTCGCCCGACGCGCCGGACCGCCCGATCACCCTGGTGATCGGCGAGGGCGAAGGAACCATGGACGTCGTCGGCGACGAGGCGCGCCTGCGCCAGGTCCTGGGCAACCTGCTCGGCAACGCCCTCACCCACACCCCGCGCGAAGCGGCGATCACGGTGCGGCTCACGGCCGCGCCCGATCGCGTCCGCATCGACGTGATCGACACGGGCCCCGGCCTGTCGCCCGACGCCGCCGCGCGGGTCTTCGAACGTTTCTACCGCGCGGACGCCTCACGCGCCCGCACCAGCGGCGGCACCGGCCTCGGCCTGTCCATCGTCCAAGCGCTGGTAACCGCCCACGGCGGACGCGTCTCGGTCGACAGCGAACCGGGCCGCGGGGCGACCTTCACCGTGGTGTTGCCCCGTGAACCCGCCGATACGCGGCCCACAGGAGAGTGGGCTCGATCCGGGTAGCACGGGTCCGCTCGGCGCGATCCCAGCCGGAACCTGCGCCGTGCCGATGCGCGGCGCCACCGAGTCGCCGATCGCGCCGAACCGGTGGATGGCCTGGTTCGGCGGTGCGCACCGGATCGCTGGCGAAGAAGGCGGCCGCTCAGCGCGGTGCGGGTAGGAAGATGTCGTCGAGCGGGGCCCTGGAGCCGGGGGCGGCGCCTTCTTCGGCGAACCATTCCCAGTGCATCACGCGGGCGAGGATCGGGGTGGGCAGGCGCAGGAGCACTTTCGCGATGGTGGCGAAGCGGCTGGAGCCCTCGACGATCGAGCGGTGGGCGGCCAGGGCGGTTTTGCGTTGCGCGGCATGGGCGGCGACGTCGATGCGATGGGTGATCGCCGAGCGCGGAGTGAACAGCGAGGCCAGAACCGACGGGTCATACCGAAAGGGGACCCGCAATCGCTCCATCGAACGAACGAGTCGCGTGTAGCCCTCGCGCGGCAAGGTGGCGTCCAGGACTCGCGACACACCGGCGAGTTCTGCCGCGCGCTTGCCCACCTGGTGCACGCGGACGTGGTCGCGATGCCCGTATCCGCCGTTGCGGTCGTAGCTGAGCAGAATTTCGGCGTGCTCCTCGCGCAGGATCGCGGCCAACCGCCGCGATGCCTCCTCCGGATCCGCGCGGGCGAATCGCATCCGGTCCGGCGGGTCGGCGTACAGCACCGCGCCGTGTCCGCTGTCGGCGTAGCCGAGGTGCACCACCCGGTGCACGCCGAGGGCGGCGGCGCTGGCCGCCAACTCGCCCAGGCGCAACGGCTCATGGCCGTCCAGATCCGCCATGTGGCCATCGGTGGCAACCACGATCACCGTCCGGTGCCCGGAGGCGGACAGCTTGGCCAGGGTTCCGCCGGTCAGCAGGGTCTCGTCGTCCGGGTGCGCGTGGAATGCCACAACGGTCGCCATCGCACCAGTGTGCCAAAGGCATTCACGATAGATCCTTGGCCAGCCGGGTCGCGCCGACGAGCATGTAGCCGCCGGTCAGGGCGACCATGGCGACCGCGGCCGGGCGCGGGGCGTCGCTGCGTAGGAGGCGCACCCCGCCGTGCGTGGTGTCCAGGATGTCCACCAGCAACGCCAGACGCTGCCAGCGTGGCAGTTCCTCGGCGGGGGCGGTCAGATACCCCAGGCCCAGCGCGATCGCCCGTGCGCCGAAGATTTGGGTCATGTAGTCGAGCTCGGGCGTAGGGCGTACGCCGAGCGCCTTGGTCAACGTCCGTGGCGCCACGAGAGCGGCCGACCCCAGCGCGACCCGTCCGAGCGCCAGGCCGCGCAGCGCACCGGCCAGGGGGGAGCGGGTTTTCCGCATGCTGTTCGTCACCATGTCCCGAGCCTCGCCCATAACGCCGACCAGGTCGATTACCTGCGAGGTAATCGACCTGACGACGGTATGGGCGAAGGACTCAGGGCAACGGAACCCACTGGTTGAAGAACCAGAAGCCGTGCGGGCTGGGCTGCGGGACGCCGTGGTGCTGCTGCTCGGGAGCATGGTCGCGGCCCTGGTCGCGATCGTTGTGACCCGGATCCGCGCTCGCGATACCCGCGCCCGCGCCGACCGCGGCCAACGCGATACCCCCTGCCACCGCCGCCTTCGCCACCTTGGACTTCAACACCTTCATACTTGTCTCCTCGATCCGGCCCGTCGGGCTCCCGGCCGAACTTCGACCGCGCAGACAATCCTCGGTGCGCGATCTCGAGGCCCACCGAGATTGCGCTGGGAACGTCCTGGCAACCCGAATCCACTCCTCCAGCGAACTCGCAGCTTCGAGAACGGCTCCGGCGCCGGGCGTTCGCCACGGCCTACCCTGAGGTCCTCCGCCATCCACCCACCAGAGAGGTCAGCCGTGAAGCTTCTCGTCACCGGCGGCGCCGGTTACATCGGCAGCGTCGTCGCGCACCAGCTCGTCGACGCGGGTCACGAAGTGGAGATTCTCGACGATCTGTCCACCGGCTTCCCGGAGAACCTTCCGGCGCGCGCGGCATTCCACCAGATGTCGATCCACCGTGTCGCCGAGGTGCTCACCCCCGCGTCCGGCTTCGACGGCGTGCTGCACTTCGCGGCAAAGATCGAAGTCGCCGAATCGGTCGCGAACCCCGAAAAGTACTGGTGGAACAACATCGAAGGCTCGCTCGCCTTGCTGCGCGCCATACGCGGCGCAGGCACTCCGCGACTCATCTTCTCCAGCACCGGCTCGATGTACACCGGCGACGGGAGCACACCTTTCGACGAGAACGCCGAAGTGCGTCCGGCCAATCCGTACGCGGCGACCAAGGCGACCGTGGACATGATGATCGCGGGCGAGTGCGGCGCGAGCGAACTCGGCGCCGCGTCGCTGCGTTACTTCAACGCCTCCGGCGCCGTTGTCACGCACGACGCGCGGCTGGGCGAGCGGCACGACCCGGAGTCGCACTTGATCCCGATCCTGCTGCAAGCCGCGGCGGGACAACGTGATTCGTTCACGCTCTACGGCACCGACCACCCGACGCCGGACGGCACCTGCGTCCGCGACTACGTGCACGTGGCCGACCTCGCCGCCGCTCATCTGCTGGCGCTGGAGGCCATCCGCCCCGGCGAACACGAGGTGTACAACCTCGGCAACGGCAGCGGCTACTCCAACCGGCAGGTGCTCGACACGGTGCGGGAGGTCACCGGACGCGACTTCCCGGTCCACTACGGCCCACGCAGGCCGGGCGATCCTGCCGTCTGCGTGGCGGCGAGCGGCAAGGCGGGCGCCCGGCTCGGCTGGAAACCACAGCGACCGGACCTGGCCGACATCATTTCCGACGCATGGCACTTCCACCGGTCGGTGTGCGGCGACTGATCGACCGAGCAATGTTTCGGCATATTTTCGCGTAGTCCCGGGCAACCTCCATTCGCGCGCCCGGGCATCGCGAGTCGATCAGAGAATGAGCAGAATAAGCGCCTTCTGCAGGGTGTCCATGATGCGGCCGATGGTGATCGCGATTTCGACGGTGCCCACGACAGGCCCCTTTCCTCGGACATGGCAAATCCTCGACATATCAATTCAAGCGCGCGCGAACGCGATTCGCCAAGCTCGCGGCGGGTCTCGTTCGGGCGGATCGGCGAGGTTCATCCACGGCGCCCCGCTCGTCGAATCATCTGTGTCGCGCGACCGGTCGCGACAGCGGGGCGGATCAGCGCACCGCACAGGCATTTCGATCCATCGACAGGAGCACAGGTGACGTCGTCGCAACGGTTGGTCCGGGAGAACTCGCACGACTGTTCCCGGCATGCGGCCGACACGGTCGGGCAAGCCGCGGCGGTACTCGGCATGCTCCATCGAATCCCCGCCGACCACGCGGAGGTCTCCGCGCGCCTGACGCTGCTCGCCGATCGCAGTGCCGACATCGCGTGCGAATTGCTCGGCGAGGCGGCAGGCCGGTGCGCTATCGGCCGGGCGCTGCACAGCGTCGTCATCCACCTCCGGACGGCGGCCGAGCTCGCCGACCGGCACCGCGTGACAGTGCTCGCCGACGAACTCGTCGAGGTCATCGGCATAGTGCAGGAGTGCGGGCAGAACACGGCCCGGTCCTTCGCGGCGCCGCTGGATTGCGTGTGGGCGGCGCACTACCGCGCTGAGATCCTGCGACTGGCCGACGACGCCGACGACGCCTTCCGCCGCCTGTTCGCGCGGTGGTACTTCGACACCGACGACCTGACGACAGTGGCCGGTATGCGGGAGGTCGGCGACGAACTGGAGAACGTGGTGCGAGCCTTCGAGTCGGTCGCCGATGCCGCGGTGGCCGCGGACCGCCCGGGTGAGCCACCCAGGTGACCGTTCGAGGCCACTACATTCCGACGAAATCGATGATCGGCGGCGGGTAGTCCGCCGGATCGACCCGCTCCCGCCACGGCCGGTGGATGCGCGCACCGGGCAGGTGCGCCAACTCGGGGACCCAACGCCGGACGTACGCGCCGTCCGGGTCGTAACGCTCGGCTTGGCGCAGCGGATTGAGCACCCGATTCGGCCTGGTGTCGGTCCCCGTCCCCGCGACCCACTGCCAGTTGAGCTGGTTGTTGGCCAGGTCGCCGTCCACCAGCCAGCGCAAGAAGTGCTCCGCCCCCACCCGCCAGTCGACGCGCAGCGACTTGGTCAGGAAACTGGCCGTGATCAGCCGCGCCCGGTTGTGCATCCAGCCCTCCGCGCGCAGTTGCCGCATGCCCGCGTCCACGATCGGATGCCCCGTGCGCCCCTCCCGCCAGGCGTCGACGGCTTGCGGATCCTCGCGCCAGCGGATGTCGCGGGCACGATAGTCCGACCAGGCCGCGGACGGGCGGGCAGCCAGCAACTGGTGGTGGAAGTCCCGCCAGGCCAGCTGCCGGGCGAACGCGCGCCCGCCCTCGGTGGACATGTCGACCCGGTGCACCAGCTCCACCGGGGACACGCAGCCGAAATGCAGATACGGCGACAGCCGCGAGGTGGCGTCGGCGGCGAGGTCGTCGTTGTCCCGCGCGTAGTGCTCGACCGGCCCGGACAGCCAGTCGCGCATCATCTTTCGTCCCGTCGTCGCGCCGCCCACCGCCAGTCGCGGCGATGTCCGGCCCGCGCACAGCTCCCCCGCGTCCGGCAGCGGCAGGCTCGACACCCCCGGCACCGTGAGCCCACGCGGCGTGCCGAGCGGTGTGCGCCGCGGCGCTTCGGACCAGCGCCGGAAGTACGGGCCGAAGACGGCGAAGTGGTCGCGCCCGGTGGCGGGCAGCAGCGCTTCCCGATCGGCGGCGGTGATGGTGGCGGGATGCGTGTGCAGCGGACAGTCGCGGCGCGCGAGTCGTTCGCGCAGAGCGCGCTCCCGGCGGCGGCTGTAGCCGCTGACGTCGGCGGCGACGTGCACGCTCTCGGCGTGCACCTGGGCTACCACGCGATCGACCTCCGCGGCCACGTCCCCGCGACGCAGGACCAGGTTGCCGCCGAGGGCGCGCAGTTCGTCGTCCAGCTCGGCCAAAGCCGCGGCGAGGAACCGGGCACGGTTCGGTGCGGCGAAGCGGCCGGAGAGGATGGCGTCGTCCAGCACGAACAAAGGCACCACCGCGGCCCCCTCCCGGTGCGCGGCGGTCAGCACCGGGTTGTCCCGCACCCGCAGGTCGCGGGTGAACAGAGCGATCGTGACGGTCATCGCGCACCCACCCGTCGTACGGCGCGAATTCTCATCCTCGGGCCTCCTCGCCGGAAAGGAGCGCTCGGCACCCGCGAGGGCCGCGCCGGCGCGGCATCGGGCGGCTCAGCCATACCGCCGACGACGCGACCCTCGCGGGCGCCGAGCATCCCGGATCACGCCGCGCAGAGTGGGACGATGCGCGACTCACCGCCCGTCGTCGGCGAGGTCAGGTACAGGCACGGGTTCTGACCGGCCGCGGTGATCGCCGTGCGCACCTGCTGCCAGGCATCGGCGTCCAGCGAAGCCGCGCGAGCCAGGACGAACCCGGAAATCCGGCTCGGGTCGGTGACCACCGCCCACGAATACTCCGGGCCGAGCGCGGTGACGATGTAGTTGGTCGGCCCTTCCCGGCGATCCTGGGTAGGCACGCCGGGGAAGCTGACGTGCAGCTGCGCCCCGGTCTCCCGGTCGTTGACCGTCGCGGTGCCGTTGATCTCGTTGCGCGTGTTCGCCCACGTGGTGCAGGTGTTGCGCACCGCGATGTCGCCCTGCGGATCGAGTGCGTAATTCGCCTGCGTGTCGCGCGCGCAGTTCAGATTGAAGTATTGCGGGACGGCGGCGAGCTGCCGCCAGGTGCCCAAGTACCGCTCCAGCTCCAGCCGCGGCACCGGGGCGGGCCCGTCGGCCGGGCTGGGCGCTGCGGCGGAACCGCCCGCCGCCAGCGCCGTCGCGCACAGTGCCGATACCACCCCGGCGAGCAGCCGGGTCGACCTACGCAGCAGATTGCGACGATGCACGCTAACTCCTAGAAATCGGCGACACTGTCCACGCTAGCACAGAACGATGCATAATTGATGCAACTATTCTTTTCCCGGAGGATCGATGACGCGGAGGACAGCGCACCGTACCGGGGTCCGCGTGAGCGCAGCTGCTCACCACCCTGAATGCCGGCGACCGGCACTCGCGCGCCCGCGCCAGGACCGCCCGGCGGCCCGCGCTGAACGGCCCGGCGCGAAATCGAGTTCGACGTGACGCCATCGCGCGGAACCACCGACAACGCGGGCGGGACGGATCCCATCGCCGGCGACGGGCAGAATAGGGCGATGCCCGCCGGTCCCGTCCCCGTGTCCGACGCGGCCGGATACACGGTGCGCGCGGTCGCCGAACGTCTCGGTATCCCGACCGCGACGTTGCGCAGCTGGAATCGCCGCTACGACATCGGTCCACCGCAACACCGCCCGGGTAAGCACCGCCTCTATACCGAGGCCGACATCGCCATGCTGGAGCGGATGCTGACCCTGATCCGCGCGGGTGCGAGCCCGGCGGGCGCGGCGGCGGCGGTGCGCGGACCCGCGCCCACGCTCGGCCGCCGGGAATCGCTGCTGGCCGCGGCTTTCGCGCTGGACACCACGGCGGTGTCCGGCCAGCTCGAAGCGCACGTGCGCGCGTTCGGCGTGGTGGACACCTGGGACCTGCTGTGCCGCCCCGCTTTCGCCGATATCGTCGACCGCCAGCTCGGTGGCGAAGGATGCATCGACGTCGAGCACCTGCTGTCCTGGTGCGTCATCTCGGTGCTGCACCGGACGAACCCGCCGTCGGTGGCAGACGGCACGACGCCGGTGGTGCTCGCCTGCACCAGTGGAGAGACGCATTCGCTTCCACTGGAGGTGCTGCGCGCGGCCCTCGCCGAACGCGGCACCGGAGCGCGGATGCTCGGCGCCGACGTGCCCGCCGCCGCGCTCACCGACACCCTGGCCCGGTTCGACCGTTCCGCCGCCGTACTGCTGTGGTCGCAGCAGGAGTCCACGGCGTTGACCTCCGCCGTCCGCGCCTGCCTCGGCGCGGGCGCACGTGTGCTCGTCGGCGGCCCCGGATGGGAGGCGGTATTCCTCCCCGAGGGCGTGGAACGAGTCGAAAGCCTGCTCGACGCCGCCGACCGGCTCGCCTGAACGCACAACTCGGCTTCGACGTGAACGGCCGTAGGCCAATCCATCGCCGGATCACGGACGAATCCCATCCCGACACGCTTCGGGCTCATAGCCCACCGGGCCACTAGCTTGCTTCACGCTCTGCATTCGATGCGAAATCAATGCATCTACCGCCTGGAGACCGTTGCGGCTGAGTGAGCGCAATGTTCGAGCACATGTCGCCGCACTCGGCACCGATCCGATCTGCCGGTGGCGCTGTCTCGCCTACGCCGAAGCCGGGTCCCACCGCCGCTACCGCAACGGGAGCACCTAGGGCCCGGCTGGGACCAGGTCCTCCCGAGTCACCCCGCGGGCCTGCCGAGCAGATGACGCAGCGCCGGTTCCAGGGCCGGGGTGCGAAATCGGTGACCGGCTTCGGTCAGCCGGGTGGGAACGACGCGCTGACTCGCGGACGCCACTTCCCGGTTCCCTTCGCGGCCCAACAGGAACGCGGGACCGAACCCGGGTACCGGGAACAGCGCGGGCCGGTGCAGCACCCCCGCAAGGACCTTGGTGTACTCGGCGTTGCGAACCGGTTGCGGAGCAACGGCATTGACCGCTCCGGACAGGCCGGTGTCCCAGAGCGCCCGATGGTAGACGTCGATCAGGTCATCGATCCCGATCCACGACAGCCACTGCCGCCCGCCGCCGATGCGCCCGCCCAGCCCCGCCGTGAACAGCGGGCGCAACAGCCGCAGCGTGCCGCCGCGCGGGGACTGCACGATCCCGGTACGCACGCGCACCACCCGCACACCCGCTTCGGCGGCGGGAACCGTCGCGGCCTCCCACTCCTCGACCACATCGGCAAGGAAGCCGTCACCGCGCATCGACTGCTCGGTCAGCGTCTCGTCGCCGCGATCGGCGCCGTAGTAGCCGATCGCGGAGGCGCTGGCGAAGACCGGCACCGCCGCCCGCGCCGCCACTTCGGCGAGTCTCCGGGTCGGCCCGATCCGGCTGTCCGCGATCGCACGTTTGTGCCCGGCGGTGAATCGGCCCGCGATGGAGGCCCCGGCCAGATGCACCACCGCATCCACGCCGTCCAGCAGGTCCGGCGCGGGATTCGCGGGGTCCCATCGTCTTTCGTCCGCGGCGCGCGGCGCGTGCCGGACCAGCCGCACCACACGATGCCCGCCGGTGGACAGGAACGCGGTCAGCGCCGAACCGACCAGGCCGGACGCTCCGGTCACCGCGACGGTTCTGGACACGAAACCCTCCCCCGCCGCCCGCGCGTGCGCCGCGAGGTCGTCGGCGAGCTGCCGGTGGCGGTAGGCGAACATGGGCCGAAGGACCGTGGCGGGCACCGGTGCGTCCACCCGGTCGACCACCCGGGTATGCGTCCGGTCGACGACCTCGAAATCGTGGGTGTGCCGCCACGGCAGCAATCCGGCAGGCAGCGAGCCGACGCCGTCGACGGTGACCGCGTCGACGAACCGGCGCGGCGGGTCGTACTCGCCGGGATCGTGCCGGGCCACCCAGCGCAGGCCACCGGGCAATCCGAGCACCGCCTGCC
Organism: Nocardia sp. NPDC041819; assembly: GCF_055590505.1. Lineage (NCBI taxonomy): Bacteria > Bacillati > Actinomycetota > Actinomycetes > Mycobacteriales > Nocardiaceae > Nocardia > Nocardia sp. NPDC041819. Next base: position 93,536 of record NZ_JBVJAP010000001.1, on the reverse strand, counting down.
CGTCGGACAGCGAGTCCGACTCGGCGCGCGGTGACACCGGCTGCCACGGCGGCGCCAGGCGGGTCAGCGCGCCGGGGCGGGCGTGCCAGGCGAACACCTCGGACCGGGGTAGATCGATGACGCTCGCGTACTCGATACCCATGACCCGACTGTAGCCCGAAACCGACCCGATGCAGCGTTTCTGCATCGTTCCTCGACTCACAATCTCATAAACCACAGGAAACGGTCGATGAACAGGTCGTCCGATGCAATTCGCTGGCTCGAAACCCCTCGACCAGCAGGGCCGGGGGTCAGACCACGAAGGGGATCAACGCTTTCCGGTCCGCCGGATAGTCGGCGAACTTCTCCCGGTACCACTTGTGCGTGGCGAAGGCGCGCGGTACCAGATTGCCCGCCGTGATCAGGAAGATCACCACGCCGGCCAACGACCACGTCGCCAGCGCGAAGCCCGCCCAGGCGATCAACTCACCCAGGTAGGCCGGGCTGCTGACGAATCGGAACCCCGCGCCGTGCGGAATCCGGTATTCGGCGCCGCCCGGATCGTTCTTGTCCCGCAGGTTGCGCACGATCGATTCCGAGCGCACCAGCAACACGAACCCGCCCAGATAGACCACGAGCCCGAGCAGGAACCGCGGATCGGTCAACCACTCCGGTCCGTATTGATCGAGATAATCGTGACCGAACAAGGTGCCGTTGAGATAGCCGTGCAGCGCCGTGACGAACATGCCCGCGGCGAGCACCGAGATGTTGAAGCTGCTCCGCTTACCGGGCATCTGCCGGATGGACAGCGGGAAGAACCAGCCGCGGTTGCCGTAGTGCAACACCCAGATCGCGGCGAGCGCCAAGGAGGTGGGTTCGAAGCGGTTCGGGCCCGCAAGGTAACAGATCGCGAAGATCACCGTCGCCGGAATCTCCATCAACCACCAGCCCAGCTTGGGATCGAGATTGAAACCGATCTCGGTCGAGGCGAACCGCCCGTAGGGACTCTGCGCGAAGAAGCCGCCGACGACGACAAACGCCGCGAACGCCAAGCCGATAGTCAGTACGGTGTCGTAGGCGGTGTTCCCGGTATACCAGTCCATAGAGTTCCCTTGCCGTGCGGAGGCGACCGGCGTGAAAACCGGAACGCGACGCCAAAACTAGAACTTGTTCTACCATGTGTCCAGTCCCGGCTCGTTGTCAACGGAGGTACTGCCCATGCCGCTGGATCCCTCGGCCGCGGCGCTGCTCGCGGCCGTCGAGGCGTCGCCGCGCGCGGTCGCCGCGCACGACAGGTCCGCGTGGGTCGACCTGTTCGCCCCCGGCGCGGAGGTCAACGACCCGGTGGGATCCCGCCCGCACGTCGGCCGCGCCGCCATCGAACGGTTCTACGACACCTTCATCGGGCCGAACACCATCACGTTCCGGGTCGACCGCGACCTGGTCCATCCGCCGATGGTGGTGCGCGATCTGACCATCGTCACCACGATGTCCACCGGCGCCACCGTCTCCGTCCCGATGCATCTGCGCTACCGGCTGGTCGAGCGGGACGGCGCGTGGCGGATCGTCTACCTGGCCGCGCACTGGGAGCTGGCGGGCATGATCTGGCAACTGCTGCGCACCGGGCTGCCCGGATTCGCCGCCGCGCTGAAGCTCGGGCCGCAACTGATCGTCAACCAGGGCTTCGGCGGGGCGCTGGGCATGCTACAGGCGCTCGGCGGCGTGGGTCGTCGCGGAAAACGCGCCACGACAGGGCTTTTCGCCGCCGCGGCGAGCACCGACCTGAGCCGCGTGCGCGAGTTGCTCGGCGATCGGGCCGATCTCGAGTTGCCCGCGGGCACGCCGGTATCGGTGGAGGAATTCACGAATCGGGTGCGCAACATGCGCTGGAGCAAGGTGATCGCCGCGGGCCGCACCGTCACGGCGAGTGTGCGGCTCGGCGCGGTAGCCGGAGTCGCGGTCGTGGAGTTCGCGACCGGCGGCGACAGCATCGCGAGTGTGACGTTCTATCTCGACGGTGACTGACCCCGGATCATCCGCCGCCGCACCCGGCTACCGCACCGCGTTCAGGACGTGAGCTGTCCCGCGGGTTCCACCGTCCGGCCGGTTGCCGGAACTTCGACCACCTCGGACACCGGTGCCGCATGCTCGGTCCAGCCGGGCGGACCGAAAACGTATCCGAGCCGCCCGCGCCAGGTGCTCGCCGCGCGCACGTCGCGGATCAGCGCGGCCAATTCGTGATAGTTGACCTTCAGCGGGTTGTCGGTGCCGATGTTCTTGGTGAGGCCGTATCGGACCGGTTCCGATTCGGCGGCGAAGCTGCCGAACATGCGATCCCAGATGATGAGGATGCCGCCGTAGTTCTTGTCGATGTAGGGCTTGTTCGAACCGTGGTGGACACGATGGTGCGACGGTGTGTTGAACAGGAACTCGATCGGGCGTGGCAGCGTCCGGACGCGCTGGGTGTGGATCGGGAACTGGTACAGCAGCCCGATGCCCTGCAACAAGAAGATCATCCAGGCCGGGAACCCCAGCAGCGCAGCGGGCACCCACGCCAGCCCGCGCAGGATGTTGGGGACCGGATGCAGCCAGGAGAGGCGGATCGCGGTGGAGAGGTTGAAGTACTCGCTCGAGTGGTGCACGTTGTGCGCGGTCCACATCAGCCGCACCCGATGGTCGGCGCGATGCGCCCAGTAGTAGCAGAGATCCGTGACGATCAGTCCGAGTACCCAGACCCACCACGAGCGCGGCGAAAGGTGCAGTGGAGTGATCGCGGCGGCGCCGACCACCGCCGAGAACGGCAACAGATACTCCATCAGCGGTTTCACCAGCCGGCCCAGGGTGAACGTCGCGATGTTGGACGCGGTGTCGCGGGCCGACCCGCTGTTGCCGGATCGGTCGGGATCTCGCCGGTAGGCGATCCATTCCACCAACATGAGCACCGCGAACGCGGGAATGGCATAGCTCAACAACTCCACACGGCCCATGAGTTCTCCTTCATCGTCCACCGTCGGCTTCGACGCTACGGCTGCGCGGCCGCGAGAACATCGCGCCGACGAGGGATCGCGCGTCCCCCGCGCGGGGGACGCGGGCGGCTCGGTCGGCGGGCACAGTGTGTGGTCGGCATCCCCGGCGCGGCCGGGCGCACTCGCTAGGATCGCCGCGTGACTCGGCGCTGAACCGGACGGAGGCGGTGGCGAACTGTTGGATGTGAGCAGGTCGCTGGCCCGGCAGTCGGTGGTGGTCGCCGTCGCGGCGGCCCTGATCGATTCGGTGGTGCTCGGGCTGTGCGGCGTATTCGCCGTCGCACCGTGGCAGACGGCCGCCGCGATCACCGTGATCGTCGCCGCCGATCTGGCCTTGGCCGCGCCGCCCAGGACCGCCGGGGTGGTGGCGGTGGCGCAGGTGCTCGTGCGATTGCTGGCCGCACTGCTGCTGCACCGCCACGGGTTCCCGGTGCGGTTCGCCGACGTGGGTTTCCTGGTTGCCGGATATCGCGCGGGAGCATGGCTCGCCGGGCCGAAATCCGTGCTGACCATGCTGCTGCTGTGCGGCGGCGTGGCCACGGCCCACGTGCTCACCGGCAGCAATGCCGCCCAGGACTGGCGGCTGCTGCTCGCCTCCACGGTGGCCGCGGGATGTGTGCCTTGGCTGGTCGGCCGTTACACAGCCGCGCGCGGCGCCTACATCGCCGACCTCGAGCAGCGTGCCCGGTTGCGACAGCAGGAGCACCGGGCGGCTCTGGAGCGAGCGGTCACCGAAGAGCGGGCGGCCATCGCCCGCGACCTGCACGACGTGATCTCGCATCACGTCAGCGCGATCGGCATCCACGCCGGCGCCGCCAGGCTGGCGCTGGGCGGTACGGCGCCCCCCGCCGCCGCCCGATCGCTGTCCGCGGTGGAATCCAGCAGCCGGGCCGCGATGGTCGATCTGCGCCGCCAGCTCGATCTGTTGCACGGACGCGACGACGACGGGCAGCGCCAGCCGGGACTCGCCGACATCGACGGGCTGATCGAGCACGTCCGCGCGGCCGGGCTCGAGGTCGAGACGACCGTGCGCGGGGACGCGGTCGAACTGCCCGACTCGCTGAACATCACCTTGTACCGCATCGTGCAGGAGATGCTGACCAACGCGCTGCGGCACGGGGACGGCACGTACGCGCGACTGGACGTGGAGTACCTGCCGAAGCGGGTGGTGCTGCGCACGACCAATCCCCTCGCCCGCGAACCGGCCGCCGCCGACACCTCGGTCCCGCGTGGCCTCAACGGGATCCGCCGCCGCGCCGAGCTGTTCGGCGGCGAACTGGACTACGGCAGCGACGCCGCGCAGTGGCACACCACGGTGTCCGTGCCGATCGGAGGATCGTGAACCCACCCATCCGCGTCCTGATCGCCGACGACCACAGCATGTTCCGCTCCGGCCTGCGCGCCGTCGTCGACAGCCAGGCGGACCTCGATTGCGTCGCCGAAGTGAGCGACGGCCGCGCCGCCATCACCGAGACCGCCCGGCTGCGACCGGATGTCGCGATCCTCGATGTCCGGATGCCGAAGCTGGACGGGCTGGCCGCCACCGGCGCGATCGTCGCCGCGGGCGGAACGCACGTCCTGGTGCTCACCACCTACGACAGCGACGCCAACCTGTATCGCGCCTTGCAGGCGGGTGCGAGCGGGTTCCTGCTGAAAAGCCTGCCGCCCGAGGAGTTGGTCACGGCCATCCGGATCGCGGCACGCGGCGACGCGCTGATCGATCCCTCGATGACCCGCCGCCTGGTCTCCCGCTTCGCGAGCACGCTCGCACCGCCGCGCACCCCGCAGGAAGTCCACCAGCTCACCGCTCGTGAACTCGAGGTACTGCTCCTGCTGGCCGACGCGCGCAGCAATGCCGAGATCGCCGCGCAACTGGGCGTCGGCGAGGAGACGGTGAAGACCCACGTCTCCCGTATCCTCGCCAAACTCGGTGTGCGCGATCGCATCCACGCCGTCGTCTACGCCCATCAGCACGGGCTGGTCACGCCGGAATAGGCGCGCTCGCCCGTGCCGCCGAGACGCGGGACCAGCCGACTACTTCTCGACGCCGACCGACGGAGCGGCGCTCACCGCGCCGCTCCGTCGACACGGCTCAGGCGCCGCCCGGCGCTTCGCCGACGGTGGTCGTGGGATCGATGATGCCGAAGACCTCGCCCTGCGGGCCCTGGACGATGCCCATACGCCCGAAGGGGCTGTCGTCGGGTCCGGACATCACGGTGGCACCGAGGTCGCCCGCCTGGGACAACGCCTGGTCGGTGTTGTCGACCTGGAACCAGGCCAGCCAATACGACGGGTTGTCGCCCGGCATCTTCGTCGAGTCGTTGACGCCGCCGACGGCGTCGCCGTCGGGCGTCAGGCTGAAGGTGGAGTAGACGAAGTGCTCGCCGTCACCGATCTCGGCGTAGTGCCAGCCGAACACGTCGGCGTAGAACTCCTGCGCCTGCTTGTAGTCGCTGGTGTGCAGTTCGTTCCAGCAGTAGGCGCCGTGCTCGTTGTAGATGCCCGCGCCCGCGTGGGCCTTGGCCTCCCAGACCCCGAACACCGCGCCGGTGGGGTCGGCGCCGACGAACATGCGGCCGACATCGAGCACGTCGAACGGTTTCATCATCAGCGCACCGCCCGCCGCGCCGACCTTCTCCCCGATCGCGTCGGCGCTGTCGGCGGCGAGATAGGTGGTCCACACCGACGGCATCGGCATGCCTTCCGGCTTGGGTCCGATGCCCGCGGCCGCGCGGCCGTTGCGCATCGCCATCAGATATCCACCCGCCTCCGGCGGGCTGTCCTGGATCTCCCAGCCGAAGAGGGCGCCGTAGAATTCGCGGGCGCGCGCCGGATCGTCGACCTGGCAGTCGACCCAGCACGGCGTTCCCTGCGGCCAGCTTCCGTCATGAGTGGGCATTGCGAGTGCCTCCTGACACGGGTTGCCGATGTGCGGCCGAGACGGCCGGCACCCGGCTAGTCAACCACCAGCACTCCGTGGAAGTGAGCCGATTCGGCCGACCGCTCGATCGGGTTCACAAGCGTGTGGGACTCAGGGGAAAGACCCCTTATACAGATCAGTCCCCGGTAGTCTTATCGAAACCGTGAGCGTCGGTCGTCGCTGACGACTCCGGTGTTTCGACTGGCTTGCCGGGGGCCTAGCCGGATCCTGGGTCGGTGTCTTCACTGCCTGCCGACGTCTCGGCTGACAATGCGCTCACCTACCGGTGCTCCGGTGTAATGACTAGTCTCCTCCACATTTTCCGCTAGTCAAGAGGTCGAACCGCCGATTCTCCGAGCCGGCGCGGGGCCGCGCCGCGCACCGCAGACATCCTTCAGCAAATCGATCTTGACGTGTACTCTTGGCATCCGAACCATGCGATTGTGACTGGGGTCACAGCCCCGCCCGACTGCTCCCGTCTGCCCGATGGCCGGGCGGACCGTCCCGTTGGAGTCCCCATGGCGCTCGTCCTCGGTCCCGCCTCGACGAGTGCGGGCGTGCGCGCGCACATCCACTGCAACCGCCCCGCCGGGGACACCGGATCCGTCGCTACGGAGTCATCATGAGCGCACCGAACCGATTCGACGAGTTGCAGCATCGCGTCGCGGACCTCGCGCCGGTCTTCCGCGAGCCGCTGGACTCGCCCTACGAGATCTCCAACGAGTTGTTCGCCGCACTTCGGCACGTTCTGCACGACGTGGGCGGCCAACCGGACATCCCGGTCGAGTACCGGGAGAAGGAGGAAGAGCCCTGGGAGATGAGCACCTACGTCACGTGCGAATGCCTCGGGTGGCGCGGGGTGTGGAACTCCGAGGAACGCAGGCGAGCGGAGAACGATCTCGGCGCGACGCTGTATTTCGGTCTCCCCTACTACGCGCGCTGGGCGACCGTCGCGGCGAAGACTCTGGTCGCCAAGGGATTGATCACCCCCGACGAACTCTCGGCCAAGTTGGACGAAGTGCGCGCCCGTAGGGAGGCGCGGCCATGAGCAGGAAGTATCGGATCGGCGATCGCGTGCGGGTGCGCGACGCCACGTCGATGTTCCACACCCGTACCCAGGCCTACACGCGCGGGCACACCGGCGTCGTCGTCGAGCATCGGCCGGAGTGGATCATCCCCGAGGACGAGGCGTGGGGACGCGAGGACGGTCGCGTCGAGCCGTTCTACGTCGTGCGATTCCGTCAGAAGGATTTGTGGCCCAAATACACCGGCTTCGACGCCGACACCTTGGAGACGGAGGTCTCCGAGCGCTGGCTCGAGCCCGCAGAGGAGGACGCCCAGTGAACCGGACCCACGATCACGACGCGCACGCGCCGATCCGGACGAGCGACGAGATCAGCGAATTCGAAGTGCTCGAGACGGCGATCCGCGAACTGGCGATCGAGAAGGGGCTCTTCTCCCAGGAAGACCACCGCAGGTTCGCCGAGTGGGCCGAATCGGTCGGTCCGCACGGCGGATCGCGATTGGTCGCCAAGGCGTGGACCGATCCCGACTTCAAGGCGCGCCTGCTCGCCGACGGGACCGAGACGTGCAAAGAAGTCGGCATCGACTGGCACGATCCCACCGGCTCCGGGACGCCGAGCGACTACACCTACTTCTACGTACTGGAGAACACCCCGCAGGTGCACAACGTCATCGTGTGCACGCTGTGTTCGTGCTATCCGCGACCGGTTCTCGGGATGTCCCCCGACTGGTATCGCACACCCAATTACCGTCGCCGCCTGGTGCGCTGGCCCCGCGAGGTGCTCGCCGAGTTCGGTTTGCACTTCCCGCCCGACGTCGAGATCCGGGTTCACGACTCGAACCAGAAATCCCGGTTCATGGTGCTGCCGATGCGCCCCGAGGGCACCGAGGGCTGGACCGAGGAGCAGCTGGCCGCCATCGTCACCCGAGACACCATGATCGGAGTGGCTCTGCCCCAGGTCGACTGGACCGCGCAGCAGCCGCCGAACCGAGTCGAGGCCGCGACAGGGCAGGAGGGACGCCGGTGACGAGCGGTCCGTACGAAGTCCTGCTGAACACCCTGGGTCGCGCGGCGCGCCGGGAGAGCACCCTGCCCGAACTCGATCGCAAGCCGGACCCGTGGGAGTCCAGCATGCAAGCCACGTGCGAATGCCTCTCCTGGCGCGGCGCCCTGGACAATCTGGAGCGCCGCCATGCCGAGGACGAGCTCGGCGAGACCATCTACCAGGACTTCCCGGTACGCACCCGATCGGCGGTGGTCACCGCGCACGCGCTGATGGACCTGGGCGTGATCAGCCCGGAGGAACTGCACGCCCGCATGGAAGCGGTCCGGGAGCGATTCCACCGGCAGTAGGCTCACCAGAACCAGCGGGGAGCCGCGGAGACCGCCGAACCGAAACATCGCAAACGAAAGGCCCGGAACCTTGAGGTTCCGGGCCTTTTCGCTAGTAGCGGGGACAGGATTTGAACCTGCGACCTCTGGGTTATGAGCCCAGCGAGCTACCGAGCTGCTCCACCCCGCGTCGGTGAACACAACATTACACACGGGTTCACGCAGTCTGCAAATCACCAGCTCAGCAGCGGTTTCGATGCGATGACGGACCACCGAAACCGTCGGCGGGACCTATGGCAACCCCGAAACGCGCGATGCGATCTCGGCGAGAAGCGCATTCGACACCGCGCGCACAAGATTTGCCACACGTTGGCCACTTCAAACGTGACGCACTTCACTATTTCGACGTGATCTCACTCACATAACGATGCGATAACTTACCACTGCCCCGGCGTGTTGATGCCGTTTCCCACCTGGAAAAACGGGGATATTCCTGTTATTCGCTTCATGCAATCCAGCGTTATCCAGATGTGATCTGCTGAGATTTCTTCGTTACCGTCAATCCAGGGCCCGGATCATCCGAGACGGGCTCGAACTCGAACCGCCGAACACCGGCAACCCTGTCCCGCGGTTCGAGGATCCCCGACGACCTGGGGACAGGGACGCGGCAAGGTTCCACCGCCGTGTCGGCGGGCGCAGGGAGGGAAACGACCATGACTGAGAACCGGAAGATCAGCACCCGCGCCCTCGGCTTCGCCGCCATCACCGGCGCTCTTGTTGCCGTCCCGTTCGCATTCTCCACCGCTTCCGCCTCCGCGGCGTCCCACAACTGGGACGGCGTCGCACAGTGCGAGAGCGGGGGCAACTGGGGGATCAACACCGGAAACGGCTACTACGGCGGCCTGCAGTTCTCGCAGAGCACCTGGGCCGCCAACGGCGGCAGGGGCTCGGCGCACAACGCGAGCAAGGAAGAGCAGATCCGGGTGGCGGAGAACGTGCTCGCCACCCAGGGCGCCGGAGCGTGGCCGGTGTGCGGCCAGTACCTGCGCCCGGGCACCTCCGAGCCCGAGCCCCTCGTCGAGGCCGAGGAACTGCCCTCCGTGCCCGAACCCGCCCAGCCGGCCGTCAGCGCCGCGCAGTCGGCGGCCGAGCAGGCCCGGTCCGCCGCGGACGAGCTCGCCGAGCAGTACGGCGTGAAGGACCAGTTCCAGCAGATCCTCAGCCAGAACAGCGCGCTGATCGACGCTCTCGGTCGCTGACCCTCCCGCGTCACGAACACCGAAGACGCCGCCATCGTGAACGATGGCGGCGTCTTCGGTGTTCGGGGCTGTTCGAACGGCGTCGCTATTCAGCGACCGGCGTCCTGGTACGCCTTGACGGCGGCTTCCAGTTCGTCCAGTGCCCGGCCGAAATCTTGGAAGTTTCCGCTGCGCATGGCATTTCGCACATTCTCGATCTTCCGGTTGAGCTCGGCCGCCGCGGCGTCCTTGGCGGGGGACGATCCGGCCGCAGGCGGCGAGACCGATGCGGGCGGCGGCGTCGCGGCGGTGCCGGTCCCGTTGTTGCCCTGATCGGCGGGCGGCGGAACGGTGCCCGGCTTGGGCCTGGTGCCCGAGTCACCGCCGAACGGCGTCGCCAGCGCGCCCGCACCGGGGAGGACCTGGTTCAGCGCGTCCGCCAATGTCGAGGCGTAGCCCACCTTGACGTTGCCCGCCTCGTCCCGATAGCTCACCAGCACGCGCAGCAGCTGCGGGAAGGTCGCCGTGTTCGGCCCGGTGTTGCGTTCGTTGTAGAACGGCTCCACATAGAGAATGCCGCCGTCCGCGACCGGCAAGGTCAGCAGATTGCCATATTTGATCTTGTTCGAATTCGACAGCAGCGTTTTCTCGCGCGATACGTCCGGCGAGGTCGTCATCCGGTTCTGCGTCTGCTGCGGACCCAATGTCTGTGTATCCGTGGGCAATCGAAGAATCGTGAATTTCCCGTACCCGTCCGGGTCGGAGCGCACCGAGATATACGCCGCGAGGTACGGCCGGTTGTAGCCGGTCATCGCGCTGGTCAAATTGAACGTGGGCTTGTTCGTCTTCGAGTCGCCCAGCAGCACGTAATACGGCGGCTGATTGGCGGTGGTCCCGCCCTCGGTCGTGGGATCGGCGGGCACCGACCAGAAGGCGTTGTTGGTGAAGAACTCCCGGGGATCGTCCACGTGGTACTTCGACAGCATTTCGCGCTGGACCTTGAACAGATCCTCCGGATAGCGGAAGTGCGCCCGCAGTTCCGGCGAGATCTCGCTCTCCGGCTTCACCGCGCCGGGGAACACCCCGCGCCATGCCTGCAGCACCGGATCCGACGAGTCCACCTCGTACAGGGTGACGCTGCCGTCGTACGCGTCGACCGTGGCCTTCACCGAGTTGCGGATGTAGCTGACCGACTTGCGCGGCAGCAGACGCCCGGTCTTCTTGTCGATGCTGTCCTCGACCGCGCCCTCCAGCTCGGTGTTCTGCGCGTACGGGTAGTTGTCCAGCGTGGTGTAGGCGTCCACGAGCCAGACGATCCGTCCGTCCACCACCGTGGGGTAGGCGTTCCCGTCGGTAGTCAGCCAGGGCGCGACCTTCTGCACCCGCTCGCGCGGGCTGCGGTTGAAGATGATCTTCGAGTCGTCACCGATGGCCGAGGAGAACAGGATGTTGCGCTCGGCGTACTTGGCCGCGAAGGCCAACCGGTTGAACCAGTTGCCGATCGGCACGCCGCCCTTGCCGGTGTAGGTGAATTGCGCTGTGTCGGAGTCGTACTCGCGCGGACGCTGGCCGTCCATCGCGCCGACGATCGCGTAGTCCGGGTTCGCCTGTGAGATCAGCTCGCCGAAATACACCCGCGGCTGGTCCACCCTGATCCGCTGCTTGTCCGCGGGCGTGAACAGGTCGCTCACCATGAAGATCGGGTAACCGCCGTCGCCGCTGCCCCCGGCGGCGTTGGGATCGTCCGACGGCGGCTTGTTCACCCGGTTGGCGGGGGCGGCGACGAAGCCGTTGCCGTGGGTGTAGACGGTGTGCCGGTTGATCCAGTCGGTCTGGTTGCCGCTCAGCGCCGCGGGCGAGAGCTCCCTGGCGGCGACGATGTAGTCCTGCACGTCGCCGTCGAGGTTGTAGCGGTCGATGTCCAGCGACTCCGGGAAACCGTAGAAGTTCTTCAGCTGGCGCAGCTGAGTGAACGTGGGCGAGAGGATGTTCGGATCGAGCAACCTGGCGTTGCCGATGGTGGCGGCGTCTACCGGCACCTCGATCGGGTTCTTGTTGCTCTCGCCCTTGTAGTCCTTGTAATCGATCCTGTCATCGGTGATGCCGAACGCCTGCCTGGTCGCGGCGATGTTGCGTTCGATGTACTCGCTCTCCTTGTCCGCGGCGTTGGGACGCACGGAGAACTGCTCGACCACCAACGGCCACACCGCGCCGACCAGGATCGAGGACAGCACCAGCAGCGCGGCGGCCATCGCGGGCACCCGCAGGTCGCGCAGCACGATGCCGGCGAAGAAGGCCAGCGCGCAGATCACCGCGATGGACAGCAGGATGAGCTTCGCGGGCAGAACCGCGTTGATGTCGGTGAACGAACCGCCGGTGAAGGTGGGCTCCTTGCGGCTGCTGGAGAGCAGTTCGTACCGGTCGAACCAGTACGCGATCGCCTTGAGCAGCACGAAGGTTCCGGCCAGCAGCGCGAGCTGGATCCGCGCGGCGCGGGTGAGCGTGCCCTCGCGACCGGTCAGGCGCAGTCCGCCGAAGACGTAGTGGGTGACCAGGCTGGCGAAGAACGCGATGACCACCGCGACGAAAAGCCAGTTCAGCACCATGCGGTAGAAGGGCAGGTCGAAGGCGTAGAAGCCGACGTCGAGGCCGAACTCCGGGTCCTTCTCGCCGAACGAACCGCCGTGGAGGAACAACTGCACCGTCACCCAGTTCGACTGCGCCACCAGGCCCGACAGCAGGCCGAGCAGCACCGGGATGCCGATGCCGAACAGCCGCAGCCTGCTCATCACGGTGGTGCGGTAGCGCGCGATCGGATCGTTCGGGCCGGCCACCGGCACGAACACCGGCCTGGACCGGTAGGCCAGCAGCAGCGCCAGCCAGACCACAAGTCCGACGAAAGCCGCCACGACGAGGAATAGCAGGACCCGGGTTCGCAACACCGTGAGATACACGTTGCGGAAGCCGACCTCGCCGAACCACAGCCAATTCGTGTAGGTGTCCGTCAGCCGCGGCCCGAGCAGCAGCAATGCCGCCAGGACGATGGCTGCCACCAGCAGCACACGGCTGCGTCGGGACAGCGAAGGTAAGCCGGTGGGGGGCCGCATGCCCACGATGCCACTCTCCAAGGTCCGGCGACGCTCGCACCGAGAGGCCCGGCCGATGCGCCGCAGTCCGATGTTGCGGGTGGTCCTTCCGGACCGTCCCGGCCCACTCTACGGAAATCGGACACCATGCAGCTGGCAGGGTTGCCCGTGCCGCGCCGGAGAAACGAACGTCCGGGTTTCGGGCTGCCCCCGTCGGCGGTTTGGTTGGATGGTCGCGTGACCCCAGACCTGCACGCCGAACTCGTCCTTGCCCGATCCGTCCGGGAGGTGGCGGAATTCGTCGACGCCGAGGGGTGGGGGCGTCCCCCACAGATGTTCGCCTTGGTGCCGACCGCGGACCTGGTCGCGGCGCAGCCGGAACTGGAGGAGCAGCTCGACGAGGGCGACGAGCTGACGCCGGTCGCGCAGGAGGCTTTCCCGGACGACATCACCGGCGGCTCGATCGCCTTGGACGAATTCCTGGCCACCACCAGCTGGCCTCCCGCCGTCCGCGGTTGCGTGCTGGTGCAGGAGATCGTGGTGCTCCCGCCGGACGCCGAGTCGACGCTCGACGACGCGCTCGCGCCGCTGCTGGCCGATCACGACGCCGCCGACGCGGCCGCGCGCGCCGCCGCCGAAGCGCACCCGGAGCGCCGAGAGGCCCGGTTGTTCGCCGCGGTGCTGCGCGACGGCGCGTCGCTGTGCCTGCTGCAGCTGCGCCCCGAGGACGACGCCGACGATTTCGGTGACCTCGACCTGCGTACCTATCCGAACCTGGCGCCCAACCTGGTCGAGGCCCTGCACCATACGTTCGAGTGAACGAACCCGGCCAGGCGCTCGGCCGGCTCGCCGGCGAGGCGCGCCGACCTCCGCGGACATCGGACGCCCGCTGGGACCCACCGCCACAAGCGGCGCTGCTGCCCGCCGCGATCTCGGATGCGGGGATCGGAGCAGCCGGACAGCGATAGCCTGCTGCTCCTCGCCGCACGGGAAGCCGCCCACGTGCCCTGCTAAGTGCTCGCGGTGAAAACCCGGACCGAGTCGCGCGGTTTCCGGCCGGCGTCACCTGCCTCGCGTCGCGGCCTCAGCCGCAGCTGACCGGTTCCTTGCCGGTGTTGATCTCGTTGAGCGACTGCACCGCGCCGGTGAGGTTCTCGACGCGCACCAGCCGCAGGCCGTCCGGGGTCCGCTGCTTGGCCTCGTTGCAGTTGGCGGCCGGGACCAGGAAGGTCTCCGCGCCCGCATCGCGCGCGGCCATCATCTTGTACTGGATGCCACCGATCGGACCGACCTTGCCATCCTGGTCGATGGTCCCGGTGCCCGCCACGAACTTGCCGCCGTCCAGCTCGCCAGGGGAGAGCTTGTCGATCAGGGCCAGGCTGAACATCAGTCCCGCGGAGGGCCCCCCGATGTCGGCGAGGTTGAAGGCGACCTGCACCGGCGGGCGGGCGCCCTCTCCCGGCGTCACGCCGAGGTAGCCCTTGGCCGGGTCGTCGGGGCGCGCGCCGAGGACGATCGTCGCGGTCTGCTCGGCGCTGTCGCGCCGGTACACCACGGTCAGCGTGCTGCCGGGCGCCTGGGACGAGACCGCGGTGACGACGTCCTTGGGCGCCGTCACGGGCGTGCCGTTGATGCTGATCAGCTCGTCGCCCGCGCGCAGCACATCGTGGGCGGGCCCGTCGTCGGTCACCTTGCGCAGCAGCACCACCGTGGGCAGCCGCAGGTAATGCAGCGCGGCGACCTCGGCGTTGCCCTCGGAATCCTTGAAGTCCTCCTGGTTGGACTTGTCGATCTCCTCGCGCGAGACGCCCGGCGGGTAGACCTCCGAACGCGGCACCAGGCCGTGCTTGCCGCTGGCCCAGAAGCCGAACGCCTCGAAGATGCTCAGCCCGTCCCGCACCGACACCGTGGTCATGTTGAGATGGCCCGTGGTCGGATCGACTTCGGTGCCGCGCACGTCGACGACGTCCTTGCCGTCCACCTCGCCGAGGGTGTCGAAGGTGGGGCCGGGCCCGAGTGCGACGAACGGCACAGTCAGCACACTGCCGACGACACCGAGCACGAGCACCGGGATCAGAGCGGCCACCAGGGTGAGGATCCGACGATTCACCCGGACCACAGTAATGACAGCAGGCGACGCGAGGCGCCGGAGGCGGTCTTTTTCCCCGGGCGCGCCGCCGCCGGTTTCGCGCCGCGCGAACATCGGGACGCTGTGCTACGCGCGTAACGTGAAGGGCATGAACGACCTCCCCTTCGGATTCTCGAACCGCGACGACGACGATCGTAAGCGCGGTGACGAGCCGGGCGGTCCCGGTCCGAACGACCCGCTCGGTTTCGGTATCGGCGGGTCCGGCGCGGGCGGATTCGATCCGGCGCAACTCGGGCAGATGCTGACCTCGCTCGGCCAGATGCTCAGCGGCATGGGGCAACCCGGCTCGGCGCAGGCCGGGCCGGTGAATTACGACGTCGCCAAGCGGCTGGCCCGCCAGCAGCTCGGCTCGACCATCGCCCCCGTCTCCGCGGGCGCCGCGAGCGCGGTGGCCGACGCCGCGCATCTGGCCGAACTCTGGCTCGACAGCGCGACCACCCTGCCCGCGGGCGCCACCAGGACGGTCGCGTGGACCGCCAACGACTGGATCGAGCAGACCCTGCCCACCTGGCAACGCCTGTGCGACCCGGTGGCCCAGCAGATCTCGGGAATGTGGACTTCGGCGCTGCCCGAGGAGGCCAAGCAGTTCGCCGCGCCGATGGTCGGCATGCTGGGCCAGATGGGCGGCTTGGCCTTCGGCTCACAGCTCGGCCAGGCGCTCGGCCAGCTCGCCAAAGAGGTGTTGACGTCCACCGACATCGGACTCCCGCTGGGACCCACCGGCACCGCGGCGCTGCTGCCCGCGGCGATCTCGGAGTTCAGTGCGGGGCTGGAGCAGCCGGAGAGCGAGATCCTGGTGTTCCTCGCCGCCAGGGAAGCCGCCCACCAGCGACTGTTCGCCCATGTGCCGTGGCTGCGCCAGCAGGTGCTCGGCGCGGTCGAGGACTACGCGCGCGGCATCCGGATGGACTTTTCCGCGCTGGAGCAGGCCGCGCAGGACATCGACCCGATGTCGCTGGCCGATCCCGCGAAGCTCGAGGAGATCCTCGCGCAGGGCACCTTCGAGCCGCAGACCACCCCTGAGCAGAAGCAGGCGCTGGAACGGCTGGAAACACTGCTGGCGCTCATCGAGGGCTGGGTGCAGGTAGTGGTCGCCGAAGCCGTCGGCGACCGGTTGCCCGGCGCGGGCGCGCTGGCCGAGACGCTGCGCAGGCGGCGCGCCACCGGCGGGCCCGCCGAGCAGACCTTCGCGACGCTGGTCGGTCTGGAATTGCGTCCGCGCAAGCTGCGCGAGGCAGCGGCGCTGTGGCGCAGGCTCACCAACGATGCGGGCATGACCGCGCGCGACCAGGTCTGGGCACACCCTGACCTGCTGCCGGACTCCGACGATCTGGACTCCCCCGCCGGCTTCATCGACTCGGTGATCGGCGGCGGCGCGGCCGTGTTCGACGATCCGCTCGCGCAACTGGCCGAAACCGAGGCGCGCGAACAGGCCGCGCGCGAGCACAAGGATGATGACACCGGGCCCGACCTGGGCAAAGAGGGCGGCGAATCCGCCTGAGCCGCCTTGTGGATGAAGCGAAATCCTGTGGATAACTGAGGATTTCGGAGCGAGCCGCGCACCCCCCGATCCGCATACTGATGACATGACAGCGATATGTCGTGGTCCTCGATTGCGCCCGAGGGTGACCGTGCTGGTCCGCCCGACCGGTCTCGTCCAACTCGGGTGCGATCCGGAAACCGCGGTGGTGCTCGGCCCGGAAGGCATGGACGCCGAGACGGTCCTCACTTTCCTCCGCCTGCTCGACGGTTTGCGCACCAAGCCGCAGATCATCTGGCGAGCCGGAGAGTGCGGCATAGACGCCGAACGGGCTGTGGCATTGCTCACGCTGGTGGACGAGGCCGGGCTGCTGGACCATCCGCAGGACCGAGCCGGCCAGGTGCGGGCGGTGCGGGTGCACGGGCTCGGTCCGCTCTCGGACGCGGTATCGGCCGGGCTGGGCGCGCTGGGCGTGCGGCCGAGCCGGTCGCGGGACTATCCGTCCGGTACGGCGACGGTGCGGTCCTGGGGAGCGGACCTCGTCGTACTCGCCGACACGCTGATGCCCGATCCGCGGCTGGTGAGCGAATTGGTACTGCACCGCATTCCCCATCTGCAAATGCGCATCCGGGACAACAAGGGCGTCATAGGGCCTTTGGTGCTGCCCGGCGTGACCAGCTGCCTGCGTTGCGCGGACCTGATCCGCTCGCAGAACGACGCCGATTGGCCGCACCTGGCGGCCCAGCTGCTCGGTCGTGTCGGACACGCCTCCCCCGCAGGCATCGCGGCGACGACGGCGGTCGCCCTCGGCGAGTTGGAGGCGATCATCGCCTGCTCGGCGCGACGCACGCCGGCCACCCTGGACGCGACTCTGGAACTGGATCTCGATTCACATGTCCTCGATCGGCGCCAATGGAACCGCCATCCCGCATGCGCGTGTGCGCGCGTTTCCGCAGGTCTCACGGCCGGAACCCCGACGTGATCAAGATTGCCGTGGCAGATCGGCCGGTGCGTCCGCCATGATGGGTACGTGTCTGAGATCGTGCGCCGTCGCTCGTCCCGCAACGCCAAGTTGGCCAAGATTCCGCTCGGCATCGCCGGACGGGCGGCCGTGGGGTTCGGTAAGAAGCTCGCCGGAGGCGACAAGTCCGAGATCAACGCGCAGCTCAACCAACGTGCCGCCGAGCAGCTGTTCACGGTGCTGGGCGAGCTCAAGGGCGGCGCGATGAAGTTCGGACAGGCGCTCAGCGTGATGGAGGCCGCGGTCCCGGAGGAGTTCGGCGAGCACTATCGGGAGGCGCTCACCAAGCTGCAGGCCGCCGCGCCGCCGATGCCCGCCGCCACCGTTCACCGGGTGCTCGACCAGCAGCTCGGCACCCAGTGGCGCACTCGCTTCCGTGAGTTCGACGACACCCCGGCCGCGTCGGCCAGCATCGGGCAGGTGCACCGGGCGGTGTGGTCGGACGGGCGGACCGTGGCGGTGAAGGTGCAGTACCCCGGCGCCGACGAGGCGCTGCGCGCGGATCTCAAAACCCTGTCCCGCATGTCCGGTCTGGTCGCGTCCGTGATCCCCGGTGCGGACGTCAAGCCGATCCTCGCCGAGATCACCGAACGCACCGAGGAAGAGCTGGACTACCGCAACGAGGCCGCCAACCAGCGCGCCTTCGCCAAGGGCTTCGACGGGCACGCCGAGATCGTGGTGCCCAAGGTCGTGGCCAGCGCGCCGAAGGTGATCGTCACCGAGTGGCTGGACGGCGTCGCCGTCTCGACGATCATCAAGCAGGGCGCCGAGGATCCGGCGGGTACCCGCGCGCTGCGCAATCGAGTGGCGGGGCTGATGGGCCGGTTCCACTTCTCCTCCCCGGAGGTTGTCGGACTCCTGCACGCCGACCCGCACCCCGGCAATTTCATGATGCTGCCCGATGGCAAGCTCGCGGTCATCGATTTCGGCGCGTGCGCACCGATGCCGGACGGCTTCCCCGCGGTGCTGGGCCGCATGCTGGCCCTCGCGGTCGAGGAGCGCTTCGCCGAACTCACCGAACTGCTGTACGACCACGGCTGGGTGATCCCCGGCCGGGTGGTCACCCACCAGGAGATCGCCGACTATCTGCGGCCGTTCACCGACCCGATCCAGACCGACTCGTTCCACTTCACCCGCAGGTGGATGCAGCGGGTGGCGGGCAAGGCGTCGGAGTTCGCCAGTCCGGAAATGAAAACAGCTCGGGCACTGCAACTTCCGGCGGAATACGTGATGATCTTCCGCGTGCTCGGCGGCTCCGTCGGCATCCTTGCGCAACTCGACGCCGAGCTGCCGTTCATGGAACTCGTCCGAACCTGGATGCCCGGCTTCAGCGAGGAGCGCACGGCCTCCTGATCCCCAGAGCCGTTCAGGAGCCGCATACCGAATATCGACGCAGGCCAGCCGCCCACCGGACGACGGTGGGCGGCTGGTCTGCTTTCTCGTTCGTTGGCTCGGTCCGTGTCGGGACCGACGGAATCGAGCACATCGACCGGAGGGAGGGAAATCACTCCCCGGCTCATGCCGGGACCGCGACCTTGCGCGGACGACCGCGGGGACGCTTGCGGGCGATCACGACACCCTGGTCGAAGATCTCGCCGCCCCAAACACCCCACGGCTCACGACGATCCATGGCGGCGCTCAGGCAGCCCTTGCGGATCGGGCAGGTCGCGCACAGCGCCTTGGCCTGCTCCAACTGGACCGGGCTCTCGGCGAACCAGAGGTCCGGGTCTCCAGCACGGCAGGGCAGGACCTTGGTGATCTCCTTGGTCCGGGTAGTCGACGCCACGGTTCGGCATGTCACGTCAGTAGTGGCTTGCGGCCAACCCTGTGCGGTGAACACGTCGTTCTCCTTCAGCTCGTTGCAGCGGTTCGTTTGTTGTGGCGAAACCGGTGCCGGTCGGCTGAAGGGCCGGAGAATACTGGCCACGGTTTCGCTGTCGTGCGATCCGTGGCCAGGAGGTCGGGGAGGAGTTCCCTACCTAGGTCGACATCTGTGTCGAGACCTGAACACGATCGCTGGGTGTGCGGTGCGGAGGCGTGCTGCCCGCGGATCCGCCGGCTCGAAGCCGGCTTCAGCCGCGAAGACACCGACTGCTGCCTCGGCAGCCGCCGGGTGCCAGCCCGCGCTGGGCTTGCCCTGGATCTCGGTACGGATAGACGTGTGCATCGCAACGGAATTCACTTGCTTGCACAACGTGCCGAACGCACCGATTCCGGACACACCGATCCCCTGCAAGGCGAGGATCCCCCGGGAGGCCGCCATGGGCGCATAGACCGCAACGCCACTGGCGCCGAGGTTCATGATGTTGTCCACTGCTCTGCCTCCCTCCTGTACTCGTTGTGTCGCTAACTGTGCGCGCCGAGATGCCCTCCCGGTGCGTAAAAACACCATAGGCAAGATCTTCGAGCGCGACAACCTATTTTCTACCTGCGGTTTTGTGATATGGATCGAAGCCGGGACGCGACGATCGCGAGTACGTCGGCCCCGAACTGGTCGATCTTCTTCGCACCGATGCCCGCGATCGCGGCCAGCGCGGCGTCGTCGGCGGGCAGTTGTTCGGCGATCGCGGTGAGTGTGGTGTCGGTGAACACGACGAATTCGCGGACCCGCAGCGCCTCCGCCTTCTCCGCACGCCAGTCCCGCAGTGCCGCAAGCAATTCCGCGTCCAGTTCGGCCGGGCAGCGACGGCAGCGGCCGAGCATGGTGGCGTAGGTGCCGATCAGCGGTTTCGCGCAGACCCGGCAGGTCGGGCGGACACCGCTCGACGCCGACGGCGGGGCCGCGATACGGGAGGCGGGCGAATCGTCGGGGACGAGGCCGTTGAGGAATCGCGAACGCCGCCTGGAGCGCCTACCGCCCTCGTTCCTGGCCAGCGCCCAGGACAGCCGCAGATGTTCGCGCGCCCTGGTGACGCCGACGTAGAGCAGCCGACGCTCCTCCTCGAGCGCCGCCTCGTCGGCGACCGAGCCGTCGTCGGCGAGGACGTGCGCGATCGGCATGGTGCCGTCGGACAAGCCGACGAGGAACACGGCATCCCACTCCAGGCCCTTGGCGGCATGCAGGGAGGCCAGCGTGACCCCCTGCACCGTGGGTGGGTGCCTGGCCTCGGCGCGGGTCGCGAGTTCGCGCAGCAGGCCGGTCAGGTCGAGCCGGTCGTCGTGGCCGATCAGCTCCTCGGTCAGGCGCACCAAGGCGATCAGCGAGGACCAGCGTTCCCGCGCCTGCGCGCCCGCGGGCTCGGTGGCGGTGAGCCCGAGCGGGGCGAGCACCGCGCGCACCAGCGAGACCAGGGCATTGCCACTGCGCGCCTGGTCGGGCAGATCCTCGCGCGACGCGGCCTGCCGCAGCGCCTGCACGGCCTGCCTGACCTCCGCCCGCGCGAAGAACCCCTCGCCGCCGCGCACCTGGTAGGGAATTCCGCGCTCGGTGAGCGCCTGCTCGTAGCTCTCGGACTGGGCGTTGATCCGGTAGAGCACCGCGATCTCGGCGGCCGGTGTGCCCGCCTCGATCAGCCTGCCGATCGCCGCCGCCACCGCCGCGGCCTCCGCGGGCGCGTCGTCGTATTCGGCGAACACCGGCTCGGGTCCGTCGGCGCGCTGGCCGATCAATTGCAGCCTGGTGCCCGCGATGCGCCCGCGCGCCGCGCCGATCACCCGATTGGCCAGCGACACCACCTGCGGAGTCGAGCGATAGTCGCGTTCCAGGCGGACCACGGTGGCTTCGGGAAAGCGACGGGAGAAGTCCAGTAAGAAGCTCGGCGTGGCGCCGGTGAACGAATAGATCGTCTGGTTCGCGTCCCCGACGACGGTCAGGTCGTCGCGGTCGCCGAGCCACGCGTCGAGCACGCGCTGTTGCAACGGCGTGACGTCCTGGTACTCGTCCACCACGAAGCTGCGGTAGCGGCCGCGGAATTCGTCGGCCACCGCCGGATAGTCCTCCAGCGCCGCCGCCGTGTGCAGCAGCAGGTCGTCGAAGTCCAGCAGCAGCCCGTCCGGCGTCGCCTTGAGCTTCTCGTAACCCGCGTAGACATCGGCGACCCGCAGCGCATCGTAGGGCGTCTCGCGCCGCTGTTTCGCGACCGCCGCCACGTAATCCTCCGGCGCGATGAGCGAGCCCTTCGCCCACTCGATTTCGCTCAACAGGTCGCGGACGCTGTCGGTGGCCGTGGACAGCCCGGCCCGCTGCGCCGCCTGCGCGACGATCGGGAACTTGGCATCGATCAGCCGCCACGGCACGTCACCGACGATCTGCGGCCAGAAGTACTTCAGCTGCCGCAACGCCGCCGCGTGGAACGTCCGCGCCTGCACCTGGCTCGCTTCGCCGCCGAGGCCGAGCGCGCGCAGCCGGGTGCGCAACTCCCCCGCCGCCCGCGCGGTGAACGTGACCGCGAGCACCTGATCGGCCTTGACATGGCCCTGCGCGATCAGATGCGCGATGCGATAGGTGATGGTCCTGGTCTTGCCGGTCCCCGCGCCCGCGAGCACGCACACCGGGCCGCGCGGCGCGCGCACGGCGGCGGCCTGCTCGGGATCGAGGTCTGCGAGGTCGAGAGCGGGCACGCGGTCCATCATGACAGCGCCCACCGACACCCACCGTGCGGGCGTCGACCCGAGCCCGCACCGACGTCGTCAACGGACAACCGCAGCGACGGACAGTGCGGCCCGACCGACCGCTGTCGACGTCATCCGACACATTCTGATGTCGGCGACGCAGCTGACAACCGCGACGACGTCACCAACACATCGAACTCGGCCCTCCGCATCGCTGCCGACGTACTGGGTTTCGAGGCGAGTGCCGCGCCGTGTTCCGCGCCCTTGCGCGGAAGGTCCAGGGGCCGCCGCTTGCCCACACGCGTGGTAACGCCACCGCCCTCGCTCCGGCTCGCAGGCGGGCGCCGAGCAGTGGACAGCCTCCAACCGATCAGCGGTCGCGCAGTAGCTGTAAGGACCGGAGAAAAGCGCCGCCCGATGCGCCGAGCGGGGCGAAGTACTCCTCGTCGCACGCCTCGACCGCGACGATGGCCCGGTTGACCAGTGCCACCCCGGCTTCGGTGGCGACCAGGGCCTTCGCCCGGCGGTCGCTCGGGTGGTCGCGGCGTTCCAGCAGGCCCTTCTGCGCCAGCGTGCGCACCACCTGGGAGGTCATCATCGGGTCGGTGGCGGCGTATTCGGCCAGGTCACGCTGTCGCACCGGGTCCTGACGACCGGCGGCGAGGTAGGTCAGCGAGGCGAGCAGCACGAACTGCACATGGGTCAGATCGAACGGAGCGAGCGCCGCCCGCTGCGCCGCCTGCCAGCGATTGGTCACCTGCCACAGCAGCAGACCGGGGCTTTCCTCGGCCGTGTGGAATCTGGAGCGCAGCCTCCCGTCCTCCGCCTCGTGCATCGGCCTCCCTCACTCCTCGGTCATCGCCCGCGCGATCAGCGCGTAGTCGTGCGGGCTGAGTTCTATCAGGCCGCGGCGCAGGACCATCCCCCAGTTCGGCACGCTGGTGAATTCCAGATCGGCACGCACCTGCTCGATCGGGGTTTCCCGCGCCCCGGCTCGGTAGCTGATCGAACGGCGCCAGGGCCGGAAGCAGCCGCCGTCCTGGGGGTCGGCCTGCCAGGCCGGACGGTCGTCGATGGTGCCGATCGCGGTGAACGAACGCACCGGCGCTCCGGTGCGCATGCCCTCGCGCGGCGAGTAGTAGATCAGCCCGTCGCCCGGCCGCATGCGTTCCACCGCCGTGCGCTTACCGTGGTCGGCCTGCGCTATGCCGATGTCGACACCGCGCCGGACGTGTTCCCGGGACACGACCGCCAGCCAATATCTGGTAGGCGACCCGGTGACCATTCCGCAGTCGACGCCACTCCTTGATGACTGGGCACTCATATCGGCGCTCCTTCCGTGCGTGTGGATCTCGGTGGGCGCTTCGGCCGACGCTCGCTCACCACGACAGATCCGCCGGTGCCGCGGGCGTCCGCCGGGGGGTGCGGCCGCTCACGCCGCGATCCCCTCCGCGACGGCGACCAGCGCGTCCAAGTCGGGCTGCACGGATCTCGCCAGCCCCGCGCCGAGGATCTTCGTCCACAGCAGCCGCAGCGGTCCGTCGATCGAGACCGTCACCGTGATCGTGGTGCGGCCGTCGACGGCGGCGACTTCATGGGCGAAGGTGAGCCGCGCACCGGGCAACTTCGACACATCGACGAACTCGCGGTCGGTCAGGCGCTCGATCACGAACCGGACCTTCGGACCGCCTTTCGGTCGCAACGTCCCGGTCGAGCCCTCGGCGAACGGTCCGTCCAGCCGAGCCCACTCGGTGTCGGTGTTCCATTCCGGCCAGGTCGCCATGTCGGCCCAGCGGGCGAAGAAGGCGGTGGGCGGGGCACTCGAGCGGGCGTGAGCGGTGGCGATGAGCGTCATCCATTTAATATGCGCGCATACTAAATGTGGCGCAAGGCGAGAAGAAGTTCGAGTTGGAACAGCGGGCAGCCGTCCGGCGTTGCAGTGTCCGTGACTGACGCGAACCCCACTCTGACGATGTACTCGACCACCTGGTGCGGCTACTGCCGCAGGCTCAAGAAGCAGCTGGAGGAGGCGGGCATCACCTACGTCGAGATCGACATCGAGCAAGATCCGGCGTCGGCCGAGTTCGTCGGCAGCGTGAACGGGGGCAACCACGTGGTGCCCACCGTGAAGTTCGCCGACGGCTCCACCGCGACGAACCCGTCGCTGGCCGCCGTCAAGCAAGTCCTCGCCGGTCTGTCCTGATCCGCCGCCGCGCGCGGGTCGCATCGGCCCGCGCGCGGGTGCGTCAGTCGATCGCGGCCCAGGATTCGACGATGGTGCGCGCGATCGAGATCGAGCCGGGCAGCAGGAGCTGGGCGCTCTCGTCCCGCTTCGACCAGTCGCCCACCGCCAGAGCTTCCCGCACCTGCGCGCGGGTGAACCAGTTGGCTTCGGCGATCTCGCCATCGGAGAAGACCAGCGGCTGCGCGGGATCGGCGACCGCGGCGAAGCCGAGCATGAGCGAGCGCGGAAACGGCCACGGCTGGCTGCCCAGGTAGCTGATCTCGCGCACGTCGAGACCGACTTCCTCCCGCATCTCGCGCTCCACGCAGCGTTCCAGCGACTCACCCGCCTCGACGAACCCCGCCAGCAGCGAGAACAGCGATTTCGGCCAGCTGCTCTGGCGCGCCAGCAGCACCCGGTCGCCGCCGTCGTGAATCAGGCAGATCACCGCCGGATCGATCCGCGGGAACTCCTCGTAACCGCTCTCTGTGACGCGCGACCATCCGGCCTTCGACGAAATGGTCACCGTGCCGTCCGCGCCGTGGAACCCGGCTTTGTCGTGCCAGTTCAGCAGCGCGATCGCGGTGGACAGCAGCCCGGCGGTGCGGTCGTCGACGGTGCCCCCGGCCAGCGCGCGCAGATCGGTCAGCGTGCCCTCCAGTTCCGGATCGCGCACGGCCCACAGATGGATGCCGTCTTCGACGCCGAGGAACACCGCGGCCGGACTGGGTTCGGCGGACAACTCCAGGGCCGCGTCGAGAACCAGAACGTTCCCCTCGAAACGCACCTGTCCGCGACGGTTGACCCGCAGCAGCTTGGCGGTGGCCCAGCCCTCCTTCAGAGCCTGGGCATCACCTCGGATCTGCTCGGCCCGATCGATGACGGTACGGGAGAGCAAGGGAACACCATTGAGTTGAAATGCCGGCACGGTTCGAGACTATCGCGCCCGAGCTACCACCCGGCCCGCGCCGGGGTCACTTGGCCGCCCGGCGGATGTACAGGAGTTTGTCGCCCGCCTCGACCGCGTCCACTTCCGGCTCACCGACCCGGTACAGCACCCCGTTGCGCACCACACCGAGGACGATATCGCTGAAATGCCGTGGCGAACCGCCGATCTCGGACGACTCCACCTCACGCTCGGCGACGGCGAAACCCTCCTCCGGAGTGAGCAGATCTTCCATCATCTCCACGACCGTCGGGGTGGTCGTCGCGATGCCGAGCAACCGGCCCGCGGTCTCCGAGGACACCACCACCGAGTTCGCGCCGGACTGCCGCACCAAATGGGTGTTCTCCGCCTCCCGGATCGACACCACGATCTTGGCTGCCTTGTTCAGCTCTCGGGCGGTCAGGGTGACCAGCACGGCGGTGTCGTCCCGATTGGTGGCGACGACCACCGACTCGGCGTTCTGCGCACCGGCCAGCCGCAGCACGTCGGATTGGGTGGCCGAGCCGTGCACCGTGACCAGCCCGGCGTTCGCGGCCGCCTCCAAAGCGATCACGTCGGTGTCGACCACGACGATGTCGGCGGGTTGCACCCCGTCACCGAGCATGGCGTCGATCGCGGTCCTCCCCTTGGTGCCGTATCCGACGACCACGGTGTGATTGCGCACGGTGTGCCTCCATCGCTGAATCTTGAAAGCCTGCCGGGAACGTTCGGTCAGCACGCTGAGTGTGGTTCCGACCAGGACGATCAGGAACAGGATGCGCAGCGGCGTGATGATGATGATGTTCGCCAGCCGCGCCTCGGGCGTAACCGGGTGGATGTCGCCGTATCCGGTGGTCGACAGCGACACCGTCGCGTAGTAGAACGCGTCCAGGAACGACAGTTCGTCGGCCGAGTTGTCGTGGTAACCGTCGCGTCCGATGTACACCACCAGCGCGGCCAGGAACAGCAGCGCGGTCGCGAACAGCACCCGCCTGGTCAGCGAAATCCACGGACTGGTCTGCACTTCCGGGATGCGCAACACGCCGACCAAGGCGAAGTCCGGGCGGCTGGCCAATTCCAGTCCGCGCGCTCGCTCACCGAACACCGGGCACACCCGTCATCTCGTCGCCAGCGTCGGTCATCCCCGGTATTCCTCGTCCCTCCGGCACAGCACGGGAGCCTACTGTGTTTGTTTTTCCAGCGCCTGCGGCGCTGGGTGTTCGCGGCCCCTTTGTGGCTCGCGAACGGCGCATGCTCGGTCTCGCTTCGCTCGAAACCGGGAGTGGAGGTGCGCTGGGCGCGCTGGGGACAACGGTTGTGATCCGGGGCTCGGCGATCCAGGGTGGCTTGTCGGCGGTGATGCCGTCGGGTCCACCGGCACTCGTGGTTCACCGCGGGAGCGATGCCCATCGGAGCGCGAGTGGAGTTGCGTTGATTCGGCCGGGCGTAGCGCTGTGGTTCATCGACCCTTCGGCTCGCGTCCGCTTTCGCGGTCTCGCCTGGACTCGCGAAGACTTGCCCGGCGGAGGTGCGGTGTGCTTCTCGTCTCCGCCCGCGCCGAAGCCGCCGCGGCTCTCGGCAAGGTGCGCGGAAGCCGCCCAGCCGGCTGTTGGGGGTCTCGGCGGGGTAGGTGTTCGAATATTCGCGCCGCAGCGCCACCTCACCCACGGCGGCCTGGGGAAACCTCGAGTCCGCAGCGGGGCGGCCCGGGCTCGACGCGAAGCAGCATGGATGTAAAGGTTCCCCATGGCTGAAAACACGCTGACATCCGTGCCCGACGGCGGGCGGCGGCCCGCGCTGGCGCTGGCCGCCCTGCTGTTCGGCGCGGGGGTGTTGCATTTCGTCCGGCCGAAGCCTTTCGATTCGATCGTGCCGCGCTTTCTGCCCGGGCGCGCCCGCGACTACACCTACGCTTCCGGCGTGGCCGAGATCGGCGTCGCGGCCGCGCTCGCGATCCCGCGTACCCGCAGCTTCGGCGGACGGCTCGCCGCGCTGCTGTTCATCGCGGTGCTTCCGGCCAACGTGCAGTTCACCGCGGACATGCTGGCCAGCGAGAAGGCTCCGCGGCTGATCAAGATCGGCTCGGCGCTGCGGCTGCCGTTGCAGGTTCCGCTCATCACTCAGGCGCTGGCGGTGAGCCGGCGGGCGCGGCGTTCCTGATCAACTCGGCCAGTTCCTCCGGACCGGCCAGGTTCACCGGCGCGATGGTGCGACCGGTACGCACGTAGTGGAACGCGGCGCCGATCCGGTCCAGCATCTCATGCTCGGGCCGTCCCTCCCGCGCGGCCATCAGCCGCGCCCACGCCAGGCGATAGACGGCCAGCTGCATGGCGACCGCCGGTTCCTCGGCGGCGCTGGGCTCGGCGCCGGTCTTCCAGTCGACCACGGTCCAGCGGCCGCCCGGTTCGGCGAACACCGCGTCCATCCGGCCGCGGATCACGGTGCCCGCGATCGACGTCTCGAACGGAATCTCCACCTCGATCGGGCTGCGATCGGCCCACCGCGAGTTCAGGAACGCCTCCTGCATCGCGGTCAGCTCCGCGTCCAGGCCCGCGTCGGCCGCGCCGCTGTCGGCCGCACCGGGCAGTTCGTCCAGACCGAGCAGGCGAGTGGAGCCGAACCACCGCTGCACCCAGGCGTGGAAGGCGGTACCGCGGCGGGCCAGCGGATTCGGCGGGTAGGGCAACGGGCGACGCAGGCGGGCGGCGAGTCTCGCCGGGTCGGCGCGCAGCTCGACCAGAGCGGTCGCCGCGATCTGACCGGGTAGCTCGACCTCCTCGGCGGCAACCGCGGCGGCCCGGTGTTCGGCCAGCAGGGCGTCGACGTCGGCGGCCCAGCCTTCGGGATCGCCGGGGTCCGGCGCGGGCTGGGTGTGCTCGGGCCGGAACCGGTCCTCCGGCGGCGGCGGAGCGAAACCGGTCGCGGCGAATGCCGGTTCGCCTGCGGACAGGTACTCCTCCACCGGGTCCGGCGCCGTGCCGAAATAGGGTTCGATGTCCGCGTAGGGGTCGGCGTATTCGGTTGCGACGACTTCGAAGTCATCCGCGAACTCGTCCGGCGGGTACTCGTCGTCGGGCGGGTAGTAGTCCGGTTCGAACGTGAGATCCGGCTCGTCCGGCGGCGGGGGCGCCATCTCGACACGGTCGGGTCCGGCGCTGCGGTCCGAGACGATGCCCGGTGCGTCCGGGTCGCTGTGCCCGGCATGGGCACGACCGGAAGCTACGCCACCGCCCGGCGAGGTCTCGGACGAATCCGGTGCACCTTGTGCAGCATCGACGGGACCGACACGCACGTCGGCACGGTCGGAGCCGGCGCCACCGTTCGAAGTGGTCCCAGACGAATCGGGGTCACCCTGCCCGGCATCGGCGGGGCGGGCACGCAGCTCGGCCAGCGCGGCGCGGACCAGCGCGGCGCCCTGTTCGATGGGGTCGCGGCGGGTGCTGAGCGGGTCTCGTGGCCACTCGGCGGTCGCCGGGTTGTCGGTGAAGGGGTTGACGGCGTCGGCGGCGGGCGGGTCGTCCCAGCGGTCGATCGTCAAGACGTCGTGGGCCGGGCTTCGCGGGTCCTCGTGCGCGCGTTTCAGTTCCAGCAGGAAGTCCGAGGGGCCCTTAGGGGAGCTGCCGGTCTCCGCCCAGTGATGGGCCGAAACCAGCAGGACGCGTTCGGTTCTGGTGAGCGCGACGTAGAACAGGCGGCGTTCCTCATCGATCCGGCGGCGTTCCAGCGCCTCCTTGTGCGCTTTGATCGCGCGGTCGAGATCCGCGCGGTCGTACAGGTCGGTGAGATCGAGTACGGGCACGCCCTCTGCCGCGTCGTCCTGCTGACGGTCACCCCGCAGCGACGTCGGCAGTTCCGCCAGCGCGCCCAGCCACGTACCGGAACCGACTTTGGACGGGAACACGCCCTCCACCACGTGCGGGACCGCGACGATCTCCCATTCCAGGCCCTTGGCCGCATGCACGGTCAGTACCTGCACGCGGTCCTTGGCGACCTCGACCTCGCCCGGCTCCAGACCGTTCTCGACCTCCTCCGCGGCGGCGAGGAACGCGAGCAGTCCGCCGAGCGAGGCGCCGGTGTCCGCGGCGTACCCGGCCACCACCTCGGCGAACGCGTCCAGATGCTCGCGTCCGGCCCCGGTACCCGCCATGGCTCGTCGGGTCTGGGTCTCCACCCCGACACCGATGGTGCGCTCGACGTCGGCGACCAATTCCGCCAGGGGCTGACCGCTGCGTTCGCGTAACGCGGCCAGCTCCCGGCCCAGTGCCTCGATGCGGGCGAACCCGGCGGAGGAGTACTGATCCGGCGGGCCTGGGTCGGCGATCGCGTCGGCCAGCCCGGCCTGTTCGGCGGGTTCGGGCGCCACTTCGCGCAACGCCTCGTCCAGCGCGGCGCCGTCGGCGATCTCGGCCGGGCCCTGCGAACCGGGACGCCGGATGGACAGGTCCCTGGCGCGGCGGTGGAGCGCGGCGATGTCGGCGACGCCGATGCGCCAGCGCGCACCGGTCAGCACGCGCATGGCGGCACTGCCCGAGCCGGGTTCGGCGATCAACCGCAGGGTGGCGACGATGTCGGCGACCTCCGGCGTGGCGAGCAATCCGCCGAGTCCGACGATCTCCACCGGGAGTCCTTGCGCGCGAAGTGCTTCCGCGAGCGGCGCGGCATCGGCATTGCGTCGCACCAGTACCGCCGACGTGGGCGGGGGCAGCTGCGCGGCGCGCCGGGCGGCCCACTCCGCCGCGATCCGCTCGGCCACCCAGTCACGTTCGGCGGCGACGGTGTCGGTCGACGCGAGCGCCACCACCCCCGGCCCGGCATCGGGCTTGGCACGCAACGCGTCGACCGTCACTCCGCCACCATCGATCGCCTTGCGCCGCAACGGTTCCGCGACCAGGTTCGCCAGCGCGAGTGCCTCCGGCGGGTTGCGCCAGCTGGTGAGCAACGCCAGCGTGGGGGCGGGAACGCCCGGCGCAGTGGGGAAGTCGGTGGCGAACCGGGGTAGATTCGCCGCCGAGGCGCCACGCCAGCCGTAGATCGACTGCATCGGGTCGCCCACAGCGGTCACGGCAAGACGTTGTGCGTCGTGCGGTTGCGAGCGCTGATCGCGCCGCTCCGCTGGGACGTGCGGGTCGTGCGCTCCGGCGAACCGCGGTTGCCCTTCTCCCCCTGCGTCGACGCGCCGCATGCCTCGTACTGAATCACCGGGATGGGCGTCGACGGCCTGCGAAGACCCGTTGTCCAGCATCTGGTCCAGATCGCGCTCCCCCGTGCGGGACTGCGGGGCAGGGCTACCCTGTGCGAGCCGGTCGGCGGCCGCATCGCGAGCATCGTCCACCGACGCCCCCGGTTGCCCCGTCGATGGCTCGAGACGCATCTCGTGCGTACCGTCGCGCGCGGAGGCGCTTCCGGTCGACCTACCCGGGCCTCGACCGCTGCCGTGCGGCTGACCCTCGAAAGCGCCTCCACTCATAAGATCCGGCTCTTCACCCAAGCCGTCCGGCTCCCCTGCGGAAGCGCCTCCGCCCGACACATCGGGGCTTCCGCCGAAGCCGTGCGGCTCCCGCGCGCAAGCGCCTCCGCCCAGCGCGTCCAATCCTCCGCCGGAACCGTCCGGCTCGCCCTGGGAAGCGCTTCCACCCGACACATTCGATGTCCGGTCCGACGCGCCCTCCGGCGCACCGCCGAACAGGGCGGCGAGCAGGACGCGCTGGGCGTGGCCCGTGTCCTGGTATTCGTCGAGCAGCACCAACCGGAACCGGGCGCGTTCGGCGGCGGCGACCTCGGGGTGCTCGGCGGCCAAGCGCGCCGCCAGGGACATCTGCGCGCCGAAATCGAGTGCGCCGCGGCGGCGCAACGCCTCGCTCAGCTGTTGCACCAGCGGAAGCAGCGCGACCCGTTCCCGCTGTACCTGCACGATGTTGAGCAGCGTTTGGCTCGGCCCGCCCCGTTGGCGCGGACCGGCGGGCAGCGTGTGCACCAGCTTGGCCAGTTCGGTGTGCGCCTCGGCCAGTTCCTCCGGCTCGACCAGATGCTCGGCGAGCTGTCCGGACAGCGCGAGCACCGCCTCGGTGACCGACACGGGGGTGCGTTCGGTCTCCAGGTCGCCGTCCCAGGTGCGGACCACCTGGTGGGCGAGCTGCCAGAGCTGGGTCTCGGTGAGCAGGGCCGCCGAGGGTTCCACCGGAAGCAGCAGGCCGTGTTCGGTGAGCAACCTGCCCGCGTACGAGTGGTAGGTGCTGATCTCCGGTTCCGCGCCGGTCAGCTGGGCGCGCAGCCGGCCGCTCGGGTCGAGTTCGCGCAGCAGCGGCGCGCCGGCCAGCCGGGCCAACCGGGTCCGGATGCGGGCGGTCAGCTGCTGGGCAGCTTTGCGGGTGAACGTCAGCCCGAGCACTTCGTCGGGCAGGACGAGCCCGTTCGCGACCATCCACACCACGCGGGCGGCCATGGTCTCGGTCTTGCCCGCGCCCGCGCCCGCGACCACCAGGGTCGGGCCCGGCGGCGCGGCGATCACGGCGGCCTGTTCGTCGGTCGGCGGCGGTAGGCCCAGCGCCTGCGCCAGCTGATGCGGCGTCACCCGGCCGGTCACGGCAGCGCCCCGGCGACCGGCCGCGGCGAGGCCGAGGGCGCGCTCACTCGTCGGTCACCTGCCTCCCGCTGTCCTGCACGGGGCAGCTGCCCGCCACCGCGCAGTGGCGGCATCCGTCGTTGCGCATGGCGAGGTAGCCGGGGCCCTGCGTGGACGCGGCGGCCTGGTGAATGGTGTCTCGCCAGTGCTCGAGCGCCTCGGCGTCCAACGGGGGCTGCATGCGCTGGGTAGCGCCCTCCGCCTTGCTCGGCTTCGCGACGTAGACCAGCCGGGCCCCACCGGGTTCGCCGGACGGACCGGCCCCGGTGTCCGTATCGGCGGAGCCGGGTTCCGCCGGTGCGTCGAGAGCGCCCATGGCGGCCGCCACCTGATAGGTCGCCAGCTGCGCGTGATCGACGGCGGCCTGCTTGGTGACGGGCGACTTGCCGGTCTTCACGTCGACGATCACGAATCGTCCCTGCGCGTCGCGCTCCAGCCGGTCGACGCGGCCCCGGATCCGCACGGCGCGTTCTTCTTCCGTGCGCGCCGGCAACACGCAATCCACCGGCACCTCGACGCCGGCCTGGGTGAGTTCGCCGCGGGTGTTGCGGACCCAGGCCGAGAAGGTATCCAGCATCGCCTCGGTGCGGCGCAGCTCTTGCCGGGAATGCCAGCCGGTCCCGGGATCCACCGCCTGCCAAGCGCGATCCAGCGCCTCGCGCACCTGGTCCGGGGGTACCTTGCCCGCGAGCGCCTGCACCAGCGTGTGCACCAGGTTGCCCTTGACGGCGTGCGGGTTGTCGCCGTCGGTGCCGCCGTTACGTTCCAGCGCCCAGCGCAGCGGGCAGGTGCGCAGCAATTCGACGGTCGAGGGCGACAGCGCCACCGCGCCGTCGTCCTCGGTCCACAGCGGTCGCCGCGAGCTGAGCTCGGCGGTGCCGTACCAGTCCTCGGGGTGGGTGCCCCGCACGCCCGCGTCCGCCAGCCGCGCGAGCTGATGCGCGGCGCGGCGCCTGCGCTCCGGATCGGCCTCGGGATCGCAGACCACGCCGCGCAATTCGGCGACCAGGGAGTGCATCACCAGGGCGCGTCCGGGATCGACCACCGGCAGCGCACCGGGCTCGCCGTCGTCGTCGTGTCCGAGCAGTTCGGCGAGGAAGCGCGAGGGCACCAGATCGCGTTCGCCCGCGACCGATTCCACGGCGGTGACCAGCAGCGAGCGCCGGGCCCGGCTGCACGCGACGAGCAGCAGCCTGCGCTCCTCGGCGAGGATCGGCGCCGCGCGGCTCACCCGTTCGCCCGCGTCGGACACCCCGGCGGTGAGATCGACCAGGTCCTCGGTGTGCAACAGGGTGCCGCGGGCGCGCGGGTTGGGCCAGATCCCCTCCTGGACCGCGGCGACGGCGACCACATCCCATTCCCGTCCGGCGGCGGCGTGCGCGCTCAGCAGCGCCACCGCCTCGCCCGGTGCCGTTCGCGGCGCCGCGTCCTGCGGAATCTCCTGTTGGGAGAGGTATTCGACGAACCCTTCGATGCTCGCGCGCGGCAACCGGTCGACGTAGGCGGCGGCCGCGTCGAACAACCCGACCGCGGCGTCCAGATCGCGATCGGCTTGCATGCCGACCGCGCCGCCGCGCTCCGACTGGGCCACCCAGCGCCGTTCCAGCCGGGAACCGGTCCACAGCGCCCACAGCACGTCCTCCAGGCTCGCGCCGCGTCCGCGCGCCTTCCGTGCCCGGCGCAGCGCGTCCAGGACCCGGCGCAGCGGCGCGGCCTCGACCTCGGTGAGCCGGTTCAGGATCGCCGGATCGCCGGTCCCGATCAACAGGTCGCGCAGCACCTGCGCGGAGGGGCGGTCGCCGTCCGTGTCGCGGTCCGGCGGCGGATCGTCGGCCGTGTCCGGGGTTTTCACCCCGGCGCGCACGGATTCCAGCGCAGCGCGCCGGATGCCCCGCCGCAGCCTGCGCAAGGCGATCTGGTCGGCGCCGCCCAGCGGGCCGGACAGCAAATCGAGGGCGTCCTCCGGTTCGAATGCCGGTTCCGCGCCCCGCTCGGCCGCCTCGCCCGCCAGGATCGCGCGCAGCGACAGCAGCATCCAGGCCGCGCCGCGCCTGCGCGCCAGCGGTGTGTCCAGCGCGGGTTGCTGCACGGGCACGCCCGCGGCGAGCAGGGCGCGGCGCAGCGGCGCCAGCGACAGCGGTACCGAACGCACGATCACCGCCATCCGCGACCACGGCACTCCGCCGGTGAGATGCGCCCGGCGCAAGTGGTCGGCGATGAGCGCGGCCTCCTTCGCGGGGGTGGCCAGCACCCGGACTCGCACCTCGGTGCCGTCCTCCCGCGGCCGGGTGCCTTCGGGCACCGGAATACGCTGCGGCGCACTGCCCGGCAGGCGTGCGGCGATCCGCGCGACCGCCAGCTCCACCTGACCGCCGCAGCGATGGCTGTCGCGCAGCACGATGCGCCGCTCGGGCGGCACGTCGAGCTCGGCGACGAACCGCGCGTCCGCGCCGCGGAAGGTGAAGACGGCCTGATCGGGATCGCCTGCGATCACCGTGGTCCGCGCGCTGTGTCCGATCGCCCTGACCAGGACGGCCGCCTGGGGGTCCAGGTGCTGCGCGTCGTCGACCAGCAGGTATCCGATCCTGGCGCGTTCGGCGGCAAGCAGATTCGGGTCGGCCGCCAGCGCGTCGAGCGCCGCGCCGACCAGTTCGGCGGCGTCCAGCGCGGGCGCGGTCGCCTCCGGCGCCTCGACGCCGACCGACCAGCGCAGCAGCATCGTCTGCTCGTAGCGGATGGCGAACCTGCCCGCCGCCACCCATTCGGGCTTGGCGTGCTCGCGGCCGAGCCGCACCAGGTCTTCCGGTCCGAGGCCGCGTTCGGTGGCCCGGAGCATGAGATCGCGCAATTGCTCGGCGAACCCGCCGAGCGCGAGCGCGGGCCGCAGTCGCTCCGGCCATAATCCGCTCGCGCCGTCGGCCATGTCGGCCAGATCGCCGCGCAGCATCTCGCGTACCACGGCGTCCTGTTCGGCGCCGGTGAGCAGCCGCGGCGGCGGGTTGCCATGCGCCAGCGCATGCCTGCGCAGTACGGAGAAGGCATACGAGTGCAGCGTGCGCACCAAGGGTTCTCGTGTGGCGCCGGGCACACCGCCCTCCGCGCCTGGTTCGGGTCCGCTCAACCGCGTGGTGATGGCGTCGCGCACGGCGCCTGCCGCTTGTTTCGAATGGGTCAGCACCAGGACCGATCCGGGATCGGCTCCGGCGGCGATGCGCTCGGTGGCGAGATCGACCAGCAGGGCGGTCTTGCCCGTGCCCGGGCCGCCGAGTACCTGCCAGGGCCGCCACCCCGGGCGCGCCGGACCGGCCGCGGCGGCGGCGTCCAGCAGCGCGCGAACGTCGGCGCCCCAGTCTCGCGGCCGGGGCGCCACCACAGTCCGGCGAACCAGTCGCACCGCGCCATCCGATCGCACCACGCGGGCTATTGCAACAGACACGACCGACACGCCGGTACACGCCTCCGCCCGACCGCCGGTGCGCGCGACTGCGGCGCAGGTCAAAATGGACCGGTGTCTGTTTTGAATGTCCATCGGTTCGGTCCGACGACGGGACCGGTGGTGCTGGCCCTGCACGGCGTGACCGGCCACGGCAAACGCTGGGAAGACCTGGCCACCCGGCATCTGCCCGATGTCCGCGTGCTCGCGCCCGACCTGCGCGGACACGGTCGCTCGACCTCGCTGCCGCCGTGGAACTTCGAGACCATCGTCGAGGATCTGGTCGGATTGGTCACCGCCGAGGCGGACGGCCCGGTGGTGGTGGTCGCGCACTCCTTCGGCGGCGCGTGCGCGCTGCACCTGGCGCATCGGCATCCCGAACTGGTGCGCAAGCTGGTGCTGCTCGATCCGGCCATCGCACTGGAACCGGAATGGCTCAACGAGATCGCGCTGTCCACCCTCGTCTCGGCCGACTACGACAGCGTCGAGCACGCGCGCCAGGACAAATTGGACACCGGCTGGGGTGACGTCGAGCCGCGGTTGCTGGAAGCCGAACTCGACGAACACCTGATGCCCACCGCGGACGGGCGCTTCGGCTGGCGGATGAGCCTGCCCGCCGTCAACTCCTACTGGGGCCAGTTGGCCCGCCACTGGGTGCTGCCGCCCGCCGACCTGCCCACCGTGCTGGTGCAGGCGATGAAGGTGCACCCGCCGTTCGTCACGCCGGAGTTCCGCGCGGCGCTCACCGAGCACATGGGCGCCCACCTGACCGTGCTCGAATGGAACTGCGATCACATGGTCGCCCAGGCGTATCCCGCCCAGACCGGTGAACTCGTGCGCTCGGTGCTCTGAGCCGATGCCGACCACCGACGCCCAGGTCGAGCAGGTGCGCGCGCTGGTGGCGGCGATACCGCCCGGACGGGTCGCCACCTACGGCGACATCGCGGCGGCCGCCGGTCTGTCCACGCCGCGCACGGTGGGCTGGATCATGCGCACCGACTCGGCCGACCTGCCCTGGCACCGCGTGCTCGGGGCGAGCGGCAAGCCCGCCGCGCACCTGGCCCACCGTCAGCTGCGCCTGCTCGCCGCGGAGGGCGTGCCGATCCACGACGGGCGCGTCGACCTGCGCGCCGCGCGTTTCCCGCTGCCCGATCTCCCGCCCGATCTCCCGCGCGACTGAGCACCGCTTTCCGAAATGCCTCCGTGCCCGAATGGCGGACAGTACCGTTGATCCATGCCCACCCGCCTGGCATGCGTCGCCTTCGATGCCGACCGGCCGCGTCCGGTCGCGGATTTCTGGGCCGAACTACTCGGCTGGAGCGTGACCCTCGACCGCCCCGATGAAGTGAACGTCGCGGCCCCCGACGCCGACGGTGGCGAGCTTGCGCTCACCTTCCTGCCCGCGATGCGGGCCAAGGTCGGCAAGAATCGCCTGCATCTAGATCTGGCCACCCGCTCGCTGGACCACCAGCGCACCCAGGTGGACCGGGCGCTGGCATTGGGTGCGCGATCGGTCGACATCGGCCAAGGCGCGGTGCCCTGGGCCGTGCTCGCCGACCCGGAGGGCAACGAGTTCTGCGTGCTCGAACCCAGGGAGGAGTACGTGGACACCGGATCCGTCGCGGCGATCGTGGTCGACACGCGCGACCCGCGGCGCCTCGCCGAGTTCTGGTCGGCCGCCACGGGCTGGCCGTCCACGCATCGCGGCGAGCGGCTGACCGGGCTGCGTTCACCGACCGGGCTCGGCTCCTGGCTGGAGTTCGTGCGCACCCCCGACGCGGGGTCCGGCCGGACCAGGCTGCGCCTGGATCTCACCTCGTTTCCGGCCGACGACCGGGCCGCGGAGGTCGCCCGGCTGCACGCGGCGGGCGCCACGACGATCGACCGGGGCGCCCCGGTGGCCGCCCGGGACACCGACCTCGTGCTCGCCGACCCGGAACTCAACGAGTTCCGGCTGCTGCCCCCGGCTCGCTTCTGGTCGAACGCCTGATCCGGGCCGTCCGCTCCCGGGCTTCCCGGCGATGACGAATTAGCATGGCCGCCATGGTGTACCTAGCTCGAGGTCGTGGCGTGTGATCGCCGCCGACGCGATCGTGCTCGCGGGCGGCCGGGCCAGCCGGATGGGCGGCGTGGACAAACCGGCCATCGTCATCGGCGGCCGTTCCATGCTCGAGGTGGCACTCGCCGCGGTCGCCTCGTGCGCGCACACGGTGGTCGTCGGACCGCATCGGCCCGAGCTGGCCCCGGAGATCATCCAGGTGCGCGAGGTGCCGCCCGGGTCGGGTCCGGTGCCTGCGATCGAGACGGGGCTGCGCGCCCTCGGCTCCGCCGCCCCGCTGGTGGTGGTGCTGGCCGCCGACCTGCCGTTCCTGTCGCCGTGGGCGATCACCGAGCTGATCCGGCACGCCACCGAATCCGGCGCGGACGCGGTGTTCGCCGCCGACGAGTCGGGGCGTCCGCAGTATCTGATCGGGGTGTGGCGGCGCTCCGCGCTGACCGCCGCGCTGGACGGGCTCGACGCGCTGATCAACCAGCCGATGAAAGCCCTGGTGCCCGCCGCCGCCGCGATCATCCCGCTCTCCGGCGTCGGCGACTGCGACACCGACGAGCAGGTACGGCAGGCCAGGGCGGCGGTCGACGCGCCACGGCAGCAACCGCCGCTCGACCTCGACGAAGCACGAACCGTTCTGCGCCGTAACCTGTTCCGGCTCACCACGTACGAGGCCGATCTGCATTCGGTGCTCGGGGCGGCGCTCGCGGGCCCGCTGACGGCGGCCGGGCCGCTGCCCCGCTTCGACGTCTCGGCGATGGACGGCTACGCGGTGGCGGGCGACGGCCCGTGGCGCCTGCGCCGCGATATCGGCTTCGCGGGCGGGCGGCGACCGGTGGGACTGCTGCCGGGCGAGGCGGTGCGGATCGCCACGGGGGCGCACGTCCCGGACGGCACCACGGGTGTGCTGCGCGACGAATTCGCGCACATCGCCGACGAGACGCTGTACCGCCTGCCGGACACCCCGCTTCGCGACGACATCCGCCGCCGCGGCGAGGACCGCGCGGCCGGTGATCCGGTCGCACCGGAGGGCACGCCGGTCACCGCGGCGTTGGTCTCCGCGGCCGCGAGCGTCGAGGTCACCGTGGCGCCGGTGTGCGGCCCGGTCCGCGCGCGCATCGTGATGACCGGGGACGAGATCCGCAGCGAGGGGCCGCTGCAAGCGGGGCAGACCCGCGACTCGATCGGTCCTGTCCTGCCGGATCTATTGTCCTGGAACGGCATTCGCGCCGCCGATCGGGTGCATCTGCGCGACACTCCGCACGGCTTCGACGAGGTCATGACCGTCGCGCCGGAGTGCGACCTGCTGGTGATTGTCGGGGCGACCGGCGGCGGCGCCGCCGACCAGCTCCGCGGTGCCCTCGCCCGCGCCGGAGCCGAGATCCTGGTGCCGCGGCTGCGGCTGCGACCGGGCGGTTCCACCGTCGTGGCCCAGCTCGCCTCCGGCACCACGGTGCTCGGCCTGCCCGGCAACCCGTTCGCCGCCGTCGCGACGCTCATGGCGCTCGCGCCGGCGATCGTCGAGGGCCGCACCGGCGCCGCTCCCGCGCGCCCACTGCGCGGACCGCTGCACAACGCCGCCGAGATCACCGGACCGGTGCCCCGCATCGTCCCGGCCCGCGCCGCCGACGACGGTGGCTGGATCGGCGACCCGACCATCCGCACGGCACATCTCGGTGGCCTCGTCGACCGCGACGGCTTGGTCGTCGTCCCGCCCGACGCCGACGACGGAGCGATCGTCGAATTCCTGCCGCTGCGCCGCTGAGGCAACGCGTCGCGTTCCGGGTTCGTCGCTTTTGGGCACGAAGTGCCTGCAGCGCAGTCCTTCCAGGAGAACGAGTGGGCACAGGAACCCGAAGGCGCGCCGAGACCCGGTCCCGGCGTCGAACCGAAGTCGTTGTCTCACAGTGGGATCAGCGGTAGCGGCGGCGACCACTCGAATGATCCGCACGCTTCTTCACGACAGCGGAATCGAATTCACCGCGATAAACACCGACGCACCCGCGCAAGCGTCACCACTTGCCCCGGTTCACCCTTTGCCCCAACTCCTGCCCGCTGGTCAGGAAAATGTCAA
Source organism: Nocardia sp. NPDC041819 (assembly GCF_055590505.1). Classification (NCBI taxonomy): domain Bacteria; kingdom Bacillati; phylum Actinomycetota; class Actinomycetes; order Mycobacteriales; family Nocardiaceae; genus Nocardia; species Nocardia sp. NPDC041819. The sequence goes on along the minus strand of NZ_JBVJAP010000001.1, from coordinate 54,402 downwards.
CCAGAGGCACACCGCAACCGAATTCGTTATCTAAATCAATGCGAATATTGCTCCTACCTGCGTAAACATGGCAGATCTGCCGCTAAGGGGCATATTTTTCATTTCCCCTTCCAGACGCCATACCCGCTCGCTATCGTGAGTTCGTTAGGCGAATATCAATCCCCCGGAAAGGACCGTGTGGAGATGACTGAAAAGTCGAAGAAAACGCCTAAGAAAATGCCGAAGCAGATGCCGAGGCAGCAGCAGCAACAGCGCCAAGAGCAGGACATGCGCGAGGGCGCGGACATGGAAGGCCGTCGGGGCACCAGGAGCGAGATGCCCGACCGGCGCGGCGAGCAGGAGCGCCGCCGCTAGTTGATCTGCGCCACCCGCGCCGCCGGCCCCAACTCCTCCCGGGACCGGCGGCCGCGGTCGTTCGAGACCCGTGCGCTTACCCCGCAGGTAATTGCCGCACCGCGCGCGGCGGACCTACCGTCGATGCGACGCCATCCCCGGCGTGATCGAACGAAGGAAGGCCAAACGCCATGTCCGCCTATGGCTTCGCCCACCTCCGCAGTCGCAGGGCCCATCCCGACATCCTCGAATACCTGGAGCGCATCCAGGCCACCTTGGACCCGTTCGGCGGCCGCTTCGTCATCCACGGGCCCCCGGCCGAGGTCGTGGAAGGCAACTGGCCCGGCAGCATGGTGCTGATCGAGTTCCCCGGGATGACCGAGGCGCGGGAGTGGTACCGCTCGCCCGCCTACCAGGAGATCCTGCCGCTGCGCGCCGAGCACATCGACGGCGACCTGCTGCTGATCGAGGGCGTCGGCCCGGACTACGACCCTCGCGAACGCGCCGCGAAACTGCGCACCCCGGCCGCCTGACGCGATTTCGGCCCGCCATCCCCCGTCCGATACCGTTGACCAGGCACGACACGGTTCGACGCGAGAAGGATGCGCCTGATGGACGACAGCTCTCTGGTCTGGGACGACGGCGCGCTCGTCACCATCGACCAGCGCGGCCTGCCGCACAAGGTGCGTGAACTGCGGCTGAGCACCGTCGACCAAGTGATCGACGCGATCAAGGCGCTGGCCATCCGCGGCGCGCCCGCCATCGGCATCGCGGGAGCTTTCGGCGTCGTCATCGCCACCTCCGCGCACACCGTGGACGGCGTGGTGGACGAGGCGGCGGCGCAGGCCGAGGCGGACCGGATCGCCGCCGCGCGGCCGACCGCGGTGAATCTGGCCTGGGCGGTGCGGCGGGTTCGGACGAAGGTGGGCCACGGCGCGGGCGCGGTCCTCGCCGAGACGCTCGACATGCTCGCCGAGGACGGCCGGGTCAACCGGGCCGCCGCCACCCACGCCGCCGACCTGGTGCAGCGCCTGTGTGCGGACCGGCCGCTGCGTGTGCTCACCCACTGCAACACCGGGCGGCTGGCGACCAGCGCGTTCGGCACCGCTATCGGCACGCTGCGGGTGCTGGCCGAACGCGGCGCGATCGAACAGGTGCTGGTGGACGAGACCCGGCCGCTGTTGCAGGGCGCGCGGCTGACCACCTGGGAACTCGCCGAAGCGGGCATCCCGCACCGGCTCACCATCGATTCCGCAGCGGCCTGGGCGATGGCGACCGGACAGGTCGACTGCGTGCTCGTCGGCGCCGACCGGGTCACCGCCAACGGCGACGTCGCCAACAAGATCGGCACCTACGGTCTCGCGCTCGCCGCCCGCCACCACGGCATCCCGTTCGTCGTGGTCGCCCCGGAGTCGACCCGCGACCTGTCGATGGCCACCGGCCGTGAGATCGTCGTGGAGGAACGCGCGGCAGCCGAAGTGACCGGATTCGGTGGCACGCCAACGGCTCCCGCTCGGACCGAGGTCTTCAACCCGGCGTTCGACGTCACGCCGGGTGAGCTGGTGACCGCGGTGGTCACGGAGAACGGCGTGGTGCACCGCGGCGATTCGTCACACGGCGCCGCGACCGCGAGCAGCGCCACCGAACTCGGCTCCGACCCGTCGCACGGCGCGGCCATCGCGAACATCGCTCGCGAGCTCTACCGGCGTGGCTGGATGCCGGGCACGGCGGGCAACATCTCGGTGCGCACCGGCGCCACCGCCCTGGTCACCGGAAGCGGGTTGTCCAAAGGCGAACTCACCGAGCGCGACATGGTCACCGTGCGGGTAGCGGACTCCGCGCCGGTGGCAGGCCACGGACGCAAACCCTCCGCCGAGACGACGATCCACACCGCCGTCTACCGGACCCGTCCGGCCCAGGCGGTCGTGCACATTCATCCGCCGTTCGCCACCGCACTGGCCACCCGCTCGGCGTCCCCCGGCACGCTCGCGACGCTGCGGATCACCGACTACGAACTGATCAAGGGGCTCGGCGGCGGCGATCCGGCCGTCGCGGAGATCCCGGTTTTCCCGAACTGGCCCGAGGTGCCGCGCATCGGCGCGGACATCGAACGCTACCTGCTCGACCATCCCGGCGCGCTGCCCGTCCTGGTCATCGCCGGTCACGGCATCACTGCCTGGGGCGATGATCTCGCCCAGGCGCGCGATCGCGCCGAATGCCTGGAAGCATTATGTGAGCTGGTGTCCCGCACCGGCAGTCCGGCGGCGTTCGCTCCGCGCGACGACTTTCTCGAGATTGGACTGACATGACCCTCCTGCAGGTGATGGCCGCGGGTGACGCGGCCGACGTGCGCGTACGCACCAGCGACGACGAGGTGATCGGCACCGAACTGGCGAAGCACGGCGTAACCTTCGGCCGCTGGCCGGTGGTCGAGAACGCCGCGTCGGCGTCTTCCGAGGAGTTGCTCGCGCACTACGCGACGAACGTCGCGGAACTGAACGGCTCCGGGCGCTACAAGCACATCGACATCGCCCGCATCCACCCCGACGACGCCGACCCGCAGTGGCCGCAGATCGCCGCGGGTGCGCGCGGGAAGTTCCTCGACGAGCACCGGCACGCCGAGGACGAGGTGCGCTTCTTCGCCGCCGGACGCGGCTGCTTCTATCTGCACCTGGGCGAGGAGGTCTTCGCGGTGGTGTGCGAGGGCGGCGACCTGCTCTCGGTACCCGCGGGCACGCTGCACTGGTTCGACATGGGCGAGCGCCCCGATTTCATCGCCGTCCGCTTCTTCGAGGAAGCGGACGGCTGGGTCGGCGACTTCACCGGCGACAAGATCAGCGCGGGCTTTCCCACCCTCGACGAGCTGCTGACCGCGCCGTGATCGACGCCGTCGTCGTCGATATCGAGGGCACCACCAGCCCCACCGCCGCGGTCCGCGAAGACCTGTACGGCTATACCCGGCAACGGCTCCCGGAGTGGCTGGCCGAGAACGGCTCCACGAACGCTGCTCCCGTGCTGGCCGCGACCAGGGAGCTGGCCGGACGCCCGGACGCGGGCCCGGAGGAAGTCGCCGGGATCCTGCGCGAGTGGCTCGACACCGACGTCAAGGCCGAGCCGCTCAAGACCGCGCAGGGCCTGATCTGCGCGGAGGGCTTCCGTGGCGGCGCACTGCACGGCGAGTTCTTCCCGGACGTGCCACCGGCGCTCGCCACGTGGCACGCCGCCGGGCTCGCGCTGTACGTCTACTCCTCGGGATCGGTACGCAATCAGCGGGATTGGTTCGCCTTCGCGCGCGGCGGCAGCCTGTCCGAGCTGATCAGCGGGTACTTCGATCTGTCGACGGCGGGCGGCAAGCGCGAGTCGTCCTCCTACGACAAGATCGCGGGCTCGATCGGCGCGCCCGCCGAACGCATCCTGTTCCTGTCCGATCATCCGGACGAACTCGATGCCGCTGTCGCCGCGGGGTGGCGCGTGGTCGGCCTCGCCCGGCCCGGCGAGCCCAATCCGCCTCGGCCGCCGCACCGCTGGGTCGACACGTTCGCCGATATCGATCCCGCCGACCAGGGCTGAGACGCTGGCCGACGCGTTAATCCGCCCATCCCGCAACCACTTTCGTTCCCTGCCTCGCCGGGGCTTTAGGTGACGCGGCACCGGCTACCCGCGCAGGCCGTCGAGGCGAAGCGTGATCGGCTGCGTCTCAGCGAGATTCAGGATCGACGGCCAGGACCGAGCGGCCGCCGTCCACGGCCAGGGTGGCTCCGTTGACGCAGCCGCCGTCGGTGGAGAGCAGGAATTCGACGGCACGCGCCCAGCTCCTGCGCGCGATCGGTGGCCCGTTCGGCGGTCTCCTCGGCGCCCGCGTCGCCCGCCACGACGGTGACCCGTCCGACCGCCCAGGACAGCGACTCCGCGTCGCGCTCGACCACCACCACCGCGTGGCCGCGAGCCAGCAATCGAGCCACGATCGCGCGGCCGATTCCGCGTCCGCCACCGGTCACCACGTAGAACAGTGTCGTCCGGTCGATGGTAGACAGACGAGCCATCGGGACGGCGTGGACCGCTCGGCGCCAGACGAATTCGTGGACGGCGATTCCTAGAACCACGCGGGGAACGGCAATTTCTCGCAGCGTCGAGCGAATTCTCAGCGAATTGTGATTGTGCTTACAATACGCTGTCAGGAAACACAGGCCGAAACACTCCGAAACGGATAAGCGGGGCGCCCCGGACAGCCGCTCCTTTGTGTTAACAAATGTAAAGCACTGGAGAACCGGCCGTTTCCAAAGCATCACCGACGCGGGCCCGCGTGAACCCCTCCGCTCCGATTCCCTCCAGTTCAGAGCGGGTTCGCCCTGGTCGACCCACCGGACCACCCTGGGAAGCCGCGCACTACCGTGACCGGGAGGTTGCGCCGATCTCACAACTCACCACGCTCTCGAATGGGCTGTGAGAAAGAGGTTTGGCCAGCCGTGCGCGCCTCTTTACAGTCGGAACATCCACCCGATCGCACAGCTCGAAGGGGACGTCGTGGTTAATTCCCGCACCCAGGGTCACGCACCCTCCGCCCCGGCCGCCGACGCCGGGGACGCGCTCTTGCGGCTGGGGAAGTACTTCCACCGGGGCGAGGTGTCGTCCGATCAGCGGACGCTGCACAAGGTCGGCGGGCGCAGTGCCGACGAGTTCTACCGCGATCGCTGGTCCCACGACAAGGTGGTGCGCTCCACGCACGGCGTGAACTGCACCGGCTCGTGCTCGTGGAAGATCTACGTGAAAGACGGTGTGATCACCTGGGAGTCGCAGCAGACCGACTACCCGTCGGTGGGCGCCGACAAGCCGGAGTACGAGCCGCGCGGCTGTCCCCGCGGTGCGTCGTTCTCCTGGTACACCTACTCGCCCGCCCGGGTGCGCTACCCCTACGTGCGCGGCACATTGCTCGAGCTGTACCGGGAAGCCAAGTCCCGGCTCAAGGATCCGGTGCTGGCCTGGGCCGACGTCGTCGAAGACCCGGAGAAGGCGCGCAGCTACAAGGCCGCGCGCGGCAAGGGCGGATTCGTGCGCGCCGAGTGGTGGGAGGCGGCCGAGATCGCCGCCGCCGCACACGTCTACACGATCAAGCGGTACGGCCCGGACCGGGTGGCCGGGTTCTCGCCGATTCCGGCCATGTCCATGGTCAGCCACGCCGTCGGCGCCCGGTTCATCTCGCTGCTCGGCGGCTCCATGCTGTCGTTCTACGACTGGTACGCCGACCTGCCGGTGGCCTCGCCGCAGGTGTTCGGCGACCAGACCGACGTGCCCGAGTCGGCGGACTGGTTCGACGCCGGTTACCTCATCATGTGGGGCTCGAACGTGCCGGTCACCCGGACACCGGACGCGCACTACATGACCGAGGCCCGCTACCGGGGCCAGAAGGTGGTCGTGGTCTCCCCCGACTACGCCGACAACACCAAGTTCGCCGACGAGTGGGTGCCCGCGCGCCCCGGCACCGACGCGGCCCTCGCCATGGCGATGGGGCACGTGGTGCTGAAGGAGTTCTTCGTCGAGAAGACCACGCCGCGCTTCCTCGACTACATCAAGCGCTTCACCGACCTGCCGTTCCTCATCACCCTCGACGAGCGGGACGGGGCCTACGTCCCCGGCAAGTTCCTCACCGCCGCCGACCTGGGCCGCACCGGCGAGGGCGTGCAGTTCCAGACGGTGCTGCTGGACGCGCAGGCGCAGCCGGTGGTGCCGAACGGCTCGCTCGGCCATCGTTTCGGCGACGAGGGGGCCGGGCGCTGGAACCTCGATCTCGGGGACGTCGATCCCCTCCTGAGTCTGTACGGCCGCACCGACGACGTTGCGGCTGTACGGATTCCCCGCTTCGACAGCGACACTCCCGGCGTGCTCACCCGCGGCGTGCCGACCACGACCGTCGCGGGCAGGCGCGTCACCACGGTCTTCGACCTGCTGCTCGCGCAATACGGCGTCGGCCGCGACGGTCTGCCCGGCACGTGGCCCCGCGGCTACGACGACGCGGACGAGCCCTACACCCCGGCCTGGCAGGAAGCCATCACCGGAGTGCCCGCCGTGCAGGCCCAGCGCATCGCGCGCGAGTTCGCCGACAACGCCGAGCGTTCCGGCGGCCGCTCGATGATCCTGATGGGCGCGGGCACCAACCACTGGTTCCACTCCGACCAGATCTACCGCGCGTTCTTCACCCTGACCCTGCTGACCGGCTGCCAGGGCGTGAACGGCGGCGGCTGGGCGCATTACGTCGGGCAGGAGAAGTGCCGCCCGGTGACCGGCTGGTCCACCCTGGCCTTCGGCCTGGACTGGCAGCGCCCGCCACGGCAGATGCAGGGCACGGTGTTCTGGTATCTGACCAACGACCAATGGCGCTACGACCCGTTCACCGCCGAGCCATTCGCTTCACCCCTGGGCACCGGCAAGTTCGCCGGCCGCACCGCCGCCGACAACATCGCCCTCGCCACCCGGCTGGGCTGGATGCCCAGCTATCCGACCTTCGACCGCAACCCGCTCGACCTGGTGGACGAGGCCGAGGCCGCGGGCAAGACCGCTCCAGAGCACGTGGTGGACGGGCTGAAGTCCGGCGACCTGCGGTTCGCCTGCGAGGACCCGGACGCGCCGGAGAACTTCCCACGGTGCCTGACCGTGTGGCGGGCGAACCTGCTCGGCTCCTCGGGCAAGGGCAACGAGTACTTCCAGCGTCATCTGCTGGGCGCCGACTCCAATCTGCAGACCACCGACGCCACCGGCGTGCGGCCGCAGGAGCTGACCTGGCGGGAGACCGCGGCCACCGGCAAGCTGGATCTGCTGTTGTCGCTGGACTTCCGGATGACCAGCACCACGCTGTTCTCCGACATCGTGCTGCCCGCCGCCACCTGGTACGAGAAGCACGACCTGTCCTCCACCGACATGCACCCGTTCGTGCACGCCTTCTCCCCGGCCATCTCGCCGCCCTGGGAGGCCAAGACCGACTTCGACGCCTTCCACCGGATCGCCCGCGGGTTCTCCTGGATGGCCGAGAAGCATCTCGGCAAGCGCAAGGACATCGTCGCGGTGCCGTTGCAGCACGACTCGCCGGACGCGACGGCGCAGGCGGGCGGTCGCGTGCTGGACTGGAAAGCCGGTGAGTGCGAACCGATTCCGGGCAAGACCATGCCGAAACTGGTCGTGGTCGAACGCGACTATCCGAAGCTGGCGGAGAAGATGGCCGCGCTCGGGCCGCTGATCGACACGCTGGGCGTCACCACCAAGGGCGTCACCACCTATCCCGACCAGGAGGTCGAGTACCTCGCCGGGGTGAACGGCACGGTCGTGTCCGGTGTGGCGCAGGGCCGCCCGTCGCTGGCCAAGGACACCCACGCGGCCGAGGCGATCCTCGCGTTGTCGGGCACCACGAACGGCCGTCTGGCCGTGGAGGGTTTCCACGCGCTGGAACGCCGCACCGGCACGAAGCTGGCCGACCTGGCCGCGGAGCACGAGGGCAAGCGGATCACCTTCGCCGACACCCAGGCCCGCCCGGTTCCGGTGATCACCTCGCCGGAGTGGTCGGGCAGTGAGACCGGCGGACGCCGCTACTCGCCGTTCACCATCAACACCGAGCGGCTCAAGCCCTGGCACACGCTCAGTGGGCGCCAGCACTTCTACCTCGATCACGACTGGATGATCGAGCTCGGCGAGCAGCTGCCGATCTTCCGCCCGCCGCTGGACATGACCGCCCTGTTCCACGAGCCCTCGATCGGTGACGTGGGCGACAAGGGTGTCACCGTGCGCTACCTCACCCCGCACTCGAAGTGGTCGATCCACTCCGCCTACCAGGACAACCTGCACATGCTGACGCTCTCGCGCGGCGGGCAGACGATCTGGATGTCCGATCGCGACGCGGCGAAGATCGGTGTGGCCGACAACGACTGGATCGAGGCGATCAACCGCAACGGCATCGTGGTGGCCCGCGCCATCGTCAGCCACCGGATGCCCGAGGGCACCGTGTTCATGTACCACGCGCAGGACCGCGCGGTGGACGTGCCGCGCATCGAGGGCATCGGCGAGGACACCAAGGGCCGGGGCAAGCGCGGCGGCATCCACAACGCGCTCACCCGCATCATGATCAAGCCCAGCCATCTCATCGGCGGCTACGCGCAGCAGTCCTTCGCGCTGAACTACCACGGCCCCACCGGAAATCAGCGCGACGAGGTCACGACGATCCGCAAACGGTCGCAGGAAGTGGAGTACTGACATGGGCGAGGGCGGCACGCGAGCCTACACGCACTTACCGGCGCAAGTAGGCGGTACTGACATGGGCGAGGGCGGCACGCGGACCCACCACGCACCTACCGACGCAGGAAAGCGGTACTGACATGCGAGTCATGGCACAGCTGGCCATGGTGATGAACCTGGACAAGTGCATCGGCTGCCACACCTGCTCGGTCACCTGCAAGCAGGCCTGGACCAATCGCGGCGGCACCGAGTACGTCTGGTTCAACAACGTGGAGACCCGGCCCGGACAGGGCTATCCGCGGCAATACCAGGATCAGGAGAAGTGGAAGGGCGGCTGGACGCTGAACAAGCGCGGCAAGCTCACCCTGAAGTCCGGCTCCCGGCTGAAGCGGCTGCTGAACATCTTCGCCAACCCGGATCTGCCCACGGTCGAGGACTACTACGAGCCGTGGAGCTACGACTACGACAACCTGCTGTCCTCGCCGCCGATCGACACCACGCCGGTGGCGCGGCCCAAATCGCTGATCACCGGCGAGGACACGAAGGTCACCTGGGGCGCCAACTGGGACGACGACCTCGGCTCGGGTCCCGAGCAGGTCGGCAAGGACCCGCTGCTGGCGAAGCTGTCCGATCAGGTGAAACTGGAGTTCGAAGAGACCTTCATGTTCTACCTGCCGCGGATCTGCGAGCACTGCCTCAATCCGTCGTGCGCGGCGTCGTGCCCCTCCGGCGCGATCTACAAGCGCGCCGAGGACGGCATCGTGCTGGTGGACCAGGACAAGTGCCGCGGCTGGCGGCAGTGCGTGTCCGGCTGCCCGTACAAGAAGATCTACTTCAACCACAAGACGGGCAAGGCGGAGAAGTGCACCTTCTGCTACCCGCGTGTGGAAGTCGGCATCCCGACGGTGTGCTCGGAGACCTGCGTCGGGCGATTGCGCTACATCGGCGTGATGCTCTACGACGCCGACGCCGTGCTGGAGGCCGCGTCGGTCACCGAGGACGCCGATCTCTACCCGTCCCAGCTCGGTGTGTTCCTCAATCCCCATGATCCGCGCGTGATCGCCGAGGCCGAGCGCGCCGGGATCTCGCCGGAATGGATTCAGGCCGCCCAGGATTCGCCGGTCTACAAGCTGATCGTGGACTACCAGATCGCGCTGCCGCTGCATCCGGAGTACCGCACCATGCCGATGGTCTGGTACGTGCCGCCGCTGTCGCCGGTGGTGGACGTGCTCACCGAGACCGGGCACGACGGCGAGAACGCGTCGAACCTGTTCGGCGCCATCGACGCGCTGCGCATTCCGGTGGAGTACCTGGCCGAGCTGTTCACCGCGGGTGACGTGGGCCCGGTGCGCGCGTCGTTGCAGCGCCTGGCGGCGATGCGTTCGTTCATGCGGTCGGTGAACCTCGGGGAGGAGCCCGATCCCTCGATCGCGCCGTCGGTGCGGCTGGAGCCGGAGGAGATCGAGGCGATGTACCGGCTGCTGGCCATCGCCAAGTACGAGCATCGCTACGTCATCCCGACCGGCGCTGGAGCCCGCGCGCACGAATTGGATTCGCTCGCCACCGGATGCAGCCTGGACACCGACGGCGGGCCGGGCATGACGGCGTTCGACCAGATGGTGGAGAAGTTCCACCTCACCGACTCCAACGGCGCCGCGCCGCAGGAGAAGTCGTCCCGGATCAATCTGCTGAACTGGGACGGGAAGAGCACCGACGGTTTGCTGCCGAGCAACGGCGCTGCCAACGGCAACGGGCACGCGAACGGCCACACCAACGGCAGCGGCAACGGCTCCGGCAACGGGCACGCCGACGGCGCGAGCAACGCCGCCGGTGATCCGGCCTCGACTCCGACCGGAGCGGGGCGATGAGCCTGCTGAAGCTGCGGCGCCGCCCGGAACCGGCGGTCGAACTGGCCCAGCGCGACCGTCAGTTGGTCTGGCGGATCGCCGCGCTGCTGCTGGACTACCCGGGCGAGCAGACGCTGGCCATGGTCGACCAGTTGGCGACGGCCGCGACCGCCCTACCGGACGAAGTGCGCGCCCACCTGGACGAATGCCTCGACTACCTGCGGACGACTCCGCCGCTGGAACTCGCCGCGGACTACGTCGCGACCTTCGACATGCGCCGCCGCGCCAGCCTGCATCTGACCTTCTACGCCTACGGCGACACCCGAAAGCGCGGGATGGCGCTGCTGCGGTTCAAGCACGCCTACCGGCACGCCGGTGTCGAACTCGGTGACGAAGAGCTGCCCGACCACCTGCCCGTGCTGCTGGAGTTCGCCGCCACCGTCGATCCGATCGGCGGCGAACGGCTGCTCGGCGAGCACGTTCCGGTGCTGGAGCTGCTGCGGCTTTCGCTGTCGGACAACGGCTCCCCTTATGCCGGAGTGCTCGCGGCGATCGGGGCCACGCTGCCGCCGCCGACCACCGCGGATCGCAGGCGCATCGCCGAACTCGCCGCCCAGGGGCCGCCCGAAGAGGAAGTCGGATTGGAACCCTTCGCGATGGACCCCTCCCTGTTCGACGGATCGGAAGGCCGACGATGAACGCAACGCCGCACCTGCCGATCGCGCTGTGGCTGATCCTGCCGTACATCGCGTTCACCTCGTTCGTGCTCGGGCACCTGTGGCGCTACCGCAACGACCAGTTCGGCTGGACCACGCGCTCTTCACAGATCTACGAGAGCCGCCTGCTGCGCCTGGGCAGCCCGCTGTTCCACTTCGGCATGCTCGGGGTGTTCGGCGGTCACGTGCTCGGCGTGCTGATCCCGGAATCGTGGACCTCGGCCGTGGGGATCTCCGAGCACCTCTACCACGTGATCGCCGTCGCGGCGGGCTCGGTGGCCGGTCTCGCCGTGCTGGCGGGCGTGGGCATCCTGCTCTACCGGCGTTTCACAGTGCCCGCCGTCCGCAAGGCGACGACCGGCAACGACAAGCTGATGTACGCGCTGCTGGCCGCCGCGCTGGTGACCGGACTGCTCAACACGTGGGGCAGCAATCTGCTGTGGGGCACCTACAACTACCGCGAGACCGTCTCGCCCTGGTTCCGCAGCCTGTTCACACTCGCCCCTGAGCCCGAACTCATGGTGGACACGCCGTGGACCTTCCAGCTGCACGGTTTGGTCGTGCTCGCGCTGATCGGGCTGTGGCCCTACACCCGGTTGGTGCACATGTTCAGTGCGCCCGTCGGCTACTTGATGCGGCCGTACGTGATCTACCGCAGCAAGGAATACGACGCTCCCGACAAGCGGCGTTACGCCCGGGCGTGGGACGCGCCCGTCACTCCCGAACGCTGGCGTTAGAGACGCCGCGCATGAAGACCCCGTCCGGACAATGGCGTCCGGGCGGGGTCTTCCGCGTCGGCGGGCGTCGCGGCGGCACTCGACCGGTCGGCGGTGCGGTATCCCGAAGGGTCAGGCGTTGTCGTAGGCGTCTTGCAGCACCTCGACGTCGAGCTTGGACATCGACCGCAGGGCGGTGCCGACGGCGATGGTCTTGGCGGGATCCTCGCCGCCCATCAGCTTCGGCAGCGCGGCGGGCACGACCTGCCAGGACAGGCCGTAGCGGTCGGTCAACCAGCCGCACGGCCCGGGCTCGCCGCCGTCGGCGGTGAGGGCGTCCCACAGGCGATCGATCTCGTCCTGAGTGTCCACGACCACCTGCAGTGACGCGGCATCGGTGAGCGGGTGGTCCGGCCCGCCGTTCATCAGCGTGACCGGGTGACCGTCGAGATCCAGCGAGACGATGAACGCCGACCCATCGGAGTTGCGGGATGCCTCGACCACCCGCGAGTTCGGAATCACCGAGACGTACAAGGCGGCGGCTTCCTCGGCGGCGTTGTCGAACCAGAAGAAGGTGTTGACGGACATGATGTGCTCCTGCGCTGTGGTGTGACTGGCTGTCACCTACCGGTCGGAGCCACCCGTCCGCCTTCGACATAGTTCGCGAAGTTTCTCGAAATATTTTTCCGGGAGCGTCGCGCACTCTGGGCCAGGTGATCGCTGGGAGAGCTTCGATAGCCCTCTACTTCGCAGCTTTTCGCAGGCAGAACCATCGACCCATCGGGGTAACCAGGCATACGCTGAAGTTTGGCCGCTGCGGTGTGGTCTATCCCACTTTCGGGGACTCGAGTCTCAGCGCCCCGGCTCCGGCGGTGCAGTGGCCGTCGAGGCGAGCAAGGAGTGAGCAATGAAGGGTGGAGGAAGAATCGCGTTAGGGGTGGGCATCGGGTACTTCCTGGGCCGCACGCGCAAGATGCGCTTCGCGTTGTCGCTGGCGGGCGCCGCGATGGCCAAGCGATCCGGAGGAACGACCGGCGACCTGCTCGAGCGCGGGACGTCGCTGCTCAAATCGTCGCCCGAGCTGTCCAAGATCACCGACACCGTGCGCGGCGAGTTGCTCGGCGCGGCGCGGTCCGCCGCGGTCACCGCGGCGAGCAACCGGCTCGATGCGCTGAACACCCGGTTGCAGCAGGGTTCGACGCTGCTCGCGGACGAGGATCGAGGCGGCTCCCGGGAGACGGATTCCGGCGAGGACGAGTACGACGACGAACAAGCGTCCGCCGAGGACGAGGAGCAGACGTCCTCCGATGAGGATCAGGATCAGGATCTCGAGGACGAGTACGAGGAAGACGAGGACGACACCGAGCGGCCCGCGGACGAGGACGAGGACGACGCCGAGCGGCCCGCCGCGCGGCCGCGCGCTCGCCGGTCGGGCGCCTCCGCCAAGCGCGGAGCGGGCTCCCGGACCGCGGACCGTTCGTCCGGCTCCGCGGACCGCAAGCCGACCGGAACCCGTGGACGCCGTAGTCGCTCCGATGCCGACGACGCGCCGCCCGTGCGTCGCACGAGGAGATGAGCCCGATGGCGAAGACGTTGCGCGACGCGACAGCCGGAGTCGGCAAACTGGCCACCGACACCGCGGGCCGGGCCACCAAAACCGCGACCCGAGCGGGTTCGACCGCCAAGAAAGCGGGATCGAGCGCAGGGAAGAAGGCCCCACCGGCCAAGCCGACCGGCCTTCTGCAGGAGTCGATGCAGAACCTCGCCGGGACCCTGGCCGACCGGGCGGTGTCCGGGCTGACGAACAAGGTGTCGCAGACCGCGGGCCGGTTGACCGAGTACGCCGAAGGCGGTAGCGGCAATCTGCTGTCGGCGGTGACCGGCGTGGAGAAGCTCGCCGGCGGCGCCTCGCCGTTGCAGGCGGCCATGAGCATGGGCAAGAGCAAGATCGGTCACACGCTGCGCCAAGGGTTCGAGTCGGCGAAGGAGTCGCTGACCGGCGGCAAGGGCAAAGGTGGCGGCAAGAAGATCAAGCTGACCAATATCGTCGAGCACATCGACGTCGGCGTTCCCCTCGACCTGGCCTACGACCAGTGGACCCAGTTCGCGGACTTCCCGAAGTTCACCAAGAAGCTCGAGCAAGTCGAGCAGATGGCCGACGAGAAGCTCAGCTGGACCGGCAAAGTGTTCTGGTCCAGGCGCACCTGGGAATCCACGATTCTCGAGCAGGTGCCGTTCGAGCGGATCGTCTGGCGTTCCAAGGGCCCCAAGGGCTACATCGATGGCGCGGTCACCTTCCACGAGATCACGCCGGGCTATACCCGCATCCTCGTGGTGCTGGAATACCACCCGAAAGGGTTTTTCGAGAAGACCGCCAACATGTGGCGCGCGGCCGGTCGCCGATGCCGCTTGGAACTCAAGCACTTCCAGCGGCACGTCATGACCGAGGCCGTGTTGCATCCCGACGACATCGTCGGCTGGCACGGCGAGATCCGCGACAGCGAGGTCGTCAAGGACGACGAGACCGCACGACGCGAGGAGGAAGAGAACACCGAGGAAGACCGAGCGGACGACGAGGCGTCCGCTGACGAAGAACCGGACGAAGAACCGGACGAAGAGCCCGACGAAGAGCCCGACGAGGAGCCCGACGAAGAAGACGAGACCGACGAGCAAGAATCCGACGAGCGAGACGAGAGCGAGGACGAGGAGGAGGACGAATCCGAGCCGCCCCGCCGTCGCCCGGCCGCTCGCCGCACCACCGTGACCCGCCGGTCGCGCGAGAGGCGAGGAGCACACACATGACCATCGAACCCGCAGGCGGAGGCGGCGGAGGCGGAGGCGGAGCAGGCACGATGGCGCGCCCCAACTCCTCCAGCCTGGCCGACGTGATCGACACGATTCTCGACAAAGGCCTGGTCATCGACGCGTTCGCACGCGTGTCGCTGGTCGGCATCGAATTGGTGACCATCGACGCTCGCGTCGTGGTGGCCAGTGTCGACACCTATCTGCGTTTCGCCGAGGCCGTCAACCGGCTGGAGATCTCCACCAGCGAACCGAAGGGGATCACCGACATCGTCGGCGACGTCACCCAGGGCGCGGCGAAGCACAAGACGAGCGGCGCGCTCGAGGCGGCCGGCGAGAAGGTCATGGACTTTCTCGGCGACGTGCAGGACAAGCGTCAGACGGCGAGTCGGCCCAGGCGCAGGGAGGATTGATGACTACCGCTCGAGCCGCCGTGTATGTCTACGGCATCGTGCCCGCCGATGTGGAGCCCGAGCCGCATGCCACCGGCGTCGGCGATCCTCCTGGCGAGGTCGGGGTGGTGCGCCACGGCGAGATCGCCGCGCTGATCAGCACGCTCGAATCCGATCGGCCGCTGGGCACACCCGACGACCTCACCACGCACGCCGAGCTGCTGGACGGCTCCGCGGCCGTGGCCCCGGTGCTGCCGCTGCGGTTCGGCGCGGTCATGACCGACACCGAGGCGGTGGAGAACGAATTGCTCGAGGCGAACGAGGAAGAATTCCGCTCCGCGCTGGAGCAACTCGAGGGCCGTGCGCAGTTCGTGGTCAGAGGGCGCTACGTCGAGAACACCATCCTGCGTGAACTCCTCGACGAGAACGCCGATGCCGCCCGGCTGCGCGAGGAGATCCGCGACAAACCGGAGGATGCCACCCGCAATGCCCGGATCGCGCTGGGCGAGCTGATCAATCAGTCCATCGAGGCCAAGCGAGCCGAGGACACCCGCAAGGTGGTCGCCGAACTCGAGCAGTTCGAGCCACTCGTCAACCAGCGGGATCCCACCCATGAGGAAGAGGCCGTCCACATCGCGGTGCTGGTGGAGCTGGCCCGCCAAGAAGAGCTGGAGGAAACGCTGCGCCGGCTCGGCGAGGAGTGGGACGGCCGCGTGGAGCTGAACCTGCTCGGTCCGATGGCGGCCTACGACTTCGTCACCAAGCGCACACCCGAGGGGTGAGACATGGGTCTGCTGTCGACGATCTTGTCATTGCCCGTCGCGCCGGTCCGCGGCGTCATCTGGTTGGGCGAAGTGATCCAGGACCAGGTGGACCAGAAGATGCACGACCCCGCCACCATGCGGCGGGAACTCGAGGAGATCGATGCGGCCGCGGCAGCCGGTCAGCTGTCCGAAGAAGAGCGGAAACAAGCGCAGCAGGCGGTCCTGGATCGCATGACCGGTCGGCAAGCGTGATCGCGATCGACCGGAAGGAGTGACTCGCGTGGCACGCAAGACCACTTCCGAAGACTCCGATGACGTGCGCTCGGCTTCCGACGAACCACCTCCCCTCACCACGGCGCAAGCGGTCGCGGTGGCGGTGGAACTCTTCGTGGAACTGACCTCGAAACAGGTGCAGGGCGTCACCTCGATGGAACCGACCGAGGACGGCTGGCAGGTGGAGATCGAAGTGCTCGAGGACCGCCGCATCCCCTCGTCGGCGGACATTCTCGCGCTCTACGAGGTCGAGATCGATCTCGACGGGAACCTGCTGGCCTACCGGCGGACCAGACGCTACGCCCGCGGCAGCACCGATATCGGAAGGGCTCGGCAATGACGGTGGTCGGCGGCGGATCGTCCGCACCGCAGCCGTACGGAGGCGGCGGCGGCCATTCGTCGACGAACCTCGCCGACATCCTCGAGCGGGTGCTCGACAAGGGCCTGGTGATCGCGGGCGACATCCAGGTGAACCTGCTCGACATCGAACTGCTCACGATCAAGCTGCGATTGGTGATCGCGTCCTTGGAGACGGCCAAGTCGGTGGGCATCGACTGGTGGGAGACCGATCCCTGGCTCAACAGCAAGGCCCACACGCTGGAACGGCAGGATCACGATCTCGAACTCGAGAATCGGGAGCTGCGCGACCGGATCGCCGAGCTGGAGGCCGCGAACCGACAACGTCAACCGATCGAGCGCCGCCGCGAGCCGAGGGAAGACCGGTCGTGACCGAGGGGCTCTGCGTCTGGCTGTACGCGGTGACGTCCAGCCTCGGCGACGCGGGGGAAGCGGTCGAGCTGACCGGCGTCGCGGGAGAGCCGGTGCGCTCGGTGGTCTCGGACGATCTGTCCGCGGTCGTCGGCTCGGTGCCGCTGAAAGTGTTCGGGGAACAGCCGCTGCGGAGGAATCTGGAGGATCTCGACTGGCTGGAGGGGACGGCCAGGGCGCACGATGCCGTCGTGACGGCCTTGGTGCGCCGCGGTCCCACGGTCCCGCTCCGACTGGCCACCGTCTTCCACGACGACGACCGGGTGCGCGACCTGCTCGCTGAGCGGCGGGCGGACTTCGCCGCGGCGCTGGCGCTGGTGAGCGGCCGCACCGAGTGGGGCGTGAAAGCCTACGGCGATCGCGCGGCACTCACCGCCGCCGTGGCCGAGGCCCGCGCCGGAGGCGAAGGCGGCGCGCGAGGCGCGGGCGCGGCATACCTGGCCCGACGCCGTGCGCAACTGTCCGCACAGGAAACCGTGGAGCGCGACGCGGCGGAGCGCGCCGAGGAGATCCACACCCGCCTGGTGCACCGGGCCGCGGCGGGACGACGTCAAGCGCTGACCGATCCGGCACTGAGCGGCCGCCGGGACTGGATGGTGCTCAACGGGACCTACCTCGTGGACGACGATCGCACCGACGACTTCGCCGCGACAGTCACCGCGCTGAGCGCCGAGTTCCCCGGCATACGCCTCGAGATCACCGGCCCTTGGCCGCCGTATTCGTTCGCGGGCGTGGAACGAGAGCCGGCATGAGCCGGGTCGCCCGGCAGGTCGACGACGAGCGCCGTGTCGCACTGGTCGACCTGCTGGATCGGGTACTCGCCGGCGGCGTGGTGATCACCGGCGACATCAAGCTCGCCATCGCGGACGTCGACTTGGTCCAGATCTCGCTGCGGGCTCTCATCTCCTCGATCAGCACCCTGTCCGCGCCACTCGGGCCCGCGACGCGCGACGCCCTGGAACCACCCGGCGATGACTGAATTCGGCGGCATCCCACCGCGTATCGACACCGAACCCGAATCCGTCGAGCGCGGGTTGGTGAGCCTCGTCCTCACCTTGGTGGAGCTGCTCCGGCAGCTCATGGAGCGCCAAGCCATCCGCCGCGTCGACGCGGGCGACCTCACCGATACCCAGATCGAGCGCATCGGCACCACCCTCATGCTGCTCGAACAACGCATGGAAGAACTCCGCGACCACTTCGGCCTCACCCCCGAAGACCTCAACATCGACCTGGGCCCCCTCGGCACCCTCCTTCCGCGCGACACACCCTGACTGCTGGTGCGTGTCATCGTTTCGACAGCACGGCGACAGCGTCTCGAGATCACAGCCGCGCCGGGCCACTCGGCGACCTCCGGCCCCGGTGACGGGCTCGCCTCCGCCTCGAGTCGAGGGCGCGGTCCGCCTGCGGCAGGATTGTGGTCACCATGACCGGCAACGATGATCTCTCTCCCGGCGGCCGCCGGTCGCACATCGCCCGCCTCGCGCTGTTCGGCGCGGTCCTGCTCGTGATGTTCTATCTCGTTGCCGTCGCGCGGGTGATCGATGTCGAGGGTGTGCGCGGCGTGGTCGCGGAGACGGGGCCTGCGGCACCGTTCGCGTACGTGATGGTCTCGGCTGTCCTCGGTGCCGTCTTCGTTCCCGGGCCGCTGCTGGCCGCCGGGAGCGGCCTACTGTTCGGGCCGCTGGTGGGGACGTTCGTGACGCTGGGCTCGGCGGTGGGCACGGCGCTCATCACCAGCTTCCTCGGGCGGCGGGCAGGGCGCGGGAGTGCCCGCGGGCTGCTCGGCGCCGAGCGCGCCGAGCGCATCGACGCCCGGATCGCGCGGCGCGGCTTGTGGGCCGTGGTCGGCCAGCGCTTCCTTCCGGGGATCTCCGACGCGCTGGCGTCGTACGTCTTCGGCGCGTTCGGCATCCCGTTGTGGCAGATGGCGGTCGGCGCGTTCATCGGATCGGCGCCGCGAGCCTTCGTCTACACCGCGCTCGGCGCCTCGATCGGTGACCTGTCGGCCCCCCTGGCCTACACCGCGATCGCGGTGTGGTGTGCCACCGCGATCATCGGCGCTTTCGCCGCCCATCGCGGATATCGGAGCTGGCGCGGCCGGGGTGCGCGTCACGAGGCCGAACCGGTGCTCGACCGCGACCAGGAGCCGGGCAGCTGAACTACGTGTAGGTGGGAGACCAGGCGATTGCGCCGTCTTCGATCAGCAATCACCACGGCTCGGTTCCCGCATCCTGGCGGGTGCTCGCCCAGGGGTATTTACTGAGAGGAACGGCCGAGTTCGCAGAGGCCGGCCGACGGCTCTTCGAGGTATGTATGCCGGTATGGCGACTACGCGAGTTCCGTGACGATGATCTGGATCAGGCGATCCGGATCTGGGAGCAGAGCCGTGTGCCTACGACGGACGAGCCGGTCTTCGCGCTGGCGGAGGTGACGGCGGCCGCGCGAGCGGGGCAGCCGGCGGTGGTGGCCGAGGTCGGTGGCGAGATGGTCGGGATGGCGGTCGCCCAGATCCATGGCGAGCGGGCCTGGGTCCTGCTCGTGGCGCTGGCGGCGCGGTGGCGGGGTCGCGGGATCGGCAGCGCGCTGCTGGCCGAACTGGAACGGCGGCTGCGCTCGAATGGCGTGCGACGGATCTGCACCCTCGTTCCCGAGGGCGCCACGGGGTCGGTGGCGTTCGAGAATTCCGGATACGCGCGCCGGGCGGGCCTCGTCTACTACGAGCTGCTGGAGCCGTTGGCCCCCGCCCAGTCCACCCTGCTGACCGAACTGGGCGGGCGGCTGCTCCCGCGGGGACTGTGGCAGTCGATGGCCGGGATGGACCGGGAAAAGGAGATCATCGAACGCAGGGTCGTGTTGCCCTTGGCGAATCCCGATGTGGCCGAGCGGTATCGGGTTCTGCCGCCCAAGAGTGTCATCCTCTTCGGGCCACCGGGGACCGGCAAGACCAGCTTCGCGAAAGCGGTCGCTTCCCGCCTCTGTTGGCCGTTCGTCGAACTGTTCCCCTCCCGGTTGGCCGCGGCGGCGACCGGAGGGCTCGCGGCCTCGCTGCGTGAGGTTTTCGCCGACCTGGCCGAGCTCGACGAGCTGTTGCTGTTCATCGATGAGGTGGAGGAGATCGCGGGCACACGTTCGGGTACGGCGACGAGCCCGGCGCACGGGGTCACCAACGAGCTGCTCAAGCTCATTCCGACGTTCCGGGAGAACTACAGTCGCCTGCTGATCTGCGCGACGAACTCGGTGCGCGCGCTGGACCCGGCATTCCTGCGACCCGGTCGATTCGACTACGTGATCCCGATCGGCCCGCCCGACGCACCCGCGCGGAAGGCGATCTGGCGACGCTATCTCGGCCCCGCCGCCGAGACTGTCGACCTCGAGCGGTTGGTGTGCGCCACAGCGAAATTCACCCCCGCCGACATCGAGTACGCGGCCCGCGCCGGCGCGCAGTCCGCGTTCGAACGCGCAATGCTCGACGACACGCGCGAACCCGCGACCACCGAGGACTTCCTCACCGCCGTAGCCCGCACCCGCCCGACCCTGACCCCCGGAATCCTGACCGCGTTCGAACAGGACCAAAAGGACTACACCCGACTGTGAGGGAATGCGCACAGCATCCGGTGGAGGCCGAACCCACCCGCAGCGCCTGCTTCTTACGCGCAGGATGGGGCGGGTGCGTCGATGAACAGCGGCTCGCCTGCCGGTGGGGCGTAGACGACGTCGAGGACGAGCGGTTCGCTGCCGCGGTTCAGACCGACGTGGACGTTCCATTCGCCCGCGGGCTCGTAGATGAATTCGCCGGTGCGATAGACCGGTGCGTCACACTCGGGACCGGGGTGGGTGAGCGTTCCGGATCGGACGAAGCCGAAGACCGGGCCGACATGGTAATGCCAGCCGGTGGAGCCGCCGGGGCCGATCGTGATCTCGCGGACGACCAGATCCGTGCCCGCGACGAACGGTAGGAGCCCGGCGGGAATCCGGGCCTCACCGAGGGTGACGGCGGTGATGTCGCTACCGGGCGTCGCGTCGGCCTGCGCCGCACTCGCCAGGGCGGCGGCGACTACCACCGGCACCACGGCGACGCGGAGAAAGAGCGTCATCCCCGCAGCCTAGTCACGGGGGTGTCGCGCCGGAACCTCGTTCGGTGACGATGCGGGATAATCGGAATCCTGCCGAGCGACACCGCTGTCGTGGCGAGTATCCACGACAAGATCACTGGATTACCGTAGGTACGTGGTCCGGACAGACGAAGAGGATTCGGCGGCGAAGATCATCGACGCCGTGTTGTCGATGCTCGAGTCGGACGGCTACGACGCGGTCCAGTTGAGGGCGGTCGCGCGGAACGCGCACGTTTCCCTCGCCACGGTCTACAAGCGGTACGCCACCCGTGACGATCTGATGCTCGCCGCGGTCGAGCGGTGGATGGCGACCAATACCTACGCCACCCCGGCACCGCAGATCGAAGGCGAGACGCTTCGCGATGGCCTGATCCGGTTGTTGCGGTACGTGTTCGAACCCTGGGAACGAAATCCCCGGATGCTCGAAGCCTACTATCGCGCACGATTCGGTCCCGGCGGCCGGCGACTGGACGCCCAAGGTTTCGACGCCGTGCTGCCCGCTATCGCAGGCCTTTTCGCCGACGCCGACCCCGACTACACCGCGGACATCGCGCTCGTGCTGACCCATATGACCTACGCGCTGATCGGCCGCTTCGCGAACGCCGATCTCGACATCACCGAGATCCTGCCCGCCCTGGAGCGGACCGTCCTGAGGCTGACCGGGAACAACGAACCATCGGCAGCCGCCGCCGGGCGCGCGCGACCGGGTGCGCGGAGCTTCGCGTGGAGCGATTCGCTCGTCTCCCCGTTCACCCCCGATCTCCCCGCCGAGCCAGATCAGTCGCCGAACCCGCCGGACCAGCCACCGGCGTAGACCGAGCCGACCCGCGTCCGCGCCAGCACGGCCTGCGCAGTTCGGCTCCGGCATGCGCCTATTTCGCACACGCCGAAGCCCGTTCGCGGAGTATTCCCGCCCGCGGTGCGGTGTCGAGTTGCTCCGCGCGCCCGGCCGGTACAGCATCTGCGGTATGCCGTCCACACCGCTGAATCCAGCAGGCGACGTTCCCGACACCGGAATCCCCGGCCATCTCGCCGCTCACATGACCATGACCGAGCAGCACGAATGGCACCGCGCCTACCTGCGCCGTCATCCGGTGTCGCGGCGCAATATCCTGCGCGGCGCCGCGGCGGCCGCCGCCGTGGCCACGATCGGCACGGCGCCGTTCGGCAGGCGCGCCTACGCCGAGGATGCCCAGCTGGCGGTGGGTGGACGACGCGTCGCTTTCGGCCCGGAGGCGGCCGGCCAGTTGCGTTTCTCGGCGCAGCTGTCCCGGCGTCCGGCGGGCGCCACGGTGTACCTCGACCACGGACCGACGCCTGCGTTGGGCGCCACGGTCGAAGCCGAAGTGCGCAACCTGCTCACCCAACTGCCAACCGATGACGGCGGCGTGCTCGCGGCCGAACAGTTCTACGTCCACGCCCCGGTGGACGGCCTGCCCGGCCGGGTGCCACACTTCTACCGCTGGCGGACCTCCGACGGATTCGTCGGCGACATCCGCAGCGCCGCGCCCGCGATGCCCAGCGCACGCCCCGCGGTCCTTCCGTTCCGCTTCACCATGATGGGCGATCAGGGCACCGACGAGACCCCGGCGCTGCCCGAAGGCGTCGCTCCCGGCGACTACGACGACAAGTACTACAAGGCCGACAACGATCCGGCCGCGCCGCACGCGAGCAACGTGCTGCGCCAGATCGCCGCCGCGCGGCCCGATTTCCACATCCTCGCCGGCGACATCGCGTACGCCGATCCTTCCGGCGCGGGCAAGCCAGGACAGTTCGCCGCGCACGGAGCGCGACCGGCGAGCGGGTTCGACAAGTACAACCCCTACGTCTGGGACGTCTACTTCAACGCCATCGAGTCCAGCGCCGCCCAGACGCCGTGGATGTTCGCCACCGGCAATCACGATATGGAAGGCACCTACGGCGAGCACGGCTACGGCGGGCACCTGGCGCGCCTGGACTTCCCCGGCAACGGTCCGGCGGGATGCCCGTCGGCGTACTCGTTCACCTACGGCAACGTCGCGGTGCTCTCGCTGGACGCCAACGACGTCTCCTACGAGATCCGCGCGAACAGCGGCTACTCCGGTGGCGCGCAGACGAGCTGGGTGGAGCGCACCCTGGCCGCCTACCGCGCCGACCCCGACATCGACTTCATCGTCTGCTTCTTCCACCACTGCGCGTACTCGACCACCGAATCGCACGCCAGCGACGGCGGCGTGCGGGACGCATGGGTGGGCCTGTTCGACCGATTCCAGGTGGATCTGGTGTTGCAAGGCCACAACCACGTCTACGAGCGCACCGATCCGATCCGCGGCGGACAGGCGACGAAGGTCGCGGGCGACAACTCGATCGTCTACCCGGAGACCGACGGGACCGTCTACTACACCGTGGGCGGCGGTGGACGCCCGCGCTACGAGTTCCAGCCGGGCTCACGAGAGACCTTCCGCGGCAACGAATTGCCCGATACGGGGGTGCCGAACAGCTACGTCTGGACCCCGGGCGGCGGAAAGCAGGACGAAGCCGCGCCATGGTCACGGGTCCGCTTCCGGAATTACTCCTTCCTGCGCGTCGACGTCCGGCCGGGCGTATTCGCCAGCGAGATGGATGTGGTCGCGGTCGACGAGTACGGCCGCGAGTTCGACCGTGTGCTGTTCCGGCGGCAGGTCCGGGCCTGAGCCGGGCCGGTTCTATTTCTTCTTCGGCGGGAGGGTCCGGGCGTAGGCGACGCCGCGCTCGACCCACTCCCGCAGGACTTCGTCGTCGTCGGTGGCGGTGACCCGCAACCAGCCGACCATCTCGCGACCGCCCATGACCATGGGCTGCACGGCGTCACTCAGGAGCCGCTCGCCCTCCTCGCGATCCACCCGCACGAGCAGACCGCCCTGCCCGCTGGCGGCGACCGCCATATTGCCGCCGATCAAGAAGGCGAGTCCGCCGAACATCTTCCGCTCGGTGAGTTCGGGGCCGGGCACGATCAGTTCCCGGATCCGCTCGGCCAGCTCCTCGTCGTATGCCATAGCGGCATTGTTCACCCGGTGTCCGACAAGTCGGCGTTCCGCCGGTCGAGAACGCCCGCGTGTCGTCTCCCGGGTCCTCGGCGGCCGAGCACCGCACACCTCGATGACGCGGCACGCATCCGGCGCCGGTGGTCGATACTGAAAATTACTGCACCACAGTCTTTTTGATCGGACTACTAGGTATAAGGCCGACATACGTACGTACACTCCCGAGCCGCCTGGATGTCATTGGACGTTCAAGCGGATGTTTCCGTACCTGTCTGTAATACAGGGCGTGAGACGGTGCCACGCATTGTCATTGGCTCTAGCGCGCGATCCGTTTCACTTTTCGCAGCCGGCTGCGCCCCCACAGACGGGACGAAGGACTCTTCCGTGCACATCTGCCCCCCAGCGGTGCGATCACGCGCTGTCCGCCGTAGGTCATCCAGGCGGCATTCGGTTCCGGTCCCGGGCACATCCCGCACGGCAGGGCGCGCACCGCGCGGCGGCGCGCCGAGCCGGTGGCCGCGTTTCGGAACAGGTCCTTGGCGGCGCCGGGCCGTCTGGATCGCCCTGATCATCTTCGCGCTCTTCGTCTTCCCCGGCTTCGTCGGCGCGCTGGCCACCGCGCAGGACGCGGCGGGCGGCACGGCCGGGACCTCTCAGATCGACGGCCTCAGCTGGATGAACATCCACGACTCGTCGGGCATCGCGCTGTCGGACTACCGGTTCGCCACCGGCGACGAAAGCCTTTTCAAGCCGCGCGCCACCATCCTGTGGGCTGTACTGGGTTTCGAGTTCATCGGTTACATAGCCATCGTGACGACGGCGATCTGGCTGATCGGCTACGCGCTGAGCTTCCGGTGGCTGGACATGTTCAGTGCGGCCCTGCACGGCGTGGCCGATGCCATGACGGCACAGATCGCGACACCGATCATGCTGGTCACGGCGGCGAGCATCGGCGCGGTCTGCGTCGGGTGGTTCATCGCGCGCGGCTACCACGCGAAGGCCACCATGCAGGTGGTGACGATGGTGGGCGTGGCGCTGCTCGGTCCGTTGTTCCTGGCCGAGCCCTTGGCCGACGTGCTGTCCTCGCACGGGTTGCTCGCGCAGGGCCGCGATCTCGGCATCTCGGTGGCGGCGGGCCTGAACGGCGACGCCGATCCGAATCCGACCCAGCTGGTGGCGACGATGCAGAGCGATCTCGCCGACAATTTCGCCCGGCAGCCCTTGCAGGTGTGGAATTTCGGCCATACGGTCGACCAGCGGCCCGCCTGCCGGTCGGCGTGGTCGGCCGGGGTGGCGGCAGGCGACGACGCACGGGTGATCAGCGGCTTGAAGTCGTGCGGCGACGCCGCCGCGCACGCGAAGGCCGAGAACCCCTCCATGGGGCAGGTCGCCACCGGGCTCATGCTGCTGACCTGCGGCGGCATCCTGCTGGTCTTCGCGATGTACCTCGGACTCAAGGTGATCAAGGCCGCGCTGGACACGATCTATCACGGGTTCATGTCGATATTCGGTTTCGCCGCAGGCGGATTCGTGTACGGCCCGACGCAGACGTTCCTGGTTCGCAATATCGTGGACAGCTTCGTCGCGGCGGCGCGCATGACGGCGTACACCATCTTTCTCGGGGTCTACATCCTCTTCATGGGCAACCTGTTCGCGCAGGCCCGCGGCCAGGTCATGGCGGTGATCATCATCGCGGGCACCGTCGAGATCGTCGCCGTGTTCCAGCTCAGACGCCTCAGCAGCGGCCTCAGCCGGGGCAACGACTGGATCGCCAACCGGTTCGGTCTCGCGATCCAGGGTCAGGGCAAGTCCGCGAGCGGCGGCAGCGGCACCGCCCTCGGCATGGGTGGTGGCGGCGCTGGAAAGTCGGCGCCCGGAATGGGTTTGGTGAGCACCCTCACCACGCTCAATGCCATCAACTCCTCGCCGGTGACGGCATGGCTCGCCGGAGGACGGGTCAATCCGTTGAACCCGCTGTCGAGCACACGAAGGAGGATCGAACGCTCCACCAGGAGAATCCTGACCAGCCGCGAAGAGGGATACATCGAGCACCAACTGGCCCGCACGAACTGGCGCGCTGTCGCGGTCGACGCGGCCGCGCCGATGGGGGGCATGCGCACCCAGCTGGGTGTCTCCCGAGCCTTGAAAGTGCTTCGGGACAACAAGGTTCCCGATTCCCGGATCCATGCCGTTCTGCTCTCCTCCGGCGCCACCCACGAGCGGGTGACCCACGCGTTCACGGCGTACTCCGTCCAGGAATCGACGGCATCGCAGAATCCGTACAGCTTCGCACCGTTGCAGAAGGCGATCGCGGCGGCCTGGGCGGTGGACAACCATGTCGACCACGAAGCGCGCGACGCCTTCGCCGCTCAGGCGGTCATCGCGGCGGACAGTTTCGTCCGGCACAGCAACGCACCGGCCCCCGGCGCCACCATCGATCACGGGTTCGTGCAGCGGGTCGAGCAGAATTGGCATTCGGACCGGGCACTGCGGGCGGCGATCACGCCGGACGAGTGGGACGGCGCGGGGCGTGATACACGGTGGGCGATCGGGCACCGAGTCGCGACTCTGCACCAGCAGGCGGCCCGGACTTACTACGAGAATCCGAACGACATCAACCGGGAAGCCCTGATGCGATCGGCCAGACGCGTCGCCAACCTCGACCACCTGGATCCCGAGGGCGGACTCGACCCCTGGAATCCGTAGCGAGCGGGCGTCCCGGTCGCACCCCGCCCAACCGCTGGGTCGTCCCGATCAGACGCCCAGCGCACCCGCGAACAGCGACCAGGACTCGTGCAGGTCGTCCTGCCAATATGTCCAGGCATGCGTGCCCGCGGCGCGGAGATTCGCCGTGAAGGGAATGCCGAGAGCGCTCAGCCGGTCCACGAACGCCAGGGTGCAGCCGTTGATCACCGTCTCCATGCCTCCACCCACCAGCAACCGATCCACCAGCCGGAAGGGGTTGCCGTCGACGCCGGGATCGCTGAGCGTCTCGTGCGATCCCGGTGCGCCGGTGCTCGCCGAGATGTAGAGCGCCACACCGCGCAACCGCTCGGCCTGCACCATGGGGTCGTGTTCGGCCCAGGCCGGATCGCCGGGCGGTCCCCACATATTGGCCGGGTCTGCGCCGAACACTCCGAGTTGCGATCGGACGATCGCCTGGCCCATCGGATCGCTGGTGCGCGGGCACCCGCTGTAGGCGCCGACCGCCTGATACAGGCCGGGCGCACCGATCGCGAGATCCAACGCGGAAGTCGCCGACATGGAAAGTCCCGCGACGGCGTTGCGGCCGTTCATCCCGAACCTGGCCCCGAGCAGCGGCGGCAGTTCCCTGGTCAGGAATGTCGTCCACATGTTGCGGCCGAGCACAGGGTCATCGCGCAGCCAATCGGTGTAGTAGCTGGCGCGCCCGCTCAACGGCACGATCACGTTGACCGGTTTGTCCGCGAAGAACGACGCGATGTCGGTGCGCCGGGTCCACGGACCACCGTCCTCGCCACCGTCCACGGCGTTCAGCAGGTACAGCGCGGGAGCGCCGGAACCCGGATGCGACATCCACAGCGTGATGGGGCGATCCATCGCCGCGGAGTGGACGACGACTTCGAACTCCCGCCCACCCAGCGGGCGCACGTCGAGAATGCTCGCGCCGGGGTCGGCGGCGGCGGTCGTGGCCGGGACGAAGGCGGCGCACACCGCGAGAAGTGGAACCAGGCATCGCAGGAGCCGGTACATGAAACGAGTGTCTATCACCCTCACCTAGGCGCGTCTGGCATTCGTCGGGCATGTTCTCAATCGCACATGAAATCGCTGCTCAAAAGCTATCAACACCGCATTCGTCGATAATTCGACCAGAAAAGCAATCTTTCAGCGAGTCTCACGCGTACCGATCAGCCCGCGCGCACCACCTGCGCGAACACCTCGTCCGGATCGGACGCCTTCAGTCCGAACGTCTCACGAATGGCCGAATCGTCGACTGTGAAGGCCTCGTGTGACATGTGGTAGGTCTCGAACAGCTCGTTGTAGAACGGATCGGTCAGACCGAGCAGCGTCAGCTCCCGATCGCTCATCACCGCCAGCCGCGGCTCGGGCGCTCCGACGGCCGCGGCGAACCGCCCGGCCAGTTCCCGCACGGTCGCTGTGATACTCGGCGCGTGCCAGGGGCGACCCCACGCGCGCTCGTCGCGAGCGATGGCGACCGCGGCCGCGGCCGCGTCACCGACCGCGGTGTAGGGGTGCGGCAGGTCGAGTTCCTGCGGGAGCAGCGCCAACTGTCCGGCCCGGATCTTCGGCTGGGCGAGCAGCGAGAACAGCGAGATCGCGCCGGGGCCGACGAATTGCCCTGCCCTGACCTCGGTGACGCGCACCCGCCCCGCCCGGTGCGCCTCTTCCGCTTCCCGCCACATCCGCGCGCGCACCTGCCCTTTCGGCCCCGCGGCCGCCAGCGGTGACCGCTCGGTGATCGGGCCGTCGACAGGACCGTAGCCGTACAGATTGCCGAGCATCACGTAGTTCGCACCGGTCCGCTCTGCGACGGACAGAATCGACCCGAACAGCGGCGGAATGGTCTGCGGCCAGGTGTGATACGCGGGCATGGCCATGTTGAACAAGGTCTCCGCCCCCTCCGCGACGGCGGCCAGCGCGGCCGTATCCAGCGCGTCCAGGGCGATTCGTTCGATGTCCGGATGCTCGGGCCCGGCGCCGCTGCGGCTGACCATGCGCACCCGGTCGCCGGACCCGGCGAGTAGCGCCGCGGTGGCCGAAGCGGTGGCGCCGCGTCCGACAATGACCTGCGTAGGCATGCTGATTCCTCTCTGCAACAACAGGTTTCACGCGACCTCCAGGGCTGTCGTGCCGTTTGCCGATCGCGTGCTACTCAGCCTGCCGTGGCGCGGACGGGTAGACTACCGGCCGGATTGCCAACTATCCCAAGGATCAGGCCATGCAGACTGTCGCCGTTGTCGCGGTTCCTCCGGTGAAAGCTTTCGACCTGGCCATGCCGGAAACGGTGCTCGGCGCGGCGATGGCGAACGGCGAACCCGGCTACCGCGTCCTCGTGTGCACCGCCGTGCCCGGTGTCCTGCCCGCGGGACTGGGCGGCTTCGACGTGGTCGTCTCCCGAGGCTTGGAGGCGATCGAGGAAGCGGACATCGTCATCGTGCCGAGCACCGGCAGCCGCGCGGACGCCGACGCAGCCACGCTCACCGCCCTGCGCGGCGCGGTGGCCGCGGGCAAACGCGTCACCTCGATCTGCAGCGGCGCCTTCGTCCTGGCGCAGGCGGGTCTCCTGTCCGGCCGCACCGCGACCACGCACTGGGCTCTGGCCGGCGAACTGGCTGCGAACCACCCGGACGTGGCGGTCCGCAGCGACGCACTGTTCATCGAGGACGGCCCGATCACCACTGCCGCGGGCGCGGCGGCCGGAATAGATCTGTGCCTGCATCTGATTCGCATCGACTACGGCGCGACGGTAGCGAACGCCGCCGCCCGAACCGCCGTCGTCACGCCGGTGCGCCCCGGCGGACAAGCTCAGTTCGTGGACGCGCCCCTACCCGCGGAGCACGGCGTCACGCTCGCGGACACCCGTGCCTGGGCGCTGCGACGACTGGACACGCCGCTGTCGCTGGACGAGCTCGCCGCCCACGCGCGCACCAGCGTCCGCACACTGACTCGCCGCTTCCACGAGGAGACGGGGCTCAGTCCGCAGAAATGGCTGCTGCACCAGCGCTTACAACGAGCCAGGGAACTGCTGGAATCCACCATGCTGCCGATGGACCAGGTGGCCAGGCACAGCGGCCTCGGCTCAGCGGAGTCGTTGCGCCAGCACATGGTCCGGCATGTCGGTGTGCCACCGAGCAGCTACCGCGCGTCGTTCACCCGTGCGCCCGCCCACCCGAACTCGGGCGGGGACGGTCCGCAGAGCCCACGAACCCGGCGTACGGCTACCGAAATTCCTGCCCCTCCCGAGGGCAACGGGCTTGTGCGGGACGCCCGATCCCGATCAGAGCGTCCCATTCGGAGTCGGTGAGATCGGCGCCGGCGTGAGCACAAGCGGCCTGAACCAAGCCCTCCGGTGAGATGTCGCGTTCGACCAGCGTTCCATCGACGCCGCCGGAGAACGCGGGACCGGGGTTCATCGTCACGAGGTACCGTCCATCAGCGGACAGGGCGACAGCGGGCGTCACGTGCCACACGGAATCCGGCTCCAGTTCTCCGAGATTCGTACCGTCGGCCGCGAAGAGAGTCATATAGTTCGCCCCATCTCTCGCGACGACCACTGTCGCGTCCCCGGCGGCGGCCACTTGCGCCGTCGTACCCCGAGTGGCGCGGAAGGGAATCGTCCGCTCACGGCTGGAGCCGGTGCGATCCCATATTTCGATGTTCTCTTCCCGGCCGATCAGCAGGTGTTGCCCGGCGAACGTCATCACCCGCACGTCCTTGCCGTCGATATCGTGCGTGTTTCGCTGCCCGGACAGGTCGTACACCGAGATGTGGTCGTCATCGCGCATGACCAGTGTCCCCCCGTTCGCCTCGATCACCGCTTCCCGCAACTTGCCGGAGTCGATCGCGCCGCCCAGGGGAATGAATTCCGAGTCGATGCCGCCCGTCGCCAGATTGTGCAGGTAGGCCCTCCCCCTACTGTCCAAAGAGACCGCGGTGTCGGAGGATTCCGACAGTGCCGCCGCCCGGACCCGCACCTGCGGTGGCGGAGAGGACAAGACCGCCACTTCGAACGGCATTCCCGTCTGCGGCCGGTCGGAGGGTACGCGGCGGTCGTAGCCGGAGTCGGGATGCGCGGCGATCGCCAGTAGGGTGCCGTCGGGACGCCACACGGGTATACCGTCCAAGCCCGGTATGACATGTCGCCGGGACGAGTCCGGTCCCAGCTGTTGGATGATCACGACGTCACTGTTCAACGTGAACTCGTCCTGGTCCTTGTACTCGCCCGTGATCACGGCGGTGCGCCCGTCGGGCGACAGGGACAAGCTGGGGGGACAATCATTGCATCCCTTGACGATCGGCACCGGGATGGATTTCGCCAACCGGTCGCGTTGCTCGATGTCCCATAGGGTGATCAGTGACCCGGAAGCTGAAACCAGTTGTGTTTCGGAGGTTCCTCGGAACCGCAGTAACGCTCGGTCGAAGTCGACAGCGGAACCGGTGATCAGCGGTGGCGGTTGGCGAGGCGTGATCTCCCCGGCCACCGGCGCCACATACAGACCGCCGTCCTCACTGGGTACCGCTGCCACCTGGCCCGTCCGGCTGAGCGCCGCGGCCGCCGACCGGCGTGGCTTGGGGACGCCCACGTAACCGGTCTCCGGACGAGGAGCTTCCGGAGTTCGCCGCAGCCGGAAGACCGGTACCGGGAGCCCGGGCAAGACCGCACACGCGAACGAGGACCCGTCGGCCGACAGTTCTCCGAGGGCTTGACCTTTCCCGCAGACCGAGTCGGTGTCCGAGGGAGAAAGGTCTACGGTGGCGCCGTCTCGAAGAGAAACCTGGCGCACGCTGCTACCGGTGTCGAGGAGACGCAGGACCGCGTCCTCGGTGAACACCATGCTCTTCATCGACCGGCCGGTCGGATGTGACATACGGACCTGTCCGGAAAGAACGTCGATGATGTCGACCACCCCGTTCGAGATCCCGGCCGCGTCGGTACGGATGCGGTGGACAGCACCGACCTTCCCGGATTCGGAGATCGCGACGACCTCGGCGCTGCGCTCGTCGGTCGCGCCGAAGTCCCGTCGGCCGGCGCCGTCGCGCCACAGAGTCGTCGAGGCGCCATCTGTGGCCAGGACGGTCCGGCCGTCCGCGGCGACAGCCAGGGATCGGATCGCGCCGGGCAATTGCGCGACCGATGTCGGCGCCGGCTCACCCGGCGCCCACGTGACGACTCGTCCGTCGGCGAGCCCTGCGACGACGGTCTTGCCGTCGGCGCTGCTCTCCAAGGCGGTGACGTCCGCGGGTGTGGCAACGTAACGAGCGACCGCGGGACTGGCCAGATTCGCGCGGAGTAGGGCGGCGTGATGGCGTGGGCTCGGATCGAGACGGTACGCCGCGACGGCCAGAAGGAGTGCCGCGCGAGCATCGGTCGTCGTCTTGGTGTCGGCGACCGACGCCAGGAGTCGCGCCGTGGCGATTCTGGCCTGCTCCTCGGCGCGATCGCTCTGCACCCCGGCTACGAGCGCCGCGATCGACGCCAGGACGAGCAAGGTCACCAATGCGCCGATGGCGGTATTCGCCCAGCGCAAGTTTCGCTTGGTCTGCTGATAGCCCTCGGATTTGATATCGGTCTCGGAGACGCCGTGAATCACCGCGGCGATGCTGACCGCGATGGCGTCGATGTCCGGATGCGGGGCTCCGTCCGCACCCTCGCGCCACTTGATCGTCTTGTATACGGGTTCGGAGGCGAATACGCCGAACAGGCGTGGCGGGAGCGCGGTCGAGCGAACTCGGTCCCAATCCCCCGCCACCTCGTCCCATGCCAAGGTCCCGGCACTCAGGACCAGCAATATCGTCTCGGGAGACCGATTCGCCAGCCACCACTCGATCTCGCGATCCACCCACATGGATGCGGCGGCCTCGGGCGAAGCCACCACGACGAGCCACTTGGAACGCGACAGGCCCGCGACGATCTTGCCCTCCAGTTCGGGACCGATCGAGATACCGCTGTAGTCGAGAAAGATGCGTGTTCGCGGGAAGCGGTACCACGGTCGTGGCAGCTTCTCGATCGCGTTCTGGATCAACGGAAGCACCGCACGATCCCGGTCCCCGCTGTAGGACAGGAATGCGCCATACCCGATCTCCGCACGCGTGGCACGCCGCCGAAGGTTCACCCGCACAACCGCGCCTCACGTTCTGCCGTGTTCACGCCTCGCCGAACGCGCCCGTCAACGGGAGAGCTGGACCTACTGACGGCCTGCTCACGTATCCCTGCAATACGTTCCCGAGCGTCCGGCACCGACGCCCCAGAGATCCTCGCCGACTGCCCTTTCGAACCGACTTCGACCCCTCCAGCCGACATCAAGCCCCTCCTCCCGATTGCCGAGGCGCCGGCACTGGTCCGCAACGATTCAACCATCGCACCAGGGCCCACACCAGATTCAGGGGCATCTGTTCTGTCCCGCGGATCGTTCGGATGAGTTCCCACTCACCCGCGCGAATCACAGCCTCGCCGAGCGGAAACGGCTCACCGGCTCGGGCGATGGGCGACTCACCGTGCGACGAGGGCCTCGTGCGCGCTGACGGGCTTCAGCGGTAGAAGTTGACCATGACCAAGACTCTCGTCACGGGCGGAACCGGCGCGCTGGGCAGGCTTGTGGTCGATCGGCTGCGCGAAGCGGGCCATGATGTGCGGGTGCTCTCCCGTCGCTCGGGGGCGGGCACTCATATGGGCGATCTGCGCACCGGTACCGGCGTAGCGGAGGCCGCGGCGGACACCGACGTAATCGTGCACGCGGCATCGGATTTTCGTCGGATGGGCGGCTCGGACCTCGCCCAGACGGAGAACCTGCTGCGGCAGGCACGAGGGGCCCGGCACCTGCTGTACGTGTCGATCGTCGGGATCGACCGCATCCCGTTCCGGTACTACCGGAACAAGCTGGCCTGCGAGCGAGCCGTCATCGACAGCGGGATGCCGCACACGATCCTGCGGGCGACGCAGTTCCACGAGCTGATCGCGGCAGTGTTGCAAACCGTCGAGCGATGGCCGGTGGCGCCGCTGCCGCCGGACTTCCGTTTCCAGCCGGTCGCCGCCGCCGACGTTGCGCGGCGGCTCGCCGCATTGGCCGAGGGCGAGCCGCTGGGCCGGGCACCGGATTTCGGTGGTCCGGAAGTGCTGACGTCGGCGCAGTTGGCGCAGGTCTGGCAAGCCGCCCGGCAGCGGCCGCGGCGGATCGTCCCGCTCCCGGCGCCCGGACGGATCGGGAGCGCCTTCCGGGCGGGCCTGAACACTTGCCCGGATCATCCCGACGGCACGCAGACCTGGTCGCAGTTCGTCGCCGCGGGCCCGGCGAATCCCTATGCCGCCGAACGAAAGCGGTGACTCGTGGACCGATCGCTCAGCGAGCCCGCGTCCGGACCAGCTCCCCCGCCGCCACCCGGTAGCGGTCGGCGATCAACCGGACGACCGCCGGGTGCACACCGATGGGCTCGGCGACGCCGTCGGCTCCCGCCTCGTGCAGGCGCTGCTGGAACAGGCCGTGCGCGAGCAGGTACGAGGCGACGAATACCCGGCCCGCCCCTGCCGCGCGCAATTCCGCGACGACGTCCGGCACACGCGGCGCACCGGTCGCGACGTAGCCGATGCGGACCGCGACACCGAGGTGTTCGGCCAGCAGCGCGGCCGCGCGCCGCACGTCCTGGCGAGCACGGGCATCCGAGGAGCCCGCAGCGGCGAAGACGACCGCGTCGCCCGGGGACCAGCCCGCCGCGCGCAGGCGCATCGCCATGATCCGCGCCAGCGCCGGGTCCGGGCCCATGGCGGGCGTGACCGTCACCACGGGATGGGCGCTCTCGGCGACCTCACGCGGCACGTCCTGGTAGACGTGGTATCCCGAGGCCAGGAACGCCGGAACCACGACGGCCGGTACGGATTCGCCGGTGGGGGTGACCAGATCGCGCAGCACCTCCGACGGCGAAGGGCCGAGCACGTCCACGAATGCCGTGCGCACCCACGGACTGTCGCCGGGCTCGGTGCCGGGCCCCGAAATCCCGGCACCGAGTTCCTTCGTCACGGCCTCGGCGAGCGCCGCGATCATCTGCACGCCCTTGGTGCTGCGGGTCCCGTGGGCCACCAGCACGAGGGCTGGCGCGGTCACCAGCTCCCCGCAGCCTGGATGTGCCGAGGTGCCCGGGTCGGAATTCCGACGCCGGGCACCTGCGGGCCTCCTGTCGCGGTGGGCCGTGGATTGTTGTCGATACATTCCGCCGGGTCCAGCGCGAGCCGGTACCCGCGTTTGACCACGGTCTGAATCGCCTTCGGCGTGCCGAGTCCGGCGCGCAGCCGGGCGATGGCGGTCTCCACCGCGTGCGTGTCGTCCCCGCCGCCGGGCAGCGCGGCGAGCAAATCCTCGCGGGAGACGACCCGGCCGGGCTGACGGGCCAGCGAGCGCATCAGGGCCATCGGCGCGGGCGCCAGCTGACGCACCTGACCGTCCACCACCACGCACGCGCCGCGCACGCTGATGATGTGGCCCGCGGCGTGAATCCGGTTGGCGCGCCGGGGCAGTTCCTCGGCGACGTGGCGGGCCAGCGCACCGAGGCGGGCCCGGCCCGGCATCGAGGTGGGCACCCCGAGTTCCTCCAGCGGCGCGGCCGTGATCGGGCCGACGCAGGCGGGCAGCACCCGGCCGCGCAGCGCGTACAGCAACCCCTCCAGCAGTCCGGTTTCCTTGGCGCGCATCAACATCGACGCCACGGCGGGGGCGCTGGTGAAGGTGACGCAGTCCATGCCCGAGGTGACGATCGACTCGATGAGGTGATCCATCGGCCCTTGATCGTCCGGCGGCACCCAGCGGTACACCGGCACCGGCACGACATCCGCACCCGCGCACCGCAGGACCTCGCAGAAGTCGGGCACCGGTTCCCACTCGGTGGTGGCACCGTGCAACTGCACGGCGATCCGGACGCCCTCCACGCCTTCGGCGAGCAGGTGATCGAGCACTTCGGCGGACGACTCGGAGGCGGGCGACCATTCCTCGCGCAATTCCGCGGCGCGGATGGCGCCCTTGGCCTTCGGGCCGCGCGCGAGCATCCGGGTGGTCCCCAGCGTCGCGCGCAGTTCCTCGGCCAAGCCCCAGCCTTCGGCCGCCTCCATCCACCCGCGGAAGCCGATGCCCGTGGTGGCCACGGTGATCTGCGGTGGATCGGCGACCAACTGCCGGGTCACCCGTTCCAGCTCGTTGTCGTCGGACAGCGGGATGATCCGGATGGCAGGCGCCGAAACGATGGTCGCGCCCCGGCGTTCGAGCAGCGTGGCGAATTCCACCGCCCGCCGGGCCGCCGTGATGCCCACCGTGAATCCGGCCAGGCTCTCGCCCACGTCAACTGTTGTCATTGGCGTTTCATCCATCCGAGGACGCGAGCGCGGCGGCCACCGGCTCGTTGGAAATCGAAACGATGCCGTCGTCCACGCGCACCGCGTACACCGGCAGCACCGCCGATTCGTCGTCCAGGCACCGCCCGTCGACCAGAGAGAAGGCCTGCTTCAGCAGCGGCGAGGCCACGACGGGCGCCCCACCGCGATCGCCGACGATCCCGCGCGACATGACCGCCGCCCGGCCGATCGGATCGATATTGCCGACGGCGTACAGCATGCCGTTATCCAGCAGGAACAGGGCGGCCTGCTGGCCGCCTTTCAGCAACACCGCAACGCCGCGGCCGGGAATCAGGTAGTCGAGACGGCAAGCCTGTGTCCACCCGGTGGTGGTAGCTGGGGCAATGCCGGGGGTATCGATCACGGTCATCGGTGTCATCCTCCAAACGCCTTACTCATTGGTACCGACGTTCTGTTTCCAAGGGGTTAAGCGGTCATTTCCCCTGCGTGGCGACCGGAATTTTGGGCAGTCCCAGCAGGACGGGAACCTTCCGTTCGCCCGAATCGTCGAACGAAATCGTCGGATCGGCTTCCTCGGGGGCGTTGACGAACGACACGAAGCGAGAAAGCTTCTCCTCGTCATCCAGCACCGCGGCCCACTCGTCGCGGTAGCCGGCGACGTGCTGGGCCATCGCCGCCTCCAGATCGTCGGCGATGCCGAGGCTGTCCTCGCAGATCACCTGCTTGAGGTAATCCATGCCGCCTTCCAGCGCCTCCTGCCAAGGAGCGGTGCGCTGCAAACGATCAGCGGTGCGGATGTAGAACATCAGGTACCGGTCGATGTACTTGATCAGCGTCTCGTCGTCGAGTTCACCGGCCAGCAGCACCGCGTGCTTCGGGGTGAGGCCGCCGTTGCCGCCGACGTAGAGGTTCCAGCCGTTCTCGGTGGCGATCACGCCGACGTCCTTGCCGCGCGCCTCGGCGCATTCACGGGCGCAGCCGGAGACCGCCAGCTTCAGCTTGTGCGGCGACCGCAGGCCGCGGTAGCGCTTCTCCAGCAGCACGGCCATGCCGACCGAGTCCTGCTGGCCGTAGCGGCACCAAGTGGAGCCGACGCAGCTCTTCACGGTGCGCAGCGACTTGCCGTAGGCGTGACCGGATTCCATGCCCGCGTCGACCAGTCGCTTCCAGATCAGCGGCAACTGCTCGACGCGCGCGCCGAACAGGTCGATGCGCTGGCCGCCGGTGACCTTCACGTAAAGGCCGAATTCCTTGGCCACCTCGCCGATGGTGATCAGCTGCTCGGCGGTGACCTCGCCGCCGGGCATCCGCGGCACCACCGAGTAGGTGCCGTTCTTCTGGAGGTTGGCCAGGAAGTGGTCGTTGGTGTCCTGCAGCGCGGCCTGCTCGCCGTCGAGGATGTGGTCGCTCGAGGTGGAGGCGAGGATGGACGCCACGGTCGGCTTGCAGATGTCGCAGCCCGCGCCCTTGCCGTACTTGGTGATCAGGCCGGAGAAGGTGCGGATGCCGGTGACCTGGACGATCTGGAACAGCTCGGCGCGCGACTGCTCGAAGTGCTCACACAGCGCCTTGGACATCTCCACGCCGGACTGCTCGAGCAGCTTCTTGAGCATGGGAACGCAACCACCGCAGGAGGTTCCGGCGGTGGTGCAGCTCTTGATCGCCGGGACGTCGCAGGCGCCGTCGGCGATCGCCCCGCAGATCGCGCCCTTCGACACGTTGTTGCACGAGCAGATCTGCGCGTCGTCGGGCAGCGCGTCGGCGCCCAGTTCGGCTCCGGCGGGCGAGATCAGCGCGGCCGGTTCGGCGGGCAGCGGGCGGCCGACCAGCGGGCGCAGCGCCGAGTAGGCGGTGGCGTCGCCGACCAGGATGCCGCCGAGCAGGGTCTTCGCGTCGTCGGAGACGACCAGCTTGGCGTAGGTGCCCTTGGCTGCGTCGTGCAGCACGACCGACAGCGCGCCCTCGGTGACGCCGTGCGCGTCACCGAAGCTGGCCACGTCCACACCCAGCAGCTTGAGCTTGGTCGACATGTCCGCGCCCGGGAACTCGCCCGAGCCGCCCAAGAGGCGGTCGGCCACGATCTCGGCGGTGCTGTAGCCCGGCGCGACCAGGCCGTAGCACACGCCCTCGACGGCGGCGCATTCGCCGATGGCCCAGATGTTCGGGTCGGAGGTCTGCAAGCCGAGATCGGTGATGATGCCGCCGCGGGGGCCGACCTCGATTCCCGCGTCGCGGGCGATCTGGTCGCGCGGGCGGACACCGGCGGAGAACACCACGAGCCCGGCTTCGATCACCGTCTCGTCGGACAGGGTGACCTTCACTCCCTGGTCGGCCGCCTCGATCGAGGAGGTTCCCACGCCGGTGTGCACGTGCAGGCCGAGGTCGGTGACCAGGCGCTCCAGGATGGCGCCGCCGCCCTCGTCGACTTGGGCGGGCATCAGCCGGGTGTTGTACTCGACCACGTGCGGGGTGAGCCCGAGCAGGCGCAGCGCGTTCGCGGCCTCCAGGCCGAGCAGGCCGCCGCCGACCACCACGCCCACCGCGCCGGGACCGGCGGCTTCGGCGGCCGCGCGGATGCCGTCGAGGTCGTCGAGGGTGCGGTAGACGAAGCAGGCGGGGTCGTCGTGGCCGGGCACCGGCGGCACGAACGGGTAGGAACCGGTGGCCAGCACGAGCGCGTCGTAGGCGAGGATGTCGCCCGACGAGGTGGTCACCTTGCGGGCCGCCCGGTCGATGGACTCGGCGCTCTGGCCCAGGCGCAGCTCGACCAGCTCGTCACCGGCGTACTCGTTGCCGGGCAGCGCGAGCGCGCTCGCGTCCCAGGCGCCGACGTAGGAGGAGAGGCCGACGCGGTCGTAGGCGGGCAGCTTCTCCTCGCTGAGGATGATCACCTGCCAGCGGCCTTCGGTGTCGCGCGAGCGCAGCGCCTCGACGAACCGGTGCCCGACCATTCCGTGGCCGACGACCACCGCGGTCTTACGAGCGACTGTGGGGTTCATCTGTGTGTCCTCCTGGACTGGATCGGGTGTCAAGCGCGGGCCGACGAGCCGGCGGACGGGGTCTGGGACGGGGACTGGCCTGCTTCGGCTTCGAGGACGAAGGTCTCCGCCTCGGCCACGACATCGGAGTCGGCGGGCAGGCCCCGCAGGCTGGGACGGCGCAGGAACACCGCCCAGACCACCAGGGCGCACAGCACGTAGAAGGCCATGAACACCCAGAACGCGGTGGTGGCCGACTTGGTGGACGCGTAGGAGGAGCGCAGCACCAGGTTGATGCCCACGCCGCCGAGGGCGCCGATGGCACCGACGAAACCGATCAGCGCGCCGGAGGTGTTCTGCGACCAGGCCGACCGTTCGGCGGGCGTGGCGTCCAGGCTCCTCGACTTGGCCTCGAACACCGAGGGGATGATCTTGGTGACCGACCCGTTGCCGATGCCGGAGAGCACGAACAGGGCGATGAAGCCGATCACGAGCGCGGTCATCACGGCCCCGCCTGCCACGCCGTTGTTGCTGTCGGCCATCGTGCTGGCCACGGTGACCACCACGGCCGCCGCCATCATGGCGCC
Source organism: Nocardia sp. NPDC041819 (assembly GCF_055590505.1). Lineage (NCBI taxonomy): Bacteria > Bacillati > Actinomycetota > Actinomycetes > Mycobacteriales > Nocardiaceae > Nocardia > Nocardia sp. NPDC041819. Next base: position 14,840 of record NZ_JBVJAP010000001.1, on the reverse strand, counting down.
GAAGACGTAGAGGGTGACGCGGCTGCCGCCGATGCGGTCGGCCCACTTGCCGCCGTAGGGCCGGGCCAGCGAGCCGAGCAGCGGACCGATGAAGGCGATCTGCGCGGCGTGCAGTGTGGCCTGCGCGACGCTGTCGCCGCCTGCCCGGAAGCTGATCTGCAGGATCTGGCCGAAGGCGAAGCTGTAGCCGATGAACGAGCCGAAGGTGCCGATGTAGAGGAACGCGATCGCCCAGGACTGCGGCACCTTCAGGGCCGTGAGCATGTAGGACAGATCGGCCTTCTGGTTGGGCAGGTTGTCCATGAACAGCGCCGCGCCCAGTCCGGCGATCGCGATGAAGACCAGGTAGACCGCGCAGATCAGCGAGGCGTACCCGTTGCCGATGGTCGCGATGACCAGCAGGCCGATCAGCTGGATCACCGGAACGCCGATGTTGCCGCCGCCCGCGTTCAGGCCGAGCGCCCAGCCCTTGAGCCGCTGGGGGTAGAACGCGTTGATGTTGGTCATCGAGGAGGCGAAGTTGCCGCCGCCGAAGCCCGCGAAGCCCGCGACCACCAGGAAGGTGGTGTACGAGGTGCCGGGCTGGTTGATGAAGTACAGCGCCAGCAGCGTCGGGATCAGCAGCATCACCGCGCTGAACACCGTCCAGTTGCGCCCGCCGAAGCGCGCGGTCGCCACGGTGTAGGGAATCCGCAGGAACGCGCCCACCAGCGTCGGCATGGCGACCAGGAAGAACTTGCCCGCCGGGTCGATGCCGAACTTGTCGGTCGGCATGAACAGCACCATCACCGACCAGATCGACCACACCGAGAACCCGACGTGCTCGGCGAAGACCGACCAGATCAAGTTGCGCCGGGCGACGTCCTTGCCGCCCGCTTCCCAGGCGGCGACATCCTCCGCATCCCAGTGCTCGATGCGCGGCCTGCGGATCTTCGTCCGTCCCAGCGCTTCCAGACGGTTACGCGTCAGCGTGCTCAACGGGGCCTCCCAATGTCGGTTGGCTCCACGGTAGGAAAGGGGTATTGCCGAAATGCTGCGCGAAATGACCGTCAAATCAACGGTTGCTCACGATTACCGTCGATCGGGGGTGAGTTTCGCGGGAATGTTTCAGGCATGTGACACAACGGTTTCCATGCGTCACAAAAGAACAGAATTCGAATTCCGGGGGCGGTGAGGTGTGATGCGCGCTACGTCGCACAATTCGGATGCGCACATCCTCACCCTGTTCGCACAGTCGCGCAACCGGAGCTGTGAGATTCGGCGCCGACGGCGCCGCGCCTCAATTCCAGGTGTCTTCGAGCAGCCGTGGCTTGCACGCGTGCCAGGCGCCCGCCAGCAGCACCAGCACCGCCACGCCGAGCAGCGCGAACGGAACCAGCCACCCACCCGTCGCGGTGTGCAGCACGCCGAACAGCAGCGGGCCCACGCAGGCCACGGCGTACCCGACGCCCTGGGTGAAGCCGGACAGCGCGGCCGACCCGGCAGGGGTGCGGGTGCGCAGGTTGATCAGCGTCAGCGCCATCGGGAAGGTGCTCGGGCCGAGACCGAGCACGACGACCCAGAGAATCGGCGCGGCCATCGGCGCGATGAGCAGTCCGGTGAACGCGATGAAGAACAGCACCGCGCAGCCAACCACCACCGGGAACGGATTGCGGAACCGGGCGACCACGGTCGGTGCGGTGAGCGCGGCCACCAGGCCGACCACGGCGAACAGACCGACCATGGCCCCGCCGTACGCGGCGCTCGCGCCCGCCTCGCTCAGGATCTTCGGCAACCAGGTGAACATCGCGTAGGTGGTGAGCGAGGTCATGCCGAACATGCCCGCCATTCCCCAGGCGATGGGCGAGCGCCACACGCGCCCGGTGGGCGGCTGCTCCGGCACGGCCGTCCGGTCCGCGCCGTCGTGTCCGCGCCTGCCGCGCAGCACCGCCAGCCACGGCACCGCCGCGGCGAAGCCCAGAACACCCCACACCCCGAGCGACACGCGCCAGCCGTGCGCGTCCGCGACCGGGACCGCGGTGAAGGCGGGCACGACCGTGCCGAGTTGCACCATCACGATGTACAGCGAGCTGATCACGGCGAGTCGATCCGGGAAGTACCGCTTCACCAGCGGCGGGATCACCACGTTGCCGATGCCCATGCCCGCGAGGGCGAGGGCCGAGAAGACGAGCAGTTCGGCGGTGCCCGACATCAGCACCCGCAGCACCATGCCCGCGCCCGCCATCAGCATGGCCGTCAGCGCGGTGCGCTCCAGCCCGAGGCGGACCGCCAGGACCGGGGTGAGCAGCCCGGACAGCGCGAACATGGCGGTGGGGATCATGCCGAAGACGCCGACAACCGCGGCCCCGTAACCGATCTCGGCACCGATCCGCTCGGCCAGCGGGCTGTACGCGGTGACGGCGACCCGCAGCGTGAGCGCCGACATCACGATGGCGGTGAGCACCAGCAGGCGGCCCTCGGTCAGCGCACGTCGACGGCGCTCGACCAGGACGGATTCCTGGCGAGCCTCGGTTCCGGGAAGGGTCACAGTCACCGAGAAATCATAGGATGACCGGATGATGACCGGCAACGATTTGTGATGGGCGGTACTCTGTCGAGGTGCAACCCGTCCGGCGCACCAGCCTCATCGCCCAGGTGACCGATCAGCTGCGTGCCGAAATTCGTTCCGGCCGTTGGCCGATCGGCTCCCGCATCCCGACCGAGCCGGAGCTCACCGAGCTCACCGGCACCGGCCGCAACACGGTGCGCGAGGCCGTCCAGGCCCTCGTGCACGCCGGCATGCTGGAGCGTCGCCAAGGTTCCGGCACCTACGTGATCGCGGCGTCGGACCTCGGCGGAACCCTGGGCAAGTATTTCGCCGACGCCGAGGAACGCGACGTCCTGGAACTGCGCCTCGCGCTGGACGTCACCGCCGCGGGCCTGGCCGCGCGCCGCCGCGACGACACCGATATCGCGAATCTGCTGCGCCTGCTGGCCGAACGCGACAAGAAGTGGGACGAGAACTCCGCCGCCGCGATCGAGGCGGACGTCCAGTTGCACCGCGCGATCGTCGTCGCGAGCCACAACGCGGTGTACCTCGAGTTCTACGATTCGCTGCTGCCCATCATCGAACAGGTCATCCGCGCACGGACATCGAAGTCCGACGACTCCTATCCCGAGGAGCACGCCGCCTTGGTGCACGCGGTGATCGACGGCGATCCCGAACGCGCCGCCTCCGAGACGCGGTGCTTCCTCAACTCGCTCATCGCGGAATATCCGGACGCGCGATAAACGGCGTAGGTAACCGAGTGGTCACCATTCGGGGCCGCGCGATGTGAGTCGGATTTGCCGGGAACGTCATCGAAGGCCACGGGGACGCAACACGCGGCTCCTACCTTTATCTCGACCGTAGCCAGGCACTCGACAGCCGCCGGCGGCACAGCCGCGATGAGGGCCGGTCGAGCCGAATCGAGAGGAAGCCGATGACCGTCGTAGCAGCCACCGGCCAGCAGTCGCACCCAACGACTTTCGAATACCAGAAACGTGGACGCTGGCTCGATCACTGGGATCCGGACAACGCGGAGTTCTGGGAATCCGGTGGCGCGAAAACCGCGCGCAAGAATTTGATGTTCTCCGTATTCGCCGAGAATCTCGGCTTCAGCATCTGGGTCATCTGGGGCACCGTCGTGACCAGCATGGGCGCCGCCGGATTCGACTTCCTCGCCGGTCTGGGCAAGGGCAACCCCATCGCGGTGAGCAACGCCCTGCTGCTCACCTCCACCCCCACCCTGGTCGGCGCCGCGCTGCGCATTCCGTACACCTTCGCCATCCCCCGGTTCGGCGGTCGGGCGTTCACCGTGTTCAGCGCGGGGATGCTGCTGATTCCGACGCTCGGCCTGGCCTGGTTCGTCAACCAGCCCGGCACGCCGATGTGGGTGTTCCTGCTGCTGGCGGCGCTCGCGGGCGTCGGCGGCGGCAACTTCTCCTCCTCGATGGCCAACATCAACTTCTTCTTCCCCGAGGGCAAGAAGGGTGCGGCGCTGGGCATCAACGCCGCGGGCGGCAACCTGGGCGTCGCCCAGACGCAGCTGGTGCTGCCGCTGCTGATCACCTTCGGCACGCACCTCATGGCCAAGGACCCGGGCGGCTACCGCTTCGGCATCACGCTGTCGGTGCTGGTCTGGGTGCCGTTCATCCTGGCCGCCGCGTTCGGCGCGCTGCGCTACATGGACAGCATCAGCACCGCCAAGTCCGACGGCAAGTCCTACCGGCTCGCGCTCACCAACCGGCACACCTGGGTGATGGCGATCCTCTACATCGGCACCTTCGGCTCGTTCATCGGCTTCTCCTTCGCCTTCCCGACGCTGATCAAGGCCAACTTCCCGGACCTGGCCAAGATCGGCTGGATCACCACGCTCGGTAACCTCGCGTTCCTCGGCGCGCTGGTCGGGTCGTTCAGCAGGCCGTTCGGCGGCTGGGTGTCCGACAAGGTCGGCGGCGCGAAGATCACCTTCTACGTCTTCGGCGGCATGGCGATCGCGGTCGCGCTGATCATGGTGGGGCTGGAACTGAAGAGCTTCCCGCTCTACCTGCTGGCGTTCCTGCTGCTGTTCGTGCTCACCGGCATCGGCAACGGCTCGACCTACCGGATGATCCCGACCATCTTCAGCGCCGAGTCCAAGAAGTACGCCTCCGAGCACGGCCTCGACGCGGCCGAGGCCGCCGCTTCGGCCAAACGCCAGGCGGGCGCGGCGATCGGCGTCATCGGCGCGGTCGGCGCCTCCGGCGGCTGGCTGTTGCAGCAGGCCCTGCGGCTGTCCAACACCCACCTGCACAGCATGGCTCCCGCGTTCTGGGCCTACGCCGGGGCCTTCCTGGTGATGGCCACCGTCACCTGGTGGTTCTACCTGCGGTCCTCGTTCGCCATCCAGCGCGTTCCCTCGCTGGCCTACGCGAACGTCTGACCGCCCCAGCCGGTCCCGCGGCTCGGACACCGCGGGACACGGGCGTCACCACCGCCGTCCCCCTCCGGCGGAGCCGCCCAACCGAACGTCCGCTCATCGCCCGGGTGAAGCCCGGGTCCGCAACGGGTTCCGGCTTGCACCGGGACGATGGGCGGGCGTTCGGCTTTGGCGTTCCGAGAGAATGTGCCTGATCGGCGCTTTGCTCGCTCCAGCCCGCGGCGCTGATGCGTGCCGGTATCGCGAGGTGTGCGCCGGGGGCGCGCGGGTCAGTTCTTGTTCAGCTCCTCGGCAAGCATCACGATGATGCCACTGGGGCCGCGGACATAGGTGAGCTTGTAGACGTCCCTGTAGGTCGCCACGCCGCGCAGAGGGTGGCAGCCGTGCCTCGCCGCGATCTCGAGGGCCTCGTCGATGTCGTCCACCGAGAACGCGACGCGGTGCATCCCGATCTCGTTGGGCAGGGTCGGGCTCGTCTCGATCGCGGTGGGGTGGATGTACTCGAAGAGCTCGAGCCGACCGTTGCCGTCCGGGGTCTGGAGCATAGCGATCTTGGCGTGATTGCCGTCGAGGCCGACGGCGGTGTCGGTCCACTCGCCGCTGACCGTGTCCCGGCCGATGACGGTCAGACCGAGGTCGGTGAAAAAGGCGATCGTCGCTTCGAGGTCGCGGACCGCGATGGCGACGTTCTCCAACTTGATGGGCATGACTTCTACTCCTTATGTTTCGCGCTGTGGAACGGAGCTGTCGCGCCGATCTCGACAGGTAGGCACGTGCGCTCCGGAGGTCTCATTGTCGTTGGGCGTGGGCCTGGCGGTGCGTGCCCATGCGGACGGGTTCGGCCGTCTACTCCTGGGACGGAGCCGCCGTGGCGTTCTCTACATGTCGGCCGCACGGCTTCTGCTGAGTCGGGGGCGGTGGCGTGTATCGCGCGTGTCGTGACCTGCCGGAGGCAGGGCTGCGGCGGCGCACTCCCACCGCTTCGCCTCAGGCCCAGGGAGCGGCGGCACGCCCTGAGCCGGCCTGCGGTGACGCGCGGCGGTTAGGGGCGAACGTGGTGGCGGCACTGCCGACGGCGGCGAAACGCCTCGCCGCTCGCGAGGTCAGTACGGTAAGTGCACCCCGTCGCGCACGTCCTTGACGGTTCTGCCGATCATCTGTTGCAGGGTGGCGGCGATGCGTTCGGAAGTGGTGGGTTTGATCGTCACCAGGTCGTCGCCGAAAGTGACGTACCTGCCGTCCTTCTCGACATCGTTGAGCTGGAAATCCTTGCGCCCGTCGACGTGCCGATTGTCCACGCTTCCCATCGCGTAGACGCCCACGTGACCGATCAAGGTCATCGCCCGGGTGAAGAACCGCTCGAACTCCTCCCGCGGCGTCGGCCGCCACGCGTCGCGCACCGGCGGACGCGGCCGCGCCAATTCCTCCGCGGAAGCCTGCAACTGCTTACCCTGCCCCGGCCCACAGGCGGGGAACACGTCGACCACGGCCCGCGCCACCGCACCGGCGGACAGCAACGTCAACACCACATCGCCGCCGTGCTCGACGTCCGGCCCCGGTTCCTGCACCGCGATCGCGCCGTGCTCGTAGTGCACTCCCGCATGCGCCCGCAGCTTGCGGTCCCTGCGCTTGCCGGCGAATCCGGCCACTTCCACCCGGGCCTCCGGCGCCAGCAGCACTTCGACCGCACGCAGCAGATCATCATCTATGCGCGGGCGCAGCGACTGCGCAGCCGCCTGCCGCAACCGCAAGCTCTCCGACCGGAATTCCGTCGTGTACTGGTGCTGCAAGGGATACGGCAGCACGTCCCGGCCGGTGGACTCCCACAGCGTCCGGAATTCGAGCGCGGTGAACCGCCAGCTCTGCACCTCGGGCATCGATGACGTCCTTACCGTGGGTTGTCACCGATGACCGGCGGCACCGTCCTGGGCAGCTCATCGAGCCCCATGAGCTCATTGCCGTGTTCCTGAGTGATCAGGTAGTCCGGGATCCCCTTGGTGGATTCCTCGTCGGATTGGCCGCCGCGCGCACCGGGGGCCATGCCACCCATGCCGCCCGTACCGGCGCGGCCAGGCGAGGCATTGGTACGCGCGGCCGCCGCAACCGCGTTGGGGTTGGTCGGTGCGCCTTTGGACGGAACCGAGACACCAGGCGCACCCGGGTTGGTCGGACTTCCAGGGCTGCCCGGACTCCCCGGCGTGCTCGTGTGCGGGGTGCCAGGACTGTTCGGCGATGTGCTCGGCGTAGGCGTCGTCGAAGCAGGTGTGGTCGCCGGTGTGGTGGAAGCGGGTGTGGTCGAATCCTCCGTGGTGGACGCCGGGTCGGTACTGGTCGACTCCGGCGTTTCGGAGGTGGTGTCCGAGGGCTCGGTGCTCGACGGAGTCGACGGATCGTCGGTGGAGTTCGTATCGGCAGGATTCGAACTGGGCGACGATGTCCCCGAGGGGCTCCCGCTGCCACTGTTCGTGCTCCGTGGATTGCTACCGTCGCCGTTGCCGTTCGGGTTCGCAGCCGACACCGGACGGGGAATCACTGGGACGTTGGTATCGGACTCCATGACGACCGGGGAGTACACGGTGCGAAGCACCCGCAACGCCTCTGTTTTCGCGTTGTGCTCGGCGACGTCGTCATTGCGCCAATCTCGCCCGACCACGAATCCACGCAGATTGTCCCATCCGCTGCGATGTTCCGGCGCGTGCGGAACCAGTTGCTTGGTCGGCTCCAGTCCGGTCAGCAATTCCGACAGCTTGTTTCCGGTCAGCCGGGCCGCGTTCGACACCTGCGCACCTTGGGCGGCATAGTCACTGACCGCACTGGCCGCGGCATTGCGCGCCCCACCACGCCACACACTGTCATCGGTGGCCCGCTCCATCGCCGTCTTGAAGGTTTCCAGCGAGGTCTGGTGCCGATCCGCGATCGTGTTCCACGCGGCGATCAGATCGTTCACCGCGTTCAGATCGATGTGATCGACCTTCTGACGCAGCGTGGCGACATCGTGGCGCTCGAACTCGTCCGCATCCAGAACCTCCCTCGGCCGGAATGCGCCCTCGAACCCGACACCGGCAGCTCGGCCGCGCACGCCGTCCCGCTGCTGGTTGTACCTACCCTGCACCTCGGCCGCATCGACCTTCGGCTGCAACTCCTCACCCGCGATCCAATCGCTGAGACTGCGCCACATAGCCGAGCCCAGCCCTTGATCGACCTGAAATTGCGGCATACCACCGTACGGATTACCCATCAGCGCACCTGCTCAGTGGTACCCGCGATCTGCGCCGCGTTCTCGACGTCCTGCCCGGTGATCCGCTTGAACGAGATCGCCATGACTTCTCGCATGTTCTGCACCGTCTCGATATGCTCTCGAATGACCTGATCGATTGAATTAGACTCCCCCGTGGCCTGTTTCAAGAATTTCTTGGTCAAGGCAGCAGCCATAGTGAAATCACCGAAACCGGAGATGTTCTGAACGCCTTGCGTCGAGGAGAGAATTCTGTTCAACTCAGCGAGACGCTCATCGCACGCCTTGGCGCATAGGTATGCGGCGTTCTCATCATCGAGATACAGCTCCCCCGCACGGGCCTGACCGGCCAAGTTCTTCCAAGTCGCCGCGTTGGCCTCGCTCATCGGAAATCCCTCCCCAGTTATTGCGGCAATACCGGCACGATAGCATCGCCCACCCTATATAGGGTTGCACAAGGCTCCTCGAGGTTGCTGATCGAGGCCTTGTTGGAGACGCGCAACTGAATCACGCCCTGCCGCACTGGAAACAGTGCGTCACAGAGCAGGTCTTTCGATGCGCCCTCGACCTTGAATTGCCGTCCTGCACGACCGGCGACTGTCACGTCCCGGAAGTCGACGTTACCAGGCTTCTTCTCGAACTCCGAAACTGAGCGGGCAGTGGTAAACACTGAGACGAAGTATCGGGAACCTTCCCAATTGCAGATCTCCCAGCCGGACTGAGGCACCCCGGCGATACCGGGCTCCTCGGTCGCCGGATCGACACCAGCCGCCCGCAAAGCCTCATCAGGAATCCCCGTGCACGGGTTGAACAGAGCCTGGGCCGCTGTCGTACTGGAACCCACCGTCGGCGATCCGCTCGTGGTGTCCTCACAGCCGACAACCCCGGTCGCCAGCGCACCGATAAGCAGTGCCAACGTGATTCGACGACTCATCCCCACCCTCTCGACCCGCGACGACTCAGGTTCGGCAACATTAGCAGACAACCACATGGTGTTCCCCTGCCTGCGCTGGTCCTGCGGGTGTCCGGAGCGCGCCGGATGCGACGCGGCCTGTGGCTCGGGCACCGCGCGCTGACTGAAGGGCTCTCCGCGTTCGGGGGTAGCGGGTTTGGTTCCGGATCTAGGGTGGCAGTGCAGTAACGAGCTGAACGAAAGCTAGGACATACGACTGAGTTCGACTGATTTTCGAAGGAGCTAATCGATGAAGTTTGGCAAGATCGCAGCCGGGTTCGCGCTGGCCGCTGCCGCAGTCTCTGTCGCTCCAGCCGTTGCCTCCGCTGATGATCCGGAGTTTCCGCGCAACGGTGTTATCCCGCCGGGGACCTACCACATCGGGAGAGGCCCCTCCAATGTGATCGGGTCACCGATCGAGAACTGCGACCTGCAAGTCTTTGTCGATGGCAGGACAGTGGCGCTGGTCTGCGGCGGCTCGAGCCGGGGCGGGCATCAGACGCCGGTCGGCCCGGACGAGACCTATGTTTCGTTCGACTTCGTGCCGCTCGGCCTCGACCTGCATGACATCGACCCCCGCCAAGGGCTCTGGAGCGGAACGGTGAATATCGCCGGGACTCCGATTATCGCTCCCTACCCACTGGCGGCAGTCTGGCTCAGCCGCCGCTGAACTGGATAGACCGGTAGTGCGCGACTTCGGTCGCGCCCAGGGGATACGGCCTGGACATCAGCTGGGAAGCCGACGTCCGGGCCGTCTATCGGCTACCGCCAGATTCACAGATCCGAATGTAGGCCCAACCCGCTCCCCTTGACGCGGGCGATGAAGGCGTCCCATTGACCCGGCACGAAGATCAACACCGAGCCGGTCGGATTCTTCGAATCACGGACGCCAACCCGGCCTGCGCCGATCCAAGCAATCTCCACACATGCTTCACCACCATCGCTATGGCTCGACTTAAACCATCGTGCGCTCGATAGCTCACTAGTCACCGATCGTATCTCCTTGCCATGGTTCTCAGCAGGTCTCTCGAAGGCTGCTCTTGCAGAGCAGCGCCACGAAGGTCGTCGAAGATCGTCTGAAATCTCGTTACATCGTCGCGCTGCTCGAATATCATCGTTCCTACAGCTCCTTCGGTGTAGACAACCGACGGCTCATGAAGGAAGTCCAGGATTATGTAGGGCGGTATAGCCGCTCCTGAAGGCAACCCTGCGGCGAAGGGCACGATTCGGATCGATATGTTGTCTCTCACACTCAAATCGGCAATATGTCGGTGCTGGCCAGCCATGGTCCGATCGGAGCCGACCACAGTATGTAACACCGCCTCATGCAGCAAGAACTCCGCTCGTGTCGGCATATGGCGGCGCGTCAGTATTGCGGCTCGTCTCATTCGCAGAGCTACACGTCTCTCCACTTCCTCCAAGGTGACCCTCAGTGGATGCGATTCCACATTTCTCGCATAATCGGCGGTCTGCAACAGGCCGGGAACGATAAGCGACTGGAAAAAGTGGAGTTCAGCCGCCGCTACCTCGAGATGGAGATAAGTATTGAACCCCGGCCGGATCAGACTGCGATAGTCTTGCCACCAAACCTTTGTGTTGGCTTGATCCACAAGCGATTTCAGGTACTCGATCCGCTCGTCCGGCATCCCGTAGTACTGGCAGATGTACTCGATGTCCCGAACTTTGATCTTCTCGTTCTGCCCTAGTTCCAGCCGTCCGAGCGAGGATCGGCTGATCTCCAGGACTTCGGCTACCTGCTCGAGGGTGTAACCGCCGGCCTGACGCGCGTCGCGCAGTGCGCGGCCCAACTGGCGACGCGGCAGCGTCGTCCGGCCGATGTCCGACTTGGTACCGACCATTTCCGTTGCGTCCTCCCCTGCTATCCCACGGTGTGACCTGCTTTTTCCCACGGCGGGAATCGATGTCCGCCCACTCGGGAAGCGCTCAGCGCGTACGCGCCGATTGCTGGGCACCGGCCGATTCGAGCTCCCCGTCGCGAGCACGTTCGCAGCATATGCACATGGCCGATCAACACGGAACAGAACTCGATTTCGTCACGAATTCCCGCGCGTCGGAGCGGATTACGGACGATCAACAGCCGACGGGGCATGGCATCGGGACCCACCGGCACCGGCGTCGCGAGGTAGTGGATGGACTACTCGTTCCGCCCGGAGTCTGCGCGCGCGCCGACGTGCGGCTGGCGCACGAGCAGATGCGGGCGCACCTGACTTGCCGGATCGAGCGATGTGCGTGGAAGGCGGCTGCGTACCGCACTCTGGTGATAGCGGGACGGCTGACACCGCAGGCGGTGAGCCACCGGGAACGTGCCGCCGCACGAGGAATCAAATTCCCGTCACATGACGAAAGCGGCAACATCGACCGCGCCCTCGACGTGCAGACGATCCAAGCGGTGCTGGAGCGATTGTCGGCCTTGGCGGCCCCACCCGATGCTCTGCGGGGGTGAGCCGGTTGCATCGCACCACGACCGGAGCCGTGCAGGCTTCCTGGCGGGTGGTGGGAAGTCGGATCGAGATCGTGTTCTTCCGCGACGAGTCCGACCCCACACCGGCCTACCGGCTGCGCGACAACGGCGACACCGTGCCGATTCCCTTGGGGCAGAGCGGTCTCGTCGCCTTCGACGAGCGCGCACTGCCAGATCTGGCGCAGGTCCGCGAATGGTTCCCGCGCCACTTCCGGCTGTGGGACGCGGTCCGCGCCGAGTTCTGGGATGTTCTGCTGCCCGCGCACGGGGCGCGCACCGCAGACCTTCCTGTCCCGCCCCGAGCGGATGAGTTGGCCTGATCCACTACTTCACACAGGTAACCGAGAGCCGAATGTCCAAGCGACGAAATCGACCGCGACCCGCGACCCCCAAGCCGACGAATTCCACCATCCGATATCCACCGAGGACCACGATCGACTCGATACTCACGACGATGATGGCCGAACGCAGCGCGGATTCCGCCGGCTCCGACACCGTGCACTTCTGGGGATTCGCCCACGCGGAGACCTCCACGGCGCAGGACGCGGCCCACACCGCGATCGTGCTCGATCCCGACGCCGACCGCTCCCCCATCCTGGATTCGGCCGAATGGCTGATCCGGCGATTCACGCGCCGCGTGTGGGGCTTCGGCCTGGCCTACCTGACCGTGGGCGAGATATTCCCCGGAGCCGACGGCGTCCCGCCGGATGCGATACAGGCCGCGGAGGCGGGCCTGCTGAGCGAACGCGCCACCGCCGACCCCATGTGCGCGGCAACGATTTTCGATGCCCGCGCACGCGCCTACACGGCGCTGACCTACACGCACCTTCCCGAACTCGGACCGACGCCCACCTGGGTGAAGGACACCCGCGCGTCCACCGACGCCTGGGTCACCCTGTTCGATCAGCGCGCTGTCGCGGCACACGTCTGGGCGGCGGCCATAGCGCTGGATCCGCAGGCGAACCACGCCGCCATAACGCGCCTACGGTCACACTGAAGCACCGGCACTTCCGGTCTGAAAGCGGATCGGTAATTGTCTTGGCCCCGCCCGGGCGCGTTGTTTATGGTGTGGACGTGAATTCCCCGGAGGCGTCCAGACGATAGCCGCCCGGCATATGCGCTGGGCGGCGTTGTGAATGCAGAAACTGCTGGTCGTCGCACGACCGGCAGGTTTTTCGCGACGCCGGACGATGTTCGTTTCTCCGCGATCGGGCGACGGGTTCGCCCGATTCCGCGACCATCTCGGGCGCCGCGTCGGCTGCGCGGCGCCCCTATCCGGGGAGTTGTCCTTTTATGCCCATTGTGGTGTTCGTGCTGGCTGTCGCGGTGTTCGCGCAGGGCACGTCCGAATTCATGGTGTCGGGGTTGCTGGAGCGGATCGCCGACGATCTCGGGGTCTCACTCGGCACGGCCGGTCTGCTGACCTCGCTGTTCGCGGCGGGCATGGTGCTCGGCGCACCGGCGATGGCGGTGGCGGCGGGCCGGTTGCCGGTCCGGCATTCGGTAGCGGCGTTCTTGACGGTGTTCTGCGCGACTCATGTCGTCGGCGCGGTGACCAGCGAGTTCGCGGTGCTGCTGACGACCAGGGTCGTCGCGGCGGTCGCCAACGCGGGGTTCCTGGCCATCGTGCTGGCCGCTCTGCCGCGCTTGGTCGACCCCGCCATGGTGGGCCGCGCGACCTCGGTGGTGGTTTCCGGGGTGACCGTGGCCTGCATCGCGGGTGTACCGGCCGGAACTCTGCTGGGACAAGTGTGGGGGTGGCGTGCCGCGTTCTGGGCCGTCGCCGTTATCAGCGGTGCTGTGGTGATGCCGGTGTGGGCGATGGTGCCTCGCGCTGTGCGCGCCGGTGATCGGCGGACGCCCCAGGGACCCTCTTCGGTGCAGGAGTGGACGGTGCTGCGCACACGCCCGGTTCTCGTCGCGGTCCTGGTCGCGATACTGGTGAACGCCGCGACGTTCGCGGGGTTCACATTCCTCGGTTCGATCACCGCCGGGCTCGCCGAGCCGGGTTGCCGCTGGGTGCCGATCGTGCTGGCTTTGTTCGGCATCGGATCGTTCGTCGGTGTGACGTTCACCGGCCGCTACAGCGACCGTCATCGAGAACGAATCATCACGCTCGGTACGAGCGGGCTCGTCGGAGTGTGGTTGCTGGCCGCTTGGACCGCGCACACCCTGCCCGGGGTGGCGATCATGGCGACGGTGTCCGGGGCGATCGCGTTCGGGGTGGGATCGACGCTGATCGCGACGATCGTGCAGACCGCCGCGCCCACCGCGCCACGGATCGCGGGCGCGCTGGCCACCACCGCGTTCAATGTCGGCGCTGTCCTCGGCCCCGCCACCGCCGCCGTGGTCGTCGACCACACCGGTCAGCCCGCGAAGGCGTTGTGGTGCGGCGTCGCCTTCACGATCGCCGCGGCGGCTGTCGTCCTGCCCTCGCGAAGGCCGGTCACACCCCGAGTGGCGACCGCCGCGGCCCCGGCGGGAGACCCGATCGAGTGAAGCTGGCGAATTACCGCTAATAGACTTGACGAACCGCAGATCGAGATGTCACTATAAATCTGGGAAGACACGAGAAATCATGTGTCTATTTCTTGATGTCCTCGACATCGGCCAAGTTTGGGTGTAATTTAAGGCTTCGCGCCGGGTCGCGTGCTGTCCAACTCTCGAAATACGAAATGACTGTGGAAAGTGGCACTGTCGGCGTGCCACCTTCTACCCGTTGTTGTCGAGGCATGTTCGGGCACAGTCCAGCACGGTGCGCACAGGAGAACTATCGCCCACAGGACAAGCAGATACCGCGACGACCACGCGAACGCATGGGCGGCGCGCGGTGCTGGAAGGACGCATCTTGACAATCTCGAGTCAGGCCGACGTCGATGCAGGAATGCCCGTCGAGACCGGGGTCTCCGGGGCGCCGAAGCGGGTCTCGTTCGCCAAAATTCGTGAGCCCCTCGATGTTCCGGGGTTGCTGGATATCCAGCTCGATTCGTTCGATTGGTTGATCGGTGCGCCCGCCCGCCACGAACGGGCGGCGGCGCGCGGCGGCGCACGGGCGGGCGGATTGGCGGAGGTGCTCGAGGAGCTCTCCCCGATCGAGGATTTCGCCGGAACTATGTCGCTGACCCTGTCCGATCCCCGCTTCGAAGAGGTCAAGGCCTCGATCGATGAGTGCAAAGACAAGGACATGACGTATGCGGCTCCGCTGTTCGTGACGGCGGAGTTCATCAACAA